>CBDDTI010000224.1:0-41928 GCA_965233585.1 bacterium
CAGACAGGTGATCCCTGGTGTCAACTTCCCAAATACTAATGTACTTAACCATACAATTTTTGTACAGGATCATGTCAATGACCATGCCTGTGCCCATATCAACAAAGGTTGAAGAAGAGCCCTTGTTACAAACCATGAGACCATGTTGAAAAATTACTTCTTCAATCATTTCCCCCTAGAATTTGAGTCGGAAAACCCCCTAGTGGGGCTATCTGCATTTGCATCCATTGAAATGAGAATGTTACCGTCCCTTTTGTCCTCCAAGAGCCTGAGAAGCTCTGGAGATATCTGATTTATGGTAATGTTACATTAGACTGATACCACATAAGCTTCCCCACTCATACCCATATCAAGTTGACATGTTACAATTTCCCCCTGAGCAAAGAAGTAAGTTGCAACCTTTGGTGAAGATGGATGCCCTACCCCTTCCTCTTGGTACTAGCAGCCCAAGTGTTTTGGGATGCCCGCAGGGTAGTTCCTCCCCTAGTAAGGTTCTTGAATCAGTGCTATCACTTGACTATTAGCCACCACCATATCATGTATTAAGGAGTCTGTTGCAGTTTTTGAGTGATGTAGGTTTGCTTGGATAATTTGGCCACTCATTTCCAAAATTTATCTACCCAGAAAAAGAAGTGAAAAAATTTTACAAAGAATTTCAGGAAATTAATATTAATTTTGCAGAAAGATTTACAAAAAGTAAGATTACAGTTGTCCAGTTTGTTGACCTTGGCAACAGACCCATTGGAAGCTTTGTCCTTGTTGACCATGTCTGAAATTTTGATTCCACGAAACGATCAAGATCAAACTAGAAGGAAAAACATTTTCTGCATAATTGTTGCACGCATTACATAAATTTCAGAGAGGTTTGGGTGGCTATTTTTAAGAAATTTCCAGTCCACCAAAACAGTAATGCCAACAAAAATCGTAGATGAAAAGGAAAGCTCTTCAAAAGTTGCTTTAAATATGGGCAAATTTGGCATTTCTTCAACAAAAGTATCAGAAACGCAAATTGGCCAAAAGAACTGTTTTAGACTCAGCCCGGTCCTGAATGTTGTGTAACGCGATGCAATGCTCTGGCCCTCACTTGAAAGCACGGCGAGCTTGCCAGTGGACGGTGAGGTGGTGACCAGTGAAGCAAGAGCCAAGTACTTGGTGAGCAGTCTCGCCTCCAATTGCTGAGCTGTTGGCGTTGGTGTGGTTGATGTTGGCATGGTTGATGTTGGCATGGCTTATATTTGATGTTAGCATAGTTGATGACATCCGGATCTCCGGAAACAAACTCAGAGCTGTCCTCGCAATTGTTAAAGTTGTTGAACTCGTTAAAGCTGTTAGACTCATCTTTTTGCTGAAATAGCAATAAATATACGATAGGTTGGAAAACATTAATTTACGCAGCAAATTTAAATCTTTCACCAAAGTAAAAACAAATTTGCTAAAAGAATGTAAAATTTTACAATTCCTCCTTAAAAGTTTCGGAAAAGCAAATTTGCCAGGGGAATTGGAGTAAACTCAGCCTAATCAACATTTAGCCCATCCCTGCCATCATCCCTGACGATGGCAGCAAGACCGAGAAACTCGCCAGCAACAATGATGACCAAGGAGGTGTTGGTGATGTTGCATTAGTTGATGATGTTGAGTTGTTGTTGATGATGTCCGAATCTCCGGAAACGAACTAAAAGCTGTCTGCCCGTTGTTAAAGCTATTGGCCTCATCTTCTTGCAGAAATAGCAATGAATATACGATAATTTGGAGAACTTGTAACTCGTTAATTTAAGCAGAACATTCAACAATTCTTCCACAAAAGTACGGCAAATTTGCCACAGGAACTGGAATAACAGCTTGATTCACATTGGCGTTTTTAAACCCGTTGGAGACATTGCAATTGTAGTGGTTGTCGACATCTGAATCTCCGGAAACAAACTCAAAGCTGTCTACGCAGTTGTTAAAGCTGTTGAACTCCTAATGTTTGAAGGTATCGATCTGGAAAGGGTTGAGACTTTAAACACTGCAGTTAAAAGAAACCAAATAAGGGGAAACTTTAACTTAATTTTAAAGTTGTTATTGTTCATCATTGGAGGAACCCACGCCTGCGTGTGTGCATGCACACCGTCGACTTCCAAGCGACTTTGCTCAATAGCCTGCGCAATAGGGTGTGCTCAACTTGCAGGGGAGAAAGAGCTGATCTTCCTAGGATGAATGTGAGATTGTTGGCCAGGTTGGGTGCGCTGATCTTCTTCTGGATGGACATGAGATCATTGGCCAGGCTGAGTACATTGATCTTCTGGATGAACGTGAGATCATTGGCCACGCCTAGTACTCTGATTTTCCTGCGGATGAAGGTGAAATTGTTGGCCACACCAGGTACTCTGATCTTTTCTGGATGAACAAGAGATTGGTGGCCAGACCGAGTACACTGATCTTCCGGATGAACGTGAGTGCAATGGCCACTCCTAGAAGGGAATTTAGTAGCTAGAATTTGTTTTTGTACCTCAACTTTGCTTTGTCTGGAGGATTCTCACCGCTGATTTTGTGGTTTCCATTGTCTAGTTTCCGTCCCAGTCCCCTTTCTGTGAATAATTTTTAGATTTTGGCCTTTTGGAAGGTCACTTTTCCAACCATTTTGGTGTTACCAACTTAACAGATACAGAGATTGTCGTTTGCTATGTAGATGGCCAGTCCATACCATAAAGAAATGATAGAAAAAGTTAAAGGGACTTTCGTTGAAAATTCCGTTTGTTTTCTTTCCTTTATTGGGCTGGATGGATACACAACAACTCCATCCAACAACTTTTTTTTAGTTTACTACTACCATTTCTCTTTTTAAGCTTATCAATCTATGAACAAAAGACAATAAATCTTTGGACAGCGAACACAAGGGGAGTAAGAGACAGTCACAGGCATATTGCTTCATAATTTGCTGTAAACCCCAAAGGAGAATTATTTTTATGATATGGCTGACATAATGTCATCTGGTGCTTGGACTGGCATGCAAGTATAATATTATAACGTTGTCCATTCACACAATGTTTGGGGTGCCATCCGGCAACAGTTATTCAGACTACAATTTTGGACTACAGTAGTGCAAGTGCTTAAAATTTGTAGAATAGCAACTGTTATTTGCACCAGATACTTGCACCACAAATTGAATTATAGTGAAAGAGTGTAGTGCAAATAACCATGTTGTTATTTGCACTACAAATTTTTACAAAGCACTTGCACTACTGTGGTGTAAAATTGTAGTTTAAATAACCATTGACTTACTCTGACTACAATTTTGCACTATGGTAGTGCAAATGGTTCATAAAAATTTGTAGTGCAAATAATTCCCTGGTTATTTGCACTATGAAGTGGGACTACACATCAATTTGCAGTGCAAGTTTGCAGTGTGAATAACCGGGGCATTATTTGCACTACTAATTTATATGAAGCACTTGCACTACTGTGGTGCAAAATTGTAGTCTGAATAACTGTTATCATGCCATCCAGTACTTGGGTTGGCATAGAGTGCCTTAATGTCTAAGGGGAGTGGAAGCATGTTGAGGCCTGCATGGCCAGAACAAGCCAAAAAAATTTCAAAACTAACTCACCCCTCTGCCACAGCAATGAATGCAGTTCATCCAGATCTGATCAACTTTTCTGCCAGAGTCAAAAAAGAAAATGGGATACGAATTTTGGGGTGATCCTCCCTCATTCCAAAACACAAAACAAAGTAAGTCTTTTTGGTTTTTCATAAACTTCTCTAAAAACAAGAAATGGCAATAGGGTAAAGAAAGCTGGTGGGTACTTTTGGTATTCCAAAGGTTACTTCATTGAATAAACCAGAATGGAAAAAGCAGGATGAAGCAGCAAGATTTGGCCAGGTATTTGTCTTCCAGAATATCACAGGAAATCTGGTACCAAATCATCTTTTGCTCCAAATCTTCAGTTTGGATGGCAAGGTTCCAAGCTACTTGGCTGACCCATGGATCATTTTGACCAATGCAAAAGCTGACCAACCACAAAATCTCTTTATTGTGCCATGATCTTTCCTGGAAAAATGAATCTTCAAAAAGGAACAGTTTGACTGAAACTTTTCTTAAATGACAGCAACAACTACCCATGTGAAGAGTCATGAAGCAGCATGTTGATCAACAACTTGGCAATCCCCCTCTGAATCTCCATTCCAGCCTCAATCATAATATTTTAGAGGAAGTTACTCTATGGTGTCAAACTTGCAGTTCTACAGCCTTTCACATGGTTAACATTTAAAAACTAATAATAACTTTATTCATTAATGACCAGCCAGCATCATTCTAAATATATGCATAATGATACGAACCTTAATGGCAGCAATTGCTTTTTGAACAAATTATTTGGTGTAGACAATTTATGTGTTTTTCGGCTTGATATAAGGAAGACTTGAACCTCTCCACCCTGAGCCAGTTGGAGTTGTACAAAGTTTAGGGTCAATGGAGTCACCCGTACAGTTCTTCTATCCTTTGTCTCATTGCCATTGAACGAGAATCCTTTTCTTGCGCTTGAATTGCGCTTCCTTCTCGCTAACTTGTTCCTTCACAACGTATTTCATCTTTCTGGCATGAATTCGTAACCGAATGTGGACAAACCTCCTTATAATTTTGTCTTTAATGTTATGACAAGGTGAGAAGGTCACAGTTTCTGCCAATTTTCTGAAAATTTGAAGCATATGAACTCGTGGGTGCGTGTCATCTAACAAGCCTTGATCAGTTGCGAGGCGAAAATGTGTTTCACATGAGTATAACATGTCATACACCTTTCTTGATGGATAAATGAGGGCATCTCCTTTATAATCCCTGAGGTAGGTATAGACTGCTGGTAAACCATCCCTCCCAGGGTTTAAACTTTGCACCTCGCTGAAGCAAAGGTCACAAAGTGAACAGGTGTTTTTCACTGCATTCAGGCAATATCCAACAAGGAAGAAGAAGGCATTGGCTTCCAGGGAATCCAGTTCTGGTAACCTACTTGGTACATCTGAGATGCCCAATTGTTCTGTCCACTTCTTGCGAAGACTGTCATTTTTGGGAAAACTAAATAGTGAAATGCCTCCCACTTCTTGCTTCAATGTGCACAAAGGCGCACAACAACACCGAGGCATGGAAAAGACCTGAAAAAAGAGAAGACCTATAAGTGATCTAAAGCATTAGATTATGAAATGGTGGATTGTGATGTCTAGTAGTATTTCAATATTGAACAGCTTTGGGCATGATTATTCATTTTCCTTCTACAATGCAAATTTAATTGGTTCATCCAAGCTGCTGAATTTTGCCAGAACTGAGATCCCTCCAGTGCTCCCAGATCAAGATGTTCACAGGTCTGATCTCATTTGCGTCAGGTGCCACAAACACCTTGAATCTTTATGTCAAAGTAATTTTCATCCAGCCCTTCTCATTCTTGGCAATGAAAGATTGACAGGTTCGGCCAAGGTGCCTTGTTTGTGTTTGAAAGACATTCACTTTGATGAGCCACTAGTGTTCTTGCCCTATTACTTCAAACCTTCAGGTCAAGGCTGTCCCTCTCTTTTATCATTTTCTTTTAGAGTTGCTTGAACTTTCTCCTCTGAGGTAACTGTTAATTTCTCCACAAAAAATTTGTTAGTCTTTGCCTTTTGTGCTTCATTTCACTTTTCAAGATTGTTTTTCCACAGAGGTTTCTCTCCAAAATTTCTGGCTTCCAGGCCAATTAGAAAAGGGTAATGCTCTTGAAATACTTAAAGAAACAAGGTGTTATAAGCTTTATGATTCTCAGTGAGTACAATGGTGACAGGGGCGACTACAGCGCATACGTTGACCGACCAGTGAACTAAAACGGAAAAAACATGCATCCTCTTCTCTCTCAAAACCTTTCATCTAGCCTCTTTAGGTTGGCATGCAAAGATAATATTCTGACCCTCTGCAACCACATAATGTTTGGGGTGTAATCTGGTGCTTGGGCTGGCATGCATGGATAATATTAAAATTCTCTGCATATACATAATGTTTGGGGTCTGCATGGTAAACAATGAGGGATGATATGCATGCAAGGGAAACAGGGAGCAAGACGGTGATAAAAATACACAAAGGACCTGCTATATAAGGGTTAGGTTAGGTTAGGTTAGGTTGGGTTAGGTTAGATTATATCATTATAGTATATATTAACATTAGAATATAGATATGTAACCTAACTTAGGGTTGTTTGTGCACCGTTATCACTGTCTTGCTCCCTGAAAATCACTGGGGGTCTGCTAGCGAACCATTTTTGAGGATATCTATCCCACGTTGCCAATCTTTGGGGTGCCATCTCGTGCTTGGACTGGCATGCAATGATAATATTTTCCATGTCCCTAACGGAAATTCTACCAAAAAATAGCCAGGCAGCGCGGAGAGGCAAAAGGATCAACAAATTAACTGGCTTAAGGTGACAAATGCATGTATACATAACAAATACCATAGATGTTCTGGGGCAAATTCAAGAAGTGTGGAAAATTTTCGAGATTGACTCGCTTCAATCTCGAAAATTATTCTTTACCAATCTTTCAGAATGTTCTCTACCCAAATTCATGGATAACGGTTTTGGTGAATCGAATTGTTGTCCCTCAGGTGTGCCCAATTCTCTTGTTTATGGCATGCAATTTTGTTGTCCAGTCGGGAATTGTCACCCCCGCCTGGACGGATTAGGAGTCTCGGTTACGACCCCCAGGAAAACTGCATCGTTACAAGGCAGATGTTTCCGTCGGACCGTTAGGTCGCGACATTTATCTCATTAAGAGATGAATAGTAAACGAGACTTTCCCCACCCCCAAAGGGTTGGAAACTGGAAACTGTTTGTGAGAAAACAATCATAAAATGCGTTGTTTTGCCCCTCGAAATACCAGGTCTTTCGAGGGGTAACGGTTTCCGACTTGGCTTCTCTTTGGGGATGAGAACAAAATGCGCACTTGTATTCTAGGAACCACGGTGATAACTGGTCCGAGGTTTTCACTCGTATATCCGACCTTAAAGTTTGTAATAACTCTAAACTATCTCGATCTCGAAAATACAAGGCCGGCTCTGTTAAAAAGATCTCTGGTTATAGTCTCTTCAAATTCGGCTAGTTCTTGTTTTGACTCCCTTCGGTCATTAAAGTGAAGGCTGTTTGATCGTCTGGTCCGCTTTGTCGAAGAAGCGTTCGCCAGACTTTCGACATTGGTGCATCGTCCGGGAAACGCATAAATCTCCCGGACTACCAACGATGCTGAAGAGCTCAGGATCTAGAGTCGTTGTATATAGAGTGTACAGTAGTTAGTGTTAGTGATAAAACTTTTTATTTGTGTTAAGCATTTTACAGACAATCGAAAGAATTTTCAATACAACATGGATCAAAGACTCAGAGTTGCTGATAATCAGGGCGAGGAAGACGCCAACATGGTCACCGCTGTGGAGGACACCCGGCTATTGGACAGAGACGTTACAATGGTCCGGGAGACCGAAACGCCACGACCAGCAACGGCCCCCACAGGAATCGCCAGACCAACGGTGAGGGAAAGTCCGAGTCTGTCGGAACAACATCTCCAACACAGACAACAGCCTCACTACTCTAGTCAAGGGTCAAACTCCGAGCGGGAAAGCGCGGACGAGGAACTTCAGACCGAAGTCAGGCTCCGGCGAGCCATGGAAAGAAACGGTAGGTTGGTCGACCTTACAGAAAGGATGACGACAGAAAGGGACAAGGCGATGCGGAACCCAACACACTGGAATCGCTCGGTGTTGGAAGCTTTCGTCCTGGACAATGCCAACGCCTTGGTGAAGTCGGCCGCCGACCAAAGTGTTAACTTCAGGCTCGCAGGACCGGAACAGGAGGTGATTCTGTCACCTCTCCTCGACGACAACCTCGCTCGCGAGCGAATGATCCTGATGGCACGGATGGACCAAAACATCAGGATAACCCAGGTGGTGCGGGTTTACTCCAGGGAAGACAAGGACCTATACTACTTCATGGCCGTGGAAGCGGGGATGGAGATGCTAAAGCGCAGGGAGTACCGGATTGACGACTGGTACCGAAGGAGGACTGAGACGTGGGGAACACTCGACACGTTCCTCGATCAACTCAGGGATTCCATGACCCTGGCCGGAGGCAACCCCGAACAACTCCAAAGGTTTATGACAAGGTATACAGGTCTGGCCCGAACTCTCTTCTTCGAAGGAGTAATTTCATGTATCTTGGCGGTCCTTGGACATCCCGGTAACTTCGAACATTTCGTCCGGGACCGAGAGATAAAATTGATGGAGTCACCGCACGCACCCGTCCGTGTCATGCTACAGTGTGTGGAGCTGATGCATCAGGCTGGACTGCACGTCCCTCTACTCCACCAGGACTACTTTCTTCGCGCAAGGGACCAGGCACGTTATCACGCGGAGCGGAAGACGTTGGCCAACAAGGTCTTGGAACAGGAAAGACAGAGAGAGGAGCAGAGGGAACGTCAAATTACCACCATCCCGGATCCTCAACAGACGCACCTGGTGAGGATCAAGAAGCCGGAGGCGGAACCGATTCCAATTGAGGCCATCAGGAAGGCTCTGGGCCAAATAGCCTTGGAGGCCAGACCGGAGTCGCTTCCAAAACTGCAGTTGGAACCGCCTTCACAACTCCTGACGACGGCAACTACAACGGTCACAACGGTAGCCCCGAAAGCCGCTAAGCTAAGGAGGCTTGACGACCCCTCCATCACCAATCCGGTGCCCAGGGTCGAGGAACCTCAAACCCCCCAGGGACAAGAGGAGGAGAATCGATCCCCACTAGGATTGGAGGGCCCCCTGCACAGCACGGGAGCCCGACTCAAAACTGCCCCCCGGACCACCGCGCCGCAAAGAGGAGACGTGGCACTCTCCCCGATCGCCAGTGCGGTCCCGGAACCCACCGGAGGAGCGGCTGGGAGGATGAACTTCCAATCTCCCTTTCAGCCTATCCAGGAGGAAAACACCCTTCCCTTCCGTTCTGCTCTCAACACTGAGGAACAGATCAGGGAAGAAATCCGGATGGAGAAGAGGGCAACAGCAGAGTTCCTGGCCCGATATGGAATTTCGCCAACCGGAGGAGAGGAGCGATTGGCACGCGACATCAACCGGTTGGTGGAAAACTTTGAACGCCAACAAAGGGACCTGATAAAGAGGATGGAGGAAAAGACGGCCTTGAAGATCCACGACATGTTGACGGCGAATCCTGCCTGGACAGCGGCACGCGACTTGCCCGGCCAACAACAAGCTGTTGGCGGAGCGGCAGGTGGCGGCGGAGGCCCAGGTGACAACAATCCCCACAGAGGTCACTCGCGTCGGAGGGGAGACGATCAGGACCAGCCCAATCAACCTCCGGGAGGGTGGCAACCTTCAGGAGGGGCAGGGGGTTGGGGTGGACCACCCGGAGGTGGACCGCCTGACGAAGACCCGACCGATCCTTCCGACTTGTCATCTTCTGAGTCCGACGACAGGAGGAAGAAGAAGAAGAAGAAGAAGAAGGAAAAGAAGGCGAACGCGAGCGACTACCTAAAGAAGAAATTTGGGGAGTTGCCAATCAAGGAGGAGCCGGAGGATGTCGAGGAGAATTGTAGAGAAATGTACCTACATCAGGCTCTTTCGAGCCCGATGTAGGCACATTTCTTCTCAAAACGTTCTCAAAACACCTTAAAACAGTCTAAAACGGGCTTTTAACCATCCGTTTACGCATGAAAACCATCTTGAAGCGCTCTCAAACCACCTTGATGGCATCTACATTGAGCCTGTTGCAGGCTCAATCGAGCCTGTTTTTGTCTGCAAACAGGTTAAAACAGGCTCAATCGAGCCTGCAACCAGCTTGTTTTCATCTGCAAACAGGTTGAAACAGGCTCAATCGAGCCTGCAACCGGCTTGTTTTCATCTGCAAACGGCTTGCAACAGGCTCAATCGAGCCTGTAATCAGCCTGCAACCGGCCTGTTTTCGTCTGCAATCGGCTTGCAACAAGCTCGATCAAGCTTGTAATCAGCCTGTTGCAAGCCGATTGCAGACAAAAACAGGCCGATTACAGGCTCGATCAAGCTTGTTTCAAGCTTGTTGCAACTACTTTTACCAAATCTTTTTTATTTTAAAGCACAAAACAAAGAAAGGTTCTGAGAACAAAATTGATTAAAATTCCGTCTTTCTGTTCCAAACCCGCTTAAATGTAATTTTCAAACTGCAAGAAGAAGAATTTCCTAAATTTTATCGCGCAAAAACTTACAGTTGTTTCCAATCGTTTCGAAGATTAAGACATCACTTTTCTCATAATTTATTAATAAATGCGCAAGATTAAAATTTTTCAATTTATTTTATCTCGCTCATTTATTTTTAAAATGTGAGTTATTATTCAACTTATCAAAGTTCAGAAGACCATCTCTATTTCTCATTCTTTTTGACAAATGTCAGTAGGTCTAAAATTTAAATTTTAATTAGACCTCTCTCATTTGACATTAAATTGTGAGCTATTACTCAACTTTAAAATCCGAAGACTGAAATTGTCTCATGCTTTTTTTACCCTTGTATGAGAATCGTATTGTTTTCATATATGATAATCATTACAAGAGTAATTAAATTGTGAGCAACATAAACGCCATTAAATTGAAGTCAATTTATCACATAATCGTCAAGATCAATGTCTCATGCTTTTTTACCTTTTGTGTGAGATTTAAATTTTTTAATTTTAATTTGAATCTACATAAAAGATATGAAATTGTGAGCAATCACCTCAATTTGAAAATGTTTATAATAGTTCATACTTTTTTGGCGCTTGATTTAATCTAAATTTCATTTATTTAGATTGACCCAAATGTCATTAAATTGTGAGCACTAACTCGACCAAATATTTGCTGAGCACGCTTTTATTTATTAGTTGTGTCCATGTAAAATATAGTTTCAGTTGTGCAGCATGAGTGGACAAGTCAACAACCAACCAACATCAGGATCGCCACATAATTCTGACTGGGATTCTGGTCCTGACGAAGCTGGTATTTACAATACTTCAGATCCAACTCACATTGTGCATTGTATGCGCCGCATTTCTGCTCATCTTCGCAGAATCAATGAGTCTTTGGAATCATTGGACAGTGAATTGGTAAACTACAGAACCTGCTTCAAAGACAAACTTCTTGGAAAACCTAATACTTCTGGCGACTCAGGCACCAGGTTGTGGTGGTATCGTGAAATCCAAAACGAGCTAAAAGTGTTTCATTTTTATGCGTCTTTTTGCATGAAATTGTTGTGCAAAGATTTTTGTTTGGAACAACACGCGGTTGATGGAGAAGAAGTATGAACAACAACATTTGGCTAAAGATGAACCCAAACACACATCAACGCTCAGAACCGAATTGTCGTTTTAAAGAATCGGGCCAATTCCGCCAGAATTTGCAATCTCCCAGTCTCTACAGTCTTTATTCTGACTCGTGTTACACGTTTTGTAACTTTTTTGGAGCCATTATTCTTGTTATTTGTATTTGTGTTTTACCTTATGTGTTTCTTATGTCATTTTATAACATTGTAAAAGCAATTTCAATTTTTAATGCAAATCGTGCTTTAGATATTTCTTTAGTAAATTTTACCAATAATTCGTTGCCGTTAAATGAATCGTTTTCAAATCGTACTTTAGATATTTCTTTAGTAAATTTTACCAATAATTCGTTGCCGTTAAATGAATCGTTTTATTGAAATAAAATTTAAATTGGGTTTTTTATTACAATATTTAAAACTACTCTTTTTTCGTTGTCAAATTTAATCAAGTCTCCGTCTAATCTCCTCAATTCGATCTTCATGTTGTCTAAATAATCGACATTGCATTTTATAAATTCTAAATGCTCAAAATGAATAGAGCAATAGTCATTTTGTCTTGATTGGCCCATTGTGGGAATAATTCTTAGAATTGGGTAAAATTTGTTTCCAACAATAGAATGCTGAACAAAATTGGCATAACAAATCATAACACCAGGATACAGCTTGTAAATGTCTATCGGTTGTGGCGCATCATAAAGAGAGTAATGTCTCACACCAAAAAAATGATAGTTTTCTTCATCAAAAACTCTTGTTTCTTCTTCCTCAGGGTAATCATACATTCCTAAAATTGGGCAGAGGCTTTGTGGAAATCCAATTATAAAATTTTGTTTAGTTTTAGTCGTAATTCTTAAAAATCCATTAATGTTGTCAAAATACACTATTTTCTTTAGTTGTTCTGGCAATAGCCGGTTCATCGCCATTGTTATATCGTTAGAGTCGCAAAAAAAATTTTTTGGTATTTCCAAACGGTGTTCTTCCTCTTCTCCCTCAATCATTTTTATAATAATTGGATCATTAGCCATCGATTCTGGAATGCTGCATATGCTGTCGGGAAAAGAAATATCCATCAAGGCAATTTTTGCGTTTGTATTCAAGTTCAATGGATGTTTCAAATGCACCCAAAAGCTACTATTTGTATTTTCGTAATCCAATTTGGCATCTACTTTTGAATCAATTCGCACGTGTCTAAATTCGTAATCCATGTTTTTTTCCTTCTCTCTTAAATGATAATGAATTAAAGACGGTTGACCTTCTTTTAAGCTCAAAAGATTTCCCAAGGAATCTGTGAATTGTGAGTCTATTGTCTCAATATTGGTTTGCCGCACTTGATAATATCTAACCTTTTTTACATTATGGTAAAAATAATGACCTTCCATTTGCTTAGGTAAAGTTGTTGTAAACATAATTGTGGAATAGCTATCTCCGCTAGGAACGTCAGAAATAATATTTGATTTTACGTGGACCAGACCGGGTTTTAAAACGGAATTTACTTTATTTGGTATGGTTTGAAACCTAAAATTTTTCTTTAACGGAAAATACACATATTTATTGTCAAATATTTTGATTGTTTTTCCTTCAGAAAACATATTTCCGTCTTGATAACATCTTAACTTTAAAATTTTTATTAAATGTTGATTAATCAACAAGTATCTATCATAATTGTAATTTTCATTTTCCATTTCTTTTTTGGGGAGTTCTTGTATAGTGTAGTATCTTTTATCTTCTCCGTTTTTTTTGACATCATAAGTAGACAATCTCATTCCTTCCTTGTAAATATATTTATGCAAATGCAACATAAGATTATTTATCGTCAATTCATCTTCATCTAGATCAGGTAAAACCCAAATAGATTTCGTTTGGTTTGAAATCTCAACTCTTATGTCCTCTTCTAAAGAATTTATAGATGTTAGTTTGTTTTTTAGCATAATAAAACCAGGTTGACCTTTTGTCATGGTTAGTTGGTTGTAATTGTAATGTAAACCAATAGATACTATACCAATTTCCCATTCTCTATTTTTTAAATCTAAATTTTGAGGAAATAAATTGGTAAAGGAATTTAAAGTATTTTTGACACCCGTATTGGAAGTAGCGTTTGACACACAATAAATGTTATAATCCATTCTGCACTATTGAGTCACATCAACTACATCTTTCTCATATGTCCAGCTAGGGTTTTTATACCCTTTCCATTTCACTAAAAACATTTTTTCTCCGGTTTTTTTATCTTTTTTTGTTCGTAAAATTTTTTCAATGACAAATAATTCTGGCTCATTTACAGACGTAAGTTCACTCTCATAAAAATTTCCTTCCAAAGTTTCATCCTGTTCTAGAGTTTCCAATTCATAGGTAGGTTTAGGCAGACGTGTGGAAATTGATTTAATCTTAAAGATTTCCTCCTTAAATTGAGGCGTGAATCCCCTATCAAATTTCCCCTTCATTACGCTTATGCGTACGGGTTGACCGATTTTGTATTTTGGTTTTTTTCTCTTAATTTTCGAATAATGTAATTCCTGCTTTCTTCTGATGTGATAGGCCCGTCCGGGGAGCTCAGCTTCGGCGGGTGACATTCCAATCATGCGGTGTTTGCGATTGTTGTAGGTATGAACAAGAAAAGGTAACGCGTCAATGTACCTATCTGTATTTTCGTGAGTCATGTATTTAAACATCAGATTTTTTAAAGTTCGGTTAAATCTTTCCACAAAGGGGGCGTGCACAAAATTGTTGCTGTGTAATAGAAGAATGTTATTGTTTTTGCAGTAGGCTTGAAACAATTTATTCTTAATTTCCGCTCCCTTATCAGCCAAAATTCTGCGTGGAAACTTTTTTGCTCGCTTCATAATAGATTCAAATCCTTCCATAAAAGTTTTTGCTGTTTTATTTTTTAAGGGTTCTACAAACGCAAATCGTGTAAAAATATCAATGACTGTTAACAGGTATCTATTTCCGTCATTTTGTTCGATTAAATTTCCTAAATCTATAAGATCAATTTGAAATTGATATCTCTTATGATAAGCAAATGTTGGATTTCTTGGTTTAGGTAATTTTGGTTGTTTATGAAGTGTGTAAGAATCAGTTCCTTTTAACCATTCTTCAATTGTTGACAAAGGAATTTTTTTTCCATAATAATAATAAATCAACGCAGGAGATGCAAAAGCTATTGGTGAGCCTGGTCTTGCATATTCTTTTAAAAAAATCTCTTTTGTTGACATTTCTTTTTAAAACAGGGGTTGTTTAATTATTCTCCGTCTTTTTTTCCTAGATTTAGCAATTGACGGGGTTTTCCTCTTTCTGCTCAAATTTTGAGCTTGATATTCGTTGTCGGTATCTGCTTGTCTAGCAGCGTTAAGCAAAATACCGCGAGTAGCGGATTTTAAACGTTGTTTAGCTTTTTTGCCGACCGGTTGACCCTCCAAAGCCTCTAACGCGGTTTCTACCGCTGCTTTTGTCGCCTCTTTTTTTAAAGCTCTACCTGCGGATCTTATCGGCGCGCTTCTAGCCACTCTTCCAATAGTTTTTACCGCTGATCTTGCTACCGGCATTAAACCGCGAAAGATTCCAGAAAAAAGTGATCCAATTCCCGAGCCTCGCTGCCAACGTAAACCACTGTGGAAATTCATATACTTTTTATTGCTTCAGACTTTTAAGACATCTGTATAAGGACATAACACTGACACCTAAAACACGAGCCGTATTTTTGACGCTTGGATATGGATTTTTTGTTTCTTTTAAAAAGGCATAAGCACATGCCGCCAATAAAGTTCTAGGAGCAAAAGAACTATTTTCATTCTTATCCAGTTTTTCTTTAATGGACGACATTTCTTGATAGGTTAACTGTAGAGGCTGTAAAAAATATTCTGCCATATCTTTAGCCTTTATAGAATTTTCTGTTTTAATCGTGACAGCTAAATCTTGTCTGTATAATTTTATCCAACGCCACACCGTTTTTGGATTGATGTCAACTTCCTGACACAAATGACTTATTGGGCGGGGAATTTTTTCTTTTATTAAACCTTGATACAAAGTCATAACAACCAAGCCTTTTAAATTAATTTTAATTTTTCCGTTTTTTCGGTAATGCCACGCTGTTATTTCTGCCCACAAATTAAAAATAGCATTTGTGACATCATTATTTAAATGTAATTTACTGCATAAATTTTTTAAAAATTTTTTTTCTTTTCCCAAATGTTGATCGTTTTGTTCAATTTCTTTATTAAAATTTCTTATTTTTTCCCATTTTGTTTCTAAATTTGATTCGCAATATATTTTATCAATAACCAAACCACACTCAGTGCACACTACGTCTCCTTGTCGGGTGTCTTCTATTAAATATTGATGATTGCACATCTTAATATAATCTAATTTTTTTGAACATAATTCCATTGTTTATTGAATGAAGATCGAGATTCGACTGAAATACCAAATAAATGTGTGTAATGTTTTATTAGTATTGAATTTATTCGGTTTTATATTTTTTAAACAATTCATAAATAATTTTAATTCCTTGTTTAGCGTCTTGTTCGCTGGAAGCTCCAATTATTACTATTTTTCCAGACGAAAATAATAAAGCAGAACATTTTCTTAATGTTAAAAACATGCCAGGAAATTTTTCAGGATCATATCTCTTTTGCACAATTTCAAAATCTGCATTTATTTTTAGATTATTGAAAAATGTTGATAAATTAATTTCTGATTTTATTTGATACAAACAAGTCATGTTTTCTATTTTAAACACTTCAATAATAAATTCGCTACTTATAACAAGTTTTAATTCGTCTAACGCTTTTGATATATGCTCTGTGGAAGGGATTTTAGTAATGTTTACGTGGAAATTTCGATTTTGCTTTGTTTTGGTAAACACAATAAAAGAATATTTTTTTTTAACAACGGTAAAATTATTATAATGTTTCATTACATTATCAGTATTAAAAGAAATTTCATCACTGTTGATAAGACGAATTTTGCAACTGATTTTAACATTGCTAACCAACACTTCCATCCTTTGTTATGGGTCTGCCCGATAAAAGCGGAATTGCTGGATTGGCTGTAGAACAAAACGATGGCACGGAAAGTGGTTTAGCGCTTCACGCACCTTTGGAAGTAGAAACAGGTCTATTGGAAGGAGCTAACGTTATTTACAATAGCGTGGCTTCTATCACCAACACCGGACCGGTAGAATTTCTTGTTCCTCGCGACAACGAGTGTTCTTTTATACTGAGTCAAACCAGACTTAGTGGACATTTTGTAGTGACAGATGATGATGGCGGTTTTGTTACAGCCGAAAGTAAAGCCGTGTTGGTAAATCATTTTGCCGCTTGTTTATTCAGTCAAGTAGAAGTATATTTGAATGGAGTCCAAGTAGCTGATTTAAGTTCAGCGGTCACCTATCCTTGGAGAATGTTTATACAATCATTTTTAAGTTACAATCTTGAAGTAAAAACCAGTTATTTGTCGGCCGAAGGATTTTATAACGAAACTAGATCCGAAATTACTTTGGAAGAAATTCCCCCAAAATTCAATCCGGATGTAACCCTACATACAAGAAAAAGATTGATGATGAACGGTAAAAAAGTATTTTTCAATACACGTATGGCTGTTGATCTGTTTGACACTGATCGATTTTTACCTCCAAATGTGGATATCAAAATAAAATTGGTTCGATCGCCTGAAAAATTTGGTTTGCTTCAAGATCCCGCAGCAGCAAAACCTTTTAAAATTGTGTTAAAAGATGTTAAATTGCATATGAGAAAAGTGTTGCCCACGTTAATGGTGCGAGAAAGTTTTAAAAACAAACTTTTAAAAGAACCGTGCTACCTGCCTTTCAGCGCCACACGTTTAAGACATTATGTCATTCCTCAAGGCGTGTCGTCCTTCAACATCGCCAACATCGCTAATGGCACCTTACCGAAACAAGTGTTTTTTGTGATGATTCACAATCAGGCCATGTCGCATGCCCCCAACAAAAATCCTTTTAATTTTCAACATTTTAATCTTTCCTCATATAATCTAAAAAAGAACGGCCAATGCGTATTTCCCAAACCTTTTCAACCTAATATAGGCGAAGGGGACGCTGTTGACTTGTATCGGCATTTATACGACAGTATAGGCATTTCGCACGGCAATCAGTCCATCGGATTGTCGTATAATGCTTTTGTGAATGGAAGATTTTTTCTGGCAGCCGATTTGACACCAGATCAATGTAATTCGTACCACATACATCCGGAAAGTTATGGAAATTTAGATTTGGAATTGGGTTTTTCCGAAATAACTCCTCATCCTATATACGTTCTGGCTTTATCCATTTTCAACTCTGGTATTAAAATAGATCAATTTCAACAAGTCATAAAAGGAACAAATTAAGAAGACATGGAGGGAGGGCTATCAAATATCTTTTTAAACAATTACATTCAACCCAGATGTAAGAATTTCGTCGGGGTATTTTCGGTCGACGACTTGCCATCTGATCCGCTTTCATTGCCTTGCTGTCTGATCGCTAACCTATCCAAAAGAAATCAAAAAGGATCTCATTTCATAGCAATGTACATTAATAAAAAAAATCAGCTCTATTATTTTGATTCTTTTGGGTTTTTACCACCAATATGGAACAAATGTTTGATGAAATTCTTACGACCCTGGATAGAAAAGAACTCATTAAAAACAATATTGTCTCGCCCCATTCAAAGTTTCCGTTCTTTGTTTTGTGGATGGTACACGGCCGCATTTTGTTTATCCGTAGGCAACAATAAAATGACCCCTCAACAATTTGTTAAAATATTTGTGAAAAATCCAAAATTAAAAAACGACGAAATTGTAACTTATTTTTTAAAAGAAATTGAAAAAAAATATTAATATATTTTACTTTTATAATTTTGGATATTTTCCGATAAAAATTTTTCGTTTTTTAATAGATTCTGATTTAGACATTTTTCTTGATTTTGATTCTGTTTTTGCGGGTGACATACCGGCTGTAGGTGACATACCGGCTTCAGCAGAGTTTCTTTTTGTCGTACTTCTAGATTTTAACATTTTCATTGTTTTTGGTCTGGTTCTAATTCGAGCGGGAGTTTCAGCTTCAATAAAACTCTTTTTTAACGCGTTTGTTGCTCGATCTTTACCGGCTGCAAATCGTGTTTTAAGAGGTGTTAATGGTCCTTTTGTTGCGCCCTTTGATCGGTGTTTACCAACCGAATATCGTATTTTAACAGGTGTGAGTGGAAATGAAGGATAAGAGCTTTCAAGATTTCCTGATCTTCTTTTTAGAGGGGTAGAGGTCATTTGAAAAATTTTTTTCCTATTCCTTACAGACAATTGTTTATAATGAATTCTCATCATGTGTCTGCTGAATTGCGGAATGCCAACATATTGCTTCCCGCAACCAGGAAAAGGACAAACTATTTTGCCTGCTGCATTCTTTTCTTTCACTGCTTTCGCGATAGGTGTATTTCGCCATTTTAACACAACGGGAGATTTTATTTCAGAAAGTGTGTATGAGTAATCCATCTCGTTTGGGCTGTTTGTTCTGGCGTAAGGACTAGAAATCATTCCTTTAATGGTCTTTTTTTCTTTTAAGGCTATATCTTTTGGATGATCTTTTAGCAAGTGTTTGCCTAATTGTGTTTCGTCTACATATTGCTTAAAACAATCCGGAATAGGACAAACTAATTTGCCTTTTGAATTTCTTCGCGTCATCGCTTCCGCAACAGGTGTTTCTTGCCATTCTTCTTGTTTGGTTAAATAAACCGATTTGTTTGGGCTTTTTGATTTTTCAGGACTAAGGGATTTTTCTGCATCAGATTGTCTTTTAACAGGTAAATTACTTTCTTTTTGTTGGGGAGATCCAACAGGTGTTCTGTAAAGAGATGCATTCGTGACATCCATACTGCTGTCGACTCGATTAGGCGACAACATTTTTTCTTGTTGTGGAATTTGCGCTAATGGTGATTTTGAAACAGGCTGGTAAGTAGGACCCATACTGCTTCCAGTTTGGGTGACTCGACCAGGCGACATCACATTCGGCACTTCTTCTTGTTGCGGAATTTGAACAGATGGTGGTCTTAAAACAGGTTGATAAGTAGGACCCACACTGCTTCCAATTTGGGTGACTCGGTCAGGTGGCATTACATTCGGTATTTCTTCTTGTTGAGGGATCTGAGCAGATGGTGATTTTAAAGGATATTGATAAGTACGACCCATGCTATCGGATTGGGTGACCGATGTAACATTTGGTAATTTATCGGGTCCAAAACGAAGTAATTTATCCCCAGTTTGGTTTATTTTCTGCCTGTCTAGTAAATTTTTAAATTTAATGGCGTTTTCAATATAGTTGGTTGTTTCTGGGTTTTCATTCATAGCAATAAGTTCTTTTTTTGTTTCATCGTCTTCTATATTTTTTATTAAAGAATAATATAATCTTTTAGGCACTAAAAACATGGAATACATCTCATCATGCGGTTTTATATTTACTCTTGAGCTCATTTTAACGACGACGTCGCGAACTCTTTTTTGCGATAATTTGAGCTAAAAGAGGGATAACAGTGCTGGCAATTGCCGATAAAACTCCTAAAATTCCGCCCCTTTGCAATATTTTTCTTTTTTTTAAAATGTCGGAAGATCGACGCGGCGGCGCAGCAAGACGTCTAAATTCCTCCAAATGAGCTCTTATTTTTTTCTGGAGTTGTGTTCGTACTTTCCCATGTATGGGCAAATCACCGTTTAAAACGTAATGTAATATACGACAGAGTAATTCAACACCGCGATCGTCCAAATGGCTTAAAAAATTCGCGCAATCCTGATGTTTTAATTTTTTTATTACATAAAAAAGCGTACTAGCTTTTCCTAATGTTTTAGACATTTTGACAGCAGCAATTTTTTATTTCTCTTAAATAGATATGAAATCTTTCAAACGGTAACGTAAGCTTTCATTAGCCCCTCGTACGGAAAAATGTTGCTTCGAATTCTGACTTTATCGTCTTGTTGCTGATGGAAATCTAGAAGGAGATATCCGTGACTTCGACCGTTAACAGCTTCTCTATACGCTTTATTTAAAATTCCGACCCGACCAGGAAAAATTTGTTTGGCTAAATGTGCAACCGCGCTTCTGTCCCGCGGATTGTTAAAAAGGACCATGTACTGTGTGTTTATGCTTAACGTCCGCAAATCACCTTTTTTATCAAATAAATTTTGACACAAAAAAATCGTGAAGCAATTGTAGTGATGAGTCAAAACCGTAAAAAAATGTTTTAATATTTGACCAACATCGTCTAAATAATCGTCAAAAACAACTAATTTGGGCATTTTTCTTGGATATGTTTCCAAAATATCTTTCAACTCTTCAATTGAATTTGGAATACTTTTAAATTTACGAAATGATGGGAACCGAGAGTTGGAACGTTTGTCTCGATTCATATCGTCTTCCATATATTCATAAGCTTTTTGTGGTTCTTTGTAAAACAACAACATTGATTCTGGCGGAGCTGCAAAATATTTGTGACGACCAAGAACTAAATGTTTAAGCCACGTTGTTTTTCCGCTCGATGTTGGACCAACAATTAACATGTTGGAAGGAATTCTAAACCTTAAATCAAAACCATCCATTTTGTTGACTTTGAATAAATACTTTTAAATTTTTTTCTTAAATAAAAGTAACAACTTAATTATTTATTTACAAATATGGCATTTAGATAATTTGTTGTTGACAATAAGACAATTTCCTAACGATAAAGTGTGATATCCACAATTTAAAATGTGTCGCTTGGAATCCATCGCTGATAATGCAATTTTTCTTTGAAAACAGGTCCGGATCTTGTGATTCTTTGATCTTAAGTTTTTAAAAGATTTATAAATTACAACAGACTGTTTTAAACATTTTTTGTAATCGTCATAGGTCAATTGCTTTTTTATGCTAGATTTCTTTAAACCTTTGCATATTTTCTTTTCTTCTGTTTTGTTTTTGTCCAAAAAATCAACAATTTTCATGGAATAGCATTTTGGGCGTAAGCCAATAAAATGAGTAATAGCTGCTCTGCCTTTTAGTTCATCTTTGAAATAAAAAAGCTGATTAGCTCTACTGCTATCGAAAAGAGGATGTTGTTTAGGGTACTTTGAAAAATCAAACATGTGCTCTAATTTTTTCATTTCTTTTTCCAAGTTGTTGCATCTTACTTTTAAAAGAAAAGAATCTGTGTCTGAGAAACACAAAGATACATTTTCTTTGCCAAAATGATGTTGAATTGTGTCATAATACGATCTGTACATAAACAACTTGGACAATTCCAAGATGGAAAAACCAACAGCTAAAGGTTTTTTTAACTCTATTGTTGCCGGTTTCTTGTTGACAGCCACCAAATTCTCATTGATGATTTGAAAACTGTTGATGTGTTGGCCAAGACTAGCTTTTCTCAAACTTTGTTCATCTCTGCAAAGAACCACTTCACAATAATTTCGAACATTTTCTGAAATGCAAAATAAAATTTTAATTAGAATATTGTTGTTAAAAATTACACGTTCATGCAAACGAGCCAGCTAGCTAGCCACACCTTATCACATTTCATTTCCTTTCTGTAATAACTAATGTAAAATACAAAATTTACGATGTAAGATCATTACGTTTTCTGAGCTCAGCATATTCAGTCATCAAAAATTTACGAACAATAACAACAATTTTAAAATGGATAAGAAAGGTCAGGAAAAGAAAATAAGTTCTATGACTTTTTGGAGGCGATCGAGCCAGACAAAAACAACTACAACTTCTGGCAGCAGCTTTGCTGGGACTGCAGCTAGAGGAGCATCAGGATGGTCCTCCCCCGGAGTTGTGGGTGGGGGAGCGTCAGGATCGTCTGGAGCGTGGGAATCTTCAGGAACCGCAAACAAGAGCACATGGGGATCTTCCGGAGCATCAGGATCAACTGGAGCGTGGGGATCTTCAGGAACCGCAAACAGAAGCACATGGGGATCTTGGGGGAGCGTCAGGATCTTCCGGAGCGTGGGAATCTTCAGGAACCGCAAACAGAAGCACATGGGGATCTTCCGGAACATCAGGATCTTCCGGAGCGTGGGGATCTTCAGGAACCGCAAACAGAAGCACATGGGGATCTTCCGGAGCATCAGGATCTTCTGGAGCGTGGGGATCTTCAGGAACCGCAAACAGAAGCACATGGGGATCTTCCGGAACATCAGGATCTTCCGGAGCGTGGGGATCTTCAGGAACCGCAAACAAAAGCACATGGGGATCTTCCGGAGCATCAGCATCTTCCGGAGCGTGGGGATCTTCAGGATTCGCAAACAGAAGCACATGGGGATCTTCCGGCGCATCAGGATCTTCCGGAGCGTGGGGATCTTCTGGAACCACAAACAGAGGAACATGGGGATCTGGAGCATGGGGATCTTCTGGCGCTGCGGGTGGTGGAGCATGGGGATCTTCTGAGACCAATCAGCGGTCCTCTCATGTCTACCCTACAATGACTTTTCACAGATCTGCGCCGGAGACGCAAAACTCTTTCAACCAAAAAAATAAACAGACCTCTCGTTCCAAGCAGCCGTTTAATGAAATACCTAACTTCTACAAAAAAGCTTCACCGGTGCCAGAAGTGCGGCAAGTAACGGCATTTCCGTCGTTGTGGTCCCCGTCCACAGCCCGTAAAGTGACCAAAAAAAATTAACAAATAAATTTGTTCCTTTAAAAAAACGACATAATAAAACCAATATCACAAATTCTACAATTTAATATTCATTTAATTTATTGATATTTATGAGATAATTTGCCATTAATTGTGTTGAGATTTGGTGATTAATTTCTAATAACTTCCCAACCAACCCCATGTGGGAAAATTCAAAACAAATTAAAGGAAGGAAGGTGGAGAAGGAGGAGAAAAAGGACGATGAAGAGGACGAGGACGAAAATAATGGTTGGGGTGTTCAGGAGGGAGGAGCAGGACGGGGTGTTTTTGCTGGACAGGATGGAGGAGGAGCGGGACAGGATGGAGGAGGAGGAGGAAGCACCAGCATCGAACAACTTTGCAA
Organism: bacterium; assembly: GCA_965233585.1. GTDB lineage: Bacteria > SAR324 > SAR324 > SAR324 > NAC60-12 > CBDDTI01. The sequence continues at coordinate 23,320 of CBDDTI010000224.1, forward strand.
AGATCCGGAGGCGGCGCCGCCGTCTTCCGATCCCGCCAGCTCCGCCACCGTCTCCGGATCCCCGAAAGACAAACCGGTCGATGGCATCGGCGATGCTGCCGCCAACCGCGCCGCCAACGTTGCCGAGGAGGAGCCTCATCAGTCGATTTGCCGATGCGGTGGTCGGGCTGGTGAGGACGGTCACCACCGCTTTTAGCAGCGGTTCAGGCCACGTCCCCCCCAACAACACCGCATCTTCACAACCCAACCGTGCTCAAGACGAACATAAATACGATGCGGCCAAGTGCGTGGTGAGCTCCGTCCGGACCTACTGTCGGAACTGTCAAAGGTACCACCACGCACTTGTCCCCGATGTGTAAAAAAGAATAAAACGATCTCTAAATAAAAAATGACCCCTTAATGATAGTACTTATTTTTTACGCGGATAAATCATCTTATTTTGGAAACTTACCAATAAACTTTCCAAAAGTAGAGTTGGCAAAAAGTTTAAAAAGCCTTAGTTCAAAGTCGTTGCGGGCATTCGATCGCAGCTTTGTGACCTTCTCGATGAATTCTTTTAAAAAAGCTTTTTGTCGAAACTTCATGACTTTTCTTATCTTTAGCAGCTTCATGCCCTTTTTTAGGTAGTACTGCAGGTTTTCCAGATGCACCACGTACTTCTTTCGGTCATAAAAAGTGCTCAACAATTTCTTGCTTTTATATCTTTTGTTCCTATAATCTCGAGGACAGTGTTGTTTCAGTAAACGACGATTGTAAGGTGATAGATGTTTAAAAGAAACCGTGTCTGTATACGGAGCCAGCGGAAATTGATCGTGTGCCTGAAAATAATAGTGTATAAGTTGCTGGAATTAATAAATAACGTGCTGCACCAAAGATTAGATTTACCTGATGAAGATGAGATGGATAATGCAAATCAACTTCAAACGCATAACCTGTATCGTCTTGCGCAGGAATATTGATGATATCTTTAGCTGACCATCTTTTAAATTCGCTTTTTGGAACCCATTTAAAATCAGAAACTGGTAACTTTAAAGTTTCCATACTTCCGTATAAGTTATTGGCTAAAAAAAATTTGTTGAGTTAAAACAAAATAATTTTATTAAATAATACAGTTTAAAATTACCATCAATGTATAACAAGTGATCGCCGCTTTTTCCAGGATTGCTATTCCCTTTGGCATAACGCTGGGCGATAAAACTTTGCCCACCTCTAATACCCTTTGTGAAAAAACGCTCCATTTCAGGATCAGAATAGACATCTAATGATCCAAGAGGTTTGGAAGTTTCGGATTTGGTTGTGAGCTTATTATCTGATTTAGCTTGTTCTGAATTTTCAAAAAACATGAGCATGACGTCAAAACTCAATCCAGGAATTCCTAATTAAGGTTAAATAAATTTAGTATTACAATACATTTGACATTAAAGAATAAAACTTACCTAGATAATAAACAGGATCCAATTGAAAATGCTCCATCACCATTTTTCTGTATTGAAGAAATGCTTCACACAACAAAACAACGTCTAAAGAACAATAGAGCATCATGTAATCCGCCACATTTTTGCATTTAAATGATTTGAAGACCTCTTGAGCATGGGAATAATCCGCTTCCGTAATGTGTTCTTCGTTTAATTCCGAATAAAAAGAGTCTTTGGACGGAAGGTTTCGGCTTTTCTTCATCTCTTGTAGGGATTGGAAATGTTCATAACAAAAGACACCTTTTCTTTTTAAAAGTTTCAAAGCTTTTGATTTTTGACGAGCAGGAATTTTTTTAAATCTTTCCATTTGTTGTAAAATGGGAAAGGAAAAATTTGAGGTCTGATTTAAATCTTTAACAAGAGCATCCAGACTGGCAGAAATGTGCTCTAGTGAATCTTGAATTTTAAATTTGCCCAATGTAAGAGTGCGAAACTTTTCACTATTTTTTGCCAAAACTTCTGGATTATACTTAAATTGAGAAAGATTCAATTCTTTCACAATAAGATGCAAATCATATCTGAAACGCATGCATAATTTGTATTATTTTGATAACTAAACTCAATCAAAAATTTCTTACCCTTGAGCGTTGTGGAAAAAAATTGGTGTACGGTATGGACCGGATCTTGTCAAGTTACACAACGAATGAGCCGCACCCATTATTTTGCCTGACACGTGATCATGATCTAAAACTTTTCTGTAATTTCTAGACTCATTTTTAAACTGGCCGCCACAAATATGACAAACCTTTGCTTCTCGATACATTTGCCATTCTTGCGGACTAGATTGACTTTTAACAACATGTCTAAATTTTTGTTTTCTTTCTTCAACAACCTTTTCATAAAAAGTCAATCGATTCAAAAAATGTTTAACTGCATCTTCTCCTAAATATTCTTCTTGAAAAAATACTTCATCGTCGGAGTCCACAAAAAGCAAGCTATAGCCCACCGGTCTATGCACGTTTATATCGTCACTGGTGGGAAAAGCACACAGACACTCAGTTTTTGAACAAAATCGACACTTAGATCGTTCTTTGTTTCTTTGAAGCACACTTTCAAAATCGCAAAATCCTACAACAGGAGCTTGAAATTTATGTCTGTGATTGGTAAAACTTATGGAGAAATTTTTGGGTGGGTAGACAGCACGTTGTTTATCGTAGCAAGTTTGTTCATGTTTTTCCTTCTTAAATTTTGATCGGAATCGTAGCAGACATTTTTCACAATAGATGTGCTTCTGTTGAACCGCTTTTTTGTCCGACACCAGTCTAGCCCGATTATTTAAAAAACCTTGAATTTTGGTGATTTTAAAAAAATGGTGCTGTTGATTTAAATCTTTAATCTTTTTAAACTTGGAAGAAAAACCCGATTTAACATTAGAACTAGAATTGTCAATCTTTTTACGAGAAGATTTTTTCTTGCATCCAGCTAATTTTGGAAGGCGGGAAAATAGAGATTCATGTTCAGTAGAGATTTCAGGATCATATTTTATCATTAACAAATTTAAAATGTTTTTGTTTCTGTCGTTGTTTTTATTAGTAAAAAATCCTAACTTCGAAACTTGACCCTCACTCTCATAAAAATCGAAATTGAAATTGGTAAATGGGAGTTTTTTTTTAAAAATTTTTTTAAATTACAAAATTGAAGAGGAAACTTGAAACCTTTTACATTAAACTTTTTAAGAAATCTTATTGGCATTTGACGAAAATCAACAACGGAAACCGTTTCTTCAGGAAAAAGATGTCTAATGTACAGATAAAGAAAGTTAAATTTATCGTATCGAGTTTTCCATTCCAAGCAATTAGATCTCCTTAAATCATGCGGAATTTCTATAAAATCCATTTCCAAAGTTTATTTTAAATATTTTAAATAAAATAAAATAAGTCCATAAAAATCAAAAACTAGTAATTTGAATATCACTAAAAGATAAAGACTCAAATCTCCATCCAGAACCTCTCATCAACAAATCTTCTTCTCGATTTACTAAATTATTTAATAATTTTTGGACCTTGCCTTTTAACGAGCGAGATGAATCAAAAGACGTGAATTGAATGTAGCTGGTTCTTAGAGCAAAGACATCTCGATCATTGGACAATATTTGAGGCGACGACTGATCAGAAGGGTTTTCAGCAGTATCATCAATATTGGTATTACCATGCTCAATGTCTTTTTTCTCTGCAGCGGAATTCAAATCAGGAATTTGATACGCTGCTGTCAAGATAAGGGCGACTTTAACCGTAAAAGTTTTACTTAATTCGTGACGAATAACGTCAACTATTTCTTGTTTATTTTTTTTATTTGCAGCAAAACCATTAAGTGTTTCTTTCGAAAAAATGTGTTTTCGATAAAATTTGATTTTTCCGTTAAGTGCTGATTTGTGTAATAAATATTGTAAATTTTCCAAATGAGAAGCATCAATGTGAGAGACTAAATCTTTTCTTGATTTAAAGGAACTTACTTTGTTCTCGCAAAATGGGCATTGAAACGACTGATTAAGCGGAGTCCGAGTTTGAGATTTTGTGGTTTTGCGATGACGGAATAATTGATGTTTGTCGCGAGAAGATTTTCTAACAAACGATTTTTGACATTCAGGACAAACGTAGGATTTTGGCATGTCTTACAAATTCTGAAAACAAAATTTATTTACATTAATTTAAAATAATTTTGATAATACATTACACAATAAGTATATACAAAATAAACTCAAATAACTTAAGAAATTAACAAATCCATCAATCGGCATAATTGAATATTTAATCGACGAACTTCAGCTCGTAAAAAAATATTCTCATGCTCAAGTACACGTATTTGCTGTTGAATGAAAGACTCCACATATCTTTCATTAACACTAAAAATGGATCTTCTTCTATTAAATAAATGTGCAATGTGAATAGATCGGTGGTGGCCGTTATTCGACCTAGCAAAACTTTCCTCCTCCTCTTCAACTTCTTCCCCTTCGCTGTCCAAAATGATAACGGAACTCGATCGAGTTTCGTTTCTTGTGGAGGTTGTGGAGGCCGAAGTTTGGTTTGCCGGACGCTGGTAAGGATGAAAATATCTTCCACCCCTGCCAGCACCGCCTCCAACCTCCCGCCCAACTCTTGGAGCAGAAGTTGATGGCTCGGTATTTGATTGGGTTGGTTGACCTCGACCAACACCACGCCCGACAAATAAATTATTTGCAGGGTTGCGGCCAAACCATGTCGATGTTGAATCATCAACTTCAAGGCGAGACAGAGGAAAAACTCTCCCACCTCGACCAACTCTGTGATTGGTAGAAGAGGGGTTTACCGTGTTAATTGGTCTTGTCAACCTTTCACCTCGACCAATTGGCACAACGGTTGGAGATCCCGATGTTGAATCATCGGCAGAATTGATGAAGTTAAGGCCTGATGTTGAATCACCAGCAGAATTGGAGACGTTGAGACCCGATGTTGAATCATCGGCAAGATTTAGGGTAACCCTTAACCCTTGCGAGTTATGAGCTACTTGACGAGATTGGGTGTTGTTAAGACCAGGCATATTTTATTATTTTACCTTAAATTGAGTTGGGGTAGTTTGAGTAGAAGACTTCTTGAACAAAGATAGAATGACGGAATGAAAATATATATCCCGACTTTTATACAAATTTTAACAGCAAGCGCTCACTTCTTAAACGGTATATAGACTAATTGCAGGAAAGAAATAACCGCATGAGAAAAATTCTGACCGATATTCCGGTCAAGCAGTTTTGTGACAATAAAATTTATGGTCACTATTTCGCATTATCTCTGTTAAATACTTAAAACAAAGAAAATTTATGTTCCTGTCATTTTTTAGTATTTTTTTAAAATCTTAATCACGTGCATGGTCCTTTATTTAAAATTTTTATTCATGATTGTATCAACCATTTGTCCACACACACTTGGGGTTGGGTCGTTTTAGGGTGTTAACCAGCTCTGGTTGGTAGCAGGCAATAAACTTTGAAAAAGGTTTAAAAGAACGGATTTTTTTCTATTGGATGCCAGTGTGGATTTTTGCTTTGAATAAATAACCCGCATTTAAGAAAAGAATATGAAGAAATCACCAGCAAAGAGGAGAAAATTAAATTCTCGCATAAAAAATGCCGAAGAGGACAATCATAAGACCGTTCAGGACGAGAAGAAAAAAAAGACCAAAAAGGAGACGGAAAAGAATGATAAAAAGGCTGATAAGAAAAAACATGGGAGTGAGAAGAAGTCCAAGAAGAATTCAAATAAAAAACATAAATTAAAAACCGGTAATTTCAAATTTATGAATTTTTATATGCGTGGGCCATATTAACCATATTGTATGTTATTTTAGATAAAAAGCAAAAAAAGAAAGAAGACATGTCATTGTCAGAAACTGATGTTACGTCTGAAGAAACTGAAGAATCAGAAGTGGAAGAGTTGACTTCTGACTCTGATGATGTTTCAACCGATGTAGAAGAACCGAGCGATGAAAGTTCAGAAAATAATGATGATGATGATGATGATGATGACGATAATGAGGTCAGTGAGGACACAGACCTTGATGAACAGACTCAAGACATTTTAGGAAAGAAAAAAACCAAACCGAAAAAAAAGAAGCTAGTTTTAGAAAATGAAATTAACAACCATGCGGTTTATGAAGGCGCATCTTTGATGACGTACCAGATTTTAATGAATGAAGAGGAGCAAAAAGTATTTTTTCGAAATTGGACAACCGAGAAAATGGCCGACACTAGAGACATTGATTTTGTGGAATGGCAAAAGGAACATTCTACCAGAGAAGCATACTTTTTTGGACCGGACAACGTAAGTTTTGAAATTCTAATTTGATTCGTTTTATTGCAGAAATGATTAAGTTTTTATTTCAGTACATGTATATAAATCCAGCCACACTAAAAAAGTTTATTGAACTAATCAAGAACAAAAAGGTGGACGAAAAAAGTGTTAGCCTTCCAATAAAACCAATGTATAAGGTGGTATACCTTAATCCACAAGTGACTGTGGGAATAACCGGTTTAAGGCATATACAAAAAGCAGGAGGATTGTCAACCTGGCCAGTAATTTACATGAAAAAGGAACACGTGAGTAAAAATGATAGTGAAAAATTGTCCACTTTTAAACCGCATCTTTTTTAGTACAACGAGAACAACCAACAATATTCGACCAAAATTATGAAAATCCAGGTGCCATTAAGAGGATTGGAAGAAATAACAAAGGCGTTTATGGAATTGTGTTTCGGCATTAAGAAAAAATTACCTGTAATTCCGCAGTGAGACAAGGTGGTTACTATGTACATATGTTTATTTCAAAAACAGAGATGCGCATACTCTAAAATATCTTACTTACTAATACAATAAATATAAAATAAAGTAAATTTAATGTGAAGTGGGCGGATGAAAAAGAGAAGAGGCGGATGAAGAATATTCCATTTGAGCGGTGGTGACGGAATTTAAAGAATCGTTGAAAAATGCTGCCCGTTGTCTGTGAAGCGAAGTGCGTGGATATGATGGAGTTGGGCGGTACAACGGTCGGAATTGATATTTCTAATAAATAATAAAGTAATTTTATAATTAATTTTGAAAAAATAAAAAATTAATTTCTTACCCTTAAATTTGACAAATATGACTCGTCGGTGTTTATTTTTTTGTCGCATGTTTCCGGCAACACGTTGTTATCGGCTTGTGAAGAAGGTATTGAATTTTGACTCTTTGTTTTGCAACGAAGAGTTGACATTTCAATAAACTAAAATAAATAAAAATTATAATAATATCAAACAGAAATTTTTTATTTAAAAAAATTACCTCAGAATTGTGTTTAGCCAGTTGGGAATTAAATTTCCAAAATTTAATTGTCAAGGTTATCACCAAAAGACAAACGATTACGAGAATAACAAAAACCACCAATTTGAATCCGTCTGCAAAATAGTAATATAATTATTAGAGAAAATAAAATTAAACTAAAACAAATCAAACTTACTGTCAAAAGTGAATTTGTCAAGAACGGTAGAGGAGTTTATTACGGTTGTGGGACTGATTGTGGTAATTGCAGGACTAATAGTAGATGTTGCAAAAGTTGTGGTGGTTGTTAAATTGTTGGTTGACACAGTGGTGGTGACACTGTTAATGGTAGTAGAAATTGATGTTGTTGAAGAAATTGTAGTGGTCTTTAACGGAGCGGAGGTGGACGTAATAATTGCAACAGCGGTAGAAGTGGAAGCGGCGGTTGTGGAGCTGGTGGTGGTTGTGGAGCTGGTGGTGGTTGTGGAGCTGGTGGCGGTTGTGGAGCTGGTGGTGGTTGTGGAGCTGGTAGTCTTTAATGGGACAGAAAATCCAGAAGCCTTTTCTAAAATATTTTTCCAAAAAGTGATGTTTTGGGCGAAGGAATTTTGCGTCAAAAAAATGACACAAAAAAATAAAGTCAAAAATTTCATGACTGTTGTTAATTGTTGAAGATTTTGGTTCAAAGTGAGAATTTTTAATTACAGAATTTAAGATTTTTATTTGTATAATAAAAAATTACAGCTAAAACGCGCTCAGACACATATTTTTTATAAATAAGAGTCAATTTTGACTGCATATATATTGCACATAAAACATTGTGCGCTTTAATGCGCATTGCATGCTAAATCAATGAATTGTGCAGTGTTGCATGAATTGAGTGAAAAAGGAACGAAAGACACGCGTTGGAAAAGATAAAACATTGCACGTTAAATTAATAAATCGTTTGTATTTTGACGGAAAAATGAATTATTAATATTATTATTGACATTTACATAGTATAATTGATAATGATATTCAAATAAAACGAATAAACCAAGTAACATCCATAAAATGTACAAGCAACTCATTAGACCAGGCGAAACATCTTCTTCTATAAAATTGTTGTGTGTGGTAATTTCTTGTTCATCTTCACTTTCCGATGATGAGTCAAAAATTGACATTATTTTAAAATATTGATGTAAAATATTGTTGACTAAAACAAAAACATTGCGTGTAAAGTTAAATTTTGTACAAAAGATCAAAAGTTATTTCTTTGTAATAGTGGTACACTTCTAGTTCTTTTTGAATGACAGGAATGATTTGTGCACGAGTTTCAAAATCATCTCTTGGACCATAAAATAAAAACGTGTGATTTTTGACGTCTTGACAATAAAGTGATACTTCTTGCTCTAGCAGTTTTAAAGTTTTGTTTATAGAGTTGAGAAGAATTGAGATGTGTTGCAGAATGTTGTCTTCTTTTGGATTTTTTTGAAACAAATTTTTATTGTGAAGCATGATTTTGCAACAAGTGTTATCTGAACAAGGCTTAACAATATACTGAAATACTGCTTTGTTTTTGACTGCAATCGGTCTGCAACAAGCTCGATTGAGCCTGTAATCGGCCTGTTTTCGTCTGCAATCGGCTTGCAACAGGCCGATTACAGGCTCAATCGAGCCTGTTGCAAGCCGATTGCAGACGAAAACAGGCCGGTTGCAGGCCGATTACAGGCTCGATTGAGCCTGTTGCAAGCCGTTTGCAGACGAAAACAAGCTGGTTGCAGGCCGATTACAGACAAAAACAGGCTCGATTGAGCCTGCAACAGGCTCAATGTAGATGCCATCAAGGTGGTTTGAGAGCGCTTCAAGATGGTTTTCATGCGTAAACGGATGGTTAAAAGCCTGTTTTAGACTGTTTTAAGGTGTTTTGAGAGTGTTTTGAGAAGAAATGTGCCTACATCAAGCTCGAAAGAGCCTGATGTAGGTACATTTCTCTACAACACAGGCAAAACCTCGTTTTTTAACATTATAAAACCAGGTTGACCTTTTGTAATGGATAGTTGGTCGTAATTATAATGTAAGCCAATAGACACTATACCAATTTCCCATTCTCTATTCTTTAAATCTAAATTTTGTGAAAATAAATTGGTGAAGGAATTTAAGATATTTTAACACCCGTATTGGAAGTAGCATTTGACATGCAATAAATGTTATAATCCATTTCGCGTTGTTGTGACACTTCAACTACATCTTTCTCATATGTCCAGCTAGGGTTTTTATACCCTCTCCATTTCACTAAAAACATTTTTTCCCCCGTTTTTTTTATCTTTTTTTGTTCGTAAAATCTTTTCAATGACAAATAATTCTGGCTCATCCACGGGCGTAAGTTCACTTTCATAAAAATTTCCTTCCAGAGTTTCATCCTGTTCTAGAGTTTCCAATTCATAAGTAGGTTTAGGCAGACGTGTGGAAATTGATTTTATCTTAAAGATCTCCTCCTTAAATTGAGGCGTGAATCCCCTATCAAATTTCCCCTTCATTATGCTGATGCGTACAGTTTGACCAATTTTGTATTTTGGTTTTTTTCTCTTAATTTTCGAATAATGCAATTCCTGTTTTCTTCTGATGTGATAGGTCTGGCCAGGGAGCTCAGCTTCAGCAGGTGACATCCCAATCATGCGATGTTTACGATTGTTGTAGGTATGAACAAGAAAGGGTAATGCGTCAATGTACCTATCTGTATTTTCGTGGGTCATGTATTTAAACATTAGATTTTTTAAAGTTCGATTAAATCTTTCCACAAAGGGGGCGTGCACAAAATTGTTGCTGTGTAGCAAAAGAATATTATTGTTTTTGCAGTAGGCTTTAAACAATTTATTCTTAATTTCCGCTCCCTTATCAGCCAAAATTCTACGCGGAAATTTTTTTGCTCTCTTCATGATAGATTCAAACCCTTCCATAAAAGTTTTTGCTGTTTTATTTTTTAAGGGTTCTACAAACGCATATCGTGTAAAAATATCTATGGCAGTTAGAAGGTATCTATTTCCATCATTTTTTTCAATCAAATTCCCTAGATCTATAAGATCAATTTGAAATTGATACCGTTTCTGATAAGCAAAAGTTGGATTTCTAGGTCTGGGAAATTTTGGTTGTTTGTGTAGTGTGTAGGAATCGGTTCCTTTTAACCATTCTTCGATTGTTGTTAAAGGGATTTTTTTGCTATAATAATAATAAATTAACGCAGGAGATGCAAAAGCTATTGGCGAGCCCGGTCTTGCATATTCTTTTAAAAAACCTCTTTTGTTGTCATTGATTTTAAAACAAGGGTTCTTTAGTTATTCTACGTTTTTTTTCTGGATTTGGTAATTGACGGGGTTTTTCTTTTTCTGCTCAAATTTTGAGCTCGATACTCGTTGTCGGTATCTGCTTGTCTAGCGGCGTTAAGCAAAATACCGCGAGTAGCGGATTTTAAACGTTGTTTAGCTTTTCTGCCTACCGGCTGACCCTCTAAAGCTTCTAACGCGGTTTCTACCGCCGCCTTTGTCGCCTCTTTTTTTAAAGCTTTACCTGCGGATCTTATCGGTGCGCTTCTAGCCACTCTTCCAATAGTTTTTACCGCTGATCTTGCTACCGGCATTAAACCGCGAAAGATTCCAGAAAAAAGTGATCCGATTCCCGAGCCTCGTTGCCAACGTAAGCCGCTGTGGTAATTCATATACTTTCTTATTGCTTCAGACTTTTAAGACATCTGTATAAAGACATAACACTGACGCCTAAAACACGAGCTGTATTTTTGACGCTCGGGTATATTGATCTTGTTTCTTTTAAAAAGGCATAAGCACATGCTGCTAATAAAGTTCTAGGTGCAAAAGAACTATTTTCATTTTTATCCAGTTTTTCTTCAATGGTCATCATTTCTTGATAGGTTAACTGTAAGGGCTGTAAAAAATATTCCGCCATATCTTTTGCTTTTAAAGAATTTTCTGTTCTAATCATGTCAATCGAATCTTGTCTGTATAATTTTATCCAACGCCACACCATTTTTGGATTGATGCCGACTTCCTGACACAAATGACTTATCGGGCGGGGAATTTTTTCTTTTATTAAACCTTGATACAAGGTCATAACAACCAAGCCTTTAGGGTTAATTTTAATTTTTCCATTTTTTCGATAATGCCACGCTGTTATTTCTGACCACAAATTAAAAATAGCATTTGTAACATCATTATTTAAATGTAATTTATTGCATAAATTTTTTAAAACATTTTTTTCTTTACTCAAATGATGGCTGTTCTGTTCAATTTCTTCATTAAAATTTCTTATTTTTTCCCATTTTGATTCTAAATTTGATTCGCAATATATTTTATCAATAACTAAACCACACTCAGTGCACACTACGTCTCCTTGCCTGGTGTCTTCTATTGGATATTGATGATTGCACATCTTAATCCAATCCAATTTTTTTGAACATAATTCCATTGTTTATTGAATGAAGATCGAGATTCGACTGAAATGCTAAATAAATGTGTGTAATCTTTTATTAAAATTAAATTTATTCGGTTTTATATTTTTTCAGCAATTCATAAATAATTTTAATTCCTTGTTTAGCATCTTGTTCGCTGGAAGCACCAATTATTACTATTTTTCCCGACGAAAATATTAAAGCGGAACATTTCTTTAATGTTAAAAACATGCCAGGGAATTTTTCAGGGTCATATCTTTTTTGGACAATTTCAAAATCTGCATTTAATTTTAAATTATTGTAAAATGTTAATAAATTGATTTTTGATGTTATTTGATACAAACAAGTCATGTTTTCTACTTTAAACATTTCAATAATAAATTTGCTACTTATAACAAGTTTTAATTCGTCTAATGCTTTTGATATATGTTCTGTAGAAGGAATTTTAGTGATGTTTACGTGAAAATTTTGACTTTGCTTTGTTTTTGTAAACACAATAAAAGAATATTTTTTTTAACAACGGTAAAATTATTATAACGTTTTATTACATTATCAGTATTAAAAGAAATTTCATCGCTGCTGATGAGACGAATTTTGCAGCTAATTTTAACATTGCTGACCAATACTTCCATCCTTTATTATGGGTCTGCCTGATAAAAGCGGAATTGCTGGATTGGGTGTGGAACAAAACGATGGCACGGAAAGTGGTTTAGCGCTTCACGCACCTTTAGAAGTAGAAACGGGTCTATTGGAAGGGGCTAACGTTATTTACAATAGCGTAGCTTCTATCACCAACACTGGACCGGTAGAATTTCTTGTTCCTCGCGACAACGAGTGTTCTTTTATACTGAGTCAAACCAGACTTAGTGGACATTTTGTAGTGACAAATGATGACGGCGGCTTTGTTACAGCTGAAAGTAAAGCCGTGTTGGTAAATCATTTTGCTGCTTGTTTATTTAGTCAAGTAGAAGTATATTTGAATGGAGTCCAAGTAGCTGATTTAAGTTCAGCAGTCACCTATCCTTGGAGAATGTTTATACAATCATTTTTAAGTTACAATTATGACGTAAAAGACAGTTATTTGTTTGCTGAAGGATATTTTAATGAAAGTAAATCCGAAATTACTCTCGAAGACATTCCCACTAATATCAATACAGAAATAAATTTACATAAAAGAAGAAAAATTATGTTGAACGGTAGAAAAGTATTTTTCAACACACGTATAGCTGTTGATTTGTTTGACACTGATCGATTTTTACCTCCAAATGTGGATATTAAGATAAAATTGGTTCGATCGGCTGAAACATTTGGTTTGCTTCAAGATCCTGCAGTAGCAAAACCTTTCAAAATTGTGTTAAAAGATGTTAAATTGCATATGAGAAAAGTGTTGCCCACGTTAATGCTACGAGAAAGTTTTAAAAACAAACTTTTAAAAGAACCGTGCTACCTACCTTTTAGTGCCACACGTTTAAGACATTATGTCATTCCTCAAGGTGTGTCGTCGTTCAACATCGCTAACATTGCTAATGGCACTTTACCCAAACAAGTGATTTTTGTGATGGTTCACAATCAGGCCATGTCGCATGCCCCCGACAAAAATCCTTTTAATTTTCAACATTTTAATCTTTCCTCATATAATCTAAAAAAGAACGGCCAATGCGTATTTCCCAAACCTTTTCAACCTAATATAGAGGAGGGGGACGTTGTTGATTTGTATCGACATTTATACGACAGTATAGGCATTTCGCACGGCAATCAATCTATCAATTTGAAGTATGACACTTTTATAAATGGAAGATTTTTTCTGGCGGCCGACTTGACACCGGATCAATGTAATTCGTACCACACACATCCGGAAAATTATGGAAATTTAGATTTAGAATTGGGTTTTGCCAAAATCACTCCTCATCCTATATACGTTCTGGCCTTATCTGTTTTCAACTCCGGTATTAAAATAGATCAATTTCAACAAGTCATAAAAGGAACGAACTAAGAAGATATGGAAGGAGGGTTATCAAATATCTTTTTAAACAATTACATTCGACCTAGATGTAAAAATTTCATCGGGGTATTTTCAAGCGACAACTTGCCATCTGATCCGCCTACATTGCCTTGCTGTCTGATTGTTAACTTATCCAAAAGAAATCAAAAAGGATCTCATTTCATAGCAATGTACATCAATAAAAAAAATCAACTCTATTATTTTGATTCTTTTGGGTTTTTACCACCAATATGGAACAAATGTTTGATGAAATTTTTACGACCCTGGATAGAGAAGAACTCATTAAAATCAATCTTGTCCCACCCCATTCAAAGTTTTCGTTCTCTGTTTTGCGGATGGTACACGACCGCATTTTGTTTATCCGTAGGCAACAATTTAATGACCCCTCAACAATTTGTTAAAATATTTGTAAAAAAATCCAAAATTAAAAAATGATGAAATTGTAACTCATTTTATTAGAGAAATTGAAAATAAATATTAATATATTTTATTTTTATAACTTTGGATATTTTCCCGGAAAAAGTTTTTGTTTTTTATTAGAATCTGTTTTAGCTTCTGATTTAGTCATTTTGCTTGTTTTTGATCTGGTTTTTACAGGAGATATACCAGCTTCAATGGAGTCCCTTTTGTTGGGCTTTTAGATTGAAACATTTTCATTGATTTTGATTTGGTTTTAATTTGAGCGGGAGTTATGTCAGCATCATCAGAATTCCTTTTTGTTGCAAATCATGTTTTAACAGGTGTGAGTGAGCTTTTTGTTGCACTTTTTGATCGGTCTTTACCGACTGAAAATCGTATTTTAACAGGTGTAAGTGAAAATGAAGGAGAAAATCTTTTTTCAGAGGGGTAGACGTCATTTGAGAAATTTTATTCTGATCCCTTACAGACAATTCTTTATAATGATCTTTCATCATGTGTTTGCCAAATTGTGGAATGCCAACATATTGCTTACCACAACCAGGAAAAGGACAAACTATTTTGCCCGCCGCATTCTTTTCTTTCAATGCTTTCGCGATAGGTGTATTTCGCCATTTTAACACAACGGGAGATTTTATTGTGGAAAGTGTGTATGAGTAATCCGTTTCGTTTGGGTTGTTTGTTCGGGCGTAAGGACTGGAAATCATTCCTTTGATAGTTTTTTTGTCTTTTAAAGCTATATCTTTAGGATGATCTTTTAGCATATGTTTGCCTAATTGTCCTTCGTCAACATATTGCTTCCAACAATCGGGAACAGGACAAACTAATCTGCCTCTTGAATTTCTTTTCGTCATCGCTTCTGCAACAGGTGTTTCTCGCCATTCTTCACGTTGGGTACCCACAGGAGTTGAATAAGCTGATTTGTATGGACTTTTTGTTTTTTCAGGACTAAGGGATTTTTCTGCATCAAATTGTCTTTTATTAATAGGGGAACTAGGTAAATTACTTTCTTCTTGTTGGTGGCCTCCAACAGGTGTTCTGTAAAGAGATACGTGCGTGAGATCCATACTGGTCTCGATTCGGTTAGGCGACAGCATTTTTTCTTGTGGTGAAATTTGAGCAGATGGTGATCTTGAAACAGGTTGATAAGTACGACCCATGCTATTTGGGTAACTGATGTAACATTTGGTAATTTATTAGACCCAAAATGAAGTAATTTATCCCCGGTTTGGTTTATTTTCTGCCTGTTTAGTAAATTTTTAAATTTGATAGCGTTTTCAATATAGTTGGTTGTTTCCGGTTTTTCATTCATGGAAATAAGTTCTTTTTTTGTTTCATCGTCTTCTGTATTTTTTATTAAAGAATAATATAATCTTTTAGGCACCAAAAACATGGAATACATTTCATCGTGTGATTTTATTTTTACTCCTGAGCTCATTTTTAACGGCGACGTTGCGAAGTCTTATTTGCAATAATTTGAGCCAAAAGAGGAATGACGGTTCCAGCGATCGCTGATAAAATTCCTATAATTCCGCCCCTTTGCAATATTTTTCTTTTTTTTGAAATATCGGAAGAACGACGCGGCGGTGCAGCAAGACGTCTAAATTCCACCAAATGAGCTCTAATTTTTTTTTGGAGTCGTGTTCGTGCTTTGCCATGTATGGGCAAATCACCGTTTAAAACGTAATGTAATATACGGCAAGTTAATTCAACACCGCGATCGTCCAAATGGCTTAAAAAATTTGCACAATCCTGATGTTTTAATTCTTTTATTACATTAAAGAGCGAACTAGCTTTATTTAATGTTTTAGACATTTTGACAGCAGCAATTTTTTATTTCTCTTAAATAGATATGAAAATCTTTAAAAGGTAACGTAAGCTTTCATCGGACCCTCGTACGAAAAAATGTTGTTTCAAATTCTGACTTTATTATCTTGTTGTTGATGGAAATATAGAAGAAGATATCCGTGACTTCGACCGTTAACAGCTTCGCTATACGCTTCATTTAAAATCCCAACTCGACCGGGAAAAATTTGTTTAGCTAAATGCGCAACCGCACTTCTGTCCCGCGGATTGTTAAAAAGGGCCATGTACTGTGTGTTTATGCTTAACGTTCGCAAATCACCTTTTTTATCAAATAGATTTTGACACAAAAAAACGGTAAAGCAATTGTAGTGATGGGTCAAAACAGTAAAAAAATGTTTTAATATTTGGCCGACATCGTCTAAATAATCATCAAAAACAATTAATTTGGGCATTTTTCTCGGATATGTTTCCAAAATATCTTTTAACTCCTCAATTGAATTTGGAATACTTTTGAATTTACGAAATGATGGAAACTGAGAGTTTGATCGTTTGTCTCTATTCATATCGTCTTCCATATGTTCATAAGCTTTTTGCGGTTCTTTGTAGAACAACAACATTGTCTCTGGCGGAGTTGTAAAATATTCGTACCGTCCAAGCACTAAATGTTTAAGCCATGTTGTTTTTCCACTTGATGTTGGACCAACAATCAACATGTTGGAAGGAATACTAAACCTTATATCAAAACCATCCATTTTGTTATTTTTGAAAAAGATATCTTGAAATTTTTTCTTAAATAAAAGTAACAATTTGTTTTTATTTATTTACAAATATGACATTTAGATGATTTGTTGTTGACAATGAGACAATTTCCAAACGATAAAGTGTGATATCCGCAATTTAAAATGTGTCTCTTGGAATCCATCGATGATAATGCAATTTTTCTTTGGAAACATGTTCGGATCTTGTGATTCTTTGATCTTAAGTTTTTAAAAGATTTATAAATCACAACAGACTGTTTGAGACACTTTTTGTAATCATCATAAGTCAATTGCTTTTTTATGCTAGATTTCTTTAAACCTTTGCATATTTTCTTTTCTTCTGTTTTGTTTTTGTCTAAAAAATTAACCATTTTCATAGAATAACATTTTGGACGTAAGCCTATAAAGTGAGTAATAGCTGCTTTGCCCTTTAGTTCGTCTTTGAAATAAAAAAGCTTATTAGCTCTACTGTCATCAAAAAGCGGATGTTGTTTGGGGTACTTTGAAAAATGAAACATGTGCTCCAATTTTTTCATTTCTTTTTCTAAATTGTTGCATCTAACTTTTAATAAAAAAGAATCCGTGTCTGAAAAACACAAAGACACATTTTTTTCACCAAAATGTTGTTGAATTGTGTCATAATACGATCTGTACATGAACAACTTGGACAACTCAGAGATGGTTATCCAACGGCTAAATGTTTTCTAAGCTCTATTGTTGCCGGCTTCTTGTTGACAGCTACCAAGTTTTCATTAATGATCTGAAAACTGTTGATGTGTTGACCAAGACTAGCTCTTCTCAAACTTTGTTCATCCCCACAAAGAATCACTTCACAATAATTTCGAACATTTTCTGAAATGCAGAAAAAACTTATAAATAAATATCGTTGTTTTAAAAATTAATTTTGCGTGCAAACGTCACAGCTAGCTAATCACTCTATATCGCATTTCATTTTCCTTATGTAATTACTGACGTAAAATACGAGATTTACGATATAAAATCATTACGTTTCCTAAGCCCGACATAATAAGTCATCAAAAATTAACAACAAGCTTAAAAATGGAGAAAAAAGATGGGGGAAAGAAAATATATTCCCAGACTTCATGGTCACAAGTAGCAAAATCGAGTCACACGAGAGCAACTTCAGCTGCAACTTCAGCAAATTTAACTTTTGGCAGCAGCTTTGCTAGGACTGCAGGAAGGGGAGCATCAGCATCTTATGGAGCTGCAGCTGGAAGAACATGGGGATCTTCTGTAGCTGCAGGTAGGGGAGCATCAGCGTCTTCCGGAGCTGCTGGTGGAGGAACATGGGAATTTTCTGTAGCTGCAGGTAGGGGAGCATCAGCATCTTCCGGAGCTGCTGGTGGAGGAGCATGGGGATCTTCTGCAGCTGCGGGTAGATGAGAATGGGGATCTTCTGGAGCAACAAGTGGAGGAGCATGGGGATCCTCTAAAGCTGCAAGCGGAGGAGCATGGGGATCTTCTAAAACTGCAGGTGGTGGAGCATGGGGATCTTCTGCAGCTGCGGGTAGAGGAGCATGGGGATCTTCTGGAGCAACAAGTGGAGGAGCATGGGGATCCTTTAAAGCTGCAAGCGGAGGAGCATGGGGATCTTCTAAAACTGCAGGTGGTGGAGCATGGGGATCTTCTAAAGCTGCAAGCGGAGGAGCATGGGGATCTTCTAAAGGCACAGGAGGAGGAGCATGGGGATCTTCTAAAGCTGCAGGTGGATGAGCATGGGGGTCTTCTGGGACTGCAGGTAAAAAAGCATGGGGATCTTCTGAGACTTATCAGCGGTCCTCTTCTTCCGAGGCTCCGCTCCGTACCTGGCCTTCAAGGACTCCTTACAGATCTGTGCCTTCCAGAAAATCCAATGAACGGTCTTCCCTCCCTATACCGCATGACCCAATACCCCACTACCACAAGAAACCTTCACCAGTGCAAGAAGT
>CBDDTI010000225.1:0-2500 GCA_965233585.1 bacterium
GGAAGTTTGGACGAACGAGAAATGCTGTGGGAACACGAGCTGCAGGTGAGTGTTTGCACAGCTTTTTCAAGTTCTCCCAAACTTTCACGACTGTTTGTATAACTCGATAGAAACACGGAGTACATGTTTTCTATTTCTTTTAGAAAACAACATGATGAGAAAAAGGAAAACAACATGTTAACTTTGATTATCAAAATGTAAATTCTCTTTGCTCACGTCATCACTTCATGTTCATGCTATTTTTTCATGGTGGTTTGGTTGTCTACCTTTTTGAGGACAATATTAAGAGAGAAAGAGAGAGAGAGATATATATATATATATACATACATACATAGACTGGGGTGCAACTCAAGAACGTACATGCGATCCTTCCAACAAAACCCACCTTCTTTAACCACAAAAGAGCACAATTACATGCGATCGTGCCAATAAACCTTTTTAAAACCACAAAACAAGGTCAATAGGCATATTTGGACAGTTTTACCCTCAACACTTGGAGACATAACAATGGGATTCGCCCAGGTCGCTTGACGAAGAAATACTTCTGGATGAAGTGGCCAAAGTATCCACACTTCAAGGGTTAACTGAAAGTGTTGGGAAAACCACTAAACCCAAGGGTATACATGGGCATACCCATTTTCGAACACACGCCCATCAAACTTCTATGCAGACCAAGAGTCTTTCCCAACAAGAACATGCCCTGCATCAAGCACAGCTCTTTTAATAAATTCACCGTCACCTCAAGAGTCAAGATCAAGGTCGAGGTCCAAGTGTGGATCTGCAAAGTCACTTTCAGACTCTTGAAACCGCCCAAAACCACGGGAGACAACTGTTTGACTGCGGATCAAACTTCGAAATGCTCTTCCCGACACATACCGCGTAATATATGGTGTAGATACACATTTTCTCTCCAAATTGACCTGACTATAATACTTTATGCACATATATAAATATATAATATACAGTTACATATACATATACATGCCATTTACATACGCAGCCATACACATTTACATATGATACATAACTTCTTCGGAACTATTTGGGGTATAATCTAGGGCTTGATCCGTATCCCTTCTCAGGGTGTTGCTTCGATCCACAGGGATATGATATGGCTGCGTCTTGCTTCAAGGCAACCGCATTGAGAATCAAATAAAATCCTATGAAACTCCATTAAATCTTCATTAAATCCCTATTGAACCCCCATAAAAATCACCATGCAAACACCATTTAAATCCCCCTGGTCATTAAATCTCCAGCCACCATGAAATCATCCAAGTTCTTGCTGTTTTTCCCTGGGAACTTCGCAAAATTCAATCGGCCAGGACGCCAGCACTGCGGCGGTACCAAGCAGCACGAAACCAAAGGCACTCGCTGGCCTCGAAGGATCAGCCCAGGTCTGATCGAACATAGGTTGATACATTGCCATTAGATAAAACATGTTAGTTGATTAGTAGGTACATATTCCTATAGCAAAAGATTAAAGGATTAAACTAGCCAAGGATGACCTTGGATATTGGTTAATACCAATCAAAAAGGAAGTTTGATGAGGGTTAATAGGGGGGTTGAATGCAAACTGGTTAGTGTCTGTGGGCTCAATTCACCCTGTTACGGTATGGGATAACACCACTTAAGAGACTTGCGATATCTTACGATCACCAGGGGTTAAGAACCAGTCATGCGTGGAAGATGCAGCTCCAAATCTGTTGGACTGCCTTTTAGGCAGTTGGATGCACAGCCATACAAGCTCAAAACCATGATAGGTACATGTATATATATAGTATGTACATATATATATATATAATTATATAGTATAATTATAAGTATATATATATATATACACCATTATGGTGAGAGAAACATAAACCAATTTTTGGCATACCTACTTGCTCAATGCGCCAGTGATATTTCAAAACGCTGGAGGTCATTCATGTTCCGAAGTCAAAAAACGTTCAAGAAAAACAAACATAGACTCTACACTAGCATGTGGTTGGCCAACTCTTACGTCCTTAGATCCACATATATTCAGGTTGTTTTGTTTTTTCGAGTGATTATATAAATAAACACATGCGTGATACATATATAAATATATATATGTAAATATATATATATATATATATATATACATCATTAGCCTGCATCGGCCGAGAGCTGGGACAATCCAGCTCTAAGTCAATTGAGATGGCTTGGTTAAGGCTCTCCGAATGGATGATCCAAGAACTGCCTCATATGGCTTAATCATGCTTAATCCAATGTGAACATCTGATAACCACAAGTATATGAGGGGTAGTATCTGGCAGTTGGATGCTGATTTTCACCAGTTAATCTTGGTATATTATCCATGTTGATCAGTATCTCTAATATATTTTGGATCATATCGAAAAATCCACCATTAATTACATATAATCCCTCCTAATATATTATGTTCCATCCCGGAACTAGTCATCCAACCCTTACGGGGGTAGATTGAGCCCGGTGACTCGGCCCTGCTCAAAAAGAT
>CBDDTI010000226.1:0-7315 GCA_965233585.1 bacterium
CTTTGAGCAGTAGTGAGGCATGTAAATATAAATACTGTGCCAATTAAAGTCTGACTGGTTGAAATTTGCTTATAGATGCGTTTTTATCCTTCAGCTAGCCATTCTAGGAGAAATGAAGATATTAGTGGAAAAAAGTGGGAAAGGATACATGCAATTAACTTACAACCCGTAATTCAAAGTCAACTGAGATGCTTAATCATGCAGTGCTCCAAGTCAATGTGTGCAAACGGCACAACATTTTGGTAAGTAAAGGGCTAGAATATTCACTTGTTATTTCCATATTTTGTAACATAGAACATCTTACGATTTCTTCAGGCACAATTTCCCAGATCTTTTTCCAGCATAGAAAGTATATGAACAGATTTCAAAACCTGCCTATAATTATTAATTTTATTTGAGTGATCATTTTTATTGTTAGTAGTATCATTCTGTGAAGAAAACTTGGCTCTTTTTGGTTCTTACAAATACATGAACTGGCTCATCTGGACAAAAATTAAGTATTTAAAGTGTTATTGAAAACATGCAAGGGATGGAAATCTTTTTTGTAAACGAAGCAAAGTTGTAGAATGTTGCAGACCAGTCTTGGGAAAAGTTGTTTTTGATTGGATGGTTTTGAATCTAAATTTTGAGTGTTTATCAGCTGTTTTGGTTTGGCCATCAGGTTTCCAAGCCAAAATTTTCAAGCAAAATTAATAATATGATTAATTCATAACTATTGATGGGATCGATAAGGAATGTAAGATGTAGGGGATTTGATAGTGACTTGGTAGAAATAAATTAACAAAGTCCTTAATTTGTCTTTTACTCAATTTAAAATTTTGTTGGCTAGTTTGTCTGGATAATAGCCATTTCCCTCTTTGAGAGGTGGGTGCAGGGAATCATGGTAGTTGTTTTCATCTTGGATTGGATATTTGTTTTGATGAATACAACGATCATGATCCCCCTGCAAGTACGTCTCACATGTA
Source organism: bacterium (assembly GCA_965233585.1). Classification (GTDB taxonomy): domain Bacteria; phylum SAR324; class SAR324; order SAR324; family NAC60-12; genus CBDDTI01. Next base: position 966 of record CBDDTI010000226.1, read on the forward strand.
TGTTAAAGTTATTTAATCTCAGGAATTTCTTTCAGTGGAAAAAATGTACCAGTAGTGGCTAACTGACTATTTTGTGGTTAAAAGTACGCTTTAAGAATGCATTTTAAGATGGAAGGAGTATAATCAAATATGCAATATATTATTTTGATAAGTTTTATAATTTATATGCTCCTTTTCACATATAAACCACAAAGAAAACAAGGAAAAAGATACTACTGATCATGAAGGATCTGAGGAAATTAGACAGGAACAGCAATATTCCCAAAGGTATGTGTATCGATCATCATTTCTTGTCACAGTTTTTGTCAGACTTGTTGGTTTTTACATTGCTATTTTGCAATATTCCCAAAGGTATGTGTATCGTCATTTCTTGTCACAGCTTTTGTCAGATTTGTTGGTTTTTACATTGCTATTTTGCAACCATAAAAAAATCTTCTGTTGTGAAATGTCTGTAAGAGACAGACAGGCAGACAGTCACAGATGTACTTTCCTGTTTGGATTTAGGCTTTTGTTTATTTCTGCCAAGCATGACCCTGAGTCTTTGTTGTTCTCCTATGAAATTCTAGCTGGGGATAAGCCCCTGTTCAGCCAGTGAAGTTATTGTGTAGCTAGCTCTTAATTACATACATGTACCTGTGTAACCAAACCTTTGAGTAGAATTATGGAGAAATACTATAGAAAAGGCTACAGTTGAGTCACCTCTTCTACCCTTGACTCATGCATTCTCAGAATAATGCTAAGCACTTTGATAAAAATATTCCCAGCAAACGGTTTCCTTAGAGCAAAGCTCAAAGAAAACCATCAGCTGCCTAGGACATATATCTTTGCATATGCACTATGAACAAGACTTTTGTCACTGTTCTTTTATCAGTTGACAGAGGTTGAGATTAAAATTCCAAATCTGTGGTAAAAGTAAATACATATGTGCTAATTTGGGGGAAGAGTAATGATTTGATTGGTCACTTTTTATTAATGTGTTATTACCAAAATTTATAGGTATTTAAACTTTAAGCAATATTATATCTCTTAGTTAGTACACGCGCTGTGATTGGTCAATTTAGCGGGCCGTACTCTCCTGTACGCCCCGCTAAAATTTAAAGTTGATTCTGTTGCAAAACTGTTTTGTGATTTATCGCTAACTGTTATTAGCTTTTATAGCAAGTAAGAACTTAAAAAAAAATTTTAAATTCTTACTTGCCAACTGTTCTTAACTTTTATAACAAAAATTCAAATTTTTTTTAAAATTCTTACTTGCTATAAATGTTAGGAACAGTTGGCGATAAATCACAAAACAGTTTTGCAACAGAATCAACTTTAAATTTTAGCGGGCTGTACAGGAGAGTACGGCCCGCTAAATTGACCAATCACAGCGCGCGTACTAACTAAGAGATATAATAATATTGCTTCAAGTTTACCTATAAATTTTGGTAATAACACATTAATAAAAAGTGACCAAATCATTTACTCTTCCCCCAAATTGGCACATATGTATTTACTTTTACCGCAGATTTGGAATTTTAATCTCAACCTCCTTCAACTGATAAAAGAACGGTGACAAAAGTCTTGTTCATACTGCATATGCAAAGATGTATGTCCTAGGCATTATGTGCTCCTCAAAGCTGATGGTTTTCTTTGAGCTTTACTCTAAGGAAACCGTTTGCTGGGAATATTTTCATCAAAGTGCTTAACATTATTCTGAGAATGAGTGAGTCAAGGGTAGAAGAGGTGACTTAACTGTAGCCTTTTCTATAGTATTTCTCCATAATTCTACTCAAAGGTTTGGTTACACAGGTACATGTATGTAATTAAGAGCTAGCTACGCAATAACTTCACTGGCTGAACAGGGGCTTATCCCCATGCTTGGCAGAAATAAACAAAAGCCTAAATCCAAACAGGAAAGTACATCTGTGACTGTCTGCCTGTCTGTCTCTTACAGACATTTCACAACAGAAGATTTTTTATGGTTGCAAAATAGCAATGTAAAAACCAACAAATCTGACAAAAGCTGTGACAAGAAATGACGATACATATACCTTTGGGAATATTGCAAAATAGCAATGTAAAAAACCAACAAGTCTGACAAAAACTGTGACAAGAAATGATGATCGATACACATACCTTTGGGAATATTGCTGTTCCTGTCTAATTTCCTCAGATCCTTCATGATCAGTAGTATCTTTTTCCTTGTTTTCTTTGTGGTTTATATGTGAAAAGGAGCATATAAATTATAAAACTTATCAAAATAATATATTGCATATTTGATTATACTCCTTCCATTCTTAAAATGCATTCTTAAAGCTTACTTTTAACCACAAAATAGTCAGTTAGCCACTACTGGTACATTTTTTCTACTGAAAGAAATTCCTGAGATTAAATAACTTTAACATACATGTGAGACGTACTTGCAGGGGGATCATGGTCGTTGTATTCATCAAAACAAATATCCAATCCAAGATGAAAACAACTACCATGATTGTCTGCAACCACATCTCAAAGAGGGAAATGGCTATTATCCAGACAAACTAGCCAACAAAATTTTAAATTGAGTAAAGACAAATAAAGGGCTTTGTTAATTTATTTCTACTGCATTACTATCAAATACCCTACACCTTACATTCACTATCGATTCCATCAATAGCTATGAATTAATCATATTAATTTTGCTTGAAAATTTTGGCTTGGAAACCTGATGGCCAAACCAAAACAGCTGATAAACACTCAAAATTTCGAGTCAAAACCATCCAATCAAAAAACAACATTTCCTGAGACTGGTCTGCAACATTCTACAACTTTGCTTCGTTTACGATTATGTATTAAAGCGTGCTTAACGACTTAAAAACGATTTGAAATTGACTCGTTTTGCTTTCGAGGTGCGTCAGAAATTTGAAGCCATTCCGCGTGAATAAGAATCATTCTTGAGCCCCTCAGACACACACTAGAGATATAATAAATATCTTTATTATATAAACACCAGTGAAATACCAAGTGAGCTTTCCCGCGAAAACTTCATATCTTCACACGTGAAGATAACATGTTATCTTCACACGTGAAGAGATCTCGCGCTTTGTCTTTATTACATTAGACGAGAGTAACTGTTAGTTTTTGACGTCTAGAAGTGGTCAAAAATATTGTTGTTTACAACTGGCTTTCCTCGGAATCTAGAATTCTAGGGGCCATCATTTTAGACTTTATCAAATGAATTTGGTTTTCGTCCATGTACTTCTTCCATGTTTAGTAACGACACGTTCTACTTTAAGACCATTGAAAATATTAAAGTAAAATGGTTTGGTATTTCACTGGTGTTTATATAATAAACAGAACATTACATGCCCGCTTATGGATATGAATTTTATCTTCTCGTGGTCAACTCGATATCTCACTCGTTCGCTGCGCTCACTCGTGAGATATCGAGTTGACCACTCGAAGATAAAATTCATATCCACGCGCGGGCATGTAATATCCTCTATTACTAACCTCGTTTTCTCGGTCCGTACTGTAAGTTACGGATCCTCGTTTTTCCCCTTCGATTTATGACCCGCGCGCTTCGCGCTTGGGCCATAAATCGAGGAGGAAAAAAACTCGGTACGTAACTTACGGTACGGCCCTCGAACTCGGTTAGTAAGAGGTATGAATGGCAAGATTCATCCTCAATTAATTTTCGAGGTGTTTTTGTCTGTTTGCTTCTGTCTAGACAAATGCGGACAAGCAATGATTGACAGGATGGACTTATCCAGTAAAGATGCATCGAGTGATTTCGTCAACGCTTCAGAACATGTCAAAATATACTTTCCGTGGAAAGCATGGGGATTCACATGACATTGACTCCGAACAAGGCAGTTTAACCACTTTGATGAGACTGAGAGATGTGAAAAACACTATTCGATTTCACTTCTGATGCAAGATTGAGCAAGTGCAAGTAGCACTGATAAAAGGAGAACTGCCAAAACATTAGGACTTCAATGCTACGGAATGTGCCCTTTGGAAATAAAGGACGCTTATTCCAGTCAACTATGGAATAAAATTTTGTACGAGTGTGCCTTGTCTTCCCCGAAATTTTGCGGTCATCCTCCCTATTGTCTAGTCTCACTGGTCGAAAGTTTAAGGAACTGAGAATTAAACCACAGTACTTAAATGTTAGGTAAATATGTTTTCGTGCAAAGGATGAACGGCTGACTTTTGTTTTCACTATAGAGGGAACAATTTTTTCGCCGGTGATCACACTCACATTACGTGTAGTTTGAAACCAAGCCTGTAACCTGGGTTTTTGAAGGGAGAAGGGTGAAGCCCAAAACATTTATGTAAAGTACTTGAATGTACTTACTCCTGACAAAACCGAAAAAAAAAAAAATAAAACTGAGATGAAGTTGAGTACATTAATTTCCTTAAAATCATCAAGGATCTCTCTGGCCGCTTTTCGGTTAACGTTTGCAAATAGTTTACTACAAAAAACCTTATTAAAGCTGATAAATTCCTCCAAAACTTGTCAAGCATAAAACAAAGGTACGGATATTATTGCGTCTTTCGCATACAGAGCTAAAAAGCCAGTCTAGGAAGCAGGAAAGCGTAAAAAATGCGGAACGCGATGAACGGTCGCGAAGCGCGAACGGGGCGCGCGAGCGAGAAGTTCGGGCGAAACGTGCGAGCGCGGAACGCGCAAAGCACCTTTGACAAACCTTTGGCCTGCGTCACAGGTATCTTCGACCACGCCTTTGGCAAACCTTTGACTTGAATCGCAGACAAATTTACTTACACCTTTGACCCGCTTTTGACAGCAAGGAAAGGCGTATCAAAGGAACACCTTTGATACGCAATTTACAGGCGTTCACAGGTGAGTAAAAACGGCCTTTACCGCCTTTGATCTGGGTGGCAAAGGCGCTTTCAAAGACGATCTTTGATGCGCGTCAAAAGTCATCAAATTCGTGCAAAGGTGGCCTTTACAAAACCTTTGACCACATATTTGATGCGCGGTAAAGGCGATTTTTCGTGCCGTGTTTCTATGGCTTGTGGGCTGATAAACCACGCGGGATGTTGGTAGAACATGAAAAGAATTCATGAATCATGAGCCACAGGCATTAGTGATTTATGAATTCTTTGAGTGTTCTAGTCCAACATCCCAAATGGTTTATCAGCTTATAAACCATAGAAACCTGTGGTCTATTGCTTTTAGATAATTCAGAAGATGCATGATTTTTCAATGAGTTTACCAGCACAATAAACCAAAGCTGATTGACCAATCAAAGCGTACACATTGATTTGGTTATTATATAAAATATTTTTAACCTTTGTAACCAGGAAATGTAACCAGGAAATGTTTCAAATTTCTTAACTAGTATATATCTTGGGTTGCTCATCCACTTTTGCTCAAGCAATTTTCTTGCTTCTTAACAATCACTAGAAAAATGTTTTACAAGCTTGCTTAATTTTGTGATGTAAATCATGCTTTCAACAGAGATCTTTTATTTCAGTTTAATACCAAGCAAATAAATCAACATACAGTGAATTAATTGCCATGAAACGTGGAATTTTGCCTAGAAACAGTATACGCTTGCCGCAGTGTGAGCCGTAAAGTTGTAAAATACGAGCACGATCGAAAGCAATACGAAAACTGAAAATCATTCTAATGCGTGTCAAGGTTCGATTAATGAACACAACTGGGTGTTGCCAAGGTTCGACGAAGTCAATTGAAACTCACTTAAGATTTGTATTCACTTGGTCTAAAAATTAACTAATTTGTTAGCAATTCCGTGACCTAACATACTGCTTTTAGCGACACGTGTAGAGTCCAGGATCTTAAAGAAAAGTAAACTAAAGTGTTTGTTTTTTTAAGCTTACATGTAGTTTAAGCTGATGTAAGACTTGATAGCAAATTTTGAATATTTTAAAACCCGTTTAAAAGCGAAATGTCTGCGATAAAATAATGCTTCGCTGTCGACAATAGAAGAGACACTTGTCCATTGTTAGCCCCAATTTACACAGGGCTTGCGTTCAGCTATAAAGTAAGAATTGTGACTACCTTAGTCGGCCTTCGAGCAACATTTAGAGCAGCTTGAGTTGAGCATAGGCTAAAACAAAAGAAACAGCGTGTGATTCGATTCTACGCTTTTATACAAACCTTGTACATTTGTTCTGCTCCAGTATTTTGAATCTCTAGGCATTTCTTTCAGGACATTGTAGTTTACAATCGTTATAAGGATGCAAACGATCGTTGAAAAGACAAGAACCAGATTTCCACATCTTCTTCGCAGAAGCCATAACATTATTGGTATGCCTTGAGGGCCTGGAGACCAGACGCTCTATGCCCGTGATTGTCACGAACGAAGCGTGTTCAACTGAACTAGGGAGGGGTAGGA
>CBDDTI010000227.1:0-5000 GCA_965233585.1 bacterium
TTCACGCGTGCGCAGAGGCTTTCTTGCTGTGTATGTGTACTCTTGTGTGCTATGCTGGCTGGAGCAATGTTTTATCAGTTTGGCGAAAAGCAGGAAGACACGGTTAAGTTTGGTCCGTTGCGATTCAGTTTAAAGCAGCTGCTGATAGGAGTCCAGAGTGCAATTATTGTTGTGCCAGTGAACTTGCTTATTGTTGCCATTTTCCGCAACATAAAGCCTCCGTATAGTGACAACGAAAAGTCTCGACAAGAAGAACGCAAAGCATCAAGAGGGAACGTTGTAGATTCACCTAAAAACAAAAAGGCAAAGACTCCAGGATGTCTTCCTCATTTCTTTGTGTATATTGGTTGGCTGCTTTGTATTCTTGCGTCAGTAACAGCTGGAACGTTTGTTATATTCTACAGTGTTCAATGGGGCAAAGAAATATCAAACCAATGGCTCACTTCAGCTTTAATCTCATTCTTCCAAGACGTGGCACTCATGCAGCCCATAAAAGTCATTGCTGTAGCGTTACTCCTCGCTCTAATCCTGAAGAAACCACTAGAAGAAAAAACTGCTCAGTCGTTGAAGAATTCTGCCTTAGATGTCAACCAAAATGTCAATGTTGTCGCCCCTACAGGAGAGGAACTCCTTACAGCACGAAAATATCGGGAAAACATTGTGGAGACTATCAGCAACGTCGTGGAAATTGTGCTGTTTTTGATTTTCGTCATTTGCCTTTTTGTTATTGTGTATGGAAATCGCGGGTACAGTCGATACAGGCTTACTTTGAATTTGGAGGACTTGCTGAAAGATTCATTTGAAGAGGTAACAGAGCGTTTCTTTGATATTCTTTGTGTGCCCCTTCCGTCGTCTGTACATTTATCACCTAAGTTCAATGCAAAGCATTTCAGTTTACAAACAGTGCCTGCAGTGATGTCATTATTCTGACTTTTGCAGTGGCTAACTGACATGCGCAAGAAATATATATATGTATGCTGTTTCCTCTTCGTACTAAACTAGACAAACAAACGAGTGAAACAAAAGCGTTTTAACTTGTTCTTTACGTAATAGGGGGCAAACATTCATACTCAAACTGCTTAGACAGGGCTTCGTGTACTGCGCAGCCAAATGCAAATTTCGGGAAATTTCGGGCGTGAAAGCACTGCACGTTATTTCGCTCCAATCTCTGAAATAAAATTGAGGCACAGAAACGAAATCTTTTGCTCAGCGTACTATAAAGTTTTCTAGTTACAAGGTTGTCGTTAAAATAACCAAATTACAAGAATGGTAATTGAAAAAAGAAGCAGGTGTTGACGTTTGTTTTTGTTTACAGGTCGATTCAAAAGCTGCATTCTGGGATTGGATTGAGGAAGAGTTTATACCGGGTATCTATGATACCAGCTGGTACAATGGCCGGCGGTTTATTGCACCAGAGGGTTATATCAGCACTAGGGAGGCATTCTTAGTTGGCATGCCAAGGTTGAAACAAGTCAGAGTCAAGGAAGGTGAGATAACATTTCAACGAATCAGTAAAACAATCCATCGATCGATTGGTCAGTCAGTCAGTCAATCAATCAATCAATCATGTTGTGAAGTATATATGAAATCAATTTGACAAACAATCAGACAGATAGATTGGAGAACCATCCAAGTAAACGTTGCCTTGTCTTGTCTTGTTTTGTCTCGTAATTTTCTAAAGTATCGTTAGAGGAAATAAATCGGACTAATTTTCAGTTCTTTACTTGTTTTTCTTTCCTGTCTGTTAGAAAATCCATGTCAGGTTGCAACAAAGTACCTCCCACTGGAGGGGATGTTCAGGAGATGCATTCCTGGGTACTCCCCCCATGACGAAGACACCACACGCTATAACCTGCCTGGTTGGATACCGGTGACAAACATCAGTAATTACCACTCGATATATGATGTGCTGAGATTGTGTCCCAAACCCTGGCGTTATAACACTTCGCTGGAGCTTAATACCTTGTCCTATTATGGAAAACAGACGAGATATGACGGGGGAGGATATATTGCTGATCTGGGGTACGACTCGCGAACAGCTTCAAGGGTTGTTATTAACCTTAAAGGCAACGATTGGATCGATGACAGAACTGCAGCAATTCTTGTAGAATTCACCATTTTCCAGCCTTCGACCCTATTATTCAGCGTGGCAAAACTTCTTTACGAAGTTTACCCCACTGGAAAACCAGTCAGCCGAGCGCGATTCGACACCCTTTCTATATATGGAACCTCTGACCCCAGCATTCGCTCTTTCATTGTGGCTTGTCAAATTATTCTTTTACTTTTAATTGGTTACTTTCTGTTGCTGGAAGTTGTGAAGATCTACCGCCAAAGCTGTTCATACTTTCGTTCATTCTGGAACTGGATGAATCTCTTGCAGCTTATTTTCGCCATAACAACAATAGCTTTCTTTTTCTTTAAGGAAAAGTACGTGTCTTCATTTGTAAAACATGTTCAAGAAAACCCTTTTGAGACTACCAGTGTCGACTATGTGCTGTTCTGGTCCGATTTGGAGATGATTGTGCTCTCTGTGGTCGTGTTTATTGTCACAGTGAAATTTTTAAGAATAATCAGATTTAACAGGCACGTTTGCCAAATGGTGTCCTCGCTCAAGCTTTCAGCACCCCCCATCACCTCTTATTCTGTGCTATTCTTCGTGAATATACTTTCGTTTACCCTATTTGGAGTGCTTGTATTTGGCAATGACTTGGAATCGTATCATTCATTCATTGAGGCCTTGGTCACGCTGATTCAAAAGTTCCTCGGAGGAGACTTGTACTTCTATGAGCTACAATTTTCCAACCGTATTCTGGGACCCATCTTTGTATTTGGCTATATGTTCAGCATGGCTTTTATTCTTATCAACATGTTCGTTGCAATTCTAAACGAGTCCTACGAGAGTGTCAAGGAATTGTCTGGTGGAAAATTTGCGGATGCCGAGCTAGGAAGCTTTATTAAGCAATACTATCTAGCGCGATTTCTTCGTTTGCATGAAGTCCTAAAGCGAAAGTTAGCCACTGCTGGCTATCGACATCAGCTCTACGACCGGCCCAAGATTGAAAAAAAGTCAAAACTACGGGAGGAGTATGTTGGGAGCTTTTTGTCTGTGCCCTCAGACTATCCGCCATACGTCGAACCGTGGGAACGTAGTGGTAATTCATCACAACTTGCATTGATTGACAACGAAGTTAGTGTAGGGGAAACAGAAGCGAGTCTACTAGGCGCAGAAGCTTTCCCGTCAACGGAGGAATCAATTGAAATGTCCACAGATGAGCCAGATACAACTAGTACACCTTTAGACTCTTCTAGTGGTGGCTGTAGAGCGGAACTTTTAGATTTGCTAGACGAGCTTCCTGTGTCTGTGGTCGCGCCTTCATTCGCCTCTAGTAGTGCATGCTCAAATTCGGAGTTCTTGGATTTGTTAGGAGATCTTCCCGAGTCAATGGTGGATGATGATGAAACGATTGACAATGTTCGTAAAGGACTTGCAGATGTAGGTGCGGTTTTGAGGCTTGATAAGCGCACTTTCAGGCGGTTCTCAGCCACTGGGGATAAGTACATTGTGCAGACAAACCTCCAAATGGGACCTTCAGTTGCTTTGAATTTTAGAGCAAGGCCAGATTCAACAGGAAGAGCTGTAATCACCGAGTGATCAAATGGTCGCAAAAAGTGGATATTGCTTCTTTGAGTGTCGAGCTTGGTTACATTTTTGTTGGAATATTTTTAGTCCAGCGATTTTGTTTTCTGCTTTCAGTGTTACGTGCATAGGCGACATCTTTAGACCATCTTTAGACATGCTGTGTAGATGGCTGAAAGACCGTTTAACTGTGAAACTAGCAATTGTTCCGGTTGTTAGATGAACAAATGAGAAATAAATGATAATCACTGAACTTAAATGAATCAAGGAGATTGTGGACTTCGCGTGCCTTTCCCGATTTACGGGGTAATTCAAACGATTTTAGTGGAATCGATCAGCTTTCAATAGTGACTTGTGGTTGAATTGGGCTGCTACCGCTCAGTTATTATTCGAAAGATGCAAACAGTCGATTTATCTCTCACAGGATGACTTCTTGATACTAGCTTCTTGTGTCAAATAAATACAGTTTTCATTTTTAAAAGTCTATCGAGTTCGACGGTAAAGAAGTCAGTTTTCTCTACATTTTTGGTGTAGGCCACGTTAATAAAAGATAGTCGCTATGCACGTAACACTGAAAGTGGGTGTTAGTAATTTTCAAGATTGCATACTTAGACTTCATCCATTGGTTGGACTTTGTGGATTTTGATTCCTTTTTTTTCGTCTTTAGCTGTTTCTTTTTGCAATTATGATTTACGTCAGTACAAAATCAACTTTTAGTTTTGTTTTGAGCTTCAAAGCTAGCGGGTTATTTAAAATTGTAACTTAGCGTAAAACTAGAAGCTAATTTAGTTTCAAGTAAGCACTTGACTTGATCAAGTGCACTTGAAAATCTCAAGACGCCGCACGTAACAAAACTTGGCTTTACACCTGATGACAATACTTGAAGTATTTTGACTCGCAGTAAAATCTCATTAAGTATCACAAATGCGATTGGTCGGCAGTAAAATCGTGAAAAATGCATATGGCTCTGTGCTTTATTGCTAAAGGGTTCATAGCAACAACACAAAGGAACAAACGACATCTTCTGCATTTTTCTTGAATGGCTTGACAACGCGGTTTTAGGCAAAGAAATTGCTGTAGGGCTTTAGCTAATTGAGAAAATGCATTTCTTTGTGACTCGTCCAATATTCAATAGAATTGTCGAGAGTTGTCCGAGTGCAAAGAAATGACATGGTTGAAACTTAAAACTTAACAGCAGCTAGTTCGCAATTTGTAGAAGCGCATTCGGTGTCGGATAATACGGAGAAGTGATGGTTTAGGCTGTTTATGAAAACGAAATTTAAGCAGGTGGTTTATTAGGCCCTTCATCAGAATCGTAGCAACGCTGCACATCGCTTTTAATGAGCTTCCAGTTCCTTTTGGT
>CBDDTI010000227.1:10000-12814 GCA_965233585.1 bacterium
AAATGGATTAGTTTTACTCTTAGTAAGTTGCCAGACTTCACTCAATGCATACATTTTCAGTTTTCTTTTTTTTCTTCAGTTTGATTTGTTTTGTTATGTTATGTTCTGTTTTTTTTTTTTCTTTTAATTTTCCAAGCTGATACCAGTTCAGTTTTGTTTCATTTAGCTGTTGAAAATTTAATTTTACATATTTTTCTCATAATTATGATAATTATTCCATGTTCTTGGATGTTCCGGAATGTTCCATGTTCCTGGTTTTATCGACGGGCCACTCGCCATGGCACTCACACTTAAACGTCTTGGAACAGCTACTCACATTTGAGGGTCTCAATGGGGGTCCGGTTGACGGTAAAAAATAAGTCGTTTTGACGGTTGACGGTTAAATTTTAGGTTATTTGACAGTTGACGGTTAATTATTCGGATTAACGTTTATCACACGAATTTAAGGCACAATGTTAGCTGTAAGTTTTAATGACCCCATTTAGTCAATCGGTCTCGATCGTTTAAGTATATCTAAGAAATTTGACGGCTAATTTTGGCTCGCTCATTTGACGGTTGACGGTAATTTTTTGGCCGGTTGACGGTTAACCCCAGTGAGACCCTGACATTTGGCCGACGTCTGTCTGAACAAAAGTCTGTGTTCCCGAGCCTTCTGCATATTTGAGGGTAGCGTGTTTAGCGTGTAGCAACCGTTCATGATATGTTTTGTTCAGTACCCTGGTACGCTACTTGTTCATAGGAGCAGGAAAGATGAAACACTTAATGTCTCACAATTGCCGTAAATGGGAAACGAGTTATATCTTTAAAATATTCAAATTATTTTATGCACTATAAATGGCTTCCTGTATTTTGCGAAACGAAACGAAACGAAACGAAATACATAAACATGTACTGAAATGAACAGATCAAGTATCACAACGGTTTGATTCCTCCGTGCGATAACCTAAACAAGGAATAAAACAGCGGAAGTACAGAATATGCACATTCGCAAATCTGTATTTTGCGAAACGAACTCTTCGAAGACTGTAACGATGTGCAACTAATCTCTTCCCTTTCTTTACCATTTTTCATATATACAACTCGATGCAGTGATGATTTTGAAACCTAAACAAGCAGTACAGAGTATGCAAATTCAAAAATCTGTATTTTGCGTGAAACAAGCTCTTCGAAGACTGTAATGATATGCAACTTATCTCTTCCCATTCTTTAACACATTTCGTATATAAAGCTCCATGCAGTGATTATTTTTAAACCTAAACAAGAAATTAATAGAACAGCGGAAGTGAACAATATGCAAATTCGAAAATCTGTATTTTGCGAAACGAGTTCTTCGGCTGATTGTAACGATGTGCAATTTTAAAATCTCTTCCCATTCTTTAACACTTTTCGCTTATGCAACTCGATGCAGTGATGATTTTTAAACCTAAATTAAACAAGAAATAAAACAGCGGAAGTGCAGAATATGCAAATTCAAAAATTTGTCCTTGCTGCGAAACGAACAAGAGTTCTTTTTTTCCAAGGCACTGAATTCGTTCGCCTTATCACCTTGGTAACAAAACAAATAAGGCAGTCACGCAAATGGCACTCAGTGCTTGTCTCGGAAAACGCGGCACTTTTGACCCTTCGGCTCAAACTCTGTACAAAACTCAAGACAGCATCGAGTTGGTTATACCAAAAGTGTTAGAGAATCGGAACAGACGAGTTAATAATAATAATAATAATAATAATAATAATAATAATAATAATAATAATAATAATAACAATAATAACAATAGTAATAAAAATAATAACAATAATAATAGATTTCACTAAAAATGTTAACGTAAAAAGCAACGACGTTTCGACCGTTCGACGGTCATTTTCAAGTTGAAAAGTAAAAATTGTTTGTATGCGTTTAAAATATATACAATCGATTATAAAAATGCTAATGAGATACAGGCTAAAACTCTAAAATATTTACATAGAAACAATACACACACAAAATAAAAGAAATTGCGACATGAATGAATAATAAAGAAACGCTAAGTAAAAAGCTTCGCGCGGATCGAGTCACTCTGTTTGTTCAGTTTTGGTTTAAGTTTGCGAATAAAAAGCATTTCAAAAATCAAGCAGTCAAGTTTACTCTGACACTTTAAGATCTCAAAGTTGCTTCCAATGGAATCTGGATCCCCATCGTGCTCCTCCTTTACGTGGTAGCCTATTGTTGCTCGCTTATGTTCCTCCACACGTTGATGTAGGTGTCGACTCGTGAAGCCAACATAGTCTGTATCACACAGACCAGACTTGTAATAATAAACAACGTTTTGTTAATTTACAATTGGAGGTTTATGTTCCTTCGGCTTGATCTTTTTACTCACATAGACAGGCTGGACGACGACGTCAATCTTTCGACTGAGATCGCTGAGTTGGTGTCTTACCGCATTTGCTGATTTCTGGTCTTTGAACGGTAACACAATTCTGACGTGGGCATCTTGTTCCTCGGATACTTGCTGTTTAGAACACACATTCTCAGTAACTCTCATTTCGATAAAATGTCTGAAGGTGTTCTCTATGAGGGTTTCGGGATAATGCAGGCGAGCAAAAACCATTTTGAGACGTTCGCATTCTTGATGGAAGAACTGCCAATTCGATGAGAGTTTGAACGGACGGTTTAACATTGTCTTCAGTAGAGAATGCTTATACTTAACGTCGACGTGGCTTTGGTAATGCAATAAAAGCCCAGTATCGGTTGGTTTCACGTAGACCTTCGTGTCTAGTCGTGGACCATTTCTGATGATCATCATACCGAGAAAGGGAAGCTTGCCGTTGTCTTTG
>CBDDTI010000228.1:0-17857 GCA_965233585.1 bacterium
CAGGTGTGAGTGGAAATGAAGGGGAAGAGCTTCCAATTCCTTTTAATCTTCTTTTTCGAGGGGTAGAGGTCATTCCAAAAATTTTATTTTGATTTCTTACAGACAATTCTTTATAATGATCTTTCATCATATGTTTGGCAAATTGTGGAATGCCAACATATTGCTTCCCGCAATTGGGAAAAGGACAGACTATTTTGCCTGCCGCATTCTTTTCTTTTACTGCTTTCGCAATAGGTGTATTTCGCCATTTTAACACAACTGGAGATTTTATTGCGGAAAGTGCGTATGAGTAATCCATTTCGTTTGGGCTGTTTGTTCTAGCGTAAGGACTGGAAATCATTCCTTTAATGGTCTTTTTGTCTTTCAAAGCTATATCTTTAGGATGATCTTTTAGCAAATGTTTGCCTAATTGCCCTTCGTCAACATATTGCTTCCAACAATCAGGAACTGGACAAACTAATTTGCCTTTTGAATTTCTTTTCGTCATCGCTTCTAAAACAGGTGTTTCTCGCCATTCTTCTCGTTTGGTAGCAACAGGAGTTGAATAAGCTGATTCGTTCGGACTTTTTGTTTTTTCAGGACTAAGAGATTTTTCTGCAACAAATTGTCTTTCAATAATGGGGGTACTAGGTAAATTATTTTCTTCTTGTTGGGGAATTTCAGTAGGTGTTCTGTAAAGAGATACGTCTGTGAGATCCATATTGGTATCAATTCGAGCAGGTGTTAGTGCATTTGGTATTTCCTCTCGTTGCGTAATTTGGGTGGATGGTGATCTTGAAACTGGGTGGTAAGCGCGGTCAATACTGCTACCTTTTTGGGTAACTCGACCAGGGGACATTACATTCTGTATTTCTTCTCGTTGAGGAATTTGAGTGGATGGTGATCTCGAAAGAGATTGGTAAGTACGACCCATGCTATCAGATTGGGCAATTGATGTGACATTTGGTAATTTATCAGACCCAAAACGAAGTAATTTATCCCCAGTTTGGATTATTTTCTGCCTGTCTTGTAGATTTTTAAATTTAATGGCATTTTCAATATAGTTGGTTGTTTCCGGTTTTTCATTCATAGAAATAAGTTCCTTTTTTGATTCATCGTCTTCCGTATTTTTTATTAATGAATAATATAATCTTTTAGGTACTAAAAACATGGAATACATTTCATCATGTGGTTTTATTTTTACACCTGAGCTCATTTTTAACGACGACGTCGCGAACTTTTATTTGCAATAATTTGAGCCAAAAGAGGGATGACGGTGCTGGCGATCGCTGATAAAACTCCTAAAATTCCGCCCTTTTGTAATATTTTTCTTTTTTTCGAAATGTCGGAAGAACGATGCGGCGGTGCAGCAAGACGTCTAAATTCCACCAAATGAGCTCTTATCTTTTTTTGAAGACGTGTTCGTACTTTGCCATGTATGGGCAAGTCACCGTTCAAAACGTAATGTAATATACGACAAAGCAATTCAACACCGCGATCGTCCAAATGACTTAAAAAATTTGCACAATCCTGATGTTTTAATTTTTTTATTACATAAAAAAGTGAACTAGCTTTTCCTAATGTTTTAGACATTTTGACAGTTGCAATTTTTTATTTTTCTTAAATAGATATGAAAATCCTTTAAACGGTAACGTAAGCTTTCATCAGTCCCTCGTACGGAAAAATGTTGCTTCGAATTCTGACTTTATCGTCTTGTTGTTGATGGAAATCTAGAAGGAGATATCCGTGACTTCGACCGTTAACAGCTTCCCTATATGCTTTATTTAAAATTCCGACTCGTCCGGGGAAAATTTGTTTAGCCAAATGCGCAACCGCACTTCTGTCCCGAGGATTGTTAAAAAGAACCATATACTGAGTGTTTATGCTTAATGTCCGCAAATCACCTTTTTTATCAAATAAATTTTGACACAGAAAAACGGTGAAACAATTGTAGTGATGAGTCAAAACCGTAAAAAAATGTTTTAATATTTGTCCAACATCGTCTAAATAATCATCAAAAACAACTAATTTGGGCATTTTTCTTGGATATGATTCCAAAATATCTTTCAATTCTTCAATTGAATTTGGAATACTTTTAAATTTACGAAATGTTGGAAAGCGAGAATTTGAACGTTTGTCTCGATTCATATCATCTTCCATGTATTCATAAGCTTTTTGTGGTTCTTTGTAAAACAACAACATTGTTTCTGGTGGAGTTGCAAAATATTCATGCCTACCAACCACTAAATGTTTAAGCCACGTTGTTTTTCCACTCGATGTTGGGCCAACAATCAACATGTTGGAAGGAATACTGAACCTTAAATCAAAACCATCCATTTTGCTAGTTTTTGAAAAATATTTAAAAATTTTTTCTTAAATAAAAGTAACAATATGATTTATTTATTTACAAATAGGGCATTTAGATGATTTGTTGTTGACAATAACACAATTTCCTAATGATAAAGTGTGATATCCGCAATTTAAAATGTGTCTTTTGGAATCCATTGCTGATAACGCAATCTTTCTTTGAAAACATGTCCGAATTTTATGATTTTTTGATCTTAAGTTTTTGAAAGATTTGTAAATTAGAACAGCCTGTTTCAAACATTTTTTGTAATCGTTATAGGTTAATTGCTTTTTTATGCTAGATTTTTTTAAACCTTTGCAAATTTTCTTTTCTTCCGTTTTGTTTTTGTCTGAAAAATCAGTAATTTTCATAGAATAACATTTTGGACGTAAGCCTATAAAATGAGTAATAGCTGCTCTGCCTTTTAGTTCGTCTTTGAAGTAAAAAAGCTGATTGGCTCTACTGTCATCAAAAAGAGGATGTTGTTTGGGGTACTTTGAAAAATCAAATATGTGCTCCAATTTTTTCATTTCCCTTTCCAAGTTGTTGCATCTTACTTTTAAAAGAAAAGAATCTGTGTCTGAGAAACATAAAGACACATTTTCTTCGCCAAAATGTTGTTGAATTGTGTCATAATACGATCTGTACATAAACAACTTGGACAATTCCAAAATAGAAAATCCAACAGCTAAAGGCTTCCTGAGCTCTATTATTGCCGGCTTCTTGTTGACAGCCACCAAGTTTTCATTGATGATTTGAAAACTGTTGATGTGTTGACCAAGACTGGTTTTCCTTAAGCTCTGTTCATCACCACAAAGGATCACTTCAGAGTAATTTCGAACATTTTCTGAAATGCAGAATAAGATTTATTTAATAAAGAAAATTGATTATGTGCGCAATCACCTCAGCTAACTAGCCGTCCCATATCACATTTCATTTTCCTCTGTAATTAGCAATGTACTATAATTTACTTCAATTTGAAATCATTCCTTTTTTAAAGCCCGACCTAAACGGACATCAAAAATTCCAACAAAATCAACACTAAGTCAAAATGGATAAAAAAGATCAGGAAAAGAGCAAAGCTTTTTGGTTAAAAGTAATAGAATCAGCCCAGGAGGAGGAAACTTCAAGTCCGACTTCTGGCAGTAGCTCTACCGGGGCTGCGGCTGGGGGAGCATGGTCATCTACTAAAACTGAGGGAGGATGGTCATCTTCTGGGGCTGTGGGTGGAGGATCATGGACATCTTCCGAGCGTCCCGTGGCACCTGCTTGGCCATCACGGACTCCGTACAAGTCCGTCCCACGAAAATCAGGGTCGGAGTCATGGAAGAGCGCATCTACTGCTGGGGTCGGGGGCGGAGAAGCATGGTCATCCACTAAAACCGGAGGAGCATGGTCATCTTCTGCGGCCTTGGGTGGGGAATCATGGTCATCTTCCGAACGTTCCGTAGCACCTGCTTGGCCATCACGGACCCCGTACAAGTCCGTCCCACAAAAATCAGAGCCGGAGTCGTGGAAGAGCGCATCTACTGTCGGAGCCGGGAGTGGGGGAGCATGGTCATCTACTAAAACTGGAGGAGCATGGTCATCTTCTGGGGCTGTGGGCGGAGGAGCATGGTCATCTGCTAAAAATGAGGGGGAATGGTCATCCACTAAAACTGCAGGAGCATGGTCATCTTCCGCGGCCTTGGGTGGGGGATCATGGTCATCTTCTGAACGCTCCGTGGCACCTGCTTGGCCATCACGGACCCCGTATAAGTCCGTCCCACAAAAATCAGAGCCGGAGTCGTGGAAGAGCACATCTACTACCGGTGCTGGGGGCGGGGGAGCATGGTCATCTTCTAAAACTGGAGGAGCATGGACATCTTCTGGGGCTGTGGGCGGAGGAGCATGGTCATCTGCTAAAACTGGGGGGGCATGGTCATCTACTAAAACTGGAGGAGCATGGTCATCTTCTGCGGCTTTGGGTGGAGAATCATGGCCATCTTCTGAGCGACCCGTAGCACCCGCTTGGCCATCACGAACCCCGTACAAATCCGTTCCACAAAGGTCGGAGTCGGAGTCACGAAAGCAGACCTCTCATCGCGTGTCATTTGATTTGTCTTCACAATCAACACAAAAATCTAAACCAGCGCCCTATCGTCACGTGGAACCTTCACCAACACCGGAAGTGCGTCAAGTAACGGCATTTCCATCGGTGTGGTCTCCGTCTACAGCTCGAAAAGTTACAAAAAAAAATTAAAATTTAAATTTGATCATTTTTCTTTTTTCTTTTTGATTACAAAATAAACGCATTATTTTATAAAAATTGATTTTTCAAAAAATTGCGTACTTGATTAATTCATTTTGCGAATTTTAAATTTAATATTGATCTAATATTATGAATATTTATGAGATAATTTGCTAATTAAAATGTAAAGGTTTGGAGATTTATTTGCTAAAATTGACAAAACCATGCGGGAAAATTCAAAACAAAATTTAAAGAAGGAAGAGGAGAAGGAGAAGAAGGAAAAGGAAAATGAACAGGGTAAAGTTAGGAAGGATGAGGAGGGGGAAATACGAGGTGTTGAGGGCGAAATGGGTGGAAGAGGAGGAGGAGGAGAGGTTCAAGCTGCTGCCGGACCCGCCAGTGAGCGAGACACCACCGCGTGCACCACTGATGTGGGGCGGTGGCCGTCTTAGACGGTTTGCCAGAGGCTTGATCATGATGATCAGGACGGCCGCCGCCTCCGTCGCCGACTTTGTTGTTGGCCGTCCGGACGTCAACCCTGCTGACGTCATCTTCGCCGACGTCATCCCCGCCGACGTCATCCCCACCGACGTCATCCCCGCCGACGTCATCCCCACCGATGTCATCCCCACCGACGTCACCCCCACTGACGTCATGCCCGTCGACGTCAGCCCCGCCAACGAAGCCGACATTGTTGAAGATGACGATTTTGATGAGGCTAAGTGTGTGGTTGGTGCCGGCAGGACGTACTGCCGCAACTGTCGCCGGTACCACCACGCACTTGTGCCTCAAAATTAAAGAAAAATACAAAAAATGACCCCAAATTTGTTTGAGTATTTAACAAATTCATTTTTTTACAGAATAATGGACCGCGTCAAATTACGCTTTTGCGTCTTTTACAATTCCAACATCATTAAATTATCTTATCTCAAAACTTACCAATAAATTTTCCAAAAGTAGAGTTGGCAAAAAGTTTAAAAAGCCGGAGTTCAAAATCATTGCGAGCATTTGATCGCAGCTTTGTAACCTTTTCGATGAACTCCTTCAAAAAAGCTTTTTGTCGAAACTTCATGACTTTTCTTATCTTCAGCAACTTCATGCCCTTTTTCAAGTAGTACTGCAGGTTTTCCAGATGCACCACGTACTTTTTTCGGTCATAAAAAGTGCTCAACAATTTCTTGCTCCGGTATCTTTTGTTCCTATAATCTCGAGGGCAGTGATGTTTCAGTAAACGGCGATTGTAAGGAGATAGATGTTTAAAAGAAACCGTGTCTGTATAGGGAGCCAGCGGAAATTGATCGTGTGCCTGAAAATGATATCGTGTAACTTGTCAAAACAATAAATAACGTATCACAACAAAGATCGGATTTACCTGATGAAGATGAGAAGGATAATGCAAATCAACTTCAAACGCATATCCAGTATCGTCTTGCGAAGGAATGTTGATAATATCTTCAGCAGTCCATTTTTTAAATTCAGTTTTTGGAACCCATTGGAAATCAGAAACTGGTAATTTTAAAGTTTCCATACTCCCGTATAAGTTGTTGGCTGAAAAATTGTACGGATCATAACAAAATGATTTATCAGATAATACAGTATAAAATTACCATCAATGTATAACAAGTGATCGCCGCTTTTTCTAGGATTGCTATTCCCTTTGGCATAACGCTGAGCGATAAAACTTTGCCCACCTCTGATACCCTTTGTAAAAAAACGCTCCATTTCAGGATCAGAATAGACATCTAATGATCCGAGGGGTTTGGAGGTTTCAGATTCGGATGTGGGCTTATTATCTGATTTAGCTTGTTCTGAATTTTGAAAGAACATAAGCATGACATCAAAACTCAAACCAGGAATTCCTATTTTAAGTAGACAAAATTTAATATCACAATACATCCAACGGTAAAGATTAAAATTTACCTAGATAATAAACAGGATCCAATTGAAAATGTTCCATGACCATTTTTCTGTACTGAAGAAATGCTTCACACAGCAAAACAACGTCTAAAGAACAATAGAGCATCATGTAATCCACCACATTCTTGCATTTGAACGATTTAAAGACTTCTTGAGCATGGGAATAATCCGCTTCTGTAATGTGTTCTTCGTTCAATTCAGAATAAAAAGAGTCTTTGGACGGAAGGTTTCGACTTTTCTTCATCTCTTGTAGAGATTGGAAATGTTCGTAACAAAAAACGCCTTTTCTTTTTAAAAGTTTTAAAGCTTTTGATTTTTGACGAACAGGAATTTTTTTATATCTTTCCATTTGTTGTAAAATGGGAAAGGTAAAATTTGAGGTCTGATTCAAATCTTGAACAAGTGCATCTAGACTGCCAGAAATGTGCTCTAACGAATCTTGAATTTTAAATTTGCCCAATGTAAGGGTGCGAAACTTTTCACTGTTTTTTGCTAAGACTTTTACATTATGCTTAAATTTGGAAACATTTAACTCTTCCACGATTAAATGCAAATCGTATCTGAAACACGTACATAATTTGAGTTAGTTTAATAAGTAAACCCAATTAAGACTTCTTACCCTTGAGCGTTGTGGAAAAAAATCGGAGTGTGAAAGGGACCGGATCTCGTCAAGTTACACAGTGAATGAGCTGCGCCCATTATTTTCCCTGTTACGTGATCATGATCTAGAACTTTTCTGTAATTTCTAGAGTACTTTTTGAATTGACCACCACAAATATGACAAACTTTTGCTTTTTGATACATTTGCCATTCTTGCGGACTAGATTGATTTTTAACAATATGTCTGAATTTTTGTTTTCTTTCGTCAACAACTTTTTCATAAAAATGCATTCGATCCAAAAAATGTTTGGCTGCATCCTCTCCTACATATTCTTCTTGAAAAAATACCTCATCATTCGAATCCACAAAAAGCAAGCTATACCCCACTGGTCTATGCACGTTTATATCGTCACTGGTGGGAAAAGCACACAAGCACTCAGTTTTTAAACAGAGTTGACATTTAGATCGTTCTTTGTTTCTTTGAAGTACACATTCAAAATCACAAAATCCAACAACAGGAGCATGAAATTTATGTTTATGATTGGTAAAACTTATGGAGGAATTTTTACTTGGGTAGATAGCACGTTGTTTATCACAGCAAGTGTTTTCGTGTTTTTCTTTTTTAGATTTGGATCGAAAATGAAGCAGACATTTTTCGCAATAGATGTGCTTCTGTTGAGCTGCTTTTTTACCCGACAACAGTCCGGCCCGATTATTCAAAAAACCTTGGATTTTGGTAATTTTAAAGAAATGGTGCTGTTGATTTAAATCCTTGATCTTTTTAAACTTGGAAGAAAAACCCCATTTGACATTAGAACTACAATTGACAATCTTTTTACAAGAAGATTTTTTCTTGCGTTGAATTGGTTTTGCAAGGCGAGAAAATGGAGATTCATTTTCAAGAGAAATTTCAGGATCATATTTTATCATTAACAAATTTAAAATGTTTTTGTTTCTGTTGTTGTTTTTATTAGTAAAAAAACCTAACTTTGAAACTTGACCTTCACTCTCATAAAAAACTGAAATTGAAATCGGTAAATGGGAGTTTCTATTTAAGAATTTTTTTAAATTACAAAATTGAAGAGGGAATTTGAAACCTCTTATATTAAACTTTTTAAGATACTTTATCGGCATTTGACGAAAATCAACAACGGAAACCGTTTCCTCAGGAAAAAGATGTCTAATGTACAGATAAAGAAAATTGAATTTATCGTAACGAGTTTTCCATTCCAAGCAATTAGATCTCTTTAAATCACGTGGAATTTCTATAAAATCCATTTCCAAAGTTTATTTGAAATTTTTTTGAATAAAACAAAATAAGTTTATTAAATCAAATGCTAGTAATTTGAATATCGCTAAAAGATAAAGATTCAAATCTCCATCCAGAACCTCTCATTAACAAATCTTCTTCTCTATTTACTAAATTATGTAATAATTTTTGGACTTTGCCTTTTAACGAGCGGGATGAATCAAAAGACGTGAATTGAATGTAGCTGGTTCTTAGAGCAAAAACATCTCGATCATTGGACAATATTTGAGGCGACGACTGATCAGAAGGTTTGTCAGTGGTATCATCAATATTGGTAGTATCTAGTTCAATGTCCTTCTTCTCTGCAGCGGAATTCAAATCAGGAATTTGATACGCCGCTGTCAAAATAAGGGCAACTTTAACCGTAAAAGTTTTACTTAGTTCGTGACAAATAACGTCAACTATTTCTTGTCTATTTTTTTTATTGGCAACAAATCCTTGAAGCGTTTCTTTTGAAAAAATGTGTTTTCGATAAAATTTGATTTTTCCGTTAAGTGCAGATTTGTGCAATAAATAATTTAAATTCTCTAAATGAGAAGCGTCAATGTGTGAGACTAAATCTTTTCTTGATTTAAAGGAACTTACTCCGTTCTTACAAAATGGGCATTGAAACGACTGATTAAGTGGGATCCGAGCTCGAGATTTTGTAGTTTCACGATGACGGAATAAATGATGTTTGTCGCGAGAAGATTTTCTGTCAAATGATTTTTGGCATTCGGGACACACGTAAGATTTCGGCATTCTTACAAAATTCTGAAATCAAAATTTATTTTAACATTAATTTGAGACTACATTATACATTATATACATTATAAACTCAAAAATCTTAAGAAGACAACAAATCTCTGCATCGTTGCAATTGAGTGTTTAATCTTTGGCATTCGTTTCGAAGCCAAAGATTTTGACGCTCAAGTGCTTGTATTTGACGTACAATCAAAGACTCGGCATATCTTTCATTAATATCGAAAATTACTCTTCTTCTTCTAAATAAATGCTCAACACAAGTAGAATAGTGGTAGTCATCATCCGTCTCATCAAAATCCTCCTCCTCCTCAACTTCTTCCCCATCGCTGTTTATAAAAATAACAGAACTTGTCCGAGTACCGTTTATGGTAGAGGCCGAAGTTTGAGTTGCTGGACGACGGTAAGGGTGAAAATATCTTCCACCCCTACCAGCACCGCCTCCAACCTCTCGCCCAGTACTTGGAGCAGAAGTAGATGGTTGAGGATTTCTTTGAATTGGTTGACCTCGACCAACACCACGTCCGACATTCGAAATATATGAGGTGTTGCGGACAATCCCACCTCGTCCAACTCCGTGACCAACAGGAGAGGGGTTTGAGACGTTATTTGGTCTCGCTATCCTCCCGGCTCGTCCAATTGGTACAACAGTTGGAGAGACTGATGTTAAATCATCAGAATTGTTGCTTGATGTCAAATCGTCAGAGTTATTTATAACGTTTGTGAGATCCGATGTTGAATCATCGGCAGCGTTGTTGTTGTTGTTGTTGTTGTTGGAGTTTGATGTTGAATCATCAGCAATACGTACTGTAACCCTTAACCCTTGCGAGTCATGGGTTACTTGACGAGATTCAGAATTGAAACCAGGCATTTTTACCTTGAGAATTGACTTGGAGTAGAAGACTTTTCTTGGTAAATGAACGAAAATGGAATGACGGAATGGAAAATATATATCCTGACTTTTATAGAAATTTAAGGGTGAGGCGCTCACTTTTAAACGGTTTCTAGTCCAATCGCACAAGATCATAACTGCATGAGAAAAATCCCGCCCAACACCCTGAAAAATCAGATTTCTGACAGTAAATTTATGGTCACTGATTTTTGATGCAACGTGCATCATTTAATCACTGTTTAATACTTAAATCAATGAAAAATTAATGATCATGTTATTTCAAGTTTTTTAAATTCCTTGGTCACGTGCTTGGTTGACGATGCAATGTGCATCATCTAATCTTTGTTAAATACTTCAATTAACGGAAAATTGATGTTCATATCATTTTGAGTTTTTAAAATTCTTTGAACACGTGCTTGGTTGACAATGCAATGTACATCATCTAATCTCCGTTAAATACTTCAATCAACAGAAAATTAATGTTTGTGTCATTTCGAGATTTTAAATTCCATGATCACAAGCTTAGTTTCTTAATTGAAATTTTAATTCAATGATCGTATCGAGCACTTGTCCTCACGCATGATTAGTGTTGGGTCCTTTAGGGCGTCAACTAGCACATGTTGGTGGTAGACATTAAACTTTAAAAAGGTTTAAAAGAAAAGGATTTTTTACTTTGAATGTCAGTGTAAATTTGAGTTTAGAGTAAATAACCCGCATTTAAGAAAAGAACATGAAGGAATCACCGGCGAAAAAGAGAAAATTAAATTCTCGCATTAAAGATGCCAAAGAGGACAATCATAAGATTATTCAGGAGGAGAAGAAAAAGAAGACCAAAAAGGAGACAGAAAAAAATGATAAAAAAATTGGTAAGGAGAAACGTGAAACTAGGAACTCCAAGAAGAATTCAAATAAAAAACATCAATTAAGATCAGGTAATTTGAAATTTATATTTTTATTACATGAACCTTATTTTCTATTTTGATCAACATTTTAGAAAAGAAACAAAAAAAGAAAGAAATCATGTCAACATCGGAATCGGATGACATGTTTGAAGAAATTGAGGAATCGGAAGCGGAAGAGTTAACTTCCGACTCTGATGATGCTTCAACTGAAGTAGAACAACCAAGCGATGAAAGTTCAGAAAATAATGACGATGATGATGATGATGATGATGTTGATGATGAAAATGTAAGTAGTACGGATGAAGACCTTGACGAACAGACACAAGATGTTTTAGAAAAGAAAAGAAAAAATCCGATTAAGAAGATGCTGAAGTTAGAAAATGAAATTAATAACCACGCGGTTTATGAAGGTGCGTCATTGATGGCGTATCAAATTTTAATGAATGAAGACGAGCAAAAAGTATTTTTTCGAAATTGGACAACTGAAAAAATGGCTGACACTAGGGACATTGATTTTATGGAATGGCAAAAAGAACATTCTACAAGAGAAGCGTACTTTTTTGGACCAGATAACGTAAGTTTTGATAATTAAATTTGGTCTGATTTCATTGCAGAAATAATGAAATTTTTTATTTCAGTACATGTACATAAATCCGGCTACACTAAAGAAGTTTATTGAACTAATAAAAAACAAAAAGGTGGATGAAAAAAGTGTTAGCCTTCCAATAAAACCAATGTATAAGGTTGTATACCTTAATCCTCAAGTGACCGTAGGAATCACTGGTTTGAGGCATATTCAAAAAGCCGGAGGATTGTCGACCTGGCCGGTAATCTACATGAAAAAGGAACATGTAAGTAAAATTGATAGCAAAAATTGATCACTTTTAAACCGCATGCTTTTTCAGTATAATGAAAACAACCAACAATATTCAACAAAAATCATGAAAATCCAGGTGCCTTTAAGAGGATTGGAAGAAATAACAAAGGCGTTCATGGAATTGTGTTTCGGTATTAAAAAAAAACTACCTAAAATTCAACAATGAAATGAGGTGGTTACTTTGTACATATGTATATTTTAATATAAAAGAGATGCGCATACTCTAAATAATACCTTATCTACTAATACAATAAAATATAAAATAAAAATTTAAACCGAAGTGGGCGGATGCAAAACAGAAGAAGTAGATTTTGAAGACTCCTCTTGAGCGGTGGTGACGGAAAAAAGAGGGTTGGAAGAATCATTGAAAATTTGAGATCGTCGTCTGTCAAATATAGAACGTGAATATAACGGAGTTGGGTCATCTTGAGCGGTGGTGACGGGAAAAAGAGGGTTGAAAGACTCATTGAAAAATTGAGCCCGTCGTCTTTCGAGCGTAGTACGTGGATACAACGGAATTGGACGAATCACTGGTTGAAAATGAGACTTCTGAAAATAAAAAAGTAAATGTATGAATATAATGAACAATTATGAAAATAAAAATATTTTTACCGCCAAATCCATCAAATATGATTCATCAGTGTTCATTATTTTGTTGCATGTTTTTGGTTCTGAATTGACAACAGCTGGAGAAGAAGGAGCGTCCAAAACTTCAACATTTGTTTCAGAAGTTGAATCTTGAGTGGTTTTCTCTCGACGAAGTGTTGACATTTCATAAAACTGAAAATAGATAGGAAAATTATAATTTTTGTAAAACAAAAATTTTAAAATAAAATACTTACTTCAGAATTGGGTTGATTGTGTTGAGTTAATTGGTTATTCAATCTCCAAAATTTAACCGTTAGGACCGTCACCAAAAGACATACGATCATTAAAATAATGATTACTAATAATTTAAATCCGTCTGCAAAATAGTAATATGAATATTAGAGAAAATAAATGTAAAACTGAAACAAATGAGACTTACTGTCAAAGGTAAATTGTTCAAGCAAAAATTCACCAAATGTCATCTTTGGAATAGAGATTGAAGGCTTTGAAGTGGTGATGGTAGAGGTGATTGTTGCGGAGGGTTTTGTTGTGAATGTGGGGCTGGTGGTTGAAGTAGTAGGAGTGGTAGTTGAGGTAATTAATGTAGGTGAAGAGACAGTGGTTAATGGAGTTTTAGAGGTGATTGTTGCGGTTGTGTAACTAGTGGTTGATACAGTCGAAGTTGTAGGCATGGAGGTTGGTACAGTGGTGGTGGTAAAGACGATTGATGAAGTTGAAGAGATGATAGTTGGTGAGGTAGAAGAAACAGTAGTTGTGGATGTGGTGCTGCTAAACAATGAAGTAGAGGTAGTTGTGATAGTAGTGGAGCTCGAGGTGGTGATTGTGGTGGTCGTAGACGGCACGGCGGAAGTCGTAGTGATTGTGGTTGTGGTAGAAGCAGTAGTTGTGGAGCTGATGGTCGTCAATTGGTTGGTTACAGTTGAGTTGATGGTGGAATTAAAGAGGGGGTAAAATCCAGAAGACATTTTTAAAATATTTTCAAAAAAAGAAAGGTTTTGGGCAAAGGAATTTTGTGTCAAAAAAATGACACAAAAAAACGAAATAAAAAATTTCATGAT
This sequence comes from bacterium, assembly GCA_965233585.1. Taxonomy (GTDB): domain Bacteria; phylum SAR324; class SAR324; order SAR324; family NAC60-12; genus CBDDTI01. Next base: position 13,462 of record CBDDTI010000228.1, read on the forward strand.
GGGTTTGGGTGTTGATGTCAATTAAACAAAATTTTAATTTAGAATGAGGATTTCAAATTATGGAATTTGTGATTTTTATTTATATGATAAAAAATTTCGGTCAAAACGCGCTTTTCTTCATATTTATTATAAATAAGAGACGATTTTGACTGCTTATACTATGTATATAATATTGTACATTTAAATGCACATTGCGCGCAAAATCAATGAATTGTTTGCATTGACAGCATTGCATGAATTGAATGTAAAGTAACGAAAAACACGCGCTGGAAAAATAAGACATGGTACGTCAAATCAACGAATTGTTTGTATTATTACGTAAAAAAGAATCATTGACATTATTATTGACATTCGCATAATATAATTGATAATGATATTCAAATAAAGCAAATAAACCAAGTGTCATCCATAAAAAGTACAAACAACTCAATAGCCCGGGCGAAACATCGTCTTCTACATAATTAGGCTCATAATAAACGTTGTATGAAGTAATTTGTTGTTCTTCTTCTCTTTCGCACGATGAGTCTAAAATTGCCATTATTTGGAATATTGATGTTTTAACAAAAAAACTGAGTGTAAAAATTTTGAGCAAAAATTATGTACAAAAGTTCCAAAGTTTTTTTGTAATAATGGTACACTTCTAGTTCTTTTTGAATAACAGGAATGATTTGTGCGCGAGTTTCAAAATCATCTCTTGGTCCATAAAATAAAAACGTGTGATTTTTGACGTCTTGACAATAAACTAATACTTCTTTCTCCAACAATTTTAAAGTTTTGTTTATTGTGTTGAGAAGAATGGAGATGTGTCGCAGAACAACGTCTTCTTTTGGATTATTTTGAAACAAATCAATGTTACAGAACATGATTTTGCAGTGAGTGTTATCTGGACAAGGCTCAATGATATACTGAAAATGGTTTAACTGTAAAACATTTAAATTAAGCGCTCTCGTTTATAGTTAAATTAAAACATTTTTATTGTCAAAAAATTTTACATTTGAGCGAGTTTGAAGCAAAAAGGACGGAATTTTTAAACATTTTCATTCCCAGAACCTTTCTTTGCGCTTTTAAATCGAGAACAATTCGACAATGATGAAAAATAGATGTTGCAACAAGCCTGCAACCGGCTTGTTTTCGTCTGCAATCGGCTTGCAACAGGCTCAAGCCTGTTGCATCGCCGATTACAGACGAAAACAAGGTTGCAGGCCGATTGACGAAAACAGGCTTGATTGAGCTTGCAACAGGCTCAATGTAGATGCCATCAAGGTGGTTTGAGAGCGCATCAAGATGGTTTTCATGCGTAAACGGATGGTTAAAAGCCCGTTTTAGACTGTTTTAAGGTGTTTTGAGAGTGTTTTGAGAAGAAATGTGCCTACATCGAGCTCGAAAGAGCTTGATGTAGGTACAAGCCGGTTGCAGGCCGATTGCAGACGAAAACAGGCTTGATTGAGCTTGCAACAGGCTCAATGTAGATGCCATCAAGGTGGTTTGAGAGCGCATCAAGATGGTTTTCATACGTAAACGGATGGTTAAAAGCTCGTTTTAGACTGTTTTAAGGTGTTTTGAGAGTGTTTTGAGAAGAAATGTGCCTACATCGAGCTCGAAAGAGCTTGATGTAGGTACATTTCTCTACATTCAGTCACGAACACCGCTGATTCCCTCGTCGCCACGTCCCCATAACGTCCACACGGAACCAATCCGAAAACGGTGTTTAAAACATAGAAATCTCTGCCTACCTTCTCCCTTACCCCCTTAAAGACCCTAAAGACCGCGGAGACTCCAAGGAGTATGTCTACCGATCCTGCGGGTCTCGGGAACACTTCATTTAATTCTAATTTTCGCATACGTGCACGGACTACGGGGTCCGGATGTTCGTCGCAATACTTTGTTTCAAAAATACGCTCGGTAACGACGGCCGTGAAGCGCAAAGTCTTCCTAATGGCCTTATCCGGATGATACAGTTTAAAATCTACCTCCTCCGTATCCACCATCTTAGTCCCCCCCAAGGGTATTCAATTCAACCCGTACATCTCTTTTATCTCCTACCAATCTCATCCTATTACTGGCACTTACCGAGACGAAGGATGTAGTTGAAGCGGAGTTGAGAAGTACGCGAACAATCATGGGACGGCCTTTCTTGTCCCATGTCCGAGCCGACAGCACTGGTAGGATCGAATACTCTTCTCCCCGAGGTGGCGGGTTCCCTTTGGGCTTCCTGTATCCAGCCACAGTGGTAGCTGAAACAAGGTTTTCTAAATTAATGCATGTATGCTTTATGGTATTTGTAGTGTTAGTGGGGTTAGTAACATCTACAGTTTTATCAATCAAATTATTATTAAGAGTCTCTATCTCTTCGGGTTTAGCATCTTCTTTCGCGTCTTTTTTCACGTCCACTAACCCGTTTTCGGGATTCACTACGGAGGCACATAAGTCACTATCTTTTTCCCGGGGGGAGTCCCCAGGTTTGCTCCGGTCTCCCTTCTGGGTCTCTATCCCTGGGGACCCCACTCCCTCTCATTCGCTCTTCAAGTGCAACCACCGATGATGCTTCTTTTGGCACCCGCTCTCACCGCACGTACCTTTCATGCAGTTCTTGACAAAATGCCCCCACCTGAGAATTGATGCAAAGACCATCCTTTTTGGCCAATTGCAACATCTCCTTGGGGGCCTTTTTCTTTTTGCATTTTGTTCTCTGATAGCAGACTGAGTATATTTCAGGGGAGAGCCAGAGATATGATATACATATAGATAGGTCATTGAGGGTAACACCCCCCTCCCAGTCGGGAGACGTAATATTGTGGCATTTAATGATAATGAAATTAAAAAGCTTAATGTACAGCTGGATGTGGAATAGATGTCGCCATCCGGTGAATGTGGAGGGATGAGACGAGGATGTGGTTAAACTGTGCTGCCTCCCCGCTGCCCCGGGTTTGGAGATGGTAGTAGAGAGCTTGTCTGTGCTGGCCTTCGCGGAAGGCCTGGAGCATGTGGAGGCAGCTCCTCGAAGCGGCGGGCTGCCTCGGCGATTTCAGCCTGTCTCAGGATGCGTTCCAGGCGCATCATCTGTCCATGGTCAGGTGCAAAATGGTGAGGGAATGGCAATGGTGGTTGATGCCATGTCTGTGGATGAGGAGGGAGCGGCTGCGGTGGTGCGGACACTGGGTGGTGTTGGTCTCTGCTTTGTGGCCGTCTCTTCAGGCGGTGCAACTTTCTTTTTAGCCTGAACAGGTAGATTAACAAGGCAAATATTATGATGAGGGCCACAGTTCCTCCGAAAGCCATGTGGTCGAACCTTATCTCCATGACGTCCTGATGTGATTCCGTGTGGACCACATCAGCTTGCTGAACAGGGGTGCTGTTGTCGGACCCCATTTTGTGACACTATTCTACAGATTCTGTGGAAGGCCTGACGAATCTACGATTTCTACGGAACAAGTGACCGGTTTTGTCGATTAGATCGAGGGTTCTGCCAGATGTACTGACTCCAATCACTGTGGCCTTGATATCCCACTGTTTTGAAACCTGATTTTGAACGCGCACCCGTTCCCCCTGCGAATAGATGTCGACCTTGTTTGGCGGAATTTGCTGAGTTTGCTTGGCGTGAGTGTTTGATGCGGAATGGCCTTTATTATTTATCTGGGACAATGCAACGGGTTTCGTGTCGCGAATTTTTCTACCCAGGAAGAGCTCATTGGTGCTGGGTTTGGAGTCCCTCTCCGTGTTCCTCCAAGCTGCGATGGCTTCCGGGAAATCACCTGGGGAAGTTTTAAGCAGTAGGTGTTTTGCCGATTTGACTGCGGCCTCCGCGTGGCCGTTCGATCTGGGGTTATAGGGAGATGAAGTCTCGTGAATGATGCCTTGCTTCAAGCAGTATGCGTCGAACGGGCCTCGGAACTGCGGTCCACCATCAGTTCTGCAACTCAAAGGGATTCCAAACACCCTTGTGATCTTGTCCATCTCCGCAGTGACGGCTTTAGTACTGAGGTCCCGGAGGCGGCTGACCCAAAAGTAGCCGCTGTATCTGTCTACCGTGACCATGTAATTCTTGTTTTCCACGTGAAAAATGTCGATCGATAGTTTCTCCATTAGAAAAGAGGCTGTCGTAGTGATGATCGGCTCTAATGGTTTGCTCGGAAGTAGCCGCTGACATGACTCACAGCTGTCGATCATGCTCCGGACATCGTACTTCATCGTGGGCCAGTAGTAGAGACTGCGGGCAGTTTTTAACGTTTTCTCAAATGCACAGTGGCCCATATGTAATAGTTGGAGCGTTTCCTTTCGGGCATTCCTCGGCAAATAAATTTTATCGCCGTCCATCATAATGATGCCCTCGTCTGACAGTGAGATTTGGTGCCATACATTCTTCAGTTTCCTGGCCGGGTGGTCGCTGGGTAGGCTG
>CBDDTI010000229.1:0-18448 GCA_965233585.1 bacterium
AGAAACGGTATCCATTTACCTCAACAAGAATGAAAGAAACAATAGTCTCCAATCAACGTGGAAATATTCTCGGATATTTGTCTTTGGACATTATCTGATCCGAGAAGCGAACTGTTTCCCATTAACAGAGCTCGATAAAAACTGTGAGTTTTGAAGAACAGATAATGTTCAAGGACGAACATCCGAGAACATCTTCGCGCCAAATGGAGGGTAAAGTGTTTATTATCTCTCAAATATCAGTTTTTCACAACATGCGAATATTTGGAAATTTTGGACTGAATGTCACTCAGATGTTCCCCAGTTTTAGATGGAACATATTCAGTCACGTGGAGCGTTTAGCCCGAGAGCATGCCGGAGCGGAACTATTTGATGAATTAGATGAACAATCTTATAATCTTCTTTTCATATTCGAACTTGGAATTACACACATGCAATGTTAAGCAAGAAACCGTCTTCGTCAGAATGAAGGTTGTGAAAATCACGTTTTTAATGAAACAAGTTTTCGAGTTTGTTTTTACTCGCCGAGAATTCTTACCTTCCACTTTTCGTTCCAAGTGGGACAGTTGTTTGGAAAGTTCCGACTTCATTTGAGACACCGTAAACGTACTGTGGATGAAAAAGAATTCATGAGAATAGACCGGATTTACTCGAAATAAGTCAAAGTCATGCATTGGTAGAAAATACGGCACATACGGCCACACCACAGAATGAGTAAATGCTGTAGGAAATCAGAAGCTCAGGAGTAATGGACTTCACTTTTTATCACTTTTTTCCTCTCTTGACAAATATTGTATTCAAACTCGACTTCTGTAACGCCTTCAATTAGTAATTCGTGTTTGTATGTCCTTAACACCTCCTGCCTAGATTAGCCCGCTATTTGCAGGCGGCGTTCATTGTAAGTAATTTCTTGGAAGACTTAATATACTGGAAACTTGAAATTTGTCATATTCATCATCTTTTTGGTGCTACCACTCGCTATCGGTAGCGGGCAGAGACCAATTTACACAATGAACATGTCAATTCAGTTTAAGCCGTACAATACATTTTAATAATCAAATAATAAAGCTGAAATCGTGTAAAGTAGTATGACCTGATAAACTTGTCAGCAACCTGGCTAAGCACGTTTGCGAAGACTTCCTCGTCTCCTGGAATGTGACATTAAATGATGCATAGTTACTGTTTAATATTTATATATCAAATTTCTTCAGGGACGTTTCCAGACAAGACTTAAGCTGCAGGACCGTAAGCGTCCTGATTGGCTGATAAAAAAAATCACGTTTGCTCTGATTGGTTCCTTACACTGAACTTGCTCTATATATAAATTAGCCAAATATTAAGCGCCGAAACTACATTCAATAAAACCAGTCCAACTTAAACCTTACCATGTCTTTGATTCATGGCACCGACGACGATCTTGTAAGGTGAACTGGAATATAAAACAGAGAGACTAGAAAGAGTATGTGGTGATGATATAAGATGGCTTCTACGACCAAAGGCACACAGTTACGACTAGCAGTCTTTGCGAGTGCTACCTACTTCGTTGGAAAAAAGCTAGAATAATTAACATTGGAAGGTCCTTGGCTCGACTCTTGTGATGGACACAGATTTTTTTTGTTCTTTTTTTATTCTTTGTCCCACGTGCTTTCAGAACCCAACGTAAAGGTTGTTATGGTAACGGCTGCCCCTCATTCCATGGTATAAACTTATCTATTGTCGTCTGCCTGAGTAATCAAGAGACCATAGACTAACGGTAGATTGATAGGAAGGAGGTATTTACCATCTTTCCCTCGCTATTACTGCAGAAGGATTCTATATCGTCTTTGTTTGGAGGTTTGTGAGTACTGAGTCAAGTTTAATGCTCTTTGCATCTTTGTTAAAATCATTGCCTTCACAAGGATGGAGTTCCGGTTGCGCGGATATATATTATATAAGAGGAATTCACATACCGTGTTGTATTTGAAGGCAGATTTGGTTCAATACATACAGTGCTTCCGTCCTGGGCCTTTAACATCATGTTGGACCAGCTAGAATATTGTGGAATCTCGTTAATCCGATTATCAATAGGCTGTGACTGACTAAGCTTTTTTTGGACCATATAATTAAGGCGGTGATCTACTGTGTCATATACAGCGGACAAACGATAGCAACATCTCAACGCAACATATCCCAACAATGCTGATCAAGCATTTGCAAGCTTCGGCCAAATGATTGCAACATTTCAACGCAACATATGGTAACATTGTTGGGCGCAGCATGTTGTACGCGTTTGGCCACCCTGTTGCGACATGCTGTGAGTTGAAAATCGAACTAGTGCGCATGCCTGGGCGCAACATTGGTGCACGAACCTGGCCAAACGACTACAACATCGTGCAACATCGAAAAATGTTCGATGAAAAACTTGACTATTCGGCCAACAACACCCAACACGTCGCAACAGGGTGGCCAAACGCACGCAAAATGTTGCACCAGGAGCCTGGTTGCACCTAACAATGCTGCATTGAAATGTTGCGGTAGTTTGGCCTGGGCTTAAAGTTGTCCCACACAAGCTTAAAAGCAAACCGGCGCGACAATGACGATTAGGATTTTGGATAGTGATAGCTTAGTGTTCCTTGATTGAGGTCAACAGTGTTTTAGGAAGGACAAGCATAAATACCCGTGTTTGTAAGGTTTTTCTTCTGTCATGATGAAATGCCCTTAGCGTCAATCAAACAACCGTTGGCCAGCATTACCCATCAAATCCTTCGATATTGTCGCGTACACTTTTACATGTTTGTAGCATAATCTTTCTTGAAACTGCTGTATCTCCTTGTAAAATTGCGTGGGCGAAGTCTTTTGCAATCCTTCGTCGGAAATATAAATCGTATAAAAATCTTCAACAATTTTCGTAATTTTCGGAGACCGAGGGTTCCAATTCCTTCGGGGTAATTCTACTCTCGTTGTAAAACCGATTGATTGGAGAAACGCTACAAAATTTTTTGGAGACCAGTTCGTCAGCTTTCGGCCACGAGGTCGTGCGATGACGTAACAATCGAGCAACAAAGTTGCCATGTAACAACCGTTGCGAGGCAACCTGAACAAAACATTGCCCTTTGTGATGCAGCGTCCGCCTGCCCTGCCATCGACATTCTAACCGAAATTTCAAGATCTTTTGAGTAAATAGTAAACAAACCTGTGTTTCTGAAGCTGGCCAGCCAGTCTGTATCGAAACAGAGGGCGATGTTGAACAAAATCTGATTTAGCAATGCGCGACAGACGATAAACTAAATAATGATAAAAAATGATTTGTAAAAATCACAAACTTACCGGCTCACACCAGCGGCAGAGGCAAGAAGGTCTTTGATATCTCGAGAACTACTGTGCTTTGAAAATACTACCTACATGTCCAAAACAACACAAAACGAAACTAAAAAATACACACGTAATTTATAAATGAAGAAATAAGTAAGTACAATATAAATCAATCTTCCATCTTGCAGCTTAGAAAATGACTGTAGGGTACAACAGTCTATATCGTTCTCATTTCCAAAAACTTGGATTTGACGATTACCACATCGGTTTTGATAACTAAGTGGGACAAGTGTACCCCAAGTAGAAAACAGAATTCGTCAAACTGAACATAAATTTGATTTGATCTTAACATGGGCAATTCATACCCTCCGTTGGAAGCGTCAGAAGGCGGTATTTTCCATCACGTCGAAAAAACGTGTAGGCCCTACACGTTTTTTCGACGTGATAAGTTCCTCTCTCTAAACACAGAAGGATGGTGAACAATATTACACACAACTCGTCATTACTGAACGTAAACGCGATCCTTCGCCTAGATGGTTAAAAAAACTGAATCAGTGAAACAAAAATATTTTACATACATTTACAATCTCAGTATTAATTCTCATCATTAACCATGTCCGTGGTTGACAAAGAATTAGGACAGTTAGTTTAACAGTTATTGAATCTATTGAATTGGAGTACTATGCAACACAGAAAGAGAAAACAAACAGAGCGACAAAAACCTGCCCAACGACAATTGAAATTTCCCGATTACCTTATGCTTGCGTCCATCGACATCAAGGTAAATCGTCTTAAGGTTCCCCGAGGCTTTGCCTGAAACTCCGTTTCCCATGTTCAAGGCCTTTTAATTTTCCGGGTGATCTATTCGCTCATCAACTGTTTTACTTATAGCAACATGATTTGGCCATGCGACCAAAGAGCGCAATAATATTTGGTTGCTTCCACGGGAAAAGAAGAAAACCAAAGATGAAATGCCGACAAAAAATGAATATATTATCAAATTACATCCAAAGGCCTCTGACGTTGGTAAAGAAACCACACAAGAACTGAATGAAGGGTGATTTGCGTTCTTTCGTTGTTAGGTAGACAGGGTTGTTCAATTAGCCGTTTCTCCTCATAGTTTTGGTACAATGTGAGGTAAATAGGAGTGCTGAGAAAAATGAAGTTCACTAATCGAGCCACGGCATGCTATCGAAAGTGTTACGTGGCACTCAGTATGTAAGGAAGATATTTTCCGCTTTTCTTTCCTTGTAGTTTACAGGTGACAGACGTACAGACAAATTTTGACAGTAATTTAGCCAGTTGGTCAATTTTTAGCCCGACCTTGACGATTTGAAATTTAATGATCACAGTAAGATTTAACAATGATCAGTTGTAAGACAGGCAATGTTAACGCCGTGATTTGTGACGAAAATATCTGGTCACAATAGGCTTCGACCAGAAATATCCCTCCATTTAATTCAACAAACATTGAAGACTCCGGCGTTATCTTCTTAGCTGTCTCACAGCTGAGTTCACCGTTTTCGCGACCGCCGTTCACGCATGACCCAAGCAAGTCTATGTACGTCATTGTGTCGGGTCGAAACCATTTCACAATGTGGTTCTGTATGTAGTTCCTCGACGGAAACACACTATTGATTGAACAGAAATTTCGAGCTCGTAATTTAATAGTTAAATAAAAGCACGATTTAAAACTTATCAGCGCGCGAAATTTTTAGGCTATTTTCTAATGAACTTATGTTTAACTGTAAATGAGCAATGAAAAACTATGATTTCCTCGTGGAATCTATGCTCTAGGGTCTAGGGTGTGAACCAATGAAGTAGAAGGAAGCCTAAAGGAAGTGTTGAAAAGGAATACAACGCCAACAGCACTACTCAAACCAAGTGTCATTTGTGAGTTTAATCTGTCGATAGCTTGATTTGTATAATGGAGTAATTATGGCAAAACGTAAGCTCTAACAATGTCTCCGAAATGGTTATCCAGATTGTCGGGAAGGAGCCAGGAGACACACACAAATGACTCGAAGGGAAAATGTCCCTTGGATTGGCCGCGTTCTTTCTACTCACAGCAACAAGTTAGCATTTGCAAGCGAGGCGAGTGCCAAGCACGTAGGAATGGTGGTGGTGGTGGTGGGGGGGGGGGGGGGGGGGGGGGGGGGGGGGCTTGTTACCTAGTTAAGTCTTCTTTTTTGTGCTCGCGTCCAGTTCTCTCGCTATTTTATCCGTGGATTCAACGTTCAAATAAAAATATCAGAAAATGGAGAGCTGTGAACAGTCTAGCGTGGCTGCCCCGATGGTGTAGTCGACACGAAGGCTCTCTTTCATTTCGGAGGCGTGTTTCGAAAGCCGCTTGACAATTTGTACTGTTATCAAAGGGTTCATTAAGGCAATTACGTATGAGGTTATGCGAAAATCGCCCAAATGATCTGGCAACACACACGTTTGTTTCAATGGATATCAGTCTTTTAACTCGATTCTAAAATTCGGTCTACCGCGAGCTGCGCATTGTAAATACAATCGTTCACACTCACTCCACTGTACGACGCACCAATTAAGGTCAGCGGTAATTTGTGCCGCTCAATAAAGTCAAAACTGTTCCTAACACGGTCAGAATGTCCCAGGGTGTACTGCGGGATACAGTCCCGCTGAATGGTCACTAAGCGATTCGTTGGTTTACTGCGGATTCCAAGGGTCTTTTCTGCGGCTTCTTGGGCGACGCTTTGGAGGTGATCTGGGTCTACTGAGTCAGGATGTCCAAATAAGGAATTAAACCAGTGACCTCCCATCATGACCTACAAGGAAACAAGCTCAAATGAATTATTACAGTTTACAAAACAGTCATAAGAAAATACCCGCACTGATTGGTTAAAAATCGTGTTTCAGTTAAACAATTATATCAAGGCCCGCAACATTGTTGCATTGCAAGTTGAAACGCATTGTTACGCGTATCACCACGTTTGTGACCAATTTGTCTCGCGCCAAAATACAGTGCTGCAAAGTAGACTCGAGTTCTACTTTCTGCAACAAATTTTAGTTTTGCTGCTCGTATTAACACTGAAGCTTCAACTTGTCTCGCAACAAATTGGAATTCAACGCTTGTGATTGGCCTTCTCGAAGCGCAGCAACACGGAAAATAAAAGAATATGGCGGAGGTGAAGACGAGCCTACATGTATATTCGAAGTAACCAGTAACTCTCCGAAAGTCATAAATAAGTGTCCTGTACAAAGACCTCCGCGAGGGCTATCATAGTCTTTGGGTAACCTCGTTTGTCTCTTCAAAACAAGCAGACAAAAAGGCAAAACGCTTGGAAGAACGAAACTGAGCTTCAAACTGAGAGAGCTTAGCAGGCCTTGAAAATTAAGAATAAAATGACGCCCATAAGTCTAAGTGCACAAAATTATATGAAAAAAGGAGCCGTCTTCATTTACACATGATTGACCAATTATACGTGTAGAATTCCGCAGACTTGTAACATTGACTGACAAGTTGGTCACAAACGTGGAAATACGCGCAACAGAGGGTTTCAACTTGCAGTGCAACGATGTTGCTACTTTTTTATTAACAATAAGGCAAATTATCGACAAAAGCCCTTTAAAATGCCTTAGCATCACTCTGAACTAGGGAGCTAATTATAAGGCAGGTCTGAAAAGGGGTACTGACTTCAGGGTGAGGTCTTAAAACAGGGTATCAAAGTTTTGGTCACGTCATAAATTATTGGGTAGGGAAAATCACAAATTTTGTCATAAATAGTGCAAGTGTTTTGGGAAGTGAGCAGCACTCAACGACAACCACCAAATGTTTCTGGAAGTAACCCTTCCCCCCCCCCCCCCCCCCCTGCTCTCCTGTGTCTAACTGAATCTAAGTCCAACTGAGACTTACTGTTATCCTTGTGGTTTTTCCGCTACGTCTGTCATTTTCAGGGAAAGCGCAGGAATCAAAAATAATCCCGAGCACTGGAAGTTGTTCAGAGGAAGGAACCAAATATCCGAATCCTTCCACAGGCACGACACTTCCCTCGTATTCGAGATTGACAACACCCACTGTTGTGTTATGAATATTTTTCAGTTCAGATGCTAGTCCTTCCCAGTCCTTTGGTAGAATGTTGGCAAGCGTCTGCGCTGGTATGCCACTTATCACATGATCCACTGTGACTTTCTCATTTGGCCATGCCACTGTCAATCTGCCATCAGTGTTGAAATTCACTGCAGTACAGGGTGTGTTCATCTTGAAATCAACTCCTTGCTGCTTTAATACTTCAACTAATGTGTCACAGAGTGTTTGCAAACCACCTTGGAGGGACCATGTGCTCCAACGTTCCTCCCTGGCTCTTGTTGCTAATGGGCTGAGAACGGAGGTGTCAGGGGCTGAAGGAAGAAAATGTAGCACTGATCAATTCAATAAAAGGCCACTTTCAGTACATTAAAATTATAACATAATTTCTTGACTCTGAGTTTTACAGCACTAAATGGAAAAATTGCATTGAGGTCGAGATAAGAATTGGTGATTCCAGAAAATAATATCCCTGCTCTACCACACTTCAGTTCTTTTGTTTTACTCCCGCAAGTCTCAATGATTGACAATGCCATCTTAGAATTTAAATAAATTGAAATGCTCCCTTTAGACAAGGTGAACCAGTGACCCAGACAGTAATTATAACAAACACGAGAGACAGTGTTTCATTGGGATATCCAAACATTGAGAAGAGAGTTGAAAATATGACATATGTTAAGTATTTTGATGAAATTCAACACGTTTGGATAACCAATGAAACACTCTGTTGATTATTTGATAAAAACTATCTTCTTAATGAAAACAAAAACTAAGGAGTAGACAGAGAAGAAAAATTGTAAAAATCTTTGCTAATTAAGACCGGGTATCCAAACTAACGTCATGGTAGCGATCGTCTTTGATGAATTATTAATAAGTAAGAGAAATAAATAGCAAATTTCCAATGATTTGAAATGGCTCATAACCATTATTGATCCACTGGAATACTGGAATAACTGTTTTTTAAAGAACCCTTTTAACCCTTATCAAGGGGACATGTTTCAAAACCAAGTCAAGTCATTAACTCGTACGTACAGCATTGTCCTGATCTTCAATCTAATTCTCAGCACTAACATTGAAAGACCTTTCAACCAATCAGGTGAAAGACAATGATCTGATGTGTACCAGTTTGATTCAACAAAGATCAATCATTTTTATTATTATTATTATTATTATTATTATTATTATTAATTACAAACACAAAACTGACAATACAATATCAAACACCATTTACACTAATTGCAATGCTTATTTACATTACTCTTCTTACAGTCACTAATAATTACACTACTTACAGTATCCAGCTCTATTAACAACACAATCGACTGATTAACAAAGATCAATCATGAGTTGCCGTTGCTAAATGTACCTTCTTTCGTAAAGAACGCTCCTTTGATTATAGAGCCATGTTGATTCTCATACTGATACACAGGGGGAAAGCAGGACTTGAGGCTCAACAAGCGAGTGTCTCCAGCAAAAATCCCTCGGCACAATGGGTCACTGAGATACTCTGCAACCTTCAAAAGAAACACCCACAGGCAGGATGACAATTACTATCTAGTGATAAGTGATAATTAACCATGCCATGCTAGATGTAGCACATGGTTCTTCAATCCTTCAATGGCCTGCGTGGCAGGCCGTAGGAAGGGAGGAAAGTCAAAATGAGCGCAAGAGGGAGAAGGAACGGCCTGCAAGGACGCTATTGTTTTCTTTGTTTTTTTCGTCCACCACACGAACGTAAAAGTCCTGATTGGTCAGATTTAATGAATTACTTAATCCATCCTTCTGACTGGTCAGCGACCTCTCATTCAAAACCACAAAGGTCTTCTCATATTTATATTCAACAAGGCGGATAAATCAAGAGATCGTTTCGAACTAATTCTAGAGGAAACGCTACGATCTTTGGAGGAAAATGGTATCAAATTTGTGCTAAAAGCAAAGTAAAAGAAGACTATTGAACGGTTTTATGAAAAACAGATCTTTTAGCCGTTTTACCTACAGGCTATGGAAAGAGTCTCATTTATCAGCTTCTATTTGTTTTCTCGCCGACGGTTTGAATAAATTTCCACAAGCTTTAGCCACAGATTTGCCATGTTACTTTTAGATTTACCTGGCAAACTTTACAAACATCGTTACAATTGCTTTCTTTTTGGACCGGCTTCTTCTCGCTTTTACCAATGTCCGACGGTCTTCAAATTTTAAAATCTATTTTCTCGCGCAAAACAACAAAAACGAGAAATACTGGCCTCTACAGATTTTGTCACGAAAGAAGTGGTGTGATTCTGATTGGATAATTTTGACGGCCAGACATTCCACAGTTGACTGGGTTTTGCATAGTTAATTAGAGGGCAGAATAAAGAAAACAATAGCGTCCTTGCAGGCGTCCCCTACCGCGATCCTCCCTTGTCTGATCTTCTCGCGCTTCATGTGCTCATCTTTCTTCTTTCCTTCCCCTTTGGATGCCTGCCATGCAGGCTAATCCTTCAAAAGCCATGTTTCTTGTGGTCTTGTTAGTTTTTTCATGAGCTGTCTCGGAGTTTTGATTTTTGATAGTCACATAGTGCATGTATGGAAGAAAGTCTTCAGGTTCTGATTTGTTTGTTTGCATTTTTTTAATGACATCCGAAGGCCTTAGGGTCTGAATGTCTTGCCTCACTGGCTTCTAAAACACTTTGAAGTAACCGTCTTGCATTATTGACGAAATTTCAAATGTTAAAAAATCTGAGAATTACTTAAAGTGGTAGTATGATCAAATTTTTACCCCTTGATTTTTTGAGTGTATCACATAGAATTCCATGTAAGAATAAAAACACCATTTACTGTTTCCAAATATCTGCATTAGTTTCAGAGATATTTAAGTCTGAAAAATGGGTAAAATATACAAATGAGATGACTGATGACGTCATACACTCAACCCAATATTGTATTGAGTGTATAAAGAACTATCTTGACCAATTTGCAATGCAGAACATTGAAACTTGGCAGGCTAATACTTCTGCAGGAAACAGCTATGAAAAATCCCATTCCCATGGCAACTCACTTGTTTCCAGTCCCCACCCACTTGATTTCAATATGTTAGTGATTTTCAGCTTCCAAAAGGTTAAATAAGGCCACAAACTCGACCTATCATATTTATATGCTTACTGGATCATGCATATGAAGCTAGTGCCGTTAGCAAAGATATCAAAGTAAAACCCCAAAGGTGGTAAGAAGAGCTTTTCATATGGGGGAGGTCTGGAACCCAGTATGTTGCCATGGTAACAGAACTGTTAAGCCCGTATTGTGGAGCACATTTAGTAGAATCTTACTGCAAAGAATCAAACATTTCTGATACAAACTGGCTGAGATATCTCTTTTCATCATATTTGAAGGAAATCTGGTTGAGCATATGACTTCATCACTTGGCTAATTTGCATATTTTAAAAACATGAATATCCCTGGAACGAAAAGAGATTTTTGAAAAAAGTAAACAGCGTTTTTCTTCTCATGCAGTCTACTTGTTTATGTTTGAAAATGGCTTAGATTGGAAAGATGCGATTTTCGTCATAGTACCACTTTAAGCTTGCAATGAAAATACCTAGCAAGACTTGCCTTCTTCCAGTCCCATATTTCCATCCCTCACGCCATCTATTTGATAGTGATTTATCTGGTGTGCATAGCATTGTTCATCCATCAAACAACTGAGCCCTATCAAAGTTATCTTGTCTGAGTTTTGGATTGGCTTATTAAATTGCACAAGCAAGGTACAAGCCAGCAAAGGCTAGGGGAACTAGAAAAAAGAACCTCCTCACAGGGTGTGCAGAGGTTTTGATAACAGCTGACACCTGGCAACTGGCAAAATTCGCCATCTAAGTCAAACAAATTCACCTATTGTAAATGACTGCGCTAAAAATTGAACATGGTATGATTCAGTACTAACTATTCATACCTTTGATAAAGTTCACACTTCCACAAATGTAAGTAGTAATCAGCTTTACAGTGTCAAAAATCAGAGATTGCATTGCCAATACAGTTCACCAACATTATCACCTTTTTTCTGTCTCACTTGAACACCAGTAACTGTAACAGTTTTAAAATCTCAAGGCAAGGGTCACCTTTCTCCAGTGACCACTTAGCACTGTCCTAGGCAATGCATGGCCGCTGTTGAGATGTTCATCTGGTCTATCCTTTCTTTTTCACATGTCAAAATAATTTTGACACTACTTGTACATACTTCAACACATGTGAGACACCATACAGTTGTTACTTTGTATTTTGATCCTTTCCGATGTTGCTCAATTTAATTTAAGGAATGAGGGCAGAGGGATCATGATAAGGTCATGACATGGGGAGGAGGACTAAAAAGTGCTACTTTTTTCCAATAAAGTCCACTCACTCATACAAAAAAAGACTTCTAGCAACAATTTGCTGCTAAAAAGTTAAAATAAATGTGTCAGTCGATAAACTAACCTAAGTTTTATTGGAAGCAGGAATGGAGCAGTGTCTCCCTCTAATGTGGCCCAGGTTTGATTCTGGCCCGGTACCAAATGTGGGTTGTGTTATGTTATTGGTTGTCACCTTGCTCCGAGGGTTTTTCTCCAGGTTCTCTGGTTTTCATCTTTAAACAAAACCAGCACTGCAAATTCCAATTTGACAAGGATGGAGGACCCACATAAAAACCAACTCAAGGCTGATTTTGATTGCTCTATAAATGTTGTAAATTGTTGTGAAAAGTTAACTGATCGACATAACATGAGCGCGGAACAAAGAAAAAAATCTGAATCCCAGACAGGAATCGATCCCATGACCTGCCAAACACCGGGCGGGTGCTCTATCCTCTGAGCTACGAGAACTCATGGAGAGCAAAGTCATTGAACTGAGTTGAGTTCATGTGTGACAAGCCTCCTGCATACTGTTAGGATCAAGGGTTTTGTCTAAGTGCAACAACACACACCATATATATCCCTTATAAACACAGGCTTGCAAAGTCACTGAATATACGTACCTCTTCATTCATTCTCCTTTTGAAAAAGTCATACACAGATTCATCAGTGTCATCTTGCTTTCCTCTCACAAATGGTTCCCTGAGTATTGTGGGTAATAATGGCTTTGAAAATAATGACTGTTTCTTGATTATGGAAATAATTCCTGATGGTAGCTGATGAAGCTTTCCTCGTGAATAAATAAATCTGCTCCTGGCAGCCGGGTGACTTGAGGGGACGGCGAGAATGCTACTTTCCAGTCCAAGATCATGAACCTGCCAGCAAGTGAAATTATAAGCCTACGCTAAATCAAGTGGTAAGTATTTTATACTGTTACCAATAAATTTTCAGGTAATTTATTTAATCTAATTCAATTTTTAGTTCCTCCCAACATTTTATATATCTATGCTACAAGAGGATTTATTTTGAAACCAACTGAAAGCAACATGGAACACTGAAATCTAATCATTTTCTGAAAACTGACAATAACATTATAATGTTTCTGCAAGTTTTCAAACTTAACAAAGTGTTAACCAAGTGCTACCTTTCTTTGACTGTGGACGAAAACCAGCTTAACTGAATTGTACAGCCAAGATGGAACACAACGGAAGCATGCTCACAGAACATAAAGATCAAAATGTCAATATTTTGTTCACCCCCCTCCAAAAAATAATTAACAATTATTGGACAACATTGTGCAAAATATCATGATTTGTCTGCAGTGGTAAGCAGATCAATTATTTGCTGAAGCCAAAGGCTGAGGCAAATAATTTCTCTGCGAGACACTGATGAATCACGATAAATTGCAATAACTGAGTTCAATAATAATTGTTTCACCATTCGATCTTCAAGCTTTTTTTCATATTTTAGCCCTTTCACCACCAAGGGGTCTTCCTTTGAGGAGTAAAATCGTCTGGCGTTAAACAGAGTCAAATCTATAAGTCACCCTTGATGGTGAAAGGGTTAGTCACTTAGCTTCCTGGTAGCTTAGGGAAGCGGTCTGCCGTGCTTCCAATTACACATCAGCAGAATATTATTTGCCGCAAAACATGTTAAGTTCGTACTACGCATGAGCAGACCATCATTTGCAGGTCATGTGGTAGGCTCTTTCCCAATGGAAAGGACGAAAAAATGCATCAGATGATAACATAATTTTTCTGTACCCTTTGAGAGGAAGGCATTTTTTTCAAAGCTTCCTTAGCATAGCTGTTATTGCAATCATCAGTGGTGATATACAAACAACATGAAAAGGTCAATTGCTATTCAAGTTTGAACTGAGCTCTTGCCAGTCTTTCAAGATAATAATTTAAGAAAAGTATAGCAATTAATAACAGTATTTAATAATAATTTTAATCATGTACTGTTTAATTTTTTAAATAATAATTTAATCATATATTTTTTTTAATCATATTTCGACTTCTAAAAGAATACTTGACTGCAGTCAGGGCTATAGCTAGTAACAGGCCAACCAAGGCACTTGTCTCCATCTTTTCTTTTGCTCTTGTTGTTTATAGCCATCATAAACACTCTAGATACCTAGGAAGAGAACTCAATCATGAACCGACTGCCTCAGTCATAAGTTTTTCATGGACATTGCCTCAGTGATAAGTTTTTTTTCTGGCTACGGTCCTGGCAGTAACAGTAATTATTCGAAAGATCCAACTGCTTTTCCAACTCATTCATAAAATCGTGTCAATGAATGAGGGGTAAGATTAGGGTTGGATATAAAATGAAATGACCCTGAAGTTTTGATCATAGAGTCCATCTGACCTCCGTGTCTTTCACACCATTCATTTTCATTTACTTGTACATGTCATAATTAGCTCTGCAGGACAAGGTGTTAACCAAGTGCAGCCGTTATTTTTCAAAGAGATGCCGATACATACAATTGCCCTCGTATTACGTAATAGGCTCACTCCAGCTCACCCTACCCCCTAACCACGCCCAGGAATGTCCCCAGTACACCGTGATCTCACACTAGAGTTAAAAGAATAAAACATTTTAAATAAATTATCGCAAATAAACCTTTCCATAACATACTGAACGCACAATTTTAAGCGTTGCTCTCCCAGCTTTTCCAACAGGTCTGATACTGCGTGGGCCCAACTCAAAAACTGTACCATCCTCTCCTGTCCAACTTTGCATCCATCCTCCCACCCGTCCACTGGATTCAAGAACTGTTATGTTGCTTGGGTCTGTAACTTTATCCAAAAGGTGATAAGCAGCAGCTAGTCCCGAAATTCCTCCACCAAGAATGGCAAATTTGCAGGGGGACATCGACAGCGATATTTGCCCGCCTCTTGCGACCGCCATGTTGGAAAAGACAACGGAGAGAGATCTGGGACTGTAGTGTATGTACGCTGTGTGGATAAATCGCGGGCACTTCTTGTCAAGCTAGTTTCGCTTCAAGTCATGTGCTTTTGTTATTAATAGTATTTCTTTCTTTTGGAAATTTCTGTTGGAAGCTTTCAAAAATTCGCAATGTGAGGGATTATCCAAGCTCTGAAATGGTTAGCCTAAGTGGAGAGCATGGACAAGGGGTAAGTCGTTTGATTTTCTATGCTTAGAAGAAGTATAAACCTACTGTACATACACACACTAGTAGAGATACACATCACACCTCGTGCATGTTTTTTTGGTATTGTTCACGTTCGCTTTTTATCTTTGCATTGTACGGTCATATCTTTTTGGAAGTATTTCCCTCTTTTTTGACGTCAGATTTGAATGTGTTTCTACAGCTCAGGTGTCCCAAGCTCGCAAATGAGTTCCGCTCTATACACGAGTACTCAGGTTACGCAACAGTCGAAATATAAGTTAAGGATTTCGATTTGTCCGGGACTGAAACAGTCATCTTATTAAGCCTAAAAATTCGAAGCAGTATGAATAAAATAAAACCTGCGTTACTTCAGGTATGTGTTTCCTTGTTTCCTGTGAGGTTTGTAGGTCTTCGGTTTTAATGGTTGACTGCGTTGACCTCTATACTATTCTTTCCCAAGATACGGCGGGTACACTGTACATGTAGGTTCTAGCTCTGAATAACCCCAGTCCACTGAAGGAAAACGGCTGTACAGCGGCTACCAAATTTTCCAACTGCCTTGAGATGCCACATACAAGTATAGTTACATGTACATATCATCTTGGGTAAAAGTCCTTCAGGTTCCTGTTTGTCATCTGAACTTCACCTACACTGATAAGGAATTACAGGACACTGGTTACAGCAAAGGAGGGTCGTACAGGGGTTTTCTCACGATACCTGATTAGCTGATTTTATTTGTCATGAAACATGAATTGAAGAAATTATTCTTCATGATCCGTGTCCTATCAGCTGTCGGCTGACAGTCAGCCAACAGACAGCTGACAGTCGAATGACAGTCAGTCAGCCAACAGGTTTTTCGGGGAGCTCATCTTCACAATAACTCTATTCCACACTATTTTAAGACACGAGTCCTCCAGAAGATATGATGTTCTTTGGGCCATTACATCACTGAGGGGAATGAGTGGTTAGTGTCTTTCGAGAGGGATTTACATGTAGGTATGGGACTTGCAATATGGAGTCTTTACTTAGCCTTTCAAATGTTCTTTCTAGCATCAGAGCAGGGTTATTAAAATAAGAACCTTTCTTGCTTATTTCGTGATCCAGAAAATGAGATATGATTTCTGTGATCTGTTTTTTGCAATTTTTTGTCTGTGAACTAATGTCAGAGACTCCCGTGTAAAAGATTTTGTTGAGGGCCACTGGTTGAGGCCTTATACAAATATCATGTTTTTGAAAGGTTCAAATTACCCACATTCAGGGTAGGTGAAAGTATACATGTACAAAGTTAAACTGATGATGTCATTGGGAGCAAATGTAGTTTTGCTCACCCCAACCATCAGTAATTTGTAGCTTTCAAGAAAGTGACAACCTTTGGATTGCACCCCTCTAACATCCCTTACTGAAACATTTTGACAGAAATGGTAGCCATTAGTTCGGTGTCAGAGTTACACATGTAGTGAAGCCTTGTTTGAAGAACAGCTACATGTATGTGAAGGAAAACTGTTGTCTGCAATGTATGTTGAATTTTCAAATTCCGGCCATTTTCCTTGATTGGACTTGTTCAACGGGGGTCACCTGCAGTACCCAACCCTGGAAAAAACGCATTGAAGTTAAAAAACACGTAAACAGGCATAAATCAGCCAAGAAACCTCATGAGAAACAAAGAAACACCTGAAGCAAGGTACACGTACATGTATTAGGCCATTTCTATTCATACATGTACTCCTTCATATTTGTTATGCTTGAGAGTGTAGCCGTTTTTCCCATACAAATATCACAAATCTTGTTATTTCCACTGTTTCATAACCTGAATACTACTGTACTGTGTATACAGGGATGCTCATTTACGTGCTTGGTTTACCTTTGGTGTTTCTGGAATTCTCAGCTCATGGTAGCAATTCATTTGAAAGTTCAGAGCCACACGTTTGCTGTTGTGACTTGGCTTAGATCCATGTCTCTAGAGAAGGAAATGGACTAGAAATTCTTCTACACTGTGCTATCACTCAAGAGCAGCTGCTGCCCCTTTGTTCCTTTGTTTATAATCCCCTGCTCCACGGTCATTCTTTGTAGTTATGCATGCAACAGATAGCAGCTGGGAATTGCATCCACAAGAGCTTTGTCTCTTTGTAGAAGTATTCTACAGTGTACATACATGAAGAGATGTCAAGTAGAGATTCTGCTTGCTCTTATCCAGGGCATCGTAAACTACATGTACTCTTTCACTAATGAACCAGGACAGACAGAGATCATCATTCATGTAGTGACATGTCCATCACATTTTAATTAGACTGTAATTAAAAGGTTACTCGAAGTCTAGGTTCTTCCTTTTCAAAAATGTCTGACATAGACACAAACATACAAACACCTATAAGACAGCTAGAGTGAAACATTTGTCTGCTAGAATTCCAAAAAAATGCATATTGGGTTGTTCCAGAAAAAATCCACGCACACCCCCCCCCCCCCCCCAACAGATGGATTCTGGAAATTCTCGCAGGAGGGGGGGGGGGGGGGTCAAAGACCCTGGAAATCCAGGCAGGAGGGGGGGTTTAAACTACATGTAGAAAAAGTCTTCTACAGGGGTCATTTTGACCGATAGTTCATGCGATTCGAACATTTAGTTCGGTGACTCTTCAGCACTCTCAGACCCTGAAAATAGTAGAAATATTTGGTTCACATATTTCTCACCTAACATACACTGTAAAGACAATCTACAATGTGTAAGTTCCTTCGCAGGTCCTATTATAGCAGAAAACACGAACAACAAGATACCAAAGAATGTGCCATCGCAATTTTGTTGCAACGAAGCCACCATTGTGTAATTTCACGCAAGCCCAGTTGAAATCTCGGTTGCACTGGACGAATCTGAAAGCCTTCTTTAGCGGGTTTCATTGAATGTACAAGTTAAAATTTCATTTCGTGAATGGGAGCTGTTTTAAGTGCTTTTGTCTCGGCTGCGTTTTCTTCAGTACACATTTTGTCTTTCCGGTTTACTAACAAAAGCCCAAAGACTTTTTAAAACCATGGCGGACTGACAAAGCTCTTCACAACACGAGTTTGAACTTTCCTTCCACTGAACAGGCTTTTGAAGGTAGGATATGTGAATCAAGCTATCCAGTCTTTAAGTCATAAAAGAATTTGAATGATAAGCAAGTTTAGACTTCCGTTTTTGGAAGGTTTTGATAAGAAGTTCTTGATCTTCAGTGGATGAGACTGACCTATGTCTTGAAAGGGAATGACTGCTGAACTCTTTTATCATATTCTCTACCGGTACTAATTGTATATACTTTAGGACCATATTTAGCACAAAGAAAGAAAAAGGGCAACTGATGTTTATGAACTAAGAATGTAGACACTTGTTCGCTTTTTCGCATTTTTGCTCCCTTCTTTTCTTAGTTCCACGCAATAGAATTTTTGATATAATTTTGCCGAAGCTTTAGAAATTAAAAAAGATAATCTTCTAGACGTGATTGTGCATATTTTCTATTAAAAATATATTAAATTTAAGCCTAATAATTTTTCCTAGAAATCCAGGTGGGAGGGGGGGTCTTTTGTCTGGGAAATCCTGACAGGAGGGGGAGTCTTGTGCTTCAGGAAATACAAGTGAGAGGGGGGGGG
>CBDDTI010000230.1:0-29245 GCA_965233585.1 bacterium
TTGACGTTTCGTGACTCCTCGCCGGCACCACCCTCGGCCTAAAGAGAGAAAGATAAAGAAGGGGAGAGAGAGAAAAGGGAGAGAGAAAGGAGAGAGAGAGAAAGGAGAGAGGAAAGAGGAGAGAGAGAGAGAGAAGATGTGAGTATGTGAAGATGTGAGTGCGAGAGAGAGAAAGAGAAGATGTGAGTATGTGAAGATGTGAGTGTGAAGATGTGTGTGAAGATGTGAGTGTGAGAGAGAGAGAGAAAGAGAAGATGTGAGTATGTGAAGATGTAAAGATGTGTGTGTGTGTGTGAGTGTGAAGATGTGAGTATGTGAAGATGTAAATAGGAAGATGTAATATGTGAAGATGTGAGTGTGAAGATGTGAAGATGTATGACAGACGCAAATGACAGACACAACTATTAGAAGAACCCTTCGCTCAGACGCTCTCGGGAACAAAAAATGTTCATGCCAACCTCAGCAAAGAAATATGATGCTAAAGTGTTACCCACAAACTCCACAACCCCAAAATGAGTGAATCCATTGTAAACTCATTAATCCATACATATTTCTTTGGGGGTAAAATTAAACATGCTTACTAAACATGCTAAGCAAACAAGTCAGGATTTCTTAAAACTTACCGGCAAGACCTGAACATGACAGAGATGACCGGATAACAAACATGCCAAAGAATCAATGGGGCAAGAAATCAAAACATGTAAGCAAGGCCTGAACATGACAGGGGTGACCGGAAAATAAGCATGCCAAACAATGAACATGTCAAGCAAACATGCACACGAACGTGGCTGCGCGAAAGAAGATCTGGAAATGCTCGCGGTCATGTTTGCTCGGACAGTTCCGGTAGCAAACAAAAAACGTTCATGCCAAGCTCAGCAAGGAAATGTGATGCTAAAGTGTTACCCTAAAGTATTACCCACAAACTCCACAATCCAGAAATCAATGAATCCCAATGTAACCTTATTAATCCATTCATATCTTTTTTAGGGTAAAATTAAGCATGCCTACTAAACATGCCAAGCAAACAAGTCAGGACTGCTCACAAACACCACAAGCCAAAAATCAGTGAACCTCATTAATCCATTCATATATCTTTCGGGGTAAAATTAACCATCCCTACTCAGTTTTTGACCATCGACCATCATTTCATGGGAAAGGGTTGCTCCAGGACAAGTAAACTCGCAATTTTTCCTCAGTTTTTGACGATCGACCCTCATTTCGTGCGAAAGGGTTGCTCCGGGACAAGTCCGGCACAAGTAAAATCGCAATTTTACCTCAATTTTTGCGCATCGACCCTCATTTCGTGCGAAAGGGTTGCTCCGGGACAAGTCCGGCACAAGTAAAATCGCAATTTCGGTTTTTGCGCATCGACCCTCATTTCGTGCGAAAGGGTTGACGTTTCGTGACTCCTCGCCGGCACCACCCTCGGCCTAAAGAGAGAAAGATAAAGAAGGCGAGAGAGAGAAAAGGGAGAGAGAAAGGAGAGAGAGAGAAAGGAGAGAGGAAAGAGGAGAGAGAGAGAGAGAAGATGTGAGTATGTGAAGATGTGAGTGCGAGAGAGAGAAAGAGAAGATGTGAGTATGTGAAGATGTGAGTGTGAAGATGTGAGTGAAGATGTGAAGATGTGAGTGTGAGAGAGAGAGAGAAAGAGAAGATGTGAGTATGTGAAGATGTAAAGATGTGTGTGTGTGTGAGTGTGAAGATGTGAGTATGTGAAGATGTAAATAGGAAGATGTAATATGTGAAGATGTGAGTGTGAAGATGTGAAGATGTATGACAGACGCAAATGACAGACACAACTATTAGAAGAACCCTTCGCTCAGACGCTCTCGGGAACAAAAAATGTTCATGCCAACCTCAGCAAAGAAATATGATGCTAAAGTGTTACCCACAAACTCCACAACCCCAAAATGAGTGAATCCATTGTAAACTCATTAATCCATACATATTTCTTTGGGGGTAAAATTAAACATGCTTACTAAACATGCTAAGCAAACAAGTCAGGATTTCTTAAAACTTACCGGCAAGACCTGAACATGACAGAGATGACCGGATAACAAACATGCCAAAGAATCAATGGGGCAAGAAATCAAAACATGTAAGCAAGGCCTGAACATGACAGGGGTGACCGGAAAATAAGCATGCCAAACAATGAACATGTCAAGCAAACATGCACACGAACGTGGCTGCGCGAAAGAAGATCTGGAAATGCTCGCGGTCATGTTTGCTCGGACAGTTCCGGTAGCAAACAAAAAACGTTCATGCCAAGCTCAGCAAGGAAATGTGATGCTAAAGTGTTACCCTAAAGTATTACCCACAAACTCCACAATCCAGAAATCAATGAATCCCAATGTAACCTTATTAATCCATTCATATCTTTTTTAGGGTAAAATTAAGCATGCCTACTAAACATGCCAAGCAAACAAGTCAGGACTGCTCACAAACACCACAAGCCAAAAATCAGTGAACCTCATTAATCCATTCATATATCTTTCGGGGTAAAATTAACCATCCCTACTCAGTTTTTGACCATCGACCATCATTTCATGGGAAAGGGTTGCTCCAGGACAAGTAAACTCGCAATTTTTCCTCAGTTTTTGACGATCGACCCTCATTTCGTGCGAAAGGGTTGCTCCGGGACAAGTCCGGCACAAGTAAAATCGCAATTTTACCTCAATTTTTGCGCATCGACCCTCATTTCGTGCGAAAGGGTTGCTCCGGGACAAGTCCGGCACAAGTAAAATCGCAATTTGACCCCGGTTTTTGCGCATCGACCCTCATTTCGTGCGAAAGGGTTGACGTTTCGTGACTCCTCGCCGGCACCACCCTCGGCCTAAAGAGAGAAAGATAAAGAAGGCGAGAGAGAGAAAAGGGAGAGAGAAAGGAGAGAGAGAGAAAGGAGAGAGGAAAGAGGAGAGAGAGAGAGAGAGAAGATGTGAGTATGTGAAGATGTGAGTGCGAGAGAGAGAAAGAGAAGATGTGAGTATGTGAAAGATGTGAGTGAAGATGTGAAGATGTGAGTGTGAGAGAGAGAGAAAGAGAAGATGTGAGTATGTGAAGATGTAAAGATGTGTGTGTGTGAGTGTGAAGATGTGAGTATGTGAAGATGTAAATAGGAAGATGTAATATGTGAAGATGTGAGTGTGAAGATGTGAAGATGTATGACAGACGCAAATGACAGACACAACTATTAGAAGAACCCTTCGCTCAGACGCTCTCGGGAACAAAAAATGTTCATGCCAACCTCAGCAAAGAAATATGATGCTAAAGTGTTACCCACAAACTCCACAACCCCAAAATGAGTGAATCCATTGTAAACTCATTAATCCATACATATTTCTTTGGGGGTAAAATTAAACATGCTTACTAAACATGCTAAGCAAACAAGTCAGGATTTCTTAAAACTTACCGGCAAGACCTGAACATGACAGAGATGACCGGATAACAAACATGCCAAAGAATCAATGGGGCAAGAAATCAAAACATGTAAGCAAGGCCTGAACATGACAGGGGTGACCGGAAAATAAGCATGCCAAACAATGAACATGTCAAGCAAACATGCACACGAACGTGGCTGCGCGAAAGAAGATCTGGAAATGCTCGCGGTCATGTTTGCTCGGACAGTTCCGGTAGCAAACAAAAAACGTTCATGCCAAGCTCAGCAAGGAAATGTGATGCTAAAGTGTTACCCTAAAGTATTACCCACAAACTCCACAATCCAGAAATCAATGAATCCCAATGTAACCTTATTAATCCATTCATATCTTTTTTAGGGTAAAATTAAGCATGCCTACTAAACATGCCAAGCAAACAAGTCAGGACTGCTCACAAACACCACAAGCCAAAAATCAGTGAACCTCATTAATCCATTCATATATCTTTCGGGGTAAAATTAACCATCCCTACTCAGTTTTTGACCATCGACCATCATTTCATGGGAAAGGGTTGCTCCAGGACAAGTAAACTCGCAATTTTTCCTCAGTTTTTGACGATCGACCCTCATTTCGTGCGAAAGGGTTGCTCCGGGACAAGTCCGGCACAAGTAAAATCGCAATTTTACCTCAATTTTTGCGCATCGACCCTCATTTCGTGCGAAAGGGTTGCTCCGGGACAAGTCCGGCACAAGTAAAATCGCAATTTGACCCCGGTTTTTGCGCATCGACCCTCATTTCGTGCCAAAGGGTTGACGTTTCGTGACTCCTCGCCGGCACCACCCTCGGCCTAAAGAGAGAAAGATAAAGAAGGCGAGAGAGAGAAAAGGGAGAGAGAAAGGAGAGAGGAAAGAGGAGAGAGAGAGAGAGAAGATGTGAGTATGTGAAGATGTGAGTGCGAGAGAGAGAAAGAGAAGATGTGAGTATGTGAAGATGTGAGTGTGAAGATGTGAGTGAAGATGTGAAGATGTGAGTGTGAGAGAGAGAGAAAGAGAAGATGTGAGTATGTGAAGATGTAAAGATGTGTGTGTGTGTGAGTGTGAAGATGTGAGTATGTGAAGATGTAAATAGGAAGATGTAATATGTGAAGATGTGAGTGTGAAGATGTGAAGATGTATGACAGACGCAAATGACAGACACAACTATTAGAAGAACCCTTCGCTCAGACGCTCTCGGGAACAAAAAATGTTCATGCCAACCTCAGCAAAGAAATATGATGCTAAAGTGTTACCCACAAACTCCACAACCCCAAAATGAGTGAATCCATTGTAAACTCATTAATCCATACATATTTCTTTGGGGGTAAAATTAAACATGCTTACTAAACATGCTAAGCAAACAAGTCAGGATTTCTTAAAACTTACCGGCAAGACCTGAACATGACAGAGATGACCGGATAACAAACATGCCAAAGAATCAATGGGGCAAGAAATCAAAACATGTAAGCAAGGCCTGAACATGACAGGGGTGACCGGAAAATAAGCATGCCAAACAATGAACATGTCAAGCAAACATGCACACGAACGTGGCTGCGCGAAAGAAGATCTGGAAATGCTCGCGGTCATGTTTGCTCGGACAGTTCCGGTAGCAAACAAAAAACGTTCATGCCAAGCTCAGCAAGGAAATGTGATGCTAA
Organism: bacterium; assembly: GCA_965233585.1. GTDB lineage: Bacteria > SAR324 > SAR324 > SAR324 > NAC60-12 > CBDDTI01. The sequence continues at coordinate 5,068 of CBDDTI010000230.1, forward strand.
AGTGTTACCCTAAAGTATTACCCACAAACTCCACAATCCAGAAATCAATGAATCCCAATGTAACCTTATTAATCCATTCATATCTTTTTTAGGGTAAAATTAAGCATGCCTACTAAACATGCCAAGCAAACAAGTCAGGACTGCTCACAAACACCACAAGCCAAAAATCAGTGAACCTCATTAATCCATTCATATATCTTTCGGGGTAAAATTAACCATCCCTACTCAGTTTTTGACCATCGACCATCATTTCATGGGAAAGGGTTGCTCCAGGACAAGTAAACTCGCAATTTTTCCTCAGTTTTTGACGATCGACCCTCATTTCGTGCGAAAGGGTTGCTCCGGGACAAGTCCGGCACAAGTAAAATCGCAATTTTACCTCAATTTTTGCGCATCGACCCTCATTTCGTGCGAAAGGGTTGCTCCGGGACAAGTCCGGCACAAGTAAAATCGCAATTTGACCCCGGTTTTTGCGCATCGACCCTCATTTCGTGCGAAAGGGTTGACGTTTCGTGACTCCTCGCCGGCACCACCCTCGGCTTAAAGAGAGAAAGATAAAGAAGGCGAGAGAGAGAAAAGGGAGAGAGAAAGGAGAGAGAGAAAGGAGAGAGGAAAGAGGAGAGAGAGAGAGAGAAGATGTGAGTATGTGAAGATGTGAGTGCGAGAGAGAGAAAGAGAAGATGTGAGTATGTGAAGATGTGAGTGTGAAGATGTGTGAAGATGTGAGTGTGAGAGAGAGAGAGAAAGAGAAGATGTGAAGATGTAAAGATGTGTGTGTGTGAGTGTGAAGATGTGAGTATGTGAAGATGTAAATAGGAAGATGTAATATGTGAAGATGTGAGTGTGAAGATGTGAAGATGTATGACAGACGCAAATGACAGACACAACTATTAGAAGAACCCTTCGCTCAGACGCTCTCGGGAACAAAAAATGTTCATGCCAACCTCAGCAAAGAAATATGATGCTAAAGTGTTACCCACAAACTCCACAACCCCAAAATGAGTGAATCCATTGTAAACTCATTAATCCATACATATTTCTTTGGGGGTAAAATTAAACATGCTTACTAAACATGCTAAGCAAACAAGTCAGGATTTCTTAAAACTTACCGGCAAGACCTGAACATGACAGAGATGACCGGATAACAAACATGCCAAAGAATCAATGGGGCAAGAAATCAAAACATGTAAGCAAGGCCTGAACATGACAGGGGTGACCGGAAAATAAGCATGCCAAACAATGAACATGTCAAGCAAACATGCACACGAACGTGGCTGCGCGAAAGAAGATCTGGAAATGCTCGCGGTCATGTTTGCTCGGACAGTTCCGGTAGCAAACAAAAAACGTTCATGCCAAGCTCAGCAAGGAAATGTGATGCTAAAGTGTTACCCTAAAGTATTACCCACAAACTCCACAATCCAGAAATCAATGAATCCCAATGTAACCTTATTAATCCATTCATATCTTTTTTAGGGTAAAATTAAGCATGCCTACTAAACATGCCAAGCAAACAAGTCAGGACTGCTCACAAACACCACAAGCCAAAAATCAGTGAAGCTCATTAATCCATTCATATATCTTTCGGGGTAAAATTAACCATCCCTACTCAGTTTTTGACCATCGACCATCATTTCATGGGAAAGGGTTGCTCCAGGACAAGTAAACTCGCAATTTTTCCTCAGTTTTTGACGATCGACCCTCATTTCGTGCGAAAGGGTTGCTCCGGGACAAGTCCGGCACAAGTAAAATCGCAATTTTACCTCAATTTTTGCGCATCGACGCTCATTTCGTGCGAAAGGGTTGCTCCGGGACAAGTCCGGCACAAGTAAAATCGCAATTTGACCCCGGTTTTTGCGCATCGACCCTCATTTCGTGCCAAAGGGTTGACGTTTCGTGACTCCTCGCCGGCACCACCCTCGGCCTAAAGAGAGAAAGATAAAGAAGGCGAGAGAGAGAAAAGGGAGAGAGAAAGGAGAGAGAGAAAGGAGAGAGGAAAGAGGAGAGAGAGAGAAAAGACGTAAAGATGTGAGTGCCAGAGAGAGAGAGAAGATGTGAGTATGTGAAGATGTGAGTGAAGATGTGAAGATGTGAGTGTGAGAGAGAGAGAAAGAGAAGATGTGAGTATGTGAAGATGTAAAGATGTGTGTGAGTGTGAAGATGTGAGTATGTGAAGATGTATATAGGAAGATGTAATATGTGAAGATGTTTGTGTGAAGATGTGAAGATGTATGACAGACGCAAATGACAGACACAACTATTAGAAGAACCCTTCGCTCAGACGCTCTCGGGAACAAAAAATGTTCATGCCAACCTCAGCAAAGAAATATGATGCTAAAGTGTTAGCCACAAACTCCACAACCACAAAATGAGTGAATTCCATTGTAAACTCATTAATCGATACATATTTCTTTGGTGGTAAAATTAAACATGCTTACTAAACATGCGAAGCAAACAAGTCAGGATTTCTTAAAACTTACCGGCAAGACCTGAACATGACAGAGGTGACCGGATAACAAACATGCCAAAGATCAATGGGGCAAGAAATCAAAACATGTAAGCAAGGCCTGAACATGACAGGGGTGACCGGAAAATAAGCATGCCAAACAATGAACATGTCAAGCAAACATGCACACGAACCTGGCTGCGCGAAAGAAGATCTGGAAATGCTCGCGGTCATGTTTGCTCGGACAGTTCCGGTAGCAAACAAAAAACGTTCATGCCAAGCTCAGCAAGGACATGTGATGCTAAAGTGTTACCCTAAAATATTACCCACAAACTCCACAATCCAGAAATCAATGAATCCCAATGTAACCTTATTAATCCATTCATATCTTTTTAAGGGTAAAATTAAGCATGCCTACTAAGCATGCCACGCAAACAAGTCAGGACTGCTCACAAACACCACAAGCCAAAAATCAGTGAAGCTCATTAATCCATTCATATATCTTTCGGGGTAAAATTAACCATCCCTACTCAGTTTTTGACCATCGACCATCATTTCATGGGAAAGGGTTGCTCCAGGACAAGTAAACTCGCAATTTTTCCTCAGTTTTTGACGATCGACCCTCATTTCGTGCGAAAGGGTTGCTCCGGGACAAGTCCGGCACAAGTAAAATCGCACGCAATTTTACCTCAATTTTTGCGCATCGACCCTCATTTCGTGCGAAAGGTTTGCTCCGGCACAAGTAAAATCGCAATTTGACCTCAGTTTTTGCGCATCGACCCTCATTTCGTGCGAAAGGGTTGACGTTTCGTGACTCCTCGCCGGCACCACCCTTGGCCTAAAGAGAGAAAGATAAAGAAGGCGAGAGAGAGAAAAGGGAGAGAGAAAGGAGAGAGAGAAAGGAGAGAGGAAAGAGAAGAGAGAGAGAAGATGTGAGTATGTGAAGATGTGAGTGCGAAAGAGAGAAAGAGAAGATGTGAGTATGTGAAGATGTGAGTGTGAAGATGTGAGTGAAGATGTGAAGATGTAAGTGTGAGAGAGAGATAAAGAGAAGATGTAAAGATGTGTGTGTGTGAGTGTGAAGATGTGAGTATGTGAAGATGTACATAGGAAGATGTAATATGTGAAAATGTGAGTGTGAAGATGTGAAGATGTATGACAGACGCAGATGACAGACACAACTATTAGAAGAACCCTTCGTTTAGACGCTCTCGGGAACAAAAAATGTTCATGCCAACCTCAGCAACGAAATATGATGCTAAAGTGTTACCCACAAACTCCACAACCCCAAAATGAGTGAATCCCATTGTAAACTCATTAATCCATACATATTTCTTTGGGGGTAAAATTAAACATGCTTACTAAACATGCGAAGCAAACAAGTCAGGATTTCTTAAAACTTACCGGCAAGACCTGAACATGACAGAGGTGACCGAATAACAAACATGCCAAAGAATCAATGGGGCAAGAAATCAAAAAATGTAAGCAAGGCCTGAACATGACAGGGGTGACCGGAAAATAAGCATGCCAAACAATGAACATGTCAAGCAAACATGCACACGAACGTGGCTGCGCGAAAGAAGATCTGGAAATGCTCGCGGTCATGTTTGCTCGGACAGTTCCAGTAGCAAACAAAAAACGTTCATGCCAAGCTCAGCAAGGAAATGTGATGCTAAAGTGTTACCCTAAAATATTACCCACAACTCCACAATCCAGAAATCAATGAATCCCAATGTAACCTTATTAATCCATTTATATCTTTTTTAGGGTAAAATTAAGCATGCCTACTAAGCATGCCACGCAAACAAGTCAGGACTGCTCATAAACACCACAAGCCAAAAATCAGTGAAGCTCATTAATCCATTCATATATCTTTCGGGTAAAATTAACCATCCCTACTCAGTTTTTGACCATCGACCATCATTTCATTGGAAAGGGTTGCTCCAGGACAAGTAAACTCGCAATTTTTCCTCAGTTTTTGACGATCGACCCTCATTTCGTGCGAAAGGGTTGCTCCGGGACAAGTCCGGCACAAGTAAAATCGCAATTTTACCTCAATTTTTGCGCATCGACCCTCATTTCGTGCGAAAGGTTTGCTCCGGGACAAGTCCGGCACAAGTAAAATCGCAATTTGACCTCAGTTTTTGCGCATCGACCCTCATTTCGTGCGAAAGGGTTGACGTTTCGTGACTCCTCGCCGGCACCACCCTTGGCCTAAAGAGAGAAAGATAAAGAAGGCGAGAGAGAGAAAAGGGAGAGAGAAAGGAGAGAGAGAAAGGAGAGAGGAAAGAGAAGAGAGAGAGAAGATGTGAGTATGTGAAGATGTGAGTGCGAAAGAGAGAAAGAGAAGATGTGAGTATGTGAAGATGTGAGTGTGAAGATGTGAGTGAAGATGTGAAGATGTAAGTGTGAGAGAGAGATAAAGAGAAGATGTAAAGATGTGTGTGTGTGAGTGTGAAGATGTGAGTATGTGAAGATGTACATAGGAAGATGTAATATGTGAAAATGTGAGTGTGAAGATGTGAAGATGTATGACAGACGCAGATGACAGACACAACTATTAGAAGAACCCTTCGTTTAGACGCTCTCGGGAACAAAAAATGTTCATGCCAACCTCAGCAACGAAATATGATGCTAAAGTGTTACCCACAAACTCCACAACCCCAAAATGAGTGAATCCCATTGTAAACTCATTAATCCATACATATTTCTTTGGGGGTAAAATTAAACATGCTTACTAAACATGCGAAGCAAACAAGTCAGGATTTCTTAAAACTTACCGGCAAGACCTGAACATGACAGAGGTGACCGAATAACAAACATGCCAAAGAATCAATGGGGCAAGAAATCAAAAAATGTAAGCAAGGCCTGAACATGACAGGGGTGACCGGAAAATAAGCATGCCAAACAATGAACATGTCAAGCAAACATGCACACGAACGTGGCTGCGCGAAAGAAGATCTGGAAATGCTCGCGGTCATGTTTGCTCGGACAGTTCCAGTAGCAAACAAAAAACGTTCATGCCAAGCTCAGCAAGGAAATGTGATGCTAAAGTGTTACCCTAAAATATTACCCACAAACTCCACAATCCAGAAATCAATGAATCCCAATGTAACCTTATTAATCCATTTATATCTTTTTTAGGGTAAAATTAAGCATGCCTACTAAGCATGCCACGCAAACAAGTCAGGACTGCTCATAAACACCACAAGCCAAAAATCAGTGAAGCTCATTAATCCATTCATATATCTTTCGGGTAAAATTAACCATCCCTACTCAGTTTTTGACCATCGACCATCATTTCATTGGAAAGGGTTGCTCCAGGACAAGTAAACTCGCAATTTTTCCTCAGTTTTTGACGATCGACCCTCATTTCGTGCGAAAGGGTTGCTCCGGGACAAGTCCGGCACAAGTAAAATCGCAATTTTACCTCAATTTTTGCGCATCGACCCTCATTTCGTGCGAAAGGGTTGCTCCGGGACAAGTCCGGCACAAGTAAAATCGCAATTTGACCTCAGTTTTTGCGCATCGACCCTCATTTCGTGCGAAAGGGTTGACGTTTCGTGACTCCTCGCCGGCACCACCCTTGGCCTAAAGAGAGAAAGATAAAGAAGGCGAGAGAGAGAAAAGGGAGAGAGAAAGGAGAGAGGAAAGAGAAGAGAGAGAGAAGATGTGAGTATGTGAAGATGTGAGTGCGAAAGAGAGAAAGAGAAGATGTGAGTATGTGAAGATGTGAGTGTGAAGATGTGAGTGAAGATGTGAAGATGTAAGTGTGAGAGAGAGATAAAGAGAAGATGTAAAGATGTGTGTGTGTGAGTGTGAAGATGTGAGTATGTGAAGATGTACATAGGAAGATGTAATATGTGAAAATGTGAGTGTGAAGATGTGAAGATGTATGACAGACGCAGATGACAGACACAACTATTAGAAGAACCCTTCGTTTAGACGCTCTCGGGAACAAAAAATGTTCATGCCAACCTCAGCAACGAAATATGATGCTAAAGTGTTACCCACAAACTCCACAACCCCAAAATAAGTGAATCCCATTGTAAACTCATTAATCCATACATATTTCTTTGGGGGTAAAATTAAACATGCTTACTAAACATGCGAAGCAAACAAGTCAGGATTTCTTAAAACTTACCGGCAAGACCTGAACATGACAGAGGTGACCGAATAACAAACATGCCAAAGAATCAATGGGGCAAGAAATCAAAAAATGTAAGCAAGGCCTGAACATGACAGGGGTGACCGGAAAATAAGCATGCCAAACAATGAACATGTCAAGCAAACATGCACACGAACGTGGCTGCGCGAAAGAAGATCTGGAAATGCTCGCGGTCATGTTTGCTCGGACAGTTCCAGTAGCAAACAAAAAACGTTCATGCCAAGCTCAGCAAGGAAATGTGATGCTAAAGTGTTACCCTAAAATATTACCCACAAACTCCACAATCCAGAAATCAATGAATCCCAATGTAACCTTATTAATCCATTTATATCTTTTTTAGGGTAAAATTAAGCATGCCTACTAAGCATGCCACGCAAACAAGTCAGGACTGCTCATAAACACCACAAGCCAAAAATCAGTGAAGCTCATTAATCCATTCATATATCTTTCGGGTAAAATTAACCATCCCTACTCAGTTTTTGACCATCGACCATCATTTCATTGGAAAGGGTTGCTCCAGGACAAGTAAACTCGCAATTTTTCCTCAGTTTTTGACGATCGACCCTCATTTCGTGCGAAAGGGTTGCTCCGGGACAAGTCCGGCACAAGTAAAATCGCAATTTTACCTCAATTTTTGCGCATCGACCCTCATTTCGTGCGAAAGGGTTGCTCCGGGACAAGTCCGGCACAAGTAAAATCGCAATTTGACCTCAGTTTTTGCGCATCGACCCTCATTTCGTGCGAAAGGGTTGACGTTTCGTGACTCCTCGCCGGCACCACCCTTGGCCTAAAGAGAGAAAGATAAAGAAGGCGAGAGAGAGAAAAGGGAGAGAGAAAGGAGAGAGAGAAAGGAGAGAGGAAAGAGAAGAGAGAGAGAAGATGTGAGTATGTGAAGATGTGAGTGCGAAAGAGAGAAAGAGAAGATGTGAGTATGTGAAGATGTGAGTGTGAAGATGTGAGTGAAGATGTGAAGATGTAAGTGTGAGAGAGAGATAAAGAGAAGATGTAAAGATGTGTGTGTGTGAGTGTGAAGATGTGAGTATGTGAAGATGTACATAGGAAGATGTAATATGTGAAAATGTGAGTGTGAAGATATGAAGATGTATGACAGACGCAGATGACAGACACAACTATTAGAAGAACCCTTCGTTTAGACGCTCTCGGGAACAAAAAATGTTCATGCCAACCTCAGCAACGAAATATGATGCTAAAGTGTTACCCACAAACTCCACAACCCCAAAATGAGTGAATCCCATTGTAAACTCATTAATCCATACATATTTCTTTGGGGGTAAAATTAAACATGCTTACTAAACATGCGAAGTAAACAAGTCAGGATTTCTTAAAACTTACCGGCAAGACCTGAACATGACAGAGGTGACCGAATAACAAACATGCCAAAGAATCAATGGGGCAAGAAATCAAAAAATGTAAGCAAGGCCTGAACATGACAGGGGTGACCGGAAAATAAGCATGCCAAACAATGAACATGTCAAGCAAACATGCACACGAACGTGGCTGCGCGAAAGAAGATCTGGAAATGCTCGCGGTCATGTTTGCTCGGACAGTTCCAGTAGCAAACAAAAAACGTTCATGCCAAGCTCAGCAAGGAAATGTGATGCTAAAGTGTTACCCTAAAATATTACCCACAAACTCCACAATCCAGAAATCAATGAATCCCAATGTAACCTTATTAATCCATTTATATCTTTTTTAGGGTAAAATTAAGCATGCCTACTAAGCATGCCACGCAAACAAGTCAGGACTGCTCATAAACACCACAAGCCAAAAATCAGTGAAGCTCATTAATCCATTCATATATCTTTCGGGTAAAATTAACCATCCCTACTCAGTTTTTGACCATCGACCATCATTTCATTGGAAAGGGTTGCTCCAGGACAAGTAAACTCGCAATTTTTCCTCAGTTTTTGACGATCGACCCTCATTTCGTGCGAAAGGGTTGCTCCGGGACAAGTCCGGCACAAGTAAAATCGCACGCAATTTTACCTCAATTTTTGCGCATCGACCCTCATTTCGTGCGAAAGGGTTGCTCCGGGACAAGTCCGGCACAAGTAAAATCGCAATTTGACCTCAGTTTTTGCGCATCGACCCTCATTTCGTGCGAAAGGGTTGACGTTTCGTGACTCCTCGCTGGCACCACCCTTGGCCTAAAGAGAGAAAGATAAAGAAGGCGAGAGAGAGAAAAGGGAGAGAGAAAGGAGAGAGAGAAAGGAGAGAGGAAAGAGAAGAGAAAGAGAAGATGTGAGTATGTGAAGATGTGAGTGCGAAAGAGAGAAAGAGAAGATGTGAGTATGTGAAGATGTGAGTGTGAAGATGTGAGTGAAGATGTGAAGATGTAAGTGTGAGAGAGAGATAAAGAGAAGATGTAAAGATGTGTGTGTGTGTGAGTGTGAAGATGTGAGTATGTGAAGATGTACATAGGAAGATGTAATATGTGAAAATGTGAGTGTGAAGATGTGAAGATGTATGACAGACGCAGATGACAGACACAACTATTAGAAGAACCCTTCGTTTAGACGCTCTCGGGAACAAAAAATGTTCATGCCAACCTCAGCAACGAAATATGATGCTAAAGTGTTACCCACAAACTCCACAACCCCAAAATGAGTGAATCCCATTGTAAACTCATTAATCCATACATATTTCTTTGGGGGTAAAATTAAACATGCTTACTAAACATGCGAAGCAAACAAGTCAGGATTTCTTAAAACTTACCGGCAAGACCTGAACATGACAGAGGTGACCGAATAACAAACATGCCAAAGAATCAATGGGGCAAGAAATCAAAAAATGTAAGCAAGGCCTGAACATGACAGGGGTGACCGGAAAATAAGCATGCCAAACAATGAACATGTCAAGCAAACATGCACACGAACGTGGCTGCGCGAAAGAAGATCTGGAAATGCTCGCGGTCATGTTTGCTCGGACAGTTCCAGTAGCAAACAAAAAACGTTCATGCCAGGCTCAGCAAGGAAATGTGATGCTAAAGTGTTACCCTAAAATATTACCCACAAACTCCACAATCCAGAAATCAATGAATCCCAATGTAACCTTATTAATCCATTTATATCTTTTTTAGGGTAAAATTAAGCATGCCTACTAAGCATGCCACGCAAACAAGTCAGGACTGCTCATAAACACCACAAGCCAAAAATCAGTGAAGCTCATTAATCCATTCATATATCTTTCGGGTAAAATTAACCATCCCTACTCAGTTTTTGACCATCGACCATCATTTCATTGGAAAGGGTTGCTCCAGGACAAGTAAACTCGCAATTTTTCCTCAGTTTTTGACGATCGACCCTCATTTCGTGCGAAAGGGTTGCTCCGGGACAAGTCCGGCACAAGTAAAATCGCACGCAATTTTACCTCAATTTTTGCGCATCGACCCTCATTTCGTGCGAAAGGGTTGCTCCGGGACAAGTCCGGCACAAGTAAAATCGCAATTTGACCTCAGTTTTTGCGCATCGACCCTCATTTCGTGCGAAAGGGTTGACGTTTCGTGACTCCTCGCCGGCACCACCCTTGGCCTAAAGAGAGAAAGATAAAGAAGGCGAGAGAGAGAAAAGGAAGAGAGAAAGGAGAGAGGAAAGAGAAGAGAGAGAGAAGATGTGAGTATGTGAAGATGTGAGTGCGAAAGAGAGAAAGAGAAGATGTGAGTATGTGAAGATGTAAGTGTGAAGATGTGAAGATGTAAGTGTGAGAGAGAGATAAAGAGAAGATGTAAAGATGTGTGTGTGTGAGTGTGAAGATGTGAGTATGTGAAGATGTACATAGGAAAATGTAATATGTGAAAATGTGAGTGTGAAGATGTGAAGATGTATGACAGACGCAGATGATAGACACAACTATTAGAAGAACCCTTCGTTTAGACGCTCTCGGGAACAAAAAATGTTCATGCCAACCTCAGCAACGAAATATGATGCTAAAGTGTTACCCACAGACTCCACAACCCCAAAATGAGTGAATCCCATTGTAAACTCATTAATCCATACATATTTCTTTGGGGGTAAAATTAAACATGCTTACTAAACATGCGAAGCAAACAAGTCAGGATTTCGTAAAACTTACCGGCAAGACCTGAACATGACAGAGGTGACCGAATAACAAACATGCCAAAGAATCAATGGGGCAAGAAATCAAAAAATGTAAGCAAGGCCTGAACATGACAGGGGTGACCGGAAAATAAGCATGCCAAACAATGAACATGTCAAGCAAACATGCACACGAACGTGGCTGCGCGAAAGAAGATCTGGAAATGCTCGCGGTCATGTTTGCTCGGACAGTTCCAGTAGCAAACAAAAAACGTTCATGCCAAGCTCAGCAAGGAAATGTGATGCTAAAGTGTTACCCTAAAATATTACCCACAAACTCCACAATCCAGAAATCAATGAATCCCAATGTAACCTTATTAATCCATTTATATCTTTTTTAGGGTAAAATTAAGCATGCCTACTAAGCATGCCACGCAAACAAGTCAGGACTGCTCATAAACACCACAAGCCAAAAATCAGTGAAGCTCATTAATCCATTCATATATCTTTCGGGTAAAATTAACCATCCCTACTCAGTTTTTGACCATCGACCATCATTTCATTGGAAAGGGTTGTTCCAGGACAAGTAAACTCGCAATTTTTCCTCAGTTTTTGACGATCGACCCTCATTTCGTGCGAAAGGGTTGCTCCGGGACAAGTCCGGCACAAGTAAAATCGCACGCAATTTTACCTCAATTTTTGCGCATCGACCCTCATTTCGTGCGAAAGGGCTGCTCCGGGACAAGTCCGGCACAAGTCAAATCGCAATTTGACCTCAGTTTTTGCGCATCGACCCTCATTTCGTGCGAAAGGGTTGACGTTTCGTGACTCCTCGCCGGCACCACCCTTGGCCTAAAGAGAGAAAGATAAAGAAGGCGAGAGAGAGAAAAGGGAGAGAGAAAGGAGAGAGGAAAGAGAAGAGAGAGAGAAGATGTGAGTATGTGAAGATGTGAGTGCGAAAGAGAGAAAGAGAAGATGTGAGTATGTGAAGATGTGAGTGTGAAGATGTGAAGATGTAAGTGTGAGAGAGAGATAAAGAGAAGATGTAAAGATGTGTGTGTGTGAGTGTGAAGATGTGAGTATGTGAAGATGTACATAGGAAAATGTAATATGTGAAAATGTGAGTGTGAAGATGTGAAGATGTATGACAGACGCAGATGATAGACACAACTATTAGAAGAACCCTTCGTTTAGACGCTCTCGGGAACAAAAAATGTTCATGCCAACCTCAGCAACGAAATATGATGCTAAAGTGTTACCCACAGACTCCACAACCCCAAAATGAGTGAATCCCATTGTAAACTCATTAATCCATACATATTTCTTTGGGGGTAAAATTAAACATGCTTACTAAACATGCGAAGCAAACAAGTCAGGATTTCGTAAAACTTACCGGCAAGACCTGAACATGACAGAGGTGACCGAATAACAAACATGCCAAAGAATCAATGGGGCAAGAAATCAAAAAATGTAAGCAAGGCCTGAACATGACAGGGGTGACCGGAAAATAAGCATGCCAAACAATGAACATGTCAAGCAAACATGCACACGAACGTGGCTGCGCGAAAGAAGATCTGGAAATGCTCGCGGTCATGTTTGCTCGGACAGTTCCAGTAGCAAACAAAAAACGTTCATGCCAAGCTCAGCAAGGAAATGTGATGCTAAAGTGTTACCCTAAAATATTACCCACAAACTCCACAATCCAGAAATCAATGAATCCCAATGTAACCTTATTAATCCATTTATATCTTTTTTAGGGTAAAATTAAGCATGCCTACTAAGCATGCCACGCAAACAAGTCAGGACTGCTCATAAACACCACAAGCCAAAAATCAGTGAAGCTCATTAATCCATTCATATATCTTTCGGGTAAAATTAACCATCCCTACTCAGTTTTTGACCATCGACCATCATTTCATTGGAAAGGGTTGCTCCAGGACAAGTAAACTCGCAATTTTTCCTCAGTTTTTGACGATCGACCCTCATTTCGTGCGAAAGGGTTGCTCCGGGACAAGTCCGGCACAAGTAAAATCGCACGCAATTTTACCTCAATTTTTGCGCATCGACCCTCATTTCGTGCGAAAGGGCTGCTCCGGGACAAGTCCGGCACAAGTCAAATCGCAATTTGACCTCAGTTTTTGCGCATCGACCCTCATTTCGTGCGAAAGGGTTGACGTTTCGTGACTCCTCGCCGGCACCACCCTTGGCCTAAAGAGAGAAAGATAAAGAAGGCGAGAGAGAGAAAAGGGAGAGAGAAAGGAGAGAGAGAAAGGAGAGAGGAAAGAGAAGAGAGAGAGAAGATGTGAGTATGTGAAGATGTGAGTGCGAAAGAGAGAAAGAGAAGATGTGAGTATGTGAAGATGTGAGTGTGAAGATGTGAGTGAAGATGTGAAGATGTAAGTGTGAGAGAGAGATAAAGAAAAGATGTAAAGATGTGTGTGTGTGTGAGTGTGAAGATGTGAGTATGTGAAGATGTACATAGGAAGATGTAATATGTGAAAATGTGAGTGTGAAGATGTGAAGATGTATGACAGACGCAGATGACAGACACAACTATTAGAAGAACCCTTCGTTTAGACGCTCTCGGGAACAAAAAATGTTCCTGCTAACCTCAGCAACGAAATATGATACTAAAGTGTTACCCACAAACTCCAAAACCCCAAAATGAGTGAATCCCATTGTAAACTCATTAATCCATACATATTTCTTTGGGGGTAAAATTAAACATGCTTACTAAACATGCGAAGCAAACAAGTCAGGATTTCTTAAAACTTACCGGCAAGACCTGAACATGACAGAGGTGACCGAATAACAAACATGCCAAAGAATCAATGGGGCAAGAAATCCAAAAATGTAAGCAAGGCCTGAACATGACAGGGGTGACCGGAAAATAAGCATGCCAAACAATGAACATGTCAAGCAAACATGCACACGAACGTGGCTGCGCGAAAGAAGATCTGGAAATGCTCGCGGTCATGTTTGCTCGGACAGTTCCAGTAGCAAACAAAAAACGTTCATGCCAAGCTCAGCAAGGAAATGTGATGCTAAAGTGTTACCCTAAAATATTACCCACAAACTCCACAATCCAGAAATCAATGAATCCCAATGTAACCTTATTAATCCATTTATATCTTTTTTAGGGTAAAATTAAGCATGCCTACTAAGCATGCCACGCAAACAAGTCAGGACTGCTCATAAACACCACAAGCCAAAAATCAGTGAAGCTCATTAATCCATTCATATATCTTTCGGGTAAAATTAACCATCCCTACTCAGTTTTTGACCATCGACCATCATTTCATTGGAAAGGGTTGCTCCAGGACAAGTAAACTCGCAATTTTTCCTCAGTTTTTGACGATCGACCCTCATTTCGTGCGAAAGGGTTGCTCCGGGACAAGTCCGGCACAAGTAAAATCGCACGCAATTTTACCTCAATTTTTGCGCATCGACCCTCATTTCGTGCGAAAGGGCTGCTCCGGGACAAGTCCGGCACAAGTAAAATCGCAATTTGACCTCAGTTTTTGCGCATCGACCCTCATTTCGTGCGAAAGGGTTGACGTTTCGTGACTCCTCGCCGGTACCACCCTTGGCCTAAAGAGAGAAAGATAAAGAAGGCGAGAGAGAGAAAAGGGAGAGAGAAAGGAGAGAGAGAAAGGAGAGAGGAAAGAGAAGAGAGAGAGAAGATGTGAGTATGTGAAGATGTGAGTGCGAAAGAGAGAAAGAGAAGATGTGAGTATGTGAAGATGTGAGTGTGAAGATGTGAGTGAAGATGTGAAGATGTAAGTGTGAGAGAGAGATAAAGAAAAGATGTAAAGATGTGTGTGTGTGAGTGTGAAGATGTGAGTATGTGAAGATGTACATAGGAAGATGTAATATGTGAAAATGTGAGTGTGAAGATGTGAAGATGTATGACAGACGCAGATGACAGACACAACTATTAGAAGAACCCTTCGTTTAGACGCTCTCGGGAACAAAAAATGTTCGTGCCAACCTCAGCAACGAAATATGATGCTAAAGTGTTACCCACAAACTCCAAAACCCCAAAATGAGTGAATCCCATTGTAAACTCATTAATCCATACATATTTCTTTGGGGGTAAAATTAAACATGCTTACTAAACATGCGAAGCAAACAAGTCAGGATTTCTTAAAACTTACCGGCAAGACCTGAACATGACAGAGGTGACCGAATAACAAACATGCCAAAGAATCAATGGGGCAAGAAATCAAAAAATGTAAGCAAGGCCTGAACATGACAGGGGTGACCGGAAAATAAGCATGCCAAACAATGAACATGTCAAGCAAACATGCACACGAACGTGGCTGCGCGAAAGAAGATCTGGAAATGCTCGCGGTTATGTTTGCTCGGACAGTTCCAGTAGCAAACAAAAAACGTTCATGCCAAGCTCAGCAAGGAAATGTGATGCTAAAGTGTTACCCTTAAATATTACCCACAAACTCCACAATCCAGAAATCAATGAACCCCAATGTAACCTTATTAATCCATTTATATCTTTTTTAGGGTAAAATTAAGCATGCCTACTCAGCATGCCACGCAAACAAGTCAGGACTGCTCATAAACACCACAAGCCAAAAATCAGTGAAGCTCATTAATCCATTCATATATCTTTCGGGTAAAATTAACCATCCCTACTCAGTTTTTGACCATCGACCATCATTCCATTGGAAAGGGTTGCTCCAGGAGAAGTAAACTCGCAATTTTTCCTCAGTTTTTGACGATCGACCCTCATTTCGTGCGAAAGGGTTGCTCCGGGACAAGTCCGGCACAAGTAAAATCGCACGCAATTTTACCTCAATTTTTGCGCATCGACCCTCATTTCGTGCGAAAGGGTTGCTGCGGGACAAGTCCGGCACAAGTAAAATCGCAATTTGACCTCATTTTTTGCGCATCGACCCTCATTTCGTGCGAAAGGGTTGACGTTTCGTGACTCCTCGCCGGCACCACCCTTGGCCTAAAGAGAGAAAGATAAAGAAGGCGAGAGAGAGAAAAGGGAGAGAGAGAGAAGGAAAGAAAAGAGAGAGAGAAGATGTGAGTATGTGAAGATGTGAGTGCGAAAGAGAGAAAGAGAAGATGTGAGTATGTGAAGATGTGAGTGTGAAGATGTGAGTGAAGATGTGAAGATGTAAGTGTGAGAAAGAGAGAAAGAGAAGATGTAAAGATGTGTGTGTGTGAGTGTGAAGATGTGAGTATGTGAAGATGTACATAGGAAGATGTAATATGTGAAAATGTGAGTGTGAAGATGTGAAGATGTATGACAGACGCAGATGACAGACACAACTATTAGAAGAACCCTTCGTTTAGACGCTCTCGGGAACAAAAAATGTTCATGCCAACCTCAGCAACGAAATATGATGCTAAAGTGTTACCCACAAACTCCACAACCCCAAAATAAGTGAATCCCATTGTAAACTCATTAATCCATACATATTTCTTTGGGGGTAAAATTAAACATGCTTACTAAACATGCGAAGCAAACAAGTCAGGATTTCTTAAAACTTACCGGCAAGACCTGAACATGACAGAGGTGACCGAATAACAAACATGCCAAAGAATCAATGGGGCAAGAAATCAAAAAATGTAAGCAAGGCCTGAACATGACAGGGGTGACCGGAAAATAAGCATGCCAAACAATGAACATGTCAAGCAAACATGCACACGAACGTGGCTGCGCGAAAGAAGATCTGGAAATGCTCGCGGTTATGTTTGCTCGGACAGTTCCAGTAGCAAACAAAAAACGTTCATGCCAAGCTCAGCAAGGAAATGTGATGCTAAAGTGTTACCCTTAAATATTACCCACAAACTCCACAATCCAGAAATCAATGAACCCCAATGTAACCTTATTAATCCATTTATATCTTTTTTAGGGTAAAATTAAGCATGCCTACTCAGCATGCCACGCAAACAAGTCAGGACTGCTCATAAACACCACAAGCCAAAAATCAGTGAAGCTCATTAATCCATTCATATATCTTTCGGGTAAAATTAACCATCCCTACTCAGTTTTTGACCATCGACCATCATTCCATTGGAAAGGGTTGCTCCAGGAGAAGTAAACTCGCAATTTTTCCTCAGTTTTTGACGATCGACCCTCATTTCGTGCGAAAGGGTTGCTCCGGGACAAGTCCGGCACAAGTAAAATCGCACGCAATTTTACCTCAATTTTTGCGCATCGACCCTCATTTCGTGCGAAAGGGTTGCTGCGGGACAAGTCCGGCACAAGTGAAATCGCAATTTGACCTCAGTTTTTGCGCATCGACCCTCATTTCGTGCGAAAGGGTTGACGTTTCGTGACTCCTCGCCGGCACCACCCTTGGCCTAAAGAGAGAAAGATAAAGAAGGCGAGAGAGAGAAAAGGAGAGAGAAAGAAAAGAGAGAGAGAAGATGTGAGTATGTGAAGATGTGAGTGCGAAAGAGAGAAAGAGAAGATGTGAGTATGTGAAGATGTGAGTGTGAAGATGTGAAGATGTAAGTGTGAGAGAGAGATAAAGAAAAGATGTAAAGATGTGTGTGTGTGAGTGTGAAGATGTGAGTATGTGAAGATGTACATAGGAAGATGTAATATGTGAAAATGTGAGTGTGAAGATGTGAAGATGTATGACAGACGCAGATGACAGACACAACTATTAGAAGAACCCTTCGTTTAGACGCTCTCGGGAACAAAAAATGTTCGTGCCAACCTCAGCAACGAAATATGATGCTAAAGTGTTACCCACAAACTCCAAAACCCCAAAATGAGTGAATCCCATTGTAAACTCATTAATCCATACATATTTCTTTGGGGGTAAAATTAAACATGCTTACTAAACATGCGAAGCAAACAAGTCAGGATTTCTTAAAACTTACCGGCAAGACCTGAACATGACAGAGGTGACCGAATAACAAACATGCCAAAGAATCAATGGGGCAAGAAATCAAAAAATGTAAGCAAGGCCTGAACATGACAGGGGTGACCGGAAAATAAGCATGCCAAACAATGAACATGTCAAGCAAACATGCACACGAACGTGGCTGCGCGAAAGAAGATCTGGAAATGCTCGCGGTTATGTTTTCTCGGACAGTTCCAGTAGCAAACAAAAAACGTTCATGCCAAGCTCAGCAAGGAAATGTGATGCTAAAGTGTTACCCTTAAATATTACCCACAAACTCCACAATCCAGAAATCAATGAACCCCAATGTAACCTTATTAATCCATTTATATCTTTTTTAGGGTAAAATTAAGCATGCCTACTCAGCATGCCACGCAAACAAGTCAGGACTGCTCATAAACACCACAAGCCAAAAATCAGTGAAGCTCATTAATCCATTCATATATCTTTCGGGTAAAATTAACCATCCCTACTCAGTTTTTGACCATCGACCATCATTCCATTGGAAAGGGTTGCTCCAGGAGAAGTAAACTCGCAATTTTTCCTCAGTTTTTGACGATCGACCCTCATTTCGTGCGAAAGGGTTGCTCCGGGACAAGTCCGGCACAAGTAAAATCGCACGCAATTTTACCTCAATTTTTGCGCATCGACCCTCATTTCGTGCGAAAGGGTTGCTGCGGGACAAGTCCGGCACAAGTGAAATCGCAATTTGACCTCAGTTTTTGCGCATCGACCCTCATTTCGTGCGAAAGGGTTGACGTTTCGTGACTCCTCGCCGGCACCACCCTTGGCCTAAAGAGAGAAAGATAAAGAAGGCGAGAGAGAGAAAAGGAGAGAGAAAGGAGAGAGAGAGAAGATGTGAGTAAGAGTGAAGATGTGAGTGCGAAAGAGAGAAAGAGAAGATGTGAGTATGTGAAGATGTGAGTGTGAAGATGTGAAGATGTAAGTGTGAGAGAGAGATAAAGAAAAGATGTAAAGATGTGTGTGTGTGAGTGTGAAGATGTGAGTATGTGAAGATGTACATAGGAAGATGTAATATGTGAAAATGTGAGTGTGAAGATGTGAAGATGTATGACAGACGCAGATGACAGACACAACTATTAGAAGAACCCTTCGTTTAGACGCTCTCGGGAACAAAAAATGTTCGTGCCAACCTCAGCAACGAAATATGATGCTAAAGTGTTACCCACAAACTCCAAAACCCCAAAATGAGTGAATCCCATTGTAAACTCATTAATCCATACATATTTCTTTGGGGGTAAAATTAAACATGCTTACTAAACATGCGAAGCAAACAAGTCAGGATTTCTTAAAACTTACCGGCAAGACCTGAACATGACAGAGGTGACCGAATAACAAACATGCCAAAGAATCAATGGGGCAAGAAATCAAAAAATGTAAGCAAGGCCTGAACATGACAGGGGTGACCGGAAAATAAGCATGCCAAACAATGAACATGTCAAGCAAACATGCACACGAACGTGGCTGCGCGAAAGAAGATCTGGAAATGCTCGCGGTTATGTTTTCTCGGACAGTTCCAGTAGCAAACAAAAAACGTTCATGCCAAGCTCAGCAAGGAAATGTGATGCTAAAGTGTTACCCTTAAATATTACCCACAAACTCCACAATCCAGAAATCAATGAACCCCAATGTAACCTTATTAATCCATTTATATCTTTTTTAGGGTAAAATTAAGCATGCCTACTCAGCATGCCACGCAAACAAGTCAGGACTGCTCATAAACACCACAAGCCAAAAATCAGTGAAGCTCATTAATCCATTCATATATCTTTCGGGTAAAATTAACCATCCCTACTCAGTTTTTGACCATCGACCATCATTCCATTGGAAAGGGTTGCTCCAGGAGAAGTAAACTCGCAATTTTTCCTCAGTTTTTGACGATCGACCCTCATTTCGTGCGAAAGGGTTGCTCCGGGACAAGTCCGGCACAAGTAAAATCGCACGCAATTTTACCTCAATTTTTGCGCATCGACCCTCATTTCGTGCGAAAGGGTTGCTGCGGGACAAGTCCGGCACAAGTGAAATCGCAATTTGACCTCAGTTTTTGCGCATCGACCCTCATTTCGTGCGAAAGGGTTGACGTTTCGTGACTCCTCGCCGGCACCACCCTTGGCCTAAAGAGAGAAAGATAAAGAAGGCGAGAGAGAGAAAAGGAGAGAGAAAGGAGAGAGAGAGAAGATGTGAGTATGTGAAGATGTGAGTGCGAAAGAGAGAAAGAGAAGATGTGAGTATGTGAAGATGTGAGTGTGAAGATGTGAAGATGTAAGTGTGAGAGAGAGATAAAGAAAAGATGTAAAGATGTGTGTGTGTGAGTGTGAAGATGTGAGTATGTGAAGATGTACATAGGAAGATGTAATATGTGAAAATGTGAGTGTGAAGATGTGAAGATGTATGACAGACGCAGATGACAGACACAACTATTAGAAGAACCCTTCGTTTAGACGCTCTCGGGAACAAAAAATGTTCGTGCCAACCTCAGCAACGAAATATGATGCTAAAGTGTTACCCACAAACTCCAAAACCCCAAAATGAGTGAATCCCATTGTAAACTCATTAATCCATACATATTTCTTTGGGGGTAAAATTAAACATGCTTACTAAACATGCGAAGCAAACAAGTCAGGATTTCTTAAAACTTACCGGCAAGACCTGAACATGACAGAGGTGACCGAATAACAAACATGCCAAAGAATCAATGGGGCAAGAAATCAAAAAATGTAAGCAAGGCCTGAACATGACAGGGGTGACCGGAAAATAAGCATGCCAAACAATGAACATGTCAAGCAAACATGCACACGAACGTGGCTGCGCGAAAGAAGATCTGGAAATGCTCGCGGTTATGTTTTCTCGGACAGTTCCAGTAGCAAACAAAAAACGTTCATGCCAAGCTCAGCAAGGAAATGTGATGCTAAAGTGTTACCCTTAAATATTACCCACAAACTCCACAATCCAGAAATCAATGAACCCCAATGTAACCTTATTAATCCATTTATATCTTTTTTAGGGTAAAATTAAGCATGCCTACTCAGCATGCCACGCAAACAAGTCAGGACTGCTCATAAACACCACAAGCCAAAAATCAGTGAAGCTCATTAATCCATTCATATATCTTTCGGGTAAAATTAACCATCCCTACTCAGTTTTTGACCATCGACCATCATTCCATTGGAAAGGGTTGCTCCAGGAGAAGTAAACTCGCAATTTTTCCTCAGTTTTTGACGATCGACCCTCATTTCGTGCGAAAGGGTTACTCCGGGACAAGTCCGGCACAAGTAAAATCGCACGCAATTTTACCTCAATTTTTGCGCATCGACCCTCATTTCGTGCGAAAGGGTTGCTGCGGGACAAGTCCGGCACAAGTGAAATCGCAATTTGACCTCAGTTTTTGCGCATCGACCCTCATTTCGTGCGAAAGGGTTGACGTTTCGTGACTCCTCGCCGGCACCACCCTTGGCCTAAAGAGAGAAAGATAAAGAAGGCGAGAGAGAGAAAAGGAGAGAGAAAGGAGAGAGAGAGATGTGAGTATGTGAAGATGTGAGTGCGAAAGAGAGAAAGAGAAGATGTGAGTATGTGAAGATGTGAGTGTGAAGATGTGAAGATGTAAGTGTGAGAGAGAGATAAAGAAAAGATGTAAAGATGTGTGTGTGTGAGTGTGAAGATGTGAGTATGTGAAGATGTACATAGGAAGATGTAATATGTGAAAATGTGAGTGTGAAGATGTGAAGATGTATGACAGACGCAGATGACAGACACAACTATTAGAAGAACCCTTCGTTTAGACGCTCTCGGGAACAAAAAATGTTCGTGCCAACCTCAGCAACGAAATATGATGCTAAAGTGTTACCCACAAACTCCAAAACCCCAAAATGAGTGAATCCCATTGTAAACTCATTAATCCATACATATTTCTTTGGGGGTAAAATTAAACATGCTTACTAAACATGCGAAGCAAACAAGTCAGGATTTCTTAAAACTTACCGGCAAGACCTGAACATGACAGAGGTGACCGAATAACAAACATGCCAAAGAATCAATGGGGCAAGAAATCAAAAAATGTAAGCAAGGCCTGAACATGACAGGGGTGACCGGAAAATAAGCATGCCAAACAATGAACATGTCAAGCAAACATGCACACGAACGTGGCTGCGCGAAAGAAGATCTGGAAATGCTCGCGGTTATGTTTTCTCGGACAGTTCCAGTAGCAAACAAAAAACGTTCATGCCAAGCTCAGCAAGGAAATGTGATGCTAAAGTGTTACCCTTAAATATTACCCACAAACTCCACAATCCAGAAATCAATGAACCCCAATGTAACCTTATTAATCCATTTATATCTTTTTTAGGGTAAAATTAAGCATGCCTACTCAGCATGCCACGCAAACAAGTCAGGACTGCTCATAAACACCACAAGCCAAAAATCAGTGAAGCTCATTAATCCATTCATATATCTTTCGGGTAAAATTAACCATCCCTACTCAGTTTTTGACCATCGACCATCATTCCATTGGAAAGGGTTGCTCCAGGAGAAGTAAACTCGCAATTTTTCCTCAGTTTTTGACGATCGACCCTCATTTCGTGCGAAAGGGTTGCTCCGGGACAAGTCCGGCACAAGTAAAATCGCACGCAATTTTACCTCAATTTTTGCGCATCGACCCTCATTTCGTGCGAAAGGGTTGCTGCGGGACAAGTCCGGCACAAGTGAAATCGCAATTTGACCTCAGTTTTTGCGCATCGACCCTCATTTCGTGCGAAAGGGTTGACGTTTCGTGACTCCTCGCCGGCACCACCCTTGGCCTAAAGAGAGAAAGATAAAGAAGGCGAGAGAGAGAAAAGGAGAGAGAAAGGAGAGAGAGAGAAGATGTGAGTATGTGAAGATGTGAGTGCGAAAGAGAGAAAGAGAAGATGTGAGTATGTGAAGATGTGAGTGTGAGTGAAGATGTGAAGATGTAAGTGTGAGAGAGAGATAAAGAAAAGATGTAAAGATGTGTGTGTGTGAGTGTGAAGATGTGAGTATGTGAAGATGTACATAGGAAGATGTAATATGTGAAAATGTGAGTGTGAAGATGTGAAGATGTATGACAGACGCAGATGACAGACACAACTATTAGAAGAACCCTTCGTTTAGACGCTCTCGGGAACAAAAAATGTTCGTGCCAACCTCAGCAACGAAATATGATGCTAAAGTGTTACCCACAAACTCCAAAACCCCAAAATGAGTGAATCCCATTGTAAACTCATTAATCCATACATATTTCTTTGGGGGTAAAATTAAACATGCTTACTAAACATGCGAAGCAAACAAGTCAGGATTTCTTAAAACTTACCGGCAAGACCTGAACATGACAGAGGTGACCGAATAACAAACATGCCAAAGAATCAATGGGGCAAGAAATCAAAAAATGTAAGCAAGGCCTGAACATGACAGGGGTGACCGGAAAATAAGCATGCCAAACAATGAACATGTCAAGCAAACATGCACACGAACGTGGCTGCGCGAAAGAAGATCTGGAAATGCTCGCGGTTATGTTTTCTCGGACAGTTCCAGTAGCAAACAAAAAACGTTCATGCCAAGCTCAGCAAGGAAATGTGATGCTAAAGTGTTACCCTTAAATATTACCCACAAACTCCACAATCCAGAAATCAATGAACCCCAATGTAACCTTATTAATCCATTTATATCTTTTTTAGGGTAAAATTAAGCATGCCTACTCAGCATGCCACGCAAACAAGTCAGGACTGCTCATAAACACCACAAGCCAAAAATCAGTGAAGCTCATTAATCCATTCATATATCTTTCGGGTAAAATTAACCATCCCTACTCAGTTTTTGACCATCGACCATCATTCCATTGGAAAGGGTTGCTCCAGGAGAAGTAAACTCGCAATTTTTCCTCAGTTTTTGACGATCGACCCTCATTTCGTGCGAAAGGGTTGCTCCGGGACAAGTCCGGCACAAGTAAAATCGCACGCAATTTTACCTCAATTTTTGCGCATCGACCCTCATTTCGTGCGAAAGGGTTGCTGCGGGACAAGTCCGGCACAAGTGAAATCGCAATTTGACCTCAGTTTTTGCGCATCGACCCTCATTTCGTGCGAAAGGGTTGACGTTTCGTGACTCCTCGCCGGCACCACCCTTGGCCTAAAGAGAGAAAGATAAAGAAGGCGAGAGAGAGAAAAGGAGAGAGAAAGGAGAGAGAGAGAAGATGTGAGTATGTGAAGATGTGAGTGCGAAAGAGAGAAAGAGAAGATGTGAGTATGTGAAGATGTGAGTGTGAAGATGTGAAGATGTAAGTGTGAGAGAGAGATAAAGAAAAGATGTAAAGATGTGTGTGTGTGAGTGTGAAGATGTGAGTATGTGAAGATGTACATAGGAAGATGTAATATGTGAAAATGTGAGTGTGAAGATGTGAAGATGTATGACAGACGCAGATGACAGACACAACTATTAGAAGAACCCTTCGTTTAGACGCTCTCGGGAACAAAAAATGTTCGTGCCAACCTCAGCAACGAAATATGATGCTAAAGTGTTACCCACAAACTCCAAAACCCCAAAATGAGTGAATCCCATTGTAAACTCATTAATCCATACATATTTCTTTGGGGGT
>CBDDTI010000231.1:0-29316 GCA_965233585.1 bacterium
TCCTTCTGAGCGGGTTTGCACGAAGTATTTCTCCCCCAAGCTGGACCAATCAAGTCAACTTGTGAGAAGGCTCATGGACCACAGACACAATGGTATGACACAACAAGAGTTCCTAAATTTTTTTAAAATAATAAATCAATAAATTTTAATAATAATAACAACACAATTTTGACGATAAAATAATAATAATAATATTTTTAAAAATAATATTATTAGTAATAAAAATCCTAAAAAAATTTAGGCCCATTTATAAGGACCGTGTCGTGGTCCACAAGCCTGTGAGAATGTATACATGAAAAAAAAATCAATGTATACTTGCTAAAGATGAATTTGAAAGAAGATCACCTGGGACGCTCATTAAATGGTCGGCACTACGATGGGAAATAATTTTTACAACTCCATGTACAGATAAGTTTGTACATATACACGTGAACACCTAATCGGAATTTTAAAAGGCCGTGCAATTTTTCCCTCTTTTATAGCATTGAGTGACTATCTATATGTAATATACTGCTTTGGCAGCTTAAAAGATGATGAAAACGAATTTTGTTGAAAGACTGAATTTTGTTGAAGAATGTTGTTTGTAGGTTAGGTTTGTTGCAAGACCCACTACAAGTGGCCACGGCTGGCGTCACAGCCCCAAGGCTGATGCACCAAGCCCGTTGGCTATTTGGGACCAAATTCGGCAGATTCTTGGTGGATTTTCAGCGGATTTTTGGCGGATGGGCAGATTTTTGGCAGAATTTCGGCGGATTTTCAGCGGATTTTCAGCGAGATTTCCGGACGATGAGATCTGGACGGTGAGATCCGGATGGCGAGAGAGATCCGGACAGCATGAGATCCTGGACCCGGTGGAGACTCTGGATGACCCCGAGAGGGACCCTGCCAACTCGGTGAGAGAGACCCTGGTCTGCGAGATCCTTTTGGAAAACGAGATCCTACCCTGTGGAGACTCTGCTGACCACCGTGGGGACCCTGCCAACCCTGTGGGGACCCTGCCAATCCCTTTGCAAACCCCGTGGTAACTCCTGCCAACCACTGTGGAGACCCCGCCAACCATGATGGCGAACCCCATGGGGACCCTGCCAACCCCATGATGAACCCCATCAACCCCGTGATGACCCCATCAACCCCAGGATTCAGCTCAAAATGAACCCTGTGATGACCCCATTTCAACTTAAGTTCAAAAGGCTGATGATGAGGAGTTGAAGAAGAGCTGCCGGATGTGTCTTTCCCTGGTGATCCATCATGAGATTCCAGGTGTGACTTTCTTTAGACATTCATCAGAAGACCCATGGGGTGCTATTTTTGGAGATTTATTGGAAGAATCCTGGTGTGAACATCCCTGGAGATCCAATGGAAAATAATAATAATGTGTTCAGTGTGATTAAGTACAAATGATTGAGCTCGATGTTATTTTGGGAATCCAATGACAACTTCTCCAACAACTTGTGTATGATGTATTTTTTAAGGTATTAATGATCAAACAGACAGTTCAGCAAGATAAAAAAGATGTTACCTTATTAATAAATATATATGCAAATACTTGAAACATTAACAAATCCTCATTTGCATCTTTACAACTCAAGAGTTAAATAAAACAAAATAAGATTATTTCACAGCTTGTTAGTTATCTTTTTCTTCTATTACTCCATCTTAATGGTCAAACAAATCAACTTGGTGATTAATGATCAACATAATAATGTTCAGCAAGATGATTGGCGTTGTTTTCCCCAACGTATGGATACCAAGATACTAAATCTACTTGGTGAAAATAAAGCCTAAGGCATTATATTCACCAAGAATTTTGGTGAAAATAAGTGCTAGGCATTATTTTCACCAAGGATTTTGGTGAAAATAAGTGCTAGGCATTATTTTCACCAAGTTCATTAAACCAAGTTTATACAGTGCTGCTAGGTTGTCCAACTAATGATGAGGGGGCAGATTTAAAGCTTTCACCAAGTTGGGGAAGACAGAGGGGAAAGAGAATGCACATGCAGCACATAAAAAAGAATGACGAAATAACCGGCCAACTAAAGATGAGGGGGCAGATTTCAAACTTTCACCAAGTTGGGGGAGACAGGGGGAGAGGGCAAAGCGTGCATGCCAGCAGAGTAACTATTATAGTACATAGAGCGCCAACTAAAGATGAGGGGGCAGGTTTCAAACTTGTCACCATGTTGGGGCAGCCAACAGCTGCTAGAGTTTCTACATTAGCTATGCTGTTGGTACAGTAAGACATTCTACAAATTCTGGTTGGATGCAAGTAAATATCTATGGACCTATCTAATATTAATCCAGCATATCTATGCTGGAATAGGTTATAAGACCATGCAATTTAATCCCACTGTTAACATTGAGTCCAAGTGATCTATGTGATATATCATTGCTCTCGGTTGTATCCTTCTAAGATGAAGCCCCACCAGATAGTCTTTGGGCATCAAGCTTCCATTGAGGGGGCGAGATGGTTCAAACTTTCACCAAATTAAGGGGCATTTGACAGGGCAAATTGATTTCTCTATATCATAGTGTAACTTTTGGAATAAAGGGCCTAAGAAATTCTATTTTTCTGGTTGATTGCAAGCTATTTGAATAGTTTGAGATATACTTAATATTTAGGTGAGACATTAACTTTCTAGAATATTTAAGGAGAACCGTTGCATTTGGTTTTCCCTCTAGTTAACTTATTTAGTAAGTGGTTCCCAATGCCATCTACCTGTGTTATATATCCTGCTTTGGGTTCGTATCAGCTGACACTTCAAGTGAAGCGCTGTCAATTTGGTGCCTGAGAAGTTGCTCAACAGATGGCGTTAAGAATGCCTTATTAATAAGCCACTTCATAAAATGTAACCCCTCATTTTTTCAAGAAAATTAATAAAAAAATGGTAAGAAATAGAACTGGCTGGTTTGGATTGCTTGGAAGAATAAATATAACAAGAATGAAACCTTCATCTTCAAAAAGTACCAAAATTCAATAAAAAGCAAAGTGCCAATGCCCCCTAGAAATGGCCCCCTCCATAGGCGGACGAGCAAAGGGGGCGGGAGGGGGGCAGCAGCCCCTAGTCTCAAAAATATTTGGGCAAAACGACAAAAATTCGGGCAAAATGCCAAAATTCGGCCAAAAAAACGTAATTTTTTCAGGCAAACAGGGCAGCAGCCCCCTAGTCTCGAAAATATTCGGGCAAAACGCCAAAATTCGGCCAAAAAGACGTAATTTTTTCGGGCAAACAGGGTGCCCCCCCCCCCGACTCGGATCGTGCCCGTACTCTTATGCCCCCCTCAGAACTACTAGTAATCCCATCTTTTGATTTTTAGTGAAGCTAGAGCATCAAAGAATATTGGACTCTTCAGCTTGGATAAGTAAGAAAAGCAGATTGCAGTTATTTTGTAAAAAAGAAAGATCTATTGATTTTACGGGGAGCGGTACGTGGAAATCGCCGGGAATCTGTCAAATCTGACCCCCGACGACCTGATGGGCTGTGGTGCCGGCCTTGGGGCTGTGATGCTGCCCATGGTGCCGGCAGTGGCACCGGCCATGGCGCCGTCTGGGTTTCGATGTTTCCTCGAATCTGTCAGTTATCCATCAATTTTTAGTCCATGGGATGAGGCCATCTCCACCTTGATAAAATATCTTAGTAAAAAAAAGTTTGCCTCGAGGATCATTGCCAGGATGATGAGGTCATTTTCCAGGCCAATCCTTCTTCATTCTGAAAAAGAGTCAGTACAACCTATGAGTGAAGATAGATAATGGGCACATATCAAGTGAAATCAGTCAATGCAAAAGCAGTTGTTTTACCCATCCCTGGCATTGTAGACACAAAGCCAATGGTATAAGCTGGATCCACCCTGCCCCACCCTGCCCAAATGTATTCCAAATAATCTTCTTTTGCTTTTATTTACCTTTTGAATTGTAAATTTAATGAATGTAAATGTAAGGTAACATCTTTCTTATCTTGCTGAACATTAAGTTGATCATTAATCTCATGAATCATCAAGTTGATTTGTTTGATCATTAATATGGAGTAATAGAAGAAAAAGATAAGTAACAAGCTGTGAAATAATCTTATTTTGGTTATTTAACTCTTGAGTTGTAGGGATGCAAATGAGGTTTTGCCCCACATGTATTCCAAATTATCTTATTTTGTTTTTATTTAGCTTTTCAGTTGTAAATGTAAGGTAACATCTTTTTTATCTTGCTGAACATTATTATGTTGATCATTAATATCATTAATCACCAAGTTGATTTGTTTGATCATTAAGATGGAGTAATAGAAGAAAAAGATAACTAACAAGATGTGAAATAATCTTATTTTGGTTTATTTAACTCTTGAGTTGTAACGATGCAAATGAGGTTTTGTTGATGTTTCAAGTATTTGCACATATATTTATTAATAAGGTAACATCTTTTATATCTTGCTGAACTGTTTGTTTGATCATTAACACCTTAAAAAATACGTACATCATACACAAGTTGTTGAAGAAGTTGTCATTGGATTCACAAAAATAGCATCAAGCTCAATCATTGGTACTTAATCACACTGATCACCTTGTCAAAGCACACATCATTACTATTTTCAATTGGATCTCCAGAGAAGCTCACACCAGGATTCTTCCAATAAATCTCCAAAGAAAGTCACCCCGTTGGTCTTCTGATGCATATCTAAAGAGGGTCACCTGGGATGGACACCATGATGGATCACCAGGGAAAGACACATCCGGCAGCTCTTCTTCAACTCTTCATCGTCAGCTTTTTGACTCTAGTTAAATGACCACAGTTCATTTTGTGCTGAAATTGGTTGATGGGGTCATCATGGGGTTGATGGGGTCCCAATGGGGTTGACAGGGTCCCCACGAGGTTGGCAGGGTCCCCACAGGGCTGGTGGGGTCGTCACATGGCTGGCGGAGTTACCACAGGGTTGGGGTTGGTGGGATCCCCACGGGTTGGCAGTGTCCCCAGGTGGTTGGCGGGGTCTCCACAGGGTTGGCAGGGTCCCCAAGGGGTCAGCAGAGTCTCCACACTAGGATCTCATCGTCCGGATCTCGCCGTCCAGATCTTGCTGCCCGGATCTCGCCATCCGGATCTCCGAAAATCCGCCGAAAATCCGCCAAAAATCCGCTGAATCTGGTCCCAAATGGCCAATGGGCTGGTCGCCGGCCTTGGGGCTGTGACGCGGCCGTGACCACTTGTAGTGGGTCTTCCAACAAGCCAATCTTCAAACAACATTCTTCATCAAAATTTACTCATTCAACAAAATTTATTTTCATCACTTTTAAGCTGTCTTGACCGCATTCGGCTCTTGTACCTTTAACGACAAACGGAACATGTGAACTGTCGGTTGACATAGCCTTCTTGTGGGTTTTAATTGTCAAACCAGGCAGATCATACCTGATCCTCTGTCCTTTGAATTTTCAGACATGATAACGAGGACAATGGATTTTGTGAGGAATGTGCCAGACGTAAGAAACATCTCCACCGGCGTAGTGGCTGTCCTCAGCAGGGCAGGTTAGCCAGACATTATTTTACTGAGCAATGATGCCGTCGTCATCTCCCCTGGAAATGAACTTCTCATAGCGATAGAGGAGTTCTTCGGTGACGTACATGACCATTTGGTCAACCTCGACGCCATTGATATGAAGAGTTCCACCATTACAGGTAATCTGACTGCCGTAGAACCCGGAGTAAGCGTTGGCTGAACCCTTAGCAAAATAATTAATTTCCTTTTGGACATTCTTAGCTATGCTATAAGTTTTGCCATCACCTGCTCAATATTGGCCCATTGCCAGAGACCGGCACTCATTATAGGCCAAAATCTTAGGATGCCGGAAGAAAGTTTCTTGCAGCAAAGGATTGGCATGATCAGCATTTCCACAATTGTAAGTAAGTAAATTGTGAAATATACCTTTCGCACCTAGTACCCAGAAACCCTCGTCTCGTATTGGACAATCTGGAATTGAGTAACAGGTTGAATATCATACGTCTCCTTTTCGCTGGCCTCTACAGGCTCACCAGGATCATGTATGAACAAGCTTACGGGCTTGACATCCATGGGTTTGGAACAGTCGTACCCTGCCAAAAATCGTTAGTTATCTCGAGCCTTGAGGTTCCGAAGTTGATCTTCGTTAAGCCCAAGTTCGGTTACCGGATCTGGAATAGCTTGGCAGCATTCGTGCAATGCTCTTCGTTCTATAAAGTGACATGTGGATCTTATAACAAGATTAGGAGATCCAACTTTCGCTAGAACGGTCAGGCCTGTAAACTGTGGAGGATTAAGTGGCTCACGTATCCCGTCAGGGATAATTGGTGGAAAGAGACTAGAGACAGTTTCTGAAAGAGTTTCCCCTTTTTTGCTCGGAGGTAAAATCTCTAGGGCAGCGACTTGGGGGGACTCTAGGGTAGCATCTTGGGATTTGTTAAGTTCACTTACTTGAATTAAGCAGCACAAGATAAAGGACAGGAAAACAAAATACTCTGTCAAGTTCATTTTGTGATAAAAGAATGATGAGAGTTTAAACAAATGAGCTGAAAGATGTATTTTTTCAAGGTTCGCCCTCATTATCACATTTTAAGTGGGATGTTGCATAAGCACCTATTATTGTATTTTCCACTTGCATGTGTACTGCTTTTTTAGTCAGGCCATCTCTATATGACTCATCAGCTGAAATTTGATACTTTCTAACCATTCTCACCATGTACCACTAATAGTGGAACATTACAAAACTTGAGCGGTACCATCCTTCCCTTTCAAGAATCAATAGTTTCAAGAAAAAAACAAAGAAGCTGGAAGATGTATTTTTTCGAGGTTCGCCCTTATTATCACATTTTAAATGGGATGTTGCATAAGCACCTTTATTTTGTGTTTTCACACACAGTTGTACTGCTTTTTTTTAGTCAGGCCATCTTTATATGACCTGAAATTTGATGCTTTCTTACCATTCTCAACATGTACCACTAATATTGGAACATTACAAAAATTGAGAGGTACAATCTTCCCTTTCAAGAATCAATAGTTTCAAGAAATAAAAAAAGAAGCTGAAAGATGTATTTTTTCGAGGTTCGCCTTCATTATCACATTTTAAATGGGATGTTGCATAAGCAGCTATTTTTGTATTTTCCACAAGCAGGGGTACTGCTTTTTTTAGTCAGGCCATCTCTATATGACTCATCACCTGAAATTTGATGCTTTCTAACCATTCTCACCATGTACCACTAATAGTGGAACATTGCAAAACTTGAGAGGTACAATCTTCCCTTTCAAGAATCAATAGTTTCATGAAATAAACAAAGAAGGTGAAAGGTGTATTTTTTCGAGGTTCGCCTTCATTTTCACATTTTAAATGGGATGTAGCATGGACACCTATTTTTGTGTTTTCCACACACAGTTGTACTGCTTTTTTAGTCAGGCCATCTCTATATGACACATCACCTGTCAAATCTTATACAAGAATAATATTATAGTCGATTTTATGAGATGGCCTTTTCTATCACAGTACTGACCCATATATGTTTTTGCCCACCACCTTGATCTAAAAAGAACAAAATTGTGCCCTTGAAAGTAAAATGCTGGCAACGACCCAGATACAGTATGACATTGTAGTTGTACAGATTTCTTGCTTTCACTTGTGTTTCTATCTTTAAGTCGTATGGACGTTTTTGTATGAAATATAAGCAGCAATTCTTGGTCACGACAAATTGGATTATAAGATCATCAGAACATCATTCTCGTTACGTTTACAAGTTCTTCGTGCCGTTCAATTTGTGGACAAGTAATTAGATATATTACATTGGTTTATCGTCAACGGGAAGCAGAGACCTTTTAAGGACCGAGCAGGCGAGCAATCAATCCAATTGAACCAAGGTACTGTTATATAAATTCTGGTGTAGATAGAAATGAATAATCGGCAGGGTCAGCCAGTAAGAAGGTGGTACAGAGAATCCTATTGCGTCACATGTGGAGATTGGTTCTCAGACATATTGACAAGAAGAATCATACACTTGGACTGTCCATTGTGTAGACTGATTAGGGGAGAAAATAGGTATTCTTTGTGCTTCGTGCGGAAGGAATCATAAGCATCCTACCTTTTGCATGAGCCCTGGAGATTTGCCACCTTTACAGTACAATCTACACTACGCCGGAAGAAAACGTGATTAGATGAGTTGAAGATGGAAATGTAAGTCAGATTTAGTGTTAAGACATTCATTAGTTCATTAGTAATAGGTCAAAAACAATAAGTTATTTTTTGAGAAAAGACAATTAGCATACATTTAGTTCAAAATGGTCAGGACAAGATCAGCAGTGCATAATAACCCTACTGTAATGGAGTTGAAGCGTATTGCTAGGGCATCAAGAAGACAAGAATGGCTCAGTTACTATGAGACAATAGAACAGGCCATCAGAGCTGGCGAAATTAAGGATTATTTCGCTGGGTCAACAGTGGGTGAGGATGAAGATGAACAAGACAGGTTTAAACTTTGCATCCGCCTCCTTTACGGGTTTCCCTTTGAAGAGTACATCGCCGTTACAAAGGAGGTACCCATTGTTACCCTCCTGATGAGGGAATTAGACAAATCTCTCAACAGGGAGGCATATCCGGGGCAATCAGAAGCTTTGGTATCTGATTGCACGGAAGAAGAAGTAAAAGGGTTCATGGTGGCCAGGAGAGCTCTTGTCTGCAGCTATCTTGAGAAGCTTCAATCATTTAGGGAAAAGGTTACAGTACAAGAAAAAGGATGGACCGAGGGTCTAAGCATTTATAAGGCAATGGCCTTGTCCCTTTTTCGAGAGTATTTGGATACTCTCGCACATTTGCTGTTCTTGTCAGGAGAAAGTTTAATTAACGCAGTGATAGGACACACACAGTGGGCCAAAGAAAACGTTTTACCTGTAGTGCAAATGCTCATGACCGCATTTTGAGATGACAATGTCTCTGCTCCAGTTTTATTTGAGCATTTTCCCGCAGCAGGGGAAACTTTCCTCTCATTTAGATCAACCTTGGAGGACGAGGTTAAAGAAAAACTCAAGAATGAGGTTAATGAGGAGAAAGTTGAAGGCGCGGCAGCTTTCCATCCAGGAATGTCATCAACCTTGAGGGATAACAAGCCAGCTCTCGATAAAAAAGATTTGCAGAAACAGCAAAGGTTAACTGCTATCTTTGAAGATGAGGATCTTTCACCGGAGCAAAAGTACTTCATGATGGAGTACATCAGGCAAGCGGATCATGAAGAAGATAATGAAAACTTTGTGACTACAGGAAAATTGGGAGAAGATGAAGACCCCTTAGAAAAGCGTTTTCACTTGCGTTTAGAAGAGACTGATCATGAACTTTATTCCTCACCCCAACCCCATTCTAGTCAATACCATTCTTTACCAGATGTCAAGCTCCCAAAATTCCATGGTAACCCCTTAGAATTTCATAAATTTTATTCTATGTTTCTTTGTTTGGTAGATAAGAATCCCAAAATTCCAAAAATCATGAAATTGCATTTACTCAACGATGCTCTTCGAGGTACAGCAAGCTATCTTACGCACCAGATTACGTATGCGCCGGGCAGTTATGACCAGTTGAAGCATAATTTGTTGCAAGCCTTTGGTGACACGGAGTCAGCCCTTAGTCAATTGCGATCTTATACAAGAATAATATTATAGTTGATTTCATGAGATGGCCTTTTCTATCACAGTACTGACCCATATATGTTTTTGCCCACCACCTTGAACTAAAAAGAACAAAATTGTGCCCATGAAAGTAAAATGCTGGCAACGACCCAGATACAATATGACATTGTAGTTGTACAGATTTCTTGCTTTCACTTGTGTTTCTATCTTTAAGTCGTATGGACGTTTTTGTATGAAATATAAGCAGCAATTCTTGGTCACGACAAATTGGATTATAAGATCATCAGAACATCATTCTCGTTACGTTTACAAGTTCTTCGTGCCGTTCAGCTTGTGGACAAGTAATTAGATATATTACATTGGTTTATCGTCAACGGGAAGCAGAAACCTTTTAAGGACCGAGCAGGCGAGCAATCAATCCAATTGAACCAAGGTACTGTTATATAAATTCTGGTGTAGATAGAAATGAATAATCGGCAGGATCAGCCAGTAAGAAGGTGGTACAGAGAATCCTATTGCGTCACATGTGGAGATTGGTTCTCAGACATATTGACAAGAAGAATCAGACATTTGGACTGTCCATTGTGTAGACTGATTAGGGGAGAAATAGGTATTCTTTGTGCTTCGTGCGGAAGGAATCATAAGCATCCTACCTTTTGCATGAGCCCTGGAGATTTGCCACCTTTAAAGTACAATCTACACTACGCCGGAAGAAAACGTGATTAGACGAGTTGAAGATGGAAATGTAAGTCAGATTTAGTGTTAAGACATTCATTAGTTCATTAATAATAGGTCAAAAACAATAAGTTATTTTTTGAGAAAAGACAAATTAGCATACATTTAGTTCAAAATGGTCAGGACAAGATCAGCAGTGCATAATAACCCTACTGTAATGGAGTTGAAGCGTATTGCTAGGGCATCAAGAAGACAAGAATGGCTCAGTTACTATGAGACAATAGAACAGGCCATCAGAGCTGGCGAAATTAAGGACTATTTCGCTGGGTCAACAGTGGGTGAGGATGAAGATGAACAAGACAGGTTTAAACTTTGCATCCGCCTCCTTTACGGGTTTCCCTTTGAAGAGTACATCGCCGTTACAAAGGAGGTACCCATTGTTACCCTCCTGATGAGGGAATTAGACAAATCTCTCAACAGGGAGGCATATCCGGGGCAATCAGAAGCTTTGGTATCTGATTGCACGGAAGAAGAAGTAAAAGGGTTCATGGTGGCCAGGAGAGCTCTTGTCTGCAGCTATCTTGAGAAGCTTCAATCATTTAGGGAACAGGTTACCGTACAAGAAAAAGGATGGACCGAGGGTCTAAGCATTTATAAGGCAATGGCCTTGTCCCTTTTTCGAGAGTACTTGGATACTCTCGCACATTTGCTGTTCTTGTCAGGAGAAAGTTTAATTAACGCAGTGATAGGACACACACAGTGGGCCAAAGAAAACGTTTTACCTGTAGTGCAAATGCTCATGACCGCATTTAGAGATGACAATGTCGCTGCTCCAGTTTTATTTGAGCATTTTCCCGCAGCAGGGGAAACTTTCCTCTCATTTAGATCAACCTTGGAGGACGAGGTTAAAGAAAAACTCAAGAATGAGGTTAATGAGGAGAAAGTTGAAGGCGCGGCAGCATTCCATCCAGGAATGTCATCAACCTTGAGGGATAACAAGCCAGCTCTTGAGAAAAAAGATTTGCAGAAACAGCAAAGGTTAACTGCTATCTTTGAAGATGAGGATCTTTCACCAGAGCAAAAGTACTTCATGATGGAGTACATTAGGCAAGCGGATCATGAAGAAGACAATGAAAACTTTGTGACTACAGGAAAAATGGGAGAAGATGAAGACCCCTTAGAAAAGCGTTTTCACTTGCGTTTAGAAGAGACTGATCATGAACTTTATTCCTCACCCCAACCCCATTCTAGTCAATACCATTCTTTACCCGATGTCAAGCTCCCAAAATTCCATGGTAACCCCTTAGAATTCCATAAATTTTATTCTATGTTTCTTTGTTTGGTAGATAGGAATCCCAAAATTCCAAAAATCATGAAATTGCATTTACTCAACGATGCTCTTCGAGGTACAGCAAGCTATCTTACGCACCAGATCACGTATGCGCCGGGCAGCTATGACCAGTTGAAGCATAATTTGTTGCAAGCCTTTGGTGACACGGAGTCAGCCCTTAGTCAATTGCGAGAAAGGCTAAATGCTTGGCCTATGATCCCTGAGGATAAGTACACGGATCTCGCAAAATTCTATGGGTTTGCCACTAATTACGTTATGAGCCTTTTGCAGTATGACGAAGGTGCATCATTTAACGCAAGAGGTACACTTCACGACTTATACTGCAAATTCAATCAAAGTATGAGGCATAACTATCAATGGTCATTGGAGCGTGAAGAAACCTTGAAGGGCAAGTTAGCAGATAGAGCGAAGTTGGATTTCATGTTACACTGGTTAGATAAACAGGTTTCAATGGCGAGAACCTTTTATCATGCGGACCCAAAGAACCCCAAACTTCCCTTGGGAATGCCCTCGGGAATTGCAATGGAGTTTGGGAAGAATCGAGGGAAACCAAACAATGAAAGGGGTAATGGAAGGGGCGGAGGCTCACAAGCGAAACAGAATTCGGAGCCCATAGACACAACCACGGTTCTTGCGACAGACACGGTTGCCACAAGGGGTGGAGCAACGCGTGGTGGCCGTGGTAGAGGTAGAGGAAGAGGAGGCACTCGAGGAGCTCGAGGCAGAGGAAGGGGAGGAAGGGGTGGAGGAGGGGGATCTTCGACACATCCAGCTACATCGACAATCGATCAATCAGCATCAACGAGTGGTTCAAATGATGATAGGGAAGTTGTTCCTTGTTGTTTTTGTAACAATCCCCGGCACAGTTCGCATTTATGCACGCAAAAGATGAAACCCGATACTGTATATATTAAGGCTTTAGAGTTTCAACTTTGTCTTAATTGCTTAAGAGCAGGCCATTGGGCATCTTCGTGTCCCCATCCGGGATGCGGACGTGATAATTGCAACGGACGACATCATCGTATGATGCATGGCAGATCGAAAGATTTAGCACCCACCCAAAATAGTTAGGAAATTTCGGGGCTCCCGTCGGACTTACCGGTGGGGGTAAGGGGGCCCTTAGAAAAATGGAAATCCCCTACTGTTAATTCCTGTAATGCTAATGTAGTTTTTGATCTTACTAATCTTCATCACAGAACTAATCTTTTCACTAATCTTTCAGGCAGATCTCTGGGAGGTGAGCCTCAATTGGCACATTCTAATAAAGTTATACCACAATTGCTCCCCACATTGATGGTTCCAAACCGAACTTCCAAGCATGAAAAATTAAGGGTTCTTTTGGACACGGGTTCCACTTCTTCTTTCATCACGGCAAAGGCTTTGAAAGGGGTAAGACACGAAACTCTTGATCATAATGTAACTTTGTCCATTAACACGCTTCATGGTACAAATGTACAACAATCGCGGAAGGTTAGATGCCACGTGAAGGCACCATTCGGTTTTGTCACTTTTGATTGTTTTGTAGTTTCCTTCATAATGGAATTAGATTATGAAAACACACATGTCAATAAGGGTCTTTGTAAGAAATTGAATGCCCTTAAATTAAATGAGTCGATCCCGCGGAAGGGAGGTGAAGTAGATATTCTTCTCGGCATCATTGACATGTGGTCGATAGTACGAGGTATTGACCAAAGGATCGGCGAATCTTTGGTCATATTGAAAACGGTTTTCGGCCTTGTACCTTGCGGAATGCTACAAGAGCAACAAGAGGAACTCGATGTTTTTGTTTCTACGGTGGATCAACTTAACAAGAACATCGAGAGGATGTGGCAGATTGAAGAGCTCCCCAGAGATCAAACGAACGAGAAACTCAGCGTGGATGAGATCATGGCTGTGGAAAGTATGTCGAAGAATTTGAGATACAACCCAATTTCTGGTCGTTTCACAACGAGACTTCTATGGCGAGAAGAACCAAAGTTGGTTAACAATATCGCCTCGGCGAAGGCGCGCCTAGAAGGGCTCATGAGAAGACTTGACAAGGATCCAGGGTTAAAGGACGCTTACCTCAAGGCAATGACAGAGTTCATTGACCAAAACACGGTGGAGGAAGTGACCTCGGAGACGATCGAAGAAATGGGTAATTTGGAACGGACCGATCTTTATTTCCTTCCCCATAGGGCTGTATACGATCCCACACGCGTCAGCACAAAATGTCGCATTGTGTTTGACGCTTCGGCAAAAACCCCGTCTGGGTTTTCCTTAAATGATTCCCTATTGGCAGGACCCCCTCTTCAACAGGCAATAGTTGCTGTTGAACTACGATTTCGCACAAGGAAAATTGCACTTATAGGCGATATCAGCAAAATGTTTTTGCAAATAGAGGTGGATCCTGAAGATCGGAAGTATCTTAGATTTTTGTGGCGGGATCCGGAAGATCCCAAAGCCCTCACCAAAGTTTATCAATTTAGGACTTTGATCTTTGGTGCGGCAGACTCTCCTTTCCAGGCCATATCTTGCTTGCAACAGCTTGTTAAAGACCGGTTGTTAGAGGCAGGCCTCACGACCTTTGAAAAAAGGGCGTGTGATACCATCCTGAAGGACACATATGTAGATGATGTCACCACTGGGGGTGCATCCGTAGAAGAAGCCTTTCGTATGTTTGTTGAGCTATCCAAGTTGTTAGGTAGAGGTCATTTTCAAATCCGTAAATGGGCGACTAATTCGCCAGAGCTCCTTAAGATGATTCCTAAGGAGGCTCGAGCACCCACGACGACAGAGGAGGAGGATAGTTCTTTGTTCTTAAGCGAAGAAACCTCTTCATTAGGGATACGATGGGATCCTTCAAAGGATATCTTTATCTTTAGACATTATTGCAATATGGCAATTCATAATGATGATACAAAGACTTCCGTAGCCAGTTTGCTTGCTAGACCTTTTGACCCTTTGGGGCTTATCTCTCCTTTCGTTCTTCTTGCAAGGAAAATCTTGAAGAAAACATTTGAGGAGAAGATAAATTGGAAAAGTTCACTACCCCAAAATTTGCGCACCGAATGGCACCGGTGGCTTGAAATGCTTCCAGAATTGAAAGATGTGACGTTTCCTAGATATGTTGAATTTAATGAATCTACTGAATTACATATCTTTGGCGACGCATCTGCAAATATGGGTCATGGGGTTGCGGCATATGCACGGACGTTTAATAAGGATATTAATTGTTATGAGTCGAATTTGCTGTTTGCCAAGTCTAAGATTAATCCCACTAAGGAAATCTCTGTGCCCCGTTTAGAACTAGTGGCTGCACTTTTGTGTGCAAACATAGCTGAAATGTTAAAAGAAGAACTGGATTTTCCAAAGAACCGGATCTTTTGTTATTCTGATTCCGAAACGACATTGTGGTGGTTAACAAAAAAGCCGAATTCTTTGTTACCCTTTGTTGCTAACAGAGTACAAAAGATTCAGGAACTTGGGTATGTTTTCCAATACGTGAGCACGCAGTCAAACCCAGCGGACATAGCGAGCCGTGGGTGTGCTCCACACGCATTAACAAGGACTCTTTGGGCAAGAGGGCCTAATTTTTTGCGCCTCTCGCGAGAGGATTGGAAAATACCCAAGGTGGATTTCTCTAAGGTGGACAAGTTGCAGGAGGTTAAGAAACAATATGTTTATAATCACTTGACAATTTGTAAAACCTATGAAGAGTTTCCACAAAATATGATGGTAGTCAATATGGCAGACTACTATAGTGACCACGATTTACTTCTGAGGAAAACCATGTTGGTCATGGAAATCGTGTCAGTTTGGAAAATCAAGGCGTTGCAGAAAAAATCAGCTATGTTGGATGTCAATAAAATATCGCATCATAAAAATCGAGCGCGACTTTATTGGATCAAACAGTCACAATATGCACATTTCG
Organism: bacterium; assembly: GCA_965233585.1. Classification (GTDB taxonomy): domain Bacteria; phylum SAR324; class SAR324; order SAR324; family NAC60-12; genus CBDDTI01. Next base: position 15,551 of record CBDDTI010000231.1, read on the forward strand.
CTGAAGAGATCGAAAATCTAAAGCGGGGACAAGATATTCCAAGGCACTCTAAACTCTTACCATTGAACCCGCAATTGGATAAAGAGGGAGTGCTCAGGGTGCATGGTAGATTAGTTGAGGCCCCACTTTTGGAGTTTGAAAGATTTCCAATCATCCTTCCAAAAGGACACGGATTTGTCACCTCACTTATTTTGAAAATTCACTTAGACAATCAACATTCTCCTGTTGATTGGACACATTTTCATCTGAGGCAACAATACTGGATTATGTCCAGTAGACTTCAGATAAAAAGTGTTTTGAGGAAATGTTTGGAATGCCAAAGATCAAATGCGAGGAGAGGTCAGCAGATCATGGCTCCTCTCCCTATAGTCAGATTAAAATATTCCCCTCCATTTACTAAAGTGGGAGTGGATTATACGGCAAAATTTCAAATTAAAATGACTATGAGAGCAAGGAATTCGCAACCTTGCTATATGGTCATATTCACTTGTCTTATTACTAGGGCGGTTCACACCGAGCTAGTTCTCTCAAATGAAGCTGAAGACTTTTTACTTGCATTACGGCGTATGATGAGTGTAAGGGGGGTTCCAGCCCATTTATACTCAGATAACGGCCTTTACTTCAAAAAGGCCGATAAGGAATTAAAGGAAACTATTGACCTTAATAATGAGATTATTAAGGACGCCGCGGACAAGTATGAGTTTCAGTGGAGCTACTCTACGGAGCTTCATTCCGCTGGAGGAGGCATTTGGGAGAGGGCAGTGAAGCTCATTAAGGTTCCTTTAAGGAAATTAATAGATAAGTCAGAGGTGATGACTTATGTTGATTTTCTGACCTTGATGAAAGATGCAGAGGCGCAAGTTAATGATCGCCCTCTGCTTGCCGTTTCTGAAGAAGCATTTGACGTGATTACTCCTTCCATGCTTTGCCTTGGAAGACGTATTCGACTATGGAGGGATTACTTTTCTGAGACTGAATGTGATGACTCTTCTGACGTAAGGCTCCGTTGGGAGCAACGTCAAAATTTGTCTCAGGAATTTAAGAAGTTGTGGACATCACAATACCTCACTCAACTTCATTCCCGCCATAGATGGTTTTCTAAACAACCTAACTTGAAGATTGGTGATTTGGTGTTAATTGAGGAACAAAATAGGAAGCAGTATCAATGGCCACTTGCCAGGGTATTTAGGATAATTAAGGGAAAAGACGGACGGGTTCGAACGGTTCTTTTGCGGTCCAAAAATTCCAAGAAAATATTAAAACGAAGCATTCATGAGATATTTCCGTTGGAGGCTTGCAGGGACCATGAGCTCGACCAAACCCCTTCTTCCTAACGGAAGTCTATTCTACTCTGACAGTTATCCTTATGGTCAAGAAAGTTTGTTTCACTTTCTTACACCTGGTTGACATATTGTCACCTGGGTGACATACTGCGGTCTATTGTAAATACGCAAGATTAATTGCGTCTTAAATAGTTTCCTGTTTGCGCCAAAAACTTTTTTCCACCAATCAGATTCAAGAATTTATCTGTGGTTCCAAGAAAGTGAAGCCACCAGAATCGTATAAATAGCGCGAATTTTCATCTACTTTCATCACTTGGATTCGCACTGCAGTTGCGAAAGGATTGCATTTAAAACTAACATTCCTACAACATTCAAATAAGGAGATGGCTGGATTTCTCCTTCCCTTAATAATGGACCTCGTGGGAGGAGGACTGGGTGGAATAGGAGGATCAATTGGAGGATCAACGTTTGGACCCGCGGAGCTGTCGTCATCAGCTCAGGATACGTCGGCGGACTCAAACGTTTTTAACACTCAAGGGCCTTCGGCTAATCACGGGTCGATTAGCTTTAATTTTCATGTTAATAATGAAAATTTTTCTACTCCGTTGGGAAACAGTCGAGGGGATCTTCTGGTCAACAGGCGGACGACTTACTTCAACAAAATGAGCTCCTCAGACGAATTATTGGTAAGATAGCTCCTAGTATCATACCAACTGGATCGAGGAGGAAGCGATCAATCCGGCCAAGAAGACCTTGGGTGAGGTGTTTTCGACCCTCACGACTTTGTCCACCGAGGCATTTTGGATTGCCTTACGTTGCACCTAAGCCTCTGGTTGACGGACCACCCTTGAGAAGATTTAATGCTAGTTCTCCTCTACTGATCAATCAACCGCCTATTCCTGTCCTCCGGGCGAAGCAAGCGTATGCAAAAAGGATTTCTGGACTTTTGGAAGAATATCATTTGGGCATCTACAAAGAAGAAAAGAAGAACCCTCTTCCAAAGTCGTTTCAACTGGCGCTCTCGAAGTATTATGGATTGAAACCTCTTACGGACTCCCTTGAAAACGACTCTAAGATTACACCTCAAATTGAAATCATTGAAGGTAAATAAAGAGCTCCTTTCTTCTGAAACTTTGGTATTTAGTTGTTGGTTTTCCTTTTAGATGGAAAAAAGGTTCATAGTAGGAGAAAAAGGCAGACAAAAGGATTTATCATGCCTGTTCAAGCCGTGAAAGCCGTTATTGCTACGGCTCATTTGGACCAACTCCTCTATGACAAAATCATGCGTAACGCGGAGTATACGGATTCCAAGATCGTTAATGACTATCTGGATGATTTCTTCGCGATCAACCTGGCCAAGAGATTACAACCTATGTTCGTACCACTTGACCATACGAAATTTCCGGAACAAATAGGCAAGGCGGTGTCGTTGGCAACTTTGAAGCTTACAACGGTGGCACGTTGCAGGATGCTTTACTCCACCTATCCCTGTGAGGATTTGTTGGTGGAGGACAAGAGGACGTGTGCTGCAGCTGGAATTTATACGTGTCACAGTCGTTCGTCACCACCACCCGGATACGAGTATGGAACTTGGCGAGTGTACGATCAGTTGAAGGCCCAGGTTGCCGCCAACAGGATGTATCAGGCGGATAAGCATGAACCAACTCTGATTTTAGAAGAAAGGGAGCTGTCAAGGGAGAAGAGAGGTGCTTGGAAGGTGCCAAGGTATCGTCCCAGGAGGAAGAAACGTCCGTTTATGCGCAAATCGATCAAGATCGAAGAGTAGTTCGTCCAGTCGTCGAACCAAACTTCAAGTCATGAAGACCTTGGGGGCGGGATCGAGTGTAGGTACGAGTTTGGGAGCAGGAAAGGTGCGTCCTGGAGCTGGGGCTGGAATGTTTAATACGCTCAGCATTCAGGACATGAGGAGGATGAATGCCGGACCACCAGCTTTGAGAAATCGTGCGGCAAATCCACATCCCATTACTGCCGCGGGAGTACATGTTGGTTACTCCTCTCCTGTCTCACTCACAAATTTACGCGCTCGATCATCTTCGTTGGATTCGGTTCGACAAAGTCCTACTCTGGTTCGATCTCCTTCATCATCTTCGATTTCGTTTCAAACGGCGCGAGGTAGGGAAGCCTCTCAATCTTTACTCCTGTTGTTCCTCAACCAGTTTCTTCACTGGCTGCATCGTCGGCACCAAGATCTGGGTGGCATGATATGCCTCCTTTGGAGCCACCATATGCCTACTCACCAAGAGGGTATCGACCTGTCCCGGCCAGAAGAAACCTCATCGGGGATCAAGCCTTAACTAGATCTAATTCTATTACCTCGTTGGACTCCAGCGTTAGTTCCAGCATGACCGATTCAAGACCACCCACTCGTCTTACTAATGAACAGGGTTCTTTCTTGCCACAAGTTAGGGAGGACTTCAAAGTTCACAATCGGGTGGGAGATGCATACCGGATTTATAAGGAAAAGCATCCTTATAAAGTCAAGGCTGGAAAATATGTTGGAGGGGGTATCGCGGCTCTTGGCTCCTACATTGCGGCCTCGCAAATCGATAGGGCCATCCAACGCACTCAAGATAAGGCTGACGACAAGACCCATGAGAAGTATGCTAATGAGACAGCAGTTTTGGAGGCGGACCTTTTTAAGGAAAAACTTGCAAATGAACGCTTTAAACAACAAAGCGAGTTTGCCTCCAAAGTTCTGTCTGACGCCATCTTGACGGGACAAATACCGACGGAATTGGTGAATCATGTTGTGCCGAAGATGACAGTGCAAGAGCCAGTGAGGGAGGAACCGGGGACTTGGACGATGATCGACAGGACAGAAGACCCCTTGCGTCAACAAGATACGTCAAGAGGTCTCGCACCCAATGTAACAGAGTTGATTGTAGATCATGTCCAGCGGAATGAAAAACAGGTTGAGAAAATGTTAACTCGGAGAAAAGAGTTGATACTTCGAGAGGAAGAAGAGGAGATGCAACAGCCAAAACAAACACTTAGCGCCTTGGATCGTTTAAAGCAGCGAGAACACTTTCATTTTGAACTGCCGGAGCGAGAGAGAAGCCCGCGCGCTTTACCACATAACTGGGAAGAACCGGGGACACTGGAGTCGCACAAGAAAATTGTGTTGGCTTGGTGTGTGGGGTCTGCGATTTTCGCAAGTACTCTTTGTTTTATCTCAGTAATGTGGTCAAAGTGCCGGTGCTGCTGCAGGAAACGGGTTAAAAAACCCACTCCTGTAGACGCTTCGGTAGAGCCACTTGAACTTGAACCGTTGAAATAAACAATTCAAGGAAAAACATGAAAAGAATTATTTGTTCGTTTTCCTTATTTCTTTGTTTGATTGTTGTACATTACTAACAAGTTGCGTGGAAAGGTTACTGAGCAAGAGGTGTCTTAGGTAAAAAGTAGGAAAGTCAGGCTTAAAACTTAATTTTCCAGGAAGGGGAAAATTTTCTTTATGGTAAAGGGACAAAGAAACCGAGGTTTCTTTAAGAAGTTAGAATTCTTGGGCTCATTAAATTTCCAAAAGGCTATCAGTGTGTAGATTCTTTACAATGGAAAACAAAGTCTTCTCAAATTACCCAATGATGGTTGTCTTGGCGATGCTGTTATTGGGCGGTCGGCAAGCTCAAGAATCGTCTTCAAACAATACTATGTTATTTCTGGCAATTGGGTCAACCACTAGGGAAAGTGGTTATGGACATGTTTTGGTTCCTATTCCATTGCCTACGCTCAGACAAACTACTCAGACGCTTATGGACCTTGTTGATAATGCGGTTACCAACAAGTTTGATACATCTTCGCCATTCAAACAAAATGAGATGTACTCGATCACCAGGGTTCAAGATCGAATCAACCTACTGATGTCGTTAGCTCAGAAGGATGGATTTGTGGCCAAGGAGATTCAGAGGGATCAGGTAGACTTATTAAAAGCCTCATTGCTTCAGTTACCCACTTCTTTCCCCTCTAATGCCACTCCTGCCACTACTGTTGTGCCCAGAAGGCGTACCCGATCGGCCACGGCTATTGCAGCGGCCTTTATGGGATTAGCATCTTTTGGGACCTCAATTTTCAATTCCGCTCAAATGTCGCAATTAAAGTCTGACATTGGCCAGACAAAAGATAACCAAAAATTAATTATTGAAGAATTGCGGGAACAAGATCTCCGGATTCATAATATCACTGAGTTTATTGATAAACAGTTTAAGACATGGCAACAGCAAGTAGAAACTTCAATTACTTTGACTAGAAAACAAGCTATGGACAGTTTGGAACATCAAGTTCAATTGTTGCTTCATTCTTTTAGGTTCGAGCTCACTGATTTCTTGCAGGGGATGATGAGCCTCATGGAGAACAGACTTTCTCCTTTGATTGTCTCTCCAGAAGCTCTAATCTCTGCATTTGAACAGTTGTCCTCGAATGCTAGGAAAAGAAACTTGTTGCCATCCAGTGAGGATCCTGGTATCTTGTTCCAGGTGCCTGTTTCTACCCTGAGTGACAATGAAGGCAATTTATATGCAGTTGTGCATTTACCATTGTACTCGGGGAGCACTTTGAAGTTATACAGACATGTTCCAGCGCCATTTTTCTTGGGGAATACTTCGGTAATCTTGGACGTGGAGAGTCCTGCTGAGTTTTTAGCATTGGACACTCACGGGATGGTTGGTAGACAGATGACCTCTTCGGAGTTTCAACTGTGTACTAAAGTTTCTTCCATCTATCACTGTCCGGATATGAACTTGCTCTCCAAGAATTTGACTACGCTTTGTTTGTATAACTTGTTTTCTCAAAGTGCAGCAAACATTGAACGGACTTGTAATGTGAGGGTCAAAAGGATGCATTCTCACGCCATCCAAATCTCTACCTCCCTGTATCGGATCATGTCTACCGAACCCACTCAACTTGTGCTCGAATGTGAGTCGGGGACAAACATTACGACCATCCAGGGAATCCATCTTCTGCAGCTAACCGAGGAATGTCCAAAAGCATCAACGTCAGAGTATTTGTTTGTGCGCACTCCGGACATGATAGGATATCATGAGATCATCCGGCTCCCTTTGCTCTCCCAAGCCAAGGAGTGGCTTGGGACAATTGCCAAGGAAGTAGACTTGACAAGAGATCTGGAAGAGATTGAGCTAGACATATCTCTTTCACTACCGGAGTTTCGACAGAGGGTTGGTGATTCTACACGAAGCTTGTATCTACGGGTGGAACGATATATGCTCTCGGTCGTACTCTATGTGGTCCTATTTGGGGTCCTTGTCTTCACGGTTTATTTCATCCTAAGACGAGGAATTAGGATAATTTCTTGTTGCACTAAGTCAGAGGTTTCCTCTTTGCCCCTTTCGCTGCCAAATGCAGGATCCATGTCCCAAGGCAACCCGACTGTTTCTCTCCCCACTTCGGTAATGAAACAGTTTGAATAATTAAGTGGAAACTATGATTAGTATCCCCATGACTTGGAGGTTTGGCAACCCTCCTAGAAAGATAGAGTTGGCCACCTGTCCTTTCTTAACAAATTTATGGCTGTACTAATCACGGTATGGGGATTTTCCATTTATCAAAACCATTTCATGGTTCAGTACGGTGACGGGGACTGTCAAATCTTATACAAGAATAATATTATAGTTGATTTCATGAGATGGCCTTTTCTATCACAGTACTGACCCATATATGTTTTTGCCCACCACCTTGAACTAAAAAGAACAAAATTGTGCCCATGAAAGTAAAATGCTGGCAACGACCCAGATACAATATGACATTGTAGTTGTACAGATTTCTTGCTTTCACTTGTGTTTCTATCTTTAAGTCGTATGGACGTTTTTGTATGAAATATAAGCAGCAATTCTTGGTCACGACAAATTGGATTATAAGATCATCAGAACATCATTCTCGTTACGTTTACAAGTTCTTCGTGCCGTTCAGCTTGTGGACAAGTAATTAGATATATTAACAGCAGTCACACTTGGGTATGACTGTCAATTTCCATCCCCCACATTTTTATTTAGTCATGCAGTGACGTCATCCAACCATGTAGCCCAGGAAAAAATTATTGGTTGGAATCAGTTTCTTTTCTATTAGAAGTCAATTTTCTACAAAAAAAAAAAAAAACAATGATTCAAAGCTCCATATGCTTTTTTTAAAACATATTAACGATTTTTAAAAAAATATTGTTGAAGAGATTCTGAAAAATCTTCAATTTTTTTCAACCTATTTATTAACCCATTTCCCCTCTCACACATGCAGTAGTTCAAGAGAGTAGCCAAACTGGTGCACAAATATACTGAACTCGCAAATAAAAATAAGATTTTCTCAGCAGTATCTGGCAACACTGACAAAAATTACTCAGATAGGGGGCGCTCACAAAGGGCAATAGGGGGCGATAGGGGGCGCTTTACTACATAAGGGTGATGTTCTTTTTATCCCCTTTTTTTGGCTTGCCGGGAATTCCGTCATACTCTTGGGCTGGGAGCTTGAAAGGTGCTCACCCCCTGGGCAACTTCGCTGTGTTGAGAAGGGCTTATGGCGGGACGTGATCTCTGCCCTTTTTGTGTACAAAAGGTCCCAAACTTTAGAAAGGTCCAAAAGTCTCCCTAAAATTAAGATTTTTCACCTCTCATACTGTGTTGTTTTTTTAAACAGGTCACTGTGTTTTTTGCCGAAACCACTCAGTAGATTCTCATAAAAACAACTGATATCTCTTCATGTTGGCAGGACCCACCTTTTTGGTTTAGTGCTTCATCCTTAATTACCTATAATTACCTCAGAATGTGATCTCTTTCCCATGGACCTCAAAAATGGAGGACATGATGGTAAAAGGTGGTTTATTGGTATAAACAGCTTCCTGACAGGTCCAGTGATAATTTCCAACAATAATTGGAACATTCCAATTAAATGGAAAGTTGTAATAGCATTTTGAAATTCTGCTTATTATATGTTAGAGAGAGACTCCTTCCTCTCTTCCTTCCCTGTTATGTGGTAGGGAGTTGTGCTTGTAGAAGTTGGTTTTTGATCAATTCCAAGTGAAATACTGGATGGATAACATTCAAATTAATGCAGAATGTGTGTGATGTACGTAGGAATGATTGAAACAAGGTCTCTCAAAATATTACTGAAGAGTTTTCATGAAAATTACAGTGACCTGTTTAAAAAAATAACACGGTAAAATGATTAAATTGTTTTAAAATCTCATTGCATGGCAACTAATTCCAATCACTAAATAAGGGTTGTGATGAGGGGTGACCCAAAAATTTTTTTCAAGTTTCTGTCCATTAAAAACCGTATTTTTAGGGTTTTATGAAAGTGGACCATTTTTCGCGCAAGAATGGCATTAACGTATTATTAAAGACATGGAAATCAGTTTTTGGTGTTTTTGTACTGTTGAACAATTTTTATTTAATAAATTATTTAGACATTTTTAGGTTTTGACTTTCAAGCTGAAAAAACCTCTAGGGTCCTTTTCAGGAGGCCCATGGCTTGTTCCAAAATGACTTGATGAGGGGTCCAAAATTTTGCTTGATGGTGGGGTTCCGACCCCCTGGACCCCCCACCTTGCCCAGCTATGGTCAGACCGTGTCACATTATAGCTAAGGAACCCTCATAACATTCTCTTTCCAGTGGTAGAGAGTGGAGTCATCAGACTTGAGATTTGTCAAGTTATTTCAGGATGAACTTCAATAGCCATTACATGATAATCTCGTAATTATTAGAGGGTTATAACATAAGAGGTGGTCATTTCATTTGCAAGTCAAGAGGGATCCTGTTGCACCATTGTAAACTTATGGTTTGGGGCATTCACTGAGCATACTTAAACAGTCGTTTGAGCTGTGCTATCATCAAATATGGACTACATGTTACCATTAAAACTACCCTTTCCTTACTTAAAAGAATAAAAGTCAAACTTCATTTCCACTAAATAAACTGTTTCAAAGACTTTAAAGCTGGAATTTCTCAGAAGGACTTCTCAACTTCAAAAACACCTGGTACCATCCCCTATGATCCCATAGGAAGGTTCCAGGGTGATTTCATCATTGTCCCCTCCAAAATTTAACAGCAAAATTTCAAGGGAGAAGTGAGGACTAAGACAAAGATATGCATTCCATATAAATATTATTTTTATGTTTTTAGCATAAAAGTTCCCATCCTAAATTCCCTTGTTGATTCCATTTTCCTTAAACAGTTCAAAAAAGCTGATAGGTGGCGCCAAATGCACAGGCAGGCTAATACATGTGCTGCCCTCTATAAAAAATTGGAACTTTGTCTAGGGGAAGTTATCAACTCCAGCCCCTTAATACCCTACAGAAGTAAAAGTTTAAGTTTCAGAAACATCAATACAACCTATTAATATCAATATTGCTTTTGTGATTTCAAACAGATTTTTGCAAAAATATAATGGAAAATGTTTAAAATTAAGCTATTTTAAGCACACAAGAAAAAAAATAACTAACAAGCCGTGAAATGATCTTATTACATTTTTAATTAGCTTTAGAGTTGAAAATGTAAGGTAACATCTTTTTAGCTTTTTAGCAGGAAGCTACGATCAAAATATTCGTAGTTTTTTAGCGTTTGAAGCTGGGGAAATTGTTGTTCTTCGACCACGTTGAGGAGCTTGAAATATTCGTAGTTTTTTCCTGCCAAATTATTTTGTCTATGCGAAAACCACAGAGTACCATTATAAACATAGAGGAACACAAGAACCTTATGCATGGTGGGGTAACCAACAGAGACATTAGCTAGCCTGGTGCATGGGACCAAGAGATAAATATCACAAATTCTTGTATAAAGTAATATCTATCCTTCTTTTATCTTGCTATGTTGCATCTATATCAGCTGAATAGGTCTGTTATGCTTGATGCAAGAAAGATCCAAGAATTTGTGATATTCATCTCTCGGTCATTTCTAAAATACCCCAGAAAAGCTTTTTTCCTGCTCATCTATCAGATGTGGAGGACCTTGGTCAAATAATTCAAATACAAAGCAATTTACGCAAGAGTATAGCTTTAGGAATAGTCTTTGGGGATCAAGCTTCAGTAAATATGCAAGAGATGGCGCTGATGCAAGCTGGAAGGGGTACTGGGAAGGGGTAAAATGGATTTTTGTATTTAGTATAACTTTTAGATAAAACTGCCTATGTGGCTGGTTTTTGATCTTAGAAATATTTGGTCAGTTTAAAAAAATTTTATTCAGATGAAATATTAATTTTTTATCATTTTTAAAAAGAAAAGTCGGGTTTAATTTTTATTAAGTAACTTATTAAGCAAGGGTTCCCAGTGCCATCTACCAAGAGAAAATCGACAATTGAAATCGACAGCTGATCCCCAATCCCTATGTGAACAAGCTGCTCTTATGTAAAAAAACAAAATGTCAATTCCTTTCTTTTGAGTTGTAAAGATTTTTAGAATAGAGGTTGCAGAACCTATATTTTTTACACGCAATTTATTTAATTATTTTTTTCAAGAGTTTATCTGTTTATACTGCCATTTTAAAGCTTTTATTTTTATAAAGAAATTAGCCATTTGGATTTTTATTTGATAATATAATGTTGTTACAATTCTAAATTATGATAGACGTAAGCAAATTTTGACAATCAGCGCCATCTTACAGCCTTGTGAGTCATGCAAAAAAGCTGAAAATCAATTAGGGAATTGTAAAGGCTACAGTTTGTGGCAGAAAAAAGGGTTTAGTTAGTACATAAAGGTTAATGATAATAGAAATGGACAAAAGCCACTTTTGATCTCACCCATCAAACCTCAACCAAAAGCGATTTAGTCAATGTGAAAGCTGCTTCTTCTACCACTGAAACATTGCAACAACATACAACAGTTGCATGATGGCCAAATCCTTTTTTGTGTCCCAAATTCTTGCTTAGACTTGATGTATTGATCACACACTTTTCCAGACATGCAATGCTTGTAGTTCAACACCACTTTTTAATAACATTACGGTGTACCAAGGAAGCAACTGAATTGCTAATGGAAGTTTAAACAACAATGGATCCTGACTTTATTGAAAGAAGAGAGGATTTTAGGGAAAATCTTACTCTAGGCCTTGTTACGGCTTTAGGTGGATCTTGAAGAAGTATTTCATATGACCTTCATAAGGTCCTAATCCACTTTTTGCTTCTAGAGAACATACAAGGAATTCAAAATGTGGTACTAGCTGAACATCCTCCCTGTGACAACATTGCCATCACCAGCTGGGAGCAGAGGTACTCAACAGTCCTACCACATGAGATCAAAGACTTTTATTTAGCAACAGATGGATTCAAATTGACATGGAGCTTCAGTTTACCTGGTAAATAATTAATTTTGTACTAACTTTAATGCAATGTTGAAAAACACAATGATTATTCCCAACATTGACTGCATCATATCAGTAAAGAGCTTGCGCCAAATAGCTTTTGTAGCTCAAAACAAAAAACCCAAACAAGACAATTTTTGTCTATGTAGCACAAGCAAACCCATTGCAGTTCCACGCTTCTTGCAACAGTCAAAAATAGCAAATCACAATTTTTTGTCCTTATGGTGGTTTCAATTATTGGCAACTTTGAGGTGATATAAATAGAATGATGAAACAGCCTGGTCAACTTGAGAAAGATCACAGCACTCCCCTAAAAGATTTTGAAAAACAGGACAGGCAATGGACTCTTTTGATTCCTGCTTTCAGGTATAGGGATTGGGGATCAGCTGTTGATTTCAGCCATCGATTTTCTCCTTGTAGATGGCACTGGGAACCCTTGCTAAATAAGTTACTTAGTAAAAATTAAACCTGGCTTTTCTCCTTAAAAATAATAAAAAGTTAATATTTCATCTAAATAGAAGATTTTTAAACTGTTCAAATATTTTTAAGAACAAAAACCAGCCATATAGGCAGTTTTATCTAAAAGTTATACTAAATACAAAAATCAATTTTACCCCTTCCTGGTACCCCTTCCAGCTTGCATCAGCGCCATCTCTTGCATATTTACTGAAGCTTGATCCCCAAAGACTATTGATAGAGCTGCTGTGATTGACGTCATATCTTTCAATGACGTCTTAACTGCTACATAACTACAGAGGGAAATTTTAAAGTGAAATACCGTAAATTCCGGACTATAAGCCGCGACTTTTTTCCCTCACTTTCAACCCTGCGGCTTATACAGTTACATGATTTATGTAGTAATTATGTTTTTTTTTCTTAAATTACCTGAAAATGTACCGGGTGCGACTTATAGTCCGGAATTTGCGGTAACTTTTTAAAAAGGTTGAAAGATTTTAAAATGCTAGTAAAATATATCATTGTAGTAGGCAAAAAGGAAGTATTTTAGTTCAATATTATTTTCTGTAGCTGGTCTTATTTAAGAATTAGAGAGAATTTCCTTATGAGGCAATCCAATTCATCAATTCCTGGCCAGCAGCCCTGTAGTTGTGGAAAAAAGCGCCAGATGTCATTGGCGTAGACAATTAAAATTTTCGAAGGAGTCTATGAAAATGGACCTTGTACCTCTGTGCTCAGGGGGCGTATAGAATCGCTCAAGCCTTAGGACAGCCCAAGCTAGTACCTCCGTCCCTACAGACCTTTGCTAACATATGGATATTTCTAGGAATATCCCTGGAAAAAAAGAAGAAAATTGGCACTAGCTAGGTTGAGGGAGGGATATTCCTGAGACTTTCAAGAATATCCAGTGGATATCCTTCTCTAGGCAAGCTAGCACTGTTTTTCTTCCCTTTTTCCGCAGATATGACTAGAAATATCCCTGCGTTAGCGAGCACTCTACACCTTCACACAACTGACACAATAGGTTATGGGCGAAAAGGTGGAAATCACCTTCCTACAGTTGCAGTTAGATGGCACCACAAGTTTTCAGTGACGTCACAGTGATGTCGTAGCGATGTTCCTTCTTTTCTTATTTTTTTGTGTGCAATATGAAAAAGAGGCCAATTTATACAAAATTTGGCCTAATAGGCTTAAAAAAATTTCTAAAAGTTAGATCGTTTCTAATACAGAACAGGTTTATTAATAACTTTTCTCTAAAAAACGAATCATAGAAAAAATCATTGTGATAGGTAGGACAGATTTGTGAAGTAATGTTGTCCTACCTAAACTATATGGTGCCATCTCTTGCATTATCCAATGATTAAAAAGTCTTTTTTTGCCAAAGAGCCATTCTTAATCGCGTGCTCATACTTATATCACAAACGTTGGAAACTAGAAATGTTTGGTCTGGAAACTAGAAATGTTGGTCAACTACAGAAAGGTTTGGTAGAAATCTAAGTCCATGGGGCTCCTATTAAGTAAAACCAAGTTTGAGTACATGACCTAAAACTAACTTTATTCAAAATGAGTCAAAGATATTGTTATATTGCCATTTTATAACAAATTGAAGTGAGCTTTAATTTTTGCAAAAAGAATGACTATTCCCTGGTTAATGTCTCAGTAATAAAAGTTTTAAAATGGGTAAAGGGCTTGCACTCCATCAAAGAACAA
>CBDDTI010000232.1:0-16639 GCA_965233585.1 bacterium
AATAATAGTAATAGTAATAATAGTAATAATAATAAATAATAATAATGTCCTTTAAATATTTATTGATTATAAGCAATCTCAAAACTAAAGTTTTGTGTTATCGCCTAAATTGCACAATAATAATACGCTAAAAACAATATTTACAATTATAAATATATAGCAATATATTCAAAAAAACGTCATTTTAACAAAAAAAAAATTGTGTAAAATGTTTGTATTTACAAGGTGACAGCAATAAAGTGTTCTTAAATATTACATTATGACTTCTTCTTGAACTTTAATGTCAATGTCAACGTTCTTTAAATCACAAAAGGCTTTTCTTCTTGCTCTCGATCCACTAAGGCAGATTAGTGCGGATCTTAATAAAGCGAAAGTTATCCTTGCTCTTATCCTGGAGATTGTTTTGCATAATCTTCTCCTTTCTTGATGAGGATCAGCTGCGCCAGTCTGCTATGGTATTGTAAGCATTCCTTTCCCATACCGCCCGGTGACGTGAAAATAAGTGGTGTGAAAGTTCCGTGTTCAATTTCCAAAACCCTGCTCGAGTAAAGGCGCTTCTTCTCATTCTCATGATTGCGGTATGTCTGTTGGAGTTCCAGGTCCCTATACAAATAAGCATCAGGGTGAAAGACCCTCACGTCGAAGAATGCTGATCGTTAGTTCTCCAAGAGCCCGCTTGCGTGGATATCTAATCTCTGATCTGGAGCTCGATTATAACCCCTCCCTAGCTGTTCTCCCGAGGTATCTTAAAGGACGTGCTCGATCTCAACACCATTACATACCATACTCAAAAGATCGGCTTCAAAATCTCTCAGCCCATTGTGACGTTGGGTAACGAACCGACCTCGCTTGCATATCATAGCGTGGCCTACCGTGAAAATATCGCCACATACACAGGTGGAGGGAATATTATAAACCGCCCAATCATAACGTAGTCTTATTGCGTCACAGAACTCCCTCTTATTTAGGATGAAACAAATTTCACGAAGGAGAAGTACTGTCAGCCAAACTGAGACCTTTTTTCCGCGGCAAGGTCAATTGCTCCTCTCTGATATGCACTGTCCTGTCTTGGAGCCCAATTTCTCTCTCTCGCTCCTCACTGCGTGTTGTAGTGGCTTAACCAAGATAATAATAATAATAACAATAATAATTAAATAACAATATATAATTATAATAATAACCTTCCCAGCATCCTTTGCAGCTGGAAAATCGTCAATCCCAAATAACTTGGTCAGTTTGAGGGCAGCAAGACCCCCACGTTGTCTAGAAATAAGTCTTACCATAAACTAATTATTGTACAAGACAAACGGCGATGACGTCATTCGTCACGTGACTTTGCTCTGAAGTGCGCTTTTGCTCACTGTGACGAAATTATTTTGTTATTGAAAAAGCAGTCAACGTAATTTAAAGCACAATGGTGTCAGCCATTTCGGACTGCCCGGGTACCGAACAAAATATAAATATTAAGGGAGCTATGTACAATTTTCAAAAAGTGGGAGTCTGGGTACAAGTGCTATTTCGCCTTGCTTTAAACGCAAGGAAACAAAAATTTGGACATGGGTAGATATTTTAATGAAATATACATTTCTGTTATTTTCAAAGCTGTGACGTCATCGGTCACGTGACCAGAACGGACCAAATTTTAATATCTGTTCTAAAAGTTTACTAAAACCTTACTCTAAGAATATTGTTAAGCGAAGTTGTAGTTTTATAAATAGTGTTTTAGAAAATGGCCATGATTACTTTTTCCTAAAAAAGTGCGGCAGTAGAAAATCTAACTGAAAAGTTTGTCAGCTTTCTGCTCAACAACCATTTGAGCTAGCAACGAAAGAAAATTTTGCCAAAGGCCTGGGTGTAAGCCCTTAATGAAGACGGTGTCAGTTTTTTCAAATTTTAATTTGTTTAGGAGGAGAGCGATGTTTTTTCTTGAAACTAAATGAGTGAGGCCTGGGAGAAAGTAAAGCTGCTGCCCATTCCCCACTCCGTTGGGATCTTCCCAGCGGATTCCTGGTGGTACGTAATGCGGGCTCTTAAAAAAATTACATTCAAAATGGCGCCGACTGGCAATGAAGTGGAGTGGACAGTGGAGTGAGTTTTGAGTTACAAAGGATAGTTTTGTACATGTTGCTGTTCTTCCTACTTGACGCGGCCAAAACGAGTCCCCAAACACAGAATATATGTCCTTTATTTGTATGCCGAATGAAGAGGAATATGAAATGAGCAGAAACTTTGCAGACGTTTCGCAAACAATAACTGTTCTAACAAAAATTTACTGGGACCTGAGGTCTAAGGTAAGCGTTTCTTGTCGTACAATGATCTGATTTTATTTTGAAGACTGGTTTAAGCTTATGTCTTTGATGTTAATCGTGTGTGAAGCTTCGTATAAGTGCTACCGATAGAATCGTGCTGAAACTTAGCAAACTGGAATTTAAGTGGACTCGGAGGAAGAAAATAGATTTTGGGAACGAGTTGACAGTGTTAAATGAGTCTTCGTCGAGTCGTGTATTTGTGATATTGACCAATTGGTCATTTGGGCCACAAAAAATAATGATTTAGTATTTGAATTTAAGGGTGAAGTTTGCCACAGGACAGCAAAGAGTCAGGATAATTATACATCAGTCAATTCCAGCGGTGCCCATGCCCCCCCCCCCCCCCCGGGCATTAGCATTTTTTTGAAAAAAATGGACAAATTCCCCGCGGTGGGGACACATAAGCTGTCTAAATGCCCCGAGGTGCGGACGAAGAAAGAGGGCAAATGCGCCGCCCCTGATAGTGTCGCCTTCCAACACTTTTGAGGATTTTTATTAATCAGTGAATAAAACGGTCAACTGTTTAGTATTTTAACACAACGGCACTAAAGACTTCAAGGCCAACAGTACCTGCTAGTTGATTTTGATTATATTGTAAATTTCTCTATATTTTGTTTTTAACAGTTTTCTAGAAGATTGCATGTCATTAAATATTTTCTCGTATAAAAGCCATTGCTTTTGAATATTTTACACTGGACGAAAAAACGGATTTACTCATGTTTGCGAGTTGAGCAAATGTGTGGTAAATTTGGGGCTGTAAATTTGCATTTTATTTGCACTGGGTGGTAAAGCGTGGTAAAACTTGTACATTTGTTTTATCGGAATTTATGTGCAAATGTAGTAAATGGAAAGGTTTGATTCAAATTTGCTTCAAGTTTGCCACGTGTGCAAACCATCAACATTTCTATATATTTGCTCAAATTTACCCTCTTTGCAAAGATAGTAGTTTGACCGTATCTGCAAATGCAGGCCAAAAATGTTAGAAAAACTATGATTTGCAGTAATGTTTGCTCTTGATTTCCCTGGATACAAAAAAGTGCATTCGCATGTGGTTTACTTGCATTTGCCGTCAGAGCAAATATTATAAATTTAATTGCATACTAAATTTGCAAATTTGCAATATATTTATTCACATTTACCATGGGCAAATATGGTGACTTACATAACGTTTGCTTTACGGACAAAACTGTTGTCCATGATGACATTTGCTAGACATTTGACTGGTGTAGCTTGGGGTAAATTTACAATCCCAGCTGTTACATTACAATTGTACTCAGGAGCTGGATTTTCTTTCGAGGCTGGAGGAGGTCAGAGACCTTTCCACGTCCGGTACTTTGATGCCAATATTCGAGTGGCTTTTTAATTCTTTATTATATTTTTTAAGCATCTTCTGAACTTACTGACCCCGAGGATAACAGAATAAGCAATCGAATTCTCCAAAAAGGCCACATTACTTTCTTCTTTTTCTTTGTTTATAGAGCGGAGTGTCTAATTGGTCTCCCTAATTTAATTAAAGTGATAATTTCGTTATCATTCCTGCTCGGCTAAGTCTAAAGGAAAGCACAATAAACGTGCTGGTCGATCATTGTTAATCTGTTGGAGAAAAAAAGAAAGTAAAAGATCTTTTCCCCCGAAGGTTTAAAGAAAACGATGCAAGGTGAAGTTAAGGTGATCAGTATAGATCTGAATGACTGTATCATTGTATTGTCAGTGAGTAGTAGAAAGGGAAAGAGCTTTTATTATATAAAAGTCAGTGGTTTACCGAGTGGTAACCAATTGATAAAAACGATACGATATTTTCAGTTTGTCTCTTAAATTGTACTTAAATTCGTTGGTGTATCATCGAAACATCTTCGGGTCTTCCTCGAAAGTTTTCGGCAGTCTTCAGAAATTCTCGGAAAATGTTCGGGAACATTCGTCTGGCCTTCGGAACAATTTTAGAAAATCTTCGGAGATCTTCAGAAAGTAGTCGGAAATTTTCGCAAAGTCATCAAAAAACCATAATTACTGACTTTTGTATAACAAAAAGAACATTACACGTTAGCTCAAATATAAGAATTTTATGTTCTCGATGCGCTCACTCTTGAGATATTGTTCTTGCCACTCGAACATGGAATTCATATCTTCTCGCCACCGTGTAATATCCTTTATGTATTTCCTTTATCCAATGATCAAAATACTACTTTTAACGCTTTTGGAGTTTGAAATAAAAAGAAATGACATAGTATTCTAAGACAAAGAAAATACCAAAGGCGGTCTCGAAAGCGATCATGCAATTTGGAGTTCCTTTAACACTTTATGCGCCCTACGGAATCACCAGTCCAAGAAAAATGCTGCGGTACGAAAAGTGTCAAATTTAAACGCTGATTTGACTTACATTGTTAAACTCGTCGTCCTGTCCCAATTGAAATAACATTTACGGTTTGGCATGCGCTTTCTCTTCATCTGCAGATCAACTTTACATTGCGAGATATTCCCTTTGAAACAGAAAGCTCCCGTCGCAATCGCCAATACTTATACCACGATGAATGTAAGAGACGTTAACAGGGAAAACCAAATAAATTCAAATTTCCATAACTTCAATGAGGAAAGGTCCATGAGCATGAGTATAAAACCGCTTTGAAGGAAATTTAGCAGAACAATAATTTATTAGGGAGGAGGGGAGGGTAAATAAAGGTTGTATCCCAAAAATAGCTACAAAGGAGCCTACTCCCTGCGTCCGCCTCTCTTTAGTTAAGCTTACTTTTTTCGTGCCGCTGTACTTTCACCCCTATTTGATTTGAACGCCTGGAATATGCCTTTTTTGTTGTTGTACAACTTCAGATGGAATGCTTCATCATCAGAAACATTTTTTTTAACGACGCCTGATGTTTGTAACCGGGAATAAATGATAGTGATGGTTCAAAGGGGTTGATGTCATTCCACCCTTCCCCTACCAACTGTCCATTTTCATTTATTAAACATCTAACCTTTTAAAGAGAATTGAGTCAACTTCAAAGAGAGTTCTGTTAGGTCATGCCATTTTTGATCATTGTATGTTGACAAGTGGAAACAGGACACCCACCTCAGTCACCCCCATTTCATGATGATAAGAGGGCATGCAATTTAATTTCTTGGAATTTCCCAAAATCAGGGTCGTGATATTTTGTATGAATTCTTGACGATTTTAGATTCCAGAATGTTTTAGTAGTTATTACTACCAATTTTTAATTGTAGTTTTCACTGCCCAACTAAAGATGACCACATCTTGATGGTGGGATTACTAAAAATGACCACATTTTGAAATCCCAACAGTGAACACTACAACAAATGGGGAAATCACATTGTATTTTACAAAACTTGAGTATTAATGCTTAGGGTTAAAAAATTCCAAGTAACTAAATATTATCTGCTTTTTTGCAACCCTGATTTTAAGTCGTTCCTATTTAAAACTTCACACTGAAAAGGATTCTGATCTAATGCTGTTGGAAAAGGTACCACAAACCATTCAACAAAAGAAAAAACAGCATACAGGGCTAATTCAAATGAAACCTGAACTCTCATCTCTGGTGAATTCAACAAACTCTGACAAGATTAGAATTATACTGCAACAGTAGCCAGTTTCTTCGAGTTGTGTAAGTTGCAGGGCTTTGAAAAGCTTTTTTGTGATTGCATTGCTTGTATTCCCGGCCCTATACCCACTTAGGGATATGGTCAAATGATGATGACGATGGTGAATGCTTATATTCGATACCAACTGAAGTTAAACGGTTTTGAAGTTTACTAAGAGAATAAAATGTGAATAAAAAAAGATGGGTTATGATGCATCCTGCTGGTCTTGTAAGGCTTCTCGGCTGTTTGAGAACAGAGTACCAGTCCCAATTCTGAATCAAGTCCAAGTATTAAAACTAGAAGTTTACATACCATTTTTGCCGGTACAAATCTGACAGCAAACTCTAATGAAGTGGGAAACACAGTTCAAGGATTAACAAAAAAATTGCTTCTGATCAAAGCGTTTCAAGAAACAAGTTGCAAGAACTTGTCCAAAAAATTCAAACTGGTTTGAATTTGTGGGACTAGTCACAGGGACCAAAGTTTGGTCCTTGCCACTAGATTTTAAAGCAAAAATGACAAGTTCACACGATGGGACTTGCCCCTGCAACTTGTAAGAACTCAGAAAACAACACACCAGAACAGATGGGTTCCCAGGGCAACCCACCAAGTTTCAGCTTTGTTTATTTACTTTTAGATATGCAAGTTATAATAATTGGTTTTACCTACAATTAGTGAGGAAATTGGCCTTGAGACTTTTTACAGTGTAGCTAGGGCCAGAGACTAACAATTGTAGCAAATAATAATAATTAGTTATTATTGAAGAAAACCATATCATAAAATTTGACACCGAGTTACTGAAAACAGCTCATACTATTTACCGGTAATATTTATATATTAAGCATCTTTTTCGACCAATGAAACCTTCATGGTACAGGATCAACACAAACATGCTAACTAATTTTGCAATTTATTTCTCAGTTGTTTACCTCGCCATCTTTGAGTTTTGGCTTTTGATTTGTGGCTAATTTCACAAACAATGTGGCCTTTCTGTGCTACTGGACCTGTTTTTTTTTTTGTCATAAATTGTTTATTTCTTCTAACATCACTGGGGCATGACTTTCCCCACTCTCACTGCTAACTGTGGAAGAGGACAGACCAATACAAAGGGGTTCCACTAGCAGCCTTAGTTATTAATTTATATGGTTAATTACTTTTTCAAATCTCTTTGTTTTGATTGTTTTTTACTGTTATTGCTCTGAGAACAAATTATTGTTCTTAGACAAAACCTTTTTGATATATTGTACTTGATCAGAGCTATCAATTCAATGAAAAAAAATAACTAATTACACAGTAATAACTAAAAAATATTGAGTCATTTAATCGATTAATCTAACAACTTAAAACCAATCTTTAGGCACTAAAGCACTGTACTTGGCATAGCCCAAAAGCTAAGAAACATTGCTGAGAAATGTATTGTGACTCTGCAAGTTTGTTGTAACATAAACTAAAAGGTGAGGCCCTCAGTATGCTCTTAAGTAGAGAAACTGGTCATAACTTTTGTGTATAGGAAGGTCCTCAAACAAAAGGCCAGCTGAGTGAGGTGTTGTTATCCCCTTCCACCTATACACCTTGAATTTCTTCACAACCGTAATCACTGGGAATTAGCACAACCTTCCCTTGTTGTTCTACTAGCTCACTGATCATTCTCAATTATATTTTTTCATTTATCCCCCTATCCCCCTTGTTCCTCACCTGCCTTTGGTGCCCTTAGCAATCACTTATTATAACTTCCCCTAAAGGCTACATATTAAAGAGGCCAGCGATGCCATTAGTTCTGTTGTTGTTGGCCTCCTCGTGGTGTTGATGTCCAAGCATTTTTGAGCATTGATGAGTAACATTGGAATTTCTTGCTCAAAAGTTAAGTATAACTGTAATGTAATGGATTAAAATTTAAACAATAAATAATTCATTTGTCTATTAAGTTCTTTTCATAATATTGCCTGGTTTGATCCCTATGAAACTGTTATGCATGGAGAAATGCCAGCAGAGTATTAACTGAAAATGGTTTTTCTTCTACATGCAATCTGCACATACATGTATGAAGGTAACTATTTTGGTAGGTTTCTGAAAACTCTGTGAAAGTTAGCATCACCAAAGGACTGACTGACAAGATGCGCCATCTCGCCACTTGCTAACATTTGTGAGCCATCAAGAAAGCGGCTCAATACTCTGGTGAGCTACTCCATTATGGAAGATATAAATTAAACTTGCAGGTACCAAAACGTATTTGGATTCAGCCACTCTATCAGTAAATTGAAAGCAGTTGCAATGGGATCTGATACTTAAATATCAAATAATTATAATCTTAATGATATTCTAAAACAATGAAATATTTCCTTTTGTGAATAATCTTTTTTCTAAGAAAATGAATGCCATGCTAATGAACTTTTACCAACAATTTCCAACAATCCACAACAACTTGGTAACAGCACCAAGCTGCCTAATGATGTCATTTAAATGTGCCCTTGCATTTGGATTGAAACTAGTGCACTTATTCCCTAGTACACTTTTACATGTATAATTAAGGAAAATACTTTCATATTTTTTGGCAAAAATAAAAGCCATTCTTCCAAAGGAGTAAACATCGCTTGCAGGAGAAGGTTTACTTGGTCCAGATACTATTTCTAGAGCTATGTGAGCATGCTTCTTGAGGTATTCTTGTTGCTCTTCATGGAAGAGGTGTTTGACAGCAGCTGTTGTTATGCACTTCCCAAAATCAATCAAGACTGCTCAGTACATGTACTTATTCTTCCAGAATCAAACAAGCACATTGTCCAGTTTAATGTCTCAGAGAATAAACCCTCTGGAATGCAGATATGAAATTGTTTGAGCCAGCTGCAGTTTTATGCTGCACCAAATTACTTATGAAAGATGCAGTGACTTGCTATGCAGGGCACTGTACATTGTAAATACTTTATCGTTAATGTCATAATACATGTAACTCATGACTAATAGTTTAGGACTTGGTTCTGTTGAGATCCCTTACGGAAAGGGAGTATTTTGGTGTTGCAATGACATCATTATCATGGCTTCTCTTTTAACATCTTCTGAAGTAGCAGAGGAAAAGCTACAGGTGTATATCATTAAAACATTTTCTGCCAGGAACCAAACATACCTGAACCAAGGTACAATGAAGCTGCTCTCATCTTTATCACTTGGAGCCTCTCGTAGGCTAAGGTCAATCTTTGCACTGTGTGCCTGAATGGGCTTCTCTTTAAACACCTGTATTTGATGAAAA
This sequence comes from bacterium, assembly GCA_965233585.1. GTDB lineage: Bacteria > SAR324 > SAR324 > SAR324 > NAC60-12 > CBDDTI01. The sequence goes on from CBDDTI010000232.1 coordinate 9,142, forward strand.
CAAAGATAAAATCAGCCACATGTATCTGGGCAAATTACACAGTTGCAATGACGGTAGTCCTCAAGCAAAGCAAGGGTGACAATGTAGAAACTCAAGTACATGCAAGTGACAGGTTGCCCTTCAGCTAGTCTCAGTCAATTGCCTCACAATTGCATCTGGCTTAAGACCAGATGAGCAATGTACACATATTGATCACATACATGTAGGAAACATAGACAAGTCTGCTTTGGGTAAAAAGGTCTGCAAATTCTATCCATAAGAACTGTTGGAAATGTTTCTAAAGATAAAAACAAGGGTGGTAAACAGAGGGTCTTGATCACATTTCACTTAAAATAAAATGGTCCTTTCCCAACCCCCCCCCCCCCCCCCCCCATCCACAATTAATAAAACAATTATTAATTCTCATATAAGTACCAGATAATTATTTTGTGAATTGTGACTCACAGCTACTGGACAGATCACAATTAGCCAAATAAAAATCAGTCATTTCACATTTACGTGAAAAAATAAAGGCCAATCATGGGTCATGAAATACTGTTATCCTCAAAAAGCTGGTTTACCTCGGTGTAAGAACTTCTGAAGTTTTTCTTTGTTTTGGTGCTATTGATTTTCTGCTCTACTTTGTTTGATGGCTTTTGTTTACTTTGTTTTATGTTACTGGTGAGATTGGTAGATTTTTGTACAAAGGATGAGTGCGAAAACCTGTGACTTGACTGCTGTGTCAAAACATCTTCAGTTGAGAACTGTCTGAACTGCAAAGCACAGGGAAAACCTCTACTATCTCAATATGATCTATATGTTTCCAAAAAGACTTCCCTGACAGGGCTCGAAATAATTTCTGGAGAGTCTCCGGACACGATGACCAGCCAAATTCATTTTAACCCAGTCACGTACCGTTTCTGGCTGGTCAAATTATATAAAATAAACAACTCTTAAAACAGGGGCCCATGAACCAAAACTGGCATTATATATTTCCAAAAAAGTTGTTGCTTAGAGCTTACAGCACTTTAAAGCAATCATTGTCATCAACAAAAGTAAATTAGAGCAGCAAAATGTCTAAGTTTATGTGTATTAATACATGTAGGTACACTGTCTGCAAGAGTAAAGACTACCGGTAACCCACAGCACGTTAAATATTGTTATTGTACACATTTTGTAAATAAGAAAATGCACAGTAAATGCCTCCACATATAATGATTTCTGGTGTATGTATCACGGTGTGAGATCTTGATCCTAAAACTCCACCAGTAATCCAAGTTACTCCTCATTACAAGAGAAGAAAAATTTGTATTCATTGAGAAAAGCTTAGCAATCAGGCATTTTAACTCAGGTGTGCTGGAAGAGTGTGAACCCTGATGTATATTTCAATGCCTGAATTGTAAACAACAGTTCTTGTTGCATTTCAACCAGGATTTCAGATCAAAGTTCCGCAAATGACAATACACAGCGACTTGCTACATGTTCAACTGAAACAACTAAACAGCATGGAAATTTTTCTTTATTTCATTTTCAAAACAATCAAATGTGACCGGTCAACATGACTGGCAGGACGAAAGGTTGACCAGTCAACTCAGGGGCGTAGCTACCTGTACGCAAATACGCAATTGCGTACCTGAAAATAATAATAAAAAAATAAATAAATAAATAAATAAATAAAATAAAAAAATAAATAAAAAAATATATTTCAAATATATTTATATTTATATATTTGAAATAAAAGACACGTGAATCGAAAATGACTTTGATCTTTTTTTTTTGGGGGGGGGGGGGGGGGTGAAGAGGTGAGATGGAAAACTGTGGGTACCTACGGAAAAATCCTGGCTACGCCCCTGCAACTCCCAAATCAGTTCGGACATTGTCCGTTGACTGGCCGTTATTTTGAGCCCTGCCTGATATAACCAGACCTGGCAACCCCTGACAAGAGAAGATCTGGAGACCCGGGAACTCAGCATGAAACTGGGGTTCAGTTAATCCCGGTTAACTAAAACGCTGTATAAAATTATTAGCAGAGGCTTGAGAACTAGGCAAAACGGTATACACCACTGACAAATGGGACTGTACAGTACAAAGTGTAATAGTGCAATGTTCTGCTTTATTAGTTTATTAGTTTAGACACATGACCAGACCCAGCTTGGGTTCTTTCTCTCTCGCTCCGGGGGACGGGAAGGAGAGAACCCTGGCAACGAGGTTGCCAAAACACCCAGACAGACACTATTTCTCACCATTCCTTCATCTGAATCAAAATGGCGGCCATTTTGCATGAAAGACTGTTATGTACCAGTCAAATCGAAGCTTCAACATCCCTCCCCCGGGCAATCCCCTGGGCATTTGAATTTTTGGAAAATTTTTGTTCAAATTTCCCCCTTCACCGGGCTGAAAAGCGGTTCAAATGTCCCCAGCCCCAGGAAAATTACCAGATTACTATTCAAACTTTTCAGTAGCTTCTATTATGCTTCTGAAGCTGTGCATTGAAACATGATTTAATAGACAACACATATTTATATACTATAAATATAAATCGTTCTTAAATACCTTCAAATACGGAACACAGCTTGTGTAGGCCTTTGGTTTTCAACCAATCCGCAACAAATATGTAATCTATTCCTTTGAATTCATCAAAGTTTGAGATCTCCGCCGTCTCTGCCATGATTTATCAACCCACGTGAAATCAGTGCGGCTCATAACATGACATCGAGGCTAACGATCAAATTCCCCACCCTCTAAGGGTGGTGACTAAGTTCTCTCTCTCCTGGGCAAGAAAAGGCGTGAAATGCCAATGGTATGCCGGGGGGGGGGGGGGGGGGGCGATGTTCAAGCGTCGATTCGACTGGTACATTATTTGACCTGGCTTTCCACGCTTATTGAAAAGTTAATAAAACCCTACAGAATCACTGTTCTTCCAAACACAGGAAAATCAGCGATTAGAGAGAGAGGAATGAATTATTATAGATTGAAGTAAGGTTATTGTTTTAACATAAGCCTATACAGCAGCTCAACAACATCAACATTTACCAAGCACGTCCTTATTATAAACACAAGACGATCGATTCCTACCTATCGCTGTTCAGGCATGTATATTGATTTCCGACACCGTAGTACTTTCTTGACAGGTAGGCGTACGTTTCCCGCTGCCGTGCCATCGCATCTTCTCCGTACTTTTATTCCAAAAGCCGCCGCCGTCGCTTTCGTTTCTTTCGTTCTTTGAGCGTTCGCTTTCTTTTCTCCATAGTATTGTCCCTGATAAGTCTTTAATATGGCAAATTACATGTGGCGAAGCTTCAAGCAAAGACCGATTTTCTGCAAGCGATATTTCCCGCTCCCCTCGCTCCCGATCCCCGCGAAATTAAACAAAACCGCTGACATAATTTACTGCCGTCCTTGAGTCGTTGCGTGACTTATATTTACTAACCAGGGCTGGGCTAGTATGCAATAAATGCAATTACTCCAGTCTTACACTGCTTTCGGAGAGTAAATTCGTCTTAAACAAGCACTAAAACAAAAATAATTGCTTCGTAGCTAATATATTGCATGGTTGTCATGAAAATGAAGGCGAAACATTCTCCACTGCCATGAACACTTCTCCCTTACCTCCCCCAAGGGTGTAAATTAGTATTTGCGCGCCACGATATGTTGCATAAATTATTGCTAGCTGACGGTTGGAAATATTAAAACTGAGCACGAAATGGCGGAGATTACCGACGATCAAGCTGTTCTTCTGGAGAGAGCACTGCGAACAAATAAGAAAGTTATAGCGGAGAACAAAACAGTCACGGCCGACTGCCACGTAAAAAGCAGAAAGTCTAAGTTCCCCCAAGTTGTCGGGTAAGTATTTCGAAAGCACTTTAATGTTTTGAGAATTGCTAAATTTTAACTTTGTTGTCGACGGTTGGTTCCACGCTGTCGACGCCATAGATATTTCTTATTCAAACTGCAGTTCTCGATTATATGCCCGATTTCTAAAGCTTTAATGCTGTAGGCTTAAATAAATTTCCATCCTCTCGTTATCATGCTTTCTTTCAGTTCGCCTAATCATAAGCAAAATATATCAGAAAAATCAAATATAATGTCAGCTTTAATTGGCCCTGTTTACAAGGAGGTAACACTGGCTAGGGAGTTGAAAGATAGCCAGGGTTTACAAGCAAAATTTACAGGTAGGGTACTGTCCGAGACAACTTTTATACGCTTGTTATTGCGCTTCTGTTACCTTGTATTAAAGTAAAAGTACAAACAGATAACAAAACTGGAGAATAATTTAATTCCAAAGCAAAAATATGACAAATTGTGAAATAACCTGATGTTTTCTGGGTCATAATTTCGCTGATTTTGTCGGTATTGTGTTTATATTTTGCTTTTGAGAGCCAAAATAGAGTTGTCTCGGGTACTGTTGGTTGAGTTGTCCCTAGCAGAGCATTTACAAGGCAGCTAGAGTTCAGGGGTTTCATTAAGTTTTTGTGCAGGAGGTCAGTGGGGTTTTTCAGCTGGGCATTTTTAGTTTTTCTTGTGAAAGAAAGTAGGAAGAGAAGACGAAAACAGCCGCAGAAATTGATGGCTAAGTCTCGTTCACAGCCGGTCAATTTGCCTGGTGCCTGGCCCTTAATGAACCCCTTGAGAGTTACCCTAGTGCCAGGGTAACTCTAGCAGCTAGGGTTACCCTAGCGCTAGGGTAGCCTTTAGGCTAGCTGTCTTGTAAATAAGTGATTGAAAATAAGAAATGTGCCAGTGCCCGGGTAACCCTCTTGCTAGGGTAACCCTAGCACTTGGGATACCATACCTACTTGTAAACAGGGCCTTAAATTATCGTGAGAGCAAAATAATCCAGGCACTAAATGCATCGTGGGTAAATTGTGCTAGCTATCTTGTGTAAAATATAAAGGTTTGTGTGGCAATTGAGAGCCAAAAAATCCACACTCGATATTGTATATTTTTGTAACTTGCTCCATCGAAGAAGCAATGAAATAAACTTCTAAACCATAGCCTTTAGAAGAGTTACCTTGTTGCTTCTTTACATTAGTAATTATAACATAGCACGCATGCTAGTCCTATCTAAATCCTATTGAGCCAGCATGAACAAAATCTTTATGTACGCACGGCCGTGCTCAATAAAATGATATGTGCAGTTTCATTTCAGCTGTAAAATTTGCTTCGAGTTTAGTGCGAGTTCTTTTTGTTTATGTTTTGGCAATATGAAGATTATTCTGAACAATCCAAACCCTACTTCGAGCCTTTGACTTTTGCCTGGCAAAGATGTTTACTTCAATGTGAGTATTTTGACTTTGTTTGTCTCCATTTTCACTGAGTATTTGTACTTTGTTTGGCGACGTTTTCATTATAATTTTGCTTAATTCGACGAAGCAAATTTTTCATTGACAATTTTAGAGACTGCATTTTCGTTCAACTGTTGCTAAACTGATTGTGTCGTATTAGGATAATAGAGACCTTTGTTTTCCTTTGCCATGTATCATGAGAACTAATTGTGGTCAATCAGAAATAAAACATGTTTTTGTGCCCAAGTTGTTGTGGCCATGTTATAAAAGAATTGGTTCATGCTCTTAGCTGTGCGTATATCGAGTTATGGATGCACTTGGGAAGTTTGGAGAGCACTCAAGAAGCTAAAGTTGCTCTCGGCTGCGCCTTGAGCAACTCTTGCGCTTCTTCGATCGTGCCCTCCAAACTTCCCACGTGCATCCATAACTCGGTATACGCACGCTAAGCATGAACCAATTCTTAAGTTTATCTTAGATTTGAAATTTGAATGACCAAATTATATGACTAATAAATATTTGAGTAAGATTTTTGGAATTTCAGTTATTGTTACTATGCAAACCTTTGTGTTTTACTCATGTTGCCCGATTACAGAGGAAGCATTGTAAGAGGGTCTTTAAGGCCCATTCAAATGGCCATGATAGTTGATGATAGTTCCAAATATCATCCACTATAATCCGCTTGGTCAAACGGAAAAAGAACTAGCAATCGAAAACTATCATGTCGAATTTGAACATGTCCAAACTGCATGATAGTCACTGTTAGTTGATGATGGTGAATGATAGTTCATATTAAATCATGCATGATAGTTGAAACTATCGTCAACTATCATGAATGAAATATCATGATTGTTGAACAGGCCCTTAGTGTGGGATGTTCCACTTTCTGTCGGACCCCCACCCAGCTAAAGATGGTGAGTTTTTGCTAAAGGGGGTAAGATTTTTGTTCAAAGGAACATCATAGCTTGAAGGGGTCTCTGATTTTTTTAAAGGTGCTGAAAGGTTTTGGAGGCTAACCACCATCAGGTCAGTGCTATTTAGGCTAATCAGAGTGTTAGTCAAGCTAACTGGAATGCTATTAGGCTAACTGCAATACTTGTCAATTTTACCAGTTGAAATTGAATAATTAAAAAGCGCTATGTGGTAAGCCAAAAATATCATTCCAGTTAGCCTGAATAACACTCTGGTTAGCCTGAATAGCACTGACTCGATGGTGGATAGCTCTCACTAATAACATCGTAAGGGATAACCCATTGATTCTTTAAGGGGCTTTGTTAAAGGGTCAGTTGACCCGGGTCAGTGTTACATTTTCCTATAGTTTTGGGATTTCAATGTGCAAGTCAATCAAAGTGTTTGACATCACTTTCTCCACTTACCAATACAATTAAATGAAAAATGATGCACATTCTAATGGCATTTATTTCTCTTTAAGCGTACATGTACCATGCAAAAAGTGTATAGCACTCTGTCTGAGAGAGATGATTTCAGTGGCTTTCATCTTGAATACAGGTAAAGAAGCTCATAGTTTGCCAGATATAATATTTCATAAGCACATATCTCATCAAGTTTGTGATACTTTTATTAACAACAGCCCACCAAGTCTGTGGTTGTTATAACCTTTAAAAGTTCATGAATTTTAGGACTTTAAATCTCAAATTACCATTAAGGACAGTAATGGCTTATGAACATACATGTTAAGTATATGATCAATAAATTTATTTATTGTTTTTGTGTGTGCTGGTTAGCCACCCTTGGTACTGTCATGATAATCAGAATTGTTAAAAACAAAACGAAAGTCTTATTGAAGGTGAAGAGTTCCATACCAGTTATTGAGAGCAAACACCATACTTCAAAAGCAATAAATAAGCTGATCATTCACTTTTATAGAAGGGATAATAAATACATTTACACAAGCAAAAGGGATTTTAAACTACTCTGAGAGGGAAAAACGACACTTAAACAAGTTTACAGTGTATGTACAGAACCTCGTGACTACTTGGTTGATTAAGGATTTAGAAACCTAATTTACAGTATGGAATTTTTGAGGCCAAAATCAGACAATAATTGAATCATGGCCTTGGTGACAAAGAGCAATGAGAGACAGCAGTACCGGTATTATTTTAGGCTAGATCAAACATGTGTATACATCCATAACCAACAACAGTACAATGATAAGGTGCTGTTGAAATATGCTATGGAATACTTAAGCTGTGAAGTATCAGTTGTTGTTTTTATAG
>CBDDTI010000233.1:0-24355 GCA_965233585.1 bacterium
AAGAGGGTTTGCAAGGTGGGTCTTCAAATTTATTGTTTCCTTTTTTCTGGTGTCTTCTACTGGTTCAATATACCAACCAACCAAACTTTGATAAAATGGTAAATGGCGCCATATTGAAATAAACAAAATCACCATTGCAGTGACACAAGCAAAGCATTGTTTGAGTCGCAGCCGCACTTAGCTTGCTGTCTTTGCTTTGACATTCCTTACCTTACAAATCTTTCATAGGCCCATATTATGCCGCTTGAAGGATACTTTCGAAAAACTGTCCTCTGCTAGTCGGTATAAAGGGTGCCGACCGGCGTACTCATTGAAGCCACTGAGCGGGTGTTGAGTAAACCATAAAAGTTACTTCTTGTCGTCTATAGCGTGTCGCAATCCAGTTACTTTCAGTCTACTTTGATCCTTATTTTGGCTTTTTGACGTCCCACACATGAAAGATCCCGTACAACAAGGCATGCAACGATAGCGATTCTGCGTGTCGACTGCGTGACATGTGATAATCTGTCACGTAACAAGATCAACTAACAATACATTCTGCCTCTCAAATAAAATCTAAACAAGCATATTGCCATCATGAACAAAAGAGATACAAAAAAGAAAAAAGACTAAACAAAATGTCAAAAAATTAAAACTTTATTGAGCGAAAATAACGATTTTTGCATCGTTATTGTAAAATTTTCCCACGGGAAATAAACGTAACCAGTTAACGAAAGTAAACAAAACGCAAAAGCGTAATGATCGTCGGTGAAAGGAATAAAGATAACGGTTGCTTTAAGGTGGCTCAATAGGGTTATGCAAGATCACGAAGCGCGCGCCAGTGACCTCAATCGAAAGTTAATATTCTCGTTCTTTTTTGCTATTTTCTTAATCAAAGCTACTGAAACATAACAAACAAGGGCCAAAATTTACTGTTCAACAGTCACCTCTGGTATCAAGGCTTTAAGTCTCAAATTAAAACTCCTCAAACATCGCCATTTTTTGACGTCTGTTTGGCTTTGATTTCAAATTTCTTCAATTTCCTTCGGTAAAATTTTCTGATATGCTCAAACCGGGTAGAGTCTGGCAAGAAGAAACTTTTAAAATCGAAAAAAGTAGGGGTTGTCAAGGTAGTTTTTTCGTTTTTAGCATTTTTGCGTTTTTTGGCTAAGCGAAAACCTTGTCTTACAAATTTTTCTGATCAATTGAAAGCAAGGAAAGCTAATAAGGAATAACTTCTCTGCCAAATCTTAAGGAATTTCACCGAAGGAAATTCGAGAAATCTGATAAGGATTTTTCATATTTTTTCACCTCAATGGCAATAACGTTATCAGAATAGGAACTCGCCAAGATCGCTATGTAAGCATGCGCGAATTTTCGAACCACGCGGTTTTGTGGATGAGCGACTCGACAATGGCGGTGTCATCAAAATACACACAAGCCCTTTCCGTCCAAATCGTTTTCTGGTTTCTTTGTTTCTACTTCTGAGCTGTAATTTGGAGCTATATTGTTGACTTGTTCGCTGGTTTGCATGAGCTTGCGTCAGCTAGCGCGAGCACATTACTAAAGCTCGCATCATCGGTGCGAGCGCTCTTAAAACCCTATGGAGACACCTTAAGGTGGCTCTATATAGTTTTTTGGCGCGCGAGGCATGGGTACGAAAATGGCGCGCGTAGTTTAAAGTGAGTTTTGATAACAACAAATAAAACAAAATGGCTTCCCGCAATTTTGAAAGACTTGTGTCTTGTTTTTCTCTACGTTATTTCCCACGAGGAGCTGTACAGCAAAATTTGTCGCCAAAATCGTTTTCTTTGTGTCGACTTAATGAAAAAAATACTGTCTTCCACAAAATTTGCTAATTTTTCTCCGGTTTGGAAGAAATATTTACCAAGCATCGATCGATCGACAAAAAAAAGATGAAGGCAGAGAAGGTAGCAGTGGTAGCTGGCGGTCATGGAGTAGTACAGGGACTGTGTTGATAGTTGGAGGCTTAGTCTTAAGTTCGGAAAACTGAATGATCAGGGAGAAAGTGGAGCGGAGCGAAGCGAATTGCGAGACGGACAAGGGCAATTTTCAAGTAAAGCGAAATTGGAAAAAAAGAGAAGTGGACACCAGCGGACTCAAGGGATAAGGGAATGGAGGGCAAAGAGGAAGCTCGAATTCGAAGAAAGCGACCCTACCGCAAAGTTCATTCCAGTGGAAACCCGTGCTAGTAAGGTGAGAGTTCATTTTGATGAACTCCTTCTTGGAGTTTTGCTTGCCCAGTTTCAAGTGAACCACATTGCTACGACAGCAACTATCGAGGATTGCAATGCAAGATCAAGACGTGTCGCGAGTCAAGGGGGGCGTAATTTACTGAGACAAAGACTCCAACTTGAAGACAGTGAAATTGGGTTTATTTCGGGTCAACGAGGAGGGTTCGATGATGCTCGTAAACTGAAAATAATGTTTACAAAATACAATTAACTATAGGGCTAAAATAAACTAAATACAAACTACTGTTGAAATTTGGGGGCGGAACCCCAATTCGCATAATAACAATTCGACATTGAAATAATAATGTTCCGCACATGAAGGGTAATCAACTAACTGGAAATGAAATATTGATAAACTTAAGGAACCGAAACATGCTTGAAACAATACAAATGGTACTTAAGAAATAAACATGAAATTACAGGTTCCGTTCATAATGCTTCGAACAGACTACTTATTTGCATACGCACGAGGGAAAAACAATAACAATGGATTTGAACTAAAATTGAATCGTACAACAATTAAATCGATAAGAATTACATTAACATAACAAAGAAACAAAATCACTTACATATCTGACCCACACAGTAGAAATACTCCAGGAGAAGAGTGCAAAAAAGGCGACTTGACTTGAACGCGTGGCTTAACACTTCTTATTCTACACAAAAAAGCCGACTGAACTTTGGCCAAGACGGCGTGACCTAAGTTGCGCAGTACCATAAGCCTTAGCGAGCATTGCGAATGAAAGAAAGTAAACGAAAAACGGGAACTAAAAGAAATAAAATAGACAATCTTAACATGGCTCCCCTGAAATAGGATATTTCACTCACAAAAAATTCTCTAAAACTATCAATGGAAATGATTAAAATAAAGTCACTAACTACAATACGCAGTTCAATCAGGGCTCCTCGTCGGGGATCTACCCCAGGTCTTCATACTTCATCAGCATCAGCATCACTTAGAACCAACAGGACTAACTTGTTCACTGGGCGATCCAAACTTCTGACAGGTCCCTTTCTCTTGCCATCAGCAGGAATAGCAGCGTCGCCAAGATCGACTTGAACTGAGCGGATATATCCATCTTTAGAGGGATACGTTTTTGACACACGTCCCAGCTGCCAGCAATTCCTTGGTAGGGTATCCTCTTTCACTATAACAATGTCGCCAATGGACAGGTTTCTTCTAGGACGGTTCCACTTAGTACGCTGCTGGAGGCTCAAAAGGAACTCCTTCCTCCAGCGGCACCAGAACTCGTTAGACAGGTGTTAGATTCTTCTCCATCGTTTTCTTGAATAGAGGTCGGGGCTCTGGAACATACCAGGTGGGGGATCATTTAAATTGGTCACTGTCAATGGACGGCTGTTGATGATAGCTTCACATTTACAGAGATATGTCCGCAGGGATTCGTCATCCAATTGGGCGCCGTTCTTCTCTAAAATTGCTGACAAAACACTACGTACCGTGCGGATTTGGCGTTCCCAAACTCCTCCCATATGGCTTGCGGATGGGACATTCATCTTGAATGTGATCCAGTCACAGTTGTTCTTGAGTAATTCGTCCTTAATTTGGTTATCATCGAATTCTGCCACAGCTTCCTTCAGTTCTCTCTTTGCACCCACGAAATTGCTTCCTTGGTTACTCCGGAGTTGACGAACTGGCCCTCTGCGGCATATGAAACGGCGGAGTGCGTTAATAAAGGATGATGTATCTAGGGAGTTGGCACTCTCTAGGTGTACAGCCCTTGATGCCATACAGGTAAATAGAACACCATATCTCTTAACCTCTCTTCTTCCTTCTTTGATTAACCAAGGACCAAAATAGTCCACAGCACTAAAGGTGAACGGCCGTGCTGGGTCTGACCGATCTAGTGGAAGGTCTGCCATCTTCTGCTCCTCAACTACACTTCTGAGCTTCCGACACTCGAAACACTTTGATATGTGTGAGGCAACTGCAGAGGATCCGCCTACTATCCAATACCCACGAGATCAAACTTAATTGATGGTTATGCCTCTTCCTTGATGGTTTACTTCTTCGTGGCAGTGCTTGACGATGAGGTTAGCAATGTGACTCTTTCCTGGAAGGATTATAGGAAACTTGACAAACTCTGGCATTTCTGTAGACTTTAGTCGTCCGCCGGCCCTCAAGATACCACCAGAGTCCACGAACGGGTCGAGTTTGAAGAGTGTACTTGATTTCTTAATGCCCTGGTTCTTATTGGGAACATGCTCTTGGGTGGCTGAGGTCAAAACTTTTATTTCTTCGTCGTAGTGGATGGCTTGAACTGCTTTGATCATAATCCTCTCTACTTGTTGTATTGTTGCTACTGTGATGAACTGGGGTTGTGACATAACTTGCTTCGTGCTTGCTACTTGAGAAGTACTTCTTGTTTGAATGATCTTCGGTAATGGTTTCTCAAGACAGCTGGGTTTCCTAGCCTGAACTCTGTCCTTGAGTTTCTGTATGTACAGAAAACACAATGCAACAGCCTTCTTTGCCCGGTGATAGTCTGAAAAGCACTCCAGACGGCTGGCCAAGCTTGCAAAGGATGCGTCTGTGCTGGTGACTAGGGCAACTTTATTCTTGACTTCAGAATCACCTTCAGACAGCGTGAAGATTTCTTTAGCTTCATGTACGGGCCAACAGGACTTATCCTTCCACAGAAAGGCTGGTCCAGTAAGCCAGCTTGATTTCTGAAGTCCTTGAGGGTTGAGACCTCGAGAGGCGTGATCAGCCGGGTTTGACTTCATGTCCACATAATGCCACTGGTCTGGGGAAGAGTGCTCTTGAATTTGCTGAACTCTATTGCCAACAAAGATATGGAATCTTCTGGTCTCATTCGCAATATAGCTAAGCACAACTTTGCTGTTAGTCCAAAATACTTCTTCCACTCCTTCATAGTCTAGTTCCTGCTGTAACGGAGCACTTGTTTTCACTGACACAACAGCAGCTGTGAGTTCAAGGCGTGGCACTGTCACAGGCTTGAGCGGAGCGACCCTGGCTTTTCCGATGACAAATGAACAGTGAATGTGGCCTTTGTGGTTTGTCAGCCTTACGTACGAGCACTGGCCATATCCCTGGGTGCTTGCATCGGAGAAATGATGCAGTTCTGCACTAGCAATTGGACCAAAGTTCAAGGGCTTGTACCACCGGGGGATAGCTAATTCCTCCAATGAAGGTAATTCTGCTCTCCGTCTTTCCCATCTCGCCTTTATGGCTTCAGGAACGGGGTCGTCCCAATCTGCTCTTTCTCTACAGAGCTCTTGAAGTATTTTCTTGCCCTCCAAGAGAAGAGGGGCCACAAATCCTAGTGGATCATAAATGGAACTGACCGTTGAGAGGATACCTCGTCTAGTGCACGGACGGTCCTTTAAAACGATTCTGAATTGGAACGAGTCCCTTTCTATGCACCACTGAATCCCTAGGACAGTTCCACTGGCAATTCTTCCTTGTCTAGATCGATGTTCTGGATGCCTTCTGCTCGGTCATCAATAGGTATGGCTTCGATAACCTCCTTATGGCTTGAGGTAATCCTGTGCAACTTGAAGCCTCCTCTTCTGCACATTTCCTTTGTATCTTTAATGAGGGTAACTGCGTCATGCACTGATTCCACGGATGTCAGTCCGTCATCGACATAGAAATTTTTACGGATGAAGTTTGCTGCCTCTGGTCCTAGATCGGTCTCGTTGTCATTTGCGGACATCTTCAAAGCACAGTCAGCACATCCTGGGGAACTTGTGGCTCCGAAAAGGTGTACTTTAATCCTGAATTCAGTGAGCTCCTTTGTAGTATCACCATCTTCCCACCAGAGGGAGCGAAGGAGGTCTCTGTCCTGCTCTGCTACTCTAACTTGGTGAAACATTCCTTCGATGTCGCACATCAGGGCTACAGGTTCTTTTCTAAATCTGCACAGGACTCCCACCAGGTTATTTGTTAGGTCTGGCCCTTGACGTAGATGCTTGTTCAGCGACTCGTTCTGGAATTCTGATGAGCAGTCAAAGACAACCCGGATTTTAGTGAGCTTCTTCGGGTGATACACACCATGGTGTGGGATGTACCAAGCTTGTCTTTCTTCTGACTGGTTGGGGCCTGCCTTTCCGCTAGATTCTGCTTCCATGGGAGGAACCTTCTCAGCAAAACCATTACTTATTACCTTTTCCATGAACGCAGTGTAATCATCCTTGTATTTCCTGTCACGCTGGAACCTCCGTTTCAACTGGATTAAACGGCGTAAAGCGACTTCACGGTTATTCGGGAGAATTGAGGCTGGCACTCTCAATGGCAACGGCATCTCATAGTGGCCATCTTCACAGTGACGAATTCCACTTTCTACGATTGACAGGAATTTTCTATCCTCTTGCGAAAGAGCTTCTTGGGAAGAGTTCCCTTCTAAGAAATCTGTCTCGAACATTTTCTTCACTGCATGAGGGTTTATTTCCTCCTTAAGCTGGACTTTGGAAATGAAGCTGAGACTTTTTGGGGTATTACTGCCGATCTCGGGAGACATAATTCTGTGACACATAGAGGGCTCCAGATCTTCTTCACCTTCTTGCCTTTCTTGGTGTGGAGTGATTGGACCGATGATTCCCCAACCCAGGAGGGTCTTGACTGCCTACGGATCGTCCCCCTTTCCAAGAACAACTTCTCTAGGTGTAATCGCTCGTGGGCAATTGCAGCCAATTAAGATTCCAACATCTGTACCACTTTGATAAGGATGCAGCTTGTTTGCAACATTCATAAGATGTGGCCATTTCTCAGCAACTTCTGGGGTAGGAATTTGATTCCTTCGAAACGGAATACTTTCTCTGGAATACAACTTGGGCAGCTCTATCTCAACTCTCTTGTCCAATCGCTTAATCATTAGACCAGATATCTTCTCAACAGAAATTTCTTCCTTTCCCAGCATCATGTACAAATTTAGTTTGACCTCCGGGCCCTTTAAACCAAGATCACGCAGAGTTTCAGACTTGATGAAAGTTGAGTCACTGGCATCATCCAGGAGTGCATAGACTAAAACTTCCTTGTCAGGACTGTCTTTGTGATGCAACCATACATGGACAATCATAGAATTGGTGACACTACTCCCCTCGCCAACCGTATGAAAAACATGGGAAGTGTTGCTGGACGACTGATCTGGCTTGAAGGTCTGGCTGAATCCTTTGACTCCTTGTCATCTTGTGAATCATAATGGAGAATCGTTGGGTGTGGTCTTTTACACTTCTGACATGTCAGTCTCTTGCGGCAATTCTTCGAGTAGTGACCTTTGCCGAGACAACCAAAGCAAAGACCCACAGACTGGATAAAGTCGAGGTGCTCTTTAACAGCTTTCTTCTTGAATTCATCACAGTTGGAGATAGTGTGAGGTTTTGAACATACAGGGCAGATTACTGAAGGTGATGAGGTTTTTGAGTCTGCTGGTGGACTACTGCTCTTTGGAGGGTCACCTGTAGCACTTAACAAACTGTTTAAGTTAGCCGGAGGTCTTCGGTTCCTGTCCCTGGGATTCTTTTCCTTCTCAAACCTTCTATTGCGTTCTGACTTAAGGACATCAGGGGAGAAGACTGGGTCCGTAGCAAGATCAGCTTCTGTCTCCACGAATTTCACGAGATCATGAAATGTAACTACTTGTCCACAATTTTTCTTCTTGTCAAAGGCATGACGGCACCACTTCACTCCTGAATACGAGGGTAGCTTGGAACTGCCTTGTTTCAGCACCTCCACAGAGTCCAAATCACTCAGAAACTTCATGCTTCGCATAGCTTCTTGACATTGTCCTAAGAAATCTGAGAAAGCCTGAAGCTCCGTACTCTGGCCTTCACCGATCTGTGGCCACTTCCTTAGACGTGATTTATAAGCATTTGAGACACGGTGGGGATCTCCAAACCTTTGGGCAAGCAGGTTCTTGGCTCGCTTGTAGCTATCACTCTAGCTCAGAGTTACAAAACCTTTGATAACATCGTTGGCTTTTCCTGTGGTATACTTGTTCAGGAAGTACAGTCGTTCTTTATCTACAGTAACACGGGTTTCGATAATAGTTTCAAAGGCTCTCATGAATATGGGATAGTCGAAATAGTTACCACTGAAAGTTGGTGGTTCTAGGACTGGAAGGGAACTGATCCGCTGCTGCTCAGCGATAAGGGCACTGAGCTCTGTTTGCCTGGTCTGAAGCTTGACAATCTCTTGAAATGTGTCTTCGCTTAGGCCTGGACTTTGCATCTCTTGCTCTGACTTAAATGACGGTGGTGTGAATGGATTTCTAGAGCTTAAGGATTGATGTTCCACCTTCACAGGAAAACATGGCGGCTCTAAAGGGAATGGTTTGCAAGGATCTGGAGGTACCTTCACTTCAGCTTCTGGCTTGACAGGCATTAATTAAGAGCGGCTCCGATGGCGGCATGCCAAAAGGGTTTCCGGGAGTAGAAACTTCAAGAGTCGGTAGATGAGGCTGTTTGAATTTTAAAGGTGTGGCCAACTCCTTTGGCACAAAAGGAGTAGCGTCTAGATTCAATCCACTTCGTTCTTGAAACCTTTAGCTACATATTTCACTTTGTTTAGCCGGACTGTAGTTTTCTTCATCCTCCAGTACCTTCATGGCGTGCATCTCTGCCTTTGCCATTTCCAGTTCCTTCATCTTTTTAATCCTTTTTAGCTCGGCCTCCTTGTCTAAGTATTTCATTTCGGCTTTTAATTTAGCGGCCTTGGCTGCAGCCTTGATCTTCCTTGAACGTGCAGAGGAGCTGGACAATTTGGAAGATTTCGTGCTAAACGAACCACTTGAGTGTGAGGACTTAACTGACGATTTTCTTCAAAGGCCCTTTTTTCGACGGCGTGAATTCGGCTGCTGATTTTCGGGCGCAATTCACTGAATTCGCGATCTATTAAGTCAAAATATCGGTACCACAGGTAGCCCAAGCTCGATATATGAGCAGCTCTTTATATGTTGACCTTTGCATTGTTACGTGACTCGAGCGATTTGCATATTTATAAGGATTTGTATGGGGAAAATAACGATTGTTTCTGTAACCTATGAAAATGTAGCGATTTAAATAAAAATCGTCTTACCTTACTTTAGTTGAGTGTTTTTTCCCTCCTGTGTGGTCTTTGAGCCGATTTATGGCCATTCTGTTAGTTTTAGCTGAACCGGTTTGCTCTCTCTATATATACTTACCCAAGGTTGGATTCTCGTCGATCCGATATGCCGAAGGAAAACGGGCGTAAATTCTCTTCAGCAGCTCCAGTCGCCTCCAAATTCCGGGTAGAGCACGGACGATAGTTACTTTTTCCATCCGTGGTCTTTTCTTGGCGTCGAATCTTCACGGAGGCCGAATAAAACGTCGACAATCTCTGAAAACTTTCCCGTTTTCGGCCATCGAAAGGCTTTGTTCGAAATCCGCGTTACCCAAACGGTCAAAAGTTAACTGAGCGACCCGGCCTGAGACTCAAATTACTTCCACTCCGGGTGGGCGACAGTCCTTTGCTCAAAGGTATTTCATGGGAGCAAAGGACTGTCGCCCACCCGGAGTGGAAGTAATTTGAGTCTCAGGCCGGGCCGCTAAGTTAACTTTTGACCGTTTGGTAACGCGGATTTCGAACAAAGCCTTTCGATGGCCGAAAACGGGAAAGTTTTCAGAGATTGTCGACGTTTTATTCGGCCTCCGTGAAGATTCGACGCCAAGAAAAGACCACGGATGGAAAAAGTAACTATCGTCCGTGCTCTACCCGGAATTTGGAGGCGACTGGAGCTGCTGAAGAGAATTTACGCCCGTTTTCCTTCGGCATATCGGATCGACCAGTACCCGACCTTGGGTAAGTATATATAGAGAGAGCAAACCGGTTCAGCTAAAACTAACAGAATGGCCATAAATCGGCTCAAAGACCACACAGGAGGGAAAAAACACTCAAATAAAGTAAGGTAAGACGATTTTTATTTAAATCACTACATTTTCATAGGTTACAGAAACAATCGTTATTTTCCCCCTTCAAATCCTTATAAATATGCAAATCGCTCGAGTCACGTAACAATGCAAGGTCAACATATAAAGAGCTGCTCATATATCGAGCTTGGGCTACCTTGTTGAAAAATTACATTATTTTTGAACTACACTCTTACGAAATGCAGACTCTTGACTCTTTTCATTTCATTGATGCTAACTTAAGTTTATTCTTAGGATTTTCTGACTGCTAAGTTTGGGGCATTTAAGAACTATCTAGAATTTTCCCGGAGTTTTACTGTACCGGTTTTAACAAGTTTTTGTAGATTGCGTGGCAAGTCCCTCGTCAGTTTTTTCCTCGTCAGCTTTTTGTAATTGCGTCAGATTAAAAACTTTTGACTTGACTGTTTGATAGTTTGTCGTTGGTGTTTTCTTGTCCACGGCGGGGTGGTTTTTGCGACGTTTTTCAACAGGTTATGGGCCCAGGACGATGTCGCTGCGTCGTTGAAGTTGTTTTCGTGCTGAATTGAAGCGAATTTCTGGCTGTGTTGCCTGGCCTCCTCATTAATTCAGAAAAAACAAAGATGGCGTCTGAATCCTTGAAGTCCACCGTGAATGCTGTTGTTCCTTTGAATGGGAAGAATTATCCAACGTGGAAAGTACAGTGTCGAATGGCTCTGATGAAGGAAGGGTTGTGGAACATTGTTGATGGTACTGAAGCTGCTCCTGGTCCGGAGAATGGTACACGAAGTTCCTCGCACGAAGAAATCGAGCGCTGGCGATAATCGTGCTGTCCCTTGAGCCGTCGCTGTTGTATTTAATTGGAGACCCTGAGGACCCGACCACTGTGTGGGAGAAACTGGCAAACCAATTTCAGAAGAGAACATGGGCGAACAAGCTGGAACTGAGGCGAAATCTTTTCTCTTTGCGGTTGAAGAATGGTGGGTCCGTGCAGGAACATGTTAAGGCCATGACTGAGATCTTTGAAGGTTTGTCAGTGATTGGAGACCCAATTTCAGAAGAGGATCGTGTAGTGCATTTGCTAGCCAGTCTACCAGACTCGTACAGCATGCTGGTCACTGCTTTTGAGGCGAACGTGGAGGTTCCGAAGTTTGAAGTTGTTACTGAGCGGTTGCTGCATGAAGAACGGAAACTAAAGGAACGAGCGGATGTTAGAGTAAGGAGCGAGAGAGCAATGACAGGGCAACAGCGATATAAAGCGAAGGGACAGAAGTGCCACCACTGTGGAAAATTCGGTCATATCAGGCGGAACTGCAAAGAATGGGTCAGGACCAAGTCAGAAGCCAGAAGGAAACCAGAAACACCACAAGCCAGCCAGGAGACCAGAAACAAGCTGAAGGCAAATAGAGCCGAGGTGAAACGGAGAGACAGCAGCAGTTCGGATAGTGACTGTACTGGGTTGATGGTGAACCACATGATGTCGGCGAGTTGCAATAGCCCAATGAATGATTGGATTGTGGACTCAGGAGCAGCCTGTCACATGTGCAATGATGATAAGCTGTTTGTCGAACTCCGTAGCCTGAAGAAGCCACTGGAGGTCACGCTCGGAGATGGATGCGCAGTGGAAGCGACAGGGCAAGGAACTGTTGTGTTGGAGATGGCATCAACAAGTGGCAAAACTAGTAGATGCAAATTACATGAGGTTCTGTATGTGCCTGATCTGTCATACAACTTGCTCAGCGTATCGAAGGCAGCGGAAGCTGGAAAGGTGGTTGAGTTTGATGAAGTCAGTTGTCGAGTTTTGGATGCAAACCGGAAGCTGATCACCGCTGCCACAAGGAAAGGAAACTTACACTACCTGAACTGTTTGACTGATCGTCAACAAGCCAATGCAGCTGACAAACGAAACCAACCGACAAAGGAAGACATTTGGCATCAGCGTTATGGTCATCTGGGAGTGCAAAACCTGCGAAAGTTGGCTAAGGAGGAGCTGGTTGATGGTTTTGATTACAATTCATTGCGAGATGTTAACTTCTGCGAGCCATGTTTGGAAGGAAAACACCAGAGAAGAAAATTTCCCACCGATGGAGGCAAGCGGTCAGGTGAACTGCTGGGGTTGGTACATAGTGATGTGTGTGGAAAGATGAATGCGAAGTCCTTAAGTGGAGGTGAATACTTTCTGACATTCATTGATGACAAGTCTCGCTATGTGTGGGTTTACATCCTGAAGCACAAAGATGATGTCTTCCCATGTTTCCTTGAGTGGAAAGCTCTGGCAGAAAGATCTACAAATCAGAAGTTAAAGGCTCTACGCACTGACAATGGTGGTGAATACATGTCTACAGAGTTCCAAATGTACTTGAAGAAGGAAGGAGTTCGTCATGAACTGACTGCATGTACCGAAGACTCCTGAGCAGAATGGTGTTGCCGAAAGGATGAACCGGACACTCGTTGAAGGCGTTCGAGCTATGTTGGCTGATGCGAGGCTGCCACATCGTTTCTGGGCAGAAGCATTGTCTACAGCTGTTTATCTTCGAAACCGAAGTCCTACAATGGCAGTTAAAGGAATGACTCCATTTGAAGCTTGGACAGGAGAGAAACCAAATGTGGGACATCTGAGAGTTTTCGGATGTGCAGCATATGCTCATGTAGCCAAAGATGATAGGAAGAAACTTGACGTAAAATCCAGGAAGTGCATTCTTCTGGGCTATGGCACTGAGACAAAGGGATACCGGATTCATGACCTAAAGCATGCTAAAGTTCTCTACAGTCGAGATGTCATATTCAATGAATCCAGTCGTGGAATTGAGGAGCTAAACGAAAAAGAAGAGAAGGACGAGACACCTTACGTAGAATCTGGTCGTCTTCCAGATCAAGAGCCTGATGAGCAGCCAGTTGCTGATGGGTTAACAGAACCTGTGCTGTCAAGACCAGAAAGGGACAGAAGGCCGCCTGACTATTATGGAGAATGGGCAGATGTCACAAGCACTGGATCAGATGAACCGAAGACTGTTAAGGAAGCACTAGCCGGTCCAGACAAAGCCAAATGGATGACTGCGACGGAGAAGGAGATGGAATCCCTTCGCACTCATGATGTCTGGGACTTAGTGGAACTGCCAAGGGACCGAAAAGCAGTTGGGAGCAAGTGGGTGTACAAGGTTAAGAAGAAAGCTGATGGATCAGTTGAACGGTACAAAGCTAGACTTGTAGCACAAGGTTTCACTCAGAAGTTTGGAATTGATTATGATGAGACATTTTGTCCAGTTGTCCGCTTTGAATCAGTTCGAACAGTCATCGCGTTAGCTGTGCAGAACGGCCTGAACTTGCATCAGATGGATGTTGCAACTGCTTTCCTGAATGGAGAACTGAAAGAAGAGGTGTACATGAAACAGCCAGAGGGTTTTGAAACCGTGGGCCAGGAACATTTGGTCTGTAGGCTAAAACGAAGTATCTATGGCTTGAAGCAGTCATCGAGATGCTGGAATTCTGTGCTGGATAAAAGGTTGAAGAAAATGGGTTTTATGCAGACAGACAGCGACCCATGCATCTACGTGGCTACAGAAGGAGAAATGTTTGTAATTGCTGTTCATGTTGACGACATTGTGTTGGCCACTAAGAGTGATAAGCGGATGGCAGAAGTCAAGAAAGGTCTTGCTGAGGGGTTCGAAGTCAAGGTTATGGGAGAGCTCCACCATTTCCTGGGTGTTAAGGTGATTCAGAACCCACAGACTGGAGAAGTGTGGATCGGTCAAGAAGCTTATGCTCAAAGAGTCCTGCAGATATTTGGAATGGAGAATGCCAAACCACTCCATACACCAGCAGATGCCAGCTTGAAACTTGTGAAGACAACCGAGGACTGTGAGAACGTTGATCAAGTACAGTTCCAATCGACAGTTGGTAGTCTGCTGTACCTGTCAATAATGACAAGACCAGATATTACGTATGCTGTTAGCAACGTGGCCAAGTTTTGTGCAAGTCCTTCCAAACAACACTGGACTGCTGTTAAACGGATTATGCGCTACCTGAAGGGGACTTTGTCCTTGGGACTTCTTTACGGGAAAGATGGATCAAGTGACTGTATTAGATACTGTGATGCTGACTGGGCTGGAGACATGGATGATCGCAAGTCAGCGTCAGGATATATGTTCCAGATCAGTGGTGCAGCAATCAGCTGGAGAAGCAAGAAACAGCCGTGCTTAGCACTTTCGACCGCGGAAGCTGAGTACATTGCATTGGCAAGTGCAGCACAAGAAGCAATCTGGATGCGACAATTGCTGACAGATGTAAGAAATCCCCCGAGAGAACCAACCAGGATTTTTGAAGATAACCAATCAGCTATTTGTCTGGCCAAGAATCCTCAGTTCCATGGACGAGCCAAACACATTGGGATCAAGTACCACGTCATTCGAGAACAAGTAGAGAAGGGGACTGTGGAACTGCAGTACTGTCCCACAGAGGAAATGATTGCTGACATGCTCACCAAAGGACTGAATCGAGATCGATTCATAAAGCTACGGCTGATGTCCGGACTGATAAAGATGCCTGATTTCCTTTGCGAGTGAGAAGGAGTGTTGAAAAATTACATTATTTTTGAACTACACTCTTACGAAATGCAGACTCTTGACTCTTTTCATTTCATTGATGCTAACTTAAGTTTATTCTTAGGATTTTCTGACTGCTAAGTTTGGGGCATTTAAGAACTATCTAGAATTTTCCCGGAGTTTTACTGTACCGATTTTAACAAGTTTTTGTAGATTGCGTGGCAAGTCCCTCGTCAGTTTTTTCCTCGTCAGCTTTTTGTAATTGCGTCAGATTAAAAACTTTTGACTTGACTGTTTGATAGTTTGTCGTTGGTGTTTTCTTGTCCACGGCGGGGTGGTTTTTGCGACGTTTTTCAACATACCTGTGATCGGTACGAAGCCTCTCTGTCCTCTCCAGTTTCCATAAGATCATGGTATTGCTTAAAAGCTTGATTCAAATCTTCTTTCAACGAATCGAGTTCCTCTGCTTCAGATGTGAGAATTTCGATATCCTTTAGCTCTTCAAGCAGAAAGTTTGCTTTCTTCATTTGCCTTATCAAGCGTTTCTTTGCTGCATCTCTGTGATGCCTCAAGGTTTCTATCATGTACCTTATTCGTACTAATTTTCGCGAGGCTTTAATTTCGCGATTTTCGCGATTTGTAAAAAATCGCGAAATTAAAGACTCGCTAAAATTAGGATACGCGAAAATTAAACACGCGAAATTTAATACACTTCTATAATTGCTTTAATCAATGATTAACTGCGTTCACAGCTACATGGTAATTGTCATTAGTCTATTTATCATCTACTTCAGCTCTTTCTTCATCTGAATCACTCATTTCTTCTTCTTGTACATATAGCTCTTTTAAAACATCTTTCGTGCAGTCATCAAAATGTCCATTTAGGTCAGGCTCTTTATAATTAGCTAACACAAGCTCTTTGTATTTGTCAATTATCAATCTGTTCTTTGCTGGGGCTTCGATATAGACAGTGCACCACAGTAATAATATAGACATTATTCATCTATAGTTTTGTTCTGTTTCAAGGGTGTTAAGCATTTATAATCATTACAGAACTGTGTGGCTTAGGTATTTGAAATTATATTTTTACAATTGACTTTTATTAGTACTATATTGCAGTAGCATCTGATTGATTGGCAGTATTTGCTTGTTTTGTCTGATTATCAACGCTATTTCTTTTACGTAATTGTAAATCATGATTGTAACTCAATCGTTATTTAAGTGATCAATCAATAAAAAAAAACGGTTTTCTAAGTCTGTCTATTGTCAATTTTCGCGAAATTAAATGCCCTAAATTTGTCATTTTTTGCAAAATCGCGAAAATTAATGCTCGCGAAATATTCGTGTTCCAAATTCGCGAAATTAAGTGCCCGCGAAAATTAGTACGAATAAGGTATTCCTTTCCTTTTTCAGTTAACGTCCGTTTCCGGTCATGGGTAGAAAGGTCACGCGTAGCGCCATCGCTTTCTTGTAATTGCATGATAAACTCTTCGCTTCCACGTACATCATGCGACGAACTTAACAAATTGCTAATAATATCTTTTGTACTTCCTTGGTCAGTTACACTCATGTTCTCGCCTTAATTGCTCATCCTAATCCTTGAAGATGATCAACACGGTGGAGATATTTTACTGTTACGACAGCGACTATCGAGGATTGCAATGCAAGATCAAGACGTGTCGCGAGTCAAGGGGGGCGTAATTTACTGAGACAAAGACTCCAACTTGAAGACAGTGAAATTGGGTTTATTTCGGGTCAACGAGGAGGGTTCGATGATGCTCGTAAACTGAAAATAATGTTTACAAAATACAATTAAATATAGGGCTAAAATAAACTAAATACAAACTACTGTTGAAATTTGGGGGCGGAACCCCAATTCGCATAATAACAATTCGACATTGAAATAATAATGTTCCGCACATGAAGGGTAATCAACTAACTGGAAATGAAATATTGATAAACTTAAGGAACCGAAACATGCTTGAAACAATACAAATGGTACTTAAGAAATAAACATGAAATTACAGGTTCCGTTCATAATGCTTCGAACAGACTACTTATTTGCATACGCACGAGGGAAAAACAATAACAATGGATTTGAACTAAAATTGAATCGTACAACAATTAAATCGATAAGAATTACATTAACATAACAGAGAAACAAAATCACTTACATATCTGACCCACACAGTAGAAATACTCCAGGAGAAGAGTGCAAAAAAGGCGACTTGACTTGAACGCGTGGCTTAACACTTCTTATTCTACACAACTTTGGCCAAGACGGCGTGACCTAAGTTGCGCAGTACCATAAGCCTTAGCGAGCATTGCGAATGAAAGAAAGTAAACGAAAAACGGGAACTAAAAGAAATAAAATAGACAATCTTAACACACATACCTGTCTTTTTATACTGTTGATCTTTCCCCCCTTCTCCTCCTCCCCTACCCAGCAACAATGTTCACAGTTATCGAGCATATCAACATGATTGCATTTTTTATTTTTCTGCACTTCAATTGTATATTCACAGAACAAATTGTAGCTCTAATTTTACAATAACTTTTGTTAGAAACAAAAGATACAGGAGGATTCAATACCACATGGTTGTAGGCTAATTGATCTAGACGAACTCAGAAATGGTTTGAAATCTTGTCAAGTATGTAAATCAGGTGAGAAAATTGAAATTATTTCAAGTCAATGTTTTCTTCATGTGTGCTGATGAATTTCTTCTAATACAACAAAAATAGATGTTTCAATATACCAGCAACTGAGAAAATATAGGACAGAAACAGGTCAACCCAGCATTTGACATACATGAGTAAGACTCAGGGTGGGACTATCAGGTGACAACTCCTTTAGTCACACAGTCCTCTCATAACACTAGGTTTGGATAACATGAAAATTTATAAAACTGATAAAACGTGACTGCAGTTGCATAGTGTAATAAATATATTTCTTTTCAAGCAAGCACAGTTCTGCCTTCTGAGGAAAAATGTGAATTCAACAATTTCAAACTAGTCACACTTCTATTTCCTTGTTTCAGTTTTATGATACAAAAAGCAAATGAAATAAAACAAGACAACTTTTATTTACACCCCTAAATTAAAAGTCATACTATAAAGGACTAAATCCACTTAAGGTGATTCCCTAGTTTTGCATTGCACGTTCCTACTGCGCACGATTTTCGCGTCATCAGCGCGCGTGCATGAGCGCGCGCGCATGAGCGCGCGCGCGTACAAAACGTAAGAGATTTCCCTCAAATTAAGCTCGATAGCGAGATAAATTCCCCTTTTCTCTTAAACGAGCACGGTGACCCCCACTTTTTATTTTATAAATTCAGTGAGAACAATATCCTCAATAACTGAGAAAAAAATTGGCAGAAATCTATGGCTACTTTTTTGGCAAATGAAGGAAATGCTACAGATAGAGACATAACGGGCCCAACAGAGTAAGTCCAAATTATGTTTCCTTTAAAGGATAAAAATATTTATTAATAATGCAGGGTATTTGAAGCCATTTTCTCTGGGATGTAGATGAATAAACAATCAAAGAAAGTCGAACTCTAAGTGATATAACACGCCGCATTGGAAAATAACCGCTCTTATTTGTTGCGCACGGATATCACCAAAAGTCACCTTAATAACCGTATTTGTCAGCATTGTGGCGTGAAAACAAGCACGGTGACCCCCTCTTTTTATTACGTTTTTAATATCCCCTTGTCTTGTAACATCAACATACCAAGTTTCATCGGAAATCTATGGTGGGTTCTTTTACTAGAGAATCACCTTAATAAACTATACAGGAATAAACCCAGAAGATAGTCAGACTCTGTACATGAAATTTATGTAGTTACACAATTTGATTTAACGTGTTAGCAATTTCAACAAAAAGTCATCTGCTATTCCATTCATGGTGTCTTTCATGGTTTAATTTGTAGCACCATTGTCATTACGCAATGTAACGGAAGAAAGGAGATTTGGGCTGGGCTCTGTGTTCACAGTCAGTTGTACTTCGTGTGGAGAAAAAAATAATGTGAAGACATCATCAGAGCACAGAAGTGGTCAGCGAGGTCCCCCTACATACAACATAAATTCCCGGGCAGTTCTCGGTTGCCTTCATACTGGGATTGGCAATACTCACCTAAACAATCTGTTATCAACACTTAATGTCCCAACTATCAACCCTGTGACATTCAAGAGTAGAGAAAGGAAGATAGGAACTGCTGTTGAAAAAGTGGCACGAAAAAGCTGTCTGGAAAATATGGCTTTAGAAAGAAAACTAGCTTTAGATGGTGGGGCAACAGCAGACAGTGATGGCTTTGTTAGTGTTTCGTGCTCGTATGATATGGGATGGCAGAAGAGGGACCGGGGGCATAATTCTTCCTCAGGGCATGGAGCAGTTACGGGATTAACAACTGGCAAAGTCCTAGATTTTGCAACAAAAACTAAGACATGCAGAATTTGCAAAAATGCTATGAAAGCAGGAAAAAAGGCAACTGCTCATGACTGCCATCTAAATCACTCTGCCTCCTCTAAGGCAATGGAGCCACAGGCAGCCATTGATTTATTCACACGCAACCTCAAATCTAATGTCAAGCTGTCTGTTTACAATGGTGATGACGACTCAACTACGGCTGCGCACATCAAACAAAAAGTTCCATATCCAGTTGAGAAATGGACTTACATTGTACATGCAAAACGATCTCTATCCACGAGGCTTTACAATTTGGCACAAAGGGGAAAATTTGCAAATTCATCAGTTCTTTCGCAAAGAGTAGTTGGTTACTTGTAAAATGTTTCAGCTACTGCATTACTCAAAACAAAGGAAATCCCTCAGCCCTTCAAAAAGAACTGAAGAGCATCGTTCCTCACGCATTTGGCAATCATGAATGTTGCAATGAATCCTGGTGCAGAGCTAAACAAGATCCACTTAATTACAAACACTCTGAACTTCCCTATGGGAAAGATCTCTTTGGAGATCAATTACGAAAATCAATTAAGGCAATTTTTGATGAATACTGCACGGATCTGGTGGTAAAAAAAACTTTCACCAGCTGCAAACTCCGAACGAAACGAGGCTCTAAATAGTGTAATTGGATCCAAAAACCCTAAAATTAGGTTCTATGGAGGTAGTTCAAGTAACGACTTTAGGGCGGCCTGTGGGATTCTCAACCAAACTTAGGATATCACCATATCAGTCAAACACTCGACAGTCTTAATATTGAACCTGGAGATCATTGCCTTAATCACATTGACAAAATGGAACACAACGCCAACCTAAATAAGCTAAGGAAATCAAATCTTGATTTCAAACGTCCAACTACACAACAACAAATTGAAATCTGATGGCAATGAAGAAGCTAAAGAAGGCCCAATGTACCAAAGAAACATTGGACTGAACCTCGATCCGAATAAACCTGATAAAGTGGCAAATGAAATTGATGTCAACATTAAAATCACCAAAGTGGAGTTACAGCATTTTGAAAAATTCTTAGCAGAACTGACTGTCAGACCTGTGGCTGCGCAACATCCTTTTAGCGGAAACAATGTTTACAACTTTATAATCTTTGACATTGAAACCAACACTTTAGGAAAAACGGCAGAAATTTGTCAATTGTCAGCATTAGATGGATCTGGATTACTTTAGTTTAACGAGTACGTTCTCCCATCCAAGGATGCTGATATTCATGCATCTAGAGTAAATAAACTGAGTGTTCGACGAGTTAATGGAGCCAGAACGCTATGCAAAGAAGACAACCCAGTTACGTCTATTCTCATCGATAAGGCAATAGAAAATTTCTTGACATTCCTACAACGAACTGCTCAAAGTGTAAAGTCTGGTGACGAACAAACCTATACGGTATTAATTGGCCACAACTCGCAAGTCTTCGATACGCCTACTCTTCTTCGTCAAGGTGGAAACCAGTTCTGCCAAAGCCTGTCGTCCTTAAACGTGCTTTTCTCTGACAGTCTTCCCTTGATGAAGAAACTTGTGAAATGTAAACATCCGTCACTGATGTCAACAGATGGTTCGACTGTAAAAACCAACCAAGCGTCAATTTACCAGAAGCTGTTCCACCGAACTTTCCCTGCGCATGATGCAATGGAAGACGTAAGAGCACTAAGAAAAATCCTGTTCAATTCCAGCCTCAACGTTAGCGACGAGATGTTAACGGAGATCATGTGCACCACAAAACACGCAGAAAACGACATGAAGTACCTCGATCACCGCCATGCGCTAGTCCAGACTTTTAAACGTAAACTTTACCAACCAACCGATCCATCTTTTCCTATCAAACAACAAATAGTCGAGAAAATCGCAGGAACTGGACTTTCGTATCAACATCTGGAAGATATTTTTGAGAAATTTGGAGAGAAGGCACTGATTGGCGTGTTGTCGCTTCCGCAGCAGCGAACAAATCTCCTCGTGTCACCAAGACAAAACGAATCCTGGCCAGTATCGTTGAACACTTTCAAAAGAAGAAAGCCAGAATTCAACAGACAGAAAATCCATGAACTTTTACGTTTTGAAGGTAAGCTGTCGCAAGAAAAGTCTAATTTCTTTCCCCGAAATAAGCGCCACGTGCGATCTCTGAAGCCGTACATTCTCGTCCCCAGAGGCCGCGCTCCTTTTGGTCAGCACCAAGAATCGCGACCTCTGGCCTTCACAGCGGTCAAACGACTGGGAACTCGCGTGAACACGCGCGTGATTTACGCACTTCCGGTCACTTTCACTCTTCATCCCACAAAACTCCGCCACTCGGACCATTTCGGTACTAAGTTCAATCATTCTGCCCCTACAAACGTTCTTTTCTCGAGTTTTACTGATTAGGCAACGGCCTCTCTGATCCGAAAATCTGCCCCCAGAGAGACCAACGACAACTATCGCGATAAAAACACAAGTCTTTATGTTTCGCTACGAACTCGAAAATTCGACAAGAAAATTCATTATTGTTGCAGAGACAGTTTCTTTGTTGAAAAAGATGTATAAAAGAGACGCCCCTTTTAGAGCTGTGTTTAAGGTAAAAACCTTAGCTGTTTTGTTTTCGCCTTATCCTCGCGAAATAAAACACATACCGCGAAATTTTAATCTGCCGCCATTTTGGCGCTTGCTTGTTTCTATAGAATTGGTGCAATCCATTCCCACGCGCGCGCGCTTGGCTTAAGCATGCGCACTCATTTGACCGCTGTGGGCCTCTGGCCAAGCCTCTGGCCCCCTCCAGTGAGATTCCGGCTCTGATTGGCTTTGTAAACACCATAGAATGAGACCGGAAGAGAAATGTGATTCAATATGGCGGGTACTCCACCAAGCAAAATGCGAGGGTAGGAACGGATGTTTGTCGGACGTGTAATTCTAATATCATTCCTAAAAACCATCCGTTAGATTTGTTTGGCCCTAAAGCAATGGAAGAAAGAATTTCAGGTTTTTTAGAAGAGGTTTGTGGCGTTAAGTTCAGTTTCGACGATGGACTACTGTCTCGTGTGTGTAGGATTTGTTACGGAGAAATTAAGAAGTTTCAGGAGTTTTTAAGGTAGTGCTGCATTCAAAAACGCAGCAAGAGTCGATCATTCGCTCGAAAAGAGGCAAACGGGTAGAAGAAAGTCCGACCTCCTCTACTTCACCAGCGACAAGAAGGGAGAGAAAGAAGACCAGATCAAGTGAAACCGACAATCGCCAAGCCAGAGTGTCCCTGTTCACTTCATTTACACCTACAGCCAGCACTCAGATTGCGTGACGAGCCCAAAGAATGTCTGCGTAGGAGGCTAGCACTCCAGAGGCACCTACAATGCGCAGAATTTTGCCTAAACCAACGGAGCAGGAGCCCGAATCTTCAAAAGCGGTTACTGGAAAGGAAAGGAAGCTACCAGCTGGGATTGATCCGGATCCCCAAAAGGAAAAATCGAAAAGTGCAGAAATACTGGCTAACTCTGGGCGTCGAAATCCAGTACTGGTAAAGGTGAAGTTAATCTTAAGTCTTAGCAGGTCTAAAATTTATACCTTAATTCAAGCTTATTGTCTCAGTTTGGGTCCTTCTGTATATTTGACAGTACTTAAGTTAAAGGTAATTTATTTCAAGACTTTTTTTACAGATGTAAGTCCGGGTACATTGTTGAGTTATTTTACAAGGATAGCAAGTACATGTTGCTTTGAATGTAGCATGCTATAATATGCTGTTGTGTTATTTTACAACCTTGATAGGTTATGTTGTGTTATTTTACAACCTCATGAGAAATAAATATGTTGTGTTATTTTGCAAGGATTATGAGTAATAGCTAATGACATTGATGCTTGGTTCATTGCGTTGATTGAAAAGGAAAAGTAAGTATGCAATCAGAGGCTTTATTTTGGTAGTAAATGTACATGCTCAGTCATACATCTGATACTTAATAAATTTTTAACACAGAAAATTAAATAACCTACTAAATTTAAGATAATTCTTGTCCCCACAGTCCACCCTCCTTTTGGGCTGAAAAGCACAGGTTTCCAATTCATTTAATGATGATTAAAATTTTATTTTGTTAATGCTTATCGTATCAGTTTTTTTTATTTTCTTTCACTGGACAATGTTGTTTGTTGAGCAAAAAAACATACAAAAACAGTTTAGTTAACTCTTTTACATTCTATTTTTCTAATTTTAAAGATGAAGCAGGAGAGATCGGTTTTAGAGAAAAAGTGTCTTAATACTGTCGACCAACTGACAAGAATGCTTGTTACTGGGGCAACACCACAACAGATTGGCGAAATCATAGTGCAGAATGAAGATCTGAGAACTGCAGTCAAAGCAGTGTATCTCAAGGATTTGGATGCAGTGCAGAAAGTTATGCAATAAAAGTGACACGAGCTCTTCTGTTTTGAGGGTTCCAAGTTGCAAGCACAAGGTAGTTTACCATAAATACATTATGTTACTAGTCCATAACAATTGGGGAAAATGCTGTAGCCCACAGGATATCTTGATTTGTAGGCCACGTTAAGTGCATATTTCCTCAAATGAAATGTAAGATGGAAGTGTATTACTTGTATCATTCCCGTATGAGTATCTATTATTTCATTCTATAATAACATGCTGACAACATATTCTTGATCTAGAGCTCAAGGTTGGATAACATAATAGTTATTGAAATTGATTTTTCCCCACATCTGACACATTTAGAGCTTAGAAAAGTTTACGTGGGAGAGCATAATGATGGAAATGAAACAGCATGTCCCAGATGTTTTGGATGTTCTTGTATCCATTTCATCACCAGTAATCAAAGGGGATGGTGAGAAGCAAATTCCACCCTTATGCACATCTTATGGAATACTGATGAACTCCAGATGGAAAGAACTCAGCCTTATTCAGAAGGTGAATGGTATCATTCTTGGTGTTGGCGGTGCCACTGAGAAGGTACTTTATTGTCAGTGAGTGTTCACTAGCAAAGTCTATAAATTACAACTGGACAGGCTCTTAGTTACGTGGGTATCCAGGTGTCCTCTGGACACCTATTATAACTGCGGACAAACGTTCTCAACTCGACGGATACATTTACATTGATGTACACTTTAATCCGTAGGTTGAAACTAAAAGATAAACGAACTAAAAGTTACAACATGAATAAAAAAAAAAGAATTGTACCAGCTGCCAACGAAATACAGCTAATAAGAAACGACGGTAAAGATATACTTACATTGTAACGGCCACGAAAAACTACATTAAACAA
>CBDDTI010000234.1:15000-17272 GCA_965233585.1 bacterium
CGGCTCACAGTTTCTCAACCAACCGAAAGAGATTTGGCAAGAAAGCCGCATCAAATTCGTAGGCTGATGAGTTTTTCCTTTGCTTTATGGTCAAGTTCTTCTATATTCAACTGTGGGTAAAGACTGCTTTTCACAGCTAAAAGAAACTGCTCAGTTTTCATACATGACTTGGAGAGAGCGAATAATTTTTTTACGCTTGAATTCACATGTCAAATTTTCATCCAATGAAGTTGAAGTAGCTGGTTGCTCCATTTGTCACGTAAAATACTTTATCACATGCAGGGCAAAATTACTAAATGCTGATTGGCTGAGACAGAGGGCATTTTTTTTTTAATCAAGAGGGCACTTTTGGTAATCAAGAGGGCATGATTACTTGATGCTGATTGGCTGAGCACGCCTGCATTAAATTGGTTTCCCGCTTCAAACGGATTTTGAAAAGGAATTTCAGAAACGCATTGCTTCTGAGTTTGATCTTAGTCTAACAAGGTCATTTCATCTTAACGTGAAAGAAAATCAACACGCAACAAAGCGCAGTCTTTTGGTGGAAATGCAAAGGGATTTTTCCGACCAAAAACGTATTGATTCGCAGCCTGAAAACAGTTTGAGTGGGGACGGCTGCTGTTGAACGAAGCACTACACAGAACTTCGTGGCCTCCAAACTGACAGTTAATTTCTTCGTTTTGCTTCGAGTCGCCTAATTAGTATTACAGGCCTAGGTCACCTTATCGGCGTAAAAAAAAACAGCGTAAATTCTGTCGGTATGTTATGTGCTGGCAGTGGAAAAGAGAGTTTTGGATTCAAGAAGTTATTAGAGCTCGTTTGCACACTTGTTTACGTCTTTCAACGATCGCTGGAGTAGTTTCACGCCGCTGGAAACTTCGCAATGGCAAAACAGGTGAATAAAATAAATTACTTTAGGTTTGTTTGTAAAGAAATTGCTTTGAATGAATTGAACTTGCTGTTTTGTGCTTACTATTATAGCAGGCTTTCCCCGTGCTACTACTAGCCTGTTCTTTAATGACAAACGGCAAACCTGTTTACGCGACGGCAAGACCTTGAAAGTTGTCCTTTGTACAAAATTTTGCCCTGTATGTGATAAACAAGTAATCGCAAGTGCTCTCGTGCAATTAAGGATTAATTTACTTGTATTTTCAAAGTTTTCCAAATTGCCCTCGTCGCTTCGCGACTCGGGTCAATTTTGTGAAAACTTTGAAAATACTTGTGAAATTAATCCTTAATTGCCCTCGGGCCCATGCGATTACTTATACAAAGCGTGACAGAAATTGTAACTTGTATATTATTAACAAGTAATCAAATGATTTTTCTCGTGCAATTTGGAACAAATAAGCACTCGCAAATTTTTCAAAGACTACAAATTGCACGAGCCCGTAGGGCGAGTGCAATTTTTTGTAGTCTTTTAAAAATTCAATCGTGCTTATTTATTCCAAATTGCAGTCGAA
This sequence comes from bacterium, assembly GCA_965233585.1. Classification (GTDB taxonomy): domain Bacteria; phylum SAR324; class SAR324; order SAR324; family NAC60-12; genus CBDDTI01. The sequence continues at coordinate 16,461 of CBDDTI010000234.1, forward strand.
ATCATTTGATTATCTGTACATACAGATTACCTTTCTATATTTTAAAATGGCTTCGATGGAATTAAAGCGATTTTCGTCACAGCACCACTTTTCAGTTAGTTTTTGTTTTCATGTTTAATCTTTGACTCTGTACAGCTCACCTTCCTGACATCCCATTAGAGGATAGAATGGTCAGTAATGTCACACTCGAGGGACCAATGACAGCGCAACAGGACTATCGCTTCACCGTGACTGTGACGTGGAAACCGCCAGTTTACCAAAACATTACACCGTCCATGTACCTCGTGAGATGGTCGAAAGAGGACAACCTTAATCGCTCTCATTCTGCTGTACGTGAGATAACTTCTTGCTTATTAAATCTCTCGACAGTTACACCCGCTTTATAGACAACATTTTCGTCCATCTTTCGACATGCTATTCTCACGGCTGAAAGACCATTTAAAAGTGAAACAAGCAATATTTCGGATTATTAGCGGAAGAAAAGACAAATAAAGGACGTTTACTGACTTTACATGGCTGAAGATTGTGAGCATTGCATGTTTCCAGATTTACGGGATAACTAAATGATTTGCGTGCAGTCGATCAGCTCTCAATGGTGGCTTCCGACAGAATTAGGCCGCTAACTCGTATGGTATTGGAAAGATATAACCATTCAAGACAGTCGATTTATCCCTCAAAGAATGACCTCTAGATACTCCTAATCTTAGGTTGATGTCAAATAAATCCATCTTTTATGACTAAAGGTTGAGTTTAACCTTAAAGGAGTCCGTTGCGTTGACAATTTAATGTGGGCCAGGTTACATAGTATGTCG
>CBDDTI010000235.1:0-22500 GCA_965233585.1 bacterium
GAATTGACGAGTCGAATATCAAAATAGTTTATTTCATTTTCAGGGACACATCGATTTCCCTTTCTCTGAATCCATCTGTTGAGGATAACTTAGAGGCTCGGTTGGGCAGAGGTTAGCATTGATTTCCCACGAAGATTATTTCCTAGCTCTGGCCCTTTTCATGCTTGGGTAATATTTGGATCATTTCATAAGCTATTTATTGTTTATTGTAGACATACACGGTCGTCAAACCGTGACTGGCGGTATGTAGCATGCTACAGAAAGGTCACTTAAAACAAATGTGACATACTCTTATTCTTCGGCCATTTCAACTTGAGTAAAAATATCAAAAAAACTGCGTTTATAAACATAACGAGACAACGCGTGTTGTAAAAAAAAAATTCATTTATGAACATGACGTTTTGTATGCTCCATCATACATCTTCAGAAGTAACGGCTACCTAGAGTACAATTAAATTTAAACACGAAGACTAATACGAACTAAGGAAACTAATGACAACGAAAAAGTAAATGAAAATAAGCAGACTTGATAAATCTGCTCGCTGGTTTTAAATCACGAATCAACAAGGTTTCCTTAATTTTTCAATGTATATCAGACTGTCCAGTGGCTAAAATGCCAAAGTGAGCCCATTTAATCCTGCTGCCTGTTTGGGTCATATGATCAGCAATGGCATAATAATGGCTCTAGGCCAGAATTCCCTGTCGCCATTCCATGTTTCATTTACAAATAGAGAATGAAATGATTTTATGCAGCTTGCTACGCTAGTTAATGTTCCTCTAGTTTGGGTCAGGGCACATACAGGACTCTAAGTTTTGACTTGTTAAATCGATGTAGGTTAGGTTTCAGGCCTCTTTTTCTAGCTTCGCACGCTAACGCTTTTGGAGCAATACGCTTTATGACTAAAGTAAACGATAATAAACAAATTTAAGTTTACTCGTTCTTAAGCATGTGGCTTTAGATATTGGTTCTTATTAAAACTGGTGCTATGAGAGTAGACAAATTTTTGCTCGTAAAATAATCCATATGCCCTTTTCGTACTGTTGCATAGCCACCATTATAACGTTTAATTGTCAGCAAAGTAAGGGAGTGTTTACATGGGAAAACTCGCACCGGCCCGAGTTTCATACCGGGATGACTTCGTGACTTCGTATCACCTTTACATGACGACTGGGTTATTTCACCATCCCACGTCCAACGTGTTGAAACTGACGAAGCCATCTTAGATTGAAGAAAATTACGCATGTGCTACCCGTTCTAGTCTACCTGCAAACTGATTTTACACCGAAACGAGTAGTCGTTTCGTGTTTACATGATACCGTTGCGAAATCTCGTACCGGAGTGAAATTCTCGCCCGGGTGCGAGAACCGGGGTGAACTGACGCCGGGGCGACTCGCGCCGGCATGAAACTTTGTGTTGGTATCATGTCAACAAATGTAGAGCTATGAGAGGGAACCGGAGTGAACTCGCCCCGACGCGAAAGTCGCCCCGGTGTCATGTAAACACCCCCTAAGGTAGGGCAATGTAAGGATCTTAGTGCGTCTGTAAAAATGCTCCCTTAAAAGTAGAAAGTGTGTCTTGGTGTGGAGCCGTATCTTGAAATACTTTAACGATTTGCTTAATTTGAAAACAAAACTAGCTACATGTAGCTTGAAAGTAAACCAGCGTATGTTCATATTCATGTAAATTTAAGAGGGTAGTAACCTGCAGGAAGTGAGCACTTCTGTAATTAAGAAGATAATAATAATAATAATGAAATAAACGTGGTGGCAGAAACAACTAGTTTCATCTGAATGACCATAAATACAGGCAGTGTTGCAAAATTAAGCTTCTGTGAATTAAAACTAAATGACTTTCGTGAACATATAATAAGGTTATACAAGCATGAAATTTGGCCCCATGATAGCAGTCACTGATACAAACATTTACAGATATAGCGCCAAGCCGGAAAGGCACCCGTCTCTATGCAAACAACAGATTATTAAAATCCTAACCTTTCTCTGGTTGTCCAAATTTTCTAATAAATACTTTCATTTAAGTTGTTCTAGCTTGTTTTTCATGTTCGTTATGTCTCATTACACGCCACGCTACTCTTAACTGTGTGTTGCCATAGCAGCAAAACATGAAAACGCCACGTTTGTTACAAGTTACAAAGTATTCTGCGTCCCATCGACGGGCGTCCGGTGGTGTATATTCTTATCTGCAATAAAACCTGCAGATTTACGCGTTGCTACGTTTTTCAAATGTTTTTTACATTTCTGTATTTCCGTACCACAAGATACAAATCCATTGCCCGCCACACACACAAAGGGGTGTACATGGGAAATTGCTTTTACATATTTGCATCTTTTGCTGCAGCTCATTTTGCAACCACAATGCCATCCCTCAGTCTTTCCTCCCTCCAGTCCTCCTCCTCTGTTTGCTTTTGAAATGCTCCAGCTCACAAAGGGTTTCTTTGGGCAAAATATGAGCGATTTGCCAAAGTCCGCTTTGACCGGTGTTTTGCCAACAGTCAGGCATTCTTAGAATGTAAACATGGAAATTCTCTCTAAGTAATGAGACAAATGGTGGTAATGAATACCTTTCGCAGAAACAATATTTGGGTGGTGAGATGTTATTACAACCTTGTTCCAAGGAAGAGGAAACTTAAGACCAAATCTTCTGCCAATATAATTGAAAAAATTGTTTAAGCAGTAGTCTCAACATAGTATAAGGTATATACACAGAAAATAGTCACTAAAAGATATAGGCTCATTAACTTGTTAGTTTATTCCATATGTGTTAACAAGTTAACAAATAAAGAAGCCTCGACTGTGTTCTGTTCTGTTGTAAAGCACGCAGGAAGCGGTAGAGCACGAAAGAAGTGTAGGGGAAAACACGAGACGCAGTCGAGTGTTTTTCCCCACTTCTTGAGTGCTCTACCGCTTCCTAAGTGCTTTACAACAGAACAGAACACAGTCGAGGCTTCTTTATTTGTTTTATGATAAAGAATTCAATAATTTCCCCAAGCATTCGCTGAATTTTCAAACCACATTTTATTTTCCAAAGGAGTAAAAGTGGCGTCAGCCGTCCACTAATCTCTGATAAAGGACGCTAAAATAAGCCAATCACAGTCCTTTTTAGAATTCTTCAAATAATTTGATTGGCTAACGACACGACAGCTGTCAAATCACAATCTGAACTTCGGCTAATCTTTCCCGCCCTTTCGCGTTGCCTTTCGAGAGTAGAAGGATGCCTTCAAAGTTCGCTTTTCAGTTAATAGTTTAACACGTTAACGTTTCAACAGGACGTAAAAGCAGGTAAAGGTTGCTAGTCCAGAGGAATCCGGCCGCATTGTGACTCACGAAAACTTGTACTTTGCTAATGGAAATTACGAAAGAAGGAGCTCAAAGCTTGCGATGAAAATGCCAACTGCTGAGTTTTATTTGAAAGAAGCTACAGTGATTTACGGCTTTTACCTGCCTACAGCAAGATTGCCCGAACTAACGTGAAAGTTGTAAAGGCTAGACTGCCTGCACTTGTTCAACTCCGAACACGGGAGCAAGCTTTCAACTGAGCGATGAATACGGAATTGTTGAAGTTCAAGTCGTTGAGATGACCGAAGCAGCCGCTACTAAGCAAGCGAGCGTTACTACACTGCATGTAAGTGTTCTTTGAGCATTTTTACAAAAATAAAGCTTCTCATCATTGTAAACAGAGACAGTTCAATGCTATTCTCTGTCTTTGTTTTACTTCTTCAATATTATTTCTGCCTTCGTAATGTATTCTGATGTATTTTATCAAAGAATTCACTGGGTTGAGAATTTGTTTAAGCTCATTTCGCTGTGTGGTTTGTCGGAATCTGGCAAAACGTGTTATTTTCATCCAGTTTCTACACTACTGTTGTCAGCGATGGTCTCCATGAGCCATATTTACTGCTGACAAATAGCTCGTTTATATTGATTTTTCTGACTCGCACAGGGGATGTTTAATTTGGGTCAAATTTGTCGAAATTCCGAAGCAAAAATTTGAAAGCCAGCTTAATGTCATTTACCTGTCCTTTATACTCTGATAAAGGACGCTATTTCAACCAATCAGAGCGCGCGTTATATCGAAACTTTATTATAATAATGAATATCAATAACTCCCATTATTTTTCTCATTTGCATTACAGTTCAATTATAATATAGTAAATAAAAGACAATTTTGGGCATAAACTGCAAAATGCCTAAAGTTGCGTTGCTTACAATTTGGATAATACTGAAAATTAAAGGCCAGTAGCAAGATAGCCTTTTGCCAAGTTTTTCCTGCGACAAAGGCACCAGGACTCTTAAAAAGCATTGAAGTCATTGTGAAATAATTTGGTGATGATGCGAAAATAGATTTCAAATAGCAGCAAATTAACTTTAACGAAATTCAAGTTGAGGATGCAACTCTCACCCTACCAAATGCCTCTCCTGATATTTACTAGTTCTCTTACAGATTCGAACAGAGACAAATTACTTTTCAATTTAACTAAATGTTTAAACGGTTGTGGCTTGTGCACTATCACGGACGCTACACTGAGACCCAATGTCATTTTAGCGGAGTGCTCAATGACTTAAGGTAAAACACAACGTTTAGCAATGATTTATCCAACATATATTAATGTTTAACACATGGACATGTTTTTAACTGACTGTAGTAATAGCAGAACCGAGGTGATCACTCTGACCAATCACAAACGACACAGAAAATCCACTGAAGCAATATTGAACTCGAAAACAAGCTCAAGAAAACAAGTACGAGCGAGGCTTACTTTGGAGTGCTTGAAAATGTGATGCTAGGCTTTTAAACCAATCACTAAGCATATACAAGGCAAAATCAAAGCAAATTAATGTGAATAACTTTGGGAATTATCTTGCGAATTACCTTGGGAATTACCTTGGGAAAGCCCTATTTGTTAGTAATACTATTTTTCCTGAATGAGTGAATCAGATGCAGTTAGAAATTGCCTGTGTAAATACTGTTTTATGGTTTAAATGTGCCAGCAGTCTGGATGGAACTTTTGATTTTAACTCAAAAAGGATCGAGTAAGGTGTTTCTCTTGAAAAGCAAAACATGCGACGTTATCATTTTTTTGATGAGTTTGAAATTAAACATAACTTGTCGCCAGTGCATGTTTTTACGCAAACGAAATACGGCGAAGAATAACTTCAATTGGTTTAGAATTTTCCAAGTTCTATGGCAGCAGTGTACCTATAGAGATTTGGATTGAAATGTTTGTGAGCTGCGTGCTACTTAAGGGCGGATAAACACACGATTCGACTGATTAAATTAAAAGTGCAAACTGTAAACCCGATAGTTCAGAGAATTGTTCCATCCACACAAGAGTGCCATACTTCTGTAAATATATTACTATGTAACCATGGCAGCTGCGATCTTTTTACTGGAGAACATAACACGTATGCTGTCTTGGCGTGTGATGTTGTCCCAGGAAGTTCCAACGATCCTAAACAAAAACTTGAGACGTTTATTCCTTAACAATTTACAAACCATGTGCTTCAAAAATATGAATACGAAATTTTTACACTAGTAAACAAACAAAATTAACATAATTCCGGCGGATAAAGCAGTAGCAAAGGACGTTGATTCCGCTCTCCATTTGCGAGTTTGACTTGGGCAGCACGGCAACACCCTTTTTCCTGCGATAAGTTCCACAAGAGGCAGCCTTCATCGACTTTCTGGAAGATTCTCTTGCACTAGAACAACATCACCGATCTTGACTGCAGTGTCTTTCGTTGCCAATTCAAGGTTCTTTGAACTGGTTGGCGATGAAATTCTCTCTGGTTCAGCAAAAACTATCTTCTCCGTTGCGTCCAAAACGTTGTCAATAGTGATCCATAGTGCTTAATTCTCCTTGAAAGTTCTCTCTTTCCGGACTACTAAGCTTGCGCAGATGGAAAAATAAACACAGGGTTATTATCTTCTTTGTCCTAAACCACATTGAGTAGAGAGCCACATAGAAAACGCGCGGATATTTTACGACTAAATGCTTGACCTTGAACAGCCTTTATCCACAGCGTCAGGGCGATTGATAGTTCTTGAGGCTTTAAGGGGCCTGTTTGGCGGTTTCTCTCATCAGACTTGCAATTCGCTATAAAACGAATAGCACGAGACGTTACTGCCAAAAGCTTGTGTAAAGAGCTGTAACGTTCAAGATCAATGACGTTAAGCAGGCTTGAACTTGTTCCCCTGTAGCGATGCACGTGGCCTCCATGCCTTCCTGGTGTACCACATGTTCCACGTGATTGCTGGAAGTGCTCCAATTAGGCCACTTTTCTGCAGACTCACACAGCCAATCAGGGTCCTTCCACCAAATGCTGCATTCATCAACCAAGACACAAACAGCAACTCCACGGCTAAGCAGATCAGCAGGGTTGAATGCGGAAGGGCAAGGTTCGCTAGTTTCTTAATTTCTTCAATCCTCTTTGGCACAAACGAATCTGGTAGAACATAGCCAGCGCAAAACGATTTCAGAATCACTTCATAAAGTTATTTCCGTCAGTCCATGTTTAGGTTTAAGTTTTTCCGAGATAAAAAGGGACAATCGTGCCGCTACTAATGACGCCAGAAGTTCAAGCGAGGCGTATTCTATGGCTTCATAGAGATAATCTTGCTCTTAACAATTACGATAGTAGTTTGCACGCCACATTTTTATTGTGCCCTGAGATATCCCACTACTCTATATTCCTTTATGGGGGTCTTTCGTGACAATTTGGGAACCTAATCTTCTAAAAGTTGAATTTCATTCAGTTGTTTGAAAGCCGTTTAATTAATTAACAATCGCAATTATTATTATTATTATTATTATTATTATTATTATTATTATTACTCTTGCAGTACTGTGATATATGATGCTCGACATCCGATCCTTTGCAAAAACCTTATTAAGTTAACAGTCGAAGTCCTGTTATCGATATGCATTCGGCATCCAACTTTATCACGGACAAATCTGAACAAAAAAATTCATTAAGATGAAAACAGCGAAATCGATGTTTAATTCATAATAAAGAACAAAACAAAGCTAGGACACGGAAAATGTCGACGTAATTGAAGCTTTTTTAACTAAGTGATTGTGAAAAAACATGATTTTGAAACGTGTTTTCCATTGGAATAAAACATACGCCCAGGCGTACAAGAAGAATTTCTTTCCAGTTGACAAACCCGCAGATAGGAATATTTTGTTTACATAATAAGATGCATGCGTGATTTAAATCCGTAGATAGAACGGGAGGAGTCAAACCGGGACGCGAGCAGAAATAGCTCTGTTGTAGTATTGACTTCTAATGAACTGTTATTTCGACTTCACATCCTCAGCTGGTGCTAGCTCAATACTTTTCCTAAGACCTGAGAACTAGACACGTTCGCTGCGGTGTAAAGTGAATGTTTCTGCCCTCCTCATTTTTGTGGCATCGTTTTCAAAATGTTTCGTCCAACGCAAGCGAAGGGTGAGTTCGAAACTGTTCTTACATTTTAATTGATAGCCTTTAAATCGTGTTTTATACTCTCCTACTTTGTGTATCGAACATCACGTTGCCTCTTCTTCTCCTTCGTGTTTTCTTCCTGTACTCCTATTTTCCTTTCTTAATGAAAACCGATATTTTAAAATTCCAACTTGACCAATAGTCCAGGTTTTTCTGGGGTTGTCTGTGGACACTCTCAATATTTTCATTTAGTTAGAAATCGCAAAGATCACGCAACATTGATCAAAATTTTCTCAAGTAAAACTGACTTGATGTTCATTAATCACTCACAACAACGAAGAATAATATGTTTTGGGGGTCACATTATAATTTCTGTCAGTCTCTTTCGAGAAAGTAATTTTATCGCTAAATTGAAGATACACGAAAAGTATGCAAGATCAGACTCATGAAAAAATATGAATGTACTTATTTGGTTCAACAGTAATGATAATGGTGATGATTATGACGATTGTCAAGAAGCTATGAATTAAATAACAGTATTTTGTGAAAATTAGGGAACCTTATATTATCTCGCACGTTTTCGCAACAATTATATCGGTCACTTTGGAGCTGCGTCTGAGGAAATCTCTGATAGGGAAATTACTCGATTATTACGATGCCATCCTTTTCAAAAAGTTCTGTTATCACAATGTTTTTGTCCACACTAAGAGGCAAGCCAGTGTTTCCAAATTTCTTCAGTTTCAAGAGCCTCTTTTGGAGGGATTAGAGGGGAAGGTAGGCCTGACCGTAGAAATATAGCGTGTTTTTTTTTTTTTCAATTCAATTGTAGCGTATACACAGCCTTAGTTTTTTTTACCGTTTTCAATGTGTAGCGGCGTCAGCTCCGGTGGCGGAGAGATCCGTGAAGCTAAAAGGACTAATGACTCACAGGTTCCACAAGGCTCAGGTTTATTGAGTAAAGTCTTACAGCGACCCTGTTCAGTAGGACGTGTAGTCGAACCCTCTAAAAGGTTCTGAGTAGTACAGCAATAACTGGTGGTTCCCGTCGAATTTCTGTTTTACAAAGCGTGTGCGATATTTAAGCTAGAGTCACGTGGTAGCTAGCGGAGATCCATTTGACGTAAATGCGGTAAAAAAGGCGAAATAGTTAAAATACTATGAAAGAAAACTAAGGCACACGGGTGCCGTAACACTGCTTCCCTAAATGTTCTTCATTTACTAAAAACCTAATTACTAAAAAGAGGATATAAAATTATAACCATATGAAATAACTCGATTAAGGAGAACGTGAATGACTAGGAAGTACTAGAGTTCTAAATACTGATGATATAAAGGTAACTAGAAACTACTCAGTTCTTATTGTCCCCTTTGGGTAAGAGTAACACAAGTTTATGTACTGGTCTTTGAAAGAACTTCTTTTCTCCGTCCTTGGCGGTCATTATCTGAACTTTACGGACAAGGTTGTCTTGACTGGGGAATACTTCGGTTACTACTGCAAGCGGCCACTGATTTCTTGGCGATTCGTTATCAAATACTAGGACGACGTCTGCAATCGTAATGGATCTTTTGGGTGTCGGCCGTTTCTGACGTTTCTGGAGAAGGGTGCAATACTCTTTTTGCCAGCGTAGTCAGAATTGGTAAGCTAAGTACTGGACTCTTCTCAATCTCTTCCGAGAGTACAAATCAGGTGACTCGAATTTACCAGGTGGAGGTAGTACAACTTGCATTTTGAGGGTAAGGAGATGATTAGATGTCAGAGGTTCTGACGTTAGTGGGTCTGTCAGGTTCTCTACTGTTAGAGGACGGCAGTTGCCGATGCTCTCGGCTTCGGTCATGAGGGTACGAAGTGCTTCGTCGTCGAGGTGGGTACCATGATCTAGCAGCAATGATGACAGAACTGATCGTGTTGTCTGTATTTGACGTTCCCAAACACCGCCCATGTGAGAAGCATGGGGGACGTTAAAGTTGAACTCTATCCAGTCGCAGTCTTGTGCAGTTAAGTATTCTCTGACAGGGGTCCTGTCTATTTCCTTTAGTGCATCAGCAAGCTCATTCTTGGCGCCGACAAAGTTTGAACCTTGATCGGATCTAAGCTGGCGAACTTTTCCTCTGCGGCTTATGAAGCGTCTGAGGGTGTTGAGGAATGAATCTGTTGTCATGGTGTTCAGTGTCTTTAGATGTATAGCGCGCGAGGCTAGGCAGGTGAATATCAGACCCCATCGTGTCAACTCTTTTCGTCCTTCGTTAATGTAAAAGGGTCCGAACACGTCCATTCCCGTGTAAGGGAACGGAGGAGATGGCGTGAGTCGTTCAGGAGGTAGGTCTGACATCTTTTTGTCTTAGGTGCGGCCTCTTAACTTGCGACAAGTAACACACTTGGCGATGATGTGGGAGATCATAGAACGACCGTTAATGATGTAGTATCCAGCTTGGCGGATAGCATTGTGAGTCATGCCATAACCTTGGTGGTGCTGCTTCCCATGATGAAACTGGCGTTTGAGAAGAACAGTCACGTGGCTACTCTTAGGCATGATGAGGGGATGTTTGATTGTGTACGGAGAGACTGAATTCTTGAGACGTCCACCAACTCAAAGCAGGCCTTCGTTATCGAGAAATGGATCTAGCTTGTAAAGGTTACTGATCGACTTGACGGTGTTGTTTCTTTTCCGTGCGTTCTGGGAATCTTGGAAGTGATCATCCTTGCCATCAAGCTTTCTTACGATCCTTATTTCCGATTGGAAGTGGTGATGTTGAAGTGATCCAAGAATGACATCTTCGGCTTTGGATAGCTCTGCTACCAATGGGGGCCCTTCTTGTGGACGCCAGTTGTGTTGCTTGCTCGGTCTTGTCCTTTCAATTGCTCTTTGTATACGAACAATACATTGTGAGTTATAATTTCCTCAATTTATTTATTCAGAGGTTTTCGAGTTATCCTTTTAATTGCGTGACGGTGCAACCCAAGAAAAGCTTTTTTAAAATTCATTTATTTACAAGATTGCTTACAAGCAACATTGTGTAATACGAGGTGACTAGTTGTGTCGCTGCTAGTCAGAGCTATCTCTGCTCATTGACAATAAGCTATAAGAGAGCGAGTTGTACGCTTGCATCTAGCAGTTAATTTTTATGTAAGGTACAAGTAAGATATTAGCAGAGATTCCACGACGCGAAGGGCCACCAAACGGAGCCCTATATCCATATTTGAAAGAAAGTGAACCTCGTAAATTGATTTTTGCATGGTTATCATGGCCAGCGGTTGCAAGATGGCGGCCACGATGAAACTCACACAGGTTGACAGAAACATGCACCCTCAGCAGCGCCCTCTGATATAAGACATCGGATTCCGTGTGATGGTCTATTTATACCAACCGAAGCAACTTATCCACTAACCATATCACGTGACCGTATCACTTGAGCATATCGCGGACTCAAGTTTTAAGCTCGTCGAAGTCACCCCTGATCAAGTGCTGGTTTTGGATTATATCGCCATTCCAGGATTATAAAAGTTAATCGAAGTATAATTTTTTCTTGTATACACAACTGTTTTTGCTAATTTTCCCTACTATTGTCTATTTTTTTCCACCCGAACCCCGTCAGTCACATTTACAGACAAAAGTATGGGAAATGACAAAGTTTAACTGAGCCTATCCGCCAAGATGGCGTCGAAAACCGTGATAAGTGCTATTGACCTTTTGTCGGTAAATGCACAACTTAACTGCCGGTTTTCAGCATTCATTAGGGACTTAAAGCAGCGGGAACGCGGACGGCGACGCGGACGCCGAAACCGGTGAGAAGATTGGGGAGAGAACGCCGTTGTGACAGAAATTCACAAACATAAAGCAGCACCGTCGGAAACCATAGTTTCTGCACTGTCAAGCTTATTGGCGTTATAGATATTCGTCCTCTGTTTATAAGGATGGCTTAATGTAAAGAAGTTCGCAATCAACTCTTGATAAGCCACGATCAAGGTGTGTTAAACGATTACGGACTCCTACTTTTGTGCGATTTAAACCGGTGTAATATTCTCGACTTACCTTATGATCACTTCCCTGATTTCAACTTCGATGATTTGGAGACTACGAGTGCCTGCCCGAATTTCGATTCCACAAACGCGACTTAACCCTTCTCGCTGAGTTGTACAATGGAGTAAATGAACTAATAAACAGCAAATGTTTAATCAGACTGGCGCGACAAATTAGTGGCCGACTGATAAAGATCTAAGTAAACCACCGATCTTACGACTGAAAATGAAAACAGTTTAATACACAAGTTTTTATGGTGTACATCCTTTTAAATGTGCTAGAATCTCACCAAAGTAAACCATTTGACACTAGAGTACTTCTTGAAAGGAAAAAATTTTGATTGAAATGCATGTAAGTTGTCTTTATTTACATAAGCTTTCAAAAGTATATTTCACGGTACTCACATGTTCGCCGACTGGCTTGAGTTCGCTCCCGAGGAGTTCGCTTCACCTTTCTCGACCTTTCTTTAAAATGAAATATCTCACATAACAAGAGAAAACAAGCAATTGTAGTTCCTAGAAATTAGTATCAGGGGTTATTTACCGTTAACACAGCAGCGGAAACGAAAGCGAAAGCTCACGTTTTCAGACAACGCGAAATTAGCTAGACTCGCGTCCGGTCTAAACGCAGAACGTCAACCTGTTCCCCGCCAGTCATGCGCAATGGACTTTTTGGGTTTTCCCTGATCCTGTGGCGTTCCCGTCGTCGTCCCGGTTGTCGTTGCTTAAAGTCCCTATTGTAACGCTGTGCGTTTCTAATCCCCCCCCCCCCCCCCCCCCCCCCCCCCGAAGAGTAATATGTACAAGTATAATTTCTGCTAGTTTTATTACATTGCAAGAAGTCATCGTAATTGTAATCTCTATTATTTATTTTAATTATTTATTAACTATTTATAACTGACGGATACCCGATCCCTAAATGAATAAACATTTTGTCCCTCATTTGTTTAAAGGCAGTGAACATTCAGAGGATTTGCTTGCTGTCCCGCATGCTTGTTACACCTCAAGATTTTCCCTTTCTGGCTTCTTGAGGTATGGTTACAAAAACATATCTGGAGATCGAAGAGGTGTAAAGTTGAGCATAATATCAATTCTACCGACAAAATCTGTCAGTGCGGAAGGGATTTTGACACTTAATCATAGAAATATCATGAAAAGTTTTTCGTCTTTTTCTCGATAAAATAAAACTGCATATAAGGGTGAATATTTTGAGGTCGTTTACGCGCGTCTTTCGACGGAATTGGCTGAAAATCGGCACCCACGTTCAAGGATACTTCGTTCGAAAAAGGGTGTCGGGCTTCGTTTAGTTTCGCTTCCGTTTCCAATTTGCAGAAAGGAACGTCTGCATTGATAACACCAAACTTTAGGAGGTTGTTAAACAAAAACCAAACCACATATGGAAAATCGCAGACATTCTTTTTGAGGGTGATGTGTGAGAAAACATTTCCGATGTTAATGGTGCCGCTCCGATAATTCACGCGCGGAAGCGAACCAATTTAAGCGAAGCAGTGTTTCTGGGGATTTCTTTTAGTATCACTTCGGCATTGACTTTTTAGAGAATTTCAAAGATATGATTGCATTTTATAACTATTAAGCTTTCAGAAAATGTATAGGTTGAAGGGGTTTTCTTTCAAAGGGTCAGCGTAAGGGGGCGATTTCCAAACACTTTCGATCCACCTACCATGATACCTTAATATTAAGAGCTTGTGAAAAAAACAGCCCTTTAATCGTAAGATTCGAGATCACGGGCCCGAAAAGATTCCGGGGCTTTCGAGAAATGGGCCCCTGGACCTAAAGAAATCATTGAAATTATTGTTAACTAATTTGGTCATGATGCAAAAACAGCTTTCAAACAGCAACAAATCTACGTTAACGAAATTCAAGTCGAGGGTAAAACTAACTCTTGTCCCACCAAATCTCTTTTTTAGTATTTTTGCATTCCACAAAGTTATCTGATCTGGTACAGATCATTGCTCGAGCGCCAAAAAATCAATTTTCAATTTAACTACTATTTTCAAACTGGGCAAACATGCTACACCGAGGTTCAATGTCATTATACCGGAGTACTAAATGACAAAAAGTATCATACAATGTTTAGTAATGCCTTATCCAACATATATTAATGTTTAACACATAGATAGCTTTTTAACTGACTGTATAAAAACCAGAAGTAAGAAAATCTAGTGAAGCTATTTCATGTGACTTCGAATACTAGCTCGAGAAAACATGTTCGAACCCAACGTCACATATTCAAGCACTTCAGGCTTTGAAATCGATCACCAAGGGTAGCAGAGCAAAATCATAGCAAATTAATGTGAATTACCTTGGGAATTCAGGGAAAAACCTCAGTCTTAGTAAAGGTATTCTTCTTGAATGCACGACTCAGTCATTGCCTCCTGGTGTAAGTGCTGTTTTACAGTTTAAATATGCCAGTGGTCTAGATAGAACGAATGATGTTAACTCGAACAGGATTGGGTAAAATGTTTCTGTTGCGAAGTCAAAACATGTCACTTAATCTTAATTTTTTTTTCAACATTAAGTTGTCGTTCAGTGTTAAAAGTGTTGAAGTGTATAAGTAACATAGCTGATGCAAATTGAGAAAAATCAGAATTTGGCTTAGAATAACAAAAAAACACAAAAAAATTAATAGAAAAGAGACCCCGACCCCGACCTCGCCCCGACTCGACAATGGGTTTTACAGACACCCAAACTACAAACAGATCCAAATGTTTTGTTTACATTATAAATCACAATTTATTGAATATATGAAATAAATTTCAATTAACCAACAACTCTTGTTTCTATTTTGAGCTGTGTGCTCTGGTAATCATGCATTCATTGACCCTGGAAGACCTCACGTGAGAATCCTCATGAACGCCACCCAATCAGAGCAAACTTGAGCATCGTGATACGTGCTTACTGAATTTGGCCATTGTGTTTTGCTCTCGCATGCGATAGACTACAGTGCGACATTTTGTCCAGAATATTTTCTATTCGCTTATTCCCTGTCCTGCTTCGTCCGTCATCTGGAGAGTAGCAAACCTAGCCCAATCTAGCCGGTGCACTCGCAGGATCCATTGATCTAGCAGTGATCTTACATTCTGCGTGGTTTTGAACACAGGCAACATGCCACCTACTCGCCGCACAAGGAACGCTCCCACGTTGGCCAACCCCGGTCATATACCTGTAGACCTCAAACTTAGCAGGCTATATGTTAAAGATCTTCGATCTTTGTGTAGCCGGCTCAATCTCCCGACGACCAGCGGACGTGCTGCCCTGATTAAGCGTATTGACAAGCAAACCTTTCTGGCACTTCGCCCCCTATTCAAGATGGCGGTGAGCACATGGCGAACCAAAATGCTACTGGATCGTGAGTCGCCCGCAGATGGGCTTTTTTCAGCCCCACAACCGACCCAAGTACAATCCATCGTGCAAGGGTCTTTAAACGAGGCGATAGAAAAATCCCCATCAGCCTCAGAACAAGCCGCAGTTCGCGCTTTCAGTGGCTCGCCTCCACCTGCTCCAGATCCGGCCACCCCCGCGAGAGAATCCTCTGTGGATGTTACATCAACTTCTTCCACAGCATCCAAAAGCAATAGCTTACCTGAATCACAAATATCAAATCCAAGTCCAGGAAATTTCTGTAGATATGCAAAAGACACAGCAATGGATTCCGTGCACGAGCTACCGGTCAAACTGGGGAGTTCATGGAACTATCTAACATGCTTCCCAAGAACTTTAACGTTTTAAATCCGTCCCAGGATGAGCCGCTTACCCTTACCGTTGACAATTCAGTCATTAAAGTCAATAAGGCCAAAATTACATCAATAACTGACATCTCGGAGTGCCCGGCTTCATTTAGTGCCTACGTGGGTGTTCTAATAAGCGGGTTCTCACACCGTGCCTCTGAGTTACTAGAATATATGTCTCTCATCCGCTATACTGCTAGATACCATAAGGGGTTAGGCTGGTGTGTGTATGACAAAAAGTTCCGGCAGAATGCTGCCACTAATAAGTCATTGAAATGGTCACCATTGACAGTCAATTATGGCTCAAAACCTTTACGGTTGCACCTTCACTGCTAAAGAAAGACATTGTGGTCCTCATCGTCCAGTACCTCTGAGGGGGCCGAAAACCGTACTTGTCACAACTTTAATAGGGGGGCTCCCCGTGCCACAACCTTTTGCCTCTACGCCCACAAATGTAACAGATCTGGGTGTGGGAAAGATCATCCTGGGATCAAGTACCCCACTAACTATAGAACAGAAAAACAACCTCCCCCAAGGGCAGGGAAGTCATGCCCCAGCGCCAAAGCACCCGCCACCGAGAAAAGCAGCTTTGGTGGTGTGGTTCCTCCCATCAATGTAGAAACCTTACATCAGGCCTTGTCTAATCATCCTGAAAGGGTGTTTGTCAACAAATTGTGTTCAGAGCTGAATGAGGGGGCTAGGATCGGTTATTCTGGTCCTAGATCCCCACGTTTTTCAAACAATTTACCTTCTGCTTATTTAAAATCCTGAGGTGGTCGCAGTTAATTTAAATGACGAGGTTTCAAAAGGACGTACCATAGGCCCTTTTTCCACACCCCCTTTTCAAAAGTCTCGCCTATCGGTGTTGTTCCCAAAAAGTATTCTGACAAATTACGAACGATATTTCATTTATCCTACCCTACGTCTGGGACCTCTAGCATCAATTATTTTATTGAAAAGGACGGTTTCTCCCTCCAATACATTACGACTTTGCCTAGCTCCTGTCCGGCTTTCTCCCAGGCCTTCACGGTCAATTGATTTCGGTGACGTATCTCACACGAACGGCCCGGAGTGGCCAAGACAAAAACAGAGTACGCATGCGTTTGGATCAGCAGATGTTTTGGCTAAACTTCAGGGATTATATCCCTGGTCTTTTGTAAACTTTTACGTACAGTAGCAAACCGAAGGAGCTCATTTCATGATCGAATTTGCTATCCAAACAACTTCAATTATTCTCACCAAGAAACTTTATAGTCTGAGAAGATGTTCATTATTGCAACTCGTAGGAATGAAATCGGAAGTTGCATCTTTTAGCAAGTTTGCCGCAGTTTGGTACAGAAGAGCTTCTTCCTTAGAAATTACGGTTAGAAAATTATTTTGCTCAGTTGTCATACAAACGTTTTTATTTGACATATGCTTCAACTGGTAGCCCAAGCGACCACTTTTATCAAGTTTCGATTGCTAACAGGTTGTGACCTGTAGTAAATTCTGTTCAGTACAGTTGCGAATGTTGTACATGTAAATAGTTCCGACTCTTGAACCAAAAAATGGAAAAATATTTCGCTCCTGTACGGATTTGGACCTCGATTTGACATTACAAATCTGTTGAAATATCTGTGCGTGTCTCGGAGTTTAGTAGTAGCCCATGATGAAGTAATAATTTTGTCGTTGCCTTGTGATCTGAGCGCAAAGAGAGCTTGACTTGTTGTTTTTCATCTCCTCACATGTATATTAAAGAGAATTTTGGAAACGGTTGTTGTAGTACTTCGTTGTTTCGTAAATAAGCCTGTGGTTAAGTGGTTCGTACAGAGATGTACACATAGAAACTACATGCAAGGTTAATTAAGTTTATTTTCGCAAAGTAATTATCTACCGTAAAACTTGTTGGTTACAAGCCAGCGCTGCAAGTGAATTCTTGTTTATTAATTGCATAGGTTTAGCGGTCAAGATTTTAACTTTACCTTTTTAAGTTTATTGAATTTGTTGCTTGTACAATGTGATTTTAAAAAAAATAAGAAAAAGAGAAGGAAAGAAAAAGTAACATCAACAACTGATATTCAAATGATATTCAACCCCAATAAATCCAAAAAAATAGTAATAATAATAATAATAATCGTAGAAACAGTAACAAAATAAGAAATACACAAACTTTATTAAAACATCACAATAAATTACAAGATTAAAAAAAAGGGCTAAAAGAACATTTGAGGTATTATTACTATTATTATTATTATTATTATTATTATTATTATACTTATTTATGCTCAGTGATAATAATTTATATGATAAAAAGAAGAAAAGAACTATAGTATTATAAAAATATTTTGAGTATATATTTACATAATTATTACAATCAATTATTAAAATTTTGCAATAAATTGTATTCTAATAAAAGATAAAAGAAGAAAAGAAAAACGATTCATTAAGCCGTGAAACAAAATAGTGATAATTATCAATATAATACTATTTACAATCAAGTTAATCTAAAATAGCTTCATTAACTACACCCTCACTACTTGGAAGATTATTTTGTTAAATAATTAATTTAGAAAGCTACTCTAGCCTACTCTTAAAACAGAAGTATACTTATTCTTCCTTTGATCAAGCGCCACGGTTACATGTAATAGAAAGTTAAATATTTCGAGTAATCAGTATTTATTTCATTTGCCTGACAGTAGTTTGAAAGCGGCAACGCTTCTGACTCGATAAATGTCCGTTTGGATCCAAATAGCCTTTTAACTTGAACAATTAGCATTAAACAAAAAGCGAGGCGTTCAAAGTGCTTTTCTCTTGTGGTCCCTCTCGCAGAAATGCTCAGAGAATTCCCTCCCACGAGACGAAATCGACTCGGTGAAAAAAAGTGAAACAAATTGTCTCACTTTTTGTCTAGGCCACACTTTTCGCCCCGGACCACGTGACCCAAACTAATGATCGAGGCGTAATATTGAGGTCTAGGAACTAGGCAAATTACGACTGACAATGCCATCACAGCAATTCAAAACTTTGGCCGGGGCTGCCACATGGGAAAAACAGACATAGAGTCTGTTTTTCGCCTCATTCCGGTCCATCCGGATGACTGGGAACTTTTAGAGATGTTCTGGAATGGGCAGTATCATTTCGACAAGGTACTCCCATTTGGGCTTCGCTTTGCCCCGTACATTTTTAACCAATTGTTCAATGCCACTGATTGGATTTTACTCAACAAAGGATGATTTCCTCATAGTGTAACCACCCTGTCCTACCCCTCCGCTGGATTCACTTTGCCGGGCAAGCCTGTCAAGTATGATCCTGACCTTCAAAACTCTAAATATTTCTATCTCGGCATCCAAAACCGAGGGGCCTTCCCAAATTATTCAGTTCATGGGTATCAAAATAGATTCTGGGAAAATAGAGGCAGGGCTCCCTGACGATAAGGTACAGCAGATCAAGTCTGCTCTCTCCAATTTCCAATCCCGGCGGTCAAGAACCCTGCAAGAACTTCAATCACTGATAGGTACCGTTAATTTTGCTTGCAAGGTAATTGCTCCAAGGCGCCCCTTCCTGCAGCGAATAATTTACCTTACCAAAGAAGTTATGAAACAGCATCATAATATAAAGCTAACCACAGGCTTCTAAAAGAACATTCAAATGTGGAAGATGTTTATTGACCAGTGGAATGCTATAGGACTATTCCTATCCCACCTGTGGGAAAACTCTGACACCCTTTCCCTGTTTACAGATCAGTCTGGCTCCCTGGGGTATGTTTTTTTTTTTTTTAATAGATGGTTTTAGGGACAGTGGCTTCCATCTCAACAACTAGGCCAGCCCGGGATCAGTATTCTCTGGCAAGAACTATATGGTATTAATATTGCATGCCATTTGTGGGGGGCCCTTTGGACATCCAAGTGCATTCAGTTCTATTGTGATAATCAGGGTGTAGTTGAGGTCATCAAATCCTGTCGATCCAAAGTTCTCCGGGTGGTTGACTTGGTAAGGTACCTTACGCTCTGCTCCTTGCAGCATCATTTTTATTTTCGAGTATGTCCCTGGGATCAATAACAACATCGCAGACTCTTTTTCTCGTTTCCAGATGGAACGCTTCCACCAGCTAACGCCTAACGCCAACGTAACATTAGATCCCATCCCAGCCCATCTGTACAATCTCTAGCAAAGGAAGCTGAGCATTACTTGGGGATGGCCCTTGCTCAGAGCACCAAAAAGACATACAGTTCTAGCATGCGGTAATTTTTCACTTCCTGCTCAGAAATGTACATCAATCCGCAACTCCCTATTCATGAGGATGTTTTAATCAATTTCTCTGTTGCAATGGCTTGTTCTGTGCAGTATACCACTTTCCAGAACTATTTGTCGGCAGTCAAAAATTACCATTCCAGCCATGGCTTTGAGCTTCCTCTGTCTAACTTTCATCGTCTCCAACTCATTCTCAGAGGCATTAAGCGTTCACTAGGGAAACAGTCCAAAGTACGCCGACCAATAACTTTACAACTGTTGAATTTATTTTACTACCTCCTCAATGTGCAGCATACCAAAAATAGGGATTCCTTGATGCTCTGGGCGGCTACGACACTGGCTTTTTTTTCGACTTTCTGTGCCTAGGCGAATTTACCTGCAACTCAACATTTGATCCTAAACACCATCTCATGAACAGAGACAAGGATTTCACCCAAGTATATGTTAGTGCACGTAAAAATGTCCAAAACAAATCGTTTTAGAAAGGTCAGACCATCATTATTGGAAAGACAATTTCACCCTTGTGCCCCATCTCAGCAATGGCAGCCTACCTGAACTCCAGGCCCTCCTCTTTCGACTTGGGACCCCGTTTCATTTATGTATCTGGTGCATTCCTAACCCGAGAAAAGCTAACAAGGGAAATGAGGCTCCTAATCAGTAAGGGGGGTCTGGACTCAAGTGAGTTTGCTGGGCACAGTTTCCAGATACGTGCAGCGACGATAGCTGCTTCAGCCAATTTACCTCCATGGCTTATTAAGGTTCTCCACTGTTGGGCCTCTGATTGTTTTGAAAGGTACATTAAAACACCACCCTCTGTTCTGGCACAGGTCCCCCAACAGTTACTTTGTTACAAGTTGGCCAGCCTGTTATTCCAAGTGACACAAATGCCTTTTGTTTTGGGAAGTTTATACCTTTTTATGTCACCCGCTGTGATTAATGTAGTGATAAATGTAGTCTTTTCCTCAATCCCCCTCCTCCTTGCGGATCCCTCTGGGTTTTTTTCCCAAGCTTTAATCTTTATCTACCCCACTCACTTTTTTAGCCTTTCTGTAACTGTTAACATTTTCGATGTAATTTTTTTTCTTTTGCACATGATGTGATATTTGTTTTGTTTTATACTTTTACATTGTAAGTTGTGTAAGTAAAACAGTGTAAGTGGTATATTAATATTAATAGTTAATATTGTAACGCAGTTTACGTAAGAAGTATCCTTGATGTAGTTGATGTAAGTATAAAATTGTATATACTGCTTTCTGTGTGGTTATAATAAAAAAAAAAAATTAAAAAAAAAACTTCCTCAATCCTCGCAAAATAAAGGCATCATGTTTTGAAATGAAGATAAATATATTGGATATTATTATTCTTGGACTAACTAGATTTTCCCAGTGGCTCGTCAATGGGGGAATGCTTTGCATTTTGTGGAGATGAAGTGCTCCTCTCGTCACACTGTTGCCCCCATAGACTCGACTTTTGGAGGCCAACTCCCTCCAATTTTACCCCCTGGAGCTATGTTAGTGGAGGCCCACTCCCTCCAGTCAGAGAGAAGACCCACTCCCTCCTCTCTACCCAGGAATGTTTGCAGTGGCCAGAAGTGAAGGCCTTCTCTCCATCCACTGTCTACATCTCCTTGGGCTGTAGGTTTTGTTTTCTTGATACTCCAGCGGTTCATGGGACTTAAGTGGCTGTCCCGCTAACAGCGGTCCGGTCAATTTAGGGTCAGAAAAAAGTTAGCCTTTATATTTTTTGGACGAAAAGGACTTAGTGTGTATATACTAAAACCAGTATGTTTTGTTGTAATTCCTGCTTTTCTTTTTTGCTACGCCCCGAAACGACTTCAGCTGTCTGAGGAGAGATTTTTGGTCGATCCAGTAATCAAAATTCGTGACTTTTCCGGATCGCGCTGCCTTTAAACAAGGACGAATTGTGCCACATCGACCAGACCACAGTATTTAGGTACATCCGAAGTGCTTTGCACCGACATTTCGTTACGGTTGGATAAAAACTGGATAAACCGCAAAAAATCTAAGATACCTGACTGCGTCGCTTGTGGAAATGAATAAATAATAAGCTATAAGGAAGACTCAAAATATCAAAAGTGGCACCTAAACTAGGATCAAAATGACATTTATAGCAAAGATCTATCCATACTCTAACAGATTCTGGAGTTAAACTTGCGCGAGCGAACCCTGCAGTTGAACACAATTTGCTGATAATTATGCAATGTCACGCAATTCGCGGCTAGCGTGATGGCGATTAAATGGAAGCAACCGGATAAGAATGATGTTTGGGAGTCCAGAATTTCCTTTCATTCTGGAAATATCTTATATGCGTAACTTATACCCCTTATCTTGTATGGATATTGATGGGAATAGACGAAAGAATGTTTTCAAGTTAATTATGCAAATGCCAACACTCACAGCCAGCGCTGGGGGCGTTGCGAGTTGAACGCAAACAAGCGGAAAATATTTAACGTTGTTTCAACAGCCCAGAAGTCCTGTTTCATACAAAATAAATCATATTTATCCATTATTACCCTTGGCTTGGATTTCTTTGAGTTCATCTTAAGACTCTACTGAGATAACAAGGAACTTGGCACTTTTAGGTCTAATTTAATTTTTTACCGACCTAATAAGATTTCAAGGAACAACTCAAAATACAGACGACATTCTTTTAGCTTCTTTTGAGTATAAAGAAGTACATATTCACAGTTTACGTGCCATTTACTCCCTTTTTAGCGGCCATTTCTTTTTCAATCATGTTAAATAGCAGCTATCTGAGAATTAAAATTTTATCGCACACAAGCCAAGCTTATCACTTACCATCTAACCGAATTGCACTTAAAAATGATTTTTCATACTTTAGAGTTTGCAGAACAAGGTCTTTCAGGTATTTAAGGAAGTTGTAATGCTGAAAATAAACCGACTTTTCTACCTCTTCCGCATCCAGAAAAATGGTTCAGCAAACTACATCTGAAAAAAAAATAACTATGCAAATTTCGAACCTTTTTATACCAGAGATCATATTACAAAAACATTTTGAGATAAGCTGGTGCGAAAACAT
>CBDDTI010000236.1:0-14031 GCA_965233585.1 bacterium
GTCAACAATCTGAAATATTGTGTTGGCTAGGTTGCTGTTGTGCTCCAAAGACAATTCAACCTCTGCTACAGGCTTAATCTGATAATTGGAATAGGTACGAAGTAGTTTTGTCGATCTTTTGAGTTCACTCTCGTGTTGGATATTCTGGTAGTCAGAAAGGGTGAGTGTGCTGCAGCGGACACCTGTTCAATTTTGAACTTGATTTGTTTGTTTTTCACACTACGTCTTATGGTCCACTATTCATCTGGCACAGTGTCGGCAGACTGAGTCATATGGATGTGCAACACCCCTATATCTGAATCGGCATCATCTGAGCTGGTGTCAACCTTCTGTACACAAAGGCGACGGTTGCACACAGCTACCCAATGGCTATGGTCTTTACAACAGGAGCAGGTGGATCCCAGGGCGGGACATTTTCCTTGATTCCAGTCGTGCTGGGGGTCTTTGCCACACCCAGAGCAGTGTTTCCCTTTGCGCGAGTTAGATTTCTTCGGGGGTTTCGGTTTCTTCGGATCTAGAGCTAAGATAGGAGGTTCCTCATCGTGAACAACGCGTAGTTGCTTCTGGGACATTTCGTATTGTTGTCCTATTTCGATGGCTTTGGCTAGAGTTAATTCTTCTCCACGATCAAGCAGTCTCTCTTGAACTGAGCTTCTTTGCCTGCACTCCATCAATGATCAAATCAATCAGAATGACATCGGGGACGGTACATTCAGTCCATAAGATGTGAGGCAGTTTTCAAGCGCCATTATCAGTTTTGTTTATCTATATCCATGGTATAACAAAGTCATGAAAACACGTATGCACGGAGGGACGTCACTTGACAACCAAATTTTCTCGGCTTCCTAGGTTACCGTATTCTCTATGGTATGGGGCTACGCTAGCGCGCTTCGCGCTCTGTAATTCCTCTATTAACTTTCAGTTTACGCCGCCATGACGTTCTGTCAGTCCTTCTGTCTTTGCTTCGTGCAACATCAGCCGTCTCGACTCCAAGTTTTTTTTGGCTGTAAAAAACAACTTCAAATGGAGAAATCCGCTTGCTTTTCCACAAAAATATCACACTTTGCTGCATGTCGATTTTCGTTCACGTTTGGACGAAAAAACCACATTTGTATCAAACTCAGAAGGGATGCGTTTCTGAACTTTTCGGGAAATCAACTCAATGCATACGACGTGCGCTCAGCCAATCAGCAATGAGAAATCATGCCTTCTTAATTTTCTAAAGTGTTCTCGTGATTAAGGAAAAATGCCCTCTATCTCTGTCAATCAGCTTTCAGAAATTTTGCCCTGTATGTGATATAAAAAAATGAAAAGTTTTTAATATTTGAGTGATATTTTTAAGCTATATGTCGTTAACAGGTATATCTTTTGTAACACTTCATAGTAATTATTAGCATATTTTGAGCTTGCTTGTATAATGAGAGACATTATAAGATTCATATCTATTTACGGTATCAAAATCTTTTTGTCGTAATTTTAGTCACAATGGAAGATCAGTTTCGTCAAGATCAAGAGGAAGAAGAAGGAAGACAAGAAGAAGAAGACGAAGAAGAAGAAGAAGAAGAAGAAGATCACGTGAGATCCATCCATCCAGGTTATTAATTGATTAGTGAATTTTCTTCGCAGAAAACAATATAATTATAGCTTGTCTTATTATCATTTATTTACTGCAACCTCGTTCCCAGGGCCTTTTCCCTATCTTGAGTATGGATAAGGCCCTGGGAACGAGGTTGTATTTACTGCTGTTCACTTGCAACTGTAAAGCTTTATGTGAAGCCGCGACGATGAAATGCCGAATCGCAACTAAGCTTGAAAATGTAATTCTTCTCGCGTTTATTACGCTTGTTTTTGCCAGTTGAGAGCGGAATGACTACTGTTATGAAGCTTAATTATGAGAGGTTTTTGTTCTCAAGTTTCTGGAATTTTCGAGTCTAAGGCCTGGTTTAAATGTCGCATTTTACATTCGCCGAATCAAATACTAATTTTAGTCGACTCGAATGAATACGTTCGGCTGATTTGATTTAAACGTCGCATTGTTTTGCCGAATAAAATTGCTGAGCGCGAGTGACGTGTTTTAAATTCCCATTCGAGCAAACATAAATTATTCAACTTAATTTCAATTCAATTCGGCACATGTAAAATGCGGCGTTTAAATCAACTGTTGAAGTTCAGTCGCATATTCGACTGACTCGCATCGAATTGAAATGTGTCGCATTTAATTGATTTAGACGTCGCATTTTACATGCAGTTAATTTGGCAATTCGATTCGGCGCATGTAAAATGCGACGTTTAAACCGGGCCTAAGGTTCTTAAAGTGTATATGGCACACTTTTTTTATTTGCTCGATTAAATCTCCCTAATGTACTGATAAGTATGGCAAAAAAAGTTTTTCGATAGCAATTTTCCTTCCCCGAGTTTTGATGTAACAAAAGCGTCAAATTTCACTTCCGGTGGGGTACAAAACCGCGAGACCAAAAAACAGGAGACTGGGAACGATTGTGACGTCATTTCAGGACTCCAACCCTCGCGAAAAACAGATTTCTCAGTCATCCTCTTATTGTGAGCTAATCGATTCGCTAAGAAATGGTACAACAGTGCCTTGTTTATAAGAAAATAAGAAAATGTCGAAAAAATCTGTCAAGACACCCCTGTGCCTAGTTTGAGACTGAGTTGTTTGTGCTTTTTGTACAACTTTCAGCCAACCATTTTCAACAGAAATATTCACAAAGGTAACTGTAGAGGAAAAATGGTATTTTATAGCATGGAACCCTATAAAAGAAGAGTAAACAAGAGTTCAACCAAAGCTTTCATTATCTGTTATATATTTTGCTTTGTATTTCTAGACGTGGTTCAAGTTTCACAAGTGGACACTTTGAGAGGTGAGAAAATGAATGGCCGTCTTGAGATACCAAACATGCACAGCGTATCACAAAGAAAACGTCCTAGATTTTAGTAGCAAACGTTTTGGACCTTCAGTTCTTTAAAAGTAATTATTTGAGACTGTTTTCCCTACAGTATGTTAGGCTGATATACATTTTTGAAAATATTAAGGACAGTTTCTTCTTTCAGGGATAAAACATTAGTAGACGCTTTTCTACCAAAATCAACGTCTCTCGCTGTGAGCAGAACCACTTTACTTAAGCTCTTAGAATCTTGCAAGCTTTTTTATACGGCTTCTGAAAATTGGTACATCAGTGAGTTTAAATCGTAAGTTTTTCTCCGAACGAAAACAAAGGCGAAATTTGACATGAGGGAGGTATACATATGGGAGGTACAACGGGTTTATTAAATTTCTTACAGAGTCTTTGACAGACCTTAACGGAAACGCGACTCGTATCGCGAGAAAAGATTCTCCTTGCACGAAAGACAAGTTGCTTCTCGCGAAACTGTTGTATCTTACCTTTGAAGGTTAATGTATGCGTAAATGTAGCTCCTTGAACAATAAAATGGAGGTATTTCTTAGAAAAGAAGTGTTGCCTTACTGTGGTAGGCGTTTGCTTTGTGCTCCACTCGTTGCATGTAAGATTTTCAGCGAGAGTGAACAATGTTTATCCTAGTTTATGCAACCAATGATAAGTATAGTATCTGATCAATCAAAGTGACCTTCTCGAGTGCTCATCAGTCTGTGATTGGCAGATTTCCTTTCGGCTCGGAAATAGACTTATTATAAGCTGTCAACAAAATAAAACGAGACTATTTGACGTAAATGCATCATTTTGTTATTTCTTTACAACTAAGTGGTCCATAGGCTTATCGAAACGTATCATGACAAAGTGCTTTACACTGCGCCTGATACCCACCTGTCTGTTTTTCCTTGCAAGGTCGGGTCCTTGGTAAAATAGCTGCCCGACTTATCGACTCGCCTCACTGCAAGACGAAAACCTCACCAAAGTAGTCGACATCGACAAACTTAAGAATTTGAACTCCCTGTGTCCCTTAGCTGAAAGCGCTGAAAATGTTCCCTTGCTCAGATGGGAAGAAACTTCAAAAGCCTATGCTTTAAAAGAGAAAAGCACTTCTCAGGAAAGCGAATATTTATGGAGATGCACAGTCTTTGGCCTTTTAAACGACTAGTCTTCAATTTTATTCCTTGTTTCTTTAATCTTTGATTGATAGCATGTCTGTATTTTGTCATTTGTAGCTTGCTTTCGTCAATTAGCAACTGAAGTGTGAGATGCAAAGCTTTACCAAAAAGTAAAAATTTACTGTCTTTCGTTTATTCCAAATTATGTCAAAAATGGAAAAGAAAAAAACCATTTTTTTGTGGCGAGTAGATGCCTATTACTGTTCATTCGCAAGATGCATGCACCTACTTGCTGGCGTATCCGAAGCCTTAAGATATAAGTCCTATCTAACTTTTGCACTTACGAAACAGCGCTTTTTGTCTTAACCCCATAGAGATTGACAAGAACAGAGAAGTGTTACTAGATCTATCGAACAAGTCTGCTAGTGGGCTAACCACGACACAGGAAACAAACCAAAAGAAAAAAGAGGTAAAACCTGATATCAATATCATAAAAAAACCAGTTAAGAAAAAGTTAAAAAGCAGGGAGACATTGTAAGTAAGAAGCCCAGGCTTTTATTTTCTACTTCTAAGAATAATAATTTGTCTAAACAAAGACTGATTTAAGATTTCGTTACAACTCTCATTTCACTAATCGCGTCTCTTAACAACAGTGATTCAATTTACAAAAGGAGAATTCAGCATTATTAAATGATATGTCTCGCTTCAAATAGAAAAGTGATGACGATTTGAGAAAACTTTTATTAAATTCTTGTTATCATTTTGAAAAAACCTTAGGACATACAAAACATTTCATACCAAGATGAAACCAGGCCAAAAGCTGATGTCGACCGATATACGCAGGACCTACAAATTTCCAAAGAAATGGGAGACAAAGCCGGAGAGGGCAATGCGTATTTGAATATGGGTAATGCATATTATAGTTTAGATGATTTCGAAACAGCCATCGACTACTATGAACGCCATCTCAAAATTGCCAAGGAAGTTGGAGACAAGGCCGGAGAGGGCAGTGCGTATTGTAATCTCGGCAATGCTTACGATAGCTTAGAAGATTTCGATAGAGCCATTGAGTTCCATAAACGTCATCTCAAAATTGCCAAGGAAATGGGGGACAAGACGGGAGAGAGCAACGCGTATTGCAATCTCGGCAATGCGCACGAGGGTTTAGAAGATTTCAAAAAAGCCATCGAGTATCATGAACAACATCTAAAAATTACCAAAGGGATGGGAGACAAAGAAGGAGAAGGTACTGCGTACTGTAATCTCGGTAACGCTTTTGACAGTTTGGAAGATTTCAAAAGGGCCATCGTGTACCATGAACGTCATCTAAAACTGGCCCAAGAAATAGGAGACAAAGCCCAAGAGGGAGTCGCATATTGTAATCTCGGCAATGCTTACAGTAGTTTAGAAGATTTCTATACAGCCATCAAGTACCATGAGCGGCATCTAGAAATTTGCAAACAAAGGGGAGACAAAGACGGAGAGGCAAAGAGTTATTGTCATCTCGGAAATGCTTACCACAGTACAGGAAATTTCCAAGAGGCCATTGCCTGCCATGAACAGGATCTAAGAATTAGCAAAGAAATGGAGGACAAAGAAGGAGAGGGAAGGGGCTATTGCAACATCGGCAATGCTTTTGAAAGCCTGAAGGATTACAGGAAAGCCATCGAGTACCATGGACGCCATCTAAAAATTGCACAAGAAAAAGAAGACAAGGATGAAGAAGGAGAAAGTTATTGCAATCTCGGCAGAGCTTACGATTGCTTAGGGGACTTCAAGAAAGCCATCGATTACCATGAACGTCATCTCAACATTGCTATTGAGCTGGGAGACAAAATTGGAGAAGGGCGGAGTTATTGCGATCTCGGCATTGCATATGAAGGTTTAGGAGCTTTCAAGAAAGCCATTGAGTACCACGAAGCTCATCTAAAAATTGCCAAAGAGGTGGGAGACAAAGCTGGGGAGGGAAAGAGTTATTGTGATCTCGGCAGAGCCTACCATGGTTTGGGAGATTTTAGGACAGCCCTCGAGTACCATGAACGTCATCTAAAAATTGCTAGGAAATTGAGAAATAAGGTTGGAGAGGGATGGAGTTATGCAAATCTCGGCAGAGCCCATGAACGTCTAGGAAATTTTAAGAAAGCAATCGACTATCATGAACGTCACTTAAGAATTGTCAAAAAACTTGGGGACAAAGCTGGAGAGGGAAGGAGTTATAGTAATCTCGGCAGAGCCTATCGCAGTTTAGGAGACGTCAAGAGAGCCATTGGCTACCATGAACGTCATCTTAAAATTGCCACAGAAGTTGGAGACAAAGCTGGAGAGGCAGCAAGTTATGGAAACCTCGGCGATGCTTACTACAGTTTGGGAGATTTCAAGAAGGCCATAGAGTATCAAGAACGTAGTCTACAAGTACTCCAAGAAGTTGGATACAAAGTTGAAGAAGGGAAGAGCTATTGCAGTCTCGGCAATGCTTATCATAATTTAGGAGATTTCAAAACTGCCATCGACTATCATGAACGTGATCTCAGAATTGCCAGAGAAGTTGAAGACAAGGCTGCAGAGGGAGGCGCATGTTGTAATCTCGGCAATGCTTATCACAGCTTAGGAGATTTCAAGAGAGCCATCGAGTACCATGAACGTCATTCAAAGATTGCCAAAGAAGTGGGAGAAAAACCAGGAGAAGGAAGAAGTTATGGAAATCTCGGCAATGATTATTATAGCTTAGGTAAATTCTCAAAAGCTATCGAGTACCATGAACGGCATCTAAAGATTGCTAAAGATTTGGGAGACAAGGCCGGAGAGAGCAATGCCTACTGCAATCTCGGCAATGCTTACGATGGTTTGAAAGATTTTAAAAGCGCCATCGAGTGCCATGAACGTCGTCTAAAAATTTCTCAAGAAATGAAAGACAAGGCGGGCGAAGGAACGAGTTATGGAAATCTCGGCAGTGTGTTTTATAGCTTGGGAGATTTCCAAAAAGCCATCGAGTTCCATGAATGTCATCTTAAGATTGCCAGACAAGTTGCAGACAAAGCTGGAATAGCGAGATCGTTGTATTCTCTAGGTATCAGCTTTGAAGGCCAAGGATCCCTATCAAGATCCCTTGAGTGCTATCATTCCAGCGTGATGATGTATAATGACATTAGAGCTAGTCTAAAGTTTAAAGATGAATGGAAGATAAGCTACCGTGATACGCTGGAATTTGCCTACACTAGCTTGTGGCGTCTTTATTTAAAACAAGGTGAAGTCGTCGAGGCTCTGCGTTTTGCTGACCAAGGACGCGCACAAGCTCTGAGAGATCTCATGGATTCAAAGTATATGTCCGGAGAAGAATACTATCAGTCGCACTCCCCAGAAATGTCTGCTTGCTTCCCCCCTACCTGTGTTCCATCAAACACAGTTTTTATCGCAGTTGATGGCAAAGAAATATTTTTCTGGGTCGTTCAGGACGGTAAAGACGTTCAGTCGAGAAGAAAAGAAATTACCGATGATTCAAATGAAGATGTGAAAGGATTTATTACCTCCTTAAATGAGTCAATTGGAACAAGAAGTGGTGTTATATGCGAAAATCGTTCACTTGATGAGCCTTGTGGCGAACAATTGGCGGACGAAAGGTCCCCTGGCAACAGTGTTCATGCTCCGGTACAGCAACGACGTGCTCTAAGAACGCTATATGACGTGATCATCGCTCCAGTCGCCGACCTGTGTGAAGGAAATGACATACTATTTGTCCCAGAAGGTCCACTCTGTTTGGTTCCTTATGCTGCACTGATCAATTCTAAGGAAAAGTACATGTGTGAGTTTTTCAGAATCCGACTGATTCCATCTCTGGCCACTTTACAGTTGATATCTGATTGTCCAGGAGATTACCACAAGAAGACCGGGGCGTTACTAGTGGGTGATCCATGTTTGCAAGAAGTTCCACGGTATCTGCGTAAGGGTCTATATCAGCTGCAGTATGCAAAAAGAGAAGTGGAGATGATTGGGCGGATCCTCAGCACAGCTCCTCTCACCGGTGAAAAGGCGACGAAAGACGAAGTGTTGAAGCGACTATCGTCAGTTGCTTTAGTGCACATTGCTGCTCATGGTCGGATGGAAACAGGAGAAATTCTCTTAGCGCCAAGTCCTTCAACACGTGCACGGACAGCTAAAGACTGTCTTCTTACAATGACAGATGTGTTACAAGCAAATCTGCGAGCGAAGCTGGTTGTGCTAAGTTGCTGTCACAGTGCGCGAGGAGAGATTAAAGCTGAAGGAGTGGTTGGCATTGCACGAGCGTTCTTAGGTGCAGGAGCTCGCTCTGTCTTGGTGTCCCTGTGGGCGATTGATGATGAGGCCACCATGGAGTTTATGAAACATTTCTACGGCGAACTGGTTAAAGGAAAGAAGGCCAGCGAAGCTCTTCATGAAGCCATGAAACGTATCAGAGAATCTCAACAGTTCAGGGAAGTGAAGTATTGGGCACCATTTGTACTGATTGGCGATGACGTCACGCTGGAGTTTTAGATTGACAGTTTCGATCGTCCAATGTAAGTAAGCAATAGGATTATACAATGCAAAGTTAGGAGATCGTAATTGTAAGATACAATGCAAGGTAAATATAAAACGTACCTTCTCGTCAAGTGGTAAGTAAGCTTTAAGTATGTGCTTCTATGTTCCATTTTAAGTCACCAAAGAATCACGAATGTTAACATGATCCGTCCGTTGTTTCTGCCAACTCAGCCGGTATATTTCTCTTCATTGTTCAAACAATTTCCTTGATTAAGCAACTGTCTTGTTTTCAGACATTTTTCAGACGCAAACTACGACCAGAATCCAATGTTACTGCATTTGTTGCCCTTTGAACTCAGCTTATGCAGTTGAAAAGCCCTTGTTTTAACGTTTTAAACCAGACCCTTAAGACATTTACAATAAGCACCAGGAAAAAAGAACTCTCGACTTCCAGCTGTCCATCGCGTCTCAAAAACGTCGAAGGTCTACTAGCTCTTTCAATGTCGAGAGGGGGCATTTTGTTGAATATGAAAATCGAATTGCACGAAACAAAATTCATTATTTATGCATGCCTTGCCTAAGAAACAAGTAGTCTCTACTATGGTGATGCGGCTCCTCGCGTTAATGGCTGTTCCATTTCCTCTTTCTAGGTTCTGACGTAGAAGTTATATATATAAACGACGAGACAAAAGGCAGCCCGAGTTGTAGCTGCGTGCTTGACGAAACAGTACGGACCAAGGGACCAAGTAAAGCCGTGATGAGATAACAAAGTGCTATCACGTTTGAAGATAATTAAGAAACTAATACACTTACGGAAGTTAAGGTCCAAAATCATCTAACATGCTTATGTCTTTCAAACTTTGGCTGTAGTTAGACCTCGACTCAGATTTATGTCAAAAAACGTTAAAAAATTTGGGGATCACCGAGCTCGTTTTGGAGATAAAGCGTATCACAGACCACAGCATTTCTGATGGGAGTTTCATTCATTCGACGAGATTCTGGATTCATTGCTATCGGCATAAATTTAAATAGAATGGAGAATTATATCTTAGACATCTGTGTTTATTTGAGCATATATAGGCCTATTCGATAGATTTTTGACCTCAAAAAAGGCCACGTCTTAAGTTACGCGCACACCTGTAATTATGTGAAAATTTGTCCTTATGTAAATATGTAATAAATGCGAAATAACTAAAACTTCCCACGTACAGATCGGACTTTTTTTTACTTTAGTCTATGCGAAAGAATCAGAAAAGGAAATGATCGGTTAAAAAAATGGGGATCACTGAGCATCTAGCGAAAAATGTTCACGTACAAAGGCATGCCTGCAAAGAGCTTTCATCTGATATGATGACAGTAGCCTGAATTCATCCACAGGTGGAAGGGCTAGGTTGCTTCGTCTTTTAAGTAGAAGCATCACGGCCAACCCATCTAGGCGGGCTTATAATCAGAAGAGATATCCTTCAAAACATAAATCTGAATATAAGCTCACGGCCTTGTTTTCGTGGGGGTGGTGGGGGGGGGGGGGGGGGGGGGGGGGGGGGAGAAAGACTTACCACTGGAACTTAAAGGTATTTCTTCTAGTTCTTGACTGATCGCTTTTCCTTTACTTTAATGTTCGCCCCGGGAGTCAAAA
The DNA here is from genome assembly GCA_965233585.1 of bacterium. Taxonomy (GTDB): domain Bacteria; phylum SAR324; class SAR324; order SAR324; family NAC60-12; genus CBDDTI01. Next base: position 10,155 of record CBDDTI010000236.1, read on the forward strand.
AGCCTGGATTTTAGTCTATTATCGATTCCTAAGCTCCCGAAAGAAATGTGCCAATCAAATACATGGCTGAAGTTAGACAATGATTCTAGTGCCACCTGCCTGTTTTGAATTGTTTATTACGAATGACACGTTTATCGCTCTTAGAGATTAAATGACCCCGTTTAAATGACCCTATTGGATGAAACAACTTAACAAATGCTTTGATTGCAGCTAGGTACACTTAAAAAATCAGCAATTAATTAGAGGAGAAGCAATTCCTGCTCTAGAAGTGTTTATTACTTGTAGTGATTCATCTTACTAACTGTCGTTTATCTGTTCAATATGATTCTGTGAACGTCAAAAAAATACAAATTATCCTATTTATGTCGAAGGCGTTGATTGGTCAACAGCCAAGCTCCGCGGGCGGCAGATGGCACGATCATTAAAACTAGACTAATTCCAATTAGTATCACCCAACTAGTGGTCTAATGCAAATCCTGCATTTTGATTGGCTACGCTACTAGTGGTCTAATAGTAATAGTCATCGAGTAGCGAAATTCGCCGGTTTTTCTTTCGTTTTTTTTCCTCCAAATAAATATTTCTTCAACTTGCATTCGCTAACTTTATTCCTGCCTTTTCTGTCCGACTAGTTGGGTGATACTAAAACAATTAGACCCTTCGCCCTCAAGGGCCACGGGTCAATAGCCCATTCGGCTTCGCCTCATGGGCTATTGACCCGTAGCCCTTTCGGGCTACGGGTCTAATTGTTAATTGGCCGGTGATGAAGAAATCGAATTAGTGCACCTTTCTTCAGCGATGCTTTGCTTGTTATATTCGTTTGAGAGTGTTTTACATTCCGTGCTTTGAATTTCACATGGAACGTAAAAGCGAAGGGCAGATTTTGGTGAATGAAATTATCGCTCAGCTAAAAACTAAGGAGGTAAGAATGTTCGTTTCATTGACAAGATTTCCCAAAACATTTTCAAACAAATGCTAAAAAAGTGTGAATTTAAAATAGGCTTAGATTTGTTCCCTCATTACAAGTACGAGCGTCTTAAGTTTAGTGTGAAGGTAATAGATACGTTCAAAAAGTTTGATTTAACCAGTCGTCTTGTAAACAAGAATGAAGTTGAAATTGGCATTGATTTTTACACTTTTAAAACAGTGATTTTCTTTCTCAATTAGTGTCTATTTAGTGTTATTTTTCAGTCGCTAGGTTACTAATTATGTATACAAAGGACTTCATGCAAATAATTTAAACCAAAATGATCGACCTTTTGTTTCTTCTTGATATGACCTGGATTTTTTGAACCTTTCATAACAGAACTACTTAACAGCACCAAGTAGAAACTAATCAGAAGCACTCCTTCATCGACAAGATAAAAATATCCCTATGAATTATTTACACGTTGTGCTATAATGAAGTCTCTGATCTGAACCGCTTTTATCTGGATAACAATCTGATGTACTTGTTACAACATAATGTAAAGATTGCATCTGTACTACTAAAGACGTCCAAGTCTTTCTTTTAAAGTCGAAAAGCAAACGAAAGGAATGAGAGGGAGAATACACAAGATTGTAGTTGTTGTTGTTGTTGTTTCCACATTGAATTTTTGCTTATCCAAACTGGAAGAAGGGAAAGTTAGATGCGAAAATGTGTTTGGTTGTACAATGGGATCTCCCGTTTTCCAATTTAACACTTTCGTGCAACGTTTTGCATCCTGTTGTTGTTATTGTTGTTGTCGTTGCTTCTACTGCTGCTGCTGCTGCTGCTGCTACTGCTTCTGTCGATGTTGTTGCTTGGAACAGAAGTCAATTCCTCGAGCACTTTCGATCATGACTAAATTAAACACGTGTAAATACCATACTCGTAGGAGTTCACTGCTGGAGGAGCACACAGTCCAATTTGCTCTCGTCCAATCAGCAGTCGCGAAGGTGCCAGTCCTTCCTCTCTTTCCCAGGTACAACCGAGAGAAGAGATAAAGGCGACGTTTGTGTTTCCACTGGCTGAGAAATACCAATGTCCCGTATGCAAAGACGTGCTCCGATACCCCGTGCAGTTTGAAGAGTGCGGTCACAGAGTTTGTTCATCATGTTTTCCTTCGTTGCTGAGGTGAGGTTATTTCACATTTGTAATTCTCTTTGCTGACATAGGAAGTTACGTTTTCAATCGAGGTGTGCTTCCAGGGATGAAATTGGCAATACTATCAGTAATATAATTTAGATTGGGAATTAACAGTGTTAGAAACAACTTAACTGTATATCTATACCGAGAAAGTACGACTGGCTTGTGGGATATATAAACAATAGTCGCCATTTGGCGCGAAAATATGCACGGATATTTGTCCGCGGACATTATCTGTTCCGAGAAGCGAACAGTTTTCCGAGAGTGAAACTCGAGGAAAACTGTGAGCTACGAGGAACAGATAATGTCCAAGGACAAATATCCGAGCATATTTTCGCCCCAAATGGCGACTATTGTCATTATTCTTCAAATCTTTTTCGCAACGAGCGCAGTTTTGAAAATTGGAAAATATTCTCGGATATTCCCCAGTTTTAGCTGGGGAATATTCGGTCACGTGACGCGTTTAGGCCAATCGCGCGTAAGCAAAAAGATTTGATGGATTATAATTCGTGATATACCACTCGAAAATGTTGCCGATAACTATTATATACTCGTGTTAAATACGTGCGCACATGCAGCTGGCTTCGATGCTCAGTCCATTTTTCATTGCTGTTTTGCTTACAGAGTTGAACCGCGATGTCCAATCGATCAGACTCAGATTAACAAAGAGGCTGTGAGTAAAATTGAGCTTCATATATCCTTAGTCTTAAAAGAACGATACTTTAATCAAAGTACTGAATGATACCTTTTCTTAGGTACACCAGTGCTTTATTGAACTGAGTATATAACAGTTATAGGTAGTTATTGAAGGTCTCAGTATATGCAATGACAGTCGTTAAGTTTCAAACTAGTTGTAGCAATACTTTAGTTTTAGTTTATTATGGAGAAGATTACTTCATTGAGATTGGCTGAGAGCAGGCCGAATATTTCATTTGCACTGCAGTGTAAATTAATGTGCCCTTTCGTAATCTCCTCAGCCATATAATAAATTATCATCGTATGAATGGTCGAGCAATTAAGGATTTACGCCATGAGTGTTATCTGAAAATTCTTTCCAAAAATAAATTAAAAACATCATTCTTAATGTAAATTATATAAAGTTGCACTCGCATTCATACGATCACCTGTATTAAGTTGCTTTTGCGTGATCTTCAGTGAGCAAGCACATTTATTCCCAATTTCATTCAAATGCAAAAACAATATCTGCTAAACTTTCTTTCAAAAGCAAAAACAATATATCTAAGCTTTCTCTCTTCGCTTTCCCTCTCTCGCCACCATGTACAATACACTTGAGCAGTTTTAGTGGTTCTTCTCATGTTATCCTCCCTGCAGTGGTAAAATTGGTCGCCTTACTAGATATGAACACCGTTTGAATACAAAGTTAAGTTTGGTTGTTTTCAGGACAGTAGTTAATATATAGTTCCAGCCCCATTAGCACATCCGATAAGGTCAGTCCTATCAGCGCTAATAACTTATACACGCAATGATTTACTAATGAATACTGTAAATATGTAAAAGGGAAAAAATGTTTTATTTTAAAATCAAGATAATTTAGCTCACAATGTGGCACAGGTATAGAAAATAAGCCTGGAAGAAGATACTTCGGTCGGTAGGTGTACTGATGCAGACGCTCGACCGTCTAAAAATGCACCTAGCTCGTTTCCAAGGCCTCTCTTCTTTTCTGTGAACGAGGTTGACAATACGTCATAAAAGAATTTCGCCTCTCTTTCCAGGCCTACGTAGACAAGGCGTTTAATCAGGAGATTTTAGAAC
>CBDDTI010000237.1:0-4616 GCA_965233585.1 bacterium
ACCCTTTCACGCCAATGGAAAGGTATGCACCGAGAAAGTGGTAAGCAAAGTTATAGGTAACATTTAGCAACCCATAAATACGATTCTCTGGCATAGGATGGCAAGGATTGAAATTTATTGCAACTTGAAAAGATTGAGCCAACTTTCTCAAGTTCCCTCTTGTGCCGTGGAAAAATTAGCCAAATATAGACTATGGTTTGCATTTGATTTGAGAAAATAGCTTGGCATCTTTCTTTCGGTGTACCAGGGGTATTTTGATAATGAGCAACGTTACTCGACAGTACATCTTTTTTTATTAGACCTCCAAAATATTAAAATCACCATGACATAGTAACAATGAGAATCAATTTTCGGTCCATACAAAAACGTTACAACACCTCAATGAAACTGTGAAGACTAATCATTGTTGTTTGATTACTTCAGGTTTCAACAAATACACGCTGAGCTTTTGATATTTTAGGCTTTATCTTACGACCCCGTTCTTAATAAATCATAAAGCATTTCAATTGTGATTACAAAAGAACCCGAAATCCATAAATAACACCCCCTCATACATTCTCAGTGGAATGCCATTGCAAATTAACAATTGGTTTTTGTGTCAGCTGGGCATTCATAGAGATATGAAGCACGCGGTCGCTTGGAAAGCACGAAAGCGTAAGAGTTGCTCAAGGCGAATCAAATTCAGTTGCGCAAACGCGGTTGATATTAGCATTGTTCACGCTCATGATGTCCGCGCTAAACTTCAGCGTTGAAATTGGTTGGTGCGTCAGCCGTGCATTCATCGAGATATGAAACACTTGGGAAGTTTAAAGAGGACTCAAGAAGCTAAAGTTGCTCTCGTCTACCTGATAATTCATTAAACCGAGGAGCTCTTGGCAACAACAATGTCGTTTTTGAGTAGACCATGGACCTGGGAGAGCCCTTTAATTTCCAATTATAGCCCGAGTCCAAAGGTTGTGGCCACAGTATTCAATCTTAGAGCTGTTTTAACCCTTTGGCCACTCACAAACTCAAAGAAACTCATTTTATGGATTTGGCTGATTATCTTTAAAACCAGCATGGGATATCAGTTGGTCTCTGGGCACAAGTAAGCGTGCAAAAATCGGTTATTTTGAGCAACAAGCATAAACCTTTGCACAGTGTAAGGGCTTCCCATGCCAAACATTTGTCGATAAAATCGCGATGACGTCATGAACAGGGCTTTGAACCAAGGCCATTAGACGGGGAAGGTGTACCGTCTGAGAATCAGGCTGCATCGTACGTAAACGACTTGAAAAACTGTTTAGTCCCTGTGATACAAAACTAATTAAATATGCACGAAACTTCGAGACGATAGCACGAGTTACGCAACAATTTTTCCTTACAATATATTACGAATGCAGGATATTAAGTGAAACTATTCTTATGCCAAATTTGTAACATAAAGTTCGACGTAGAATCATCTATGGCTAACTTGACATTTTCCAAGGAGAAAAATCCTTCTTTAAGTTCATCTGTGTTGTTGTCAGAGGACAGATTAAGTTTAATATAAGATCTGTGAAGGCAGTCAACTGTGATAGTGCTTGTCTGAGATCTGTGCTGGGGATCTGTGCCTGGTCGAATAATTTTTGCTGATCTGCCGTGTGGCGGCCATACTGGGTCAAATTTCGGCAGAACTGTGTGGTCATTTGATTCGACTCGTTGGCTAAGATAACCATGTGACACAACTGGTCAAGAATCGTTTTCAGTTGCATGTTTAAAAGTCGGTCCGCTGCCCGCTGCCAAGATTATGATTGTGGGCCTCTCTTGGGCCCGCAATAAAAAACAAAACCGTTCAATAGATTAACTCCAGAATTCTGCAAATGAAAGAAAGTAACTATGCAAAGACTCTCGCCAAGATTCGGGTCACAGCAATTCTTTTTAGGCAAGATATGGCCATTTGTATAGAGACGCCTTGCTTGTGCCTATCCAGATGGACGCCATCAACATGACGACCGGAAACCAACAAAAACATCTGTCACTGAGTTTTGCTACAGAAGCGTGAATTTATCCCTCGAGAAACATTAAAATAAGACTTTTTTTAATACATGAACTGTTCATGTAGTCAAATTCCCCGAAAAAAGTCACTTTTTAAACTAACATGACAACTCTCTCGTTTGTCATGTAAATGCAACGCCATGAGAAAGCATAGAAATTCAAGCATAGTCTATCACAAAACCAAGTACCCACTGTGAGCGAAAATTTGTATGAATATTAGTTTTCAGCTGCCCTTATATATCATGAGAGAAAAATCTCAAGAGGATCAATACGGTTTAGTAGTTTAAATTTTGTGACGTCATGTCAAAACCCGCGAATTACTCATTCTAGAGTACTGTACAAGCATGAAACTTTGCACAGTCCAAGAGAAAATGAGGGCATTTTCTCTTGACAGTCATAGGGCATGCCAAACCATTGTGAATGTGGAGATATTCGGTATAATGTCGGTTTCATATTTCCAACTCTGGGATAATTTATTTGTAGCCTACGCTAAAAAAAACCTTTTACGACGAGCGGGAAGGAAAAGGAAAGGATGTTTTTGTTTTGACTTAATAAGAATATACTACGTGTTAAACAGTTCCCACTACTGCGTTATAATTGACTTATTTGAAAAGCAAAAGCTTATCTAGAATTAAAAAAGTAGCAGAACCAACTCGTTTCTGCAGGCTAAACTTACCACAAGAGTTTTGCAGTTTGGGTGACTTATCAGAGCTGGTGCACTCCCAGAAAAGGTACCTTTCGACGAACGAAGCAAAACAACACTGACAACGCGGGAAGCTCGACAGAGTAATCTAGCAAATACGCTGCATTTCTAATTAGAGTTGTATTGTTACCGACTTGAAAAAGATGATGTAATAAATGTCCCCGTGCAAACAACCTCGCTTCCAGGTTTTACAGTTTGCGACTTGTGACATTATGTAACCGATGCCTCCAGGAACGTCGAGTTGTGGGCAATTGAAAAGATATGTCCTTGTGACCCTTTCACGCCAATGGACAGATATACACCGAGAAAGTGGGATGCAAAGTTAAAGGAAACATTTACGGTCGAAAAGCACCGTAAAGGAGCCATGCCACGAGCTTTAAATTCTATTTTGCAAAGCTGGAAAAAATATATTGGCAGCAAAGACAATAGCCGGATAATGGTTCCATTTTGTTTAACATTACTTTAGCAATTTAGCAAACCATAAATACGATTCTCTGGCATAGGATGGCAAGGATTGAAATTTATTGCAACTTGAAAAGATTGAGCCAAGTTTCTCAAGTTCCTTCTTGTGGTGTGGAACAATTAGCCAAATATAGATGATGGTTTGCATTTGATTTGAGAAAATAGCTTGGCATCTTTCTTTCGGTGTACCAGGGGTATTTTGATAATGAGCAACGTTACTCGACAGTACCTCTTTTTTTTTTATTAGACCTCCAAAATATTAAAATCACCAAGACATATTAACAATGAGAATCAATTTTCGGTCCATACAAAAGCGTTACAACACCTCAATGAAACTGTGAAGACTAATCATTGTTGTTTGATTACTTCAGGTTTCAACAAATACACGCTGAGCTTTTGATATTTTAGGCTTTATCTTACGACCCCGTTCTTGATAAATCATAAAGCATTTCAATTGTGATTATAAAAGAACCCGAAATCCATAAATAACACCCCCTCATACATCCTCAGTGGAATGCCATTGCAAGTTAACAATTGGTCTTTGTGTCAGCTGGGCATTCATAGAGATATGAAGCACGCGGTCGCTTGGAAAGCACGAAAGCGTAAGAGTTGCTCAAGGCGAATCAAATTCAGTTGCGCAAACGCGGTTGATATTAGCATTGTTCACGCTCATGATGTCCGCGCTAAACTTCAGCGTTGAAATTGGTTGGTGCGTCAGCCGTGCATTCATCGAGATATGAAACACTTGGGAAGTTTAAAGAGGACTCAAGAAGCTAAAGTTGCTCTCGTCTACCTGATAATTCATTAAACTGAGGAGCTCTTGGCAACAACAATGTCGTTTTTGAGTAGACCATGGACCTGGGAGAGCCCTTTAATTTCCAATTATAGCCCGAGTCCAAAGGTTGTGGCCACAGTATTCAATCTTAGAGCTGTTTTAACCCTTTGGCCACTCACAAACTCAAAGAAACTCATTTTATGGATTCGGCTGATTATCTTTAAAACCAGCATGGGATATCAGTTGGTCTCTGGGCGCGAGTAAGCGTGCAAAAATCGGTTATTTTAAAGAACAAGCAGTGTAAGAGCTCCCCATGCCAAACGATTGTCCATAAAATCGCCATGACATGAACGCGGCTTTGAAGCAAGTCCATCAGACGGGGAAGATGGACAGTCTGAGAATCAGGCTACATCATGCGTAAACGACTTGAAAAATTGCTTAGTCACTGTGAGACAAAACTAATTAAATATGCACGAAACTTCTAGACGATAGCACGAGGCACGCAACAATTTTTCGTAACAATTACAAATGTAGGATATTCAGTGAAACTATTCTAATGCCAAACTTGTAACGTAAAGTTCGATGTAGGATCATCTGTGGCTAACTTGACTTTTTCCAAGGAGAAAAATCCTTCTCTAAGTTCATCTGTGTTGTTGTCAG
>CBDDTI010000238.1:0-2500 GCA_965233585.1 bacterium
TCGTCTCTAGGTCTCTCAAGGGAGCGGGAGTCAACTGGGGGAGACTAATGAAGCGAGGAATGATGGGAAGGAGGAAAGGAAAGGACAGAGACGACTGGTAGATCGCGAGTCGAAAAGTTGGATAATTAGTCGAAAAGTTGGCAGAGGTCGTTTTCCTTTGATTTTTTTTATTTCGACGCATTCGGACTTATCGAATGGATTCCCTGACGAAGTCTTAGTGTTGTGTGGCTATTAGAAAGGTGTTTTGAATCAGTCGATCGGCGAACTCAGCATTTGTGGTAGGAAAATTGAAAAGTCTGTTTATGAATTTACTTGAGAAGTAGAGTGTAAAATATATGCAATATGATGGAAACAAAAGAAATGCTACAAAATAAACCTGACGAGGGTGTCCTGCAGTAAGCCTTTCTAGATGCTGTTTTGTTTCTTCCCTGTGCAAAAACCTAAACAACCGCCACGCTTCCCGGGTAAATTCCTCCTCGTCGAAGAAGACTCCCGCGTGTTTAGCTCGAAAATGTTGAGCAAGCCCTCTCTCCTCGAAAAACACTTTCCCATCTTCTCCTCTACAGGATATGTGAGGGCAAGGCAGTTTCTTATTAATATAACCAAGATGGAAAGGTCTATTTTCGAAATTTTCAGTTTGGATAAAATCCGCCATTGATGCATCCGCCATCTTGAAAACAGGATCTGCCAGTCGTCTCACGCCTTTTCGCCTTCCCATCACCACCCGCTCCCGCATCCCTTATTAAAATAATCAATGAGAATATAAGAGACGACTAGGGACGAGTCAGCTCTGGATTGATGTTCGAACAAATGTAAGTATAAAGGTCGCAAGACTTCTGAATCAAAAGTTAATAAGATAATATTTTCGACCAGAGCGATCACTCGATCGTAGGTTGCAATATTGCAGAGTTTTGGATCTATACTGTATTTCATTCTTGTTTATTTTATTAGCTTGTATCACAGTCACCATAACGTAAACCAAACTGTAATTTAAAACTTGTCATAATAGAACGTGGTCTGAAATCCTGCTTCTGTTATGAAGAGTTGCTTCGCCAGTTCTTTCAAGATTGAAGTATGGATTCACCAACAGAGCTAAGTGTACATGTTCAAAAAGCTAAGTACATATGTAATTGTGGTTGCAATGCTTAGATTTCCTTGCGCGCTGAAAGCTCTGCGGTACTGTGACCAAGGAATAATTCAATATTCCAGTTAGGTGCGAGGCATTATGCTAAAGAAATCTTACTTCCAGATGTCGATTAATTGATGCATGGCTTAACAGTTGATGCAATGCTTTAAGCTATCGGCCTCGACTTTTACCTTTGCTAAGGGTTTATACTGTGGTTGAGATATATGTCGTGTCAATTTAGCATTGCTCTGGAAAGATGTGAGACTTCAATAATGTGGTCAGCATATTTATATCTTAGCCATTGATTTCTTATGTACCAGTCAATTCCAAAACCGCCCATCCCTCCCCCGGGCAATCCCCGGGCATTTGACTCGCGTTAAGCTCCGTACAGTGGGGAAATTGACCCAAAATGAGGCCCCCCGGTGGGACATTTGACTTTCGTGTCAATACGTCTGTCAGCGGTCGGAAGCAAAAGAATTTCGCAATTCTTTGATTCAGTAGTAAACGGCGTTCACAGGTCATTCCTCTTGTCGATTCCACGTGGGTTTTTCTGTGGTTGTCGTTTTATATAGTTCTATCGTGGAATATGCCTTTGTTTAAAGTGTGGAGCGAAGACAAGCTGATCAAGAAATACGTAGTGGCTGAAAATCTTGCAGAACTTGTTTCTAACGGGTGGGGCATTTGACCGTCTAAACTGGCAACATGGCGAGGAATTTGACCAAAATTTTTCAAAAAAGTCCAATCCCCGGGGGTTTGCCCGGGGGGGGGGGGGCATGGGCGGTTTTGGAATTGACTGGTACATTATACGTTGTATAGTTGCAACCCAGGCCATCAAGTGATTTTGGTATGACTTTTTTAAGGATTAAACCACTGCAAAAACCGTGTACGATCAAAACTTGCTCTACGTTGGATCAAAATAGATCGTGACCAGACCAAAAAACTTTAAAAATAGAAAATATACTGCAAAGGTTGGTCAAGACAACGTGAATATAGGCGTTGTTACAGTATTTCGGCTGGCCAACACCAGCCTTCTTCAGGTTTATTGAATGGATAAATGCTTGTTACAAGATCTTTATATTTACCGGAAATGACATAAATAGGCTACGTGATGTGTAAAATGAATAAAAAAGGAAATGCATAAAAAAGAGGAAAGTTAATAATACTTGATAACAAGGTAAAATAAACAAAAGGAGATTAAAAGGTAGTTAAATTAAATTACATTTCATCTCTTCTGTTAAGGCCTGCAGGCTCCAGTGTTTTTCCTCTGTGTATGAGGAATGCCTCACGAGCTTTTCTGATGGAGTCACGACTAGTGTGCAGTTGTTCGAGCGGTATAAGGATCAGGTGATCCTCCGCGTGACCACTAGTCAGGAA
>CBDDTI010000238.1:7500-9720 GCA_965233585.1 bacterium
GATTAAAAGACTCTTCGATCGCGATCGTGTTCGTGAACATCAAATAAACAAGCTCATCGTGAGCCCGAACGAACGTTTAACTGAATAACATCACACTCGAAAGGACTATTGAATGTAATACTACTCAGCCTCAAAATTCCACGGCGAAAGAATCCAACGCTACCTCTGAGATCGAGAGCACATTGAAAGAAGGTCCAAAGTGTACATTGCCTGCTCACGTGCTCACATGTTCGTCACATGTCTCTCTTACCGTACCAGATTACTGGCCGTGACCATAGTTAATAACAATGCCGTGACATAGTTAATAACTATACTGTGACATGCCCCTGCAAAAATTAAGCGTGGTGGCCATTTTTGTGTCCTGACAGGAATGTGGGTTTTCCAGAACATAACCTTACACAGGGAAACCAACTCCGCATAGTCACGCAACAAAATTAGGCTTGCGTTCCACTTCGTCGAACGCAAAGACTGAACAATGGATTCAATTCTTGATCAGTTATTGAATTGCTATTTTAATAGAACTCATAGATCAAGCAGTTATAATAATCAAATTACTCAAGCAGAGAAAGAACAGGGGTGTTTAGGAAGTGTTCACAATTCTGCCAGTATTGGTAGCCTGTCCCTATTGCACGCCACCAGAAACTCATTGTATGAAATATGTCAAAAACTTTATCCAGGGAATTATGTGTGACAGATCGACATGCCTATTTATTTTAGACAAAACACCCCATCACGGCCATGACCAATATTTTCAATCACAGATGACAAAATGACAAAGTGCAGTAAGGTCGCAAAAATAACTCACAAGGCCACAGCCAAGTTTTTCTCACAGATATTCTCACCAAATTTTGGTGTCTTCTGTGAAAAATTGTTGAACAGATGCATGGTAACTTGGAGTCTATTATAATTTTGTTTTCCACGTATTTCTTAAGGAAACAAAACAAAATGTTAACAATGTCATCTTGAACATCTGTCCACCTTATTGATCATCAGAGAGAACCAATCAAAATGTGTGAATAGAATTTTAGTGATTCCAACTTACATTTTTAACCTTTTGTGATGTCAATACAGTTACATGTGCATCAAATATATATGATTGCCTGCAATACACCCTTTAGAGCTAAGCCATCATGTGACCTTCTTGACCTACTTTTCAGAAAAAGCATGTCGAAAACATCAAAATGGCCAAGTTTGAAGCCCTTAGCATTAAAGAATGAGATTTTATGCCGGTTTGAATTTAAAAAAAAAAAACTAAGAAGATTTGTATGGAAAAAGCTGTTGGAGAGCAAGGCCTTGCTCTCCAGCAACATTTTCCACAGTTGTACTATAAATTTTCCAAAAATTCAAACTGACGTATAAACTCACTCTTAAATGCTAGGAGCCTTAAACTTGGCCATTCTGGTATTTTCGACATGCTCTTTCCATTTCTGGCATTCGTAAAGTTATAGCCCATAATATACAATATTTTTTATTTAGGAAAATTTTGGTCACGTGACCCCAGATGCAAAGGTCCCATTACAGGCTGTACATGTACATGTAAGTGTCAGTCAGGACTGCTTAGCAACCAGATACAAAGCAAAAACTAATCAAGCATAAATTTGCCAATGTATACTATATAATACAGCTTAACATAAAGCATTGAGCAGTTTATGTGGAAACTGGAAAGAGTAATACCCTGTGGTAAACAAACTAAATGAAATGCTTTGATAGTTGTCAATGACTTGTTTTTCAGAGACTGCTTTCTTTATAATATTTCACTGAATCACTCAGTTGCCCCCGCTAAACGTATTCCCCAGTGGGATATCTGGAGACTAATCCATCTCTATACTCGCTTTAGTGCTTCATTATGTTGTTAATATAATTTCTACAGGTGGCTAATTACATACAGAAAAGTTTCTCATGCATCTTCTGGTTTTTTTTTCAGCAACCTGATCGATTCAGTTGATGATGACATCCCTATCTTTGTGCAGCCAAATATTGTTTCCATTGAAGAGGGTTTTGCCTTCAACAAACTCTCTAGTATATATGTTCTCCTTGTTCGACTAGTCAGATTTGATTATCGGCATTGGCAGAGGCCATACCTTGCTGAATTTTAACACCCTCCTTAATGACATTTCTAGTTTGAGTGGTTTGTAATCATTATCAAGGCTTTCAAGTAAGTTTCATATTCTGATTCAAACCCTACACTGTAGTTTGCATGAGAAACGTATTGCATGTTGG
>CBDDTI010000239.1:0-4486 GCA_965233585.1 bacterium
CTCCGCCCGACTAAGTATTGCAAAAAGGTACGAGTTGGTATAAAGATGAACAACTTGTAGTACATTTACAAGTAGCAGTTTGAGATGTAAGGTGATCTGTACAGCCCCCGAAATGATCCCGACCCCGAAATGATCCCCAACCCTGAAATGATCCCCAAATCGACCCTGAAATGATCCCGACCCCGAAATGATCCCCACTTTTCTTCTTGTCGACCCCGAAATGATCCCCAAGGAATTAGGGAATGGTAATTAAACATGGGACTGTGGATTGCTCAATAATTAGGGAAGGTAAAGCCATTGTAGCGTATGTAGCAAATTTATTTACGGCGCCGATATAAAACAACTAAAAAAGAATAAAGTAAACTAAGAAGAGGGGAAATTTTGCAACAAATGTAATTTGTAGTTCTAAACATTTGTAACTGAAGCTAATTAGTGTTATTATGAAAGATAGACTGTATTTACCATACGGAGCGCCGTATTCAGCATCGTCCAAAGGCAGATTTCTTCGCTTAACCTTTAATTAGATTAAGTTTATAGTTAATGCTTAATTTCGCTCAATTTAGTCAAAGTGCAAATTACTTGATCCCGAATAAGATAATAAACAGCACCAAACGACATTCAGATTAATATATATTCTTTTTCTTCCAATGAAACTGAGAAGACTCAAAGAATCTAGATCCTACGCTCGCTCGCTTGTACGTGTGAGCTATGGTACAATCGCTACCATTGCTAATTCTTGGAATTGACAGTTTGACAGTTAGCTATTCAATAACAATTGAAAAATTTGCGCATTCTTACACAAGTATCATACAGCTCTATCCGCGAACCTGCACTGGGGAAGCTCCTACGTTGTGTTTCAGTTTAGATTGAAACTCGCCTCTGCATTCTTCGAATTTATATATACGAGGCTGCACGCTTCGTAAAACGGAGCACAGAAGAAGAACTAAAAAAGACGTAGTTCGAGACATTGCATTAAACTAAATAGGTCAAAGTTCTACCGGAACGAGACTGGAGAAGCCTGGAACGAGACAATGATCCGACAAATAAAATGTAGTTTCCTTTTACTTGAAACTTCGTAAGAAAGAAAAGAAATGACAGGGTTGCAGCATTTCAGCAAAGACCAAAAAAGCAATCCACAGTCCCATGTTTAATCACTATTCCCTAATTCCTTGGGGATCATTTCGGGGTCGACAAGAAGAAAAGTGGGGATCATTTCGGGGTCGGGATCACTTCGGTCGGGATCACTTCGGGGTCGATTTGGGGATCATTTCAGGGTTGGGGATCATTTCGGGGTCGGGATCATTTCGGGGGCTGTACAGATCCCCGAACCTCCAGGTATTATCATTCTGTTAATGAGAAGTGCTCTGAAAATATCTTTAAAGCAATTTTAATAAGCGAAACGTTCCCAACAAATACGTACGCAACTTGGGCTTATTAGCTACAAAGACAGAACAAAAACTATCCTTGGGTTACATTTTTTTCTCAGGCCGCAATAAGTATTCTTAGCGAGTGCAAAAAAATTAAGAAGTGTCCTCAAACTGAAAATCTGCACCATTGAATTTCCATTTCAACCGCTGTCGAGAACTAACTGGCTTAACAATGTACAGTTACAGTTACATGCAAAGCCGTTTCTCCTTCAAGTTCCTTGGTTTGGCTGTGGAGTTCAGAGATTGGTTCAGTGTGCCCTGGAACGGTGCTGTAAAGCTTCAAATCTGAAACAAAAGGAACAGAATGAGTTGCACTGAAACTATTTATCTTCATCACTCTTGTATAAATAAGTAAATAAATTTTTAACTCCGTCGTTTAGTAATAGTGCTAATGAATTTCTTTTGGCGGTTTTGGAATGCGGTCTTAGTTACGCAGTCGGCGAACGCTTCAATCTTGTCTTACCTGTGTCACCATGGCGACCTGGGAGCTTGGTTTCCTGAATCCCTGTTTTGACTTTACTGTTGTCATCACTTTTTTGAACAGGGACTGTGGTCTCTTCCGGGTCATCTGCAGATGGGTGTGGGTGATCTGTTTCATTCCCATCGCCAACGTTGACCTCTTGATTATTATCCCGCATTTGCTTGTCTCTTTCGCCGGACGCGGTCTCGGCAAGAGCCAAATCGTTTACTTCTTTGCGGGTTTTCCTGCGCTTGACCATGACATGACTAATGAGGAACGTTAAGGGAAGTATGAAGACTACAAATACGCCACCAAAAGCTGAGCCAACAATGACGTTAATCCGCGACGGTGATGCATCGAAAGGCAGCGTGATGATTGGTTCACTCGAGACTGAGGTTACAACGACACTTGTTCCCGCGGAGGAAATTGTCGACAGCATTGTTGAATGATTTTTCTCCATAGTTAAGGACACTTTCCTGACACTCGCAGTAGTCAACACTTTGCCGCACTTGCCTGATCGTGCAGAACTGCACTGCTTATTTGCGGGTACACCGGGTACTTGGCACTGAGAGATGACAATGTCCTTGCCGTCATTACAGCACGGAGAACACGGCTTGCACATGCTCAGCATGGACTCGACGTAAGCGCCAACTTTACATTTTCCGCACTTGGCCTTGGACGTCAATGTGCAGGCTTTGATGGTCTTGCGATACGGTCCGCAGTTCTCGCAATCTTTGCAGGCTCCGGCTTCGTATGCTGAGGAGTATGTTTCACCAAGCACGCAGGGTTTACAGGCAATGGGGGTGCTTGAAGATATTTCATCTCCACAGCTCACAGAGAACCCCTCACCAGCAGGACATTTCAAGCAGTCCTGGCACTGAACTGATCCACTCATTGGATCCCTGATCGTAATGCTCTCAGGATCGCATGAAGCCACAGTCTGGGCATCTATATCTAGCAAAATGAAACCAGCGTTGATGATTATACTTACGATAATAATAGTAATAATAATAATAATAATAATAATAATAATAATAACAATAACAATAACAATAACGATAACGATAACGATAACGATAATGATAATGATAATGATAATAATAAAGTAATAATAATAATAATAATAATAATAATAATAATAATAATAGACTTTATTAGTAGTATATCGACAAAGGTGGCTCTTCACCTACTAATATACTAACTGCTAAAACTAATATACAACAAAATTACAATCAAATATTATACAGAATAAAAGTTCCGATTAGATGGGTAATCTAATCGATAATACACACGAAAAATGATTCATGCATGTGAACTGCAGCTGAAATGAAGAGTGTATTTAGGCATATATAGTGTGCGTATTAGCGGTTAAGTTCAGATTGCATCATTTTTCATAGTGTCAAGCCAATCTTAATCTTGTTTTGAGTTATCTTTCTATAACGGTTTTCACTAAAGAAAACGTTATACGTGGCTCATAAGTGCCATGCAAAAAGACCAAAACCTGTGATTTTTTTTATCATTTTAACCACTTTTTTAGCGACTGTAAAAGTTCTACGCGGAGTTTATTTGCATTATCAGTGAATTATACAGCCGAACCTCTACTAACAGCCACCTAACTACATCGGCAACGGCCACCTCAACTCGTCTGGTCAATACTGAAAAAAACTTCTCGACAACGGCTAGTCACAAACGAGTGACGAACGGTTTATAACTTTATACAAAAACTTATTTTTCATTGTTGAAAAGGTCACCAAACTTGATTCGTACCGCGCTTGTTTGGTTTCTCGGTTATGTTAAATTACTGTTTTATTGATGCTTTTAAAGGGCCTGTTTACATGGAGGGAGGGTGCCCCGGCTAACCGGGCTACCTGGCTAACCGAGCTACCCGGGGAGGGCTAACTTCTCATACGTTTCTTTCGAAAACCCATCGAAGCGTTTACATGCTAAACAGGGTAGCCCGCCTACCTGGGGCACCCTCTCTACTTGCCCGAGGCACCCGGCTAGGGGGGGGGGGGGGTAGCTTTTTGCCATGTAAACTGTTCGAGCCGGGCTATCTCGGCTAACCGTAGTGAGACAAGACGATCTAAGATCGTAAGTCGGGCTACAGGAAGATATGCTGCTACTAGTTTTGACCTGTTACTTGTTTGTCCAAGGTCCTCGTTTGTGGGCGTGGCGTATTTTTTTTTGTCCCTAAAGGCTATCCCCTGTTTTCGACCGTTTAGCGTCGTTTTACCGACTCAGGTTTTCACATTTTCCAAAAAAAGGTTATGAAGATCAGGTAACTACACTCACATAATTTCAATAGTCAATTTTTTGTCATATATATATATATATATATATATATATATATATATATATATATATATATATATATATATATTATTTGAGTGAACAAGCTGGAAATCCAACGATGTAGTCACAAGTTAGTAGGATCCAAAGGATACACAACGCTTTGCTATATTAATTAAGTAATTTGAGTGAACAGATAGCGACAGCGAACTACTAACTGATCCTTTTTGAATGAAAAAACATATATGTGCCGTGAGTGGGAATCGAACCCGCGTCCCCCTGGTTACTAGTCGGGTGTGCTACCAGTGCA
>CBDDTI010000240.1:0-6713 GCA_965233585.1 bacterium
GCAAACGTGACGTCTGGCTCTGGTCACGTGATCCCTAGTGGTTAGCCGTTTGCGGTAAACGTGAATCTTAAGGTCTCTATTGCTCCGAACGTCAGCCTGATACGATCGTAGGCTAAGATCTATAATGGGGATAAACTAGCTCATCAAGACAGAGCGATGGACTTATAAGGCATCCCACAAACACGAACGCGCGCGCACACACCCCAATATCCTACGAGCTACTTGCTAACTGTACCAGCCCTTGAGGACAAAAATGTGTCTACATGGTCTCTTGCCCGTAAACAAGAATTACTCAGAACGCAGGAGTATGTTTAATTTGCGAGCAAATGCTTTCTCCCGTTACTACAATTTATACTGAAGGACTTAGGTGATTAAAATTGATAGTGACTGGCTTTGTAACTAACACTTGGTAGCTTTGTCTGTTTTCAACTTGACTTTTACCCCGGGATTCTAAATCATTTCAGAATAAGTCATGATGTAGGCACTGATTTGCTTTCCAGGTATGATAGCAATTGACCAAAGTGGGAATATAGCTGCTAGGACATCAACAAATGGATTAAACCACAAAATCGCGGGGTGAGTTCCACAACAGATGATTTCCACCGAGTGGTACTTCGTTTTGCGTTTTATCCATTATTACATAACTGTTCGCAATATGTCACGTTTATCGTGATTGTTGATGTAGTTTTATTCCCGACAAGATGAGCTTGAAGGGGAGTAAGGTGAGGGAGGCAACTACAGGACCATAAAGTATACATTTGATTGAAGTAATTGATCAGTTTTGTATGCCATTGTACGCAAGTGCAAATAGGTTCGATTACCAGGAGCCCGCTCTCCACCCCCGAAGGCAGGGGAGGGAAGACCAGGCACGAGAGAGGAGAAAAAATATCATAAAATAAGCACAGACTGAAAATGAACACACTGAAATTAAATGGAACAGTAACTTTTATTGCACTTTTTCATCTATGCTATTGTTAAAATTCTTCCATCCTTACCTCCATTAGGTTCTATTTTCGCCGTTCTCTCGTGTCTGGTCTACCCTTCGAGGGAGTAGCGCGGTCTTATTTCCCGAACAGCGGCTGGTAATCGAGCCTATACTTCCATTCGCTTTCTTTTGTTACGTTATGAGTGATGGAGAAAGAATTTCAGTAGGCTTTAATGTTGAGATATGATTGCACCTTTTCCTTTCCTTGGTAGTCGGGTCGGAGATTCTCCCATCCCTGGAGCAGGAGCTTACGTGGATAAGGACGTTGGTGGAGCTGCAGGGACTGGTAACGGGGATGTTATGTTAAGGTTTTTGCCCAGGTACGCACATTAGTCACAGGCCTGGCCGTGAAAGGTTTGGGGGGGGTTACATGAAAACTTAGCCCTCCTCATCATGGCTTTCTCCATTGGCATCGATGTTACGTCGCTAGTGTGTCAAATGATCACCTTTTCCTTAAAGCCTGAGAGGTATTTTAAGAGGATTCATGGAAGGAATACATTGATACCATTTTCTTTTAACAATTAGACTGTCCCTGTACTTATCAATTAACCTTGACCATCGTTTTCCATCGCTATGAAGCGATACTTTGGATTACAAAGCCTTCCGACTAGGGTTCTGCGCCATCTTGCCTTAAAAATAGGCCAATGAGATATATTGTAAATATTTGAATGGCGCCTTCGCATACGGGAATTAAGCGTGGGAAATACAACGAGGATGGGGGATGTACAATGAGTAATTTCTTTTTATCATTCTTCTTAGCCTAGGCACCAAGTTAGTTTTTCAATGTATATATGAAGATTGGCATATTCGCCCAGTGTAACTATCAAAACACCGCCTTGAGATATTGGGCTTTGAGAGGAACCCCACTCGCTACCTATAATCAATAGTTTTGGGAGGCTAAAAGATAAAGTAACTGTGCGTAAAACAACTCCACGAGCCGTCAACTTACAAGACAACCTGATACCAGCAAAATACTAGCGACCCACGCGTTCGACATATTTACTTTTGTGTCACAGTTTTCATGCGGTTGAGCTTCTTCGTCAAGGTTACAGTCCGACACGGGCTGCTAGAGGGGCTATAAAGAGAATAGCGCAGTATTATCCGACCTTCAGAGGAGGACTGATAACTGTAACGAAGGATGGCAGACTATGCCTGCCCATATGTAGCAATATTTAATCCTTGATGATTTCTATTTGATTTAAACTTCTTTGCTTTTAAATTTAAACTTCATGTCTAAAATGTATTTAAATTTGAAACAAATTTCTATTTAAACTTTTTTAAATCCATTCGATACTAGTTCATTTTTTTTATTTAATCCTTTTATCCATTTAAATTTAAACTTTTAAAATGTCTTTTAAACCTTATTGCAATATTTTGTTAATTTGCTTAAGTTTGATTTAATCCTTAAAATTCATTTAAATTTAAACTTTCAAATTTGTATTTGATTTAAACTGCGAAATTTCATTTAATCTTCCTGGGGCGAGCTCGGCCAGAGTCACGCGTTTACGTAGGTCACATATTCTTCATCGGCGGCCATGTTGCGTTTCGCTGTATCGTCAGTAAATAAGTACGAAGGCACCAAAGTAGAGTGTCCGAACTACTAAGCGAAGGACCAGGCTTTTCCTTTCGTCCTCCAGCACTGTGAATGCCCGTCATTTAGCAGTGATAGTGTTGGCGACGATCAATGAAACCCTGAGGCTTGCTAAGGGAATGCTTCGGGAAAGTACATCTGACGGCCTCTGTGGGTGATTGAACGGACAACAACATCTGAGAGCGACAAGTAAAAAGGTCTAAAAAGTGTTGACAGGCCTGCACGAAGCCTGCAGTTTGCCGATGAATCGGTTCTAAAACCTTCATAGCCAGATTTCTTTGGGATATTCCCTTGCGATATGAGACCACGGAATTAGCTTCTTGAAGACTTCACTCACTAGAGGTTGGTTAGCTGAAGAGTGTGTTCGTTGTCACGCAATAAAAAAATAAATTAAAAAACCATTCTCTGGATAAGGTCAAGACATTGTGAAATTATAGACAATAAATAAAGGAGACAGTTCTCCAAGTTTAAGGTGTGTGCGTTGTTCCAAAGTTGAGATTCGCCGAAATGTTCCGCGCAAAAGTATAAAGTTCTTTAATGTCTAGTATGGAGCCGCCATGTTAGTGGACTTACTTAAACCTCCAATATGGCGGCTGGAGAATAGTTTAAACATCTGGAACTTACTCGACTGATTGTCTGAACCTAACAAAAGTACTTTTCCTAATCGGTCATAACAAAATGCAGCAATGTGTCAACATTCGATTTTATAGCTTACCTATTGTCATGCAATCACCTTACTGAATATTGCCATTCGTGGGGAATGTATGTTTCTATCTTGAAACGTGCACTTTAAATGAAGTGAGCAAGAATTCAGTCAAATATCTTGGTCAGGTCAGGGGCTGGGCCGCACCTCCCCATCCCAGGATATATCGAGTAACCCCCCCAAGGATACCCCAAGGATGCATTGTCTTCCCCGCTCCAAGGAACCGCCTAAATAAGCTTTAAAATAGTAATCATCTCACCGGCTTCAGCGGTACCATAAGCAAGGAGATATCCCGAGAATGAGACTTTTATAAAATCGAATGTTACCACGTTTCTGACGACAAAAAAGCAGATTTTCTTGTCAGTCTGCATTTTGCATTGAACTCAGTCTGCATCTTGTACGTAGTCTGCATATTGAACCCGGTCTGCAGTATGCAGTCTGCATTTTGTACTGACCGTTTTCCTAATACGTGAACTCCTAAAATGCCTAAGCATCACGAGATAAGTGAATATGTTTTGACAAATACGATCTTAGCTAAATTTATGTCCCGCACCGCCACAGATGCACGGGTTTCCAAACGATGGACGCGGTTGACCACACAAAAGAAGATACTGCTTTTTGTAACGCAATGAGGATGACACACTGAATACCCCATTGAGGAGTCCTCGATATCTCATATCGCAAGGAAAAATCGCAAAGACATCTAGCTATGAAGGTTTTAGAACCGATTCATCTGCATACTGCAGGCTTCGTGCAGGCCTGTCAACGCTTGTTAGATCTTTTACATCTCGCTCTCAGATGTTGTTGTCCGTTCAATTACCCACAGAGGCCGTCAGATGTACTTTCCCGAAGCATTCCCTTAGCAAGCCTCAGGGTTTCATTGATCGTCGCCAACACTATCACTGCTAAATGACGGGCATTCACAGTGCTGGAGGACGAAAGGAAAAGCCTGGTCCTTCGCTTAGTAGTTCGGACACTCTACTGTGGTGCCTTCGTACTTATTTACTGACGATACAGCGAAACGCAACATGGCCGCCGATGAAGAATATGCGACCTACGTAAACGCGTGACTCTGGCCGAGCTCGCCCCAGGAAGATTAAATGAAATTTCGCAGTTTAAATCAAATACAAATTTAAATGAATTTTAAGGATTAAATCAAACTTAAGCAAATTAACAAAATATTGCAATAAGGTTTAAAAGATATTTTAAAAGTTTAAATTTAAATGGATAAAAGGATTAAATAAAAAAAATGAACTAGTATCGAATGGATTTAAAAAAGTTTAAATAGAAATTTGTTTCAAATTTAAATACATTTTAGAAATGAAGTTTAAATTTAAAAGCAAAGAAGTTTAAATCAAATAGAAATCATCAAGGATTAAATATTGCTACATATGGGCAGGCATAGCAGACACGGTATGGCAAAAATGCATGATAGATAATTTATCATGAACTTGAAAACCAAAGTACATATTTACATCCATAGAAACCCGAAGAGGGCTGATCTTCACTTGTAGAAACCTAAAATTGATGATCTAGTTTTGTTAAAAACAGCTCTTGTGTTGTATTGAAGTGAATAGGTATTGTCATAATTTACCTTTATCATAGATTTAGAATCTCATATTTGAGAATGAAGTTGCACAGACTATTCATATCTTTTCCTGTGTCTTGGAAACCTCGATAAGAAAAAAAAATAAATCGAGATAATTTGGTTTTATTAACTGGATTGATAATGTGAATTGGCCACCGTAAAGAGATTCGAAAGCTGACGTTTCGACTGGCAGTCCCACCGGCGCAGCACTGCAGTCTATAGAAACTTACCCCCTTTAAATAAATCAAGGCCTGTTCTCTTTTTAACGACTCACTTTATGTCTTCCTCTTGCCAGCAAAGATTCTATGTGCTTAGAAAAAGCCTAAATGGGGATCGAATAGCCAATTGAGAGGATGAATAGGGGTATGCAAATCCGCCGATCCGTGCCTTTTTTTCGCCAAATCCGTCGATCCGCCAAATTTTTGTTCAAATCCGAAACCACAAACACAACCAAAAACAAAGGTGTAAAGGTTCAAAGGTAAACTGGTACATGTGAATACCACTGTTAATTTTGCCAAAATAGTAAAGAACTCAAGGCATCGTGCTTGATGACAACAGCACAGTACAATTCCGAACCAATTCCAATAACAGTCTCACACCTGAGTTAAAATGAACGAAAAAAGAAATAATTTGGATGAACTCATTAACATACCGATCAAGGCTGAAGAAAGATTTGTGATCCAAATTTCATTTAAGACCCAAGGTCCGAACATAAGACAGGCACAATCCGGAATCCGCTTCAAAAATTACAGCCGATCCACGATCCGCTGTGTTTTCAAAATCCGCGAATCCGCTCGATTTACCGCACAAATCCACAATCCATGGGCTTTTTAAGGCCAAATCCGTCGATCCGGAAACCTATTCACCTCCCTCTACCCACACCTAACAAGTCAAAGATAAAGTTCATGTTGATCGGGTCTATAGCTGAGTACTGTTAAACTAGTAGGTCTAGTAGTAATCAAAGATTATGAGAGTGCGTTCGACGCCATTTAAACTTTCATACAGATACCTTACATGATTTCCCTAGGTGACTTTCAACCTCTAAAAACCAACCTTTTTTCATCAACAACCACTGTTTTACAGAAAGATATTTCAGTGACAAAGTCCATGCCATTCTGATTGTAGAGGTCCCAGCGCAAAATACGTTGCGTGACGGCGCCAGTTTCCTGTTCCGTAGACTCCCAAGTTTAATACTGAGGACTAATATATTTAGATCAGCCTTCAAATTTCGTGCTAAATATTTTCACATTAACTTGTAAAGTTTAAGCGCAAAAGCTTATTTGTAAAAGTATAATTTTTACGAACATTATTCTAAGCAGGAAGCTCAAATCTAAGTAAACATTTGCAATCGTGTGTTCATTCATCGTAAACAACACTTGGTCGTACGACTGATTCGGGTATTTCCCCTGGCCTGATTAGCAAAGTCACGGTAGTTACATTACCTTTCCCTGATTCAGGTTCACTCATATGGATCTTGCCCTGAGAGTACTGTTCAACCGATTCCAAATATGTGATACGACTAAATGTATTACAGCTGTTTCCACAGTTAACATCCCAAAGCCTAGGCGATCGTGTTCGTGAATGTATAAATAAAACAAGCTCCTCGTGAGCCCGAACAAACCTTTAAATAACATCATGGTCGAAAGGAATATTGAATATAATACTACTCAGCCTCAACTAATTCCACGGCAAAAGAATCTAACGCTTCCTCTGAGATCGAGGCACATGGAAAGAAAGACCAAACTCCACATGGCCCACTCACGCGCTCATGCTTGTCACAAGTTATCACATGTCTCAGTTTACTAGCCGTGACCATCGTTAATAACTATGCCGTGACATGCCCTGC
>CBDDTI010000241.1:0-7296 GCA_965233585.1 bacterium
AGATAAATATGTCCACTGTCACCAAGAAAAGGTCTACGCCTGCTTTGTCGACTTTAGGAAAGCGTTCGACTCAGTTTGGCATGATGGGCTTCTCTATAAATTACTAGAAATAAATGTTGGAGGAAATTTTTATGACTTAATCAAAAGCCTTTACTACAATTCTACTGGTTCCGTGAGAATTGGAGATTCTCAGACACAATCTTTTCAGTATGCAAGAGGTGTTCGTCAAGGCTGCATTTTAAGCCCACTCCTCTTTAACCTATACATTAATGGTTTACCTTATTCTTTTGAAAATATTTTATCGGATCCTTTTGCCTTACCTAATGGTGCCAAATTAAGCTCTCTTTTATATGCAGATGATTTAATTATACTATCACGATCTAAGGCAGGACTGCAAAACTGTCTCAACGCTTTAGCCCAGTACTGCAGATCGTGGATGTTAAACATAAATACAAAAAAAAAACCCAAGGTTATGATTTTTCAACGACGAGCGAAAAGATATGACTGTAATTTTTATATAGGCAACGAAATCCAAAGTTATACTTATCTGGGAACTCAAATTTCTTCAGCTGGGAACTTCACTCTGTCACTCGAACACTTAAGGTAAAAGGCTGTTCATGATCTGTTTAGCTTAAAACGACACCTCGACTTCAGCAGTTTGAAACCATCTCTTGCTTGCAAAATTTTTGATACAATGATGTCACCTATTTTGACCTATAATAGCGAAGTCTGGGGTCTCTTTATCAAATCAGACTTCAAGTATTGGGACACTTCACCGATTGAAAAAAGGTCACTTACAGTTTTGTAAACGTTATTTGTGAATAACAAGGCTTCTAATATCGCGTGCCGGGCTGAACTTCGCCGATATCCTCTTATCTTTGATATAAATAAAAGAATTCATAAGTACATTAGCTATCTTCAAAGTAAGGAACAAAGCTCTTAAGTCATACAATCATTGGAGACGTCCATTGATCTCCATAGTGATGGTAAAACTAGTTTTTATGCCAATCTTATAAAGATGCTCAATTATTACAATATTCCTTTTAATTTTAATCATGACAATTCAAATGATACAAAGATCCTGCATTTTGTAGATCACATGCAGAAGAAATATATTACCCACTGGAAACATTACCTTTGCAATTCATAAAACCTTGAATTTTATAATGTTTTTAAAGACAGCTATACACCATCGATTTATCTTGATGTTACAAGAAAAAATCCTAATAGATAAACGCTTGTGAAACTTAAAATAAGTAATCATAAACCGGCAGGTATAACAAGATTTCGAGGTGTGATAAAATTTGTCCGGTTTGTAGCCTCGATATTGAAGATGAGATTAACTTTCTATTTGATTGCGCAAAATATTCTTCAATTAGAGGCGACTTTTTTAATAAAATAGCTAATAGAATCCCTAATTACAAGCACATACCAATTTCAACTTTAATTATCCAGCTAATGAACTCTACAGATTATTATCTTAGGAAGCAGTTAGTACAATACGTAACATCCTGTTTAGAAATGCGAGACAATTTATTATCGAAAGCTTGATATTGTTATTTGATTTACTTTTTTTATTGTTATTGTTAAAATGCTTTTGCAATGCCGTAAGTCTCTTTTATGGCCATGCAAATAAAGCTCATTGTTGTTGTCGTTGTCTGATGTTGTCCAAGGGGAACACAGTCTCCTTCCTAAGGGCACCTGTTCCTGTTCCTGGAGATAACATATTTGACCCACCCCTACCATTCGGCACAACGCTGAGTTACCCAATGCACCCCTAAATTAAGGCTGAAAATATCATGTCGCAACCCTCCTCTCCCATAAATCATACGTAATTTATTCTTTGCTGAGTCAGCATTAAGTTGAAGACTGGAATTTTTGGTTGCATTTAACATAATCACATTTGTGTATGAGCTGCCATTAAATAGAGGGCGAGGATGCATGTTTTGAAACTTAAGGTGTCCAGTCTTTAGTCTGCAAACCTGAGCGCTGTATTTCTTAGAATCCACGCTTCCGAATCTAATTGACGCTCTAGAAAGCTCTAATGATATGATAAGATCATTTTTAAGCAGCCTTATCACAAATGAATAATGCAGATGAGCAGATTGTCATAACTTAGCTCTGCTCATCCAATTGCAAGCCATCCCAATAATGACCGTATCCCGGCAGGGGGGGGGGGGGGGGTACTCCCTTATATGGGCTATATAGGTATGTGCGGCCCCAAAGGGTATGGTTTTTCAGCAGTTTTCAGTTAGCTGATTCTGGTCATAAATAGGGTATTGTTTTTGTACTCTAGCCTTAATTTGGGTATATTTTTAACAAGAAGCCACTTTTTCATCATTATCAAAAAGAAAACTAACAAAAGCCCTTCACAAATTATGTTTACGGTAATTTAAAATTGGGTTGAACTACGGAACTAATTATAATTAATGCAGGTCTGAAACAGGATTTTGATGTGAGGGTCGGGTCATAAATTGGGTTTCGAATTTTTGGTCCGGTCATAAATAGGGTAGGGAATATCGCAGATTTTGGTCATAAATAGGGTAAGGGTTTTGGGAAGCAGTCCGCACACCCCCACCCAATTTTATTTTTCTGGGAGTTCCCCTCCCCCCCCGGGGACCGTATTAAGAGGGTGGCCGTTGGAAGGGGGTTGACTGTTAATGGCCATTAAGACACACATTTCTGCTTTCCATGAATGGCGTCTGAAGAAGCATCACTGACGCTGTTGGTTGACTAGTTTGTTACGCATTTGAATACAAATATAAAGTAAAAACCTAAAACCATACAGCTTTTTTTAACTATTTCTTAAGGGTCACCGTATATCTTTGGAGGTGTCTCGCGATCAAGCGATGTAGTGCGTCCGGTTTAAACTGTGGATACGTAAACCCCATATCAAATTAAACCTTATAGAACTGGCTATGAAAGTATACCAAGGCAAAATGAATTGATGTCGAATTTTTAAGGACTTCTAAGTGCAAGCGTCCGATTCACCTTTTGAAAGCTACATTTTGTTTTTCGTTACAAAAGGGACCCAAAAGACGATTCGAACGCGCTCGTTTAGAGGTCGTGAAGAATTCGACAATTCATTTGATTCCTTGGTCTAGCGTGATAGCCAGCTCTATAGACTTTAATTTGGTAGAGGGGTTTAGGTCTCACAGTTTAAACCAGACGCGCTATGATCGCTTGGACGTGAAACGCCTCCAAAGATGCTCTACAGGTATACGGTAACCTAAAGATACTAAATTCATGATCAAACAGATTTAATTCAGTCACCGCGTTGTATCTTGAGCTTTTTATTCTTCCATCCTGTGCTTCGCAATTTCTGGTAAAAGCAGGGTCTCCTTCGACAGACATGATTGATGCTAGTATCTGTTTTACTCTATTTAATTTATGTTGCACATATACCATCGAATTTAATAGCGACACCGGCTGTACAAACAGGTAAGCTAAACAACGGATATTAACACGGACCAATCGATAAGTTTATTTTCTGTGACGTAAAGCAAAACTGTGCTGAGAGGTCACCGTGTCAGTTTCATATGACTGGGAGTTGGACAAGATCGAGTAGCTTATTTAAGAGAAATACGTAAATTTTAAGTTTGTCGTTTGGCTAAGACATTACTACCATCTCACGATCCCGCCAGGAGGGGGGCACTGCCATATATGGGCTATATAGGTATGTGCCGCTGTGAAGGGTATGGTTTTCAAGCAGTGCACTCTAGCATAGGGTATATAAATCAGAGCGTTTGGGTCTAGAATAGGGTATCATGTTTCACCAAACTAAGGAAACCAGGAATTTCCACTCAAATATATCAAAAAAAAAAAAAAAATTAAATCGGCCTTAAATTTTCACGACTCACCCTCAACAGCGTTATTAGATGACTATCATAAAACGCTACTGGATATTATTAACTCCTAAAAAATCGGTTTCTGGAAAACAGCTAGTCTAGGTTAGGAGTGATTCGAGGAGTTTACTCTAGTATAGGGTAGCAAAATTCAGCTGAACTAGCTCTGGTATAGGCTAAGGGTTCCGGGATCCCAGCAGCACATCCCCACCCAGAAATTCCTAAAGTACCTCCCCCGGGCTCACGATCAGCGTTAAAGCTGTTATATGGGGTTTGAAATATACTGTATCTAAAAAATGCATTAGAACATCCTGGGTCCACTTGCTTACTTCAAACTTCACTGAAAACCTCAAATTGTTTCAATTCGGGATACTGTAATAATATTTAATTGCAAGTCTGATCGAAAAGGACCGAAAAGTGGATTATTTTGAACAGTTAGCGTACTCAAAGAGATCAAAGTAGCCTTTGGAATTTGCCGTCGTTTTTCATGTAAACTTGCTTAGGAAAAAAGGCTCCGTGCAAAAACGAAACTTGAGAAACAATGGATTTAGATTATTCGAAATAAATCGTTCTTCTCACAGAGTTGAAGTTCTCTAGAACATGTAGCGTACCAAGTTATCTACCGAGTCTCAATCGATATTGATACAGGGTGGCTGGCAACAGTTTCAGAAAACGCTTTTCATGGGGTCATAAATATAACCACTCTTTATCACGTGATACCACCGTCATGGTATCCAATACCTGCCCGATCATTGGTGAACACGTTGTTATCATTTTCGTGACAAAATAGGTTACCATAGCAACAGTATGATCTGCAAAAAAACGCACTCAAGTTTGGCATCATGTACTAAGCAAGTAAATTTAAGTTAGGTTTTGAACATTAAGGGAGGCTCCGAACTCATCATACAATTTTTGGAAACTTTGCAAAAAGTCGCATCTTACTAATGCTTATCGCAATTTGCTTATAAAAAATACGGGTCACCGAACTCGACTGTTAACTAAGGCTGAAATTAAGGATGTTTTACAGGTTATCCTGCTGCTGTGTGACTATTTTTCCATAAACATTACAGCACAATTTTCTTTATTCCCAACACATTCATGATTACATTCAAACATTGCGTTATTCTATGAAAGCGTTCAGTCTTAAAAATCCGAGCGTTAATTAAAACGGACCATTTTGCAATCAGCTAACGAACGCCGAGATACTCTTAATAATTTCTTTCAAGCCACTGAAGACAATTCAAATGAAAGACCTCGAGGATTAACTTTAATTCCCGAATTTACTTTTCAAATTTTCGAGTCAGCTGGAAAACCCTAAACAGCTGAAAATATCTTATCTTGTTTTTCTCTATGCGGAACTCTTTTGGGCTGAGAGCATTTGAAGAATCTATCGAAATCTCTCTAGGAGGCGTTTGGACAGGGGCTAAAAGCAAACAGGAACAACCAAATAGGTAAATAAAATTGAAAAGTGGAAGTAATTTATAATATTTGGCTCATTCAATCAAGCTGAGTCGTTTCAGAGGAGAAAGTTGCCTCAGGAAACCCACGCAAAATATAACAACTCAGTGAGTGAGACAACACGGCTAAAAGGGCGTTCTTCTTTGTGGATGACGAAATTTTTAATTTGACAAAAGTAGCTATCTTTATATCAACTGGATGAAATTCATTTACAGTGCATGTTGAGTATCAATACAAGCCTACTGACTTATAGACCGGCATTCAAAAGAATTATCTTAAAGTGAGTTCTCGACTGGCTTATTCCGAACGCCTCGTAATTGCTGCAGTCAAATTAAACAAAACAAGAGTCTCTTTGTTGATCAAACAACCCACGCGGGGGGGAACGTCACACACAAAAATAAATTTTTCAATTGGTTTGATAACGGTACGCCCGTGCCAGATATCCGGTAAAATAAGAGAAATAACTAGACACAGCCTTGAGGAATATAATACAATAAAACAAATCATAACAAAATTAGTTGATTGTACCACACAAAAATAGCGCGGATCCTTGTTCCTGTTTGAGTTTAGGCATGCGCAAGTCGTTTAATTAGTCAAGTTTCCAGTTAATTTTCTCGTTTCCAAAACAGCGACAAGATCAGAGAAAGTGCGACTTTCCTCAGAACATTCCTTTTAGTTCGCCACTAACAATAATCACAAAAAAGTAACTATAAAGAACATTTTATATTCTTTCGCAGTAGTATTAAAATAGCAACATCGCCACAGGTAATCGGCTTGAAACCGAATTTCCCAATATTTTTTCTGATGTTTTACATCGAGATCGATTAAAACAGTTGCGAATTTCGTAAAGCAAGAAACTTTACAGAGTTTCTTTCAGTTACACGACAGAATATTCTCAATTTCGAAGCTTTCCAATGCGGAGCAGAGGGAAAATTCTCCGACAAAGTTTGCAGGAAATCTGACATTTGTCGAATTTCGTAAATGTAAAGGAAACTTCGCGAAATTCAAGGAACGGCCTTTAAATAACTACTGCAAGAAGGTTTTAAAAATACGCTACCTGTCGAAAAAGATGATATTTTCTATGTCAGTCGCCCTCCGAGAAACTAACAATGATTCTCATTTCTGGTTTTCCTGGTATGGCGTAGTTTCCATCTGCTTTGTAGTGGCAAAATGAATCAAACGGCCATCTGAATCTGATTTACGCTTTCCAAGCATTATTAGAAACAGAGAAACATTGGAAGCTCAAAGCGCTCGTGTTACGATTGGTCAATAAATACCTTTGGACACTTGACAACTAAATTTCGAAGCTTTTAGCATAATATTTTCCAGTATTTTTATCCTTGACATGTATTTTCATAGAATCTTATCATTGTCTCTGAAAAGCCCCCATGGGGAGGAGTAGACAATAAAATCTGAATTGTATTGTGTTGTATTGTAACTGAGCAATTATTTTTCCTGATACTTGCAGAAACCTAGCAAAAAAGCTTTCTCCCAGTTCTTCGGAAGTTGCTGTTGGCGTAAATCGACACATAGTGTAATCTCGGTTTATCGTGCACTAGTCAATTTCTTTGCAATATTACATTAAACCGAAACAAAGCGCTGCTAAATAAGTTCAAATAAATAGTTATTTTTCATCTTTCTAAACATTGTCTAACTTTACAAAAATGAATTTCATGATTGGATTTCAGTTGAGAAAGCTTCTTAAAATAGACAAAAACTATACGAAAACAACAAAGGATATCTTCGTATGTGGCGCTTACATTCCGCCCTATAGTTCTAATTACTTTCACCCTGAATTGTTCGAAGATCTCGAAAGTGATATTGAAAACTATTCCTCCTAAGGATCGGTTCTCCTCATGACTGATTTAAATTCTAGAACAGGAAAATACCCAGACTCTGTCTCCCAAGAAGGAAGTAATATTATGATAAACGACCAATCGGAATATGCACTATCGTTCAACCAGAGAAATAGTTTTGATAATGAACTAAATCT
>CBDDTI010000242.1:0-20085 GCA_965233585.1 bacterium
TACCACAAGAAACAACCCTCATAAGAATAGATATAGTCCTGCTTAAACATATTTATGTAAGTTTTTCCCATACGGTAACCTATAAAACGTGGACAAAATGTTGCATGATCACCTTCCAAACCATAACCTATTAAGGAAAATTGACGTATAACACAATATTTGTCATTCGCAATAATTCATCTAAGTACCAGTAAAGATCACAAAATTGAGCCTTCAGTTCCTTAAGATACTTATACATTAATTTGTTTAAAATGAACAAGAGCCTTTGATAACAAACCATTAACGTTAATTCGGTGTTAACGAAAGGCACATATCAGGTATTCATTACACGTCAGGCATTCATCACATGTCTCGATAGAAGACACGGGGCTGTCCATTTATGGCATTTGGTCCCATCCCTCTCCACACCCAATTTCTCTTTTTCTTCAGCTGCTATCAGCTTATTACGCTTCTACCGTGTTGTTGGGATGTTTATATTTCTGCTCTTTCCTGTTTGCTGCGATTATTTCATTGCTTGAAGTTTTCTCGTATTTTATCTCATGGAATATTCAGGTGAGCATGATATTTCTTTACTGACATCACAAGCAAATGTTGAAGTGGCAGAAAATGTTCTGTGGTTTAAATTAAATTGTAGAAACGTAAGTGAAGTTAAGGAAAGCAAGAAATGCTATGAGAACAAGAAGTCGTAAGCGACTGTTTTAACAATTTTTCCGTGTTTTTCCAAACGTGCGCGAGTTATGGAAAGACAACGTTCGTGTTTCTCGATCTTTTAGCTTTTCTTGAGTATCTATCTTCCCTGATTCGGTATAGAATTTACGATCACTTTGGAGCACAGCATTTATCTGTGTCGCAAGTTTCTGTAAAGCGAAACATACGGCAATCAAAAAATTGAATAGAAATGTTTTTTTTTAATATCAAAGGCACGATACAGGCCTTCTAATTTTGAATTTTCAAAGGGATACTGTCCCCGCTGATTATCGAAAGTTTATATTTCGTAATTTTCCCCTGGACGTGCCACCAAATATAGCATTGAATTGCATAAAAAATAGAGATTGCACAGAGCAAAATAAAACAAGCCTTTTCGGGAAGAAGCTGGATTCAAGGATAGAAGTGAATTACGTTTGAAATCGAAATTGCCATTCCACTGAAATTTGAGTCTCTTAGTCCTCATGTTAACTCTTAATACGAGAAAATGCCACTCAGACCTTTTAATTAAATGCTGATATTTAAAACATTTGAAATAAGTAACCTTGGAATATAATATTTAAGTCTGGTGAGATCCTTTGACCAACTCCTACATTTGAGGACTGATTGGAATACTCTACTTAGGAAATAGAAAACATGCATTTACCGCCGTGTTTTTATCGAGTTTTAGTATAAATCTACTAGCGTTCTATCACGAATACTGTTCTCTGATTGGCTAAGCCACTCACTATCTATTCTGTGATAGATACTGAGTAGCGTGGCAGTGGTCCCTTGTTAAAAAATGAAAGCTGCTTCTCGGCGTTTTCGAAGTGTCTGTGAAGAGGATTTTGATAAAGTTTTGAACGACTAGTAGATTTGCACTAAAACTGTTAGATTATTCGCTCTCGATTCTATGCGTGATAGAAATCTCGAGCTCATAATCTAATTGTTTAATAGAAACGGAAGTGGAAGTTTGGGAGAACGAGAAATGCTGTAGGAACACGAGCCACAGGCACGAGCCCATTACCCACATGCGAGTGTTTCCACAGTTTTTTCGAGTTCTCCAAAACTTTCACGAGTGTTTCTATAACTCGAAAGAAACACAGAGAACTTGTTTTCTATTTCTTTTAGAAAACACCGCGACGAGAAAAAGGAAAACAACTTGTTAACTTGGATCATCAAAATGTGAATTCTCTTTGCTCGTAACTATTTTTTAAATAGCATACTATACTGGTTTGGAATCTTCTTAGAATTATTGTCAACATGCTTGGTGCAGAGGTGTGCCAAGCCTCCAAAGTTTTCTGTCGATGACACAACAACTATCAAAATCTATGCAACGGCCGAATGACCACGCATTTTTCGCAATGTTTGATCCATTAACAAATGTTTTGACATTCCTGATATGTTCCTTCCTTCAAGTTTTCCTTGGAAAAAAATTTTCTATTCGGCACTCCAGTACATGCTACCCATGTCTTTCTCCTCAGATGTCATTTTTTTTTATATCTGTCCTTAATTTCGCAGCAAGCAAAGGTTAGTCCTGACTGAATAGGTGTGATAAGTCTTGATCGTAAACGGACATATCACTGCTTCAAGCAGCTAACAGCAAACAATGGAAAAAATGCATTCGAGAAAAAAAATCAGTTATTTACATACGCACTTTCACTGGGCCCGCTCAAATGAGAATCTGTTACAAGCCGTGACGATTGAAGTTAAAACCGTACTCCTAAACGGTAGCCTATTATATAAATTTCTGACTTCATTGTTTTCCAAGTCCAAAGAAGCACAAGCAGAGATGCTTTAACAGGCCTCGACACCCTCGAAATAAAATTGCCGCCAAACTTTTACCAAAATACAATACATGCAGTAAGACGCAATTCCATGCAGTGTTTTATAGTACATTGTCTTTACATGACCTGTCACGTTAATTCTACTAAACATAACTTTAAAGTAAGGCAGTACAATAAGCTTCTGACAAAAAGTCCCGTTCATCTTTAATCGCCGTGGCCATATCTTAAGAAAAAACAATCTCCAAAAGCTGATCGTCTCACGCACAGGCAATTTCCTTTTTTTGTGGAGCAATTTTCTAACCACTGCCATTCTCGATCTTGTTATTGGCTATTCAGCAAGAATATCACATGTGGACACCCTCTATTTTATTCCAGTTCTGATTAACTAATGAATAAAAAGCAAAATTTCACTGCTGTACCTATAGCGACCCTTTAGCCAGAGCGGTCGAGATTCTTGGGGCTGACCCTTCAGAACGCGACCTGCCAGCGTGCAAAAACACAAACAAGAAGAATACTAGCTAATAGTGGCTGATGGATTAAATTCAGTGATCGCGCTTGTTAAACTTGGGGTGTTTAACTAATTGGCTATTTTTTTCTG
Source organism: bacterium (assembly GCA_965233585.1). Taxonomy (GTDB): domain Bacteria; phylum SAR324; class SAR324; order SAR324; family NAC60-12; genus CBDDTI01. Next base: position 3,070 of record CBDDTI010000242.1, read on the forward strand.
TCGGTGATCTAGAGAAACCGGATGTTTAAATCGAGAGCCAGGAAACACTTTTCCTGCTTTTTGTTCCCAACTGAACTTCTTTCTCCACAGGTCTGGCGTTTGCTGTATTTTTTTGACGGCTGCCTTAGGCCTCAAAAATATACACATCAAAGAAAGTGCTTTTCTGATAGGGCTCTCGGCGTAGGACGAAAGAGATCAGACAAAAAGATGAAATTCTAGAACGACTTCGGCTTTTATTTAAATTGAATTTTTATATATATATTAATTATTCATTTCTTTCCGTTGCCGCTTTCTGTGGCATAATCCTTCAGACCGCCGAGTAATGCAATATAAAGTATATGATATCTCTTTGTGGTGCTATTCCGTTAAACGGAGAGAATCCAGAAGTTGTAATTTTTATCTGTAGTCTCTACGAACGTAGCTCGATCCTCTCAGTTAGAACACTGATCTGCTCGTTTTTGTTTTAGAACACTGCTTGTCGAATTTAATTTTGCAATTAAAGGAGGGATAAAAAAAAAATTTTGTATCCATACAAGCGTTTAATCGAAGTTTGAACTCGATTCTCTACGAAAAAGTCAAGAATTTCACGAGAATCAATCATAAACTCAATAAACTGACCAGCTGGTAGGCGGCTTATTGACTTGTTGAATGAATTTGCAGAATTAATATTCATTCAGTATTATAGCCAGACATTTGTCGAAATGATCGTGAACAAACATTACACCTGACCTAAAAGCTATTAACTATGACAAGTGTGGTTGGTATAAGTAAGATCTCTTGCTCGCGCTCGCTCGATCGATGAAACAATCATTCCGATATATAATTATATAATGTGGTAAACCTCTTACCAAAAGAAACAACCCTAATAAGAATAGATATAGTCCTGTTTAAAACAATTTATGTAAGCTTTTCCCATACAGTAGCCAATAAAACGTGGACAAAATGTTCCATGATTACCTTCCAAACCATAGCCTATCAACTAAGGAAAATTGACGAAAAACGCCACACATATTTGTGTACACAATATCTGTCATACGTAATAATCCTTCTAAGTACCAATAAATATAACAAAGCTAAGCCTTCAGGTCCTTTAATATGCTTGTACATTTGTTTAAAACGAACAAGATCCTTTGCATTGATGACCGTTAACGTTAATTCAGTCTTAATGAAAAGCACATATCAGGTAAAGTGTCTGCATTCATTTCATGTCGCGATAGATGACATAGGGATGTCTGTTTATGGCATTTGGTCCCATCCCTCCCCTCGCCCCCATTTCCCTTTTTCTTCAGCTGCTATCAGCTTGCTACGCTTCTGTCGTGTTGTTGGGTATGTTTATATTTTTCCTCTTTCCTGTTTGCTGCGTTTATTTTACTGCTTGAAGTTCAATCGTATTTTATCTCGTGGAATAATCAGGTGAGCATGATATTTCTTTATTGACATCACAAGCAAATGCTGAAGTACAGAAAACTTTCTGAATTAAATTGAAGAAACGTAAGTGGAAGTCTAGGAAAGCAAGAAATGTTATGGGAACAAGAAGTAGTAAGCGACTGTTTCAACAATTTTTCCGCTTCTCCCAAACTTGGACGAGTTATAGAAACAGCATTTATAGTTCGTGTTCTTTTTTAGCATTTCTTAGGTATCTACTTACCCGATTATAGAATTAACAGTCACCTTGAAGTGGATCATTTATCTGCGTCGAAATTCTCTGTAAAGCTAAACATGGCAACGGAAAAAATTGAAAAGAAAAGTTTTTAATAACAAAGGCACGAAACCTTTGTAATTTCAAGGTTTTAAAGGGATATTGTCGGCCGGCTGATTATGGAAAGTATTTTTTTCCTAATTTTCCGCTGCAAATGTCACCAAATATACCAAGAGAAAATGAGGGGACAGAGAGGGAGGCTCCCAGTCCAGGCCTTGGGATATGTCAATTCCACTAAAGTTATTTTAGGGTTGCCGGAAACAGCGGGAGTGCATTTCCTGTTACGTCCGCATCATTACATTCTTAGGTGATCACGCAATTTAGAAACGGCGGTCCACGGGCAAATACGTCGATGGAAGCGTCTTTCACAGGTATATTAGAGAGGAATAGTATTTCTGAATGGATAAATGAAAGAGGGATATATATTTTCACAACTTGATGGAAATAAAATGGCACATCATTGCAGACGGGCGGAAATGCAGTTCTGAGTGGTCAACAAAAACAACAAAATGTTCCGGCTGGACGTGTTATAAAGGTCGTGTCGGCTAGGCTATCATGGACTATGCCCTGTGGCTTTTTTAAATGGAGTTTACGAGCCCATGGACTTGGACATTAATATTGGCAAGGACAACGAGATTTTCTCCTCACGAAAGCTTACATTAGTGTAAATTAGCGAAAGGTGCAGACTGACGTGGCATGAACATGATCAATGGAAGATGACACCTCCGTCTTGGCCGGTTTCGTCTGTTAGAAAAGCAGTCAGAAGAACTGAGTTATCCCTTTCGCTCAGTTCAGTGTACTTTGGTTGATGGTTTAAAATAATTTTTTGTCGCTTACATGGGAGTTATTTTGTCGTTGAATTGAAAGTTCAGTCAACGTTGTTCTGTGTTTCTGTGAATTCAAAATTAGGAACGAAGTTGAATTCCCGGCGTTGAATTATTTCTGCACGGGTTTCAGTGTCGCTCAGATTGCTTCACTCAAGCTACAGGAGTTGTTTTGTCGCCGTAACAGTATTCACGACTAGTTCAGTTTTTACGTTCCCATGATCGCCATGCTTCTAGTTGTTGAGTCGCTGTGCGGGCATTCAATTTTTTTTTTCTCTTGCTAAACGCTACTCTACAAGCCTGACCCTCGAGAGTGTTTGTTATTGTATTCAAAATTATTTCTGTCACTGGTCGTCCCACTTCGAGCTGTTTTAAATATATTTCTCTCGCTGGTCGCTTCGCTGTGAGCCATTTTGTCACTCTACTGCCATTCAACATTATTTCTCTTGTTGATCACCTCGCTCCGAGCTGTTATTTGGTTGAGTTATTTTCTAGGCTGATCGCTACACTCCGAGTTGTTTTATTCGCGCCCTTAAGACTCAAAATAAAATTTCTTTGGGTGAAAATTGCTTTGTTGAGGTGCAGTATTCAAATTGGTTTCTGTCGCTAATCGCTAGGCTTCGAGTTGTTTTGGTTCCTGGATTCAAAACATTTTAGCTACCCTCCGAATTGTTTTGCCGTTCGACCAGAATTACTCCTCTATCCGGGTTGAGAGCAATTTTGTCCGCGCTGGGTTCAAAAATAGTTTTTTCCGTGGGAACCAAAGTAGTTTTCTTCGCTGTGCTAAAATTTCTTTCCTCGATGCGTTCAGTGGTATCAGGAACGCTACAGATTGAAACAGTATTTCATGTTATGTTACAACATCGAACAATACGATACTTCTCTGCATGTTGTCTACAAATGAAAGCAGATTAATTCTTTGTTGTTGTCATCGCTGTTTTCTTTGGTTCAAATTCTCAGAGGATAAACATTGATATTCCTTCATGCCGAAACGTATTTCCACGCTGACCGCCTTTTCAATTAGCTTCAATTCCCAGATCAACGAGTGAAAGGTATCATGCGGACGTCTGGGGAAATAGACTTCCGTTTCCGCCTAAAACTAAAAATAACTTTAGTGGAATCGACATATCCCAGCCAACGCCCTGAATGTCCCTCTCTGTCCCCTCATTTTCTCTTGAATATACCAATATATAATATGGAAAAAACGTCAGAGATTGTACAGACCAAAATAGAACAAGTATTTTTGGGAAGAAGCCGGATTACTACGATAAAGGTGAATAACGGTTGACTTTTTGACAGGATATCAAGAGATCGAAATTGTCATTCCACTCAAATTTTGAGTCTCTTAGTTCTGATTTTAACTCGTTGTCCGATAGACTGCCACTTATGCTGATAATTAGAAGATTTGAAATAAGTAACCTTGGAAAATTATAATTAAATTAACGACTGATTGCTTGATGATGCAATTAGGAACAGTTCCAACATTATCAACTTTTGAAAGACACCCCAAGAGTATTTTCTAACTTTATTATATAATTGATTGATGTATTCTTAACTTTAGCTATAGAAAAATGCGATAAAATATATTTCTTAACTTTAACTTTGTAAATGTAAAAAATCTAACGTTTTAAACTCTTAACTCTTAGCTTTTTTGGCTTGCAAGCCCCCTCTGAAAACCACATATGTGACGTGGGTTCCCTGTTAGAATATCTCTGTTATTAAGTAACGTTGTTATATTCTTGGCGCAACTTTTTGTTCTTACCTAACAACTCACATGGTTGCGCCCCCCCCCCCCCCCCCCCCCACCATCCCCAAGAATCTTTGACAGGCGTTCTTCCAGTTAATCTGATAATCATTTCTCTGTAGAAATGGCAATTAACAAGTAAAAGGCAACAGACTGCGAGACAAAAAAGACTTTTACATCATGAAAATGCTCATCTTAGTGCTATTGCTCCTGTTGAATGATCAGGAAGGTGCTCAAGCAACACAAGGTAAACAAACATATTGTGTCTTTTCTTGGCCTTTTCTAATTGTCGTAGTTGATGGTAACTGGTGTAGTGGGAGAGGAGAAGTTGTTGTATGACAATATTGAAACTAAATGAAGAAATGTAGTGATAGACAGCTTCCAACAACTAGTAGATTGATAACAAAACAGTTGCATTATTCAATCTCGAATTCTATGCGTGACAGTTGACAGCTGCGCCTCCGTAAACTCTCGATAGAATTTCAATATATTAATGCTTGTTCTATTTTAATTTACAAAAACTTAGCCTGTGCTATGGCACGGAACATTGTTTGGAATACAGTACATCCAAAATGTTACCATATTATGTTCACCTTGCCATTGCCATGGTAACGGGCCTTTTTTACTAAGATTCCCGGCTTTTATGTGTGCTCTCGTGAGTTATTAAGAGACAAAGAGTTTTTTTTTCCAAAATTTAAAACAGTTTCATACGCTTGGTTAAAACAGTATCCTTTCAGGCATAATTACCGTACTTTTAAATTCGTGTATAATGTAGACAAACACAATAGTAGTTCTTGTAGTTTTTATAGTTACTCTTGTAGTTTTTATAGTTGGTATAGTTACTCTGTAAATTCGAGATCAAATAGAATCATTTAAGTGTGTTTGTAAAAACTGTCGTAATAACATGATTGTCGTTGTTAACTGTGATAGGCCCAGACCTCTTTATAGACCGTTTTCACATGACGTCACGGCGGCCATATTGGTGTTTACAAACAATGAGAAATTCTCTCTTTTGGAAAGTGTAAACATTTACTATCATTTGGGAAAGTCAATATAGTCCCCAATACAACGTTTTTTTAAGCTAAAAACTCAAAATTGAGGTGGAGCCAAAGAAGTTTGTGGTCTCTGAAGACAGTAATGTCGTTAACAAGAGGAAAAGGAAGGGGTTGGGGTCGGTCCCCTAAGCAACTCTCCTGGAACTGCCATCTAAATACACCCAAAGTGTTAGTAGTTATACCAACCTAATGAAACTGGTTACTGCTGATTATTCTGCTTAATTAAACTCCCAAATGTCATGGAAACATCGCTGATTGACGTTTTCCGCCAGTAAAATGAAATAAATTCGTCATCATGACGTCGTATTACGCTAGAGTATCTGTAGCTATATACATTATCCTAGACTAATTTGGTGGCCAAAGCATACGCACTTTACCTGGTGCGGGCCTCTGAAGGGTTTAGGGTGAAGCATTGAGGCAGTATTCAGTAGTCGTGTTTTATGGTGTGGTGTTATCCTATGCTCACCTGTCCTGCAATGTGTTTCCTCAAAGAGAATTTATGTACATATATAATATATCTATAGGTGATTCCTCAGAAATAAAATTTATCGATTTTCCACGATTTTCGCGTGATTAGCGCGCGCAAATAAGCGCGTGCACATAGACAACGAAAGAAATTTCGCTCAAGCTAAGCTCGATACCGAAATAAATGTTCTTTTTCTTTTAAACGAGCATGATGACCAGTAGTTGTGTGGGCCCCTTCTTCGCCTAGGTCGCGCTCTGATTGGTTGTTTGAGCCCTAATTCTTATGCAAATAAACCAAGATGGCGGCCGGTGTAGTGATACATATCCAAGATGGCGACCCCTAACCGTAATGACGTCGTCAACCCTAATTAACATATCCATCATGACGTCCTCGTCATCCCTGAACCCTAGTCCCCCTTTGATCCCTAAGACGTCATCCCCTAGTCTCTCTTTGACCCTCTAATTAACATATTTTTCATGGTGCCCTAAGAAGGACCTATTTACTAATCAACTTAATGACATGCTCTTATATTTGGATCATGACATGTTTACTTATCCCTGTGGGAACACTTACTCTGTCACTTTAGTCACTACGCATCCTGGTAAACAATATGGTCAAGATTTGTTTATATATGAGTCACGAAAAGTCCTTCGACCCATGTGGGAGATGGTACTCTGTCACTTGACGCAGTGCGCAGTATGAGAAGCACGAATTTTATAGATTTGTTGTCGGAAAGGGTGAAAATTTGTTACTTATTGGTTAAGTAATCGTGCCTTTACATATGGTAAATGAGGGTTGTGGGAGTCAGTACAAAAAATACTGTTCTGGTCAGGAATCGAACCTGTAAGCATTTAGCTTCTTAATTTAAAGCTATTTTGACTGGATAGCGCAGCGGTCAGCGTATTGGGCTCATAACCCAAAGGTCCACGGTTCAAATCCTTGTCCCGTTCATTTTATTTATTTATTTTTTTTTTACAAAGCTATTAGATTGTATTCAATTAAGTAGTTATCAATTTTATTACGTGATATTACACGTTGGTTTTCTAGTTTGACCTGAGGCTTTGACCCATTCGTTAAAGCTTTTACTGCCTCCGTTTGATTTGTATTTTGATAGTTTGCTTTCAAGTTGGCGTAACGTTTTTCCCTTTATGATCTTGACCTTTGAAATCTCAGAGAGTTTTCTTAGCGATGCCTTTAGTAACTTCGATTCCTTATACCTTTATTTTCAACGCTGCGTGTTTGCTGCGTGAAACTTGCTAGCATTTTTAAACCCACTAAAAGGTAAAGTGAAACAACACATTGTAGTAAACTTTTTTTATTTATTTTCAAAACAAATTACAACTTCATGCGTTTCTTGGCTTGCATGATTTTACGAATGGCGCGTTCGGTCATGGTATTGCTGCCAGGTAAATTGTTGATTGCTTTTATCATTTTATTGTCAGCTTTCCATTTGTCACGCAAGTTCCGAGCGACGGAATAGTCCATGTCGTGCTACTTGGTGATGCGGTCGAGTCGATCCTCGGGCCAGTCGCTTCTTCAACTTGGTACCAGGCCCCAAGTATTGGTAACCAGGCACGTGATATTCGATTCGCATGTCACTGCATTCACTAACACCGCAGGCTCAGAACAGCTACGTTCAAAAACGTTGTAAGTTCGTCCAAATTCTTTACAGGCGGAACGTGTGCGGTTCCTTAGTGGGAGAACGCCCATAAACATTTTTTTCACAATATACGTGAATCATTATTGAGTGCGTTGAGGGAGAAAAAGAGAGCAATGTCCAACAAGGTTTGTGCGCTACTAATTGAAATACATTAAGTGGAAATGCAAATCTAAACTCATTGATCTTGACTGTTCCCTTGAGAAAAGCATCATTCAAAAGAATCTTAAACAAACAAAAGACATTTTAAGCCACCGTTGAAGAATCAACATAGTAAGTCAGAGATGAAACCTGAAATGAATTAAAACCGAGCGCATGCTTAGAAGCTAAACATAACATCTAAGGTATTTCAAACAAACGTTCGCGCTTGAAGTAAAGATCAAACAAACATTGCAAATCGCATCGCTTCTGATTCAACAGCCGCACAAATTATAGTTCGGTCTAAGCGGTTTTCTAACAGTGGCAAGAATAATTCACTCACATCAACCATAGTCGTTTCAAATTCCTTTAAAGCGATGCTCAGCTCTTGATCACTTAGTTCCATAATCGCCAAGACAAGAGTCCAAAAACGTGTTTCCAACCTCGTCACAAGTAAAATGATTTTGCTCAAGTCTGAAAGACTTGTATGTAAAAACGTGTATCCAATAAGGACCATGAGTAAAACAGGTCTTTTTGGTTTTCCCTTGGAAGAAAACTATAATGAAAACGTAGAAGAGAAAGAGGAGGAAAGTAGTAGCTCCGAAGAGGAACCTGAACAGGAGAAGGAAGAAGAGACTAGCAGCTCCGAAGAAGAACAAGAAATGGACGACGATGAACCAGATCCATGGAAGCCATTACGTGAAAAAGTCGGGGAAGATCTGGAAGAATATCCTACCTGAAAGAAGTTCAACAGTTCCTGGATAAGGGAAAAACCCAAGATTATGCCCAGATAGCCCTTTCAATGCCCTATTACCTGTAACTAGAAGAAGGCTACGAAGGATTTACCTGGAGCGGCTAAAATGGACTCACCGTATCAAACACGACGTAATACACCGTAAAGTCATGAAAACTCTTCGACGCTTTATTGAGGAAGATGATATGGATTTTGACGAGGCTGCTGAGTCAGCAGTGGCAAAACGGAAATTCCTGATAAACAGAGTCATGAAAAAGAAACCACTCCCCAATGAGTCCGATGACGACAAAGAAGAAGATAATGATATCTTAGTGACCGAAACCTAAATTAGCCACGTGAATCTTATAAGAATTTGATTTAGCGAGATGGACATGAAACAAAAGCCTCGTTTCACGCGCAGCGAAACGAACTTTTTTGGTCAAAAATAACATGTATTCTATTTGCATATCAAATATCTATGTCATCAAAAAACAAAATATAGCGATTGTTTGATTTGTTCATTGATTGGTTCATTGATTCATTGCCGAAGTCTGGACCCATATCCATTTAACCATCAAGAACTGTGGATGCTGATCATTTCCTCCATTGACTTGGCGTGTTTCTCAAAAGAAAAGGTGCCAACTTTTCCTTGACTGCCAAAGGATCACATTTCTTGGTTCACTCATACTTTTTCCCTGCTTGAAACCCTCATTTTTGCTGACAAAATCCATTTCAAGTCCATTCAAAATCCATGAAAATCGCAAGATCCCACTCAAATCCCCGAAATCCCATGATTTTATCCATTTATCCCCCTGTTGTACTCCCATTTTTCCATCCAAAATAACTTCTTCAGTCACCGGCATCACCATTTTCAGTCAAGGTGGCACAAAGCGCAGTAGCCCAGCACGGCACGGATGAAGAGCGCCTGGTACTCCAATAGGCTGGTGCCCAGCCAGGTCTCTAACGGTTGGCCACGGAGCCAAAGGCAACAGCCCAAGCCCTGCCAGGATTTTTTTTTGGGGGAAAAGCCAGGTTTTTTTTCTGGAAAATCTGGGAAAAACATAGGTTTTTTAATGACAAAACCTGGGGAAATCCCCTGAAAAAAATATAAATGTTGATGTTTAAAGGAAAATCATCTGTACATGCGTGATTTTCTTTTGCCACGTTTGATTACCGGAGAGTAATATGAATGAAAATGACGATATGTAACAAATAAATAAGAATTGCAAATTGAAATGATCATGATTTGAACAATGATACTGATAATGATCATCATGATGACAATAACACTGATAGACTGATAGTCACAACAACAATGATGGATGGATGGCTGGCTGGATGGATGGATGAATGAATGAATGATTGAAGGAACGCACCCAAATGCTCGGCAACAAGCCTTCAAGCCCCTGCAACACACTGCGACAAACTGGTCCTCACTTGGGAATGAAACCACCAGTACTCAGTACATGTACGCGCAACTACGACAATTTCTAGTCATGGCCCAACCTCAAAAAAAATTGGTGATCCGTAGAATCCGTAGGTTGGTAATACATTCTCTTGTCAAAATGAAAGTAAACTATGAGAATAGCCTGCATCAGTCGGTTGACCCAGCAATTTCCATCCATGTTCGGGAAAATGATGATCAGGCACGGAAAAATATCAGATTACATCCACATCCCCATGATTCTGAACCGCCGGTTCACCCAGGCCATGCTGAACTTCGCCTGACAGCTACCTCGCAGCAGCAGCAGCTGAAAGGTGCCAATGCCCCGCTGGGTCAGCCAGCGCACTAACAAGGCCTCCCACGAAGTGGTGGATTATGGAGTATCAATTTGGTGGATTTTTCAAATATGGAACAAATCCTCAAGGTTTTTTCAAGTATCAATTTTGTGTTTTGGGTTGAAAATATCAAATATCGCTATTTCGTCTTAAAACCCTGGTACCATTTGGGGTGCCCGAAAATATCTGGGTAATGGATGTTTTTTCTTCCCGATTCCCCCCGGTGACGAAATCGGAATTGACCCATCCCCATGTGATTTAAAATACCTAGCTGGGATACCTAGCTGGGGATAGAACCAATAAGATGGAGATGATCAAAAAGGATAACGGTATTGGAATATGTATGAATATGTCATCATCAAAAAAAAATGTAATACAATGATGATAGCAGATACAATGGTTTTTTGGGGGATATACCGGGATATACTGGGGATACAACTAACGGACCAACAAAGATATGGACATAACGGGTATAAGCACCCATAATCACTGGGATCGTAGATACTTGGGTATATACTCCCAATTTATGGCCAGCATGGCCAAAGTATCAATGAGTGGGAGTCTAAAACGAACCGTTTTATGAGGATTATGATTGGGGGTATGATGGGGAATTAGTGGGAATGGGGACTTTTTTTTTGTAGATTCCTGGGATATCAGGGGACATAGGGATATGATCAATAATTTGGTGATACAATGTAAAACCAACGATATCCAATTTGGAGCGGATGGATCCAAATTAAAATGGCGTTATTACAGGAAAATGATTGATTTTTCGGGTACCACATGTACGTTCCCCAACGGCGATACGATGTTTGATATGAATGGGATATTTTTTCAACATCAATCAACCACATCTCATTTGAATTTTGCGGCAAGTTGGCAGTGTGTCAAAACCTTGTACCCCTGGTGAACATCAAAATAGTTGGTAAATGGATGTTCATCCCACTAAAAATGTATCTATAGGTATTGACCCATACCCAGTTGAATTTGTCATACTGTATATGAATTGGTTGTCCAAATACGACATAGGATGGGATGAGGAAACCCACCGACATATGACGATATAATAAAGGCAATAAGGGATATGATTTATGGATGGTAATGGGATGTAATCAACAATATGATTTGGGTTTTGTCTCAAAATATTGGGGAAAACCAAGATTTTACTATATAATCATAGTTTTCCATATGTTGTGATGGCCATGAATTCATTTGGTATAGTCGGACAAACCCGTTTGACATCAACAAAATCATTTGAAGTCAGAAGATTTCAAAGACAAATTTTGAAAATGTGTTGAAAATACGGTAGAAAATATATATTTAAAAAAATCAAAAAGGGATATTATACTGGATCTAGTGAGCCATGGGATCTTTGCACGACACAAGGGAAGTGTGAAATATTAGTGTGACAAATCCATTTTCTTCATGACTGATACAGCTGACCATTGGGTATACCTGTTGTTTGTTTTCCGGCCGGCTTGTATTGAAAAGCTGACCGTAGAAACAAGGAGCAGTAGAAAAGAAACGCATCCTGACGGTGATTGACACGCCAAAGTGGAAACACACCGGTTGGTGAACCCCAAAATGATGAGAGCTGGGTTTTTGGTTGCCCCAATTTCAGACAAACCCATTTTTATTGCAAGTAAAAATTTCCCCAGTTTACTTCATACGAGAATCGGGATGTGTAAACAGGCTACAAGTAACCTGTTTGGTGGTCTCCAACCTCAGAACAATCACCATTGGATCATGTCCTGAACGGTCTTAGTTGGTTTACCGGATTTCCATGACGCGTTTTTTGATTTCCAATGGGGTAGCAAACAAAAAAACACCGAGTCGACCAAAGTTCTGTTTTCTTTTGGTTTGTCAGCGGAATGTCTGCTTTCCATGGCTCAGAATTGCTAAATTTGTCGGCTCCAAATTTTTAACTGATTTTGTGACTAAACATAACACATCGCCATGCACATACAATCACATCATTCCACAACAAACAATTTTTAGGAAAAACATGGAAAAAATCGAATTGGGACACAACTCGGTAAACGCTGGAAATCGCGAATGCAGTTTTCATCATTGTTGTGTTTGATGGTACGGCCTTGAACCTGACCTGACTGTGGAGGCGTGCGAAACAAAAATTATAGAAATCTTTGAAAATACAACACATCCAGTTCCACATCAAAACACATCATCCCGAGTATACCATCCCCATTCATCCCCTGCTTCACACAGTGTCACCCGCATTTTTCTTGCTTTCATTCATACCAAGCGAACGAGCTATCTGCACAAAAATCCGACTTCAACCAGCTACCATAAGCGAATGGGTTCAAAGTTCAATTAAGCATCATTTCCACCAAAAAAACCGCTGGGGCTGTCAAAACTTTTGAAAGGGTTGATCCCCCGAAGTGCTCACATGTTAGGTCAGCAGAGTGCACAGTCACCTATGTTTTCATCTCGCTAGAGCCACTGATACCATGGTTGCATTCACACATTGTGAGTGCTCTGCACGGCATGATTGGAATGCCACAAGTATATTGATACCCCGCTTCGATTTGAGGCACTTTTGCGACTGAAATCGCCACATTGGAAGTCACATGTCATGGTGGACAAGAGGTGTATCAAGATGAATAAACTACCATTGTTCACAAAAGGCTCCCAAATTGTTTTGGTATCGTCCAGCCACGACAATGTCACAGAAAACTGAATAACCATGGGTATCGCGGCATCGCGCCTAGATTAGATTGGGATAAAGCGCCATCATGCGCATCTTCAGATATTCTCTGTACATTTGTTCTGGAAACAATCTAACTTCCCTAATGCACTGAGCTCTCAAACGTTGACCTTCAGGTAAGTGATTCTCCAACACATCCAAGTCGTTCCAATCGACACCAATAGCAAAAATTTCAGGCAAAGTGCTCGGGCCTGGACAACGGAGATCCAGGAAGGCCCACATGCTCCCTTGAAATTGATGTTGAAGGTTCACGTTGAAATCCACCTGTTGGCATAGCACCGGACACAGTTGATGCAACTGCAGGTGCAGGGGTAGTAGCCACAACTGGTTCTGGTGTGTCCATTTCCATCGGATCATGCTCTCTTGGTTCTTCTTCTCCTTCATCACTCAAACCAACCATGCTCATCTCCAAAGTCTCGAGTTTTTCCACACCACGTTTCCTTTTCACCATTCTGGATGGGCGAACATGGCGTGACAATCCAAATGGAGTCTCACGGAAATATTCCTCACCAGAGTCTGCATCCTCAGTTTTTGTCAAGACTCGGTACTGCCGCACGCTATAAGTTTCAAGGTCCCAGTCATCCACATACTGGATGTCCTTCTGGGTCAACTGAGTTTGCTCGGCCGTCCAACGCCGAATCTTTGATATCTTCTCGTTCTCTTCTCGACCAGTTTGTTGAAAAAGTAGCTAATGAAGAAACCGACAATGAGGAAAAACACCGCATACGAAATCATGAAGAAACGCCTGTGGACAAAGAGGTCATGAACCAAAATCATGTTATACTGCACCTCGTCACCAGAAAAGCCAGCTGCCAACGGCTGCAAAGCCGAAATGGCCAATGCCTTCAAAGGAGGCTTTGAAAGCTGTGTATGCGTGTTCTCTGCTCCTTCGCTCAAAGTTCCACAGGCAATCCTTTGAACCATCTTCATACTCTGTCCCATAGCTTTCTTTCGAAGATGTTCATGCCTGCAAGAAACATGAGGAAGGCTCTCCTCGCCTTATTCAATTTCTTGGTTCCAAGATCGGACATGTTGAACAAAGTGCTCACACTGTCCATAGGCACCATGCTGTTCTTGATCATCAGTTGCAACCAAAGAAACTTGGTGTCCACATGCTTAAGCTTTCCGACGCCCAATCTCTGAGCGAATGCTCTGCAAGAGCTAGAGTCAGTGACCAGTCGTGTCTTGACCTGCTTCTTCAACTCCAAAGTCGGCTGATGTAGATTCCTTCAGCAGCTCCTCCAACTGCTGCAAAATATTCACTTTCGCAGGAACTCAAAGCAATCGATTTCTGTGTCCTCGACCACGATGTGACTGGGCGACCATTGGGAAAAATCATTGCCCAATCCGAATCAATGAAGATTTCCACACAACCTTCTGCATCTTCAACTTTTCAGCCATAGATGGAATCCAACTTCGTTCCAGCCACCTTGTAAGGAAGAATCAGTGCAAAGGTTCGTGTTCCAGCAAGATACATGATGAGATGTCGAACTCGGGCACAAGCAAGTCTTGTTGGGCGAGACATGAACTGAGCAAGATGTCTTACTGTGCTGGGTATCCCATCGATCAGCAGATAAGCACGGCAAAGTTCCCATAGCTGATCTGAAACGGTGGGCTTCATAACTGAAAGTTCTCCATCTTCTCCATTCCACTGAGCCATATCTGGTGTGGCCTTTGGTTTATATGCACCAAGGTCGTAGAGCTTCACCAACTCATCAACATACCTCTCATGTGGAGCGATCAGCACACCATTGGTTGTGAAGTAGCAGCGCTTCTTCAAGAAACGCACTGGTTCTCGAGGATCTTGGTGTGGACTGGGAACAACATCCCCGCTTGAAATAGTGAATCTTTTCTCTATCTCTCCAACCAACCAAACAAGTTCTCCTCCTCCACAAAGGATGAGATCATCCACATGGGAACACATCACCAGGCTCTTGGTTTTGTGTCGAAACAAGTTTGGCAGCAAAGGAGTGCTCTCGAAACCAAGATCTTTCATGTGCTCTGTCAGGAAGTCAAAGACATGGGCGGCAGCGTTAAGCTGGCCGGGAAGGCACCTTTGAAGAATCCAAAACCCATCAACTCCTGGAACGTGATCTTCGGGTTTCCACCACTGCGGAACTGTCACAAAAACGCATTCACGCCGAGGGACAAGGAGTAAGACATCTTTGATGTCCACAGAAGAGAGACATCAGCCGTAGATCATGTGCAGCAACACCACCAATCGGCTTCCAATTCCAGCTGTTGGTGCAAAGGTCTCAGCTGTGTTCGTGGAATATCCTTTGGACTCTCGAGCAACAAATCTACACCTTTCCATCCTCCTCTGTACCGCCATCAAAAACTGACCTTGTTGGCAGCACCACACCCTTCTGCAGCTCTTCTTCTGTCTTCACAGTTCTTCAAAGCTCGCAGCGATCTCCACTTCCTCCAATTGCTCTGCAGAAAGCTTGGGAGGTTCTCCAACTGATTCTGGCTCTTCTCGAGCTTATAGACTAACTTGAACTCCTCACATTTGCAAAAACATCCCACAAAGCAGCGTGTAGGTAAAACAAAAGCAAAACATAAAAACCCACACGAGAGTATGTGACTCTTCTGTCATCGCGAGCATCACACACCATCTCAAACTTAAACGCTATCCTACGCACAACGAAAAACACAAACTTAAAATAAACAGCTGGCACATTCGAGAAAAACATCAATGCATCTGAAAATGGAATCGGCTCACGGTCTTTTCTCGCAACTGGCAAACATGGGGAAGTATCAAATCCTTCACGGTTGGATTTATCGTTCAATCCAAAGTTTCTGGTGCTTTCCAAAAATGCTTTGCATGAGAAGGACGCTCAAGAAAAATGCTCTGCTTCAAGCATGCAAATTTCCCCCAATTTTTGGGGTGGGTAAAACCAAAGGTTTGGGTGGGTACAAAAATTAGGTGCGTTCCCAAGATGAAAGGTCTTTTCCTCCCACCCACCACTTGAAATGTAAAATTCACAAGATAAAATATCAGCATGAATGCATTTCACTGACATGCACACGACAGTGACAAAAACAAAAACTTGAAACAACAAACCGAGGACCTCTGAAACCTGCCTTCAAAACAAGAACAACTAAGGTTGTGTCACTCAGAGGTTTGGTTTGTTTTGCCACGTTTAGTTTGTTTTGGAAAACAAAACTTCAGAACTGTAAAAACAAATGTTCAGCTTCAAACATTTGCAACTTGAAAGGCATGCAGGTTGCGCTTTCGCGTATCGCACATATACAACATGTAATACCTACACGCTTCGAAGGATCATAAGGATTTGCGCAATGTAGTGAGGAGCAAGGGTCGCTTAACCCTTTATTCAAGGACAGTCTATAAACTACTATTGGCAAGCCAACTGTAATATTATAGACTAACTTGAACTCCTCACATTTGCAAAAACATCCCACAAAGCAACGTGTAGGTAAAACAAAAGCAAAACATAAAAACCCACACGAGAGTATGTGACTCTTCTGTCATCGCGAGCATCACACACCATCTCAAACTTAAACGCTATCCTACGCACAACGAAAAGCACAAACTTAAAATAAACAGCTGGCACATTCGAGAAAAACATCAATGCATCTGAAAATGGAATCGGCTCACGGTCTTTTCTCGCAACTGGCAAACATGGGGAAGTATCAAATCCTTCACGGTTGGATTTATCGTTCAATCCAAAGTTTCTGGTGCTTTCCAAAAATGCTTTGCATGAGAAGGACGCTCAAGAAAAATGCTCTGCTTCAAGCATGTAAATTTCCCCTGTCTGCTTCAGCCAGTTACAAACGGTTCAGAGCCTTTCCAGTACTCAGTAATCGGACACCTCGGGTGTCGAACATCAAACGGCTGCATGAACTCAACTTGATCCCATCGTCCTCTGCTCGGAGGGTCAGCAACATTACTAGGTGAGGCAACTCGTGCCATCCAAAGCAAACAGTTAAGGTTCTCATCTATTCTCTCAAGTGCCAGCAACAATCGTCTCCACCATCTAATTGGGGACGAGCTCTTGACAAAGACATCAATGGCTGTCCAGTTGTCACAAAAACAAATAACACGGCGACCAGCTATCGTCTCTTTCCAAAGGTCCAAGGCCACAACCACCGCATACATTTCTGTCAAACCGACCGGGTGGTTAAGCTCGGTCAACCCATCCTTCAAAACATCGTCATCCACTCGGTTCCTAAAC
>CBDDTI010000243.1:5000-7500 GCA_965233585.1 bacterium
GTACTACTGTACATTACCATTTTGGTTTACTTAAGTCCAGGAAGCTGCTCTAGATCCGCGATACGTTATCAAAACTCGATTTCAAAGCACACACACAGATCGCAAGTTATTCGAGGCTGTCGAAGGAAGGAAAAATTCTTCACCAGAAAGGTCTGAGAGGACTCTGCACTGCTTAAGATTCCATTCTGAGGGCACTTAAACATTGATTTGTGATTTTCCTATCTATTTAAGTCCCAAAGGAGTAATTTCTCCATTGGGGATGATAACAAGACCTTCGAAGTTTTACAGGTAAGATGTGGCCCACAATACAACGCGCCGTGATCACCATTGTTTTTCTAACACTGTGATTGGCTGGTCATATAGGGTGTGTCTGGGGGCGGAAGAGCACAAACAATGGTGTGATTACAGGCGGATATTTTCTGGCCTCGCGCTTCACGCGCGCGCTCGTGTATCGCGCTGGCCCCACTAATCCGCCTCATTCTCGACCCCAGAGCTCTTGTCTTTTATCACGTGACTGACGGCGACAAGAGCTCTGGGGAACTCTACGCAAGCGTAGCCAGAATCTGGCTACAAGAGTCTCGTAGCGCATGCTCGTGCTTTCAAAAATCTAGCTTCGGTATTTTGTTGAAAAAGTAAGCAAAAGGCAATAATAAAAGCTTTAGTTCGGGTTCACCTCCTCAACAGTTAAAAGGAAATATTAGGAAATATTATTTGATTTTAAAGAGTTCACATGGTTAATTAAAAGTCATTCAGCCGTTGCGTGCAAACGTCAAACATGTCTCGGTTATATGCAAATTTGTAATTCTTCTCTCGGCGGATTCTCAGTTGTTAAACATCTTTATTTTTTGGAAATGGCTTTATATTGCTATAAAGAGCTATGAAGAAATATTCTGGACTTTTGAAGCCGTTTTAAAACTAAAAACCTCCGAAAACTGCACATTTTACGATTGCATGCACGATCTGTGATTTGCATAAAAAACAGACATAGAATTCCCAAGAGGGCGATACGACCTTCGCAAGGCACGTTCAAATTTCACCGCGTCGCAGATTGACCAATCAGACGCGCTTTCTTTGTTTCAACCAACAACAAATAACGAAAGAGCTTGGTCCAGGGTTCCCCAGAGCTCTTCTCGTCGTCTGTCATGCGCAAAAGAGAAGAGCTCTGGGGTCGAGAATGTAATCCGCCTGTTCTGCAGGCTAATACATCTGTAGCACCAAAGTACTTCATTGAAAAAATAATTGGTCAAAATCCTCACCCAGAGGAGAGAGAAGGAGCTCAAATGTCCTTCAAACCTGGATCACGTTCAATCACAGTACCTACCATGGGGACTGACCTCATGATCAAATTGCGGTGGTTAGCCCGACTCCCCACCCTCCCCCATCGGGCTTAACATTGATAGATGCATTACTTCATAGTATACTGGTGCATATGATTGGGGCAGTGTATCTGTAGGCTCACAAATCAGGGGATGTTCAGTACTTATTGTGATGTTAATGAAAGATTATGTAACATGATCACCGCCATGGTGTCAAATAAGCTGAAAAGAGCTTGAAATCGTAGCCTGCGTAGCTGGTAGGATTCGTGAGCAGGCGAGCAGCGGCGGAGCCGCCATATTCCCCGCGAGGGAATTCGTGAGCGGCGAAGTCGACTCTTTACCAATCCTCTCACGGCTTCGCCACTCGCGTTCACGGCTTTGCTACCAAAACAAAAGCACTCGCGTGCGAAATCCCGCCAGCTACGCAGGCTATTGAAATCGTGATACCATTTTCCTCTCTCCCCAAAACAAAACAAAAAGTAATTATGGAATGGAAGACAAAATTTCTCAAATATGGAGAAGGGGGGAAGGATTGGGGGGCTGGAGGGAGTGACTAGTCTCCAAACTTATCCCCACCCCCTAGGTTCCTGTCTGGTGTACTAATTTGAACTATGATACCTTAGAGTCTCTTTGACACACCCCCGCAAAAATGGCATTTTCTGGAATGCGGCTGGTGTTGCATGTTCTCCTGGTTTCAAAACAGAACACACTTCATCGTGAAGCTGTTTCTGTACGTCAGGATTCCTTGCAAGCAAATATAAAGTCCACAAAGTGGTGAAGGAAGTCTAAAACATAATTAAAAATTGATTAATTCAAAATCCATGTGAATTACAATGGATACAGCAGTCATGTCTTCCTGGATTCCAGCTCCACTGACCCTCAGGAAACCAGCTTCCAAGCTCAGTCAATTCTGCTATTCATTAGCTTATTATTAAAAGGTAAATTTTCACCACATTTGAGAGGTACTCAAGTAGAATTACTGTTGAAAAGAGTTTCAAAATCAACAGATTGAAACAAAAACCCAACGCTTAAGTTTCTTTTGCAAGAACGTTGTTAGTAGAATGAATTTAAGTGTCATCATCTACAGATCGAGATTGTGAGATTCAAAACGGATTAAAACTGACTAGCTTTAGCCTTGACTGCAACATTATCCAAAAAATCCCCAAATTTCATTTTGGAAAGCC
>CBDDTI010000243.1:12500-14894 GCA_965233585.1 bacterium
TGCCAAGTTCATTTGTCTATAATTTTTTTCGCTGGAAGTGTTTCGGTACAAAAGAAACAAAATGTATCTCACCAAAAGCGCTGTCAAAAGAACGATTCAAATCTCACTGTATTTTTGTTATCATTCTACGAAAATGACTCCGCTGTTTTAACGGAAAAAAATGCTATTTCTTCACGACTTCTACGTTTGCCGACCGTTAATTCGGCTTTCTACTCGTATGGCACAAAAAAGCCAACAAAGTGCTTCAAAGGTGGCGTGTCCTTGCCTTTTATAGGATCGCTTTGTGTTTAAACGCAGCAGTTGGGCTAGGTGGAAAACGCGGGGCCGGGGTCCCGGGGTACGGGGTCCCGGGGTACGGGGTCCCGGGGTGTGGAAAACACGGGGTCTGGTGGAAAACACGGGGTCTGGTGGAAAACACGGGGTCTCGGTGGAAAACACGGGGTCTAAGTGCAAAACACGGAGGAACCATTATTTCGCCCAACAATGAAGTCGAAATTTTGTTATTTCAAATTGCAATGAAAATCAATCGGCGTGAAACGAGTTTTTTGGTCATAAAAGCGAACTAAACATATCGTGAGAAAGAAATCCATTCAAATGCTACCGAGCCATGCAGTGGTTTTCTTTTGCAAGGGGCGCCTATTTTTCGCAGTAAGTTGCGTGTATTTTTTTCCTTTGAAAAAGAAATAATGAAATAATGAAGATTGTTTGAGTATCTTTAACCATTAAAAAGCCTTTCTACATGTATACAAATAATTACTTTCAGCTGTAGACCTGAACATTCAGCGCGACTAAGGGGCCGGTCATTATCCATCGCCGGCTGAAGGCAGTCAAACATTTAGCTGATCTCCCCTTCAAATGTTATTTTATCGAAGTATCCCCCTCATAGCTACTAATAAATTTCGCGATCCTCCAGCCTCAATCTCTTCGCATACATATTCATCTTTTGACGTGTATATTTAGGGCTTCTAACGGTAATATGACAGTAATATGTCTAACTTTGATGCTGAATTCAGATAAATGAAGCCGCCGTGGTGCAGTCTCTTGATCCATGTCTTCCCGATATCTGATTAGGGTTCTTAGAGTTAAAGTGAGGCCCGATTCGCCCGAAGGGGCAATCCAGCGTAAAGGGTCCAAGGGTATGCTCCCCCTAAAATTTTGAAATTGCAGGTTACCAAAGATGCGATTTCATGCATACTGGGGGGGAAAATGTTACGGAAAATGAGGTGTTAAAGACAATGAAATTAGATGAAGCAAGTAGCGCTGTTCCATCTTTTTAAATACTAATTTCTTCTTAAGGCGTCTCAGTCTGCAAGTCTTCATTTATTGTTAACTGTGCTGACAAATGTTATAATGACCGGAACAGGTATAGTGATCCCGGCTTCTTTTGGGCTCTCAGTTGTTACTGACCGTGAAGGGAAAAATATCCAGAAAAGGTCACTTCATCGACGATTCAAATGAATATAAGTTTATATATGTTCCTAGCACAATTTCTAGTGAAAAAAAATTTTTTTTGAAGTGCGCTGGGGTTTTAATTTTTTCCGGCGAAAACGGCGTACAGGGATGAGCTAAAGTTCCAATGATCCCCCGAAAAAACTCTCTCCGCCCCACCAGGCCATAAGTAATGATCGGTCCCTAATGTCTAATACGACAGAAGTAATTATAAACTAGGAGCTACAATGGGTGTCAAAAGTGCTGAGACACTTGGCAGTTAAATTCGATTTTCGAGCGTCTTGGACACATTTTCTTCCCTTCCCCCCAAAACAATGTTAATATTTCTATTTCCTCGACTACACAGACCACAGCACCTACGCAACATTGAGGGACCAGGGTATCAGAGATTTAACGCTAGATGCAAATAAATTATTAGATCAAATGCTTAAGTATCGAAAAGCATCTTTTCCTAAAAGGGTCTCAAATACTTTTGTCGCTCATTGTAGTCTGATCATTTATGAATCGCTTGTGAGGTCCCAGTCGATAGTTCATTCAATTAAATTTTAATCTAAATTAAACTCTCACAAACATTAATTTTACAGAGTTGTTAGAAAATAAATATGCAAATTACAAATATGTCTGGATTTTGAAAACACGGTGTTAAAGAATTGAACTCGCGCCCAAAAGGAAAGTCAGTCCTTTTTTCTTCCTCCACACGGTTATCTTCCTTTTATTGCCCTCCTTTCTCTGTGGTGCTGCGGCGGTGGGAGTATTACAAGATATTTTGGCGTTAGCCCTTCGTCGAGCGAAACCAACGAGGGGCTAACGCCCGAAACGTCAGCTTCCGAATCTCTTTACGGTGGCCACCAATTCACATCATCAACACAGTTGATATAACCAAATTATATTGATTGTGAGGAGTTTGGGACACCTAAATCAACAAAAATCAACACTTCTAAATTC
>CBDDTI010000244.1:0-9568 GCA_965233585.1 bacterium
AAAATAAACTTGGTCCTGTTCTCGAGATGAGTAGGTCAGCAGCACTATATCGGAGCCTTTGCTTTACTTGCGGCTTCGAAACGCCCGGAATCGAACTCCGTAGCAATCTATCTCACAGGGGTTTTTGTCATCGATGTTTCTCATACTGCTCTATGGTGTTAAATGACCCTTGTAGCCTTGGCGGACTTGTCAGTTTATGCTGGCATGGTGCGATCAAACCAGGCTCGACCGCCTAATATTCGAAAGACGGCTACCTTTCTGCGTTTTGAGAATATTCGAGGACGCTGAATACTGAATACTGAGTACTTTGTTTACCCTCGGAATGTAGAGTAGCTGACCATGAAATATCAAAATACTAACTCGCAACACGAGGATCAGTTTCTTTCTACTCTTACAACAATCCACATCAGTCGAGAATGAAACTTGCCTCCGTTACACAGCATAACCTGCACATGAGTCCCGCCTCCCCCGACTAATCCTCCTACCATAATTAGAACATAATAGTTACATTTGGTGTTGGCGTTGAATCAAAACCAAAAAAATGCTGGCCCTCTATACTGGTACGGGAGTATAGACTTCCACAATGGTGAATCGAATCAAATTAAAGTCTTGATTTGTCAGTTGTAGCGTTTTTAGCCAATAGGGCACTAAACGGAATACCTGAAAGACTCGGCCAACTTGATGTTTAGCTCAGTACTGAAACTGTTTGTCGATATAAAATAAATTCCTTAACTAAAAGCGGTAAATGCTCTTTGCTTCTCAAACGCTTTACGAGTTCAGGCTGTTTGTCACGGGTCTCCCTCAAAATATACAAGGAATGATCTTTCAATTAATTATCATACTGTCTACTTTGCGTACTTCTAACCCTCGCTTCAAATGTCATAAAAATTGCATTTGCTAAACTTCACTTACCTCAAAACACAAAAGTCAATACATCAGAGTTTCAATGGTTGTGGTAAACTCTTTCATCTCGGAACAGAATCGAAAACTACAAATGCACTTTCAGCATGATCAATTTGTTGCCTGGGTTGTTTTAAATAGATTCAAGCTCATTTGACTTTAAAAGTTCTTTCTGTCGTCTTTGTACCCAGCAGTATCTTTTGTTGTTTCGTCCTTTGCATTGAAAACTAACCTAGCAATGATTAAATTACAGCGTTAGGCAAGCATATCAAAGGAGAATAGGCCTTTTGCACCAGCCGGTCTGGAAGAGGCACGTTTCATGGCAAGAATAGTAGGCTGCTGCGATTGACATAACGATTTGTATTATTTTTATTGAAGAATTCTAATATGAGCAGAGGACAGGATGCATCCTTACTGCGCACTTAATCATGTTCCGAAGTCAAGCCACGTCATACATAAAGTGCGCTCGCCAAGGAAGAAATATAAGCATGGCTTGATGCCGGTAATTGTTGCGTTAACTTTGACTGCAGTCTACTATCTGATAACACCGTCTTTTCCTTTCAGAGCCGTTACTACTTTTCTCGATTTTCTCTCTGTTCTCGTCCGACCGACGTTTTCTTCGAATTTGGGGCAAGCTGAAATGTATTCTTTTACAACAAGGCTTATTCTACCTCAAGGAACAACATCAACTGCAAAAGTTTACTTTACAGACTTAAATGTGTTGAAATGAGTACGTTCACCTGATCTACACTTTCACTAAAATGTAGTTCCTTTTATTGATGACAGTTGTAGGATAATATCATCTTAAAATAACAAAAGCTTCTACAAATGCGTGGTCCTCGTTGTAGCGCGATGATTCTAGATTTTTGCTCTTTTTGGCAAATTTCAGCTTGGCAAGTCTTTAAAAAAGTCTGTAGGGGGAAAAATTTCGGGCGCGAAAAACCTTATTTTAATTCAGGTGAGCTCAGTTGATTTTTTCTTATTCTTACTGAAAATGAAAAAGAAACTAAATTTCCATTAGAAATAGAAATTTCCATTACATGTCGCACTTTGCATGCTTTTGCTTTCGTCTTTCAAAGAACACTTCATAAGCTCTTAGCAGTCAAATATTTGAATGTCAAGTGAAAAAAATGTATATTTTATGACACCTTATGAGCATACAACTGATGCAAAATAAAGCTAATGTGTTAACTTGCTGTTCAGGGAAAGAAGTTTCAGTTACTTTAAAAAACTCACTTCAATTCGTAATTTCGTTTCCAGTCCGTAGCGGCCATATTTTTGTTCGCTCGACACCAGCAATAATTTGCAAGTTCCATAAGTAACACTTTGTTCACGGAAAATAATTAGTCTTATTAGTTATTCTAAACGGATGCAAATTAAACAGCTGGCACGGATACAGCTAGAAAAACAACTATCTTAATTTAAATGAATATTGGAGATTTAAACGCACGAAAATTAGTCTACATCTGTAAACGGAGGACAAAATAAACATTTTTCTTCACTTTCAGAAATTTGAAATGATCTGCCTATTTTTTAATTAAAACGGACTTTGCGTAGGTGTAATTATACAGCACTGAAACAAAACCGTAAATTCGGTTACGTGTAATGCGATTTTAATTTTAATCATGATAATTAGTTTTCTTTCCTTTAAACCTGGCTATGATAAGTAAATTTTTAACTTTTACTCCACAAAATCTGATTAGTACGATTTATAACTTAAATGTATATATATATTTATACATATAGACTGCAGTTTTAAATGCAGTTTTATTCCAGCTAAATTTAAATCAGCAATCTTATGTTTTATCCATATGCGGCAGAAATTATTCCTGTCTTCAATTACATTGTAAAATAAATACCTAGTTTTATTTTTACACCGTGTTCATGTTTTAGATGTACGGGAAAAGGTTGTTTACGTTATACTAGCCGGCTAAGATCCAAGTATCTGATAGAAGGTAGGCAAAAACCAGATATAAGCATCCGTCTTGATTAAAGTACGATGTACCTGCTTGTGCAGTCTGGCTTTGAACAAAAATGTATTTTAGTAGCAATTCTGTGCACTTGTGGCGAGTGTGAAAAAGAAAATTTATGTCATTTTTGTTTTAGCCGCTCATCATGCAGGATTTTACCGTCTGCTATTAGTTTTCGCGTGAATTTAAATGACTGTCGCCAACAGGTCTACAAAAATTACAGTATCGAAATTCTAGACCCTGATATTGCTCAAGCTATGTTTCAGAGCAATTCATTAATCGAATAATTCACTGTGCAGCGATAAATATTTGATTGTGAAATATTATCCTTGCAAAATACCTCATTTGTACTTACTTGCGATCGTCCACCGTTAGGATAAATTCTGATGCCAACTTCAACAGCCGGATTTGATTATAAAATATGGACAGCTTTTGCCGACTGATATTAAAGGGGGCGTGATATTTAAAATGTAAATAATATGGGTATATCTAGATTATGGTTTCACGAAACGCCTCTTAAAGCTTTTGCTTGCGCTTATGCTTGCTCCCTAGTAAAACAGACTCAAAGAAAAAAGAAAACAGTGCAAGGGACGAAATATAATAAAATTAAAAAAATATGCAAAAACAATAGACTGTCAGGCTGATACTACGCGAAAGACGTTTCGAGACACTGACATGACAAGAACCGGTAAAGCAGGATCGCAGCAGTGGACAGCTGTTTCGTCCTTCTTGGCACTCGTCAGCACTGTGTAGCGAAGATATGTACCGCCAGCCAGAGCCAACGCTCATAAATTGCAAAGTGACCCGTTCTCTATACCAAGTTCTTTACTTTGAACTCAGTCACGTCAGTGTTTTGGGAGCGCAAGGAGACAAAGTGTCACGTTTGGTGTCTCGAAAAGAGAGAAAAAAACTAAGTATGGCTGGAGAAGGCCAGTTTAAACATTTAACCAAAGTACGGGACATTTGAACAAAGTAAGAAATTAACCAAGAATACTGAATCAAAGTACGAAACTTGATATGGTGAACGGGTCATTTTGCAGTTTATCTGCTTTGGCTCTTCCTCTATACACAGTCCTAAGAAGGACGAAACAGCTACCGCTGTCCACTGTTGCGATCCTGCTTGATCGGTCCTTGTCATGTTGGTGTCTCGAAACGTCTTTCACGCAGTATCAGCCTTGAAGTCTATTGTTTGTCTTTAAAGAAAAGCAGCGTTTCTATAAAAAGAATTGAAAAGTTTCTGCTGAAAAAAATCTATCATATCAGCACCTTCCAGAAACGTATTCCAAAATAGACGAATGAAAATATAACTTTGTTGTCCGTAATCTACAGCTGTTATCCGTGATTTTATCACATGGAAGACAAGAAAGCTAAAACAGAACAATCACTAAAAGGAAAAACAAAACAAAAAATAATAAAGGTGAACGAGATTAATCGTAAACCCAAGCCGTTTGCACATTCATATCTACGTAATCTCCTTCGTACCCTACGATAAATCGACGTCGCATTCCTAAAAGCCCGGGTCCCAGGCCCGGGTAAAAGCGACGTGAATGGAAATCTTAAAGTGCCACTATGACGAAAATGGCATCTTTTCTATCGAAGCCTGCATGAGAAGAAAAATGCTGTTTACTATTTTCGAATATCTCTTTTTGTTCCAGAGATATTCAAGTTTTTAAGATATGCAAATTAGCCAAGTGATGACGCCATACACTCAACCAAATTTTGATCAAACATTATGAAAAAGGGATATCTCAGCCAATTTTTCCGACCACCTCTTGCATTCCATTTTGATATTTGCTAATGGCGTTTCGAGGTTTCGATACATTTGCATTTTTAACCTTTTCTAAGTACTATATAACGAATGAATAGGGAACTGAGAAGTATGTATGGGACATTCTTATTTCGGTTTTGTCTTTGATTGTTCTATTGGAAATAATAATAGTAATAATAATAATAATAATAATAATAATAATAATAATAGTAATAATAATAATGGTCTTCATTGTCTCTAATTGTTACATTAGTCGCCTATACACTCAATAAAAATCTACCCCAAAAATTACACTAGTCAAACTACAAATGCATGATAAAACTAAGAAGAAACTACATTATTTTGTGTTTTAAAATCAATCTAATTACATAAGATGTCATAAATAGTTCGATATTAACCTTGGGGAGGGCACACTGCTCTTAACGGCTAACTTAGGCCAGTCTAAGCAAAAACCTTGTGGGACTCCCTCATTCAAGCAGGAATAGGACGGCGAAAAGGAGCTTAGCAACCACTACGGCTGATGTCTACCATAACATCGATGCAAGCAATGAACTTTTTATCGAGATGCATGCATTCGGTGCTTGTATCCCTTTAAATTAAAGCTGATAAGCATTGAGCAAATCGTCAAACTTGAGCAGTCCGCCTAAAAATTAGGGACCACTTCATAGAAACCATTCAGATTGCTTTTCAATTCTGTCTGTTCATCATGCACACGGTCGGTTTGCTCAGTATCTTTTAGTTATCTACAACCGTTGACAAATTGTGTTGGAAAATGGCAAAAACATGAACTCCTAACTGTAATACCTATTCAAGATAAGTGCCAGCACCCCCCTTCCCCCTTTCAACGTTGGAAAATAGTCAAATGCAAACTTGCGTTAGATCAAAGTGTTTCGTTAACATTGCACAGGGATCGATGGGGAGGGGAAAATGCTTACAAAATGAAATTTCCCAGCCCTTGTGATTAAGGTTGTAGCTCGGATGGAAAACATTACGGAGCTTTTCGAAAGTGATGACGTCCCATTAACTACGTGATTCCTCTGCACATTTTTTTCCTCAAACACAAATAGAGAATGACTGATGATTGTTTAGTTTTCAAAACTCTCCGGTGTGGTGTGGACAGGAAACATTTGATACGTTTCCAGGGTAATAAAACGCTGTTTTCAAAATTCTCCGGTGTAGTGTGGATAGGGTGTTAAACAGAGCAGTGATGGGCCTTTATTTTTCCGGTTTTTTCTCTCTTCAATCGCGCAAATTGCGAAAATAAGGTCCAGCGCACATAAGTAACCTTAAGGAATAAAAGAAACAAATTCCAGAGTGGA
The DNA here is from genome assembly GCA_965233585.1 of bacterium. Lineage (GTDB taxonomy): Bacteria > SAR324 > SAR324 > SAR324 > NAC60-12 > CBDDTI01. The sequence continues at coordinate 5,958 of CBDDTI010000244.1, forward strand.
GGAACAACTTGATTGATTGGTGCATTACAACACGCGTGGTTCTCGATATCTTCAATACAGCCACCCAGCTGCAAACGGTTGAAAATATAACGACGAGTTTCGTGAAATATGAGTGCATCTGAGAGTAAAAATGACAATACAATTAAGAATACCTGTGTTCCAGGTTCTGAGGCGAGAAACTTGAATTTTACAGTGTTGTTAAAGTCTGTAAAGTTAAAGCTATTAACTGTGAACTGTTAATAATCATACACAGGCTAGGTTTATCAACTTGCTTGAGCTGCAAGAACCCCGCGTTGTTCACTGATATGCTGAACTATATTAAAAAAAGACTCGAGCTCATTTCAGCTGCGCTGCTGACCCGTAAGTTGAAATTATTCTGTCATATTCTTTTCTTACTATTCATTACGGTGAATGAGTGGACTAGTGGAGCACTATAGAATTCAAAGGAAAAGGGGTCTGATACGTCAATTGTTATGGCAAAATCGAGTGGAAAATTCTAACACAAAAATCGGGTCATGACTACAGAAGGCTTTTGTGAAGAATTAAATGAGAAGCAGGTTTCAATAGGTTCTCTCCTCTGGCGATGGTCCTACATGAACTTTTAATTATTTTTTTGCAAAATTAAATAAAAAGAGTCAGCGTGCTTGTGAACTAAGCGTGCCAGCTGGCAAGTTCGCATTATTTGTGTAGGAAAAAAAAAAAAAAAAACTTATAGACGTCAAAACGCTGTGTAAATGTTAACTGAAGCCTTTCAATGAAATACATTTGTAGGTTTGTTATCTTGGATACATTGAAGGCAAAATTTAGCTAAAATAACGATTACGTGTGACTACGAATTGAGAAAGATCAAGACGGATTATGAAAGGTCAAACTTGAAATCGTTGGCCATTTTCTTTGAAGGTGACGGTCCGTACGAAGACCATTTTCATATAATTATTGAACAAACCTTTCCTCTTCATTACCCCGGATGTAGAAGAAAACGCTGAAAGAAATTATTATTATTATTATTATTGTTATTATTATTATTATTATTATTATTATTATTATTATTATTATTATTATTGTTATTGCACGATAATTTCGGCCCAAAATTGACGCTTACTGGCCAAGAACCTTGCTTCCAAGACAAAAACGAATGGAGCTTTAGGCGCTGCGTTTGTTCAAGTTTGTAGACGTATGAAAATTACAACGATGATGACGATTCAGTGAAAGTACATACACCTGCTGGCCAAGAACCGTGTTTCCTTGACAAAAGCGATTACTCTAACTTCATGCAACTTTAGATCCTGTTTCTTCACGACTTTGTAAATCTATGAGAGGTCTGTAGCAATTTAACTTTGAAAACTTTGGTGAATGGAACACGTTAAGCGTTACCAAGCATAATTTCCCAGCAGAAAAGGGATGAAATGTGTCAGTCCTCTGGACTCCTGTTACCAGGTAGACTTGGAACAAAGACAATCACAGATTAGGATTTCATTCAGATATTATTGACAAAAATAGCGTGGATCGACCATTTCCAGATGTCAACTGGGCTTTTTTCCGCAGTTTTGCTTCGCAGTCTCACAACGAAATGTAAATTTCGTTTAGACATAACACCGTTTAAACATAAAAAACATTGATTCCTTGACAGAAATTAATACAAAATTTGTTTTAATAATGAGGTAATGACGGTGACCTCTTTGTAAAATGTCAGCGTGACGGCTCCTCGGCGTTTCTTTGATCTGTACTTCACAGACGGTGGGAGAAAGTAAAATGGTAAAAAAGGTAAGGTGAAAGAAGGTTCAGTCTACCTACGATCCAAATGGCCCATTAATGAGGCCCATTATTGAGGTCCATTAGACCCGCACTTATTTCTGGTTTCTGTAGCATCAAGCGGCCATGTCTTCAACCAGGACCGGTCTATCCAGGTTTAGTTCAGTTCAGTTCATTTATTTGCCTTCATAAATTATAATTATATTGATTACAATACTAATCATGCATTTGGCAGGCAGTCCAGGAAGCTATTTTGCTTATTTAGAGGACTGCCTAAAAGAATGGAGTAAAAGACTAGAATGTACACTGTCCATGGCAGAACAAAAATATTGAGACTGAAACTAAATATATATTACAGAGGTTCCCACAACATGCACAATTTAATAGTTCTCCCCTTTGTGAAATGAAATTTCTTTCTTTTTCATCTGCTCTCGATTGAACATATCAACATGGAAACATTATGAAAACTCTGTTTTGCGCTCGAAATAGACAGGTTTGTACTCGAGCTTTTGCTAGTTGGGGTCATAAGTTGTGTAATTCGGCATCAACATCAGTCTGTGAGGTTAGTCTTAGAGAAAATTGAGTTGTTAAATCTCTCTAAACAAGAGACCTACGGAATATTGATAACTCATCGTCTTCCAGTGAAAACGCCCATTAAAATACAAAGGTTTAAAAAAGTTTAATGAAACTGTAAAAGGTTACAAATTGAAAGGAAGTAAAATCACAAAACACTTTTATCTGACAATTTTACTTAACTGAATTTTTTTTCTGAACAAAATGCAGTTCTAGTATAACAACTAAGAAGTTGAATTCTTATTTGAATATGGCAATCCATGCAATAAGGCTGTGATTACATCAAACAGCAAAAAGGCTTGATCCGCGGCTTACATCAGTTGTGCCAGGCCTAGGGCGGAGCACGCTGACACCAGGATGACGTTGAAGGAGACATGTGAGCCCACGTTGCATTCGTCCTCGTCACAGCAGCTCACCTTGCAAGTCACGTCGTTATACTGATCACAGTCGATTATCGCCAAATTACAGCCCACCTGGTCACTACAGCCGCTCTCCACAAAGGTTGCGCCATCCTTCTCGTGAAAGCTCCTCACACACTTTTCATTTCCCTCAACGCAGTCTCTCAAATACTTGTCCTTGTCGCCTTCCAGAGTACTCTTTTTACAGTCATACTCAGTGCCCTTGCATGAGTAACACTTCAAAGCTGTTACTGATTAAGAAGAAGAGAAACAAGAAAACAAGTTCAAAACACGTTGACACCAACTTTACAATCTTGATTTCTTTTATTAATATTCTTTTTTCTTTGATTGTCTATCGGCCCAGGGGATCGTTTCTTCAAGCTCCCGGAAATTACCGGGCCTGTTAAGCTGTTTTGTTTCCCATTCCAGATAGGAGTATCAAAAGTCTTGAAAATTATACAATAAAGTTATCAGCTAATTAATGAAACAAAATGGACTTCATTAGAGGTCAGAACACATCCTACTTCTCTTGAGACTCAAAAATATGATTCCGGGCTCGTCAAGTTACGGGGACTTTCGACAAACGGGCCCTACGGTCCGAGCCAGCTTTTTATTTTGTATACGTGGAAGAACGAGACCTCTCCGGGCGGCCCAATTTCACCGTGAGTATAAAATCAGCTCCTTGTTAGAAATATTCTGAAAGGTCGTCGGGAACTTTCATTCCGCGGATTTTCATTGCAAGGAATGCAAACAGATTTCAGTTACGCTTAAGAAAGTGCCAGTGCTAAGGGATCACAATGTAAATCAGAAAACCAAATACATCCAGATAGCAAGAAAGGACTAAAGAAACAGAGAACGGAAAAAAGGAAAACTTGTATTTACAATAGA
>CBDDTI010000245.1:0-4502 GCA_965233585.1 bacterium
GTAATAAAGAATCCGCCCCGGATTTACCGAAAATTCCATTCAAATGGTATGCACTCGATAATAGGGACTTTAAGATGTGGTACGGCGAGGCTGTAGTACGGCGGCAAATAGTGAAAATCACTTCCGGTGACGTCATGACGCGTGTTCCACTACGGCTTTCCCGCCGTAGCCTTGCTTTCTACTACGGGAAAGTGCCTAGTTTCACGTACTCTTCACTACGTGAGTATAAGCCTGCTGTTTATTTCTCATTTTAACGCTTTTTTCACTATTTGAACAGCCTAGTTCGAAGATAAAGTACTCAATCATAAAAATCCGTTGGAAAATAGTTGTTTCCGTGTCATTTGTACAGAAAATTTGAACGATTTTAACACCTACCGTACGCGACAGTCATATTTTAAATTGACCGGTCCGAACAGCCGCAGATAAGAAAGCTTTAATTCGTATCGACTAAGCAGAGCTGTTCACAATGTATTTTATTAGAATTGAAAGCTTTGTATTTTCGGACTTATAACATTGTACGAACATCCTACCTGTGCTGAAATCGCGCTTTTTATCAGTGTTATTTTGTGGTTGGAATTACAGGCGGTTCTAAAAGCAGCTGAGATGCAAATCTAAGTTCTGGGAGATGTAAGATCAACACAAGAGAAGGAAATCATTGTTATTGATCTAGCCTTTGTCGTCTAAAAGTAGAATAAAGTCGAACTTATCCATTTTTGTGAAGACACGTAGATACTGAACACCCCGTTGCCGTACAGCGAAATCTTAACCTGTTTGAAGTTTGCGGAGGAAACGGAGTTGTCAGCCTAGTCCCTCACGGCCGCCGTAGTGTATCTTAAGGAGGCTCGAAAGGGTTTTTTGTTGCTATATTGTTTGTGAAACGAAGGAAGATTACAAAGAAGGATGTTTAAAGGTGTGGGCAAACTATATGTCTCCTTGCAGCTCTATTGTTGGGCTATACTTTAAGGGTACTTATGACGTCATATCAGTTACCATGGCAACGCACAAGGTCCACAAAAGGGTACTCTAAATTTCAGTTTTTGTAAATTATCTGAGAAACTAATTCGGTGACCTACCATTTTTATTTCTTTGTTGGAAAGTTCCCTAAATTCTTAAACTTTTCAGACAGCATGGAAAAAATTTATCTAGTAGAATTAAATATATTTAAAGAAAACGCGTTTTATGCGTTACAGAAAATTCCACTAGATAATTTTCCCCGAAACTTTTATATTTGAAGTGCCATCGTGAATGGTGCGTGCATGCAAAAAATCAAGATAGGTCACCGAGCAAACTTTGGAGCTAAAAAGAAATGTTTTCCGCAGATTTTATTTCCGGTTCGCGCGATTTTACGCAACATTAACTTCCGGTGTGCTGATTGTAATACTGATTCAGCTGACGCGTGCATTTTAGTTATGGCGTGTGTAGTTTGCGCGCGCGCGTGCAGCTAAAAACCCTTTCGAGCCTCCTTAAAGTCCCTAATAACACACGGTACGGCCAGTACCTAACGCATGCGCACAGCCATATCACCCGGGCAGTGGCAGCTATGGACAGCTGTTTCGGCTTTGTTAGGCCTCATCAGCATGGGGTATAGCCGTCGGGCAGCAAAGGCCTAACAAGACCGAAACAGTTGTCGATGGCTGCCACTGCCCGCCGGGTGATATGGTTGTGCGCATGCGTTAGGTACTGGCCATACCGTGGTTTGGTGTTGTGTCACTTGCTGTTATTATTGTAGCTGAAAATATTGTAAATTGTTTCAGCAAGCAACCAGAACGTTGATCCTGCTGGTATACGATGGATCAATATAGCGATCTAATCGGCTTCCCAAATGCAATGAAGAATATAGAGGCAGAAACCGACACAACGGTAAAAAGAATGTTTTTTTTTACAAAGGTGTACTATATTTCGGCTGGCCAAACCAACCTTGTACGCTACGCTAGTATTAAGAAACAACATAGATGCAAAGTGGTAAGTGGGAAATCGCTGGACTGGATTATTTCTAGGATAGAATGATAGAACTGAGTATTCTGCCACGAAAATAGCAAAGAAAAGCTGGAAAACCAAAGTTATAAATTTTTCGAAATATCTTAAAGTTTTCTGAATATCTAAACATTTTCTAAAATTTTCTAAATTTTTCGGAAACCTCTAAATACTTCGAAATATATCCGGATATTTGTGTAAAGGCCGACTTAAAGACACAAAATGATTTATATTTTCTACTTTCTACAATCTGCTACGGTTGTTGGTATTATAGATCCTCCTCGCGAATATTCAATGCCGTCGCCAGTGAGAAAAGCTGCCGACTATTTTACATGTAAACATACACTGGCTTCGTCTGGACGAGTCTACCTTTTTGCCGAGGGTCGAGGGTCGAGGGCAATATTCATGGTACGGTTTTTTCCCGAGGGTTTTTTAATTACTCTTTGCGGTAGACTCGATTTCCGCCGCTCAGTCGAGTCAGATCTACATGTTCCTGGGGTAAACTGTAATACACGGACCACTTGTATAAACAGAAGCGGAGTGCAAGAAGCGTAGTGTAAGCCGGATCTTGGTTTAATCAGGATCAACAGTGTAAAATAAACTATAAAACCAATTGAAAGGCTGACTGGACGGCTCAAAAGGAAAAATTTTATGTCCAATATTTTGGTTAGACAGGACTGACCTTCTTAAGGGGCTACACTGAAGCTAAGTAAATGTGGCTAGTAAAACGGTTACAACATTTTAAATGATACTTAAGGGAATATATAGTAAATATAAGTTTAGCTCCCTAGACACATATGCAAATTACCTCGTATCCCGCGGGACCACGTGGTCTTTGTGTTTGTTTCGAGAAGGATCACTTCTTGCCGAAGGAACGTTAGCTTCAAAAGCTCCCATCGCCTCGAGATTTCACCAAGAGCATGCTCGATAGTTGCCCTAACCATCTCTTTCCTATATCGTTGGCCCGGTAGAAATTTAAGCTTGCAAATTTTACAGCTATTTTTCAAGCAAATGTCTGTTATGTGGGAATTATTTAAGCTCGCAAATCTCAGATATTTTTCATCGCGACCCATCTAGAAGCCCAGAAAGTTTACCGAACAAGAGTGGTAATTTAGATCCAAAACCTCACAGATGTATTTTTTAGAGCGAACTTACCGAAAGAAGAAAAAAGCAGTAAATTTGCTTGAAAATATTCCATCACCTCCAGATTCCACGTGTATTTCAATAAGTCTATTGAAGTCACATGAAAACCGAACTTTGAATACAAAAATCAGGTTTATGAGACATTAACACTCCGCACGGGACACAATAAGATATCTGAATCAATCAGACTACATTAACATATTACTCGACCTTCAACAAGGACCCTCGACCCTCGACATGGGACTCTCTACAAAAAGATTGACTCCGTCCGGACATTCGTCACAGAACAGTTTTTCCCGCCTGCTGAATCCTGGTTGGTTAATTCAATTTTCCGGCGTGCCAGCCGTTTGCGAAGCTGTCAGACTTGTAACTTCAGGTTGTAACTTTCAAAAGCACTTGGACAATGGACTCCAAATTTGAGGACTTATCCAAACTCTATCTGGAAAGAATGTGGTACGACCTTCTATGGCATCCGGATGTCATTTCAATGTTATGGCGAAGTTCATTGCCAATAACAGGACAGACGCATGAAAAACTGACGTCAAGTTGTTTTTTATGATAACAAATTCTCAAATTGTTCACTCTCGCTCGTTACCGCATCGCATAAATTATATGTGGGTTATTGACCAAGTTTGAGGTCAAGATGGCTGGATATTGGCCAAGTTCTTTTTTTGCGTGTTTATGGACCGAGACGGAGCAACAAAGATAGCTCCATCTTGCCCGCTCGGGAAGCCAATCACAGCGCATGATTCACTCCATCATCCCCGCGCACGGAGCTAGCCATATAATAAAAATTCATATATCTGTCCGCTTATTGACGATAAAAATTAGCCAATGAGCGTGCGAGAATTTCTGCAGTTACGGTAAAATTCCTCATAGATTGATATTACGTTTGTGTTTTCATATTTTACACGACACAGTGCCGAGACTTGCCGAGTCTTGGAAGCTTGTGCTCCCTCTGTGTTATTCTTGCCGTCGTAGCAGTTGTTTTTCTGAACATATTCTACTCTGTTATCTTTCATCTTTTGTTGTGACTAATTATCACTTTGTCAATAAACGATTACTTCATTTTTCGATTTCTGAACCTCGAGCAAGTCCACTCAGTTCACTTCCCTCGGTTTTCAGTAGGACATCAAAGGTGCCAACTTCAACCACCCTCCCCTCCCTGAAGACCAGGATCTTGTCACAGTCTCTGATGGTGTTCAGACGATGAGCTATAGTGATAACTGTTGAGTTCTTCAGTTTCTCGCGCACCGTGTTCCAGATTGTTTGTTCTGTGTCTGGATCCACGTGCGCAGTAGGCTCATCCAGGATGATGATCTTGTTTTGTTGTAGGAGCACGCGAGCCAAACAGATTAGTTGCCGTTCTCCTACGCTGACATTTG
>CBDDTI010000246.1:0-20775 GCA_965233585.1 bacterium
AGTAAATTTAACTTGCAGGGTTTGACCTTTCCCCTGCAGTTTAGCCAGATTAGCAAGTTTGTTCGAATTAACAAGCACCTACCGCTACGTATAAGAGTTCTTTTCGAAGGTGAATATCAACTGAGTGTTTTAGACATTTTCTCCAATAGATCCGGCGAGAAAAATAAGAACAAAAATACGCTAAATCTGCTAATGATTAAAAGCGATCGACAAATTTCATCGGCTAATAAAGACAGCATTGACGTAAATGGCATTTCCAACGTAAAAGACCTTGAGCATCAGCACCATTTTTTCACCATTGCAAATTTAAATGGCTTTCTGAACAACCGAAAATCTGCTATGACCAAAGGAAACCGTCATAGAAGTCAGTTTTATTTTTGTGACAGCTGTTTAAGAGATTTTCGTTCGCGCAAGAAACAAAAATTACACGAAAAAATCTGTCAAATGGACAAACAAGCGGTGATTTATCCGGAAAAGGGCAGTGTCTTGAATTTTGATAAGCAAAGAAATGCTTTTAAAGCTCCGGTAGTTGGATTTGCTGATTTTGAGTGTTTTATGGAAAAGTCAGAGCAAGAAGCAAAAACATGTAAAACATGCGGAAAAGCGTGGGTGACATGCGAATGTCAAGTGTCGGGATGCGTTGAGCTAAGTAAGCATCGAGCTTGTGGCTATTCAATTTGTTTTGTCGATTCGGAAAACGAAGTATTTTATCAAGAAACGTACAGTGGAAAAGACGCCGTGGAAAATTTTTTATCAAAGCTGGATTATTTTGAAGAACTAGTGGAAGCGCGAAAGCAACGGTTCAAGAACACATCTCAAATTATAGCGAGCAAACATGATTGGGAAGAGTACCACGCCGCCACGCTATGTCATATTTGCAAAAAAGATTTTGATTCAGGCTCGCGATTATATAAAAAAGTGGTTGATCATGATCACGTCACCGGAAACATTGTTCAAGCGGCGCATTCTATTTGCAATCTGCAACGACAGGGTCCATTTAGAACACCTATATACTTTCACAACGCCAAGGGGTAAGTACAGACTTTTAATCAAATGCAAATATTTATAATCCTTGACTTGAGGGAAGGTCAAGATAAATTTTTATTTTAAGATACGACATAAATCTACTAGTAGAAAAATTGGATAAAGAGGCTAATCTGATGGCGAGTAACAAAGAAAAGTTTAGGACAATCACCATTGGAAAATTTCAAATTAGAGATTCTCTAGAGCACGTGCCATCCAGTCTTGATGCGCTCATGACGGATTTATGCAAGGATGAGACGTTTACCTTCCCTATTCTCAAACAATTTGAGCCTTACAAGAGGCTGTGGACGCGACAAAAGGTGAAAGGATTAAAATTATTGAAAAGAAAAGGAGTGTATCCGTATGAATACTTTTCGTCATATGAGTCGATTAAAAACAGTCAATTTCCGCCAAAAGACGCTTTCTACTCGAGATTGAGCGAAGCCCACATCTCAACCGAAGATCATAAGCACGGCTATGAAGTGTTCAAGTTTTTTAATTGTAAAAATATGGACGATTACATGAAGTTATATTGTGGGCTGGATGTAATTTTGCTGGCTGAGATTTTTGTAAAGTATCGAGAAATGGTGATGAAGCACTTTGAGTTGGATCCTATCTACTATTTAGGCATACCTGGCTTGTCATTTGACATCATGCTTAAAATGTTTCAAAATGAAGAAAGAAAAGATGAAGAAGAGATTAGTCCTGATTTAATGTCAAAACCACCGGGCTCGTTGGACTTGTTTCACGATCCGGCAATGGAACAGTTTTTTACATGCGGCATTAGAGGTGGGCAGAGTTTTATAGCTACTAGACAGGCAACGGGTCGGGCCGATCCTAAAGCGAGCGGCGAGCATTTACTATATGTAGATGGTAATATATTTATTAAGCGTCAAAAAAAAAAAAAAAAAAAAAAAAAAAAGTTTGATTTAAATTACGGTACATTTCAGCTAACAATCTTTACGGCAGCATGGAAACATGCATGCTGCCGGTGGGTAATTTTAAGTGGGTGCCAAAAAAGGAGATAAAAACATGGACGGACAAGGACATTTTGAATCTGCCTTCGCAAAGCAGGATTGGCTATGCTTTCGAAGTGGATTTGCACTATCCTAAAAAATATCACGAGGTAAATAATTGTTTTTTGCTAAACACTGTCTGCTAGAAAAAAATTTTTTTATTTATTTATTTTGCAGAGAGATGATCAATTTCCTTTGGCTCCTTACACCGACACGATAAACTATGACGATCTGTCACCGTTTAACAAACGACTTTTGAAGAAGCACTGTCCGACAGATTACAAAAACAAACGTTACAGCTCGCGAAAGCTTCTTGCCACATTCTACCCGCGGCGTAAATATGTCGTCTTGTTAGATAATCTAAAGTACTATTTGAGGCGAGGGCTGAAGCTTACAAAAATCAGACGAGCGGTCAAGTTTGAGCAAAAAGACTTTTTAAAAAACTTCATCACAAAAATTACGAAATTAAGGTCGGAGGCAAAAACTGATTTTGAATTACGACTCTTCAAGTTGTTTGCCAATTCCACATTCGGCAAATTTATAGGTAAAATAAAGTAATGGCTCCAATTTTTTTTTCACAATAAATGTTTAATTTTTCAGAGAACGCGCGAAACTACATCGAAATCGTATTGTGCCACAATGAAAAGAAGCTAAGAAAGACGTGCATGGGTCAGCATGTTTCAAATTTGAAAGTCATAAACGAAAACCTTGTGGCTGTTATGAAAAAACCGGCCGTTATCGAAATGAAGAAACCGTTGGCAGTTGGATTTGCAATTTTGGAATTATCCAAACTTTACATGTATCGATCGTACGACAAATTTAGACGTTACTTTGGAACGGAGAATCTAAGGCTATGCTTTTCGGACACAGACTCGTTTCTGTTTCAAGTAAAATGTAAAAATCTAGTTAAAAAGTTAAAAAGAATGGAACACATGTTCGACTTCTCGAAATACGATAAAGATCACGAGTTGTTTGACGATAGCAGAGCCAACCATTTGTTTTACTTCAAAGACGAGCTAAAAGGAAAGGCTGCAATTACTGAATTTATCGGCTTGAGACCAAAATGTTACAGCATGACGGTCAAGGATTTGAAAACCCGAGGAGCCAGTGTGAAGAAAATTTGTAAGGGCCTCAAAAAAACTAGTATTAAGAATCACTTGACCTTTGAAGATTTTAAAAAATGTTTAAACGAATCAACATTGGTATATAAGCCTCTTGTTAATATTAAATCAAAGAATCACAGAATGTCAACAACCTACCAACGGAAAATTGCTCTATCTGCCATGGACACCAAACGTTATGTGCTTTCTTGCGGAAAGTGCACTTTGGCCTTAGGAAGTTGTCATATAAAAAAATCTTATAAACACAAATGTAAGAAAATCAAATAAACGTATTGATAAAAATTGGTGGCAATATTTTGTCTCTTTTTTGTGGCAAGAAAAACAAAAAACATGGACGGATTTGATTTGCGCTTTAAGCTACCATCCAACTTACTCGCGGTAGGTCCCACTTCTTGCGGAAAAACGTCATGGCTAAAAAAACTGGTTAAAGATAGGGGCATAATGTGCTCGCCCGTTCCGGAATGTATGATTCTATTTTACAAAGAATTTCAACCGGCCTATGCCGATATGGAGCGGAGGATGAACGATGACATGCGTGAAAAGAGGTTTTGCAAATTTTCATCCATGCCAGAATCGGTTGAAGAGATGAAAGATATACTGGAAACGTTCCCTAGAGCTCTTCCGAAAATTGTAGTATTTGACGATTTTCTTGATGAAGTAGGATCGGTGCTAAAGCACTTTTTTACGGTTTTAACGCATCATTATAATTGCTTGACAGTTTTTTTGTGTCAGAACATGTTCAGCGCCAAAAGCGAACTCAGAATGCTCAGCATCAACTCGCAGTACATGATTTTATTCAACAATCCGAGAGACCGTAGCGCTGTCTCGCACCTAGCTAAACAGGTGTACCCGGGTAAGGTGCATCGGCTAAACGATGCATATGCGGCAGCAACCAGTGAAAGACCTTATGGCTATTTACTGTTGGATTTTCATCAGCAGCAAAATAATTCGGTTCGATTAAGAAGTCATATTTTTCCGGACGAACAGCCTACAAGGGCGTACAACGTACGCACGTAAGAATGGCAAAATCGATAAATAGAATGGTAAATGACGAAATCACTAGAAAAAGCAGTTTCTCTTTTAAACGCGGTAAAACATTTAAAAGACCGTGACTGTTCCAATTTCATCGGATGTTTAAACGAGGAAGGCATCTATACTTTGTGTCGAATAATACACTACGTTTTGAATGGTGAGCTTACTTTTAGTAAGCGCGTTCGAGCAAAGTTAAGATCGAGAATCAGGTGTCATCTGCCTGACTTTAAAAAACTGTCAAATTACCCGCGCAATAGTCGAGATATTTGCAAAAAGAAACGAATTCTGCAAAGAGGAGGCATAATTGGGGTTTTGACGGCTATTGCTAGCGCTGTAATACCTCTAATCACACAACTTATTACAAAATGAAGAAGAAACAAGAAGAGGACGTATCCACCATGTTTTTGGTGCCGAAACGAATTTACCTTGCCGTGAGGGAGGCCATTAGCGAAAATGACAAGCTTAATCAATTAGATCAATTGAATAAAGGTACAAATTATATAGAAAAGGCTATTCAATTTAGGCAGCAGAAATCCTACAAGTCACAACCGGAAGATTTGAAGAAAACGGTTTCAACTTCGGTAAATACGTTGAATAACATTGAGCAGCCGGCACAGATTGAGAGGAAATCCTTGCCTGCTCGAAACAGCGAAGAACTCTCACAAGATGGTTCTACTTCTGTCTCTCCATCAAGCGGAAGCCAGCTCGATGGTCCTAATTTCATCTTTCCACCTGTAAATCGAGCGGAAGCAGAAAACGTAAAACATGAAAAGGAAATAACGCTTTCGCATCAGGAAATTGCGTCGAAAGATTTACTCGATAGCGAGCCTCAGCCTCAACGTCGCGAACCATCAAACATCGACTCGAGAAAGAAGAACAACAATCCGCCAGTACTTAAATGTGCGTTTTGTAACTATGCAACCTACTCAAGAGTGTATTTCCTTATGGAACATTTGCGTAATAAACACAACTACCGCACTAGTCTGGAAGAAGAAAGATTAGCGAGAGAAACATTGGAAAAGGCCAAGATTGAGCACAATTTGAACAAAACTAAGGACGTTGATGTTGAGGATGAAAGCAGCAATCCATTAGAGCAACAGAACCTGGTTAGCAACGAACCTTTGCCATCTTTTCGCGGCGGCAAAAGAAAAAATGACGAGGATGAAAACGGCATTCCGCCGAAGCGGCAGAAACTGGTTAATTACAATGAAGATGAACCACTTTCGAAATTAAGACGCGATGTAAAAAATAAAAAATTTAAAGCAAAACCGTCAAAGAAAAAATTAGAAAAGTCAACTTTTGATGAAAACGAGCCACTTTCTAAATTAAGACGTCAAAATGTAAAAACAAAGAAAGAAAAGAAAAAATTAAGAAAGCTGACTGTTGATGAAATACTTGAACAGGATGGGAAGCTTTTTACATTACGAAAAAACCCGTTTTACAAGAAGCCTTATAAAAATTACGATGAAAATGAACCACTTTCAAAATTAAGACGCAGTGTAAAAAATAAAAAATTAAATGCAAAACCGACAAAGAAAGAGTTAAAAAAGTCGACTTTTGATGAAAACGAGCCACTTTCTAAATTAAGACGTCGAAATGTAAAAACGAAGAAAGTGAAGAAAGAATTAAGAAAGTTGACTGTCGATGAAATACTTAAACAAGATGGGAGGGTTTTTACATTGCGAAAAAACCCGTTTTACAAGAAGCCTTATAAAAATTTCGATGAAAATGAACCGCTTTCAAAATTAAGACGCAATGTAAAAAATAAAAAATTAAATGCAAAACCGCCAAAGAAAGAGTTAAAAAAGTCGACTTTTGATGAAAACGAGCCACTTTCTAAATTAAGACGTCGAAATGTAAAAACGAAGAAAGTGAAGAAAGAATTAAGAAAGTTGGCTGTTGATGAAATACTTGAACAAAATGGAAAGGTTTTTACATTGCGAAAAAACCCGTTTTACAAGAAGCTATATAAAAATTACGATGAAAATGAACCACTTTCAAAATTAAGACGCAATGTAAAAAATAAAAAATTAAATGCAAAACCAACAAAGAAAGAGTTGAAAGAGTCAACTTTTGATGAAAACGAACCTCTTTCTAAATTAAGACGTCGAAATGTAAAAACGAGGAGAGTAAAGAAAGGATTAGGAAAGTTGACTGTTGATGAAATACTTAAACAGGATGGGAAGCTTTTTACATTACGAAAAAACCCGTTTTACAGGGAGCCTTTAAAAAATTTCGATGAAAATGAACCACTTTCAAAATTAAGACGCAATGTAAAAAATAAAAAATTAAATGCAAAACCGTCAAAGAAAGAGTTAAAAAAGTCGACTTTTGACGAAAACGAGCCACTTTCAAAATTAAGACGTCGAGGTGTAAAAACGAAGAAAGAAAAGAAAGAACTATTACCGGCGCAAGTACAATTGCGGAAACTAGATATAAATGACAAATCTTTGTATAAAAAATTCCCTAAATTGATTGTTAGAAAAAATTAAAAAACAAGGTAAAAGATAAAAATAAAATCTTCCTATTTTTGCAATTTCCTTCACTATTTAATAACAGCATTCCGTTAAAGTTTATAACAAAAAAAGAGGGGAAAAACTCGAGTCATTGCGCGCGTTTCTTCGTCTATGGACCGCTGACATTCTGGTGCCAGGATCTAAAATTTCACGCCAGCGTTAAAATTGAGATCCTGGCACCAGAAAAAGTAATGCAGCCATGAAAAATTTTGATGCAGGCGTGAAATTTTTAGTGCATGCACCAACTTTTTCATGCCAGCATTAGACAGAGCAATGCAGGCACCAAACTTTTGGTGCCTGCACCAAACTTTTCATGCCAGCATTAGACAGAGCAATGCACGCACCAAACTTTTGGTGCATGCACCAAACTTTTCATGCCAGCATTAGACAGAGCAATGCAGGCACCAAACTTTTGGTGCACGCACCAAACTTTTCATGCCAGCATTAGACAGAGCAATGCAGGCACCAAACTTTTGGTGCACGCACCAGAAATCGGTTGGCATTTAGATGTTTTTAGATTGAATCAGTTGACGTTTTGCTTGCAACGAGAACGCATCGAGATCATTTTAGATGAATTTAGAACGCATTTCCATTTTTTGAGATGAATTCGGGCCGTGTTTAAAACTTCTATTCTTTAATTTCCTAATGATACCATATGCATTTGTAGGGCTATGAGCGGGGTGACACTACTTCGCGGTTTTTCACTTATCGCGGCCGGGTCTGGTCCCTATTATCCGCGATAAGTGAGGGAGTACTGTATTAACACTTTTTTACAATGAGAAAAAAATCTCATTTTTAATAAAGATAGACAATACTATAGATAAGACATGTTGAGGTTTTTAGTGCTAACTTTTTACTAACAGAGAAATTGTGCCACCAACATCAAAATTCATTGAAGTGAAAAAAATATTTTTGTCCTAGTCGACACGAGCGCCATCTACTGAACTAAAATATCCCTAGATCTTTCGATTTTGGCCTCGCCCCATAGCACCCGCAAAAAATTTGCTGTAGTGCTTTTTTTTGCGCCGCTTTTTTCAGCGTCGTCCAAAATTACTATATCAATAAACTTCTACAGGTCTGGGTTTCGCGAAACCTAGCCAAAAGATTCAAGCTTTAAATTATCAGATTTTGTTTTCCCTGAAAAAGCCCATATGTTTCGAAACATTCGAATTCGAACCCGAAACCAGGTTTCGTGCAGTCACTACGCAAAGACCCTGCCACTAGCACCATCTTTCGTATTCCTCGCCAAACTATATTGCCAAAGAGCATTGACTAAAATTGGTCATGGGCAAAAAGGGGGGAAACCACCTTCCTACAGTTGCAGTTAGATGGCCCCACATGTTTTCAGTGACGTCACATGTTGCCTTAATAGAATAGACGGATAACAATGGTATATCCATGGCCTGGTTGAGGTGAAAAACTAGCAACAGATAATACATATATTATACTCATAGCTCCTCCACATCTGTTTACTTAAACTTTACATTTTTTGTAAAGTTTACATTGTTATGTAACGTTTATATCAAAATGTAAAGTTTACATCAAACTTTACATTTTGGTGTAAAGTTCACATCAAATAGTTTGATGTAAACTTTACATCAAAATGTAGACTGCTCTATATATATATCTGTGGGACTGCTGCTTCACAAAAAGGCTGATGTAAGCTTGCGCTTCATAAGGAGGATGGGACCGAGTTCGAAGCAGCGCTGGTTCGAAGAGGAAAAAATTCAAGTCAATACGGAAAGTCGAAGGTCGGTTGAACAGTTCGAAGATGACCACACCTTCGAAGAGTCTCAGGCTGATCGGGTCTGGAAATTGGGACTGATCTTCATCTACTACAAGTCCGAGGTCGCAGGCCGATCAGGTCAGGAAATTGGGACTGATCTTCACTTACTACAAGTCTGAGGTCTCAGGTCGATCGGGTCTGGAAATTCGGACAAGACCAACTCCCAGAAGAGATTTTTAGGATCTCCCAGCTATATGAAGTCAAGTCTTAACCCATTTAAGCCGGCATTGTTCATGTGAACATGCAAAGTGCCTTTTTAAAAATGACTATAAAATCCAAACCAAGCATCATTTTCATTCAAAATTTTTTGAACATGTTCCTAATATATTGGAGTAACTCTGATAAAACAAGATTAGTCATTGGAGAAGAGACCTCTGAGTAGGGGGGCAGTCAAAATCATGCTATTTTCCACCGATGGCGAAAAGGCCACTGGCAAAAATTTGTTGCTGAATATTTTTTTCCGAGTTCCCCAAATGACTTGAAACTGTTACAGTATTTTTTTGACCTGTATAGGAAGGTTTGTGGGAATTTTTGACTTGATACATATATATTTAGGTATTGTAAAGTCATTCCAAACTTTGCATGTTCATATGAACAATGCCAGCTAATACAGGTACAAATTTGGCACATTTATAACAAAAAAAAAGTTTTCAAATTTGTTTATAACTTTGATATATGTATATGTATGTGTAGTATATGTTTATATACAGTGTTGTTTTTTTAAACAGGTCACTGTGTTTTTTGCGGAAACCACTCAGTAGATTCTCATAAAAACAACTGATATCTCTTCATGTTGCCAGGACCCATCTTTTTTGTTTAGTGCTTCATCCTTAATTACCTATGATTACCTCATAATGTGACCCCCTTGCCATAGACCTCAAAAATGGAGGACATGATGGTAAAAGGTGATTTATTGGTACAAACAGCTTCCTGACAGGTCCAATGATCATTTCCAACAAGAATTGGAACATTCCAATTAAATGGAAAGTTGTAATAGCATTTTGAAATTCTGCTTATTATATGTTCGAGAGAGACTCCTTCCTCTCTTCCTTTCCTGTTATGTAGCAGAGAGTTGTGCTTGTAGAAGCTGGTTTTTGATCAATTCCAAGTGAAATACTGGTCCAATCAAGTTCAAATTAATGCAGAATGTGTGTGATGTACGTAGGAATGATTGAAACAAGGTTTCTCAAAATATTACTGAATAGTTTTCATGAAAATTACAGTGACCTGTTTAAAACAACAACACGGTATATGTTGTTCCTCAGTGAAGTAGTTGTCATTGAGAGCTAACTTCATGGCCTTTGGACTGAGATTTGGTCTCATACTTTCATGCTTTGGCGGAAGGGAAGTAAAAAAGAGCCCGGTTTTTTGGCTTTAGCAGGGGAAAATAGAGGTCAAATCTCTTTCAGTTGGAAATAAACAACTTGAATTCAACTCATGAGATACCTACCAGTTCCTCAGTTATCATTGGGCCTAACTTCATGGCCTTTTGACTGAGATTTACTTTCATACTTACTAAAAAAAAGCCCTTATTTGGCTTTGGCATTAGAAAATAGTCAAATCTCTTTCAGTTTGAAATAAACAACTTGAATTCAATTAAGAGATACCTACCAGTTTCTCAGTTATCATTGGGACCTAACTTCATGGCCTTTTGACTGAGATTTGCTTTCATACTTTCATGCTTTGGCGAAAGGGAAGCAAAAAACGAGCTCAGTTTTTTGGCTTTAGCAATGGAAAAAAAGCAGTCAAATCTCTTTCAGTTTGAAAGAAACAACTTGAATTCAGTTCATAAGATACCTACCAATTCCTCATTTAAGTATTATCATTGGGAGATAACTTCAAGACCAAAGTCATTCTCTCATTGTATGTATTATTTTTAGCCTTATTTTGGCCAGTTTTGTACCCGTATTGGCCGGCATTGTTCATATGAACATGCACCATATCTCAGAAACTACACTAGATACAAAAAAAAAATTTCATGCATGTTCTTCCCCTGTCCCTTAGGCAATGTATATAAAGTTTCATGAAAATCGGACCATTTTTTGAAATTCCGGCTTAAATGGGTTAAAATAAGTTGATAAAAGTGAAGTGTTCATATATTTGAAGTTTGATATGTATATTTAGATTTGATATAGTGATTATATTGAAGAATATATTTGTGCTGAAATTTTATTTAAAATACAAAGATAGTCTTTATATAGCGAGTCAAGTCACGTAGTATGTTTGAATACACTCATTCTTCATTTCCAGATCGAAAACTTTCTCCAGTGTACTCAATCTTCTCTGAAATGAAGTCGTCTCTGAAACTCATGGCCGTCTTCGAACTCTTCAAAGGCGTGGTTGGCTTTGAATGCATTCACTCTTCATTTCCCTATCAAAAAAATTCTCCAGGGTACCCAATCTTCTCTGAAATGAAGTCTCCTCTGAAACTCGTGGTCATCTTCGAACTCTTCAAAGGCGTGGTTGGCTTTGAATAAATTCACTCTTCATTTCCCGAGAGTACCCAATCTTCCCTGAAACTCGTGGTCGTCTTCAAACTCTTCGAAGGCATGGTTAGCTTTGAATACATTCACTCTTCATTTCCCAATCGAAAACTTTCTCCAGAGTACCCAATCTTCTCTGAAATGAAGGCTTCTCTGAAACTCGTGGTCGTCTTTGAACTATTCGACCGGCTTTCGACTTTCCGGATTGGAATTTGTTTAGTCTTCGTACTCATGATCGTCTTCGAACTGTTCGACCAGCCTTCGACTTTCCGGATTGGAATTTTTTTAGTCTTTGAACTCGTGATCGTCTTCGAACTGTTCGACTGGCCTTTGACTTTCCAGATTGGAATTTTTTTGTCTTCGAAGGCATGGTCATCGTCAACTCAAAGGTGGGAAGAGAGACTTATATTTCCCATGGTAGAACCTTCCCCACAATTTTAGGTACTGTGCCGTTTTTTAAAACATGTCACTATGTTTTTTGCGGAATCTACTCAGTAGATTCTTATAAAAACAACTGATATCTCTTCATGTTGGCAGGACCCATATCTTTTGTTTAATGCTTTACCCTTAATTACTTATAATTACCTCATAATTTGACCCCCTCGCCATGGACCTCAATAACGGAGGATATGATGGTAAAAGATGGTTTATTGGTATAAATAGCTTCCTGACAGGTCCAGTAATCATTTCCAACAAGAATTGAAACATTCCAATTAAATGGGAAGTTGTAATTGTATTTTGAAATTCTGTTATTATATGCTGGAGAGAGACTCCTTCCTCTCTTCCTTTCCTGTTATGTAGTAGGGAGTTGTGCTTATAGAAGTTGGTTCTTGATGAATTCTAAATGAAATACTGGACCAATCAAGTTCAAATTAGTGCAGAAGGTGCGTGATGTACATAGAAATGATTGAAACAAGGTCTCTCAAAATATTACTGAAGAGTTTTCATGAAAATTACAGTGAACTGTTTAAAAAATAACATGGCAGGATTCTAATCGAATCTTACTTGTTTATTCTTCCCATTAAGAATATCTGTTGCTGGTTTTTCAACTCAATCAGTCCATCCAGTTGGTTAGGTGCATGGCAAAATGCATGGGATATGCGTTAGGGCGCGTAATGTCTCAGGCTACATGTGCGGTACATGCATTTAATAGGTTTTTTAGACTTCGATTTTTGTCATAAAACAGGCAAAAATGTATTTCGTTTTTAAGCTATCTTTTCTTCTTCATTGCGTGGCCAACCAGAATTTCAAAAAAAGCGCAAAATTTCTTATCACGAAAGGCTGCTTGAAAGGCTGCATGTCTGAGGAAACGATCGAAGTATAAATTGCGATATCAATTCTTTTTCTTTTTAAGTACTCTACGATAAAATACGATCCGGAAAGTCGTGAACGTGGTCAGTCAAAGAGTCTTGAACAAGGGAAAAGACTGGCTGAGCGAACTTCACTTTTCAAGTCGATATCTTGAACACCGAACTGAAGGCCGACTGCGCAACTTCAAAGATGATGGCCGACAGCGCGACTTCAAAGAGAGGCCAACTGGACTGACTAAGCACGTTTCAAGTCTATACGAAAGGTCTTGAACGTGGAAACTGAGCAAACTATGGAAGGTTGAAGGGTCCTGATATCAATTGGAATCTTCAAAAGTACCGCCCACTCTTGTCAGTGAAATCCTCCAAATAAATTCCAGGTGAAGATAATGAGAAAGAGGAGTTCTAACAATTGCTCTGTTCACAGATCACAACTGCCTCCAGGTCTTGTCTTAAGAAATAACACAGATATATATAGAGAAATAATTAGTTTGTTGATCATTTTGTGAACCTCAGTGATCATCACTGTTTTCTTAGCTCCCCAATTGATTTGAATCTTCAAAAGAACCGCACATTCTTATGAACGTAAACGAAATTCTCCAAATAAATTCCAGGTGAAGATAACTAGGATGAAGAGTTCAAATGATTGCTCTGTTCACAGATCACAACTGCCTCCAGCAAAACCCTTATATCTTGAAATTGGACAACATTAGACAAAAACGTATTTTATATAAACGAATCAGAAGAAATGTCCGCATGAAGATACAGATGAAGATTTATTTACTACGTGAAATGCTATGTAAAGACTTGCGTTTTAGGTAAAAATTTCAGTACAAATATATTCTTCATTCAGACGATAAACACTTCACGTATATAGGTGGGAAACCAAAGATACCTAACAGTCTCTGATGGGAGTTGTTTGCTGATCATTTATAAAAGCACAAAAATACTGCTGACTTCTCAGATTCTTGTTGAGAGAAAATTACGGCAGAACTCTTCGACAAACACCCTAGTTTTCCGAATTTCCATAATTTCGTCGTCTTCAAAGTCTACACGACTCCCGTTCATGAGTCATTGGCCTTACTTTCAAGGATTGACTTAAAGCTGTAGTCTCAGGTCCCTTTCATGAGTCATAAAAAGTGGTCCAAACACGTAGCTTTTTTTTGTCCTTTTTTAGCGACCAAAAATGGGGAAGCGCAAGCACTCTCTGAAGGGGTGAGTGGTCGTTTACCCAACTGAGATTTAGATTGAGGGCAGTCTGAATTTCCAGGCATGACGATCGACAAATATAAAAGCACAAGTTGTTGTCTTTTTCTTGTCCTTTTTTGGCCACCAAAAATGGGGAAGTGCAAGCGCTCTCTGAAGGGGTGAGTGGCTGTTTACTGTGATTTAAATGAAGAGCAGTCCGAATTCCGAATTCCCCTCGATCATGATCAATTTTTTTGAAGTTGTAGGCTCAGTTCCCCTTCATCAGCCTTCTCATCGGACACAAACTGATTCAATTCAAAATGTTCAACAAACACTTCACGCATATAGGTGGGAAATCAAAGACACCTAACAGTCTCTTCTGGGAGTTGGTCTTGTCTTAAGAATATGGTTTGCTAATAATCAAAAAAAAAAGCTGCTCAGTTCTCAGTTTCTTGTTGAGAGGAAATTACGGCAGCACTCTCCGAAAACACGTTAGTTTTCATGGTCAGTCCAAATTTCCATAATTTCTTAGTCTTTGAAGTTGTGTAGTATTCTCCCGTTCACGAGTCTTTGGCCTTCATTTCAACGATCGACTTAAAGCTGTAGTCTCAGGTCCTGTTCACGAGTCGCTGGCCTTCCCTCGAACACTATCAATTTTTTTGAAGTTGTAGGCTCAGTTCCTCTTTGTTGGCCTTCTCATCAGACACGTCTATTAATTTTCAAAAAAATATATAAAATTTTTATTTAGTAAAAAGTGCCAGAAATGAAAAATATGAGTTTATATCCACTACATACACAGTACAATAGCATTACGCGTCCTGCTCAGGTTTCGATATTTTTGTAGGTAGCGTTGCGATCACCATGCACTTCCTTTAACCAACTGGATGGATAGACATGGATAGGGAAATTCATTTATTATAGTATTTTGTTAATGTCTTCTTTTTAATGTGTAATATGAAAAAAGGCCAATTTATAGAAAATTTGGCCTAATAAGCTGGAAACATTTTTTTCAAAAAGTTGTGTCGTTTCTAATACAGAACAGGTTATATTAATAACTTTTCTTTAAAAAACTAATCATAGAAAAATCATTGTAATAGGTAGGAAAGATTTTTGAAGCAAAGTTGTCCTACCTAAACTATGTGGCGTCATCTCTTGCATTATCCAATCATTAAAAATCTGTTTTTGCCCACGAGGAATTGCCTGCTGAGTGAAGGAAAGGACGTAATTTAGACTGCTAGGCAGATTGCTTGACGTGTTTGTCAAAAAATTGTATCATATGCTGACCACAATTGCGTTTTTGATGGCATTACCGTATTTTTCGGACTATAAGGCGCACGTAAAATCCTTATATTTAATTTTTAAAAATCGTTAATGCGCCTTATATTCCAATGCGCCTTATGTATGAACAGTTTTAGTATTTTCCCCTCTATATATATGATATATATGATTTAGTGAAAACTGTCGAGCTCATACTGTGTGCTCATAGAATATATATGAATATATAGAATATACGTGAATATATATTTCAGTTTATATAAAATAGGAGCGCAACAGTCAACAGTGTATATGTCACGCTCAATGTGAATAATTGCCTAATGTGAACATTAGGCAGAAATTTTGCCTAATGTGCACATTGGGCAAAATGGCTTGCCTAATGTTAATTACTGTCAACATTAAGCAAATAATTGTCTAATGTTCACATTAAGCAGCACTGTTTTGCCCAATGTGAATAAGGCTGCCTAATGTGAACAGATGGGAACTAAATTTACGTAACGTTGACCTCCGGCACATTTTTGCTAGAGAGCACAATTGAACAATTTAAGTGCGAAAGTTATAATATTTCATAAATAATTTAAGAACTAGCTTTAAATTGACAAAGAAATCACGCAAACAGAACCATCAAATTGTTTAGCAGTCAATGAAAGTTTTTTATAAATTCTTTCATGTGATGCCAGGGTGACAGCGTGAGTTGCATAACATTTTCTGTCTCTTGCAGCTGCATCTTCCTGACATACACTGTGTTTTGCACTGACATTTCACGAATCCCTGACCACCTGAAGCCTTTGCTGTTGCAGTAGATAGACTACTGCACTCCTGTGATAGACTCCTGTCAGGAACCTCATCTGGTTTAATCAAAACCTGATCTATAGCACTTAGGCCAACTGCTGTAAATTTTGCTCTCAGAATTCCCTCGCAGCAGCCTACAGTATACAGTCCGTCATGTTCATTCAAGACGACCACAAGAATATTTTTTGGATCAGATGGGCCACGATCTACATCTGGAATCCTCAGCGTTGCACACTGCCCAACAAATAATGGCCTAATCAAGTGTTTTCCACGATATATCATTCTATCTGCAGCCTTGGACTGTCCTTTATCAGCTGTAACACGGACCTCATGAAAAGATTCAATATGTGTCTCAAATTCTTCTTCTAACTCTGTTGCAGTTTCTTCCTCTCTCTCAGCTGTCATGGATACAGCCTCTATAACTGTAGTATCTGTTCCTGTCTCATTTTCTGTTCCTGTTGCAGTTTCTTCATCTCTCTCTGCTGTCGCGGATACAGCCTCCATAACTGTCTCATCTTCTGTTCCTGTTGCAGTTTCTTCATCTCTCTCTGCTGTCGCGGATACAGCCTCCATAACTGTCCTACATTCTGCTACAAATGTCTCAAGTTCCTCTTCAGTGGTTATTTCACAAAGAGCATGTTTTTTGAGTTGCATGAGTTGCAGAGAGCAACTCATTTCTGAGTTGCAGCAATGCGACCGTCTTCACTCTAGCTACCAGTCTTCCATTCTGTTCACATTAGGCAAAATGCACCTGCCTAATCTGAAAGCCCTGCTTAATGTGAACATTAGGCAATTTTTTGCTTAATGTTGACAGTAATTAACATTAGGCAAAATTTCTGCCTAATGTTCACATTAGGCAATTATTCACATTGAGCGTGACATATATATATATATAGAACTGTGAATATATATTCACAGTTCTATGAGCTCAACAGTTTACATAAAACTAGCAGACCCATTGCAGCATTATGCTGCCGCCTTTTAAAAGCTTTAAAAGGCTTCACCATCCTGCCAGCAAATGTCCCTCCAGTAAATATCCCTTCAGCAAAACTGCGGTTTTTGCATAACAATAATTTCTTTTTTTTTTTGCTTGCTGTCCTTCTCAGTTGACCAACTCACCACAACTGATCAAGAAACAGCTGAGAAGGGATCATGCAGCTTAATCCAAAACAACATATTACTGAATCCTCCTCACAAATGCGCAACGTCAACCCGTCCCATGCATAGCAATCAAAACAAAAACACAGGAACCGGTTACTTAATAAATTAACAAAATTGAATAATTAGCATTATTTTAATTAATGAATGGCTAATTTTTTCTGCCAGAAACCATCTTCAAGGCTGCCTGAAACTTTGCAGATAAATGAAATTGCGATAGGCCTTTAGTGCTTCGCGGCCATCGATTATAAAGAAATTGATTTTGCTTTATATATATTAACTAGCAGACCCCTTGCAGCGCTATGCTGCTGCCTTTTAAAGGCTTTAAAAGGCTTCACCATCCTGCCAGCAAATGTCCCTCCAGTCAACATCCCTTCAGCAAAACTGCGGTTTTTGCATAACAATAATTTCTTTTTCTTTGCTTGCTGTCCTTCTCAGTTGACCAACTCACCACAACTGATCAAGAAACAGCTGAGAAGGGATCATGCAGCATCATCCAAAACAACTTATTACCGAATCCTTCTCACAAATGCGCAAGGTCAACCCGTCCCATGCATAGCAATCAAAACAAAAACACAGGAACCGGTTACTTAAAAAATCAACAAAATTGAATATTGGCATTATTTTAATTAATGAATGGCTAATTTTTTATGCCAGAAACCATCTTCAAGGCCGCCTGAAACTTTGCAGATAAATGAAATTGCGATAGGTCTGCAAAGTTTCAGGCGGCCTTGAAGATGGTTTCTGGCCAGGCATTCAGACGTTCCTTTTTTTAAAGGAATCGTTCAAGTAACAGTTCCTTCGTCAAAATTCAGGAACTGTTACTTTTTCCGCTCCTTTTTTCCTGGAACAGTTACTTTTCACGTTCCTTTTCCAGTTCCTTTACACTCACCAGATTCAAAACCAGCCCTTTAGCAAAAACCCAGCTCTTGTATATTCTGAGATTAATTTTACTGCAGTATTGAATTATTTGGTATTTTATTATTATAATATTTACTTAATTTTATAAAAGAACATTTCTCATAATAAATATTAGTATTTTAAACTAATTATATTACTTGATTGCAAAAGTTTGTTCACAAAAGAACAAAAACAGGGACTATTTTAGTAGTGGCTGATGCATTAA
The DNA here is from genome assembly GCA_965233585.1 of bacterium. Taxonomy (GTDB): domain Bacteria; phylum SAR324; class SAR324; order SAR324; family NAC60-12; genus CBDDTI01. The sequence continues at coordinate 17,824 of CBDDTI010000246.1, forward strand.
GACCATTAGCGCCACCTGTTGTTTACACAGGGACAAGGTGCAAGCAGAGATCTCTTTGGATGCAAGGAAACATGGAAGGGAGCACAAGGAGTAGCACAGACAGGCAGTGCACAGTGCACACTGAACACCCACCCCCACTCTGCCTCTTACCAGCCAGTCTCCTACACAGTGTATTCTGCAATAATTGGATGCAAACCTTGCACCCAAAGACATTTTTGCTTGCACCCTGTCCCTGTGTAAACAACAGGTGGCGCTAATGGTCTTAATGCATCAGCCACTACTAAAATAGTCCCTGTTTTTGTTCTTTTGTGAACAAACTTTTGCAATCAAGTAATATAATTAGTTTAAAATACTAATATTTATTATGAGAAATGTTCTTTTATAAAATTAAGTAAATATTATAATAATAAAATACCAAATAATTCAATACTCTAGTAAAATGGTTAATCACAGAATAGACTGTGTGTCAGGCTGGCTGTTAGTCGAAACAGTGGTAGTGTGGGGTGTACTTTACCTGCCAATCTCTCTTCTTCCGCATTTTTTTGTGGAGGACTATGTATACAATTCAAATTAATGGCGCGAGATTATACCTTTATATACGTAAAAAGGAACTGAACGTGAAGACCTAAATTTCGCCTCGTTCCTTGTTCAGTTCAGTTCAGTTCCTTTTAAAAAAAAGTAACGGTTCCAAAAAAAAAGGAATCGTTACTTTTTCGTTCAGTTCCTTCGTTCAGTTCCAAATGCCTGTTTCTGGCAGAAAAAATTAGCCATTCATTAATTAAAATAATGCTAATTATTCAATTTTGTTAATTTATTAAGTAACCGGTTCCTGTGTTTTTGTTTTGATCGCTATGCATGGGACGGGTCAACGTTGTGCATAGTCTTTGGGCATCAAGCTTCAGTAAATATGCAAGAGATGGTGCTGACTGTCAAGTTTAGGGGGTAACTTTAGGGGTAAAATTGATTTTTGTATTTAGTGTAACTTTTAGATAAAGCTGCCTATGTGGCTGGTTTTTGTTCTTAGAACTATTTGAACAGCTTTAAAAACTTCTATTTAGAATGAAAATGATCTTTTTATCATTTTTTAAGAGAAAAGTTGAGTTTGACTTTTACTAAGTAAGCAAGTACTAAGTAAGTATGTACTAAGCAAGTTTTACTTCTACTAATTTAGCAAGGTTTCCAGTGCCATCTACGAGGAGAAAAAATCTTCTGAAATCGACAGCTGATCCCCAAAGACTATTTGTGAGGAGGATTCAGTAATATGTTGTTTTGGATTAAGCTGCGTGATCCCTTCTCAGCTGTTTCTTGATCAGTTGTAGTGAGTTGGTCAACTGAGAAGGACAGCAAGCAAAGAAAAAGAAATTAATGTTGTGCAAAAACTGAAAGGATGTTTACTGGAGGGACATTTGCTGGCAGGATGGTGAAGCCTTTTAAAGCCTTTAAAAGGCAGCAGCATAGCGCTGCAACGGGTCTGCTAGTTCATCTATATACCGAAAAATCTTTTGCCCTTCTTTTTAGGGCATTAGCAGTGCCAACAAAGTGGCAACAGATGCTGTTTCTGAGTTCATTTGGGATGGAAAAAATGCACTACCTTCGTTGATGTGGCCATAGTTAGTCCCTTGAAGTAACATTCCTTGGATTAAATGAACAATTCCTTGGAATTTTTTGATCAGCTCACTTTTCTCTCGATCAAGGATCTGGACATGATGACTCGACATTAATGTTCAAACCAATCTTTTCAATGATACTTGATATTTTTGATTGTTTTCAAGTTTCTTTCCAAGGAAATGGCAGCTCAGCAGGACTTCTTTCGGTGAATATGCTTCTTTAAGATTCCTTGCAACCCTATCTATGCAAGAAAGATTGTCTGCGAAGATTTTCCTTGAGGGGAAAAGAGGACATTTTGAAGATCAAGTTTCATTTTTCAAAGTTAAGGCAATATGTACTTGCTGGGCATAGATATCTCATTCAAAAATTTTTGTTTGGTCTTGCATTTCCTTCAAGATGAAAATGGAAAGGGTTTTTAAAGCGGAAAATTTGTTGAAATCGTATCAGAATGACATTGCAAAACAGTTTCCCTTGTTTTCCAAAAAGTTCATTGAAGTTTTTTGCGCCCATTTGTTCTTGAAATTGAGTTGTTGATGATGCTAGGTCTAAGAATACAACGAATGCACTCAAGATGAAATTCTAAACCAAACCATATTTTTTACATTTCAAAGAAAGGGGAATACTGAGTAGCACTGACCCCTTCGTCATCCTAATAAGGTGCAGAAAGCCATTGAAAATTGCGGTTTAGATAAAAGGATCTTGTTATGAGGAGAAATCTCACGAGCAGCAATGAATGTCGCTTGGATTTTTGTTGACAATGGTCTTTTGAAACACCGCTTAATTTCCAGCCTATGAACTCAATCATATAGCGGAAATTTTCACCCTCTTTTAGTGGATTAAAAAGTCAACAGGTGGCCTGTTATAGGCACTAAGGACTTTTTCTTTTCTTTTTATTTGCGAATGAACATTTTTAAATCACCAGCCGCTCTGCTTAGCACGAAAAATGAAACAATAGCAAATAGAGCCAAGTAAGAAAAAAGACCAAAGATAGCATTTCTGTCGATTTTCTTCTTTGGTCTGGTGCAGGTTCTCTTACAAAAGGGTATAATGGTCAGTCAATAACAAGATACCAGGAATTATTTTTTTTCCGCTCATTCCCTTTTGGTCTTCATAAAGGTATGAGGTCCGATTGGCAGGAGCTAATTTGAACGTTTTGGGTGGTCAATTTCTTGCTTAAAAAAATGAAAAAACTTCCAAAGTACAAGTAGGTTTCGAAAAAAATGTTGGTGAAATCCCAAACAGCGTTTTGTCATATCAATAAAATCCTCCGGTGATAAGAAGTAACATTCCTTCTTGTAGAGGATTATTTTTGCCCCCATCATAAATAAGGGAGGCCCATTTTCT
>CBDDTI010000247.1:0-2500 GCA_965233585.1 bacterium
TAACGATACATGAACCTTCCTCGTTCTTAAAACGTGGCCACAAACTTCAGTCGATTCGTACGATTCGTGTCGATTCAATTGACTCAACTCGAATCGACAACATTTTCAACCCACCCTCAAAGCCCAGATCAACTATACTTTCTAAGTCTCGCGCAAATCGACTTCCAGCATGTCAAATCGACGGAAGGGGAAACGATTCCTGTCGATTCGACAGAGTAGGGTTCACGAATCGATATCCGGTTTGTCGAATCGCAAATACCAAAGACGAATCGACTCTAGTTGGGTGTATTGGACAACCCTCCCTCATTCAGTTACTGGAAAGGCGAGTAGGTTATAAGCTCTACAAAACTTAAAATATGCTCTAAGTTGTGTTCGGCGAGTACGCAGTGTTCCCTCACTGAGTGCTGATTTCTTGAGCAGGCCAAGGTAATGAAGCAGGGATGTGGGTAAGAAAATACTGATGTTTAATGCCAGTACAAGCACAGGTGAATGAAAAGAGCTGTGGGTTGACTGGAACTGGTTGCAAATTAAGAGCAACTGTTAAGGCCTTGAATCGTGATTGGTAGATAGCATCTGTATGCCACCGGCTAAGACAATCTGCTAAATGTGTTTTCATGACCAGGAATGTGCGCAGCCTTGAGCATGATATTGTTAACTGCGAAAGTGAGCCACAATTCCCATAAACACATTTGTAAGAAGTTATTCCTGTTATGCATAGAGTTGATCATTTCAACGCATGCCTGGTTATCACAATGAATCATTATGCCGCTGCCTGCTAGCTTAAATTGCCTGAGCTTGATTGCCACATACAACCACTGTGAGAAGTTCCAACCCAGTAATGAATAACTGCTGCTGAGTGATAGATAGCGGGAAAAGTTCATGGAAATACTCTCCTTCACAGATGGCACCACATCCTGTCAGGCTAGCATCTGTGGAGAATAGTTGCTCACTGGATTCCAGAAACTCTGTGCCTATCACAGAGGCACCATTGTATTTGTCAAGAAAATGTAGCCACCAATGCAAGTCTAGTTTGAGGTCACATGACACAGGAATACTGCTCCTTCGTGAATCACAACTGCGTAAAGCCCTGGTCAAACGGCGCGTGATAGTCGCTGATAGTTGATTCTCCCCTAACTATCATCAACTATCACCAACTATCATTCACATGGTCAAATGGTCGTGATAGTTGATGATAGTTCACCGGCAGTCGCGCGAGCAAAGTCACGAGAGCAGCGTGTTCCAAGCTTTTCCCGTGTAAAAATGTGAATACTAAATGGTGTTCCGTAAGACAAACTTGTAAAAGTATGAATTTTTCGCGACAAAAGAGGGCAGCTGCATGTTTTCTGACCGCTATCAGGCCAGTGATTACCAAAACAGCTGACGGAAAAACTATCATGAACTATCATATGCCTGGTCAAACGAGAAAAACTATCATCGACTATCATGAAGAATTTGAACAAGCTCAAACTGAATGATAGTTGATGATAGTCAATGATAGTGCATGATAGTTGGTGGTCAAACGGAAGCGCACGCTCAACTATCATCGACTATCATCGACTATCATGAGCCGTTTGACCAGGGCTTAAGTCATTCAACAAACGCGACATGAAAGCTCGACCAGGGCACACACAATTGCACACATAACTTAATTTGCCAACAAGAACTTGTAATTGATGTTTAGTGGCTCGCTCCAGGCGAAGCCAATGAGAAATGTCTGCTTTTAACTCCATTAATCTAAACTCAGGAACTGATATTGTCATATCATCCGTATTGAACCAGATTCCAAGCTCAAGCATTTGGGTGTTTGGTAATTGATCTTTCGCAGGAGAGGCTTCCAAGCCTAGTTCCTCAAACAATTCAGTCATCCTATTGAATGTTACACCTGCTAACTCTGTTATCCCAAGGCCATAAAAGTCATCAATATATACATCTGCAAGATAGCCTTCGGTGGTTAAGATCTGAATCACTGCCTTTGTTACTCGCTGACATACCATAATGGCTGAGCGAAGTCCAAAAGGGAAACGTGTGTGAAAATAAAGTTGATTGTTAACAACAAAACCAAGCAAAGGAATATCCTTGGGATCCAGTGGTATTTGACGGAAAGCCCAGGTAAGGTCTTTCTTATAGATATGACAATGGCGTCCAGGTAATCGGATGAAATGAATGAGTTGGTCAACACCGGGGAGTACTAACTTGTATTCATGGTTTAAGTAACTATCCTTTGGTATGCCTGAATTAACTGAGACACCTTCAGGAGAGCTCAAGTCATGAACTACACATAACTTTGAACTGTCCCTTTTTGGTACTGTTTGTAACGGCGACACAACACATGGACAGGAAAACGGGTTACATGTAAACAGGCCCGAGTTCATCAACCAGATAATCCATAAGACACAAATTATTTTTGATGGCAGAGGCGTGGTTTTCAGTGTAGTCTGTGGCAACACATCTGACTGATAATAATATTAATGGGCCAACCATAACACAAGTATTTCACTAT
>CBDDTI010000247.1:5000-6979 GCA_965233585.1 bacterium
ATTCAGTAGTTCTGTTGAAATAAAAAAGCTGAGGCTTGTTCAATATACCTGATCTGTAACGGTGTCGCCAAACTGGTGACGGTTTATGACAGATTGCATTGACCCGTCACATTTGTCAGTCCGTGACTTGTCAGCAATCAAGTCTCGGCCTCCATACTTAATATATGAACATTTGTGGCGTCATTATTTTAGAATGAGGAATATTGTTACACTTCTTTCACTTGTTTATTTGTGTTGTTTGCAGGTCATCGTGACCCGTCATGAACCGTCGCACATTTTGGCAACCCATTACAGATCAGGTGTATTGGACATGTATGAAAAAGCTGTCACAGTGGCTAATTTTTTGCTGTATTAGCAATATTTAGGGGAGGGAATTCGATAGCAAGGCATTTAATTTATAATGAGTGTTTTTGTTTTCTTCTTAGTCAATCCAACCTGCCAATCAGAAATCTCATAAGCTGGGTTATTGTCATGAAGTAAATGCTAAAAATGCATTTGCATTACAGAAACTTGATTATTTAGTTTGGTTTCTGATGAATAGAAAGCAAAATGGTGTGATTGACTCAATAATTAGCAATGTGACCAGTCATGCATGAAGCTTGAAGTCGTTAATAAAACATTATGTCAACTTCATTGATACGAATTTTTTATCAAGCTTCAAGCTTCACGCATGACTTATTGAGCCCACCACGAGTCCCACTAAATCGAAAGTACACTTAGTTTATGCTTTAGGCTCAGCACATGAGGAAAATGTTGTATGAATCAGCCACTGCTCCAGTTATGCATAATGCATCAGGCCCTGCTGAACATAATTCTCATTGTTTACCGTACCTAATTAAAATTGCTGAACCAAATCGTATTTTCATCTTCGCATCCATTTGCAAATTTGTCAAATGTGCAAAGTGAACAGTAGCAAATAACAAGAAATGCATTTCAAACTCTGCAATTGCTACAAAAATTCACCTAGCGGTTTTGTTCTGTTAATGAGATTATGTCACCTTCCTGGTTTAGTAACTTGTATCTGAAAGTTTTCTTAATAACTTGACTGCTTTTTGAGATTTTTAATAGTTTTCTTTTGCAAACATTACTAGATACATGTAAGTACAGGCCCGTAGCCGGGATTTTTTACGGGTGGGTGCGATCAGTTGATTATACGGACCAACGAGCGCCTCCTTTACTAGGGGGGTCCGGGGGCATGCCCCCCCAGGAAATTTTGAAAATTAAGTTGTCTGAGACTGCATTTCGTGCGTTTTGAAGGTCAGTATGATAGCAATATAGGTCGCTAAAAGCGAACCTAAAAACGTGGATATTTGTCAAATTTTGAACTTCAAAATTGATTTTTTTTTTGGCAAAGAGAATGCTTTACGTATGTATTTTACAATGTAGAGAATAACAATGCCAATAACAAAAATAGAAATAAAGTTGTAAATCCGTATTGTTCACTCGGCTGGCTGCTGATCATCACGATCTTTCCGAAGTGTGCCAAGCTCATCAAACATGGAATCTTTTTTGGTATATTTATTTAATTTTTACCACGCAATCAGTGAATTAGAACAGAACAAACAGAACAACACTATTATTTTTTTTTACTATTTATTTTTTTAACAAAAAAGTGGACCTCAGCAGTCTGCGGGGGGGTGCGGGTGCACCCATCGCACCCCCCTCCCTACGGGCCTGAAGTATGTAAAATGGCTGGCTTCAATTTTGTCAAATAAAAGTAAACATAATTTTTCCTACCATTGAAAGTGGGATTTAACCTTAATAGAGATTTTGGACAAACTCATTTTAGAAATATTTCCCCTCCTCAAATAACTACTCTCTCTCGCTCTCTGACTACTGGTACTGTGACAAAAATTGCATCTTTCCTATCTAAGCCATTTTAAAACATAGACAAGTAGTCTGTATGTGAAGGAAAATGCTGTTTACTATTTTCAAATGTCTCTTTTCATTGCAGAGATACTCAAGTTTTAAAATATGCA
>CBDDTI010000248.1:0-10744 GCA_965233585.1 bacterium
GAGACCCTATTGCTGATAGAAAAAAAGTGATATTGACATTTTAAGCTGAGTTGTTTAAGGAGCAGGTCACTCAAAAAAGCTTTCTTTTTTGTCTTCACCTATTGCAAGTGAACATTAGGCTTTTCTACTCATTGAAGTGTCAGCCTCCAAAGTGCCTGCCATTCTGAGGAAATCCATCATGACAATAGCCGAAAAATTTGACTTTGAGAGCCACCATTTTGAAACTGTACTTGGAAGCCAGGCCGTGCTTGTGTTGTCATTCTGTCAGATTCAAAATTGGCGGGAACGAGATAAACCTCTACCTGATTTTGCATCTTTCACAAGATCAGTTAAAGGTATTTGTTCCAAGCAATTATCAACTTCACTCACTGTCATTTTCAGAGTTTGGAGAATGCTTGGCTCAAAAGAATAAATATCAAGAGCAGCCATAACCCAGAATGGTATTAAAAGACTTGTTGGAAGACATTTGGATAGAATCTCTTGAACGGAATGTCATCACAAAAATGCAGCCTGACTGCTCTGTTTCGTTAAAAAGATGACGGCAATGAGATGCTGAATTTTGGGCTCCTTTGGAGATGAATTTCAAAAGGAAACCCTGCACTTTAGAGGCTGAAATTCTGCAAGTGGCTAAACTAAGTAGGAGATTTTAATTAGCCTATGTTTTTTGGGGGGTGACCTTCTCCTTTGATGAGTTATCAAGTGTAACCCTGAAATAAGGGTCACATCAAAATGTTGCAGTCCAGTGTACGGTATTTAATGGCACAAGGATTATTATTATAGGGATTGGTAAACCCATTTTCTCTATTTCAACTGCCCCCAGCAAGCCCTATGATACTTCCCCTAAGTGTTTTTTAAGTGTGTGTATAATTAAATCCTTCCCAGGAATAGTAGATCAATGAGGGTCACACATGGGTGTCTCTGACATCATTCATGAGAGAAAAAAAACGATCAATCACGTATCATGGATATCAAAAGTTCATTTTCCCGAATCACGAAAGTAATCAATTAAACTAAATGTTGTGTTTTTAATAGCCTGCTCTTACACTAGAAAGAGTGTTTGAAGAGCACAAACTTGTAGAATGACTATGTAAAGGCTTCTTATTGAAAATTGCATTCCTAAAATCACTCAATAGACCACTCTAACCATTGGGAGGACTCGAGTCTCAAAATCACAAAGAATAGAGTGGTAAAATCATGAATATTGAGTCAGTTAGTAAATCAAGCTCTGTAAAACCTTCAGGTTGCAGATCACAAGGAATATAAATTTCTTCACTTCATGTTTCACAGAAAATAAAATTACCTAATCACACATCACAAGAAATCCCTGTGCAACCCTCATTAATAATTATTAAGTACAATAGTCCAATCTAAGCTAACGAAATCACAACATTATTTACAAATGCCCCATAGTAAATTTATGTAACAACATAAAGAAATCAACAGTAAAATTATCCATGTCCTGAAATTTAAACTTGTGGCTAAAAACCACTGTGTAGTACTGCTTGCCTTGACTGTGTGATGATATAAAATTGCAATATTTAAACTTCCACTGCTTGGCAGTAATGCAAGATTTTCAGGTTAACTTTGCAGGAATCTCTATAAAACTCAATATTTTTTCTTACATTGGTGTATAAAAAAGCAATTGTATGACTTTGAGACTTTTAATAGAAAATGACTGTAGAAGATTTCAATGTTAAGATTAAAATTTCTTGTTAAATGCCTTCTGACAGACTTGCTACTGACATTAATAATTAAGATCTAATGGAAGCCATTTTTGATTGGAGCACCAGCTAATATGCTATGAACAGATGAGAAATTGTAACAGTCTCGGCAGACAGCCATGTATTTATCAGCTCCACCTATGACCTCAACCTGAAAACAGAATCATCACAATTTAAGTCACAGACAGCAATAATTAGAGAGACTGATCTGATTTACCAAAAAAAAACTTGCACAAAAAGAGAAAAAAAAAACACAAGTGAGTACAAACAATGGGCATAAAAAGATACTATAAGACAGAACAAGATAGTTTATGCCATGCCATAAAACATACAGCCAATTAGTATTTTTTCCTACCTTTTTCTCCTCGCCCAGTCTTTTTGTAAATGCAGCATCTTTGAAGCAATGCATGCAAACTGCATTAAGTTTGATAACACTTTCTGCTAGGGGAACAAGATCCAATACCCTGCCAAAGGCCTGTGAAAGTCAGAAAATGTGTTATTGAAGATTTTTTTAAATGATGTTATAATCAAAATAAGAAAATTTAAAAACCTGACAAGGTTAGAAACCTCAACTAGCAGGGGGCAAATCAGTTGGCTATTTACAAATGTGATCAAGGAACTGAGCTTGGGAATTACGTGAAACAAATCCAGCTAGTGACTGGTGCAAGACTTAAACCTGTGACCTCCAGATATCAAGTCCAACACCCTAACCACTTGGCAACACAGCCTTCTCTACATTGATCAAAGCTTGTTGAGCTGGTTATGTATCTCTGTCAACTTACATAGGAGAAAAACTTTTAGCAGTTGTTTTCTGAAGAGTGTTGATAGCATTAGTTAACTGTGTTACTCTGCTGTTAACTGGAAACCAATATATTATTCCCAAAGTCATTCACAGAACCTCCAGTCATAGCAGTTGCCTACAGTACTCACCTGCCGTTGAAATGTTCCATCTAATGCAGCAATTATTACAGTTTTTCCAAGACCAGCCATTTCTTCTGAAAACTCTACAACATCTGGAAACTAAGATGAAAACGTGATTGGTAATCAATCCTTGTCTATTGTTTAGAAAATTTGTATCAATACTGAATGATATTCATCAAAAATTTGCAAAACGTCAGATAGACTTACAAACTGGCCTTCATCAATTCCTAAAACAGAATAATCCATAGCTTTACTCTTAATGTGATCTAACACTGAGCAAGCAGAGGCTCTTAGGGTTTGTCTGCGAGTAAAAAAATAAAATCAATTATTACACTTCATTATAATAAATTTTCATGACAAAAAATCACAAAATTAGAGAGAAGGGCAAGGGAGGAGTTGCAAAGTAGGTGGGGTGAGAAGATAGGTTTCCTAGGAGTCTCTCAGTCGGAAAATTATACTCTTCTAATATTTACCTGAATTTCCCAGGGGATTGTGGGATTAGACTTGATCTACAAATTCCTTTTTAAAGTGGTACTATGATCAAAAAATCATTTCCTTTTTTTCTTCTGATTTTGAAAGCGTATTCGCTAAATATCCAACTGGCAAAATTTTGAGCTTTGTGTTTCATCCAAAGGCTGTTTATTTTGAGTGTAAGTTTTGGATTTCACGGTCAGCCATTACTCACATTGAAAACTGACCGATAGGACATCAGAGGGTTGGATCTAGAGAAAGTGACGTCATTTACTCACTAGCTTAACATTTCTGCGTGTAAACGCAAATTATTATATATGCAAAACACAGGTTTAAAGGTCTGAAAGAATGAAACTCCCGTGCTGCATATTAATTCAGCCGCGTACACACGCATTGCATTCTTAAACTAGTGAGTCTTTGATGTCATTTTCTCCTCGACCCAGTTCTCTCAAAATTTTAAAGTTAGTAATGGCGGACCAATAAATAAGAAAATTCCAGCTAAAATAAACAGGTGTCTTTTTAAAATCAGAACTTAAAACTTGGGTCAGTTAGTGTTTAGTTAACATAGTTTTGAATGCCAAAGAGAAAAAGAATTATTTTTTGGTCGTAGTACCACTTTAAAAGCCTGAATATACTTGTCATTAATTCATGAGCTTACATAAAGGACTATTGATATAAAAGCTAGTTAAGCTGAGCTCTTAGCTCTGAGTAGGCATGGACGTAAGAGGACATTTTGCTGAATTTCAAAAATGCAATTTCACACTTCTTTCCCTGTTTTCTCTTAAAAATTCAATTTATCCACATCGGTTGAGTGCCTTTGTGAAGCTTACAATACTGATTTCCAGATAGATAGGCATGGACTTTATATGAGCTCATATATATCATTTATTTCTTAACACAACCCCACAAGCTTAGCTTATAGCTTAAATAAAAGGTCCATTCATTGATTTCTCATCTTGCAAGTATATACACGTAGATCTTCTCACCAAATTACGGTCATTTCGCTCCATGATAAGATCGCCCCAATAAGTCAGTTGGCTCCAATCAAAAGTTAGAGCGCTCCACACAGCCGGAGTTAATTCACTAACTCAGCTAAATGAGTTTGGCTTGGCAATGGATGAAAGAACAAAGAATAATAATCTATATGGACGTTTGAGCAATCTGACTTGGAGCCAAGTGACCGGATACATTCTCACCTATCGTGTGTTGCTACACCGTCCATATCGTAGCGGTTATCTTTCTCGTATTTTATCACCATGCAGGAATGGTTGGCTACCTGGTATCGCTTGATTCTTCTGAGCAGCTCAGTTCTGAAACACAATCGATTTCGAACAGCAAAGCACGTGTGAATGTCGCTATGTATGAAAACATCCACAACCTCTTTGGAAAGGCACTGGTTATTTATAACTAAAGAGTGTATTTGCAGGTAAAAGCAATAGCTATTCAAGACTTAAGTTTACGTACGTTTTTCCCGAAAACATTGGTCCGAAGATGACCTTCAAGATAAGTCAAGGTGACAAAGTGTTAGCTTGTAAATTTCACGTGAAAACACAGCAAAATTCGCCATCTTGGCATAACATTCACCTGGATTTGACCTCTCAAATTCACGACATTGTGAACGTCCATCCCTGGGATTGTTACCATAGACATTTTACAAGTTTTTGTAGCTTGTGGTTCACAAATCGTTCTTGATGTGGCCTTCGTTAGCGAGAACAGCGCGCCAAAAGATTTACAAAATTCGCGCCTAAACATCATGATCAACGAACCGCTGGAAAATATTACACCAGTCCTCCCGGGTGTGCTCTAACGAGAGAAACTGGTAAAGAGTTTATGTGGTTGCCAAGCAGTAACAAAGAAAAAAGATCCAGTGCAAAGACCTAAACATGGCGGATTCAAAGCGAGAGATTTCTGTGAGTATATTATCGTGATTCTTTAACATTTAATGGAAACATTAGCGAATTTTTTAGAGAATATTTTTGGGTATACCACAGTAATCTTTTCCATTTTCTGACAAATTAGGTATAGTGTCTGCTATATGTTTAAACTCTTTTGGCAAGGGACAAGTAAGCTTACTTTCTTCAAGGTCGTGATTGACCGGTCTCCTTCATACCATGTCATCCTAATAACGGGCATGGAAATTTTTTAGATATTTCTACAGGCGAACGAGGTAGAGAGAACTGCACAAAAGACACAGTTTTAAATAAGTCACTGCTGACAGGTGCACCTCAGATCAGATCAATCAATTCACCCTTAATTTCTACTTCTGTTTGGAAGGGATTTTGCCCCAGAAAACTTTCAGGCAGACATATTTAAGGAGGTTTAATTGATCAGAAATTGGAGGTGCAGCTTATGTTCAGAAATCTTCAGCTATACATTGATTTAAAAAATGGAAAATGATATTACAATAGTTTTGCACGCGGCCTCTTTTCTTGAATTCTTAGTTTTTCTGTCATCTGTGTCTGTCTCTAACATGGGAACTCTGCACTCTACTCAATCAACAATTTCTTTCAACTTAATCTCATATTACCGAGTTAATCAGGCAGTAGTAATTTTATACAAGTCCAAACATGACAAGTTAATATGCAATGCAGGGCTGTCAATAAGAGCTGATAACCTGTTGCACCTGTTACGGTTTTGTGGGCCCTTGATGTTACCAGTGAACTTGCCTGTAGCTGATACAGGTCACTCACAAAGTATCAAGTTTGTCATGGGTGTGAAGATCAAGGCAACAGAGGGATCAAAACTTAATGGGAGCTCTGCAAATATGTTTCGTAACAAAATGTCTCTCACAAAATTGAATTAGCAGGAAAATGTCACAGAAACAGCTGATGCCACTCCCACTTCTCAGGTTGAAGTAGCAGAAACTCAAGAGGCAAATGATAACTCACAGGGCCCTCCCTCGGGAGATGCTGTAGCTGAAGAGGCACCTTCTCAATCAGTGGATCAGCCATCACAAGCGGGAGAGGGTGGGGAGGTACCAACTGATGATGTTGTAGGAGACAAGGCAAATCAGATACAAGAAGGAGGTGATGGTGGGGAGAATGTGGATTCAGTAGATGATGTTGACCAACCTCCAGAGAAACAAGAGCAGGTGGAACTGGAGGTAAGACAAGACACACATTGCTCAGTTGTTTTCCTTATTAGAATCAACTGGTATGAGTTTTTGGAGTCCTCAAGTACAGGAAGCTTAGAATATGGAAGGTAAAGAAGTCTCTCAACCTTAAACACCCCAAATCAGATGATTTAGACCTTTTGAAAATCATTCAAGATTTCGCACTATTCTGAATTTTTTTCTTTCTTACATAATTTTTATTTGACTCCTATGTCTGATCTCTACTTTATTGTTAAGTAGTGTTACAATAATTTAGAAAGAACAGCATTTCAACTAACTATTCTTTTACCTGCATTAAATTTTAGAAGGTTGAAGAGGAACAGGATGAAAATGCGCCTATACCAGAGGCAAGTCAACTGTATCCTTATTTTGAATAATCACTGTGAATGATGTATCACACTATTTTGGTATATTTCATTATTTTTCTCGGATTGATCAGCATCACTTAAATTGCTGTTTTCCTTCTTGAACTGGCTGTTGTCATAATTTCACAAATGTTTTATTGGGATTTTTAGAATGAGGGAATCCCAGAGTCTGATGAAGGTCCCACTGTAGAGGTAGCTCAGCCACTGTCCAGGGGAGAGACACCCACTGGAGAACAGACGCTAACAGACAGTGAGGGCAAGGAGGAGCCTGATGCCTCAGCTACACCACCACCCCCTGAATCCCAGTCTCCAGAACCAGTAGTTGACCTGGAACAAATGGATACTTACATTGAATCAGGTACTATCCATGATACAAAAAAAGAAATCTTGCCAAATGGGTTGATGGGGAGATCTTTGGACCATTTTGTATCATTTGTCAAATTGCCTAGATTGGTTTAATATAATTTTTAAAGCCAGCTGAGAATTTTTGCTATAATGTAAAATAATTTATTTCAGTGGGATTTGATGTTGAATGTACTGCATTATCCAGCTGCCTTCTTCTTAAGGCTGGTTTTCACTAGTGACGGAGTCGTAGTCAGAGTCGTAATCAGAAGGGTAGAGCGATACAATCTAGTGAAAATCAAACCGACGGAGTCGGAAGCAGAACACTGATTCTGCCTATGTCTCAGTTGCTTACGATCAAGGGAAAACAGCATTGTCGGATTCGCAAGCAGAAGCAGAAGAATAAACCAATGACAATGTTTGCTTCTGGATCGGTTGGTTCTTCCGCTTCTGCTTCCAACTCCAACAACCTAGTTTTCACTGGATCATAAGTGACGGAGTCATAAACGGAATCGGAAGAAATGGAAACGTTCAGATTCTTCCAACTCGATTCCGTCAAGCTTATGACTCTGCTTACGACTCCAATTTTCACTAGGTCATATGCTCTCTTATGACTCAGACCATGACTCCGACTCTGACTCCGTTACTAGTGAAAACCAGCCTTTATGGATGAGATATGTAAATTTATGACATAAAATGTTTCTTGGTATTTTTCTGAATGAGTACAAGTTTTACTTTGCTCAGTGCATGTATCTGGCATGTTGGGTTAAACTGTCTTATCTCTCCCCCTTCTGCTCCCCCCCCCCCCAACCCATCTCTCTCTCTCACCCCCTTAGTGCTTCCTAGTATTACATGTACTTAGCTTTTTCCACTGGAGTTTTCATTCACTGTTGACAGGTTCTAGGGTTGGGGTTGGGTTTTAGGCTGCTTTGGCTCATGGCTGGGTTATGGTCAAGGCAGGTTTTGGGATGTTCTGCATACCTGTGTGGGGAGTTGGTGGCTCGACCAACCCCCAGATCCTTGGGCACCCAACCTCTGTATGTGACACAGGTGTTAACATTCCTTCTTTATTGACAAATTTACATAAACCATTTACATGTATTTTGTTTATCAGATGTTATGAGATATGATGAGATGGAGTTTGATGAAGAATCTGAGCCAGAGATTCCTATCTACAACAGAGTAGAACTTATTGAACGTTATCAGGTAATGATCATATAGCTGACTTTCTTCTTTCTTCTGCCACAAATGTAAAGAAAAATTAATTTTTAATCAGTTTATCATAAACTTGACCGCACTTTAACAACTTTTTAAAGACATATATTTCATCATAACTTATGCCATATTCTGATGATCCTTTGATCGGGGGGGGGGGGGGGGGGGACTCGCATATGAAACAGACGGGGATGCTCGTCGTCTCGCTTAGGGGTGTAAATTTTGGATTTTGGTCTTGCTTAGGGTGTTCTGGGCAAAGCCCCAAAATTTGATGCCGCCAAAGGTCTCCTTTAGGGTTCTGCAAAGAAACACAGAATTATATCATTAAAACTCAATGAATGTCGTATTTGTGTGTTTTTAAGCGGTCTCTTTAAGGGGTCAAAATTTGCTCAAGCCACGCCCAGATTGGTCTCCTTTAGGGGTCACAAAAAACTTGAGCCATGCCCAGATGGTCTCCTTTAGGGGTTAAATTCAAAACTTCTGACGAGCATCCCCATCTGTTTCATATGGAAGTTCCCCCACCAGGCCTTTGATATATCTTTTAATTACAAGTAATATCATTACAAGATAATAGAACAAATATTAAAGATGGTGAATATCACTATAATAAGTTCTTTATTACAAAAATATAAAAATCTGTGTTCACTTTGAGACCAAAGGGATGATGTGCTTGGTCTCCACCACTCTCTATCTCAAGGCTGGTCTCATTCAGTCATAAGAAGTACCTCTGAGGGAGTAGGGCAGCCTTCTTTCCAGAACTGAAGCTGGTGATTGAACCCAAATGGGAAAAAGATCTGTCTTTTGTACTTGTCCACTTACAGGATTCACACTAAGCTATATTGTTTTAAATTATGATTTTCTTGTTGCTCAATTTTTTGCAGCAAGCATTGGAGGAGAGATCAAGTTTACAGTCATTAAATTCCCAGCTTCAACACAAATTGGCTGAGTATTTCAAGAAGAAAAAGGTATCTTTCTATGATGAAAATTGATGTTATCAGGAAAAAAGCTTTGAGAAATTTCCAGCAAAATTTGAATCCTAAACCAAAATTACTTATGATAGGTTCTATTTGCTTTCAGAGTGACGAGCGTCAACAGGAGATAGAAAAGAATGTAACTGACCAGGAGCAAAGATATCTTAAATATATGTGTAAGTGTTAAAAGCAGAAATTTAAAGTTTGATGTGTATTTATTTGGCCCCATTAAGGGGGCGTCTGAGTATCCCACATCCTATTAATCTTAGGCCTAAATTCCTGCATCCTGTTACTTCCAGTATGATTGCAAAACTTAACTACTGTCAGTATATATCCTGGGCTGCTTTATTTGATCTGAATATCCCCATAAGTTTTACGTCCAAATATCCTGTATTCTGTTATTTTTAAGTCTAGAGTGAAGCCTTGGAGCCAAGACTGGCTCAATTAGCTGCTGGAGCTTATCCCGGTTTCTGTAGCATGAAGTGGCTAGAAGTATTTCTACTTCCCCTGGACGGGATGCTAGTCCATCACAGGTCACTTCCCCGCAATTTGTCAGGTTTCCCCAACAATTTGCTGGTACCTATTTATACACCTGGGTGGAGAGAGGCACTGTGAGAGTAAAGTGTCTGGCCCAAGAACACAACACAATGTCCCTGGCCAGGGCTCGAACCCAGACTGCTCGCTCCGGAGTCGAGTGCACTAACCATGAGGCCACCGCCACAGAAATGTACCCCATATCCCGAATACCTCTAATAATAAGACCCTATATTTGCCTGTATATTTTGCTGGTTTAGTTTATTTGTGTAATGGGGCCAAATATAGTTTAGGCCAAGTTAAAAGTAGTTCACCCTGGTGCAATACTATCCAACACATGAAAAAACAACTAACAGGCATACAAGATGTGTAAATTTATGGTGAAAACCATTGTTAAAGTAGCTAAAAGTAAATGACTTTGTGTTTAAAAAGAGATCCTAATGCCGGGGGTGTTCATTGTACCTTAAGTTTAAGGAATTAAAAAGGAATTTTTGGTGCCTCGAAGGGTGTTCACTGCCTCAAAAGGTCCACTGTGGAAGCTTTTGCAGTATCTTTTAGGGTATTGAACTGAAAAAAGTGACAGGAGATACTGGGAATGGTTACTTCTTAGGGAAGAAAAAAATTCAAGCCACACCAACAAAGTAGGGTCTTGGTAGCTCTTAGAGATCCATCCTTTTTATATGGGAGACTCCCCTGGGGTCCCAACCATTTCCCCCCCACCCCCCCCCCTCTCCATCCGTTCAGTTTATTTGGCCATTAATTGTACTATTGACATGCAGCAGAGCTAATGAATGAACATTTGTTTTGGTAGCAAATCTGGAGGAACTCCAGAATGAAGAAAGACGAGAAAAGGAAAATTACAAGGACCAGATTGAGGATTTGAAAGCAAAATGTCAAGAAAAACAAGAAATTGTCAACAGATCCAGGTTTGTTTAATGTACTCTGACCTGCATTGCAGAAATAAAACTGAACAGCTACGAAAGAGGAGAACTGCTTCTGATCAGTTGTTAGAAATGTTTTTTGCTTCAAATCATGCGATTTGTGATGGTTTTTCAGTGACAACTTTATGATGTTCAAGAATGATGTTGCAAA
>CBDDTI010000249.1:2500-8666 GCA_965233585.1 bacterium
GCAATTTTTTAATGGGAGTAAGGTCGCTCTGGTAATAGAGCATGAAAGAAAACGATGAATCCACTCTATGCAAAGATTTGTTGGTTCCTTAGATACAGATGATGATATGGCGCAGGTGCACTTGGCCACTCCCAAAATGTTGGTGCCACGAAGTCGATTGGCTGATTTGGGTAACACTGTCATTCCTGAGCAACTGAAAGGCCAATAGTAAGTCAAACGAAATCTGTAGGAAAACCCAGTCCATAGTAATGACGTAAAGATGCGATGGAAAAGATTAAATGGAAAAGATTAAATTTGCCCTTCTCGCACCCCTACCCCTCCGGGAGGTACTCCCTCTAATAGATTACACTGGGAGGCTGTAAGTTATAGCGAGTTTTTAAAAAGGGGATACGTTGTGCGGACTTGAGGCATGTGGAAGGGGCAGCAATTTTCATGGATGGCATGCAAGAGGATTGTCTTGTCCGGTTAAACCAATAAAAAGTGTATCAAGGAGCAAGAGTTTTGACGTCGTGTGGGAGCCTCCCTCTATGAAACTACCCTCGAATTGCTTCTGATCTCTCCTGGGCGGGTGAAGAATTACTGGTTGAACGTGATAAATGCCCAAAAAGTCAGTTTTGCTCAGTGAAGCTAAAAATAAGTAACTGGAGGAAAATGTCGGGCTTCAAGGCTAACAAACCGTTCGCCAATAAGACTTTGAGAGCGGGGCGAAAGATTTGCGTTTTGCAGAGTAAGCCGATGGCATAGTTGTGAAACTCTCCGGCTGTGTCATCGTGAACCTAAGCAACCTGCATATATAAGGAAAGAACTCCTGCATAAAAATACTTCGCATGAACATGTTTAAGACTGCAAGCATTTTACATGGTGTGTGAACACACAGTTTCCAACAAGGCGCAAGGTGGACAACATTTGTGCCTTAAGGGAGCTTACTAAGGATTGAAGACACGCCTATCTTCTGAGTCTACTGTGCAATAATTATCCTCATATTACAGGTTGGTAAGTAGTCAATACCGGACAACAGGACTGTGTTAGCAAAATTCACGTGGAATTCCATAAAATACACGTGGCACATATAATTCTCTCTGGAACTTAACGTGTTTTCTATATATAAAAAAATCAATCAATCAATCGATCAATTATAAAAATAGAACTGACCAGGTGTTACGCGTTAGCAAATTTGTGACGCAGATGATCTAATCAAGGATATACCAAAGTTTTGCATTCACAGGCAGCTGCATTTTGACTTGTGCTTTCCCCCGCCCCCTCCCCCACTATCCTACTCACTGCCAAGGCTATGTTACGTTACTTATGAATGTTGTGCCGCGTAGCACTATGAACACAAATGGTAGAACAGAAAATTAACAGTAGATCTAATCCGGAGGTCGTGGGTTCGATTCTCACCGAGGTCAAAAGAATTTTTTCTTTACCTAGTGTGATTCCCTGATTCCCTTTACTAGGGCTAAGGCCCAGTCGGTCTTTCATGGGCTTCAAAAAGCACTTTAATTTACACTTCAGAGTTAATTCTCTGTTCTACCATTTATGTTAGGTTACTGTCACGTGTGACTGGCGCAGTGTTTTCGCTTTTTGTTTTGCTAAAACTGTTGTGGTTTCCCGTCAAAAAAAAAAAAAACTCGTATAAGGTAAAGGAATAATTCTTAATACGTGCATTCGATTGTTGCTTCCTTACAATTATTGATACCACCGTACGTTTTCTAAAAGAGAATGTGGAATGTGGAAGTCGACGACCAGCCTGACCTTTATGACGTCACAGTCTAACACCTGGTCATTTTTAATTAACTATTTTTTATTTATTTTTTAATTTTTTTTTTTATTCATGGAAACACATTCACTAAAATTGAAAATAGAGTGAAGTAGATTCCAGACAAAAGGATAATCGAGGAACAGGAGAAAAACGGCAAAAAACGTTAGGGAACATGGGAAAAGGAAAAAAAAATAGTCAGGCAAGGAGCAAGTACGGAATAAGGGGATTCATATGAGAAAATCTGGGTACTTATAACCGTGACCGTTGACATTCATCGGAAGTCATTATCGGGTGGATTGAATAGAGAATTGGCCCTTGTGGAGCGTTCAGAAAAGAGCTTTTTGGTGACACGCGACGGGCGGCCACGTGCACACGCGTCGTATCATCCAGTCGGTATCAAAGGAACCAATACATCTTTGCTCAGAGTGGACTCATCATATAAACCCTTGGTCTTCGTCCATCGTAGCTTGATTAAAAATATATAACAAACAGCGGTGATAAACATATTAAAAACTTTCATTTTGTAACCTTGACATTTCGTATGCTAGTCAACATACATTTTCAAGAGTATAAACGTTACAATTTTTTGGAAAGCTATTTATATTGTAATAATGGGGGTCTGGAACCTAGACAGAGAACATCTGCAATAGAAATTTAAGACGTTTCAAACGGAAACTGTCTGTAAAGGGACAATGAAAAGGCTTCCTTACTAGAGTAGACGCTTTTCACCACTAACATTGGCATTCAATTCTGGCTGTAACTCTTGAATAAACAAGGTCTCCTTACCTTTACAGTGGTAGTCAGTCTTGCCGGATGCCAAAATGTCAAAATGGTCCCTTTTGATGCTGTGACCGGTTTTTTTAACGTGATCAGCAATTGCAGAAGAGTGATTAAGGTTCCAAAGGGGCTTGAAATGTTACGTTTTCCGGTCGTAATGTCTTCGCTTCGTTTTCCCAATGTAAAAATCGTTGCAGCAACTAGCTTTGTAAATGACTTTGGATAATATAATTGCGATCGGTTGAGTCGGTCCTTGTATGGGAAGAAGGATTTGATGCACCGGGTGTTTTGAAAAATAACTTTAACATTAACAAAAGAGTAGAAACGATTAAGACAAGATTTAAGACGTTTAGTAATCAGGCTGCTATGGAGACCTATATAAGAAAATAAACAATAACATCTTTTTTGGGGACCGTTGCAACGGGTTCAGTTGGCTTGTTCTTGTTCCTGTTCAGGACATCATTGATATTAAGAGTGACGATACCCTGAGGGTAGCCATTTTGCAGCAAAAGCTTTTTGAGATCCTCGACAGCGGATAGTTACAATGAAGCGGTGGAGCAAATACGGAAGCATCGATAGGTTAGCGTGCGGATAAGATTGATTTTGTATTTGCGTGGTGTAAATGACTCATCATTTTTTTTTTTTTTTTTTTTTTTTTTTGATGCCCTATTATCCGAGCGACCTTAACCTTGGAAATCATTGAGTCCAAATTTTACGCCATGAGCGTTGAAACACCACCTGTGCAATGTGGCCCCTACCTCACCCCCTCTTCTCTGGACCAACGCTAAGTTACGTTACTGTCACGTGCAATCTCGTTCCCAGAGCATCCGTTACCCCTGTCCAGCGGAACGAAAAAACGAAGACCTCTGGGAAGATCCGTTTGAACTCGCGATTTCATTGGCCATTAACAGAGCGTGCGCAGTTCCACCGAAAGTTGATAAACAAGCAAAGAACAATAATTTTGTTACCAGATTTCCAATACTCTATGCCGCGCGAGATGGATGTGCAAGCTCTGGGTACGACCGCTTCGAGAGCAAACATGGCGTTCAAACACCACCGGTAAAATATTTGCTTTGACATATAAATCAACATCACGTCTGTGGATGCTGTAATTTTAACACCCTCAGCAATCCGAATGATCGATTTGTTTGGAGCTTAATCTGAGAGCGAGAATCTTTCGAGTATTATATTGAAAATAACAGGTCTCGAGTTAGTGAAAATGACGATCTACCATAATTTGTCAGTAATTTTCAGAGATCATTGAAGGACCTTGTGTCAGAGGTCTCGCACCGAACAAGAAAACCCAGCTAGCCAGAGGGAAGAAGACGGAGAAAAGTCTCTTTGCCGCAAAAGAACGAGGATCAAAGCGAGTAATTAACACAAAGGAATGTAACGGAGATCCACAGCGTGCCGTGAAATTTAAATTATGAAATGTTACTGGAGTCTCACACGGTCAGCAAAGTCTTATACAATTCTTGCAGCCGCTGAATCAAGCCATGAAATGCAATTTCTGGTCTTTGTAATTGTAGAGGTTTGTAAAATTGCAAGATGGCATAATGTTTCTGATTTTCTAACTTTGTATTTATGCAGGGATTTAAGCTTAGGACAATGGAGTTAGGGTCAGAATTAATAAAGTTTTTGATTTAAGATTTACCAGAAGTTTTTTTGTTGTTAATAAAATATAATGGAAATGAACCCAACTTTTCATGAAGACCTGTAGAGCCAGTCTCGATGCTGCTGGATATAATGTCATCAGAAGTTGGTAAGCACAGGTTGGTTGGTTTTTGTCTTGTTATGTATCAATGTTAAGGGGTGTGGATTTGCAATGACTGACATAACCTCCCTGACGGTGAGAATTTTGAAATTGTGAGCTAGAAAATTTTTGCTATTTTTCATGCCTTTTATAATATTTGACCAATGATGTTTTCTGCGGAGAGTGGCTAACCATTGATAGACACATGATTAAAGCATCTGACCATGACATCAGTCTTTGTCTGTATTAATAGACCTTAGCACAAGGCTCTGGAGAACAAACCTAACAAAGTCTGTGATTGCTTTAGACTGAATTTTAATATCAAAACTGGTCTAATAAAATTGAAATTTTTTTTTTTACCATTTACTCGCACCAATTTCAAATAATATAGAAATTTCCAATTCAAAAAGGGTTCACCTCTAAACATGCTACATCATGCATTCGCTTTGTGTTTTATCAATACTGCTGTGGTTTCCCGTCGGAGAATCTCGCTAAGGCAAGGAGAAATTCCCAAGCATTAAGTGAATTCGATTGTTGCTAACTTGTTTTAAGATACCATCGTTTCCTAAAAGCGAATTTTAACGTGCAATATTCGAGGATCAACTTGAGTTTTAGAACGTAACCATCAATTTGCGAATTGGGTCAAATTTCAAAAACATGCCAACTGTTCTTATTTTGTACCGGATAGATGCCTCCAAATTCAAAGTCCTAACTTCTTCTACTCAAGAATATGTCAGGAAAGCAAACAAAAGTAAAAAAAAACGTGTATTCCGACGAATGAAAGTCAAATTAAGAGCAGCCGTGTGTTGATTTTCGAGTTGCCATCAAAGGTCAGAGGGTCGCTCATATTGCTCAAGTGACCTGTTTTGAAAATATTGTCAGAATTCGCCGTTTAATTCACCCCAATTATTTTTTTCGCCCGACTACTGAGTTAAAATGGTTGTTCTTCCCCAGAGTATAGTCTCGTTGGGTGAAGCCATCCATGTACCAGAGTGCTTTTTTGAGCCTTGAATTTCGTCTAAATTCAGAGTTGGTGAGCCATGTCGCGAAGCATGAATTTCAAAAAAATCGTCAGAAATTCAGGTTCAACTCTCTTTCAAATTTTACACCAGCAAAAAGCAGAGGAAATAAGGTCTTTTGATTTCCTGGGTTGATCTCTTCTACAACGCTTTCACTTTTTAAACAAAAGCTTCGGGAAATTGCTCGATTTCAAAGTCAATTTAGGCCGCTGCAAGCGCAAAATACCAAAATCCCAAAAAATAAATAAAAATCTAAACGACCTGAAACTTATATTTTTAGAACTAGTACTTCAGATAGACCTTAATTCTGGCAAAGTCTGACAAAATCGGTTTCTTTTTTTCTATATTGCACGACCGTAGTCGATCCTCACAGTAAACTGCTCTTAAGTCGGGACCTCAAACTATTGCTAGTTAATCACTTCCTTTTGTATTTGTTCCTTTAGATCAGAGAGAAGGAGACCATGAAAATGTGGAAATGGTAGTGATTAATGCACAAGATCCCGAGCAAGGTAATTTCTGTTTAAAATTTGAACCCAATTCAAAGCTCTTTTCAGATATAAAATCATATATGACCAGAAAACACAACTTATTGCGAGACAATTTTGTAACAAGTTTTGTATTTTATTTAAAACGCTTAAAAATGATCGTGAAATCAAATTGATGATGAAATT
Organism: bacterium; assembly: GCA_965233585.1. GTDB lineage: Bacteria > SAR324 > SAR324 > SAR324 > NAC60-12 > CBDDTI01. Next base: position 8,480 of record CBDDTI010000249.1, read on the forward strand.
TTTTATGTGCCTCAGCAATTTTCTTTAAACCATGAAATTTATGTTCTCGAGTTCTCATCAGAAATAGTTTTTTGTGTTAATAAGGTACTTATTAATATCTTAGAGGATCCACAAAAGGGTGCTCAGATCCTGGTTTCCAGTCCATATGTTCTTGTTAACCCCGCCCATCCCGCCCTTTTTTCACTCG
>CBDDTI010000250.1:0-7040 GCA_965233585.1 bacterium
CGGGCTGCGCCCAAACCCAGGCGAAAACCTGAGGGCATGGTCTTGCGAATACGGGTAGATATATATATATATAAATTAAAACCGAACAAAAAAACATATTCTGGAGTCAGCGACCAACATTAAGTTCGCCTGTAAATTATAGTTAGTAGCAATTTATATTTTGTTAAACTTGAAGAGTATCTATCATAGAGAATTAGCGATGAATGAATAGCTCGTGGTTTCATTGCATGTAATCTCATATTAAATCTCAATGAAACTTGTCCAAAGGGATCTCTTTACCCAGAACTATGCTATGCAGTTCATTTGAAGTATCTGTCAGTTTAAGTAAAATTTATTATTTTACTGCAAGTCTTGTGGTAATGATTTTATCATGTTTACATTGAAAGTTAAATATCTCCACACCACCTTCTCAGGTCCAATTACAAGTCGGAGTTATTCCTTTTTTTAGCCGCTACTGGGAACATAACACGGACGCATTCGTCGCTTTGCTTTAGGGCCGGTGTATCCGAACAAATCGCCAACAATGTGCTCTGCTGACTTCGTCTCTCGGAAATATAAGCAAGACAGTGCCTTCCGTGTAAGTGCTGTTTTGCAGTTCGCTAAACAAGCCCTCAAGTAACGAAAAACTTCACACTCCTTCCCCTTTTCATCTCAGCTGCCATGATGGCTTGAAGGTTTTACACACCTTGTGACGTCAACTCGGCTAATTTCCATATTTTGACCGCGCGTGCCCGATGTCGCACATTTATAAAATTCAATTGGCTAACTTGGCATTCTCGTCCCCAGAGGCCGCGCTCCTTTTGGTCAGCACCAAGAATCGCGACCTCTGGCTACGTCCAACGACATTCCGGTTTTGAATGGATTTGTGAACACAATAGATTGAGACCAGAACCAATCAGATTTGTCAGACTTGACTCAGAGCATGCGCAGAGTGACGGGAAGTTCGTGAATCGCGGACTTCCGTTGTTGGACACGGCCAGAGCTCGCGATTCTTGGTGCTGACCAAAAGGGGCGCGGCCTCTGGGGACGAGAATGCCAACTTGGAAGCAGGAGAAAAAATTCGTACGCGATTGTCCGAAGCCCAAACTCGACAATTACGAATCAGAGGATCATAGACATATTTTAGAATGAAATAGTTGACAAAAATTTCATTTCATAATTATATATTTTGTGGTACTATACGGATTAGCCTGTTTGAAATAGTTAATTTTTGAGGCCCCCACTGAAAACCACCATAGCGAGTTGGGTTCCTTCGTTAAATAGTATATCATTGCATTCATTATTATTATATAGACAAGAGTGTTTTACTGGAGAACACATCTCTCGTAAAATTCATACGAAACTACATCCGGGACTCGAGTGGCGTATTCTTCATATCCTCACTAGTGAAGATATCGATAATTTCACTGATATCAAGTTTGTCTCTTTAAAAATTGTACTTAGATTTGTTGCTGTATGATCGAAAGTCTTCGGGTCTTTATCGAAAGTCTTCGGCAAAATTCGGAAATGTTCGGGAAATGTTCGGAAACAGTCGTCTGGCCTTCAGAACAATTTTTGAAAATCTTCTTCGCTAAGTGGTCGGAATTCGGAAATCTTCGGAAGATCGTCAAAAACGTCATCATCAGTTTAGCAAAAAAATTCCATGTTGCCGTGCGTCTGTTCAGTAATAGATCACAGATGACGTCAAATGTGGTAAGCACCAAACGGTGGCACACGAGGCCATAGCCGAGTACGTGTCACTGATGTTCTTTCCACATTTTGACGTCTTCTGTGATCTATTACTGAACAAACGCACGGGAACATGGAATCTGTTCGTTTTAAATAATAAGGAAACAAACTACCACAAAATCAAACTAAAAATCAAAATCGAATCAGAAATCAAAATCAAAATCTTCAACAGAACGCGAATTAACAAATTGACGTCAGTTTTTCATGCGTCTGTCCGGTTATTGGTCATGAATTTCGTCATAACATTGTCAAAGTAGCTGTGGATCCAGCGATAGCTGTACTGTCATCGTCATATATTTCGGTTCCTTGATCGTGTATTCCATAGACTTGCTCGATACTGTCAGAGAGAAGGAAGGTTCTAGGTTCACCAACCGTCCAAACGTGTTGCGACACCCCGCAATTTCAATCAGGCTCAATCGGTCCCCTCAAGAGCGTTTTCTATACTCAGTGCACGTTCATCAGTGTGCAATTGAGAAGTCAGAACTGTGTCTTTCCAAATTCAATGCGTTTTCTTTTTTTCCGTTGCACTCACTGTTAGTGTAGCGGAAAGAGAAAGAATCTCAGTCTGTCTCGCAGGATATGTTGGCGTTACGCCGCATAAAATTTAGCTTCTTACAATTAACAGACCCTAATATATAGATATACTCACGTGAACTTTGATTCGATTGACTCAGTGATCCCCAAAGGCCTCTTAATGTACTTGGTTTAAGTAAATGAAATCGGAGCTCACTTAACGTACCTCACCTGCATCCTAACTTGACTGTGTGATTGAAACAAGCAAAGTCTAGATAAATAGACCGACTGTTAAACGGAAGTGGAACTTAATTAGTCTATTACGCGGATGCGAAGCAATTCGCGTTAGCAATTAGGACGAATTTTCTTCTTTCGGATTCAAGGTTGATTGATTCTCAAGACGGATGATTTCATCCTGTAAGCTTCGTGCATGACAAGTTATGAATTAAAACAAAAAGACAAGGTTGTCCAATACTCCGACAAATTTATGCATAGCATTGTATTGTATTAGATCCACATAAAAATAGATTAACAATACAATACAATTGAGAACGACTCAATACAATAGAATACAAATAATGATATGCATAAATTTGCCAGAATATTGGACAAGTATGCTTTCTTATATGTGAGAAATTCCAATCACTTTTCTATTTGCTTGTCTTTTTTTCCGATATTTTCAGATCGTGTGACCGCAAGTTTGTACGTGCAGAGCGTGTGACGAGTGTCGCGAAAGTGTTGTGACGGTCGTATCAACAACAACAACAACAACAATTTATTTCAGTATTCCCATATAAATACATGGTATTACCTACTAAAGAACAGTATTTGAGAGAAAAAAAATTATATAATTAATCATATTACAAGAGACTGTCTTAAATCCATACATAAATGAACATAAGCAGCTGTACGTCGACATATAAAAGGGTCAATATTGTTAAATAGGAAAATGATTTTTAAATTGTTGTCTAAATCATTGAAAATGGGATACCTCTCGTTTACATCGGCAAAAACTTGGAGCGTAGACTATTGTAAAGTTGACAAGAAAATATGAAATGAGTTTCATTTTCAACTTCATTTAAATGGCAGAAAGGGCAAATTCGGAGATTTTCTGGTGTTTTAGGAATTGTATGTCTGCCAGTCTCAATCAATAATTGGTGATTTCCAAGTCGAAATTTGTTTAAGGTTTTTTTTTATGGAGTGGATTGTTGATTGGATTCAGGCAATCAGCTTTGTGGCAATCGGTTCTGAATTGCGAGTAAAACTTTAGTTTCTTATTACATTTTATCAAGTTTAATTGATGCTGTGTAATTCTCTTGTTTAATGATGAACGAATTTGAGAAAGGAAAGATGAATTATTGTTTTTAGTTAAGTTTGTTGTATATAAATTTGATGTTGCACAGAGGTTGTTCACTTTTTGTACAAGGCTGATCTGATTTTTGTCAGCAAATTCCTTTGATATTTTTAAACATTGTTTGGCGATGCTATCTTCTGGTTGATTTCCAAGGTGAATCCAAAATTTTAAGACATTTAAATCAGCTAGTTCTTTTAGTGATAGTCGACCCAGTTCATTTCTACAGCCGGGCTACATTTGGACATTGTTTATTTACGCCTAAAGCTTGTTTGCAAAGAGAAATATGTGCCTTTTCGATAATATCTTTCTCCCACGAGTTATTTTCATCTTTATCGTAAATACTCCAAACTTGAGAGCCACACATGAGAATAGGGAGATATAGAGAATTAAATATCTTGTTGATAACATCTATTGGCAATTTTAGAAAATCAAGGTTGCGACGAGTTGCAAAGAATGATCTTCTTGTTTTCTCTTTTAATATTGTTTTGTTCTCTTTAAAGCTGCCATTTGTTGAAAACCTGACCCCTAGATAAGTATAACTGTTGGTGATTTCAACGTTTTCTCCGTTAATAAAAAATTTGTGCTTTAAAAGGGTCGATTTTCTATGTTTCTTTTGAAATATAATGGCTTTTGTTTTTTTAGTGTTGATGTTCATTCTCCAATCGCGGCAAAATTGGGAGAGTGTGGACAGTGCATTTTGTAACCCATTTGCCGAACTTGAAATAAGTACCAGGTCATCTGCATATAGAAGGCAATTCAGGGATGAGCCGTCTGGTAATAATATTGGGTCGGTGTCTTGTTCATCAGGCAGAAAAGGGATTTCATTTAAATAGAGATTGAAAAGCATTGGAGAAAGGATGCAGCCTTGTCTGACACCATTACCGTAATCAAAGCATTTACTTCTTTGAAATCCATATTTAATGGCACATTTTGTCTTGGAGTAGAGAAACTTAATCAAGTCATAAAATTTTCCTCCAATTTTGTATCTGAGTAATTTGCAGAGTAAACCGTCATGCCATACTGAGTCAAAGGCCTTTTTAAAGTCCATGAAACAGGTGTAAAGTTTGCCTTTGGTTGTATAAGTTACATATTTATCAATTAGAGTCCTAAGAGCGAAGATATGGTCAGTTGTACGATGATTTGACTTGAAGCCAATTTGAGCTTTGTGTAGGATATTGTGGTCCTCTACGAAAGTTTTCATTCGATTATTGAGGACGGCACTGAAAAAAAGGAACTGTCACGAAAGCCAAATCTTTGCTTGTGAGGGGCTCGGAATTCGGCCAGAAAAAATGCCCAGTCTTTTTGCCACAAAAATTAAATGGCCCAGGTGAGGTTGAGCAGTTAGTCCGAAGTTAAATTGAGTGACTTTATAATATGAATAAGTCCTGAAAAGATATGTTGCACGTCTTTTTAAAATACGTTGTCCATAATGATAGTTTTCAGCATAACTCTCCTAACTATTCAAGATGCAACTCAATCAATCGAAAAACAATCATAGCAACTGTTGGCTTTGTCTTTACTTTACTAAAAAAAACATTCACCATTTTCACTAATTTCGTCACCGGCCTCACTCTTCACTCACAAACCAACGATGATCACCGCAAACCTGAAAAAAAATATATAATCCGCATTAGGTCTACAGAACTCTTGTTTATGCGAGAAAAAATCAACATAAAAGTGTAAGGTCTTTGAGAGGTATGACGCGTGTTATGAAAAAATGCCAAACTGAGTCGATTTATCTTAGCGATTCAACTCGATCCTACACCGGAAGTCATGCAAGACCTGTGTCAAAATCGTCCTTAAAATGTGACCGCAAACATAAGTCGGTAACCTTCCTTGTTCTTATAAAATGGTGACAACAGACTAGGGTCGATTACCTTCGTCGTTCTAAAAGGGGAAAACAAACTTCCGATTACTTTCCTCGTTCTAAAACGTGACAACAAACTTCCGATTACCTTCCTCGTTCTTAAAACGTGAAAACAAACTTCCGATTACCTTCCTCGTTCTAAAACGTGACAACAAACTTCCGATTACCTTCCTCGTTCTTAAAACGTGAAAACAAATTTAAGTCGTCTCCCTTCCTGGTTCTTAATTAAGTTCCTTCCTCGTGCTTAAAACGTGACAACAAAGTTACGTCGATTCGTCTGAGATACTTGACGACTCGACTCGATTCGCACGGAGCGCTGATACATGGTATGACACCAGATTATCTGAGATCAAGATTTGTATATCGTGACAGAATAAGTGCTTATCGAAAACAAATTAGTTCTTCCACAACCTCGAACTGATTATCTTAAGAGAAGTTTTTTGTACAGCGGAGCTCACCTGTGGGACAACTTACCCTTAGACCTAAGACAAGCATCTTCACTGACCGATTTCAAAATCTAAATTAAGTCGCCACAGTTTAAAGTAATATTTTAACTTTAAGTAAATTTTAGACACGGCCTCCATGAAAAGCAGATTTTTATTTATCTATTTTATTTGAATTGTTATTATTAGATTTTATTATAGTTAGGTAGATAGATATACTACTATTCGTGGTTTTCACGTCACGCAAATAAGCTTAATTATCACGCAGGTGAAAAATAAAATCGTTTACCATTCAATATATTGAGTCAAGAAATTGAAATATCGTACAAGAGTAACAAATAAATTAAACGACGTGCCGAAGTTTCGGAGATGTGCAATATTCCCAACTCGAGTTATTCGGCAAAAGGTTTCAATGAAAATTATAGGGTTTAGTATGGAGATGCCATGTTGGAGCCCGTCTGAGGGACTCCAACATGGCGACCGGAAACCTGTGGAAACATCTGGAGTTTACTTTGGCTCTCTCAGAACGTTTATTCTCTCTGTTAAACTTGAAAACATTCGCATAGGCACCTCTCTCAACATATTGGTTACTCAGAACTCGAAAATATAAGGCGAATCGATATTTTTTTGCACGTAGCATGTTACCCAGAAACGATGCCGGTGTCACGCATTGTGAAAAAACCGTGTTCTGTTTTCAAAGCAAAGCGGTCTATTGAGCTGAAGACAGGTAAAAACTTAAAATTTTTAATCTTAGTTTAATTTTAGTTTTCTCTGACGTCACGTGAAAACCAAGAATAGATAATCTAAATCAACAGATGGCAATACCGTGTATAAATAAAGTTATCTTATCTTATCAGGAGCCATAATCGGGGACGGAGACCGGAAGTCTTGGGATGATATGGGACAAATTTTCTAATTTTAGAACAAATTGCGCCATCCTGACGTCATAGATTCGCGCTGCTCCACGCACGTGTGGCGGGTTCTCGCGTGGATGTCGTCACGTTGCGTGATCAAAAATGGTGAGAGTTGCGAGTTTTCACAGCGATGACAGAGGGTCTTGATGGGGTTAACTGACAACTGACAAATGGCCAAAAAAATAACTGACAACTGACAAATGGCCAAAAATTTAACCGAC
>CBDDTI010000251.1:0-16350 GCA_965233585.1 bacterium
AAGAATTTTCAAATTTGAAAAAGACAAGACAGAGACTTCAGTCAAAGAGGGATTAATTACTGCAGCATTATCTGAAATGTAAATACATGTAGTTAAAGGAGGTAACCAAGATCTTTTTCAGGGTTCTTGGGGACACATTTGTGTTAGAAAGATAGATCATGGACCAGGTCATAATATGAGGGTTTGCAAAAATTGTGGTTGGATATGGCCAATAGGAAGTAGAATTATCGTGTTTTGGTATGATTACTCAGGTGACTGTAGAGATTCTGTTGTTGTCATTAGGATTACGATCTTGCTTTAATGACCTTTCGGAGGGTGATTATAGTGCAGATGCTTCATGCTTCTGGATTTGTTGACATATTTAATAAAGAAATAGATAAGATGAAAGACAAAGCCATATTCAAAAGCAAGATGTGGCTAAGTTCAGAGTAAAACCTTTTCCAAGATGAGATAGGAAATTTTTCCTATTTATTATAGCAAACCATTTAAATTGCAGTAAAAGGTTCGCCAACTTTGACTTAAGTAGGTTATTAGAACAAACAAAACTCTATAATTATATTGTAACAGTACACAGAATAACATTTCAATTATTTATGACAGCACTTGAAAACATGGAAGTTACAAACAAAACTGAACAGATGTCTTGGCCCAAATGTCTCATGTTTGGCTGCAATAGTGGCTTTCATAAGAGTGGAGAGAAAAGTAATGTCATATTTATGTGAAATATTGGTTTTTATTAGTTTCTCCAGTTCTGAAAGCAATGATAAGACAATCTGCTTAGGCTGAATTAACCACATTATCTGTGGCTGTAGCCACTTTGGCATGGTAAATGCAAAAGCTGTCTTCCTCATGAAGTGTTACTCATTGTGGTCTTGACCGCACCAAATGTATTGTAAGCAAAAGGGTGAAAGAAGTCAGAATCATAAAACCCTTCAACAACGTGAGTGTTCGAATTTCCGACAAACGAAACTGTGCACTGCAGTGAATCGATGTGGTGATACTTTGTGTATGTAAAAGGAAAGAATATCAATGGAAGTCACCTCATGGTAATATTACGTTTATTCCGCTGATTCACCTGCAGCTATCTTTTATTATCTGAAAGCAAAAATTATCTTGAGCCAGAACTGCAGGAAAATGCATTGGCAAGTGATTATTATCGATTGCCTCAATTAATTGATGAAAATCGATACTCATGATCTTAGTCCTCGTAATTGCTATCAATTATATCGATTGTCATCGATTATCATCTATTGTCATTAATCATAGTAGGTAACTCTTGAAAGAGGATACCTTCAATTTTCAGACTTGTTCCCGGGACTTGCTGCATATACAGCGTGCGTGTCCAGTCGAATATGTAATTAAGATATTATCTTTAGTGTGCGAGTTAGCCATTTTTGTTGAGGCGCTACTATATGTAATTTTCAAGGCACATGAAATCTTCATTTCTGTAACTGTGCTATTAACCACCCTTGCAGTAGCTCAAGCAAAAAACATCAACGTAAACCAGCATGCAAGAAAAGCATAGTGTAGAGTAGAACAGTAGATATGTTGAGTTTAGAAGTAGATAAGTTTCTACTAGTAAAGCCATAGTAGGGTAAAAAATGTGCAGCTGATAAAGTGTACAGAAAAATGTACCGTGAAAGAGTGGAATACAGGGGTAGAGATGTAGAGGCGTAGAGAAGGAGCAGCATAAAACAATACAAGCATATAGTTCACAGTACAGTACCAGAATTGTAGAGGCGTAAAGGTGTAGAGGCGTAGAGAAGGAGTATAACATTCCAGGATGTGTTCAAGTAGTGTAGAAAGAAAGCGTATAAGTTTAAACAGATGAACGAAAATGTAAGAAGAATAGCTTTTAATTAGAACAAAGAAAATAAAGACAACTAATTATTAAAAAAACAATGCATACTGAAACAGAGTGATGAAAGTAGCAGTCAAAGTGTAATTGCAACGTTGCAAATAGGAAGTGTACATTTAACAGATGAAAAAAATACCAAAAAAGGTGAATATAATCAAGGATATGTTTGGATGTTGAATTTTCAATAATGTGGAGTACTTGAGAAGTAAAAAAACGAGAATCACTTCGTGAATTTTACCGGGGCCACTTTTGCATTGGCAACCCACGTTTACACTAGCATGCATAAGAGTCGTTTACATCAACTTAACAAATTGACGTCCGTTTTTTATGCATCTGTCCTGTTATTGATCATGAATTTTGTCATCACATTGTCAAAGTAGCTGTGGATCCATGAGGCGATAGCCGAGTGGATCCGCAGACTACTTTGACAATGTGATGACGAAATTCATGATCAATAACAGGACAGACGCATTAAAAACTGACATCAATTTGTTTTTTACGATAACAAATTGTCGAATTGCCCGTTCTTGCTCGCTGACGCGTGGCATGAATTAAAAATTTATGTGTCTGTCCGCATATTGACAATAAAAATTAGCCAATGAGCGCGTGTGAATTTCTGCAGTTATCGTAAAAAAGTTTGTTGCGGGTCATGAAAATCTATTTTATCGCAAATATTCTTTAATGACAAAAAACCTCTAATTACTAATGTGAAAAGAGAAAATAGCATCTGCCTGTGTACTCATTTTGATAACAGAATTACACCTCGGCTGTCATAAAAATCTTCCCTGTTAGCAGAGGTCTCTTCTGCAGGCAGGGCCGGAAATAAAAATCACACCGGCCAAGGGCGTCTATGCTTTGTCGCATAAAAATTGGCATAAAATCTACATTAAATCAAAAGGCTGATTCTTGGCGATATCCAAAAAGGGAAATTTAATTTTGTCATAGTATACAATTTTTAAAAACGCGGTGACCCTGTGCTATTGAAGACGGTTTTTTGTCTTCAAATCACGCGCTCGAATAGTGCAGCTAATCATGGCACGTTGCGGGTCGAATCTACAAACTTCCAGGGTCTTGTTTTCATTCCTAACACAGACAAATTACTTCTTTGGCGCTTAAAATGAAAAGTAAAAACATTAATCGATGTTTAGGTGGCCTCAGAATGGAAGATCAAGTTGAACGGAGCCCTCAAACATTTCTTGTGGATAATTTTCCTTCCCTCAGCTCAACCGCGATGAAAACAAGGCGATCGGTGCGCTTTCAAGAGAGTTTTGAATACAGATAACAGATTTAAAGCAGCTGCCTGGACTTAAGAAAACAAAAATGGTAATGTACATATTAGTTCAAAGTTGAATTCAGCTTTTAGCGCGATAGGCAAAGCCACAGCAGGCTAAGCCACAGCCGATAAAATAACTGCAAAACTTGTGGGAAAAACTCACGCTTTCGCTTTTGCATGACTAATTAATTCCAACACGCATTCAGGCAGCGAACAGGTCTGTGAAGTTTCGAACATTTTTTGTGCTTTCAGATAAGTTTTTTCGCCTCATCTTGAATGAAAATTTATTGTTATTGAACTTCCTGTCACCTTTCTTTCATTTGGTTGCCTTCATTTGAGAGTTTTAGTGCACGCTGGATTTGGATTTCTGTACATTTAATTTACGGCGACCTCTGTGATTTGTTTGTTTATATATTTGCTTCCCTCAAATATATTTTATTGAGTCTTGTTCAGCTTCTACGGAACTCCTGGGGATAGAACTAAGTTGGTAATAAATTTACACAGTTGAAAAACAATTTATCTCAAAATAATTGCCTTGTTTTTGTCGTCTTTTTGATGTACAACTTTCCTCTTTCTCTCGCTATGCTGTAATATTTCGTCGGGCGGCGAAAAAATTATCCGATTTCTTCTTTTTGAATTCGTTTTACGTGTGTTTTTCGTCGAGGACTTCGGTATAAGAATCGACGAAATCCTTTGGAAGAGAAACTTTTTTAACATGCTACTCTTGTTCTTGAGACGTCTTCAGTAGAAATCGCAGTGAATAAGCTTAAGTTTTACAAGAGATTGATGTAAAGAGAGTTTTGAAATATGTTCGCTTTGATTCTTGAGAAAAGGCTCACTCTCAAGTGCAGTGGTCGCTCATAAACACGTCTCTCTAAGTATCCACTCTCAAGTTTTCACTCATGAAGTAGTCTCTCGTAAAGTTGTGGAAGTTTTCATTCTGCCCAAAGTTATAATCTTTGTCTGGAATGCCTTCGATTGCCTCAAGTAAAGTTACTATGACAACGATTTTGTCACAGCGGAAAGCGGGGCCCTGGAAACGAGACATAGAAAAAACGAAAGGAACAGACAGCATTAATTTTTTATAACCGGTTCCAGCCTTTGGCTGGCCCCGGTAACTAGGTTACTATGGCAATGTACATGCATGTAAGGGGTTATAAAACTAGGCAGCGTTACAAAAAGGCCATAACATGCGCTCAAAGGCTAGACTAAAAAACATGAAAATTGTGGGGTGTCGGCGTATAGACGTAGAACTCTACAAAACTTCTACGCAAAATTGGGTGTCCAAATTCGGACCACACTTGAAATCTGTTAAGTTCTCTGATTGGCTTCTTTATTAAAAGTCATCATCCACCAAGGTGCGATTACACACTAGGAAAATATGACTTAAGTATGGGCAGCCGTCACCGCCAAAAATAATTCAAATAATTTAGAATCAATTGAAACAGTTTAATTGCTCTTTTCAAGAAGGTCCAAACATTTCAGAAATGATGAAGTTAAAATGCACTTAGACAGGTGTCCTGCGGTCAAGTGGAAAACTCAACTGATAAATTGTTTAGACAGTGTTAAAATTGTCTAGTCCTCTACCACAAAACGGTACAAAAAACCCACTAACGATCTATCCTAAACAAAAATAATTCAGCTTTCCTTTATAAAACGATGCAGACTAAGGTGAATTGGTTTAACTGCACAACAATGAATGGTTTAGCACAGAGAGAAATGGAGTAACGTTAGGGCAGATAGATTAGCGAAAACTGATTTGGTTTAGCTGTACTGCATCAAATGGCTCGCTGTACTGCAAATTGGTTTAGCTTACAGTGGATTGGTTTAGCGTATTGTGGATTGGCCTAGCAAATTTTAAATTGATTTTGGCGTATTGTGAATTGGCTTAGCCTATTGTTAATTGGTTTAGCCTATTGTTAACTGGTTTAGCATATTGTGGATTGGCCTAGCATATTTTGATTTAGTTTAGCGTACTGTGGATTGGTTTAGCTTATTGTTCATTGGTTTAGCGTATTGTGGATTTGTTTAGCCTAATGTTAATTGGTTCAGTGACATGAAACACGGTTCCGAGACCAGTATGAAATGGCTTATTTTATCTGCAAATGATTAATCGTGAAATGTAATTTGGCCTAGCATAGCATTCATCAGCTTACCGAAATGTAAAACGGTTTAGAGTTACCCCAAATGTCTTAAGTAGCATGACGGTAAATGGTTTAATAGAAAGCGAAATGGTTTAGTGTTACAACAAATGGCTTGCGCCAGAACCGCCAAAAATATAAAAGTGAAATGGACAAGTCAAGCTTGAAATGGAATAGTCTATGTGGGGTCTTACGTCACAACCCATACGTGATTCAGATAACATTTGGCGCGAAATTTGCCCGAACAGGGTTTTAAAAACCGCTCCGGGCACAGGTCATGAACAGCTTATTTCTTCCAATGCCGCCTCGTTTACTCAAATCAGCGATCCTTACTCCGGAGTCTTAAATTGAGTGTCGAACAGGGGTATTCTCAAGATGCGTGATTAGCTGATATACGTCATCTGAATGACGTATGGGTTGTGACGTAAGACCCCACATAGACTATTCCATTTCAAGCTTGACTTGTCCATTTCACTTTTGTATTTTTGGCGGTTCTGGCGCAAGCCATTTGTTGTAACACTAAACCATTTCGCTTTCTATTAAACCATTTACCGTCACGCTAAGACATTTGGGGTAACTCTAAATCATTTTACATTTCAGTAAGCTGATGAATGCTATGCTAGGCCAAATTACACTTCATGATTAATCATTTGCAGATAAAATAAGCCATTTCACACTGGTCTCGGAACCGTGTTTCACGTCACTGAACCAATTAACAATAGGCTAAACAAATCCACAATACGCTAAACCAATGAACAATAAGCTAAACCAATCCACAGTATGCTAAACTAAATCAAAATATGCTAGGTCAATCCACAATACGCTAAACCAGTTAACAATAGGCTAAACCAATTAACAATAGGCTAAGCCAATTCACAATACGCCAAAATCAATTTAAAATTTGCTAGGCCAATCCACAATACGCTAAACCAATCCACTGTAAGCTAAACCAATTATTTCACGATTAATCATTTGCAGATAAAATAAGCCATTTCATACTGGTCTCGGAACCGTGTTTCATGTCACTGAACCAATTAACAATAGGCTAAACAAATCCACAATACGCTAAACCAATGAACAATAAGCTAAACCAATCCACAGTACGCTAAACTAAATCAAAATATGCTAGGTCAATCCACAATACGCTAAACCAGTTAACAATAGGCTAAACCAATTAACAATAGGCTAAGCCAATTCACAATACGCCAAAATCAATTTAAAATTTGCTAGGCCAATCCACAATACGCTAAACCAATCCACTGTAAGCTAAACCAATTTGCAGTACAGTGAGCCATTTGATGCAGTACAGCTAAACCAAATCAGTTTCCGCTAATCTATCTGCCCTAACGTTACTCCATTTCTCTCTGTGCTAAACCATTCATTGTTGTGCAGTTAAACCAATTCACCTTAGTCTGCATCGTTTTATAAAGGAAAGCTGAATTATTTTTGTTTAGGATAGATCGTTAGTGGGTTTTTTGTACTGTTTTGTGGTAGAGGACTAGACAACTTTAACACTGTCTAAACAATTTATCAGTTGAGTTTTCCACTTGACCGCAGGACACCTGTCTAAGTGCATTTTAACTTCATCATTTCTGAAATGTTTGGACCTTCTTGAAAAGAGCAATTAAACTGTTTCAATTGATTCTAAATTATTTGAATTATTTTTGGCGGTGACGGCTGCCCATACTTAAGACCTGCACGTGTTTGGTATCTTATTACATTACTTAACAAAATCCTTGGGCAGTCGTTTCCTTTGGGAGTTTCCAAAATTGTTCATTATATATTCAGATGAATCTAAATCTAAACAGGGGTGTTAACTCTTTTGACTGATATGTTCATAGAGGTTTAGTCCATTTTTTTTTTCCTTAACAAAATTATGACAGCAATCAGAACAAAGTGTTTTCATTTCTGTCTGCTTTAAGCATGCACAGTTAAATTTAGTGACCATGTCATCCATTCCAGACAGCACTTTGCTGTTCAGTGATGCATGAAACAAACACCTTTTTTTCAGTTGCTTCAATCTTTGTTTGTCTTGGGAATCACGTGAATAATTATACTAAAACATTCATTAATGCCTCCAGCTCAGTAAATATTGGTAAATAGCTTTTGTTGATTCCTTTTTCTGATGGTAATCATTGGTGTCAGTTGCAGAGAACCACTGGTACGAATCTACCCTGAATGTCTCAATACTTAGTGGACAAGCCTGAATAAGCAGTGGACAGGTCTGAACGGACAGGAAGATTGAACATTCAGTGGACAAGTCTGGTGTAAACTTAAAAAATAGAGGAGAAACCAGAGAGACTGTGACCAACCAGGTAAATACACTTACAGTGTTCCCTATCCTGATCAAATTTTGGTCAAAGCATTCTGAGTCTGGGAGGATCTCCTCATGGCTCAAATTGTTTTGGAGCACCTCAACTCTGACATACATGTTTACAATTACTATGTACATAGCCAATGGTCAGTTCTTTCTATAAGATATGCCCACAGGGTACCTATCGTGGTAGTTGTATTGATCATCTTTGACTGGATGTTTGTTTTGTTTAATACAACTACCATGATTCCCTGCAGGTGTGTCTTATAGTGTGTCTTATAGTGAGATGTGCCTGCAGGGTGATAGTTGTATTCATCATCTTGGAGTGGATGTTTGTTTTGATGAGTACAAGTCTTGTTCAGTCTGAAGCCCCAACATGAATACACGCAGAAATACTACTGAAACAGGTAGACTGTATCTTCAGAGATACACGAAACAGTTGCCGTTGGCAAGAAAGCCAAGTGTTTTTTGTCACACGGCAAAACGCACATGAGCACAAGTATTCCTTTGTGCTGTCTAGCGCAGTTTTTACTTCGCGATTCTTCTGAATCTTCTCAGTCGTCGGTCTTGGGCTTTTGTTGTTAGTACAACATGATAAGAATAAAGGTTACAGTATCATCTATGCTTTTCTCACAGATAAAAAAACCTTCCATTTTTACAAAGGAAATGCCTGAGTTGAAATTTCGGCCTCGTTTTTTTTTTCATTCAGCCACAGTTTGCAAGTCCTTAACACACATGCACGACAATTTGACTCTGATGAGCACCTGGCATGGGGTAATGGTGGACGAAGAAAAGTTTATGCTGTGGAAGATCAGCACAAATACTGTGTATAATACGTTCAAAATGGATACCAAATATTCACAGCATTTTTGGTAGACCCACACTAAAAGATGAGGAGCGCTTTCAGAACGGGTTGGTCCGCAAACCTTACGAGAGATCTCTTTATGAGCAAACGTTTATGAGTGAACCTTTCATTGAGAAACGTGCCATATCAACTGAGCTATCTAATGTTAATCGAGAGCAGCATAAACTAAAATCTCAGATAAACCCAAAATTACAAAAAAGCCTTACCAAAGTATGTGCAACAAAAACAATGTTTCTCTCCAACTCAAAGCCCAAATGAACGCAAATATGCGTCTAGTTACTCAAGGAAAAGCCCACCATCACCAGATGATTTCTGGGCTGCGTCAGGAATGTGAAGGAATGTGATCATGTGCGCTTACCTATTTGGCATCAGTTATACATAGAGCACATGGGGTTAATTCGAACATGTTTCTCGACAGCAGTAACCGTTTTGTGCGTCTCCGAAAAAACAGCCTACCTGTTTCAGTAGTAATTTGTTTGCATGCAGAATTGCTTGCTCTCGGGTCATTCATGCATGCAAATGGCTGTTAAAAAACCTGACAAACGTTTTCATTTATAGATTTCAAGGATGTAGTTAGTGAGTTAGCCTTACATGCCGCAAGTAATATGATCATTTTTATGAGTGGATGGCTGCAAGGTTTCACTTAATTTTCAGGTAGATTTTGCATACAATAAAAATTTTCAAGTACTCATGAAGAATTTAAATTTTGTGGCTAGTATGATGCGGCATTTCGTCTCGACCAAGAGACTCATCAGATACTTTTCGAATTCCAGCAAACTCGTTGAGCATCGTGCTCAAAGTCCCATTCGTGAAGTCAAGATGTTAGCAGGGCCAGACTGCTCAACGAGTTTGCTGGAATTTGACAAGTATCTGATGAGTCTCTTGGCCAAGACGAAACACCGCGTCATACCAGCCACAAAATTTAAATTCTTCACAAATTTTGCATAGTAATTTAATTAGACTGATTGTCTCGCACTGCACGCTGTCGGTCGGCAAATATTGTCATTTCAAAAAATATATTTCAGTCGCTTATGTAAGCAGAAAAAGTCATGACATCATTTATGGACGCAACTAATGGCGATGTTGTCATACTACAATAATTTACTACAATAATAACATTATCATTTTCTCCCCTCAGTAGCTTTCTACTACACACCTTTTTGGTATAAAAGCTGAATTTATCATCCGAAAAGAGAAAACTACAGTGCTTGCCCCTCGGGCAAGCTATGACAAGAAAATGCTAGCCCGACAAGTCTTCCACTAGCCCAAGGTTATCGGACAGCACTTTCGTCACACCCTGATACCCTATTAGCCAAGTCATTAGCCTGGTCCCAAAGGTTTTTCTTGATTTTTGCTCTTCTCGCACAAGCGCTGATAAAAAGAAAAAGTCCACTTGTAAAAATAATCAATTTACTTTCGGCATGTAAGGTTAGCTCACTAACTACATCCTTGAAATCTATATTAAATAAAAACATTTGTTGGGTTTTTCAACGGCCATTAGCATGCATGAATGACCCGAGAGCAAGCAAATCTGCACGCAAACAAATTATTTCTGTACGTATTCATCTAGGGGCTATGGACTGAACAAGACTTAAATGTCTTAAAAACCTTATAATAAGGTAATTGGTTGTAAGTTTTATAGAATTAAGTATTGTTCAGTCCATTCATATTAGCAGTGCAAACAAGGAACTGAAACATTTCCTATAGCTCACTGTTCAACTGTTTATAGTTAATACACTAGGCAAACTATTAAAAGCATTAAGCGATATGAATTGACAAATGTTTTACATCACAAGATTAGATCACATGACTGTACTTGGCATTCTCTTCCACAAAATCTTGATGTAAGTTATAACTGCACTCTCTAGTGGTCAGGTGTAAAAACTGGTCGTTTCTGTTACATTATTTAATTTGAGGTTGAAGTGAAAATGAAATTCACATTCAAGAATCAAAATACTACAAAGATTTAGTTTATATCTATGCTTGGTATCATTAATTTTATTTTGCATAATTAAATAAATCTGATTATTCTTTATAAACAATTTAATTTCGGGCTAGCTCCTCAGACATGTTGGGGCTTCAGACTGAACAAGACTTAAACGTCTTAATTTCAGGCTAGCTCCTCAGACCTTCAGGCTAGTAACCTCAAGTAACAGCTTGTCCAAAGGGCAACCTTGACTTTGCATTTTCGCCTCACCCTGCCCTTAAAGGGGTCATAAAACAAGCTATTATGACAACGTTTTTGGACTCGCAGCTTATTGAAAACATGCTGAATTGTTTCTTGCACCGTGCAAAAACATTAATATGCTGATCTCCAAATTTGTAAAGATAAGACTCCCGATAACTTATTAAATTAAATATCTAACCTCCAAGTTAGTTGGCCTTAAATGAAGGGTGAGGAAAAATCACAGTGTGATTTTTGGAGTAAACTTGTGCAGGAAAATTAAAAACTTTGATTGTGTGGGTAATTGTGCGAGATTATTGACGAGCCAATGTTCTTGCCAAGTCCTAAGGAAAATCTGCATTGACAATAGTGCTGTCAAACGTATTTCACTATTAGTTCAAATATACTTAGCAGGCTTAGCAATGGCCAATTCTTTTGAAAAAGCTGTGTCTGACTGCTAAAGAAAATCATGTTGCATGACACGAACTATACAAGTGACACCAAAATTAATAGCAAAACGGACTTCCGCATCTTCGCTTATAAATGAGCTCCTTTTTAAAAATACTCTTGCCGTGATTCAGTTAAAATATGTAGCTTGCTTATTTCTTCCCAAACTGCATTAAGAGTCACAAATTCTCACAAGTTATTTTCATAAAACACAACTTGAAATTTTGTGCAAATTATGTGCAATGTAATTTGATTCCTTGCTATTACACTTTTGTTTCGTGAAGGAGTTTATCATGTTTTGTCTTGGTTCTCTTGATTATTCGCTCTTAAGAGTAGTTATAACTGTTAACAAGGGTTGAAGATCACAACATGGCAGATATGGCTGCACAATTCACTCGGATCATCACAACCAGTAAACAAACTCCGAACTGTTGGCTGAACTGCTAGCAGAGGGGCAGCCGCGCCAGAAAGTGTTTTTAAAATCATTATGAGGCCAACAAGCGACTGTCGATGCTCTGATGGGCAACAAACACTGTCTAACGATTAGGCGCTTACGGACGCACTCTGATTGGCAACGAAAACTATTAGAAGATGAGGTCTACATGAACAGGAATCAAAAAGGGTTATAGACAGACGTACTTACACAGATGATAGTATTAGTGGCTACACCTCCTTGAGGCAGGTAGCCACAAAAATGGATATATCTGATACATCTCATTCAACTTACACAAATATTATTGCCAAAATATACCAGTTTCTGGAAGCATCATTTAAGCCCATTTAAACAGGGAGTGATCCTATATAACAACGCTGAGGTGTTCAGCCTGTCAATCACAAATCTCAACGGACAACCAATGCTCCCTTTTGATTGGCTTATTCACTCAAGTCTAATTTTAGCAAGTTGCCGAGTTGCCGAGTTGTTGTTTTTGTGCTGGTTTTCTGCGGTTGAGAAATAAATTTGAAAACTAAAATTCGTAAAAAAAAAACAAACAGACTGCGAAGGTTATATATTTTATGTACGATAATATGGTTATTCTTCTGCGAGTTATCTAAAAGAGATTTCGTAAGATCAACATTAATTAGCTGCTGTTGTACTCTTGCAGCTAAAATTCAGTCGACCTTTTATGAGCACAATCAGTTTTAAGGCTTTGAGTCTTCCATTTCTTTTCTAACGTCATTATTAAGGCGAAATCTCACTTTGCCATTTTTCACATTCTGTTGTTTCTTCGTAGTACTCGTTGTTTCCAATTTCTTTGCACTGAATATGGAACAGTTTGAGGAATAACTCAGTGTTGTTCAATTTGCATTTTGTTTGCACCATCATGACGGTCATAAACCTGAATAATTTTAAATATCCCACCAAAATCCGTCTGTGTTCACAGGCTAATTAAAATCACTTCTTACCAGATTTCGTTTCGTTCTCAGCATGCTGAGATAAATGGAAACAGATAACTCGCAGCTATCAGAGTTGTTATTTTAGTTAGCGGCGAAATTTGAATGTTCCACGTGCAGCGACGACGAAGATAATTCATCGTTTTTGGTCTTCCAAAGCCATCATCTAAAGTGTTAATGTTGGTTTTATTTTCACAGTATTTTTTTCATTTATCTTGTATCATTCTACCTAAATGACTCCGTTGGTTTTACGAAAAAATCGCTTTTTCTCCACGACTTCTATGTTATTCTGACTTTCCACCATTGCACAGGAAGCCAACAAAGTGCTTCGAGGGGCCGTGTCCTTGCCTTTTATAGGATCGCTCCGTGTTTAAAGTTGCAAAAATTGTTGGCTATTTTAGACCACTTATTTTTATAAGGGGCCAAAATCATGACATGGTGTCCTCAAATATCAAGAAATAATAATTGACAGCTGGCCAACAGATGGCTAACAATATGTTAAGGAACTGGTCTTCACTTTTACCAATCATGTATTGTTGTTTCATTAAAGGATGCTGGAGTTGGCAAGGAACATCACAAGAGAGCATGGATTTGGCAAGAGCAGTAAAAGGACAACAGGCCAGACATAAAGGGTTGTGCCCAGCAATTGAAGCAGGACCAAATGACAAGATGGTTTCTGGTAAATTTATTGTAAGGCAGTAATTGAAAGTCGGAAATTTACATCTTTAAAAAATAATAATTTATTATGTTATTGGTAACTAGGGGTACAACATGTGGCATGAACTGCTTGCAAGGCTAACATTTTTTTCTGATTTTCTTGTGATTAGCAAAGTTTTCAGAATACCAGAACTGAAATTTTTTTAAGGTAAAGCCAAATAATCTTTCTTCATATTATATGCAAACATGAAAATGCAATCTAGTTGTTATAAGAAATGTTCATGTTACTTTGAGCTTTGTTTACATCGTTTCCTTGTTTAATTTAAGAGTTGTTAATTATAGATTCTACATTTTCCCCTAAAAAGTCCTGAGGCCGTACATTACAAACTTAGTTTAAAATGTCAAAGCACAAAGTTAAGTCTTGCAAAATGTTCATGCTACACAAATGCACTGATCAGTAAGCTCACCAAATACTCAAAAAAGTTATTAACAGAAAAATACTATTTTTCTTAAACTTACATGTAGATGTACCAAATTTGATTTATTTAGTTTTGTAGCTATTTTACCTTTTAATTATTGGCCCAGCCCGGGAGGCCTTTGAACGTGGGGTACAGCTGGCCCGGGGTTTTCCTCCTAGGGGCAAGTGGACGCACGGGGAGGTTTTTCACCCAGCTGTTGTTCCACAACCCCCGTTCAAGTTAGTTACTTATTTCAGTTAAGCTTGATAGCCTTTTGCTAGGTTCTTCAAGCTGGATTGCATTGGTGTGGTGGGAATGTAAGAAAATACACTGCACAGTTTACAGTAACTAACTTTTTACAACAAACACTTCTCAACTGATTCAACATTACACATCAAGCACTAGTTGCATCTTACAAATGACTTATTTATGACCTCGAAAATCCAACGAAACAAACTGTTAACTTCAAACAAAACAATCACAGATTTGACTAACAATCACTGAAACCAACAACTGACCAAATCCACAGCTAACTAACTGTGTACCCTGACTGTCAATAGCCACACTTGAAACTGACCAGTCAGCTTTAAGGACCAGACTTATCACCCCCAACTGACCAACAATTTCTTACCTAACTCTGAAGACTGGCTCTATGCTTCACAGGAACTTGGAAAAAAGACAAAAGAAAAGCACCAACAACAAAAAACATTTTACTTCCTTATGGGAGTGACTTAGACTACCACAACAAAATGAACACATTTGGTGATGGCAAACATACAGTACTTACAAAGACCTGACCTGACACGTGTTCTTTGAACATAAACTTAACAGTCAAAAAACTAACGAAAAGACTGCCATTGACATTCACATCTACTACCAAGACAATAGGGATCACAACAGCATACCTTAAGACACTACCAAAACTGCGCAAATCACATACCAATGCAACCCACCACCTCATTATGTTAATACTATTGTTGGGTGTGTGTGCCACCAATGTTCAAACAAGTTTCTGTTCTGAGAATAAAATTGTCTGTATAGCTGGTTTGGAACTGAACAGCGAACTAGCTGTGTGTGATTAATTGGTTCATCGATTGGATTTAGAGTGTTATTGTATCTCATTCTCACTCTGTATGCATTAAGTACATATATTTTGTTGTTTGTTGTAAGGTCCATGGAGACGGCAATATTTTGACAGCTTACAGTTAGTTTTCATTGTCTTTATCTTGAGAAAATCTTTCTTTAGAAGTTTTATTTCAGTTGTTAATAGTAACTCTGAACATTGTCATGTACAGAACACGTATTCTCATGAACTTTTTTGCAAACACTTTTCCAAGGACTCTAAAGTTCCTTAAAGACCAATTATTAATGAAGAAAGAAAAATATAAATACGTTATTTGTCAGCCTAGTTCAGTCAGTATAGGGAAAAACTGTACAAGATGTCTTGAGTCGGCCCAAGGCCTTGGGCCACAGGTTGTGCTCAACATGGCCTCTGCCACAGTTTTGCCCATACAGTCCTCCTGGCCAGCAAATAATATATCCCTTTTAAACCAATTTTTTCTGTTGAATGCATATTAGTGACAGAACTACATGCAGCAGCAAAAATTCTGACTCCAATCAATGAAACGTTTAATCAAGAAATTATAGTATAGTATAGTATAGTATAGTATAGTATAGTATAGTGTCCAATTATTTGGATTATTTGATTCCATTGTCAAATCTTACTCTTGCACTTGTTTGTTCAATATGAATGAGGGTTGAAGGTCTCAACACAAGTCTTGAACAGAGCTTATGCATGCCAGGGCTCGATATTAATGCTTGCAAGCTCGCAAAATGCGAGTGCTTTTGATAATCTACAAGTGAGTAAAATATCAACTAGCAAACATTTATGAGTTTGAATTGTCCATGTCTACCAAACACTTAGAAATAATTTGTTAGTGATCGCACCAGTTTGCTAGTGGAAAAAAATCTTACTAGGCCAATAGCAAAACTTTGCAAGTGAACTAAAATCTTCGAGCCCTGCATGCAGTACTGTTGCTCCAAGACAAGGTCATTGATTAATTTTCAGAATTTTGGTAATAATTAGAAAATACAAAATTGGCGATTCTGAGATTGGATGGCCTCAGCACAGTTGGCATGAATGTGCACAGGACACCCAATTTGTCCTTGGCATTTTTACTCTGGGATGATGGTTTGATACAGGCTAAGGAAAAGGGAAGCAGTTAGTTCTCATTATAATTGCATGTTCACAAGATAGTCAAAAATGTTTTTCATTCACAGTTGAATTTCACTGCCTGGGTAAGCTGAAGTCATTTTACATTCCATGTTCAGTTGTCATGACAACAGGTTGTGAGGTGAAAAATGACATCTGTTCACTATCAGGCTTCAAAATGCAGCATTTCATTTTAGCAAGTTATTATAATTCTACTTTGTTTATATTAAGTAAAAGTGGATCTGCAAGCTCATTAGCAGAACTATCACTAAAGAAGTGAAAAGTACTTATTTTTGACACTAGAAACATAGTTGCAACTGTGAGCAAGGTACATATACATTTGTACTATTAATCTTTGCCACTCAATTTTTTCACTTTCATGACTGTGTTTATTGCTTTGAAGACATCAGAATTTTCATTAATAGACAATTTTAAGCCTTAACCTCAAAAAATACCACTTCCTTGTGGAAATGTTTTAGAGTGGCAATGATATGAAAACAAGAAAAAAAGAAAACAAGATAGAGAAGAGCTATTTAAAATTAAGCAAAATTTGATTTTAGGTACTTATA
>CBDDTI010000252.1:0-13605 GCA_965233585.1 bacterium
CGTTAGCGGTATTCTTGGATCGAACGAGCGAGTTCAATATTCGAAAAATCAATTCATTATTGCATTCTTGAAACAACTAGCGGGTTCAAGTTTCAAATAATCAGTTCATTAATGCAATCTTGAGGGGTATGCTTCACTTAGTTTGACTGTAAAATTTGTCTTGGATTATTGAAACTATTGCGTAATCTGAATTCTATTCATTTAGTTATGCAGCTATTTTTGATGTTTAAATCAAGGTAGAAAGATATTTTAAGATATTTTCAGTTCATGCTTTCTTGGCTGGTTATTTTTTGTTTTGTACTTGTCTAACTGTTGAAAGTGCAAAGAGTACATTATGCAATACTTATAACTTTGATTTCTAAGATGATCTTACATTATGTACACATGTAATTCATTAGGTGTCTTTGTCAAAATAACAAAAGTTAAATATGTTCTTCTCTGATTATTATAACTTGCAGATTGAGGCAATTGTTCCACATTGTGTCACTTTCTAAATGATGGATACAGTATGCAATCATGCAACCAACAGCAAGTGAAAATGAAGTACAACATGAACACAGTGAAGATCTCAATCAACACATGAAGAAACATTACTGGTACATGTGGAAATCATGAACATTTATTTTAGTCAAACTATTGGTGGTCAGTTTACCTCAAGGCAACAGAAGTTTAATGCCTTTTGATGAAATGCATAACCGTGGTGACGTTTGTAAACAATTACTTGAAATATGTACAATGACGAGTATCGACCATCTCGGAATGGCCTTAAGGAGGCTCGAAAGGGTTTTTAGCTGCACGCGCGCGCGCAATCTACACACGCCATAACTAAGGTGCACGCGTCAGCTGAATCAGTATTAAAATCAGGATACCGGAAGTTAATGCTGCGTAAAATCGCGCGAACCGGAAATAAAATCTGCCGAAAACATTTGTTTTTAGCGCGAAAGTTTGCTCGGTGACCTATCTTGATATTTTGCATGCACGCACCACTCACGATGGCACTTCAGATATAAAAGTTTCGGGGAAAATTATCTAGTGGAATTTTCTGTAAGACATGAAACGCGTTTTTTTTTAAATATATTTAATTCTACTAGATAAATTTTTTCCATACTGTCTGAAAAGTTAAACAATTTAGGGAACTTTTCAACAAAGAAATAAAAATGGGGGGTCACCGAATTAGTTTCTCAGATAATTAAAAAAAACTGAAATTTAGAGGACGCTTTTGTGGAGCTTGTGCGTTGCCATGGTAACTGATATGACGTCACAAGTACCCTTAAAGTATAGCCCAACAATAGAGCTGCAAGGAGACATATAGTTTGCCCACACCATTAAACATCCTTCTTTGTAATCTTCCTTCGTTTCACAAACAATATAGCAACGAAAAACCCTTACGAGCCTCCTTAAAACTTGTAGTTGTAACCTACCCATTGAAACAGTGTGTGGGAAATGCAGACTGGTACGCTGGTTTATAATAACAACAATGACGTTTTTTTAAGAGCGCTCCCGCCTAGAAAATCTTCTGGTGTGTGGTCTACATTTGTACATGTCGTAGGTTATTCTGTGCAGAAGCCACTTACTGTCCAAATCGGACACAGTAAAACTATAAGTCAATATGTACGATAGTACACTCACTTAAGCACGCAAATCAAGGCGTACAGTAACAAAGAAAATAGAGAAATTTTGAGTTACCTTGGTTTATTCCTTGTTATTCCTTGTTATTACATGCATCTAACAGGTTCTGTGGGTGTATATCCCGCCACACCAAATATTGAAAGAGGTGAAATTATGAAGTTTACCACTGAGTTTACAACTTCGTCTACTCGGCGGATCGGTTCGGTGTTCGTGCATGGTGTTGCACCGATGGTCAAAAGCCGCGACATGGTGCGTAACTGGTCCCAAATATTTGAAATCGTTTGTTCCACCGGAGATTTCCATGCACAGAATGAAGTTGTTTACTTTGTTTACATCCGCAATTCTTTTCTATCGAGAAGATTGGAAACGTTTTGTTCGTTTTAATGCAGCCAGAAAAGACGTTGAAAAAGTTAAACTGTGGAGGACTGGCGCATGGCTCAGTGTTGAAGGGTACTCGGTGGAGCCGCCAGAGCGAGAGATCCACAAAATTTTGACCAATCGCCACCATGCTGGATGCCAAAAATTTTTGACGAGTGGAGTATACTACCGAAACAGGTAGACTGTTTTTCCGGAGATGCATGAAGCCGCAGGTGAATGTTTCGCTCACGTGCTGATAAGGTCACATGCAAAACGCACATGAGCACATTCTTTGGTGCTCCTCGGAGATGCATTGCCTCGTTTCAAACCGTGAAGGTCTAGGTACGAGTCTGTAAATTATGGGATTAGCAACTATTGATTCACATAGTCAGAAAGAGCACACCGAGATTCACAAGATTCCTAAGTTTGGTGTTAATCAGGCTAGTTTTCACTGAGATACAGCCATTTGAAAATGTCAAAATTTACAAAGAAATGTGTTCATGCGTCTTCATAATTTTGCAAACGATAAAAGGGAGACTACCATACAATTCATCAATCTTGTTCTAACCTGGCAATCCGGACGCTGTCCGACACGGCGTCCGGATGCCATACATTTCTTTGTAAATTTTGACGTTTTTAAATCGCTGTATCTCAGTGAAAACTAGCCTGATTAACACCAAACTTAGGAATCTTGTGAATCTCGGTGTGCTCTTTCTGACTATGTGAATCAATAGTTGCTAATCCCATAATTTACAGACTCGTACCCAGAACTTCACGGTTTGAAACCAGGCAATGAAGCCGATGAAGGTGAATGTTTCGGTCACGTGCTAATATGGTCACGTGCGAAACGCACGTGAGCACATTCTTTGGCGCTCCTCCTTGCATACGGCTTGCGCGCGGGAAATTTAAATCGACCAATCAGGATTCAGCAGGCGGGAAAAAATTTACATTCCTTACGTCAATGTAAGTTGACTAGCCTGCACGCAGGCGGTTGGATGCTCGAAAAAACCGGAATTCGTGTGGTCGAAAAAATCGGAATTCGTAATGAGGTCGTCATCTTGGATTCGCGCGGTTAGGTCTGGGCCCGGTTGAGGGTTGACAAAGCGAGCGAGGGGAAGGGGGCGCTCGCTTTGTCAACCCTCAACCCGGCCCAGACCTAACCGCGCGAATCCAAGATGGCGACCTCATTACGAATTCCGATTTTTTCGACCACACGAATTCCGGTTTTTTCGAGCATCCAACCGCCTGCGTGCAGGCTATAAGTTGACAGGAAAGGCATTGAAATCAGGCAATTTTTCTCTTTGGAGATGGCATGAAATATTCACGAAAGGGGATTTATAATTTCCAAAACCATATCACATTGTAAAAAGTGAAAAATATAAAACATTTTGTGTCTCCAACTTCTAATTTGGCGCCAAAAATGGTAGTTCCTCCAATGTCACCAGGTGACATTAAAGTTGTCTTATTTTGAACAAAATATGCCATTCGTCGTCAAATTAAGTCCGGAATTCTCTAGTTAATTATTAGAAGAGGCCAAAGAAAAAGGCTATTATTTTGCCGTTTCCGTAGGACAGTTAATTTTTGACTGCCGCTCGTACTGCGGGCTCAGTCGCCGTATACAAGGCTATGTTCGGGGGGCGTTCCATTCGACCAAAATTCCCGGTTTGAATTTCCGAAATCTTCGTATGTCGAATGGAACGGTATTTTCCACTAGGCCGGACCGATCTCGTTCTTTTACCGCTTTAGCACATTCTCACCGGGCATTTGAAATTTTGGAAAATTTTTGTTCAAATTCCCTCCCTCATTGGGCCGAAAAGCTGTTCAAATGCCCCCACCCCCGGGAAAATTAACAGATTACTGTTTTAACTTTCAGTAGCTTTTATTATGCTTCTGAAGCTGTGCATGTAAACATCATGGTTTATTAATTAGACAACACATATTTATATACTTTAAATACTAGTGTATCTAAAAGATAGTAATGCTGCGTCACATTTTGTTAATAGCCTGATATTATTTGCATTGAACAGAACAGCGTAGAGGCATTTTTTTGCACATGCCACGCAGAAAAATGTGAGTAACTGCTGGTATGCGTCTGCTTTGCGTGTACGCAAATCGCAAAATGGCAGTGGTTTTAACAAATTTTTCGGCGATGTTTCCCTTTGTAACTTGTGTAAAAGAGTCAGAAAATCAATCAAATGGTTTTGTGGAGTCTCATAGAAAGTCCCAACCAAGTCCGTTTCCGAAGGTCAAGGCCTAACCAAACGCTTCTAGACTTGATAATTTGGTTTTATCAACTGAGTTATAATGTGAATTGGCCACCGTAAAGAGATTGAATGGAATTGTTAGAACACGGATGAAGGAATGTTAGTGAAGGATGCGTAATATTCGAGGTTTTTCCTGGGTTATAAACGTTTCTTATTGCTTCCACTATTAGTGCAGTTACCGGTGTTAATCCTTGGGCAATTGTGTCAAATTGAATCAGAAAATAAAATATTGCACAAGTTTATTGACATGACCACAGAAAACTTCAATGTCGAGTTAAGAAAAGTCATATGTATGGTCAATGTAATTACCAGGGCTCTGTTCAAGACTACGGTTGGGAATGGACCGAGGGATTTGGCGGTAATTAAGTAGGCAGTTTCCACAAAAAATGTTTTGCAAAAGTAGAAAAAAATTCCAGAGTCACTTGTAAAGAAGCAAGTACTTTAATTTATAAGCACTCGATCTTGTCTTATTAACGGGCCTTCACTGGCACCCAGAGGCCCTTCATAATTCATGTGTTCCTTTTTTTTTTTTTTTTGCTCGACCGACGCTGACCGACTGACCCACCTTCACAAGAGGGAGGGCGATGGGAAACGAAACATTTTGAGTCAGCTATATATCGATTGCATAATGATGGTGCAATAGTTCTGATGTCACACCTAATAATAGCTGGTTGTTGCACAGTGATGGTGCAATAGTTCGATTAAATTTGCTGACTAGGAATTACTGAAAGGGTTTATATGTAGCTCACGTATCATGCTGTTGAACAGTACAGTGAAGAATTCGAATAACGCGAATTGTGACAGGTGAATTGATTGCAATTGTCGTGTATCAGTCCATAGCAGTATCTTACTGTGAATATGTCGAAAGGTAAGGGACGGAAGACTGGGCAAGTACTTAAAATAGACCATGTTTTTATTATTTATTTTTTCTGTTGCAGAGAAAAAAGACGTTGGAAGAAGCAAAAGTCTAAGGAAGACTACTAGCACCGTGGAGGAAAAATTGTCAAATGCAGGTTCGTTGTTTATTTTTAAGAAAAGAAGATAAACGGTAGAAATAGCAGCAATCCTGAGAGAAAAATGATAAAAATAGTAACCTTTGCTACTGTCTCGCTAGGTAACGAAAAGGGACAAACTAACCAACAGCAAATCTTTAGTGCCAACGTCGAAAACTCTCATGGTGAAACAGGAACAACAAAATCTATAGGTGAGTAAAATATTGTCTGTCGGTCGATAGTTTGTGAATTATTAAATCTTCCGTTCACACTTATTATCTTTTCGCTTTTTGAAATAAGTTTTTTGGTTGCTCGATCGATGTTGTAGCTAAACCTTTCCATTATTGCAATAAATAACTTGTGAAAAATCTTTATTGGGATATCGTTATCAGTAGCCTCAAATGCGAGCAAATTAAGGTCGTTATCTCAGTCGAATGTAACAACTTTGCCATTTCTTCTAATCATAGATAAAAAGAAAATTGAAGGAGAGAAAGATGGGGAACTGAAAGGGTGTGATGCGGGATCTTTGAGCGGAGAAAGCTCTAAATCATTGTCTGAAGGTATAATATATGTTATTATCTATGTCTTAACACTGAATGTGACATCAGAAATCACCGTTTAGCAACTGAAGTACTCTGGGAATTTCACTAGATGTGCCTGCAGGAATGGTGGAGCATATACCTAACTTGAAGCGGGTTCTCCTTTACATGAGAATGGAATGGGGAATTACACGCTTGGGCCGGGTTGTTCAAAGCCCGATTTAGGTAACCCAGGGTTACAGAGAATTTTGATTTCAGTTTTGTAACTTTTTGGTGCGATGTCTTGTTTATATTGTTTGCCCTTCAGTTTCGAGCTGTGGTAATCTCAAACTACACCAAACATTAGAGATGAAAAACATTTTTGAACAAGAAAACATAATGCTTCAGTTAACGTTTAACCCTGGGTTAACGTTAACCGGCTTTTGAACAACCCGACCATGATCAATAAGACAGCTGTGGGATGATGATGATGATGATGCGCCAAAATGCGCCAGGAAATAGTGATTTAAGTAAATAATGCTAAGTATTAAAGTAATAACTCAATCCGCTGATCGTCCTGGAAAGAGAGCGGGCAGCGTGAAACAATTGAGCTCGATTTTTTCGAGACAAATGGTTAAAAGATGAAAAACTGTCACCACTTTAAACATCCAGGTTTTAAAACAGCGAGTGAAAGAATGATATGAAATCTTCTCATTCTTTTTTCTTTTGTAGAATCTACAAGTGAATGTCAAAATAAAGAGTTTGATGAAGATGAAAAAGGATGTGACCACCTAAAGAAAGTTCCGATCTGTGGATATGTTCACGACACTTCACCAGTGAAGCCGAGCCGAAGTAATTATACATATTTCAACTTTAAGTTTCAAACTGCAAATGGTTTTTGCGATGGAGTTTGCTTTGATAAAAGTCTTTATAATCAGGTGAAGCAAAAAGACGAAACCCAGAAGAGTGTTAGACTCTCCAACTATTCATTAAAGCGGTCATTGCATAATAATGATATGGCAATTGTCGTTAGTAAACGGACTAAAATTGAGAGCGTTTCACAGTGCCCATTTGATCACAAGGCACCTCCAAAACGATTTACAAAAATCCGTGAAATCGATGGTATTTCAGATTTCACTTTAGTTTCAGTTATCGGGAAAGTGCATATCACATCAGAGCAGAGTGAAGTTAAAGTTCAGGAGCGGTCAGTGATGAAGTTAGATTGTAATATAGCAGACGACACTAGTGCAATTAAACTCACTTTATGGGACAAAAACATCCCGTTAGTCCAAGAAGGCGAGGTATACGAAATTGTCAATGCAAGGGTTCGTTCATACCAAGGAGAGAAATATTTATCAAGTAATTTTGACACCATTATTATTACAGTGAAATCGGATGCTCGGAACATGAGATTTGTTTCTCAGCTAATGGAAAATGAAGAGTCTATTTCAGAGAATACTGTAATTGTCAGTCGAATTGGTGGGGTGCAAGAAATTCAACGTTATGCAGTTTGCAACAGTTGTCGCCGTAAACTGGGCAATCTCCAGTCAGATCTAAGTGTTTGTGATTCTTGCGGTTTAAGTCAAATTAAGACAGCTGCAGATCAAACACACTTCAGTGTAGGGATTTTTATTGGGGGAGAACATAAGGTTCTTTTAAGGGTTCTTCAAGATCAAGTGGAGTCTTTCATTAAGTTGTATAATGCACAAGCAGAGTCGTGTAACAAAATATTTGTAGAAAGTCTCACAAATTCTGAGATTATTGATGCATTTTTGGCAGCGCGCGACTTGAAAATAACATTCAACACTAAAAGTAAACTGGTATCTTCGATTTTGTACAGCAAATAAGTTAAAGTAAGATTGCTTGTTGTTTCATTGACATTAAAGTTTTAGCTGTAAGAGCCGTAGGAAGCCAACTGGAAAAGTGAAGAGCTTACCTGGCAAAAAATCTTCAGCATAAAATTTATCTTGTTGTGTATGAGTAGTACTGAAGAGAAGTGGTTTTTTTGGTATTTTTCACTATAAATAACAATTTCAGGCTTCGACGTGTCGAAAAAAATCTAAAGTTATTAACCAGTATGCTGTCCATTCATTTGAAATATCTAAAAGCAGTTGTAGTTGAAAACGTTATCAGTTTGCAGCGTAAAGAAATGGAAACATATATTAGCTTTTTGTTGAATATGACTTTGTTGAAATTACAACTTATTCGAAACTTGCTGCTATAAGATATGTGTACAGTAAGTTAGAAGAATGATTTGTAGAATATCAAATGTTATTTTTCTACTGGAAACTGTTATTTTTTTGAGGGCATAAAAATATTTATCGGTGAAAAATACTGTAATGTTAAAGATTGAATAAATTGTTGAAAATTGTCTTTATGTTGAATATGTACAGCTCGGTGATCAACTCTAAACAAATGCGTTAAGTGGGAAGTCGAAGAGGTGAAACAAAATGGATAGTTACAAACAACCATTCTGGGAATACCATCAGCATCCTAGGCATTTCATGTCGCACAGTTTGAAGTGGCTACATGCTACAAATGTATTGCAAAGATAACAGAGAATCGTGGCTATTCGGGAAACTAGTAAAGCTTGCTCGAGAGATAAGATATGCCATGCTCCGTTCCATTCTTGTGATTCCTCATTGCTCTTAACTGATTTTTTCTTGGAAACTTCCCTACTTTTCTTGTTATTTACTTGTGGATACGCGAAGCGTTGAATCAATAATAAGTTACTGCAAATTAGTCGTTTGCTCAAGTAATTTATGACTAATCGATACTACCGAAACAGGTAGACTGTTTTTTCGGAGACGCGCAAAACAGTTGCTGCTGTTGCGAAACGTATTTCACGTGGTCTAGAACCGACGCCAAAAAGATAACCGCACGCGATTACATTCCTTCACGTTCGTGAGGCAAGTCAGAAATCACATGGAGATGGCGAGCTTTACCGTAAGAAAAATGGAAGGTTTTTTATTCGTGGAAAAGCATGGACGATAACCTTTATCCTTATGTTGTTGAATTAACAACGAAAGCCAAAGATCGACGACCTGAAAAGAAGCGTACAGGAAAAACTGAGCACAGTGCAAAGGAATGTGCTCACGTGCGTTTTGGCACATGACACCGACAAAAATATTCTCCTTCCTCCCCAAGGGCATCTGTTTCGTGCGTATCGGAAAAAAGTCTACCTGTTTCGGTAGTAGTCCTCAAAATTTTAGGAACTAAGATAATTTAAGGCCCTTTTTGATGGAATGTGCCATTGTAATCCTGGAAGCATTGGGATATCCGAGGGTATGTCAATCTACAATTTTAGCCCCCTTTTGTGGCCTAAATACCAAAAATGCCAAATCTGTCCAAGACTAACATGAACCAAAAACTTCGTTCTTTATACCACTGATCAATTTTTCATATATATCCGATTCTAGACGAAGACTAGCTCTTGGCTGCTATACCCTGCTCTTAACTTAACTCCTTGAAAACCCTAACTGGCAGTGGCATGTACTGCATTCTCAATATATCGCGGGGTTACACCTCTCCATGGGTCATAATTGAGGAAAAAAATGAGAAGCTATGTGGAGAAAGGAAAAATGTAATCATAGTTTTTCTGTTTTTATTGTACAAGATTCCCACATTGTGAAGCAAAATAACAAAATAACATTTTTGAGCGATTTATTGACTGCCCATGGTTAGCGTAAATGTCAGCCCTCTTTTCTCGACTCTATTTTCCGAACGCTTTGCAGAACAGCAACAATCACGAATAAAAGGGAATTGTGCGTGCAAGTTCATTACCGCGTTCCACCTCTAGATTAATAATCAGCATCCACAAGTTAGTCCATTAATTCTCGTCGGCGAGTTCACGATTCTTCTGGTCTGCATCAGGAATCGAGACATTTGGTTGCTTCCGCTATTCATGGACTCATTATCAAACCTCGCAAACCTGATTGGCTGAAAAATACAGAGTGAGTAACCAATGCATACTCAGAAATTGAGACCACCTAGAGGTTTCAATCGCTGGAACAGATCAGAAGAATCGCGGGCTCTGGGTGTTTCATGAACACAATTATTTCCTGGTCTATTTTCATGGACACTAGATTAAGTAATTAAGTTACTTGTAAAAGCCGGCTTTCAATTTAGATATTTTAGATTCGAAGACTGATACGTCCATGTTTTGCCGATGTGTCTCACTGTCGCATCTTCTGTTATACTCTGACCTGTTGTATCTGCTACTAACATGTACACCATATAACAATCCTACTAAAGATCATCAAAGAAGTTAAGTTCACAGTGTTGTAGTTCTAGTCAAGAGTTTTATTCGTGTGTTTGTGGGTTCTGTTCAGGTTCTCAGATGGATTTCTTTCCTTTCTTTAAGTGGAATAATGATGTATTGGTATAAGCTATACCATTCGCGTAACCCTGGTTGAATTGCCTGTTTGATTTTGGATTTGAACAAGAATGAAGTTGGCTAAAGTTGTCTCGATTGAGGTTTTGAACTAAGAACAGTTTGTTACATACAACGTGGCGAGCGATTTAGTTACATGTTTCGCGTTTCGCTATCACGATGGTCTGTAATTTTGGATTATGATGGCAACTATCAAGGAATAGAACTGTAGACTATGGAGGGACAAAATTATAGAAAAAATACATCAAGTCTGCATACGAGCCTGGGTAGAGAAAAGCACTGTAAGAGTTGAGTGTCTTGCACATATCCCTAACCAGGGCTCGAACCCAGACCGCTCGATCCGGAGTCCAGTCCGGGAGTCCAGTGCAACAACCATAGTCACTGCGTCTCCTACTGATAAAGAAAATACAAAGAACAGATTATTGAATTAAAACACAATTTTATTGAGATACAAAAAACGTAATTTAGAATATACATATATATTTATTCACTTATTTATCTTGCTATCTGTGTATAAAATTTAATTTATCAATTTGTTTTTTCTGTTTTTTTAAATCACTTTTAGTTAAAGAGAACCTCGGCTGCTGGCGCGAGTTGACCCTAAGTTGCTCCAAATGATGTCTAAATTCCAAATTTTACTAGACAAGGGAAATGTAACATTTAATAATGATACGAAAGGGAAAAAATTTCGGGTTTTAAATTTCCCGCGCGCCGCTATCTTGGATTTCATGACGTCACTGCGTTGTTCTATTGTTTCAAACAAAAAAACCTCAGCTTTCCAACAATAGAGACAACGCAGTGACGTCATGAAATTCAAGATGGCGACGCGCGGGAATTTAAAACCCGAAATCTTTTCCGTTTAGTATCATTATTAAATGTTACGTTTCCCTTGTCTAGTAAAATTTGAAATTTAGGCATTACTTGGAGCAACTTAGCGTCAACTCGCGCCAACAGCCGAGATTCCCTTTAACGTTTTTACCTTTTCTTTTAGTTGAAAACAGGCAGCCCTCGCTGCCGGCCAGAATGGCTATAGTTAACATGTAGCTGATTTAAAGAAAAGTAGCAAGGTCGCCACCGTTAAGTTTTGTTGCACGGCACAGTGGTGGCATGATGGAATCTTGCACACTGAAACGCAATTTTATTGGGATACAGAAAAGGTAATTTAGAATATACATATATATTTATTCACTTACTTATTTTGTGATCTGTGTACATGTATAACGTTTAATTTATCAATTTGTTTTTTCTCTTTTTAAAATTACTTTTAGTTAAAGTTTTTTTTTTTTACTTGAAAACAGGTAGCCTTCGCTGCCGACCAGAATGGCTATACAACATGTACAGTGATCTAAACAAAAGTGGCAAGGTCGCCACCGTGAAGTTTCGCTGCCACCGCACAGTGGTGGCATGAAGGAATCTTGCACACTGAAAAAAGAAAGGAAACAAAAATGAAAACTTTGATTTTTTTTCAGAATTGTGTCTACTATTCATTTCCGCTGAAACACTAAGTGAGTGACAATAATTTCCAGCTGCGATACTTTAAAAAAGAGTAGTAGTACTCTGCAATCAGCTAATATTTGAATAATCATTGTATAAAATGCCAAATCATTTTTGAATTATACAGCCATAGCAGGTATGTTTTTACATCAGCCTCCGGCATATCGTTGGAAATATATCAATCAAAAGCATTGCGCAAGACTTAAGCATTCAGAAAGTCATGATAATAGTCTGTGATTAGTGCATTTCGATGATCTTGTTTGTTTAGGACGTCAAAAGATGAAAGTAGCAGTATCGGTTCTAGTGAAGAAAAGAACTAAGCAAACTTTAAGAAAGTAGTAGACTTGGCTGACCAAGAAGTTAGAACGGGACGAGCCTTTTGCCCAAGCGTGCATTTCTCAAAAGACCCGAAAACTTCTCGGGCCCGAAGACTTTTCGGGGCTCTTTTCGGGTGAATTTCTCGGGTCCCGGAAAGCATTTCTCAACGCGCCGGAAAACACCCCGGATTCTCACCCGAGTTTTTCGGGTTTTCTCGGGTTTGCAGCGCGAACTTGACAGTGATTTGTTAAGAAGCTAAATTGACACGGCTGCACTGAGTTGGGTTCTTCACGTACGCTACTAATCAAACCTTCTTTTACCCTGCGAGCAGAGTCTCTTCGATCTTCCTAGATCAGTCGGGAAGAGGAAGAGACTCTGCGAGCGCCTTCGCTATTTCCTATTGAGCATGCTCCAAACTAAAATGTAACCGAGCCTCGCCGAGCCTCACTCTCAGGACGAAATTTGGAAATTGACAACACTATGCTCCCGCGAGGTTTCCGCGAGCATTTCGATTCACATGGCTTCCACGCCGTGCAGTTCAATCGAGAATTTGCGCAGTGTTTACAGCTCGCCAAAAACACCGATAAAGAAGTCTTTTTATAAGATAAGATCAAAGGCGAAAGACACGATTTGTCTTGTTTGGACGATTTCCCTGATTGGCGAATGGTGCACGTTTAATATTGAAAACAGTGGCCTTCGTCAAAAGTTGGAATCTGTTTTGGAGCATGACATCGACTTCAAAGCCAGCTCATCCAGGATATGTTGACCTTGCGGCCGCAAGGTCGAAGCCCTTGAACAAAAAATTCCATGTGGTCATGGAACAATTCCAGGAGTTTCGGGGAAAATTTATGTCGCTTTGTAGGAAGAATTTCACTCACACTGTGAAGCGAATGTCGAAAGCCAGTCCTTCGCCAAAAGCTTACAAAAAATCTCGCCAGGGCGGGTTGTTTGTATCGACTTCGAAAGACAACTGCGAAGAAGATCTTGCAGAAAGCTTTCAACTCTTGCCCGACGACGACAGTATGGAATGCTGCGAGTCATCCCAACTAACATTGACAGTACTTTCGGGAGGCAACGAGAAGAAATCCCCTACAGAGAACAAACAATGTATCGTGGGCGCGGAATCATTCAGCAATTTGAACTATTGATCATGCGCAGTAAGGTAAAACCGGTTTGACGAGTTGAAAACTTGACTGACTCATCCATTTTCTCGGAAGAGCGGCACTTAAAAGAATATCGAAGGCGCTCGCAGAGTCTCTTCCTCTTCCCGACTGATCTAGGAAGATCGAAGAGACTCTGCTCGCAGGGTAACCTTCTTTCGACTCTTTCGTCGAATCACAGGCAAACTTTTGGCTCTTCCTTTCATTTGTACAGTTTCAACACCGCTTGCTGTACTTTGATTGATCGTTATTAAGAATGTAAAGAAAGTTTGATGTAAGTATTAAATGCAGGGGTTTGGAGTATGTCTTTAGCTTGTAATATTTGCGAAGCACGCGCTGAATAGCGTGTTCTCGTTGTTTTGAGGTCTTGAAAATTAGGTGGAATATTGGTTTGTAAATGTTCTTTTTCGGCTGAATTCTGCAGTTCTTTACCTCTGTCATTAAGCACTTTATAAGACTTTGTTTTGCTCAGCTGTTGAA
>CBDDTI010000253.1:0-4657 GCA_965233585.1 bacterium
TAGTCCATTGCAGCATTCTCAAACTCATTAATAATTCATCAAGTTAAAACAAAGAAAATCACAACCGTGATGGAGGCTTGGATACCCGGTCTAACCAACATAGATTTTAAAGACTTTTCTTCTCCGTTTACTCCTTAGTTTTATGGTTTCGATTGAGAAGATATATCAAACACTCGAGACCGTGTTTCATCGGCTATCCAAACACCTCGAATTTCGTAAAAAATACTCCGCTGCGTGTCGTATTTTCAACTCTCTTCTCTCTCTGTTTGGTTATCCCGATGAAACACTGTCTCTCGTGTTTGATATATTACTTCAAATTCACCGGCACCCATTTGCAAGAATTGCACTAACCATTTCGCCACCTTGCTTAAAAAAGTGCACTAAAATAATTTGCTGAGTACCAAGCCAGTGATAACACACTGTCACAGCAGCAGTGCTTTAAAATAAAAGTCGTACCATCGGCAGTGAACAGTACCTTCATGTGGTACTGTTTATTGTGATGTACAAGGTGGTTCTAACTTTTGAGTCTGTGAATGAAACCCTAGTGTGTAACCATTCAAATGAAAGCTATTGAAAAGTACCTTTATGTGGTACTGTTTATTACGCTGTACAAGGTGGTTCTAACTTTTAAGTCTTTGGATGAAACCCTAGCGTGTAACCATTCAAATGAAAGCTATTGAGCAGTACTTTCATGTGGTACTGTTTATTATGCTGTACAAGGTGGTTCTACCTTTAAAGTCTGTGGATGAAACCCTAGTGTGTGACCATTCAAATGAAAGCTATTGAGTAGTACTTTCATGTGGTACTGTTTACTATGATGTAAAAGGTGGTTCTAACTTATAAAAACCCAAGTCAATTTATGAGCATTTATTGAGAATGCAGACGCTTATTGAGTGAAAGGTTTACATTTAAAAGACTTTGCCTTTACCCCTTGTCCTTCCTCAAACACAATATTGTCTTCAGCGTCTTCAACAGCAAAACTGGGTGAAGGAGAAGAAAAAACAAAAGTTGCGTTGGAAAGTTTAGTACAGTCCCATTGGTGAAATTACAAGTAATTTGTAGGAAACAAACAAAAGAAAGTTTAAAACGGTTACATCATTGTTTCTACGGCTGTCTCTTTGATGCTACATGTTTAGCCTGTTCACAAAGTACAAAGTGTGTGTGTGTTATTTACAACTGCAGTTGACTACAGCTACATTACACGGTATTTTTTTATATAAATGAACTAACCAGTATTCTTCTGGACTGGGCATTCTTAGAGGGATGGCTTTCTCTTCTTCTAAAAGAAGATGATCCAACATTCGGTCTAGTGTGCTGTTGAAAGAAAGACAAAAAATTGCAAGTCACACAAAACAGGGAGAACTGAATGCTGTTCACTGTCTGACTATCCCAAAACAATCAGGCTCGAGTTGTTCGGAAGGTGGATAAGCTTGTCCACTGGATAAATCACTATTCAGCGAATAGCAAGGTTTGTTTTGTTAACAGTTATCCACTGGATGGTGATTTATCCGGTGGATAGCAATATCCATCCTTCAAACAACTGGGCCCTATCAGCTACTATCAAAGGAACCATTTAACTATACAGAAAAGGCACTGGTAGCTGGTTGATCTTTGAAAATTGTTTTGAAATTTTCATTTTTGTTAAGTTCCTGGAAATAGGAAAACCAACTGACTGACTATCCCAGTCAACAATCAATTTAATCAGGTACAGAGATGTAACTACATGTACATGTAACTAGACTAACACTGCACCATTTCAAGGTTAATCAGTCTTTGCCAATTGTTTGAACTCGACATGCTCTGGCTATCTATCACATTTGAAAGCTTGAATCTTATTAACATAGATGCAGAGTCTATAGAATAACCATTACGTAAATGAAGATCACAGTGGCTTTACTCATTTCATGATCAGGTGTTCCAGACACAAATACCTCACCTTCTCATGTAGATTGTCATTAACACTGACATCCATTCATTTTTCTCTTCCTCTGTCTTGCAAGTGAAGACAGCTTTCGGCTGATCTCTGTCAACAATCTCAAAAGCATTCTTTACATCTAGTTTGAGAATATGCAAAATTATTTCAATTCATATTAACTTTAACTTGACATTAGCCTGCAGAACAGATGGATTAGTGGGGCCAGTGTGATACAGGAGCGTGTGCGTGAAGCGCAAGGCTAGAAAAATCCGCCTGTAATCACACCATTGTTTATGCTCTTCCGCCCACAGACACACCCTACATGACCAGCTAATCACAGTGTTAGAAAAACAATGGTGACCAAGGCCCGTTGTACTGTGGGCCAAAGACTAACTTGACATCAACTTGTGGCCAATTTTTGGGTGTTGCAATCATCAATGGCATTAAAACAAACATGTTTAAATACAGCAACCGCATAAAAGTACAAGAACAATCAAGTTTGGCAGAAAGTCAAAGAACTCTGAAGAGCATAGGTAAAAGTTTATCGAAAATGGGCAACAAATGTAAATTTTTTCTTAAATAGTGGAATAACAGTATCAGAACTGCCTAATTATAAAGTGGTACTATGATCAAAATATTGTTACCACTTGATATTTTAGGTGCATCATTTACAATTCCACGAAAGACACTGTTTACCATTTGCAAATATCTGCATTGGTTCTGAAAATATTTAAGATGGCTTACTACAGTTTTGATGGAGTATAAGAGCACAATTTTTAACTCTTTTGAAAAAGGTTCCAAACTGTTTTTCCCTTCACTATTTAATGCTTGCTTAAGTCTTCTACCATTCTATGTGAAATTTGAACAATTAAATGTCAACAAATGGCCAAAATGAGCGACCAAGC
The DNA here is from genome assembly GCA_965233585.1 of bacterium. Lineage (GTDB taxonomy): Bacteria > SAR324 > SAR324 > SAR324 > NAC60-12 > CBDDTI01. Next base: position 2,821 of record CBDDTI010000253.1, read on the forward strand.
ACCCAATGAGAGACTGGGCACTAGTAGGTTAAGTCACGTTTTTCTCAAATTCTACCCGTATGACCCCACCTCAAAATTTCAGGAATAAGAAATTGGGTCTGATTTAACATTCATGCAAAGTAAAATAAAAATCTGTAAGACAGATTTTTTGCAAATTAAGAAAATGTGAAATCAAAAATAGCTCAAAATCGGTCTTACAGATTTTTTAAAAATTTTGGCTCTAAACGTGATTTACTCCAACAAATCAACTGTGAAAATTTCAACATAGGTTGTACGGTAGGTTTTCGAGCAATCGTCGATAAAACACAGGTTTTTACAACCTTGGACGAGAATTGAATTGCGCATGCCCTTTATTTGAGCACGCGCTCATGTGACGCCATGTATCGCGTGCGAGAAAGCAAGAGTAAATAAGGGCTCTTTTACTGCAAGTTTATCAAACTTTTTTTCATATTTTTTTGGCCCTAGGCTTGAATACGTGTTTGAACGGAGTTTGCAACTATCGCTTCATATATCAAAGCGATTTAACGCCTTTCAAGTGCTGAAGTGGTTTTTGTTACTTATTGAGGTTACTTGCGTCATTTTTGCACGCGCGACAAATGCTCACGTGTGGCAGGCTTTCGTAGCGCACGCTAATTAAGTCTTGGAAAAACTGTAGTAAGCCACCTTAAGTTTGAAAAATGTGTAAAATATGCATCATACACTTAACCCAATATTATATTATCAAGTATATAAATAGTCTGTGCTATCTTGGGAAATGTGCAGCGCAGACCATTGAAACTTAGTAGGCTAATAGCTGTATGGGAAACACACCTACAGCTACAAAAATTTCTGTCCCCATGGCAACTCACTCTTTTCCAGTTCCCACCCACTTGATTTCAACATCTTGGTGGTTAAACGAGGCCACAAACTCAAGCTAACATATTTATATGCTTGCTGGATCATATGAGGCATCATTAGCAAAATAATATCAAATGAAATGCCAAAGGAGGCTAGAAAAGCCTTTACTATTGGGCAGCCTGGAACCCAGTATGTTGCCATGGTAACAATACTGTTAAGCTCGTATTGTGGAGCACATGTATTAGAATCATACTGCAAAGAATCAAACATTTCTGATGCAAATCGGCTGAGATGTCTTTTTTCATTAAAACTCATCAAAATCTGGCTGAGTGTATGACATCATCACTTAGCTAATTTGCATATTTTGAAAACTTGAATATCTCTGGAACGAAAACAGGAAAACTGAAAATAGTAAACAGCATTTTTCTTCTCATACAAACTACTTGTTTATGTTTTAAAATGGCTTGGATAGGAAAGATGTGATTTTCGTCATGGTACCCCTTTAAGTTCACAGAAGTGATGATGCAACAGTTTCTATAGAAAATGACTGCACAAGGCAAGAGTTGAGCATGGCCTTTTTAGAATTAGCAAGATACTGGTATGCAAATAGGCACTCACAGATACCTGCCTGATCTCTCAGATCTTCCAGAAGAGAAATCAAGTCTGGTGTGATAATTACCTTCTGTGTCATCAAGGTTGTTAATTTCAATCTTTCTTAAAAAGTACTTTTCTTTGAGTCTGTATTCTGGCGAAGGACCAGTTAGTGAATGCCTTGTATTCTGAAAAGCAAGAATAAAGAAAGTCAATTCAATCGACCAATCAGTCAGTCAATCAGTTGGTCAGTACGTCAATCAATCTGTCAGTCGGTCAGCAGAAAGGAGTTACAATGTAGAGCACTTTACCTGTTTGCAGCAAATCAGAAGGCCATCCAGAAGAAAAGCATATCTTTCAGTGTCTCTTTTGTTGGGATGAACTTTACCAAGGATTCCCTCTGCAATGT
>CBDDTI010000254.1:0-6774 GCA_965233585.1 bacterium
ATGTATTCTTCACCTTCTACGGGTATATTACGAACTCACGATGTGGCCAGCTCCCAGATAGCTTGATAGCTCAGTTGGTAGAGCAGTGCACCGGTTTCACAGAGGTCGTGGGTTTCAATTCCACTAACTCAGGCCTAATTTTTTCCCTGCTTTAATTTCTCACCTGCTCGAGTAGTGTTTATAACTTCGATGATCGATCATGACAGGGGCGGATCTAGGGGGAGGGTGCAGGGGGTGCGCACCCCTCCCTGAGATGACCTACGGCTTTGTAATACAACTGGTATTCTGCGAAAAAAGTGTAGTTTATTGGCGTTAGTTACGCCATTCCTTAGTGGTGCACCCCCTCCTAAGAAAAATCCTGGATCCGCCCCTGCATGGCGTCTTCATATAGTCAGAGACTTTGATAAAATTCATCTGTGATCAAGGCTAGAATTTACAAAACTAGAAACTATCGTGCTGCACGAAATATACTTAAAAATTAGCGGCCATATTATTAGGAAACTCTTTGCTGTCACATTTAGTAACAAAGTGACTTTTTTCATAACCACAGCTAAGCCTAACAAAGTCGATGTAAATAACAAAAATACGCTGCCACTATTCACTGAAGAGAGTGCCTCTTTTAAGAAGGGATGATCGACTAAGCGATATGGCTTAGTTCCGTATTCACAGTCAAACCATTGGTGTTGCAATAGAAGCTGCATCACAGATTCTTGTCAATCTTGTGATACCCGGCATTGCCACCTTCAAGACCATTGATGTGCAAGTGTAGTTGCTGCGGTTTGAAAGTTTTGAAAGTTGCATGGGAACCCTTGCCCTCAGGTATAGAAATTACTTTTTTTATTTCAAACTTCAAATTATTCATTTGAGGAACAAGCAATACCTCCTGTTGATTTGCATGCTTAAACCTGACATCTGTTTTGCTCCACAACAATTATCATCCTTTCCTGACGTTTGTCAAAGCTCGTTTAATTTACAAACCGATTGGTATGTCTCTTTGGAGGAAGTAATTTCTTGGTTGTGTAAATGTTTAAGTTTCGACAGGTCACGTTCCTGGTTCTTTTGGGAAGAGTTCTCGACTAAAAAAGGTTCAGTGTTTCCCCGTTACCAAATATCTCAGTATTAAAGAAAATCGGAAACTATCTGTAACAAAAACTTAAAGAAAATGCCAAAATTTTGTACTTTACTTATTAATTATAAAAGAAACTTTCAGATAAGGCATTTCAAAAGATGTCAGGTTGATTAGTGCTTTTTACAACGAAAATTTCATCTAACTAATCACTTAGAAGATTTTTGTTTCTTTATTTGTTTTCAGCTCAAAAATCCAGATCGTAAGAAGCAAAATGAAACTCAGATTTAAATAACTTTTTTATTTTTATTCAAATAAAATGGTATCTAAGAAATAAATCAGATGGAGGAAACCATCACATATACAAACAAAACAGTTCTCCAGAACTTCACAATCCTTTTAACGCTAAAAGCATTGTTTTTGCGATCACAGAAGTGACGAATTATAACTAACTACCAACTGTTTCCATTTGAGGTCTACAAGAGCTAGGAAATGTTGAATTAAATTAGAACTGATTAGAAAACCATAGAAGCGAGATGAGCACAATTTTCTTCGCCTTCCCTAGCTCTTTTACCACCCAACATAGAAACTGTACTGACTACATTAATTAATGGCGGAAAAATAACAACTATGCAATTGATTTGGAACACATGGGATTTTTCCTGCAAAAACAATAGCAACAACAAAAATAGCTGCATCCTCGCATTTGTCATCAGGGCCTAAACGGCTTGAACTTAGGCCTGCATTCAAATGGCGACGGGTGAAATTGGAAAATAACTCCACGCGTATGTTTTGAAAATGTTTGATCCAACGTTGACAAAACGCAAGAGCAATTGTTTCCTAATTTCACTAGTTTACCACCCGGGATGAACGTTTGTATCATATACAGTCCTGGGTTTTTGATTTGTTTATTACATCGAGGAATTTCGTGCCACGAAACGTTGCAATAGCAATTTTGTAATTTCAAATCCGAAACTATAAATTAACGTTGAAATTTAGACCCAGAATTAAGGAGTAATTTGCCACTCACAATATTAGCTGATATATTTCGCAGCAAGGCCATGACTGCTCGACGAAACTGTCTCATTTTCAAACAGTAAATAACAGGATTCAAACACGAATTTAGAAATACAATGGTTAAAGTGGTAAGTAGAAGAACTTGTTTCACAGTCCTTGATATAGAGAACACAAGGGCGCCATAACTACATATCTGGGGCAAGTAACAAACCAAAAACACAAAATATACGTAGAAAGTACCAACTGCAGTTTTTCTAAGGCTTGCAGCATTTGCCATTGTACCGTTTATTCCACATGTGTGGTGGGGGTCTTGCACTTGAAGAGCTTGTGTTTGATTTGTTAGACGTCTAACAGCCACGAAAATCTTGAAATTAAGCAATGATGTTGTCAGAAGACAAGCAAAATCAATAACCGAAAAAATCATGAAGGAGGCAATTGTCGGGATGCACAATGCGATAAACGCGAAAAATGCACTGAGCACCCATATTGAGATTACTACAGTAACAACACGCTTGGGTGTCACAAGTTCTTGGTACCTGAGATGAAGATGAATAGCCAAGAATCTGTCGACACTTAGAGCCATAACGCCAAAGAAAGACGCAAAAGAAAATAATATCACGAAGGTGGTAAATGCATAGTAGAGATTCGCATTGCGGTCGTGGTCCTGCATCTTGCTGACCAATAATGCGATGTACAAAGGTTGAACCAGTGAACCAACACCAAGATCAGAAATAGCGAGACTCAGGAGAAGTATTGTTAAGGGATTTGACAGCGACGAAGATTTCCTTAACACATAGATCGTTGTAATATTCAACATGACGGCGGAGTACGATAAAAAGCTGTTCAAAACGACGTTGATTATGTACAGTGAAAATAAGTCGTTGACTTCAGAGTTTGATCTCTCAGTTTCTTTCGATGACTCGCCAAATGGATCTGCCATTATTGTATGCCTGCTAGGAGCCTTCCTGCTGTAATCAACCAAGCCTATCCTACACAAGCTCGATCGTAAACGATGCGAGGGTGGATCAAAAGGCTTTAAATAACTGATGAGAAAACGGCAGATTGTGCAAGTTGGTCATCTGTCAAACTTTTGTTCCAAATTTGCATAAACATTAAATACAACAGACTGATGAAGTATCATAAAACTAGTTTTGATCGAATTTATAAATTCACATTCGCCACTTTTAATGCCCAAGGGTGGTTTTTACCTAACAAGTAAAAAGTTTCCCTCCCAAGTTTCGTTTCATTGCATGTTTTTTTTGTGTGTGTGTGTTTTTTTTATAGCGCTTTACGGATCTTTTTTTTATATTTACACTTCTACACTCATTCCTCTTAATTGCATGCTCTCAGATTTTAATAATACCCCGGTAACATGACAAAAAGTTTGCGTTGTTGAGGTGCCGAAAACCAAGTACATCATCTGAAAATGAACTGACATGAATTTTTAACTCTGTTTAGCTAGAGCATTTCTCGCGCGAGATTGCGAAGCGAGGCTGCATGCGAGGAGAAACCATTTTCCTCGCTAAAAGCCCCCCTGCTAATTTAAAACAAGACATTCCTGCGCTAATTACAAGATAAATTTTTATTTTCCGAAATTCAATGCAAATACTTGAAAAAAAAATTATGCTGCCATGGTGAAGAAGGCTGAATTTTCACTGCTGCAGACGGAAGACTGAAATTCGATTTTACGAACTTATGCTTCTGCTGCCGTCCAATGCCAAGTTGGAACTGACAAGAGAGAAGTACAGGAATCTAGTTCTAAAAATTGTATCTCCGTGCATTGCAGTGTGCAAAAAAAGTACAAAAAATCTCTTAAAACTTTTTTTGCTCTATACGCATAAAACAAAGAAACGTGTCTTTCTAAATTAAAATTGTGCGCGGGAAAATTCACTTCGCAGTTCCATCTTACTTTGAGTCAGTTATGCAGACATTATGAAATATTATTTTGTAGTCTTAAAGTCACTAAGTAGACCTCAGCCATTTCAAATTAGAGAGTTCAGTCAAGGTATCTTGAATTATTTTGGCCAAGTACAAAAGTAACTTATTGCTAAAAGGAAAGCTGAAAATAATAGTTTACTAAGATAGAAAAACACCATAGAGTCAATGATAAAGCATCAAGGAACAAGGATGGTTAACGATGGAAAAGATTAATAACTACTTGGAAACTGAGAGTGGGGTCTTTATGGAAAATCTCAGACTGAGACCTTGCCGTATAGCGATAGTGTTGCTTTGTTTTTGCAAATCCGCCTGTGGGCATTACGGGAGAATAATGCCGTGAAATCAGCCAATCAGAGTGCGCCTTATATCGGCTGCAAGAACAAGCCATGTAATAGAACGGATTACAGACGATAAACTGAAAACATCTAGGCTAAACTTTCCAAGATGAGCAAACCTTTAGGTAACTTCTCAAAGGGACTGTCCTCTTATTGATGATAACATTGTCAAAGTAGCCTGAAAACAGGCTCTCCGTATATTTTATTCCGAGATTTGCTTTTGAATGGGAATAACACTTACGGGGAGTCTGTTTGTAGGCCATTGTCAAAGTAGCTTTATTGACAATATGGTTGAATTTTTGTCGCTTTTTGCTTAGTGCTTACTTGAGATCAATCGGAAGAGAGACGTATAGGTGAAGACAAAAATTGGTTAACTGTAAACAACTACACACTCTGTAGGACTGCTTCAAACTAAACTCGTGTCAAAGAATCCCTAAGGGATGTAATCTTCAGTTTATCATGTTGTTGTTTTTTCATTCTAAATTGTGTTTAAAGGAACAGTGTCACGAGTATTTTGCTGTTTTAGGTCAATTCTGTGCTAAAATCATTACTTTGAGGCTTTAATCATAAACAAAATGCTTATGTAAAGCTACGACGAAGGTATCAAATCAAATTTATCAGATAGGGTTAACCATAATAAATTTCTTGAGGGGTTTTGGAGGACGTAGCATCAAAACTTGAAAAAATTGGCCAATTTTCTCAAGTTTCAATCCATTTCCATCCATGCCATCCGTAGCGACAGGCGTCAGGAAACAGTTTCCGTACGTTCAAATAGTCTTTAATAACAAAACTAGATCAATAGTTTTGGAATTAAATTGATGCGGAGACACCTTCTAGCTTTTTCTAAAGTTGCCAAATAGCGTGACAATGCCCCTTTCAATTGAGAGTGTTAAAATAGGGTGATGAATTACATCAACGGTCTTAACCTTGTTTAACAGCCATTTGATATCTAGAGTTCATATCTAGATATTTTTCTCGAGGTTGGTTGGGTCATCTTGCAGAAGTAGCACCCTCGTTTTGAGCAAAGCAACAATTCCTAGAAAGTATATTTCAACCTCTTCAGCATTGTTCCAATCCATCAACTTGCCTCTTCTTTTTTGATTTTCTCGTTAAGTTTTGAACATTGTAAGGTAGCTCAGAACCAATCCTTCTGATGGAAGAAACCCCAGGGATGGAGCTGAGCTGACTGCCAATGATAGAGAATCCGTCGAACGGGCTAATCACCGCCATCATACTTTGCAGTCTCTGTTTGCCTTCCTCCTTCATGATGTTCTCCACTTTAGCTCGGCACTCTTCACATAAATCTTCCACCTCGTTTCTCAAAAGGATTGCTTTTTCTGAATCTTTGTTTCTGTCATCTCCTTCCATTTCAAAGTCTTCTTCGTGTCAAAAAAAAAATATCCAAAAAAGAGAATGTTACATTTTGTAGTCAAGCATCGTGCAGTTTGTTCATAAAAATCGAGGGAGGTGGTACAGGAAAACTGTATATTTACCTTTTCACCATTGTCTAATACTCCTTCTCTTTTTATTAACTGTCTTTTTAGCCCCTATCTCAACTTTTTCCCGCTACTCTCACCTCCTGCCTGAAACCCTCGACACATCTTGAATTACTTTGTTAAGTCATCAGAGGAAAAAAGCTTTCGACTGGGCTAATTACAGTCCGTATACTCTGTGATACGGAATCAACGAGTTTGTCAAAGCAGAAAAGTTTTCTGATGATCACGAGTCTCTTGGTCGCATGAAAAGCTGCCTTGCACTTGCCGTTCACAAGGTTTTTCAGACGTGACTTTCAATTTCTATTTTCAAAGTCATAAGTAGCGGAAATTTTTTACAAACTGTAAGATATTGAGCTACATTGATGTCGAAGGATTTTGATCGTGCCTGTTCAATTTACCCTAACACTTAGATTAGTTAAGGCTTCATTTACGGCCAACTGGAAAGACGATTCTTTGCCCAGTTGTATATTTGAAAAAAAGACTCTATTCTGATTGGTTTTCCGAACTCTTCCGAAGATTGATGATGCTAACCGAACATGTTCAAACTCCTCCGAATATTGCCCTAATCCTTCCGAAGATTGCAGAGGATCGCCGACGATTGCAGAGGATAATCCGAAAATTTTCAAAGATTTTGTTACGATATAGGAATCTTGGCGAATAGTGTCTAAAACATATTTTGGAGGACAAGGGTATTAAAGCCTGCATTTAATAATTTAACAATTACTATATGCACGGACCTTAGATAGCCTATTTAACAAGTTCTAATGTGAGCATTCCAATGCAATTTGAAAGAAATAAGCACTTGCATGTAAGTTGTCCTCGCCCTAAGGTCTCGTGTAATTTTCTTTGCCCTGTACAGATTTACAAGTGCTTATTTACTCCAAATTACACTCGAAATGATGTGATTCCTAAATCCTACAAG
>CBDDTI010000255.1:0-2500 GCA_965233585.1 bacterium
CACAAATAAAATCTGCTTACTAATTATTTCGGATATCACAAAAACATCGTCCAATTATTGTTTATTATGTTTATGATAATTATTACATCAATTATCAGTAAATGATTGGGAAAGTCTTTTACCTACCTTGCCAAAAGGAAACTTCAGTTCCTGGTGAGTAGGTTTTACAACCAGCTCAGCAATTGAAACAGTCACACTGCAAAAAGACCATTTGGTTGAGCAAACAAAATGGTCAAGTTTGCCTCAATTTGTTTGTGATGTCAGTAGTGAGAAGTTTGATAATTTTTGAACTGAATATTGACGCATTTGAAGTTATTTTGAGTTACCTTGACCATCGTAAAAATTGCCTTTAAATTTTTGTATTAAATTTATTAGTCAGTAGTTTCACTAGCAACCTTTGTGGCTTCCTTTGGTGTTGATATATGGAATCCCACGAATGTGGGTTCCCACTCCACTGATGAGTAATCTCGTGATCAGTGGGTATAAGGGAAAACAGTGTATGTAAGGGTGGGAATGTGTATGGATATAAAATTAACATAATGGTTAGTAGTAAAATTGAGGGAGCGACCTCTGAAACAACAGCACACTCCACCTCAATTATGGTACAAATTGTATTAGAAATAAAAATATACTATAAAAGATGAGTAAATAAATGAAATGAAAAAAAAATTAAATTAAAATGTTATTTCAAAGCAACCATGAGCATACAGTAATAAAAGGGGGCAAAAAATGTTGGTATGGAAAGGAAGTAGGTGGTAAAGATTTTTGGTAGAAGGGGAAAATAATAAGAAAATAAAATTTAATCAAAAATTGTTAGAGATTAAAGAAAGCACTAGCGTTGAAGGACCAACAAACTGCAATGCAGCCACGTCAACCACAAGGCAGTGCAACAATAATGATAATAATAATAACATAAAGGAGAGATTAGTATGGAGTGGTTAGAAGAGAAAGGGGGAGGTTAAAATTAGTAAGAAAAGTTATTGAATAAAGTAAGGAGGAGGAAAACAATTTTTATTGAGACTATGATCTATGTGGACCGAATTCTCTATTGACAAATAGCCAAAATCGTAAGTGTAAATGATTTAATGCAATGAAACATTGTGGTGAAAATTACAAATAGTTTATGAAAAACTGAATACCCTCTTGTTATTGAAAAAAAAAAATACAGCATTTTTCGTTCTTTACAAGATATGATCTTTAAAGATTATTTGTATTTCTGAATTCTCCATTGAGAAACAGCCAAAACCGTAAGTTTGAATGATTTAATGCAATGAAACATTGTGGTGAAAATTACAAATAGTATGTGAAAAACTGAACACCCTCTTGTTATTGAAAGGGAAAGCAAAAAAAAATAAAAATAAAAAAAATAAATAAAGCATTTTTCGTTCTTTACAAGATATGATCTTTAAAGATTATTGGTATTTCTGAATTCTCCATTGAGAAATAGCCAAGTGGAATGATGAACATCATAATAGAACCAAATATTAGCTTAAGAGTCCAAGTTGTTATTAATAAAGTCTATTTGTCTTGCTCTCTTGATTCCTTTTTGTAGTGTGGTCCAGAGTTGAGATGTAAGAATCCAGTCTGTTATCAGGTGCTTTGAACAGCCATTACCCAGGAAAAACAGCATCAGCTTAAATGTGTCGGTATCTCCAATGGGTTTCTTCCAAAATAATTGTTGGATGTCTTGTGGTCAAGTGGATAATGGGTAAAAAGCATCTCCATTTAACAGAGTAAGTAAATTCCTTCTTTTTTGGATTAATCTTGGCCTTGGTAGATCTCGTATGGATGTGTTGAAAATTTCAGTAGCAGAAAATTGGTCCATAACCATAAGGAACTGGGTCACGTAAAAATTTTTGGTTATAAAATTTACTTGTGAGAATGATTTGAAAATTCTGATCCTAAGTTGATGGTCAGAAATTATTGACTAGAAAAGATTTCTGATTAATTGAGTTGTGAAATTGTTTCCTTTAATTGATTTGTGAATTTTCTTTTTGTCGACTTTTGGTGTTTAATTCTTCATTCAATACAAATTTTCCCTTTCTCGAAGATATATTTTTAGCTCTATTAAAAAGCATTCAGTAGTTTCGAAATGTTGTAGCCTGGAATTTTGCACTAGTTTTCGACGGTACGGCAAAATGTTGCGAAGATAGTTACAGCCTGAGCGAATTTGATATAAATCTTTAATTTAAACTTTAAAGTTTTAAATTTGTTATTAGACTTCCATTATTGTTTTGATACAGTCATGAAAACCCATGATCATTAATGTCGGTGTCAAAAAGTGACCAGCTCCCAGTTGCCTTAATAGCTAGGTTGGTAAAGGACTGCATCGGTATCGCAGAGGTAATGGTTAGAATCCAGTTCAAACCTGAATTTTTTCAGTCTGTAATTATAAAAGTTGTCGAAAGTTGTGTGTATAAATACTATGACCATTTCTTCATAACTTTCACATAGGAGCTTTCATTCACTTGTATCAAAAGAAGAATTGAAAAATTGTCAA
>CBDDTI010000256.1:0-6489 GCA_965233585.1 bacterium
GCCAGAGGTCCCCCCCCCTTGGGCTTCACATTGATAGATGCATAACCATAATCACTGATGGTATCTACTGCACAGCATGAAATTTAGGCACTACTTTTCTTGCGGATTGCTGATTTTTTAGATTTGCAGGAACGAAGTTTTGTGGCTCGAATTGACTGAAATTTCTGCTAGGAACTAGTTTTTGCTGTTTCCTTTTCAAGCAGCCAGACATCAACAAGGAAGGAAATTACATTTCCTTTCTTGTTGATTACATTGTATTCTTTTCAACTTTTATTTCTTTTTTAGGTAAAACAATAGTCTATACTTCTCAGACATTTCAGTCAACGACAAGCTGGTCATACAACAGTATTTCTGGTCATAACAAAACATTTCCAGTCGAGCTGTAAAAGCTGTAAAATGTCAAGATAAACATTCTTTTCAACCCAATGTATGATATAATTATAGTAAAACAAGTGGACAAAAAGCCATTTTTGGTTCTATTCATGGAAGTAAATTATGGTTTTTAATTTGGTTAAACCCCCAAACTAAAAGTGCTACACAGTATTAAGATTGAATTGAATGTTTCATTCTCTCTCAATCAGATTATAGAATGATATAACTTGCTATGCCCACTGTATAATATGACAAAGAGATAGAATAGGCTAAAATGGTCTTCTAGCTTCATTTTTATCTGATTCCAGTGAGTGGTACAAAGATATTCCCTTTAAGATTGGATCTTTGGCATTGCAGATGATGGAATAAGTGAAGACCAGTTTCAACCACAGTGGAATACATGTAGACTGGTATACGTAAATGGTAATAAGGCTGCCAAAGGGGAGAACAATGAAAACTTAAAGTATGCTAGCAGTTACCCTATGAATTGAACAGTGAAGAATTGATTTGCAAAAGACTTTAAAGGCCATGGTCAAGACACAGATGAGTGGCGTGATTACAATGAGTACAATGTTCCTTTTGATTGGCTTGAAAAGGTGTATGTTCCCAATGAGGACTCTTAAAAAAACATGAACATTTTCCATGGCCAGCTTTACAGTCTTTACAGAGATAACTGCAAATTTTGTCTTCCTCTTCAACTTTTTTTGATAAAGAGTAGATCAGATAGCTAAATAATTAATACATCATAATAAATAAAGAAACAAAATAAAATTACTTAACGACCGATTTTTAAGATCTTCGAATGAAATCAATCGAAAATTTTACGGTTTTAAATACTTGGGCCTTGTTGATTTCCTCAACGAAGATGGGTTTATTGTCATGGCTACATCCATGGAAATCTTCATTCGAGCTTTCATGGTCAGCTGGCTCTTCTGCGACACGGACAATGAAAGCGCAGGATACAAAAAGAGCTTTTAAACTGAACTTCCTAAACTTCCCTGCCATAAGGCTGAAAGCAAAATTTTTCAAACCACGACAAATTTGGTATCAAAACGCACCAAATTCAACATAGATTTCGAAAATAATTGGCTTTTTAGGAAAACATCCGTGCGTGACGAAAAATTGTGCTTCTAGTCTCCTAGATAGTCCGGAAATCGCTTGAATTTTTTTGGTAAACCAACCAGAATCGGCATTATTCTGACCCGAAAGGCTGACCCTAATATTTTTCTGATTGCCCTGAAACAGGATTACATTGACGCTCAATATGTTAAACTTCCCTATCCTATGTGACCTTTATCCATTTTCTTTGTTGGCAAAATGTTCAAAAACTTAATAATTTTAAAGGAGTCTACATTACTCGACATGATGCAGATCAAATTTCATCACCTTTTGTTAAACATGACCGATATGCTGCACATCCTAAATCTTCCCATTAGTAGATAACCACAATTCCTTGCGGCATACCACTGCACATCCTAAATCTTACACTTGTGTATAACCACAATTCCTTGTGGCATACCACTGCACATCCTAAATCTTACACTTGTGTATAACCACAATTCCTTGCGGCATACCACTGCACATCCTAAATCTTACACTTGTGTATAACCACAATTCCTTGCGTTTAGTAAAAAAAGTGATTGCAAGCCCCTATAATGTAATCTGCCTCGCTCGTTTGCTTCAGCCTCACTTGCTGCCGCAGCAACCACATTGGAGTAGACATCTATTTCCATGTACCAATCTGATACATATGTTACAAATTCTTGAAAGCGTTACAGTACTGTCAGTACTATATAATAACATACATGGCAAGCTATCATTTACAATACTGTGTTCAAGAAGCGCTTGGGTGCCTCAGGTGACTAACTTTTGCCTTTGGGCAACAGGAAAAACTTACTTTTTCAGATAAGCTTAACGTGGACATTTTTGTGCTAATTGTTTCTGCACATCCTTACTGCACACACAAATTCACACACTTGTCATGCATCAAGCAAGCACACTAAGTAATAAAGTGAACAATGATGGGGCAAAAGGACTTTGCCATCAAAGCTTGTCCTCGTTTCAATGATCTTGGACGTCCTGTGACCCCTAATTTTCTTTTGATGGATCATTTTCTCTACTGGTTTTTTATGTTTAGCAAAAAAAAAACATAGGCACGCAAAGCGTGCAAGAGTTATTTTTTTGGTGATAGGAGTATTCGAAGAACTGTTCACAGTAATGATTTGGTTTAGTTTTTTTGGGTTGCGATGTACAGCAAGAAGGAAACTGGAAATCTATCATTTGTAGATACATCGTTACATCGGTAATGGTAAGATAGCAAAATAGTGAGCCAAAAATTTTTGACTGAACAACGTACTGTAAACTGACATGTCTCCAGATTAATGTAGATACCATCTTATTTTCTGACAGGCAATTTGATTCGTTCTTTGATACAACCCACACTGTGATTGGTGTGACACAAGAAAATGCATAACTCCCTCACTCATCGATCACAAAGCCCTTCCAACCCCCAAAAGGAATTTTTGCCCAAAGTACTCAAGTGAAGAGACCTTTTCGCAAGTCGTAAGTTTACCCTTTTAACACAACACAACGCGACAACACTAATTCACCGAAAGAGAAAAAACTCTAACACGTTAAACGTCTGATTTAATTAAATTGCACTTTTACTTGGTGCCACGTAGTCTTCAAAGAACATTTGAGCAGTTTTCGTACTTTTTACCTTAAAAGATATCGGACTGAAAAGAATGTCACAAAAAAATGCTCATCAAATATAAATAAACTGCTACTGCAGAGACCTAACAACCGTCCAGAAATGAAAGCTTCCTTTTTGTTTAATCTACCCTTATCTATCATATGCTATAATAGCTTGGGGATCTGCCTACAAAACGCACTTGAAAAGGCTGCAATCCAAACAAAATACAGTTCTAAGATTAATGTTTTTCGCAACTACGTCTGGACCTTACACAGAAAGTGCTCTCCCTTTCTTAAATCTTCTAGATGTCCTAACAGTGAATAATGTTTACCGTCTCCATGCTTTAAAGTTTACGCATTTATGGCATAAAGGGCTTTTACCAAGCCTGTTTGATAACCTTTTCCAATATGCTAGTTATCGGCATACACACAATACAAGGTATGCATCGAAGCAAAACTTCTGTAAACCGCGTCCCCGTACTAACACTGGAAAACAAATGTTTTCCTATCAAGCAATAGACTTCTGGCGTGATATCCCTTATTCCTTGAAAGACCTCAGTACATTTTCCTTTGCCAAAGAAATAAAACATTATTTACTGTCAGAACAATACTCTAAGAAATTTGAATAGTAGTCTATTATTTATCACAACTTAATTAAGCATTATTTGCTTTCTCTCCTTGTTGCTCTTTTTTTTATTAAAATAACTCTTAACGGTTATAAGGGCTAACTCGAAAACCTTACGGTTCCTTTAGCCCCTAGGCTCTTTTTTTAACAATAACTTTCCTTCGTATTTTTTGTAATTAACTTGCAAATTATGTATTTAAATTAATATCTTAATGAATCTTATTTGTGGGCCAATAAAGATGATTGATTGGGAACAATAGCCGATAACTTGGGAGCTCTAATTGAATTTACACTCATATACAAGACAAAAGTATTAAGTTACCATTTGAAACTAAAGATAGCAAACATCTCATGGGAACAAATGGTGACGATTCGTCAGCTCTAATTGAATTTACTCCCTTGTGAAAAACAAGAGTGTCAAATTACCCTTTGTAACTAAAAAATAAAAATATCTCGCTATATTTGCATGCAAAAAGACCAAAACAATCGTTATCTGCACTTACTACTGTAAACGTTCAAACTCTTTCAAATCAAAATAGTCTTGGCTTCTCTAAAACTTTTTCTAAGAACTAGAAGCGATGATGCATGACCTCTAATTACCGGGGCCCAGCCGAAGGCTGGCACCGGTCATAAAATGCGCGCAGACCGTTTTTTGTCGTTTTTTCAACGTTACATTGTGAGGGATATATCGCTGACTTGAGATATCGCTGGCTCATTTCTTCTGGGAGTGCTCGTTTATGGGGCGCCGTACTGGACATTATTACGAACTTTCCTTATACGTGCTAAACTCCTACTAAACGTGACATACTTTATATTTGTTATGGTCATTGTCATATAACCATGCCAAAATCCAAATAAACATGCTCAACTTCTTATATCGTGTATGGTCATTGCCATATAACAATGCCAAATTCCAAATAAATATGCTCAACTTTCTATATATTCTCTCTGGTCATTGTCATATAATCATGCCCAAATACACTTACACTGAGCATTCCAAACTTTCATGCAGTATGGTATGATGCACCGCGCGCTTATTACGACAAATTCGTCACCAGATTTCCCTCGGCCACTACAAGACCGCCATGTTGGATGCATCTACAGCGTTCGTTCAGTTTAATATGGAGGAGAGAAGCGAAGATTTTAGAGAAGCGTCATCAAATTAAATATCCCTCGTCAGGCAAGGTCATTACTGCAAAATTACAGTGGATAGTAATGTGCAACCTATTGAATAACGAATGTTGTTGGATCAAAGGCCTCGTGAATCGCGAATACTGTCTACGAGAACGCAATCATCAAGTCGTACCGTGAATGTCAACAACACAAGTATCAGAAATGTGGAAAGCACAGCGGTGGCTACACAGTTAAGGAACTTGGAAACCTCCAGTTTCGGTTGATCTCTCATAACTGTGTTCCTTTCTCTTGCACTGGTGGGCAGCAAATGAAATTAAAATCTGTACAGCCACGGCAACAAACCGATGAGAGCGCCGGATCTTTAGTAGACCTGGATCAGTAGAAATTTTAGAATACAAAATATAGACGGCACACTGATGATGATCCCAACGGCGGATATTAACAAAATCAAATAAAACGGAATAGAGGACTAAATTATTTTAAACAAAATTGCCCTATATTTCGGTTTGTAATAGGCCCATTTACTGTGTTCTCAGTTAATTAATCAGTCATATTCTCAAAATAGACTCGAAGTCTTGTCAAGGGTGTGGACAGCTCATCCACAATCCTATGAAAAATTGCCATTTTTAAATCACGATCCGAACTGATGAGTTCCTAAGCTCTCTCTCTCTCTCAAGATAAAAACAGTTTCCCCAGCCTCTGAAAGCCTTTCGTGTAACATTTCTTTTCTGTCTATGTCCCCAGCAGATAAAAATACATAAATGCATTGTTCTGCTTCGGCAAGCAGTACTTTTGACCGTTCAAAAAATTATATGAGTCGATTCTCTGATCCAGCAATGCCACCTAGAGACGCCATTTTAGTTTCATCATTGGCCGCGAGAGACCTGGTTACAAAACCAGCATATAAAGCGCGCGGTGCATCATACCATACTGCATGAAAGTTTGGAATGCTCAGTGTAAGTGTATTTGGGCATGATTATATGACAATGACCAGAGAGAATATATAGTAAGTTGAGCATATTTATTTGGAATTTGGCATTGTTATATGGCAATGACCATACACGATATAAGAAGTTGAGCATGTTTATTTGGATTTTGGCATGGTTATATGACAATGACCAGAGAGAATATATAGAAAGTTGAGCATATTTATTTGGAATTTGGCATTGTTATATGGCAATGACCATACACGATATAAGAAGTTGAGCATGTTTATTTGGATTTTGGCATGGTTATATGACAATGACCATAACAAATATAAAGTATGTCACGTTTAGTAGGAGTTTAGCACGTATAAGGAAAGTTCGTAATAATGTCCAGTACGGCGCCCCATACTCGTTGGCTCATTGAAATTTTATCCGCCATTTTGAAAAGCACGAGGCATGGAGGACAGTCAACAGAAAGACTGTAGCTTTTTGGGGAACGACACGTTCCCCAGCCTTTTTGATGCACAAGTTTATGAGCGAAAATTTGAGAGTGAATATTTGGAGAAACAATAGCAACTACAGAATACAGGGCCATTTTTTGAGTCTTTTATCTGAAGCGGCTCGACGGCTCGCCAGTCGCACTGAGTGTTTAAAGAACGAGGAAGATATATAATTTAGTGGCTCGACGGCTCGATCGGTGGCTCGCCAGTCGCATTGAGTGTTAAAGAACGAGGAAGGTAG
>CBDDTI010000257.1:0-2500 GCA_965233585.1 bacterium
AATTGGTGACAGACACGGAGAAGGATCATATTATGGATCATATTATGGAAACCTATCTCTTGGAGACTATGTCAGAGCACAAGAATACCTTGAGAAAGCACTGGAGATCGCAGTTCAAATTAGCGATAGACCAGGGAAAGCACGTCTTGAGCTAAACTTAGGAGCCTTGTTATTATCTTCCGGCAAAACATTTTCTGATGCTAACAAATATTTCGAGGAAGCACTTCTGATTGCAACTGAAACTGGTGACATGAAATGCCAAGCAATATGTTACAAATGCCTAGGAGGGCTGTTTCAGCGTCTGAGTTATGCTGTCAAGGCTAAGGAACATTATGAGAAAGCACTTGCTATCAGTGTGAAATGTGGCGAAAGAGTAAGCGAAGCAGCTATTTACGCTAACCTAGGGAGTCTATGTATAACAAAGGGTCACTATACTAAAGCTGAAGAATTTCTCGAGAAGGCGCTTTCAATAGCTAAAGAAGTTCAAGACTTTCAACTAGATTTCCTCTGCCACAGGAACTTCGCACGGGTGAAGATACCACAGGAAAATAAACAGGAAAGGTTTTCCTATTTGTTTGAAAGTACTCAAAATTGCGAAGATTGTCAGAGAAAACGATGAAATAAAGGTACTTTATTCAGATGCGTACAACTCTGCCTACAAAACACTCAGTAAGTTGTTTTGTACCACTGGGAATCCTAACAAAGCCTTTTATGTTGAAGAGCTGGGACGGGCTAGGGCCCTTTCAGACTTGATGGCAGCTAAGTACTCAGTTGATAGGAAAATCTCAGCTGACCCAAGGTCTCAGACTGGCATTGAAAATGTAACGAACTTAGACAGTGACTCTGCCTGTCTCTACATTTCATATGGTGCTCAAAATATATTATTGTGGATTCGTAAACCAAGTAGAGTCGTTGAATTGAGAGAAAATGCAATGGATAAAAAGGCACTTGTCACTGAAGGAGCTAAACATTTGGATACCTTTTTTGATAACTTGGCTAATAGCTTTCGCACCTTTAGTATTTACCTCCCGAGGTTTGCGAAGATCGATCTTTTAACGGCATTGAACCGACACCAGATTCCTCTGAGGAAGACAACCTCCCCAGTTTAAGACAAAGAGGGAGTGGAGATGATCCCAGACCAAATCTAACTTTGTTCTACAAAATGATCATCGCTCCCGTGGCCGACTTACTTACAGGGGCCGAAATCATCATTGTTCCTGATCGCCATTTGTACCGTGTTCCATTTCCAGCTTTACTCAATGGCAGTGGAAAGTACTTATCAGAGACTTTCCGGATTCGCATTTTCCCTTCTTTGACGACACTGAAATGCATTCAGGAAAGTCCTGCCGACTATCACTGTCAGACTGGAGCTTTGATAGTGGGTGATCCTGAGGTTGGTGAAGTGGTTTGGAAGGGTTGGCGAAAAACCATCAAATCATTGCCCTGTGCAAGAAAGGAAGCAGAGATGATTGGACGACTGCTGGGTGTTCAGCCCTTGTTAGGAGAGCAAGCAACTAAGCAGGCGGTGCTTCAAAGAATAAATTCAGTGAGTCTGATACACTTCGCTGCACATGGTAATGCAGAAAGAGGAGAGATTATTCTTGTACCCGTTAGAACCGGTAGGCGACTTCCACGTGAAACCGACTGCTTATTGACGGTTGGTGACATTTTACAAGTTTAGCTGCGAGCCAAACCTGTTGTACTAAGCTGTTGTCACAGTGCCCGTCGACAGATCAAAGTCGAAGGAGTTGTTGGAATGGCACGGGCGTTCTTAGGATCCGGTGCGTGCTCAGTGATAGTGGCATTGTGGGCTCTAGAGTACGAAGCAACAGAGCAGTTTATGAATCGTTTCTACAAGCATCTTGTTCATGGGGAGAGTGCCAGTGAATGTCTTCACCAGGTCATGAAATGGATGAGAGGTAACGGCTTTGCCAAGATTTCCGAGTGGGCGACGTTTATGCTAATTGGAGATAACGTGACATTTGACTTTGGAAATGGAAGTAAGTTTAAACATTTCACACTAGCTTGAAACTGGGACCACAAGTTACCTTCATGGGGAATGGAGGCGAAATTCCGTTAATCAACGACTTCCAGAAGGAGTTGGCTCACAAGAAAAATGACTCATAGCTATGTTTTCTCTTTAAATTTTTTTGTTCCAGGAAGTGAAGAACTCAGCAATGAAGGTCTCCAGGCAGACATCAAGCAATGCAAGAAATGACCTGAGAAACGTCTTGTAAGGGTGGAATGCCAAGTGCTTTGTTGATTTTATTTGTTGTCATTGTTTGAAAAAGGGCGTTTTGCATTACAGGATCTCAATTAAATGCAAGTAGAAACATTCCGTGTTAGTCTGCGAATGAACTACAATCGAACGTGATTATTCTACTCTGCTTATCCGCGTAACCTAAACCAGTTTTTCTTGGAATTTTCCACGGTTTGAACATTGTATGCATTCAATTTATCTACTGCATACTTCTCATTCTTGCTTTTCCATTTCGTTATA
>CBDDTI010000258.1:0-10755 GCA_965233585.1 bacterium
CGAGTTAGGAGGTGGGTTATGTGAGTTGCCACGAGTCTCCTGAGATGTTGCGAGTGACCGAAGGGAACGAGTAACAAGTGGTGTAATGCCACTCGGGGCCATCCACAAACTAAGTAGACACTTAGGGGGGAGGGGGGGGGTCAGCCAACTGTTTACTCTAGGGGGTATTTAGAGGCTTTTTTATTGCAAAAAAAGCTAAAATTGTCTACGTGGGGGAGGGGGGGTCAAAATTTCCGGAAAAGGGTCTACGTAGTTTGTGGATGGCCCCTTATCTTACCAAAATTTTTTCAAAATTTGGGGCCGTCCACAAACTACATAGACACTTAGGGGGGAGGGAAGGTCAGCTAATTGTCTACTTGGGGGGGGGGTATTTAGAAGGTTTTTATTGCAAAAAAGCTAAAATTGTCTATGTGGTGGGGGAGGGGGGGTCAAAATTTCTGAAAAAGTGTCTACGTAGTTTGTGGATGGCCACGAGGGAACACAAGGGAACGAGTAACAAGTGGCGTAATGCCACTAGGGGCCGTCCACAAACTAAGTAGACACTTAGGGGGAGGGGGGTCAGCCAACTGTCTACTCCAGGGGGGTATTTAGAGGCTTTTTTTTAATTGCAAAAAAGGCTAAAATTGTCTATGTGGGGGAGGGGGGGTCAAAATTTCCGGAAAAGGGTCTACGTAGTTTTTGGATGGCCCCTTATCTTACCAAAATTTTTTCAAAATTTGGGGCCGTCCACAAACTACATAGACACTTAGGGGGAGGGAAGGTCAGCCAATTGTCTACTTCAGGGGGGGCGGGGGGGGGGGTATTTAGAGGGGTTTTATTGCAAAAAAGCTAAAATTGTCTACGTGGTGGGGGAGGGGGGGTCAAAATTTCAGAAAAAGTGTCTACGTAGTTTGTGGATGGCCCCTTTCGCAAAACATAAAGATAATGTTAGATTTTAGGATGAACTGTTCTTGAGCAGAGTTTATTTTGATAGAGATGGATTTGAAGTTGGAGGTCTAGACAGGCTCTTTCGAGCTCGATGTAGGCACATTTCTTCTCAAAACGTTCTCAAAACACCTTAAAACAGTCTTAAACGGGCTTTTAACCATCCGTTTACGCATAAAAACCATCTTGAAGCGCTCTCAAACCACCTTGATGGCATCTACATTGAGCCTGTTGCAGGCTCAATCGAGCCTGTTTTTGTCTGTAATCGGCCTGCAACCGGCTTGTTTTCGTCTGCAAACGGCTTGCAACAGGCTCAATCGAGCCTGTAATCGGCCTGCAACCGGCCTGTTTTCGTCTGCAATCGGCTTGCAACAGGCTCGATTGAGCCTGTAATCGGCCTGTTGCAAGCCGATTGCAGACGAAAACAGGCCGATTACAGGCTCAATCGAGCTTGTTGCAGGCCAATTGTAGTCAAAAACAAAGCTGTATTTCAGTATATTGTTAAACCTTGTTCAGATAACACTTGTTGCAAAATCATGCTTCACAATAAAAATTTGTTTCAAAAAAATCCAAAAGAAGACGGCATTCTGCAACACATCTCAATTCTTCTCAACTCTATAAACAAAACTTTAAAACTGCTAGAGCAAGAAGTATCACTTTATTGTCAAGACGTCAAAAATCACACGTTTTTATTTTATGGTCCAAGAGATGATTTTGAAACTCGTGCACAAATCATTCCTGTCATTCAAAAAGAACTAGAAGTGTACCATTATTACAAAAAAACTTTGGAACTTTTGTACATAATTTTTGCTCAAAGTTTTTACACTCAGTTTTTTTGTTAAAACATCAATATTCCAAATAATGTCAATTTTATTATGACCCTAATTCCTGTCATTCAAAAAGAACTAGAAGTGTACCACTATTACAAAGAAATAACTTTTGATCTTTTGTACAAAATTTAACTTTACACGCAATGTTTTTGTTTTAGTCAACAATATTTCACATCAATATTTTAAAATAATGTCAATTTTTGACTCATCGTCGGAAAGTGAAGATGAACAAGAAATTACCACACACAACAATTTTGTAGAAGAAGATGTTTCGCCTGGTCTAATGAGTTGCTTGTACATTTTATGGATGTTACTTGGTTTATTCGTTTTATTTGAATATCATTATCAATTATATTATGTAAATGTCAATAATAATATTAATAATTCATTTTTCCGTCAAAATACAAACGATTTATTAATTTAACGTGCAATGTTTTATCTTTTCCAACGCGTGTCTTTCGTTCCTTTTTCACTCAATTCATGCAACACTGCACAATTCATTGATTTAGCATGCAATGTGCATTGAAGCGCACAATGTTTTATGTGCAATATATATGCAGTCAAAATTGACTCTTATTTATAAAAAATATGTGTCTGAGCGCGTTTTAGCTGTAATTTTTTATTATACAAATAAAAATCTTGAATTCTGTAATTAAAAATTCTCACTTTGAACCAAAATCTTCAACAATTAACAACAGTCATGAAATTTTTGACTTTATTTTTTTGTGTCATTTTTTTGACGCAAAATTCCTTCGCCCAAAACATCACTTTTTGGAAAAATATTTTAGAAAAGGCTTCTGGATTTTCTGCCCCATTAAAGACCACCAGCTCCACAACCACCACCAGCTCCACAACCGCCACCAGCTCCACAACCACCACCAGCTCCACAACCACCGCTTCCACTTCTACCGCCGTTGCAATTATTACGTCCACCACCGCTCCGTTAAAGACCACTACAATTTCTTCAACAACATCAATTTCTACTACCATCGACAGTGTCACCACCACTGTGTCAACCAACAATTTAACAACCACCACAACTTTTGCAACATCTACTATTAGTCCTGCAACTACCACAATCAGTCCCACAACCGTAATAAACTCCTCTACCGTTCCTGACAAATTCACTTTTGACAGTAAGTTTGATTTGTTTTAGTTTTATTTTATTTTCTCTAATAATTATATTACTATTTTGCAGACGGATTCAAATTGGTGGTTTTTGTTATTCTCGTAGTCGTTTGTCTTTTGGTGATAACCTTGACAATTAAATTTTGGAAATTTAATTCCCAACTGGCTAAACACAATTCTGAAGTAATTTTTTTAAATAAAAAATTTCTGTTTGATATTATTATAATTTTTATTTATTTTAGTTTATTGAAATGTCAACTCTTCGTTGCAAAACAAAGAGTCAAAATTCAATACCTTCTTCACAAGCTGATAACAACGTGTTGCCAGAAACATGCGACAAAAAAATAAACACCGACGAGTCATATTTGTCAAATTTAAGGGTAAGAAATTAATCTTTTATTTTTTCAAAATTAATTATAAAATTACTTTATTATTTATTAGAAATATCAATTCCGTCCGTTGTACCGCCCAACACCATCATATCCACGCACTTCGCTTCACAGACAACGGGCAGCATTTTTCAACGATTCTTTAAATTCCGTCACCACCGCTCAAATGGAATATTCTTCATCCGCCTCTTCTCTTTTTCATCCGCCCACTTCACATTAAATTTACTTTATTTATATTTATTGTATTAGTAAGTAAGATATTTTAGAGTATGCGCATCTCTGTTATTTTGAAATAAACATATGTACATAGTAACCGCCTTGTCTCACTGTGGAATTACGGGTAGTTTTTTCTTAATGCCAAAACACAATTCCATAAATGCCTTTGTTATTTCTTCCAATCCTCTCAATGGCACCTGGATTTTCATAATTTTTGTTGAATATTGTTGGTTGTTCTCATTGTACTAAAAAAAGATACGGTTTAGAAGTGAACAATTCTTTCACTATCATTTTTACTTACGTGTTCCTTTTTCATGTAGATTACCGGCCAGGTCGACAATCCTCCTGCTTTTTGTATATGCCTTAAACCAGTTATCCCTACAGTCACTTGAGGATTAAGGTATACCACCTTATACATTGGTTTTATTGGAAGGCTAACGCTTTTTTCGTCCACCTTTTTGTTCTTGATTAGTTCAATAAACTTTTTTAGTGTGGCTGGATTTATATACATGTACTGAAATAAAAACTTAATCATTTCTGCAATAAAACGAATCAAATTAGAATTTCAAAACTTACGTTGTCCGGTCCAAAAAAGTATGCTTCTCTGGTAGAATGTTCCTTTTGCCATTCCACAAAATCAATGTCTCTAGTGTCGGCCATTTTCTCAGTTGTCCAATTTCGAAAAAATACTTTTTGCTCCTCTTCATTCATTAAAATCTGGTACGTCATCAACGATGCGCCTTCATAAACCGCATGGTTGTTAATTTCATTTTCTAAAACCAGCTTCTTTTTTTTCGGTTTGGTTCTTTTCTTTCCTAAAATGTCTTGAGTCTGTTCATCAAGGTCTGCGTCCTCACTGACCTCATTGTCGTCATCATCATCATCATCATCATTATTTTCTGAACTTTCATCGCTCGGTTCTTCTACATCGGTTGAAACATCATCAGAGTCAGAAGTCAACTCTTCCACTTCTGATTCTTCAGTTTCTTCAGACGTAACATCAGTTTCTGACGATGACATGTCTTCTTTCTTTTTTTGCTTTTTATCTTAAATAACATACAATATGGTTAATAAGGCCCACGCATATAAAAATTTATAAATTTGAAATTACCGGTTTTTAATTTATGTTTTTTATTTGAATTCTTCTTGGACTTCTTCTCACTCCCATGTTTTTTCTTATCAGCCTTTTTATCATTCTTTTCCGTCTCCTTTTTGGTCTTTTTTTTCTTCTCGTCCTGAATGGTCTTATGATTGTCCTCTTCGGCATTTTTTATGCGAGAATTTAATTTTCTCCTCTTTGCTGGTGATTTCTTCATATTCTTTTCTTAAATGCGGGTTATTTATTCAAAGCAGAAATCCACACTGGCATCCAATAGAAAAAATTCCGTTCTTTTAAACCTTTTTCAAAGTTTATTGCCTGCTACCAACTAGAGCTGGTTAACACCCTAAAACGACCCAACCCCAAGTGTGTGTGGACAAATGGTTGATACAATCATGGAATAAAAATTTTAAATAAAGGACCATGCACGTGATTAAGATTTTAAAAAAACTAAAAAATGACAGGAACATAAATTTTCTTTTGTTTTAAGTATTTAACAGAGATAATGCGAAATAGTGACCATAAATTTTATTGTCACAAAACTGCTTGACCGGAATATCGGTCAGAATTTTTCTCATGCAGTTATTTCTTTCCTGCAATTAGTCTATATACCGTTTAAGAAGTGAGCGCTTGCTGCTAAAATTTGTATAAAAGTCGGGATATATATTTTCATTCCGTCATTCTATCTTTGTTCAAGAAGTCTTCTACTCAAACTACCCCAACTCAATTTTAAGGTAAAATAATAAAATATGCCTGGTCTTAACAACACCCAATCTCGTCAAGTAGCTCATGACTCGCAAGGGTTAAGGGTTACCCTAAATCTTGCCGATGATTCAACATCGGGTCTCAACGTCTCCAATTCTGCTGGTGATTCAACATCAGGCCTTAACTTCATCAATTCTGCCGATGATTCAACATCGGGATCTCCAACTGTTGTGCCAATTGGTCGAGGTGAAAGGTTGACAAGACCAATTAACACGGTAAACCCCTCTTCTACCAATCACAGAGTTGGACGAGGTGGGAGAGTTCTTCCTTCGTCTCGCCTTGAAGTTGATGATTCAACATCGACATGGTTTGGTCGCAACCCCGCAAATAATTTATTTGTCGGGCGTGGCGTTGGTCGAGGTCAACCAACCCAATCAAATACCGAGCCATCAACTTCTGCTCCAAGAGTTGGGCGGGAGGTTGGAGGCGGTGCTGGCAGGGGTGGAAGATATTTTCATCCTTACCAGCGTCCGGCAAACCAAACTTCTGCCTCCACAACCTCCACAAGAAACGAAACTCGATCGAGTTCCGTTATCATTTTGGACAGCGAAGGGGAAGAAGTTGAAGAGGAGGAGGAAAGTTTTGCTAGGTCGAATGACGACCACCACCGATCTACTTACATTGCACATTTATTTAATAGAAGAAGATCCATTTTTAGTGTTAATGAAAGATATTTGGAGTCTTTTATTCAACAGCAAATACGTGTACTTGAGCATGAGAATATTTTTTTACGAGCTGAAGTTCGTCGATTAAATATTCAATTATGCCGATTGATGGATTTGTTAATTTCTTAAGTTATTTGAGTTTATTTTGTATATACTTATTGTGTAATGTATTATCAAAATTATTTTAAATTAATGTAAATAAATTTTGTTTTCAGAATTTGTAAGACATGCCGAAATCTTACGTTTGTCCTGAATGTCAAAAATCGTTTGTTAGAAAATCTTCTCGCGACAAACATCATTTATTCCGTCATCGCAAAACTACAAAATCTCAAACTCGGACTCCGCTTAATCAGTCGTTTCAATGCCCATTTTGCGAGAACAAAGTAAGTTCCTTTAAATCAAGAAAAGATTTAGTCTCTCACATTGATGCTTCTCATTTGGAAAATTTACAATATTTATTACACAAATCAGCACTTAACGGAAAAATCAAATTTTATCGAAAACACATTTTTTCGAAAGAAACACTTAATGGTTTTGCTGCAAATAAAAAAAATAAACAAGAAATAGTTGACGTTATTCGTCACGAATTAAGTAAAACTTTTACGGTTAAAGTCGCCCTTATTTTGACAGCAGCGTATCAAATTCCTGATTTGAATTCCGCTGCAGAGAAAAAAGACATTGAATCAGATAATACCGATATTAGTGATATTTCTAAAAAACCTTCTGATCAGTCGTCGCTTGCAATATTGTCCAATGATCGAGATGTCTTTGCTTTAAGAACCAGCTACATTCAATTCACGTCTTTTGATTCATCTCGCTCGTTAAAAGGCAAGGTCCAAAAATTATTAAATAATTTAGTAAATCGAGAAGAAGATTTGTTGATGAGAGGTTCCGGATGGAGATTTGAGTCTTTATCTTTTAGTGATATTCAAATTACTAGTTTTTGATTTTTATGGACTTATTTTATCTTATTTAAAATATTTAAAATAAACTTTGGAAATGGATTTTATAGAAATTCCGCATGATTTAAGGAGATCTAATTGCTTGGAATGGAAAACTCGATACGATAAATTTAACTTTCTTTATCTGTACATTAGACATCTTTTTCCTGAAGAAACGGTTTCCGTTGTTGATTTTCGTCAAATGCCAATAAGATTTCTTAAAAAGTTTAATGTAAAAGGTTTCAAGTTTCCTCTTCAATTTTGTAATTTAAAAAAATTTCTAAAAAAAAACTCCCATTTACCAATTTCAATTTCAGTTTTTTATGAGAGTGAGGGTCAAGTTTCGAAGTTAGGATTTTTTACTAATAAAAACAACGACAGAAACAAAAACATTTTAAATTTGTTAATGATAAAATATGATCCTGAAATCTCTACTGAACATGAATCTCTATTTTCCCGCCTTCCAAAATTAGCTAAATGCAAGAAAAAATCTTCTCGTAAAAAGATTGACAATTCTAGTTCTAATGTTAAATTGGGTTTTTCTTCCAAGTTTAAAAAGATTAAAGATTTAAATCAACAGCACCATTTTTTTAAAATCACTAAAATTCAAGGTTTTTTAAATAATCGGGCTAGACTGGTGTCGGACAAAAAAGCGGTTCAACAGAAGCACATCTATTGTGAAAAATGTCTGCTACGATTCCGATCAAAATTTAAGAAGGAAAAACATGAACAAACTTGCTACGATAAACAACGTGCTGTCTACCCACCCAAAAATTTCTCCATAAGTTTTACCAATCACAGACATAAATTTCAAGCTCCTGTTGTAGGATTTTGTGATTTTGAAAGTGTGCTTCAAAGAAACAAAGAACGATCTAAGTGTCGATTTTGTTCAAAAACTGAGTGTCTGTGTGCTTTTCCCACCAGTGACGATATAAACGTGCATAGACCGGTGGGCTATAGCTTGCTTTTTGTGGACTCCGACGATGAAGTATTTTTTCAAGAAGAATATTTAGGAGAAGATGCGGTTAAACATTTTTTGAATCGGTTGACTTTTTATGAAAAGGTTGTTGAAGAAAGAAAACAAAAATTTAGACATGTTGTTAAAAGTCAATCTAGTCCGCAAGAATGGCAAATGTATCGAGAAGCGAAGGTTTGTCATATTTGTGGCGGCCAGTTTAAAAATGAGTCTAGAAATTACAGAAAAGTTTTAGATCATGATCACGTGTCAGGCAAAATAATGGGTGCGGCTCATTCGTTGTGTAACTTGACAAGATCCGGTCCATACCGCACACCAATTTTTTTCCACAACGCTCAAGGGTAAGAAATTTTTGATTGAGTTTAGTTATCAAAATAATACAAATTATGCATGCGTTTCAGATATGATTTGCATCTTATTGTGAAAGAATTGAATCTTTCTCAATTTAAGTATAATCCAGAAGTTTTGGCAAAAAATAGTGAAAAGTTTCGCACTCTTACATTAGGCAAATTTAAAATTCAAGATTCATTAGAGCACATTTCTGCCAGTCTGGATGCTCTTGTTAAAGATTTAAATCAGACCTCAAATTTTTCCTTTCCCATCTTACAACAAATGGAAAGATTTAAAAAAATTCCTGCTCGTCAAAAATCAAAAGCTTTGAAACTTTTAAAAAGAAAAGGTGTCTTTTGTTATGAACATTTCCAATCCCTACAAGAGATGAAGAAAAGCCGAAACCTTCCGTCCAAAGACTCTTTTTATTCGGAATTAAACGAAGAACACATTACGGAAGCGGATTATTCCCATGCTCAAGAGGTCTTCAAATCATTTAAATGCAAAAATGTGGCGGATTACATGATGCTCTATTGTTCTTTAGACGTTGTTTTGTTGTGTGAAGCATTTCTTCAATACAGAAAAATGGTGATGGAGCATTTTCAATTGGATCCTGTTTATTATCTAGGTAAGTTTTATTCTTTAATGTCAAATGTATTGTAATACTAAATTTATTTAACCTTAATTAGGAATTCCTGGATTGAGTTTTGACGTCATGCTCATGTTCTTTGAAAATTCAGAACAAGCTAAATCAGATAATAAGCTCACAACCAAATCCGAAACTTCCAAACCTCTTGGATCATTAGATGTCTATTCTGATCCTGAAATGGAGCGTTTTTTCACAAAGGGTATTAGAGGTGGGCAAAGTTTTATCGCCCAGCGTTATGCCAAAGGGAATAGCAATCCTGGAAAAAGCGGCGATCACTTGTTATACATTGATGGTAATTTTAAACTGTATTATTTAATAAAATTATTTTGTTTTAACTCAACAAATTTTTTTAGCCAATAACTTATACGGAAGTATGGAAACTTTAAAGTTACCAGTTTCTGATTTTAAATGGGTTCCAAAAAGTGAATTTAAAAGATGGACAGCTAAAGATATCATCAATATTCCTGCGCAAGACGATACAGGTTATGCGTTTGAAGTTGATTTGCATTATCCATCTCATCTTCATCAGGTAAATCTAATCTTTGGTGCAGCACGTTATTTATTAATTCCGGCAACTTATACACTATTATTTTCAGGCACACGATCAATTTCCGCTGGCTCCGTATACAGACACGGTTTCTTTTAAACATCTATCTCCTTACAATCGCCGTTTACTGAAACAACACTGTCCTCGAGATTATAGGAACAAAAGATATCAAAGCAAGAAATTGTTGAGCACTTTTTATGACCGAAAGAAGTACGTGGTGCATCTGGAAAACCTGCAGTACTACCTAAAAAAGGGCATGAAGCTGCTAAAGATAAGAAAAGTCATGAAGTTTCGACAAAAAGCTTTTTTAAAAGAATTCATCGAGAAGGTCACAAAGCTGCGATCGAATGCCCGCAACGACTTTGAACTAAGGCTTTTTAAACTTTTTGCCAACTCTACTTTTGGAAAGTTTATTGGTAAGTTTCCAAAATAAGATGATTTATCCGCGTAAAAAGAATAAGTACTATCATTAAGGGGTCATTTTTTATTTAGAGATCGTTTTTATTCTTATTTACACATCGGGGACAAGTGCGTGGTGGTACCTTTGACAGTTGCGACAGTAGGTCCGGACGGAGCTCACCACGCACTTGGCCGCATCGTACTTGTGCTCGTCTTGAGCACGGTTGGAGATGCGGTTGGGTTGTGGAGATGCGGTGTTGTTGGGGGGGACGTGGCCTGAACTTCTGCTAAAAGCAGCGGTGACCGTCCTCGCCAGCCCGACCACCGCATCGGCAAATCGACTGATGAGGCTCCTCCTCGGCAACGTTGGCGGCGCGGTTGGTGGCAGCATCGTCGATGCCATCGACCGGTTTGTCTGTCGGGGATCCGGAGACGGTGGCGGAGCTGGCGGGATCGGAAGACGGCGGCGCCGCCTCCGGATCTTTGCAAAGTTGTTCGATGCTGGTGCTTCCTCCTCCTCCTCCATCCTGTCCCGCTCCTCCTCCATCCTGTCCAGCAAAAACACCCCGTCCTGCTCCTCCCTCCTGAACACCCCAATAATCATTCTCGTCCTCGTCCTCTTCATCGTCCTTTTTCTCCTCCTTCTCCACCTTCCTTCCTTTAATTTGTTTTGAATTTTCCCACATGGGGTTGGTTGGGAAGTTATTAGAAATTAATCACCAAATCTCAACACAATTAATGGCAAATTATCTCATAAATATCAATAAATTAAATGAATATTAAATTGTAGAATTTGTGATATTGGTTTTATTATGTCATTTTTTTAAAGGAACAAATTTATTTGTTAATTTTTTTGGTCACTTTACGGGCTGTGGACGGGGACCACAACGACGGAAA
>CBDDTI010000259.1:0-11736 GCA_965233585.1 bacterium
CCTTTCAGAAACTTTTACAAACTCGCTTAATATGCACAAAAAATATGAAGAAAATGTTTGGGAAACGACTAATGACACATACTCGTTGTCGGTAAAAGTACAGACCACGATAAACCACATTTCGATTTATTTTTGACCACAACATCACGTCAAAGAAAATGTTTTTCTTCAGAGCGCGAGCTAAAAAAGGCATCTCGTGACACATTGACGCGAGCATCGTGGTATGGACTCTAAAAGACTTCTGTTGTTCCAATTTCTGCAATGTTATGTTATAAAACAAATGGTAAACGCCATAGCGTGTACTATTGAGTTATGGATACACTTGGGAGGTTTGCTAAGCACTCAAGAAGCTAGAGTCGCACTCGGCTGTCGCCTCGCACTCGTGGGACTCTTACGCTTCTTTCGTGCTTAGCAACCTCCCACGTGTACCATAACTTAATAGTACACGCTATAGCGTTTACCATTTGTTAATTTCAAGTTGAAAGTTTGTAAGCGTTACTTCATAAAACTACTTTACCATTAGTGGTCGAAGATTTTTCACCGGGCTCACCAGATCGATTTTCTCCTCCAAGAAGCTCAACAGTCCTAAATTCTGCCTTCCTCTGGAAACAGTGGACGAACCATCATCCACTCTTGGGATGTGTCACTGCTAACATTTCTTTTACGTTTATAACCATAGAAAAGTGGTGAAGCTTAATCGTGATGGCTTAACCGATCTCTTGGGAAGTGATTCTTCACACTCATTTTTTGACTGAATGAGGAACTAGTTTTTAAACAAGCGCGACTAGAGTGTCTAAAGAAAAAGATATTGCCGACGATAAATTTTGCGCAACAAGACGCCATTGATCTTACCTGGTAAATTTCATTAAAGAAAACCCAGTATTAATTGATAATCCCAATTGTTTTTCAAGAAAACCAACCGAGACACCAAAAATCAGGTCAGAACAACTTCCTTCGCTCCATCTGCATTCACCTCCAAGCGATACCCTACCACTGAAAGATAATGATCGTTGAAGAGTTCCCTAAAAAAAAGGAAAAAAGTACAGCGACTTTAAAATACATTCTCACAGGAATGTCTATAGAGTATGAATGAATGAACGAACTTTATTTCGTGTCAGAGCATTTAGCTACCTATTACTAGTTATGGACACCAAAAGAACATTTCAGATAAAAAATAAAAAATATTGAAATAAGGATGCTACGAATGTTATATTCCGTTTTAGTAGTGACAATAGTTTTTAAATCGTGTCCTTACAGATATTGCAGCGGATGCTCGGCCAGTCATTCCTAAGAATATTCCAACAGGAAGTTTTATTACACCAAAGCGAATGTACTTTGTGCTACCAAGCTGTTTATCTTTCATCCTACGAAGTTCTCCAGTATACCTTTGGAAGCATTGAATAAGAGACAAGGTTAACCTAAAATAATATCCTATTGATATTCAGTCTTACAATGCTGATCAACCACATCATTCAGTTTTCTAATTAACAGTTTTATTATGACCTCGAGATTTTTGTCGTGATAGTTAACGCGTTGCGTAGCCCATGTCAACTAGCATGCACCTTCAATTCCAATATGGCTGTCATTTTAGTGTTCTTTTGTTTACTTGCAAATTAGCCTCTGTTGCCTGTTTTAAGGGGAAACATTTTGAATTTCGGGTTTAAGAAGGAGGCAACAAGGGCTAATTTGGAGGTAAACAAAATAAACTGAAACGGTGGCCATTTTGGAATAAGCTGTATCCGATAGAAATCTGGAGCGAATAACTAGCTTAATTACGTTAGTATATAAATCTACTGGTCATTGAAAACTTTATCGAAATCCTCTTCACAGACACCTCGGAAACGCAATGAAGCGGACGTCATTTTGTTCACGAGGGCTCACTGCTACGTTACTTACTATCTACAACAGTATAGATAGTAGCCTGCAGTCCGGGCGTTTTCTTTAAAGCTCGCGAACGTAAATTTTACGATAACTGCAGAAATTCACGCGCGCTCATTGGCTAATTTTTATTGTCAATATGCGGACAGACACATGAATTTAAAATTCATGCGACGCGTCAGCGAGCGAGAGCCGGCAATTCGACAATTTGTTATCGTAAAAAACAAATTGATGTTAGTTTTTAATGCGTCTGTCCTGTTATTGATCATGAATTTCGTCATAACATTGTCAAAGTAGTCTGCGGATCCACTCGGCTATCGCCTCGTGGATCCACAGCTACTTTGACAATGTGATGACGAAATTCATGATCAATAACAGGACAGACGCATAAAAAACTGACATCAATTTGTTAATTCGCCGCCACATTGACTTGGGAAAAGCCTTTCAGCCTAACTCCCACTCCCTAGGACACATTTTCGTCTCTCCCCAAGCCTCATCCGAGTTTGAATCCAAGATTGCGCTCGCTTGATCAAAATGCACTCGCTCTCGACCTCGCCAAAATACGCCTGCATTGCAGGCTATATAGATAGCGAGTAGCTTAGCCAATCAGAGAACGTCATTTGTGATAGAACGCTGGTAGGTTTATACAAAAATCGAATAGAAAACAAAGAGTTGCCGGAATTGTCTATCATTTGTACGCCCAGTTCTCTATGCTGAATGAAAGAGGTTATCCTTGATTTCTTTTTCATTCTTCTAGCAATTTAATGACCTTGTAAACTTAACCCATAAATCTAGATGTCCTCTAGAAATTTGGGGTTTCAGTAAAACGCAAGGCCGGGCTCTTTTTTTTTTTTACATTTTTTCTTCATGTCTTTTTTTCTTTTGTTTTCTTAAGGCATGGCCAAAAGAAGTCGCAAGTAGATCCAAGTATTCAACTTGCGTCTACTTGCGACTCCGTCTGGCCAGGCCTTTTGTGCACTTGCGTTGACTTTCGATGACTTGCGCTCACTTTGCTCGAAATCAAATTTGCACCCAAATCAAAGCAACTTTTTCACCGTTTGGCCACTCAAGCCAAACAACGCAAGTTGAGTGACGTCCATTAGCCTATCATTGGCCAATGAAATATAGGAAATGCCTGCCTTGGAATGGGTTTATTTGCGACTTGCGTGTACTTGTGAGGAAACTTGCCTGTCCGTTTGGCCACCCAACGCAAGTCTCTAGGCAAGTTCAATTTGCCGGTACTTGCGACTACTTGCGAGTCCGTTTGGCCGAGGCTTTAAACTCAGATTCAGATTTCTCGCTATTTGCATCAGCGGTGCATCATTTCTATATCTCCGCATCTAGGGAAAATGAAAAGCGCACGAAAGAGGCTCAGGTACATTACCGCAAACAATCCACGTCAGATTTATATACTTACAAACAATCATTATTTCAAAACGGCATTTCAGTCCACACAGTCAAATATAGAAGCTAGCTGCGCAAAATTATTTTTTTAGTTCAGCGCCGATTCCTGCAATGGAAGGCCATAAGTTTGTCGTGAATTAAGAGGCATGAATTTAAAATTCATGCGACGCGTCAGCGAGCGAGAGCCGGCAATTCGACAATTTGTTATCGTAAAAAACAAATTGATGTTAGTTTTTAATGCGTCTGTCCTGTTATTGATCATGAATTTCGTCATAACATTGTCAAAGTAGTCTGCGGATCCACTCGGCTATCGCCTCGTGGATCCACAGCTACTTTGACAATGTGATGACGAAATTCATGATCAATAACAGGACAGACGCATAAAAAACTGACATCAATTTGTTAATTCGCCGCCACATTGACTTGGGAAAAGCCTTTCAGCCTAACTCCCACTCCCTAGGACACATTTTCGTCTCTCCCCAAGCCTCATCCGAGTTTGAATCCAAGATTGCGCTCGCTTGATCAAAATGCACTCGCTCTCGACCTCGCCAAAATACGCCTGCATTGCAGGCTATATAGATAGCGAGTAGCTTAGCCAATCAGAGAACGTCATTTGTGATAGAACGCTGGTAGGTTTATACAAAAATCGAATAGAAAACAAAGAGTTGCCGGAATTGTCTATCATTTGTACGCCCAGTTCTCTATGCTGAATGAAAGAGGTTATCCTTGATTTCTTTTTCATTCTTCTAGCAATTTAATGACCTTGTAAACTTAACCCATAAATCTAGATGTCCTCTAGAAATTTGGGGTTTCAGTAAAACGCAAGGCCGGGCTCTTTTTTTTTTTTACATTTTTTCTTCATGTCTTTTTTTCTTTTGTTTTCTTAAGGCATGGCCAAAAGAAGTCGCAAGTAGCCAGATCCAAGTATTCAACTTGCGTCTACTTGCGACTCCGTCTGGCCAGGCCTTTTGTGCACTTGCGTTGACTTTCGATGACTTGCGCTCACTTTGCTCGAAATCAAATTTGCACCCAAATCAAAGCAACTTTTTCACCGTTTGGCCACTCAAGCCAAACAACGCAAGTTGAGTGACGTCCATTAGCCTATCATTGGCCAATGAAATATAGGAAATGCCTGCCTTGGAATGGGTTTATTTGCGACTTGCGTGTACTTGTGAGGAAACTTGCCTGTCCGTTTGGCCACCCAACGCAAGTCTCTAGGCAAGTTCAATTTGCCGGTACTTGCGACTACTTGCGAGTCCGTTTGGCCGAGGCTTTAAACTCAGATTCAGATTTCTCGCTATTTGCATCAGCGGTGCATCATTTCTATATCTCCGCATCTAGGGAAAATGAAAAGCGCACGAAAGAGGCTCAGGTACATTACCGCAAACAATCCACGTCAGATTTATATACTTACAAACAATCATTATTTCAAAACGGCATTTCAGTCCACACAGTCAAATATAGAAGCTAGCTGCGCAAAATTATTTTTTTAGTTCAGCGCCGATTCCTGCAATGGAAGGCCATAAGTTTGTCGTGAATTAAGAGGGCCACTAAGTCTCGAAAGCTTACTATAGATGGTATTCACTTGACGTGAAAAGGTGTAAGATCCAAAACTAAGGAGCCGGTCAAGAGAGGTACAAAATGTATATAGGTTGACACCTTTTCAACTGAATAGCGTCCTTTACATGATTTGGAAACCAGCGCATTCTGAACACCAGGCTTGTAGCGGTGCGTGACATAGTGGTCAAAAAACTAATATACTCCTTCTGGATTTTTAGCCATTTGTAAATTAAAAGTAGGGCAAATGAATAAATGAATGTGTTTTCATGCAGTACAGATCGATAATCAGTGGCCTAGATAACCAAACTAAGTTTCAAATGGTTATATTTGTACAAAACTTCATGTCGAGAAATATCTAAAGTTTGGGATAACGCACAGACCAAAAACTTGGAGAAGCCTTCCTTTTTCTCTTATATTTTATACTAACTCATCTTCTCGTCTCCATTCACCCAGTGGTTTTTGATTTATTAGGGACTTTAAGATATGGTACGGCGAGGCTGTAGTACGGCGGCAAATAGTGAAAATCACTTCCGGTGACGTCATGATGCATGTTCCACTACGGCTTTCCCGCCGTAGCCTTGCCCTCTACTACGGGAAAGTGCCTAGTTTCACGTACTCTTCACTACGTGAGTATAAGCCTGCTGTTTACTTCTCATTTTAACGCTTTTTTCACTGTTTCAACAGCCTAGTTCGAAGATAAAGTACTCAATCATAAAAATCCGTTCGAAAATGATTGTTTCTTTTTCATTTGTACAAAAAATTTGAACGATGTAAACACCTACCGTAAGGGACAGTCATATTTTATTGACCGGTCCGAACAGCCGCAGATAAGAAAGCTTTAATTTGTATCTACTAAACTGAGCTGTTCAAAATGTATTTTATCAGGAGCCATAATCGGGGACGGAGACTGTAAGTCGTGGGATCCGTGCGGACCCATGATATGGGACAACTTTTCTATTTTTTGAACAAATTGCGCCATCCTGACGTCATATATTCGCGCTGCTTCACGCACGTGTCGTGGGTTCTCGCGTGTATGTTGTCATGTTGCATGATCAAAAATGGTGAGAGTTGCGAGATTCCTTGCCGATTTTTCACAGCGATGGCAGGGAATAAGGCTGGGAAGAAGAACCAGGGCTGTTCTAAGCACTTTTATGCTCTGAGTTAATGGACAAGGTGAGTTTTTCAGGGTTGGAAAATCTCGTTAATTTTGCGATTTGAATAGGGAGCTATAGATCTGAGTACAACGACGAGATTGAGTACGAGTACGACTTTTCAATTCTAGTTTTGAGGCTTCACATTATCACGACACATACCCATTTCCTCCTATGAGCTATACTCTCCACCTAAAACCAACTTGAAGAACAAGGGCTCTGGAAATGTCACTGGTTTGAAATTCTAAACTCGTACTCGTACTCAATCTCGTACTCGTAGGCCAATCTAAAGCTCCCTATTAATATCTGCTCGTGCAGGTTGTTGTACGCGTAAACTTTTGCGTTTGCTAAGTGGTATGGAGTTAATTTCTGAGTTTCCTAAAAAATGATTAATCATAACCAAAATCCTTTTTTGCAGAGTTTCTTATTGTTTCTGCTTGTTTGGCGAGTTTGCAAAAGTTTTTGAAAGGCAGGTCTGATGCCGTACGAGTAGCTCATTTGCATAGTGCAGCGCGCGCACTTTTAAATCCGAGTCGGTGTATTCAATTGTCAACAAATCTTGACAATGATTTGTTTGGTTGGTTTTTTGTGCTGAGATGCTAGAACAATTTTCACCAGCGTCAAAAGGCTATTAATATCATGTGATTCTTTCACATAGTAAAACTTTACACTGCGAAAATAAAATAGACAAGGAGTTTTAATAACTCAACCAACAAAATCGAAATCGTTATTCGAGTTGATTAAAGAAAGCGTAATCGTAACTTTGCTGATTATTTCTGCCTTATTCACATATTTTCAGCTTAGCTTGTAATATGTTCTCTAACATTTATCAACGTTAATTGAACATATTAAAAAACTAGAGATATTATATGAGTTCCATGCACGTTTTCACACAAAAGCGCGGATGTCCAATTTGTTATGTTTCACAGACTGTACAAAACACGCATAGGCGGGCGCTCTTATACATCGACAGCAGACAATTCATTGGACTTTTACACAAACAAACCTAAGCAGCATCTACAGACATAAACCTATTGTCACTTATTGGACCTTGAAGAAACGTCAAGCGTTGCTTACAATTTAGGCGAAACTCAAACTTGCAATTATGTTTTTTTTACCTTTCGGTCGCGAAGACTCTGCCGAAATCCTCGCAAGCGCGTGGCAAGAGGAGGAAAACTTTGAAGTTCTGAAGCGCTGCTACATTCAAATATATCCTACAAGCTTTTAGCTGTGTTATGGAGAAACTGTTAATCTTTTACATATGTATGAAATTTAAGTAATGTGAAGTTCTTCCAGAACGGTAAAAGAAGCAGCGGAACTTTACTTGGTCAGCGATATAAAGCGGGACATACCTAAATTGGGCATTGCCTTCACTCAAATTGGAGCAAGTTAAGACAAAAATACTTAAGCAAAATTCCAACAGCCATAAAGGCGTTGAATTGTGGACCAAAACTGAAAAGAATGAAACGATTTCAGGAATTTCGGATGCCATTTTTTCCCGCGCGACATCCGCGAAAATCCTTGCAGCATGTACGCGAGTGTGCCGCAGGCGATGGCGCAATTTGTTCTAAAAATAGAAAAATTGTCCCATATCATGGGGCCAACCCGCGCTTACGGTCTCCGTTCCCGATTATGGCACCTGATTTTATTAGTGATAGTAATTGGACCGAGTGGAGTACAGTTCGGGGAGTAATCGCGCGAGTAATTTCAAAATCGGACGAGCGCGAAGCGCGAGGCCGATTTGAAATTACGAGCACGATTACTTCCTGAATAGTATGAAACGAGGTCCAATTACCAATTAATCGTATCTATAACAAATTTCGGAATTAAAAATGTCTTTAAGAACTTCTTTTGAGAGAAAACGTTCGTAGCGCTTATCCTAAGTTTTGAAAACTGTAGAAAACATTGCTAAGGAAGCCATTAAAGTGCGCGTAATTGACGTGAAAGTCACGTGGGTATCCAATTACAGGTGTCCGATTTGAAAAAGTTCAAATCGGACACCTGTAATCGGACACCCACGTGATCGCGCGTCGATTACGTGACAAATAGGCGCGCGGAGAACCAATCGTGATCGAGAATTTTGTTATAGATACGATTAGAATTGAAAGCTTTGTATTCTCGGACTTATCACATTGTACGAATACCCTACCTATACTGAAATCGAGCTTTTTATCAGTGTTGTTTTGTTTTGTGTTTGAAATTGCACTATTGCAGGCGGTACTAAAAGCAGCTGAGAGGCAAATCTAAGTTCTGGGAGATGTAAGATCGACACAAGAGAAGGAAATCATTGTCATTGATTAAACCTGTGCCATATGAAAGTAGAATAAAGTCGAACGTATCCATTTTTGACACGTAGATGCTGAGCACCCCTTTGCCGTACAGTGAAATCTTAATCTGTTTGAGGTTTGCGGAGGAAACGGAGTTTTCAGCGTAGTCTTTCACGGCCGAAGTAGCCGTAGTAGCAGCTCGCCGTGGTGTATCTTAAAGTCCCTATTGTTTTTCATTGCGCGACGGTGAAAACGATCTACAGCAGCCTCATTTACAGAGGTCTCACCGAAGGCAACTGGTGTGTTTATGGTATCTTTCGCTTAACTTTGCACTAATTCGACCTATTTATGGCCTTCTATTGCAGAAATCATTGTTGAACTAGAAAATGAATTTGTGCACCTTCTATATTCGACTGACTTGACTGAAGTGTGACGCGGCTGTTTGGGATGATGCGAACATATGAGCTCCAGCCCTTTTTTATTTTCTTTTGTATCCGAAAACATTGTAACGACACACACCTGATGCAAATTGCGAGAAATCAGAATTTGTTGTTAAAAGAAAGAAAGAGAGACATAAAAAAGGAAAATGTATACAAAAAGAGACCCCGACCCCTACCTCGGCCCCTTTTTTTACTGACACCCAGAAATGTGTCAAAAATTTTCAACGGTCCGTTGTAAACATAACGGTACGCTGAAGATGATCCTTGACTTCTAGGTGTCGTTTTAGCGAGCCCAAAAAGTATTTTGTAGACGATTTCCTTGCAGTATGGGTATAAGATTGCTATGCACATGTAGAAAAGTTCTACAAACCTTAATTCCCCACCGATACTTAAGTCACAGGAGAGATCTAGACCTCCCTCTAACTTTAAACCGGCTGAAGCGTCCTTAATTCCAAGTCCAAACCACTTGGACTCAATTTCAATAAACGCCGTCAGACTTAAATAGGCAGACATGGAAACCTGGATTTTTGCAGTCCTCCTAGCCAGCATCTATGGAAGAAACATGTTAAATATGTCCTTGTATAAGGAAAAACAAACGAACAAACAAACAAACAAACCAACAGACAAGAAGCACCTATTCTGGCTGAAAACTAAAGTAACGGTCAGTGACTAAAACGTTTTAAATATGATTTTGCTTATTATGCAAAGAAAATCTGAACTTTTTCTTGCTGATGACAAAATTTTTATCCTTCTCCCAGCAAAATTTACCTTGTAATGAGATAATTTAAGCTTGCTTATCAGTTTTGACTATTTTTGCAAGTTTGTCAACGTTCCGTAAAACAATAAAGCCAAAGGTGGCGTATCCATCATTTCCGGGTTTGTCAAAAGGCGTTCACAGTCCATGTTAGGGGCCTTAAACACCTTTGGATTGCTTTAAACTGTCTTCTCCACCTCATAAATAATTCATCAAGCTAATTTAAACAAAGGAAATCATGAAGCTGATGGTGTTTGGTTATCTCATCTTAATTGGCATAGATTTTTTATGATTAATTTACTTCTCGGTTTCCTCCTTACTTTTAGTTTTGATTGAGAAGATATATCAAACGCTCAAGAGGGCGTTTGACCAAATTCCCAAAGACATCAAAGTTCGTACAAAAATATATACTCCGCTACTCGTCTTAACCCTCTTTTCGGAGTTTGAAAATGTCGTCAAACACGGTCCTTTGTGTTGATGTATTATTACGTTTATTATTATAAGGTTAATACTCTAATTGTGAGTGTAGGCCATGATTCCTCCACCCCCACCCCAAAGTGGTCCCAGTAGACCAAAAAAAAGCCCGGTGAACGGGGGTGAACTTTCATTCTTATTCACTTAAAACATTTCCCGGTTTCTGATTGGTTGAAACCACACGCATAATTCACCATAACCAGGTGCCGTTATTTGAATATTGAACCAAAGACGTCAAAAGTGCAGCCCCAGCAGATTATTGAACCGTTGAGCAAGAAAACCTGGGGAGGAGGCTGTGTTATTTTTGGTGAGGAGAAAGACAAAGAGCTCGTTTTCTCCTTTAAGAGTCTGAAAACATTTTGAATAAATAACAAAGCAATTATTGATTTCGGCTTTAGTAGGATATGAGGAATTCTGCAGGTCTCAAAGGGTGTTATCCACGAAAGCCGTCGGCCTCGGTGGATAACACCCTCCTTGATCTGCAGAATTCTTCACATCCTATTCAGCCTGATTCAATAACTGCTAATTATTGTGTTCAAGCCAGAACAAAATAACAGAAGAAGGTGCGCATGCCTAACTGATGAATTATTAGACAAGGACTATAATGGTAATATATGTGGGGAGAAGGAAAGGGATGGCAAGAGAAGGAGGGAAGGGTAGTAGGGATGAAGTTTTGAGAAGATCACTCTCCTAATGTAACCGGGAAACTATAGGCCTCTAACGTATCCCTATAAGAAGACAACTTTCTGTCTTTCAAATATTTCACCTTGTGACTTATCCTGGATTGAAAGTTGGCCAAAGCAATTTCCTTTGATGAGCGTTTCGTCCTTCTGTGGTGGCTTTGTAATCGGTTTACATCCACCGCGGTACTAACGGTTCCATTTCCATTCAGTTCAGCCGAAATCACTTCCACAAGGTAAAAGTCACCACTGGTGTTAACCTTTATCACCTACACGAGAGAAAAAACCCAACCCAGAGGGCTGAACAACAACTGCAATAACAACAGGAGGAAGAAGGCAGACTTTAAAAGAGAGCTTTAAGTGATGGAGAAAAGGAGGAGGGTAAAAGATGGGCCTCTTTTATGGCTTCATGAAGAATTTGTTTCCCGTTTTTTCTTATAGGGTTGACCGATAGTAAAGAAGGCGAGACCATTGACTGCAAAACTCGCGAAAACATTTTCTTATTCTGATCGGATAAACGTTTTCGAGGTGCACATGTTCAAGTGGATTTGGGCGTGTCAGGAAACAGTTAAGTATGTTGGGTAAGATCTGCATACGAGTTAGATTGCTTAGCATGAAGCGAGTAAGAGTATTTCTTCTCCCCATGGATGGGATGCTAGTCCATCGCAGGGTTTCCCCAGCATTGAATTCGCCGTTACTCGTTTATACAGCTGGGTTGGAGAGAGGCACTGTGACACTGAAGCTTCTTGTCGAAGAACACAGCACAATGTCCCCGAATCTGGACCACTCGATTCGGAGGCGAGCGCACTACAGTGTAAGTATTAATCCATTACAGACCACGTACAAGAAACTGCTAGCCTTCCAATTTGTTACTTAACTGCATAATTGGCATTTTTCCTTAGGACATACCTTTGCGATGTAGCCACTGCTTGGTCTTGCTAC
The DNA here is from genome assembly GCA_965233585.1 of bacterium. Lineage (GTDB taxonomy): Bacteria > SAR324 > SAR324 > SAR324 > NAC60-12 > CBDDTI01. The sequence goes on from CBDDTI010000259.1 coordinate 11,551, forward strand.
TATTAAGTCATTGATTGTGAAATGCTGGACTGTTTCTTCCGCTGCTGAAAGCACAAGTCCTGGGTTGTTGTCTCCTCCGTTGCAAAACACCGACTGAGAAAGTTTCCGTCTACTTTGTTTCAATCTGGTTGGTTTAAAAATAGATAAAGCGAGGAATTAATCCTTAGTATTGCTTTGTTATTGTAA
>CBDDTI010000260.1:0-41115 GCA_965233585.1 bacterium
TTTAATTCCCCAAAAATCTCCCCGAAAATCAATTAGTTCGTTAAAGTTCAGTATAATAATTAATTCCCCAAAAAGCTCCCCGAAAATCAATTAGTTCGTAAAGTTCAGTAAAATTAATTCCCCAAAAAGCTCCCCGAAAATCAATTAGTTCGTAAAGTTCAGTAAAATTAATTCCCCAAAAAGCTCCCCGAAAATCAATTAGTTCGTAAAGTTCAGTAAATTAATTCCCCAAAAAGCTCCCCGAAAATCAATTAGTTCGTAAAGTTCAGTAAAATGAATTCCCCAAAAAGCTCCCCGAAAATCAATTAGTTCGTAAAGTTCAGAAAAATACATTCCCCAAAAAGCTCCCCGAAAATCAATTACTTCGTAAAGTTCAGTGAAAATATGTAAAAATTAATTCCCCGAAAAGCTCCCCGAAAATCAATTAGTTCGTAAAGTTCAGTAAAATGAATTCCCCAAAAAGCTCCCCGAAAATCAATTAGTTCGTAAAGTTCAGTAGAATTAATTCCCCAAAAAGCTCCCCAAAACCTCCCCGAAAATCAATTAGTTCGTAAAGTTCAGTAAGATTAATTCCCCAAAAAGCTCCCCGAAAATCAATTAGTTCGTAAAGCTCAGTAAAATTAATTCCCCAAAAAGCTCCCCGAAAATCAATTAGTTCGTTAAGTTTAGTAAAAATATGTAAAAATTAATTCCCCAAAAAGCTCCCCGAAAATCAATTAGTTCGTAAAGTTCAGTAAAATTAAGTCCCCAAAAAGCTCCCCGAAAATCAATTAGTTCGTAAAGTTCAGTACAATTAATTCCCCAAAAAGCTCCCCGAAAATCAATTAGTTCGTAAAGTTCAGTAAAATTAATTCCCCAAAAAGCTCCCCGAAAATCAATTAGTTCGTAAAGTTCAGTAAAATGAATTCCCCAAAAAGCTCCCCGAAAATCAATTAGTTCATAAAGTTCAGTAAAATTAATTCCCCAAAAAGCTCCCCGAAAATCAATTAGTTCGTAAAGCTCAGTAAAATTAATTTCCCAAAAAGCTCCCCGAAAATCAATTAGTTCGTAAAGTTCAGTAAAATTCCCCAGAAAGCTCCCCGAAAATCAATTAGTTCGTAAAGTTCAGTAAAATTAATTCCCCAAAAAGCTCCCCGAAAATCAATTAGTTCGTAAAGTTCAGTAATAATTAATTCCCCAAAAAGCTCCCCGAAAATCAATTAGCTCGTAAAGTTCAATAAAATTAATTCCCCAAAAAGCTCCCCGAAAATCAATTAGTTCGTAAAGTTCAGTAAAATTAATTCCCCAAAAAGCTCCCCGAAAATCAATTAGTTCGTAAAGTTCAGTAAAATTAATTCCCCAAAAAGCTCCCCGAAAATCAATTAGTTCGTAAAGTTCAGTAAAATGAATTCCCCAAAAAGCTCCCCGGAAATCAATTAGTTCGTAAAGTTCAATAAAATTAATTCACCAAAAAGCTCCCCGAAAATCAATTAGTTCGTAAAGTTCAGTAAAATTAATTCCCCAAAAAGCTCCCGGAAAATCAATTAGTTCGTAAAGTTCAGTAAAATTAATTCCCCAAAAAGCTCCCCGAAAATCATTAGTTCGTAAAGTTCAGTAAAATTAATTCCCCGAAAAGCTCCCCGAAAATCAATTAGTTCGTAAAGTTCAGTAAAATTAATTCCCAAAAAGCTCCCCGAAAATCAATTAGTTCGTAAAGTTCAGTAATAATTAATTCCCCAAAAAGCACCGAAAATCAATTAGTTCGTAAAGTTCAGTAAAATTAATTCCCTAAAAAGCTCCCCGAAAATCAATTAGTTCGTAAAGTTCAGAAAAATTAATTCCCCGAAAAGCTCCCCGAAAATCAATTAGTTCGTAAAGTTCAGTAAAATTAATTCCCCAAAAAGCTCCCCGAAAATCAATTAGTTCGTAAAGTTCAGTAAAATTAATTCCCCGAAAAGCTCCCCGAAAATCAATTAGTTCGTAAAGTTCAGTAAAATGAATTTCCCAAAAAGCTCCCCGAAAATCAATTAGTTCATAAAGTTCAGTAAAATTAATTCCCCAAAAAGCTCCCCGAAAATCAATTAGTTCGTAAAGTTCAGTAAAATTAATTCCCCAAAAAGCTCCCCGAAAATCAATTAGTTCGTAAAGTTCAGTAAAATTAATTCCCCAAAAAGCTCCCCGAAAATCAATTAGTTCGTAAAGTTCAGTAAAATTAATTCCCCAAAAAGCTCCCCGAAAATCAATTAGTTCGTAAAGTTCAGTAAAATTAATTCCCCAAAAAGCTCCCCGAAAATCAATTAGTTTGTAAAGTTCAGTAAAATTAATTCCCCGAAAAGCTCCCCGAAAATCAATTAGTTCGTAAAGTTCAGTAAAATTAATTCCCCAAAAAGCTCCCCGAAAATCAATTAGTTCGTAAAGCTCAGTAAAATGAATTCCCCAAAAAGCTCCCCGAAAATCAATTAGTTCGTAAAGTTCAGTAAAATTAATTCCCCAAAAAGCTCCCCGAAAATCAATTAGTTCGTAAAGCTCAGTAAAATTAATTCCCCAAAAAGCTCCCCGAAAATCAATTAGTTCGTAAAGTTCAGTAAAATGAATTCCCCAAAAAGCTCCCCGAAAATCAATTAGTTCGTAAAGTTCAGTAAAATTAATTCCCCAAAAAGCTCCCCGAAAATCAATTAGTTCGTAAAGTTTAGTAAAATTAATTCCCCAAAAAGCTCCCCGAAAATCAATTAGTTCGTAAAGTTCAGTAAAATTAATTCCCCAAAAAGCTCCCCGAAAATCAATTAGTTCGTAAAGTTCAGTAAAATTAATTCCCCAAAAAGCTCCCCGAAAATCAATTAGTTCGTAAAGTTCAGTAAAATTAATTCCCCAAAAAGCTCCCCGAAAATCAATTAGTTCGTAAAGTTCAGTAGAATTAATTCCCCAAAAAGTTCCCCGAAAATCAATTAGTTCGTAAAGTTCAGTAAAATTACTTCCCCAAAAAGCTCTTCGTAAAGTTTAGTAAAATTAATTCCCCAAAAAGCTTCCCGAAAATCAATTAGTTCGTAAAGTTCAGTAAAATGAATTCCCCAAAAAGCTCCCCGAAAATCAATTAGTTCGTAAAGTTCAGTAAAATTAATTCCCCAAAAAGCTCCCCGAAAATCAATTAGTTCGTAAAGTTCAGTAAAATTAATTCCCCAAAAAGCTCCCCGAAAATCAATTAGTTCGTAAAGTTCAGTAAAATGAATTCCCCAAAAAGCTCCCCGAAAATCAATTAGTTCGTTAAGTAAAATTAATTCCCCAAAAAGCTCCCCGAAAATCAATTAGTTCGTTCAGTAAAATTAATTCCCCAAAAAGCTCCCCGAAAATCAATTAGTTCGTAAAGTTCAGTAAAATGAATTCCCAGAAAAGCTCCCCGAAAATCAATTAGTTCGTAAAGTTCAGTAAAATTAATTCCCCAAAAAGCTCCCCGAAAATCAATTAGTTCGTAAAGTTCAGTAAAATTAATTCCCCAAAAAGCTCCCCGAAAATCAATTAGTTCGTAAAGTTCAGTAAAATTAATTCCGCAAAAAGCTCCCCGAAAATCAATTAGTTCGTAAAGTTCAGTAAAATTAATTCCCCAAAAAGCTCCCCGAAAATCAATTAGTTCGTAAAGTTCAGTAAAATTAATTCCCCAAAAAGCTCCCCGAAAATCAATTAGTTCGTAAAGTTCAGTAAAATTAATTCCCCAAAAAGCTCCCCGAAAATCAATTAGTTCGTAGAGTTCAGTAAAATTCCCCAGAAAGCTCCCCGAAAATCAATTAGTTCGTAAAGTTCAGTAAAATTAATTCCCCAAAAAGCTCCCCGAAAATCAATTAGTTCGTAAAGTTCAGTAAAATTAATTCCCCAAAAAGCTCCCCGAAAATCAATTAGTTCGTAAAGTCGTAAAGTTCAGTAAAATTAATTCCCCAAAAAGCTCCCCGAAAATCAATTAGTTCGTAAAGTTCAGTAAAATTAATTCCCCAAAAAGCTCCCCGAAAATCAATTAGTTCGTAAAGTTCAGTAAAATTAATTCCCCAAAAAGCTCCCCGAAAATCAATTAGTTTGTAAAGTTCAGTAAAATTAATTCCCCGAAAAGCTCCCCGAAAATCAATTAGTTCGTAAAGTTCAGTAAAATTAATTCCCCAAAAAGCTCCCCGAAAATCAATTAGTTCGTAAAGCTCAGTAAAATTAATTCCCCAAAAAGCTCCCCGAAAATCAATTAGTTCGTAAAGTTCAGTAAAATGAATTCCCCAAAAAGCTCCCCGAAAATCAATTAGTTCGTAAAGTTCAGTAAAATTAATTCCCCAAAAAGCTCCCCGAAAATCAATTAGTTTGTAAAGTTCAGTAAAATTAATTCCCCGAAAAGCTCCCCGAAAATCAATTAGTTCGTAAAGTTCAGTAAAATTAATTCCCCAAAAAGCTCCCCGAAAATCAATTAGTTCGTAAAGCTCAGTAAAATTAATTCCCCAAAAAGCTCCCCGAAAATCAATTAGTTCGTAAAGTTCAGTAAAATGAATTCCCCAAAAAGCTCCCCGAAAATCAATTAGTTCGTAAAGTTCAGTAAAATTAATTCCCCAAAAAGCTCCCCGAAAATCAATTAGTTCGTAAAGTTCAGTAAAATTAATTCCCCAAAAAGCTCCCCGAAAATCAATTAGTTCGTAAAGCTCAGTAAAATTAATTCCGCAAAAAGCTCCCCGAAAATCAATTAGTTCGTTAAGTAAAATTAATTCCCCAAAAAGCTCCCCGAAAATCAATTAGTTCGTAAAGTTCAGTAAAATTAATTCCCCAAAAAGCTCCCCGAAAATCAATTAGTTCGTAAAGTTCAGTAAATTAATTCCCCAAAAAGCTTCCCGAAAATCAATTAGTTCGTAAAGTTCAGTAAAATTAATTCCCCAAAAAGCTTCCCGAAAATCAATTAGTTCGTAAAGTTCAGTAAAATTAATTCCCCAAAAAGCTCCCCGAAAATCAATTAGTTCGTAAAGTTCAGTAAAATTAATTCCCCAAAAAGCTCCCCGAAAATCAATTAGTTCGTAAAGTTCAGTAAAATTAATTCCCCAAAAAGCTCCCCGAAAATCAATTAGTTCGTAAAGTCGTAAAGTTCAGTAAAATTAATTCCCCAAAAAGCTCCCCGAAAATCAATTAGTTCGTAAAGTTCAGTAAAATTAATTCCCCAAAAAGCTCCCCGAAAATCAATTAGTTCGTAAAGTTCAGTAAAATTAATTCCCCAAAAAGCTCCCCGAAAATCAATTAGTTTGTAAAGTTCAGTAAAATTAATTCCCCGAAAAGCTCCCCGAAAATCAATTAGTTCGTAAAGTTCAGTAAAATTAATTCCCCAAAAAGCTCCCCGAAAATCAATTAGTTCGTAAAGCTCAGTAAAATTAATTCCCCAAAAAGCTCCCCGAAAATCAATTAGTTCGTAAAGTTCAGTAAAATGAATTCCCCAAAAAGCTCCCCGAAAATCAATTAGTTCGTAAAGTTCAGTAAAATTAATTCCCCAAAAAGCTCCCCGAAAATCAATTAGTTCGTAAAGTTCAGTAAAATTAATTCCCCAAAAAGCTCCCCGAAAATCAATTAGTTCGTAAAGCTCAGTAAAATTAATTCCGCAAAAAGCTCCCCGAAAATCAATTAGTTCGTTAAGTAAAATTAATTCCCCAAAAAGCTCCCCGAAAATCAATTAGTTCGTAAAGTTCAGTAAAATTAATTCCCCAAAAAGCTCCCCGAAAATCAATTAGTTCGTAAAGTTCAGTAAATTAATTCCCCAAAAAGCTTCCCGAAAATCAATTAGTTCGTAAAGTTCAGTAAAATTAATTCCCCAAAAAGCTTCCCGAAAATCAATTAGTTCGTAAAGTTCAGTAAAATTAATTCCCCAAAAAGCTCCCCGAAAATCAATTAGTTCGTAAAGTTCAGTAAAATGAATTCCCCAAAAAGCTCCCCGAAAATCAATTAGTTTGTAAAGTTCAGTAAAATTAATTCCCCAAAAAGCTCCCTGAAAATCATTAGTTCGTAAAGTTCAGTAAAATTAATTCCCCGAAAAGCTCCCCGAAAATCAATTAGTTCGTAAAGTTCAGTAAAATGAATTCCCCAAAAAGCTCCCCGAAAATCAATTATAGTTCGTAAAGTTCAGTAAAATTAATTCCCCGAAAAGCTCCCCGAAAATCAATTAGTTCGTAAAGTTCAGTAAAATGAATTCCCCAAAAAGCTCCCCGAAAATCAATTAGTTCGTAAAGTTCAGTAAAATGAATTCCCCAAAAAGCTCCCCGAAAATCAATTAGTTCGTAAAGTTCAGTAAAATGAATTCCCCAAAAAGCTCCCCGAAAATCAATTAGTTCGTAAAGTTCAGTAAATGAATTCCCCAAAAAGCTTCCCGAAAATCAATTATAGTTCGTAAAGTTCAGTAAAATTAATTCCCCGAAAAGCTCCCCGAAAATCAATTAGTTCGTAAAGTTCAGTCAAATGAATTCCCCAAAAAGCTCCCCGAAAATCAATTAGTTCGTAAAGTTCAGTAAAATGAATTCCCCAAAAAGCTCCCCGAAAATCAATTAGTTCGTAAAGTTCAGTAAATGAATTTCCCAAAAAGCTTCCCGAAAATCAATTATAGTTCGTAAAGTTCAGTAAAATTAATTCCCCGAAAAGCTCCCCGAAAATCAATTAGTTCGTAAAGTTCAGTAAAATGAATTCCCCAAAAAGCTCCCCGAAAATCAATTAGTTCGTAAATTTAGTAAAATGAATTCCCCAAAAAGCTCCCCGAAAATCAATTAGTTCGTAAAGTTCAGTAAAATTAATTCCCCGAAAAGCTCCCCGAAAATCAATTAGTTCGTAAAGTTCAGTAAAATGAATTCCCCAAAAAGCTCCCCGAAAATCAATTAGTTCGTAAAGTTCAGTAAAATTACTTCCCCAAAAAGCTCCCCGAAAATCAATTAGTTCGTAAAGTTCAGTAAAATGAATTCCCCAAAAAGCTTCCCGAAAATCAATTAGTTCGTAAAGTTCAGTAAAATGAATTCCCCAAAAAGCTCCCCGAAAATCAATTAGTTCGTAAAGTTCAGTAAAATTAATTCCCCAAAAAGCTCCCCGTTCTTAAAGCTCTGTAAAATAATTCCCCAAAAAGCTAACCAAAAATCAGTCAACGCCTTCGATCCCACACTCCTGAAGCCTGGCACAGGTCCGTTCCCAGTGTCCAGAGCGGGCCTGACTGTGTCCCGCCACGGCATCTTGTGTGCCAAAATGTGTTGGTGTCCTGAAACTGGGGACCCAAATGGTGATTTTTTTGACGGAAACCCATGTTGGAGACTCGCCCATTCTTGAACAGACCTGAGACCTGGGAATGGCTAGAATCATTGACGCCCCTTTTTTGGAGTGATCAAACGGCAAAATCATCATTTGATGGTTTCGTCAGCTTGTTTGGGACTGGAAACTGCCTGAGAAAATACTGCGCAGAAAAAGTTACACCTAAGAATTTCCTACACTGTTTTTTTTGGACAGGAGGTGTTGTCCTGGGAGCTGTTTCCATCAGTCTCGATTGCCGCCCTTGTGTTGCAAATTTGCGACTTGAAGAAATTTACGAAAAAAGTTGAAGCATGTGTGTATATATAATATAATATCATATAATATAATATAATATAATAGAATATAATATAATATACTATAATGTAATATAATATAATATAATGTAATATAATATAATATAACATAACACAACATAACACAACATAATATAATATAACATGATATTATATTATATTATGTTATATTATGTTATGTTATATTATATCATGTTATGTTATGTTATATTGTATTATATTATATTATGTTATGTTATATCATATCATATTATATGATATCATATCATATCATATTATATGATATTATATTATATCACATCATATTATATTATATTATATTATATTATTTTATATTATTTTATATATACGAATATGAATGTATGTACAATACGGGTATGTATGATGTGTGTGTATATATATATACGTATACATATATACAGAGATCCAGACAAATCGAAAATAGTCTTGAAAAAATAACAAAGACTGGCAAATCCAACGAAGCCCAACCCCGAAAACAAATGTGCGTGTCTCCTTCGACCATAATATAGTTAGGCCAGGCTTTCTTCGGGTGATTTGGGGCGATCTAGAGTGATCCCATGTTGGGTTTGGGCTTTTGTTGGCTCTCAAATAGGGCCGTACATCTTGATGTATCAATTGCAAAGGATACTCAGATACCACGACAGAAAGACCATGGATCCAGAGTCCAGGGCTTCACCATGGAGCACCAGCATTTTTAACAGGCCAGGAGCACCATGCCCATCAAGGCAGCGCGAGAGCCTGTTAGACTTGGGATCCTTTTCCAGCAAATGTTCTGGACTTTTCCAATCGATTCATGGGGATTCTTAAATAGATAAATCAGCCAGTAAAAAAATGGTGGTTGAACCAACAAAATTGTTGGGAATTGAAACTGAGAAAAACTTGAGTATGTCAGCAACACATGGGAAGTATCAAAAGGAAAATGAAGCTGAAACTATGGCTTCAGCCATTTCTGGGGTGTTAACTCAGGACCCTCAGATCGGCTGTGAACAGCCTCTTCCGCTTCGCAACATGTTCACAGCCGTTTCCAAAGCACAGTGAATTGATGTGAATTGCGGATGTCGGCGAGAGATAATTTTGTCAAGTTGATTTGATGGCCATGTCTGGTACATGGGCTATCGTCAAAATAAAGACAATATCCTGGTTCAATTTTTCCCTCCAGCTTGACGTTATCATCATTTATGGAGGGTACAACAACAAAATGCAATGCGGCGGAATTGATAGTAAATAACCATAAATAACCATGAAGTTCCAGCAAACTTTCTCAGGACCGGGGACTCCGGGGACCCAACAGATCTGGAAGCTTCGCGAGCTTCGAGACGCGAGCTTCGAGACAAGTGTCTCCTAGACGGCTGGAAGTGGATGAAACTTGTCCCACTCGCCAAGTTTGCAAAAAAATCACCTAAGTGTGGCTGGGTATGATATAGATCTGATATAGATCTGTTGATGATCTGTTTATGTTAATGTACGATGATGTACGTAGCTATTCATGGATGGATGCATGCGTGCATGCATGAATGTGGATGTATGTGTGGATGTATGTATATATATATATACAGGGTATATGGTGTATTATAGTATATAGACATATGTATGACCCCGTCAACATGTCCAAAAACCACATTCTCATCTTGGAAGTACAACAGATCTGATCCAAACCCTAGATTTTCTGAAACTTGCCCAGTAGCTTTTGTCAGGACCCACATCAGCAAGAAGGGACAGGAAAAGTAGTTGTGATCAATCAGCAGGTCTTTCACAATGGGATCCTGAAAAAAAGTTCTTCAAGGTTTCAAGAAATTCTATCTAACTTAAAAAACAAATCCGCATAGTCAAAATGACGCTTCAATCACAATTTTACCTATATCAAATTTGCTATAAATTGGGGATATGGCAGTGTGTCAAAACCTTGTACCCCTGTAGTTCACATCAAAATAGCTGGGATTTATGGATGTTCGTCCCCCTAACAAATGGTATTAATAGGTTAATAGGTATTGATCCATACCCATATCACCCATGTTCAATCACCCATGTTCTCCTGCGCCCACTGCCACTGCGACCCGGAGCTGCAGCAGGTGATGATGGCGCCACAAAGAACCAAGGACTGTGGCCAGCTCAGCAGCTGTAAGGCGTGAAGCCAAAAAGAACCTGCCAAGTAATCCCTGATCGATGGGAAACTGTGAAAAATGACATTCTTATGGTGAAAAATAGAGAGATTGTCAGCTTGCAACCCTGAAAAAAGATTCTGGAAAGCATTTCTTTTGGCCGCACGTATAGAGCTTCGTGGGATATATCCTTTTCCTTCGAAAACCTGTAGCCACTGAATCGATTGCATGGTTTGTACGATGTACATGCTGGCATATGGGTGTTTCTCAACCTTGGGGTGCTCCAAACCAGTGGTTATCTTGGGCCACCCGCTATGGTGGAGTTGGCACCAGTCCCCCAGGTGGCACCTTTGCCATTCATGTTTCAACCCCCTACTTTATCTTTGTCACTTCAATCCCTGAAAAAAAACACACCAGCACCCCGCCATCCCATCTCCCCATATGAAAACTCATCAGCCCAACTGCCACCATCTTCCACCCAGCAACACCTCGTTCATAGCTGCAGGCGAGGCTTCCCCGGGTCACCACATCTGCTTGGAGGCCTCGAGTTGACGCGGACGTCCCCAAGTGAAGCGCTTGACGCCATCGACTGCCTCAGGATGAAAAAGGACATCAAAGCTCGGGGAAATCTGCAACCAAAAAGAAAGGTGAGATGTTGGCCAACTTTGGGATATGACCCAGAAATCACCACCAAAGAGCGAAGAACCTTATCCACAAGTACTGGGGTTCGCGTCAAAGATTCAGAGTTTACCCGCAATTATTGGGTATATTATCCACAAACATGGGCACTTTGCCAATTTTTGTAAATGTTGGAAATCGGTTTGGATCTTATGCATGGCGAAGAAATACTCCCAGTATTATTTGGTCAATGTGGGAACAAAACAAGAAAATCCCACAATACTGGAGATGATGTGTATATATGTGGTCATTGGCCCCACATGGGCCACCCGTTAGCTTTGCTGGGGGGCAATGGCCTTCATATAGTGTGATAATATGAAAAGATAAACTTTACAATAACACACAAATAGCGGTAAAATGTAGTGGTACGAATGAAAAAAAAACATGTAATTACATGAGAACAATGTGCTCATATCATGAAACTGCCCAAAACCTAAATGACAGCCAAATTTTGGCCTTAGATCTCTGCAAACTCAAACTGAAAAACTGAAACTTGTGGGGACATGGGACACAGTCCGATTCTTCAACAGATTTCAGTTTTTGAGTTCTTCAATCTTTCACTTTTGCAGTTCCTTGACCATCGGGTAAGGTTTACTATTCTGCCCCGATCTAGCGAGGCACCCCGATCCCCGGAATCTTCGCCCGGGCAAGAGAGGCAAAAAAAGAAACTTCGGGAATTTTGAAAGACAGACTGCTCTCATTGACTGTGCAGAAGACCCGCTCATATTTTTTTAAAAGGGATATTCAATTCAACATATGCAAAAACAATTGTAAAGGGCAACACGCTTTAGCGAAAGATTGCAGCCTTATTTGAAAATAGAACCCTCTTGCGTACACACGATTTTTCACAAGATGTTTTTCTTGTGGTATTCCTTGAAGAACATGTGGTGCAAGGGAGTGGAATACCTCCTGCAAAAAGTGCAGCTTCTCTTTGAAATGAGTGCAATGTTCTTTGAATACGATGGGACCATATATTTCAAAATAGAATCCTCCTATGTATAAAATATAGTGCCTTTCAAAGGAATGTTCTATTCATTGGCATTCCTTGAAGAATGTGTGGCATTAGTTTGCGCAATATCCCCTGTCGGACTTTCGGATGAGCGAAGCAATTGATTGAAAGGTGTGCAACATTCCTCTAAAGAAGTGAAGCCTTTCCTTCAAAGAAACAATTGCCGTTCCAACAAAACAGTACAGTTCGTTACATCTTTTCAGAAGAGTAAGGGTTGCACCCTACTGGAATTGCCTATCTCCTTTTTCAAACGTACACCATATCTGCGCAGGTTTAATAATCTATATACATGTCCTTCACATTTTTCCCTATCCACACCAAGTCATGCAGAATATGTATATATATATATACCTGTCTATCTATATATATATAAGAAACTACTAGTACATAGAATATAGAATTGAAAAAAAAATACGTTTTAGGGCATCTTCAGGAATTGAAAAAAAACGTGTACATAGAATATCCCAGAGGTGTACATAGAATATTTTTTCAATTCTGGAAGATGTTTTTTTTTGATTTGTTTGAATTATAAAAAAAATCACCCATACTGCATGCAGCATAAATGGACATAAATGGAGATTTTTCAAATTTTCATCCCACTAAAATCTTTTGAATTATAAAAATATCACCCATACTGCAGCATAAATGGACATAAATGGACATTTGTCAAAATTTCATCCCACTAAAATCTTTTGAATTATCAAAATATCACCCATACTGCAGCATAAATGGACATAAAGGGACATGTTTCAAACTTTCAGCCCACTAAAATATTTTGAATCATAAAAATATTATCCGTACTGGAAAGAATTGGGTCCCCCGAAATGATCAATTTCTTTTTATATTGTATTAAAAAAATAAGTTTCTGAGGCTCGCCGAAGGGGGGCCCCCCACAACCGGTGTCGTAGAACTATGAAAAAATAATATGTTGCAATGAACACCAACGGAATTGGGTGGTGTTCCTGAAAAAATGGATGAATATTTTCACTGGGGACCTATATTCTATGTATGTAATTCTGCAAGGAATTGGGTCCCATTCATGTATAAGGGTATATATTATATACGTAATTACCTTTGGGGAGCAGCAACCCTGGATGTCTGAAGTTCCTAAAACGTTTCAACAAAAAAAACAGGTCCCCCGAAATGATCAATTTCTTTTTATATTGTATTTAAAAAGAAAGTTTCTGAGGCTCACCGAAGCCCCCCACAACCGGTGTCGTAGAACTATGAAAAAAAATATGTTGCAATGAACACCAACGGAATTGGGTGGTGTTCCTGAAAAATGGATGAATATGTTCACTGAGGACCTATATTCTATGTATGTAATTATGCAAGGAATGCAAGGAACTGGGTCCCTTTCATGTATAAGGGTATATATTATATACGTAATTACCTTTGGGGAGCAGCAACCCTGGATGTCTGAAGTTCCTAAAACGTTTCAACAAAAAAAACAGGTCCCCCGAAATGATCAATTTATTTTTATATTGTATTAAAAACATGAGTTTCTGAGGCTCACCGAAGGGGGCCCCCCACGACCGGTGTCGTAGAACAATGAAAAAAACTTACTTTGCAATGAAAACCAATGGAACTAGGTGGTGTTCCTATTTTAAAAAAAGTGAATCTTCCCCTTGAGACTTATATTCTATGTATGTAGTTCTGCAAGGAATTGGGTCTCTTCCATGTATAAGGGTATAGATCAATTCCCTTTGGGGAGTAGCAACCCTGGATGTCTGAAGTTCCTAAACTGGAGAACATTTCAGCAAAAAAAGGTCCCCTGAAATGATCAATTTCTTTTTATATTGTATTTAAAAAATGAGTTTTTCAAGCTCACCTAAAGTTACCTACCCCTACAACCGGTGCCGTAGAACAATGAAAAAAACCTACTTTGCAATGAAAACCAATGGAATTGGGTGGTGTTCCTATTTAAAAAAAAAGTGAATCTTCCCGTTGAGACTTATATTCTATGTATGTAGTTCTGCAAGGAATTGGGTCTCTTCCATGTATAAGGGTATAGATCAATTCCCTTTGGGGAGTAGCGACCCTGGATGTCTGAACTGGAACATTGAAAAAACACCAGGTCACCCGAAATGATAAATTTCTTTTTGTTTTGTTAAAAAAATGAGTTTTTCAAGCTCACCTAAGGTTACCCCCACGACCGGTGCCGTAGAACAATGAAAAAAAACTACTTTGCAATGAAAACCAATTGAATTGGGTGGTGTTCCGATAAAAAAAAAGTGAATCTTCCCCTTGAGACTTATATTCTATGTATGTAGTTCTGCAAGGAATTGGGTCTCTTCCATGTATAAGGGTATAGATCAATTCCCTTTGGGGAGTAGCGACCCTGGATGTCTGAAATTCCTGAACTGGAACATTAAAAAAACACCAGGTCACCCGAAATGATCAATTTCTTTTTATATTGTATTTAAAAAATGAGTTTTTTAAGCTCACCTAAGGGAACCCCCACGACCGGTGCCGTAGAACAATGAAAAAAACTACTTTGCAATGAAAACCAATGGAATTGGGTGGTGCACCTATAAAAAAAAGGTGAATCTTCCCCTTGAGACTTATATTCTATGTATGTAGTTCTGCAAGGAATTGGGTCTCTTCCATGTATAAGGGTATAGATCAATTCCCTTTGGGGAGTAGCGACCCTGGATATCTGAAGTTCCTGAACTGGAACATTAAAAAAACACCAGGTCACCCGAAATGAAAATGTTCTTTTTGTTTTGTTAAAAAGAAATGAGTTTTTCAAGCTCACCTAAGGTTACCTCCACGACCGGTGCCGTAGAACAATGAAAAAAACCTACTTTGCAATGAAAACCAATGGAATTGGGTGGTGTTCCTATAAAAGAAAAGTGAATCGTCCCCTTGAGACTTATATTCTATGTATGTAGTTCTGCAAGGAATTGGGTCTCTTCCACGTATAAGGGTATAGATCAATTCCCTTTGGGGAGTAGCGACCCTGGATGTCTGAAGTTCCTAAACTGGAGAACATTTCAGGAAAAAAAGGTCCCCTGAAATGATCAATTTCTTTTTATATTGTATTAAAAACATGAGTTTTTCAAGCTCACCTAAGGTTACCCCCACGACTGGTGTCGTAGAACTATGATAAAAAAAAATGTTGCAATGAAAACCAATGGAATTAGGTTGTATTCCACAAAAAATGGATGAACCTTCCCTTGGTTTTCATGGTCTTTCACGGTTGGTGTCAAAAAATATAGTTTCTGATGTCCCCTGAAATGATCAATTTCTTTTCATATTGTATTAAAAAAATGATTTTTTTAAGCTCACCGAAGGGTACCCCCACGACCGGTGCCGTAGAACAATGAGAAAAACCTACTTTGCAATAAAAACCAATGGAATTAGGTGGTGTTCCTCAAAAAAAGGATGAATTGTATTCAATAGAATGAGTTTTTCAAGCTCACCTAAGGTTACCCCCACGACCGGTGTCGCAGAACAATGCAAAAAAATTGCTTTGCAATGAAAACCAATGGAATTAGGTGGCGTTCCTCAAAAATGGATGAACCTTCCCCTGGTTTTCATGGCTTTTCACGGTCAATGTCAAAAAATCTAAATTTTGAGTGAAAAACATAGGAATTTGGCAGATTTAATGACACATTCCCTGCCACCTGCATTTCTTTCGAGATTGTCGCGGCAAAACGGCGGGAACCGACATGAATGCCTACCAAATATGTTTAGATTGTAAAAAGAAACTGAAGAAATTGAACTAAGTTCGCGATTGCAGTGGAAAAAACCATGGTGATCCATGGTGGGAGCCCAGGGTTTTTGGTGGAGCTGAATTTTTCGGGATTGGATCTTCTAAAATGGATCTTCTAAAATCTTCTAAAAATAAAACATATTCTATGTACCTTTTTTTTCCTTTGAGGGGGCAGGATTGAATTCCGGCATATTCTAAGTACGAGTAGTTCCTTATATATATACCTGTGTATGTGCGGAGACATACATATATCTACATGTACACATCACCTGCAAGCAAAGACACTCCCCATGGCTATTAAGTACCCAGAACGGGCCACCAGAAAAAGCAGCAAAAATTCCAGGATCTAAGCTTTAGATGCCAAACCCCATGTTCCTTTGCGTTGAATTTTGGCCATGCTGTGGTTCAACAATTTCAGTTTCACAGTTGTCCCCTTTTGGCAGCCTCGAAAGAATGATTTTGTCAAAAGATCTGAGTTTATCTGATTTTTGGGGGAAAAACAAAATCCACCCGGTTTATCACAAGTTTCCCCAACAAAAAAATAGAATTTCGGGGAACCCACACCTCAAGCCTCTCAGCAAAGCCCCTGCCTCGCTCGCAAGCGGTGACAATTTCGTTCAACGTGGTGATACAGGGTTCCAGGCGGCGACTGGACATCGATGCGTACAAATTCAAAGCCGGCAGCGTCAGGCCTGCAGGAAATGGAAAACAAGCTGGAAGGGTTTTTTGCACAAACCAACTTTTATATGTTTGAAACAAAAATATGCGTTTTTTAATTTTAGAAATAGGATTCACAATAGGTTTTTATGATGCTCAATATAGAGATTTTATACCTCAAATCTCTTAAGGCACCTCCAAGCCCCAGGGCATGGATCACGGTGCCACAGGTGACCATGTCGATCATGTCGATCTCCAAAAAGTGAAAGTAGCAAAGTGTCCAGGACCACCTGAGTCTATGTAACGTCTATGTGACCATACGTACGGTTGCATATCGTACATTTGTTTTGTTTCAGATATGTATGAATATGTTTCGATATGTAAAAGGATCGATGAATCCATCGATTCATAGATGTGTTGTACATCAAGATACATATGTAGATGTTAATAAGATATTGCACACATAGGCTTGTATAGATTGATCTATATAGTAGATAGATGTAAATAGAAGTAGGCAAATGTAGATGGAAGCAACTAGAAGTAGGTAGATGGAGATACTGAGATAGATGTAAGATGTTAATAAGATATTGCACACATAGGCTTGTATAGATTGATCTATATATATATATAGATACATGTAAATAGAAGTAGGCAAATGTAGATGCAGATATCGAGATAGAGATCACTATAGATGCAGATATCTGATTTGGAGACAGACATGGTTCGGGCTCAAAAATTGCATACCAACCCAGAAAATCGATGAGTTCAGTACTAGCCCATCTAGTTTTGGAAGGCAATTTGCGGTTTCAACCAATCCCATAGCCATGGTCACAATATGGTCACCCCACCATCACCAGGACTTCCTTTTATTGGCCATTACAAGTGCCTATTCAAGGCGGCGTAATTATCCTCCCATATATATATATACAGTATATATATATATACATACAGTATATATATATACACACATAAATATAAAACCCAACTTTTGACAGAGGGCATGAAGCAGGCGATCACAACCATGGCAAAACCCAAGCACTGGGAGTGAGTACTTGACACGTGACACGAATAGCACAGAAGGCAAACCAACTGACAAGGCGAAAGAATAATTCCAGGAAAGTCACGGCATCACGCCACGGCCCCTTGGCCAATCACAAGGGCAGTACATGAGGGCAGTACACCAAAACGGCGTTGACCGAGATCAGCATGGCTGACGTTTTTATATATGTTAAATTGCAGTAGGCTGCGAAGGCAATCAGAACAACTTTCCGACAATCACAGTCAATTGCAATGATGTCAAGTCATTGGCAAAAAAAGCACCTGCATATACCCGAATAAGGAGTCTAAGAACCACAGGCACGTAAGCTTTTTCCACTGCGAGCACTCTGCAACTCAAAAGTTCATGTGGCGAAAGTCACCATACCATCGCAAGAATATTCACCGCATCATCCAAAACCATTGCACATCAAATTGCAGACGGGTCAAACCAGAAACAAGCACCCTCCATTGAAACAAAGAGCATGGAGATAACAACGAAAGCCATCGCAAATCTCAAGGGCAACAAGGAAATATGGTTGTGGAAAGCTTGCTTTAGGACAATGAAATCGTACGTGATTAAACCAACCGATGCCACACCACCCACGGACAAAGTGGAACAACAGGCAGACAATAACATCCCAAGGTGAGTTTGGAAACCAGGTGTACAAAAAAACTGCGGCGCGAATGTCATTGAGACAGGACGCTGCCAGTCTGACCATGCGGGGTGGAGGCTTTGGACCAGTGGCTACCCAACTTTTGTCCATGGCACATGTAGCCATATGTAGTTATATGTTAAGCCGTTAAGCCTGTTAAGCCTGGCAAGAATAGTTCCTGGCTGAGATAAGGTGAATGAATTGGGATACCTGGATTAGACACTGCTCTTCGGGCTCATCCAGGTTCATTTGTTAAGGGTCACCCCAAAAGTGCTGAACTACTGCAATGCTACCCATCCAATTAATCAACCAAGTTTGTTTTGACCAAAATCCCAATAAAGGTGGCTGAGCTCCAAAAAAAGGTCTATAATCCCTGTGAAATAAGGAGACTTCAGAAAAGGGTGGTTCCGAAATCTTCAAAAACTCACCCCATAACTTTCCCTGTCTGGAGCAGCGCCTCGAGCTTCGCGAGAAAGCCGAGAGCGCGGCATTTGTGGAGATGCAGTTGGGTCGAAGTCTCTGAATTGCAGTTTCCTTCGGTGGGATCATGGAAAACTTGAAGTAGATCAAATCGCTTCGAGGAAACTTGACAGGAAACTGTAGTTAAGTAGTTTTCTTCACAGGAAAGGATCATTCTGCTTTGGAAGTGGATGGTTTTTTCGCGGTGGACCCATGAATCAACAAACAACCCAAGGTATAGCCTGGCATTCGGTGGCTGTCCTCCAGAATGCTCACTATGTCTCTCCATCTCCCATACTTGCCTCAAGCGCAGCTTTTTACGTTGCTGTCTAAACGAGGATGAAGCGAAACGGAGGTGTTTGAATACTGAAGTAATAGAAGGCTCGGCTCGGTTTGAAGATGTTCTGGACCATCATCCCTAGAGACTATCCAATGGCGGGTAATAAAATTTGAACCATACCTTCCTGACCATGGCTAACACTAGATGATTTCCTTTCAAACGAAAAGATAAGAATCTCAGATCTACTCCCTGAAGGTATGGCACAGCTATCCAGCCAACCATTGCTAGCATTGCCCTCATCTAAGTAGGTGGCCCAGGTGCCACGTTGATTCAGACAGGCCGTCAGCGCCTTATCTGACACGTAGCAGAAGGGCTGGCTGCATGAGCCGCCAACGGCTGACACCATTGGCCATGGCTGACACAGCCGCGGCTGACATGGCCCCTGTTACCTGGGCATCAGGAAGATGGGCCGGCCTGTTACAGAATGGGGGGCTTCAAAACTTGGAGCATACATGAGATAACTATAAGATAACTATGAGATGTCCCATGTTTGAGGATATGGATGTAGAGGATGATACAGTAGAATGTCCCGTTTTTGTCCAAATAACGTCAGCTATGGTGGTTCTTACTTCTCAATAGGCCGGAGGCTGAGTTTCGTTGTGGACGACTCAGTAAATTTGTCACTGCCACTCTGCTTCCCAAGCTTGTATCCCTTCTGTCCTTCTGTCTGCCTTCGGTCTCGGTTCCCTCCCCTCCTCCTTGGTGAATTTCGTTCGGGCTTCTCTTGGCTTCTCCTGCCGCCTTGTCTCTCTCTCCCTTCTGTCTTGGCTGTCGGTGTCGAATTTGTCTCCTGACTCCCTTTGTCTCCCCGGCGTCCCTCTAAGTGAAACAGCTTCCACTTCTCTGCTCCAACACAGCCCAGAGCACCACACATGTACTGGCACATCATATACTGTATATGTGCCTGTCAGCTGGGATCAGCATCCAAAATATCCAGGTTGAAAATGTGTCGAAAATGTAAAAACGCCAGTCAGGAATCCACTTTCCCTAGACTCATCATCCTTTTCCTGTCTAAATGAAGACTTGGTGTGCTTCAATCCCACTGGCAGTGTTGGCCATTTTGGTCCATGTCAGGCATGGGTGGGTCATGATTTCCCCAATAGCAGTAATACAACAGGATGAAAATCCACAAGACCTCCAGCTATTTTGATGTGAAGGATGGGTATTATGAGTACCAAGTTCTTGATTCATAGCCATGTGCTACGCAGGGTCAAAATGTCTTTGCCGGTTTGTTCGAGCCTTTCACTGGTCAACTCGGTCAAGTGTCATGTCATGACCATAGAGACATAAACCCAGGTGGTATCCCCAACACGAAAGTGGTGATAGGAAAGCGTGACAGCAGCCAGTGAACACCATTCCAGAACCGACACCGGAACCACCGAAATCTCCGGAACTACCCAGAACCAAGCCGCAACCGGTACCAAAATCTGCAGAACCATCTCGGAACCCACACCACCGGATATGCCACTCCCGCAACCAGCCCGAAACATGCACCAGCAACTGCACCGAAGCTTTGTCTGGGCTGAGACTTCTAGGCCCTAAGCAAACTCTGTTAGGGGAAAAAATAAAGGCTCACCACCCAAGAAAATTCGGAAGACATCTGCTGCACCACCAACCTCAAGGGTCCCAGTTGCACAAGGTGGCCAGCCATTCACTCAAGACGGTAGGTAGCTCCATCAACCGTGGCCCGTGGACAACCCTGTCGTAATAAGGTCAAAAACAAAGCCCCCAGCGAAAAGATCTGTCTCTGAAAATGCAAGCGGAGATGACATGTGATGTGATGTTCCAGTTGTTGTTCATAAACTGGAATGCCGGATTGTTCAGTAAACAAGGCATTGCTCAATGACGGATCAAGACAGTGGGCCTGCGCAAGAAGCAACACTTCAGGACCCCTGAGCTGCACATCACATCATGGAAACTTCATGTCCTACTCGGTCCTACTCAAACATTGAATTTGGTCCACTGCATACTTGGATCAAGACCTGTTCACGATCATGAATCCCCATGAATCCCCCAATCGCCAAGTTCGACTTGTACACCTCCCAATCAACTGCCGTTCGGAGCGCAACTTTTTAGATTCAGAGATGACCCGGTCCCAGCATCAGCAGCACCTCTTTGAGCGCAGTGTCTCCTTAGTCAGCACGATCTGATACGATCTGGATCAAAATTCTTGTTGTAAACCGGGCTATTGCAGCTATAGATGTGTAGTATACAGTATAATTCATCATAATTCATAATACGTATACCGACCGTATACATGCACATGTCATACACATGTCATATGTGTGTACGGAAAGTTACAGGAAAACGGTCGCGCCACAACAACGGGGAAAAAAAATCTCTGTGTCACAAGAGCCATTTTTTTTTCGGAAATTGACACGAAAAGTGCCGCGGCCCAGCTGGAGCACCCTGATCAAGCACCGGCCTTTACACTTACTGTAAGAAACCCTCAGGTGTAGACACACTGTTTGGGGAATTACCACCAGGACACCAAGCCTTATCGTGAAAAACTAGTGACTAGTGCAACTTAGAGTCTCTCAACTCTCCCCAGGTCAAGTGCACGAAGTGCACAGGCCGGTTTCCGTTTCCGGATCGAGAAATTGGGGAAACTCAACATACGAAACAGGGCCAGCGAATTGGCTTGGTCGCCCTGTGACTTCAAAGTAAAACATTCATGGTTTGGCCATAAAACTCGCGAAGCTAGCCTGCAAATGCACATTTACATTTTTTGATGGCCGCCAGTTCTGGCAAAAGTATCAATCAGCCGATGCCCTCTGCTCTCAAGTTTACTTGCCCTGGCTTTCTACTTCAAAGAAGACCAAACAAGGTAGTACAGTAGTACCTGTTCACCAAGCCAAATGGCGAAAGGTCTGTTCCACCCAAGACATGCTTGGGTTTCAAATCTGGCTCGCTTCTCTATTATCGGGGAGTTTTCATACGCTCACGAGGCTCATGCCGACCACATTGGGCTGCGATAGCACACCAAGCTCCAGTTCGCAATCCTTGTACAATATCATCTTGAATGCGGATTGGGGCATGCTTTGTGAACCTCTGCTATGCAACGCAGCAAGGCTCAATCGGACATTCTAATGTCTTCAAATAAGCCTTACACCATTGATCTACGGATGCTCAAATGAAAATTTTGTGGACACACCTGCTGAATCTTGGTTTGCGGTAGTCAATTCAAATCAGCGATGTGCACATTTTTGGGAGTTCACTACATCATTTTATATATCCTGATTGCCTCAACTTAAACCCCTGCTTAGCGCAGGCCCAGCTGGCCAGCAGGTACTCTGGCCAGTCTTTTTAGATTTCCATGTCGTGTCGTGGCCGCTGGGCCGCTGGGCCAGCTGGCTTTTGTGTACTCTCGGCAAGTCATCCATCGAAGCACATGTCGTTATCGTTTTGATTATCGTTCAAAAACGGAAAGATTTTGTGGAAAGGGTCAACAAAAGAAAGCTGAAATGGAAACCTCTTATCATCCCTGGTAGACATGAAACCAAACAAATTACAATACATCTCATATGGAGGGCTCCACCTGCTTGCTGGAAGACATTGTGGGTTCCACATCAAACATTGCTTCTGTGTCATCGTTTTCTGGGGATTCATGTATCGTTTTGCACGTCGAAATGTACCTTGTTGCTCGACGGTGCTCCAAGCTACTGTGTTGGACGGGAGTTTCGCCATTCTCTCCAAATGATGCTATGTTCATGGAGGCAGCAAGCTCCATTGTTCTTCAAGCATGCCAAGTGCTGTCAAATTGTTATGGTTTGCTAATCCCTGCCAAACACGAAGTGAGTGCTGTTTTTCTTGGGTGCCTAAGCCCTACACACTCCAAGAGGCCTTCGCAAATGCTTACATCTGGCCTTCGCCTTCCCAGGACCGGAAGGGTGCCTTGGTCCTTTAATATCATTTTACGTGTAACGTAGCCTACGCGAAGAGCCTTCCTGTAAAAATCTATTGCTGCCTATAGATTAGGCTTCGCAAGGCTTCCCGAACCTGCAAACCCGGGATTCTTTCGCAAAATTTGGAGTCCCGCTCTTATCCAAATCTGTGCATCCCAAAAAGACACGGAACTCGCTTGTGAGGGTATTTCCGACCAATCTTAGGATGGATATGTAGTCTTCATTCGCTTGGATTCATGCAAGAAATTATTGTGTGTCTGCAAGTGTAGGGGTTTGATTTGGCGCCGGGGTCACGTCACGTCGCGGGTCGACTGATGACCCCACCGTGGGAGCTGGCTGCTGGAATGGGCAGCTTGACACTCACAAAACCCAAAAAGGCAGGGGGGTTCCTAGATGATCCCGCTGATTGACAAGTTCAGTGTACTTTTTCGTAGACATGTTCTGCTTTTTGAGCGCAAAGCAGGTGCATCAAAGCATCAAAACTAAAAGTTTGGAAAGATCAAAAGCAAAGCACTGTGTATAAAGGACGCTTCAACTAGCTCAGTGGTGAAAGGTCTGTTGCATCCGAGACGTGCTTGGTTTCCACATCTGGCCCTCTTCTCATTAAACAGCCGTTGTTCTTGTGCTCGCAACTTTGCCGACTGTATTGTGATTTGGAAATCTGCACCGCTGTTTTGCCTGCAAAAACACCCTGCCATTTCAGGACATGTCAAAAAACCTTTTGCTGTGGAAGGCAATGAGACGCAACTGAACAATTGCGTGTCTAAGACTCTCACTACCAATGCTCATGATGCAGGTTCTGTGGACACGTCTGCTGGATCTTCGTTCGTAGTGGTGTCTTCAATTGATGCTCTTTTCATAACAGCAAACTCCAGCCTGAAAACTCAAGCATGCCAAGTGTTTTGTCGGACCATTGCGCTTCCCTGATGGCTTAAGACCCTCGGGGAAGTCAAGCACAAATTGGGCAAGTAGAAAACCGTCGAAGCAATGCTGGAACATGCGGCATGCTGACACACAGGCGTTCGGCTGCAAGCACAGAACGTACTCGTTCAGATCTCAACCTGGCGACACACAAGTTCAGTGTACTTTTTCGTAGTGGACATGTTCTGCCTTTTGAGCGCAAAGCGGGTGCATCAAAGTTTGGAAAGATCAAAAGCAAAGCACTGTGTATAAAGGACGCTTCAACTAGCTCAGTGGTGAAAGGTCTGTTGCATCCGAGACGTGCTTTGTTCGTAGTGGTGTCTTCAAGTTATGCTCTGTTCCTAGCAGCAAACTCCAGCTTCAAGACTCAGGCAGAATTCAAGCAAAATTTGGGCAAGTAGAAAACATTTGAAAACCGCCGAAGCAATGCTGGAACACTAGGAGATAGCATTCTCATCATTCTCATGGGCATCGCTGCACGCTAGGCACTATCGACCTCAAGGCACTGTGGACATATCACTGTGGAACTAGCAAGCCACTGGCGTTTTTGTGGTTTTGCGAGACATGCGGATCGTTTTCAAATCTAATCCTCTTTTCTTCAGTTAGTCAATATTCATGTGAGCCATGTTCTAAATGTCTTACTTCCTGGCACCAAATAAGGAAATGCTTGCGCCATTGCTTACGTTTTGCTTACGCGCGCACAGGTTTTGCTTACGCGCATATCTTTTCTTACGCGGAGCTTACGCTGGCTTACGCGCACCACAGTTTTGCTTACGCCACACCCCTACAAGGGGCCCCTTGCTTAACATGAACACAAGGGTTTAGAACGTGGCTCATGTGCTCGCAGTCACGACTTTGCCGGCTGGGTTGTGATTTGGACATCTGTACGTTTATTTGGACTGCAAAAACACCTTGCGATTTCAGGACATGTCATATAAACCTTCTGCTGTGAAAGGCAGTGAAACACAACTGCACCTGCAGATACGCATGTCATTAAATAGGATAGAACTTCTGCTACTCATGTGGACAAATTTGTTGGATTTTCACTGCACACGGCAAACTCCAGGGTTCCTCATGCATGCCAATTGCTTATCGAACCATGAGACTTCCCTGATGGCTTGATACTCACGACTTTGCCAGCTCTGTTATGATGAGGAAATGTTCGCACTTGCTGTGACTCCAAAGACATAACTATTGGCTATTGCTTGAAAACTATTCATGAACGTTTGTGTCGGAAGGCAATAAGACGCAACTGAACAATTGCGTGTCTAAGACTCTCACTACCAATGCTCATGATGCAGGTTCTGTGGACACGTCTGCTGGATCTTCGTTCGTAGTGGTGTCTTCAATTGATGCTCTGTTCATAACAGCAAACTCCAGCCTGAAAACTCAAGCATGCCAAGTGTTTTGTCGGACCATTGCGCTTCCCTGATGGCTTAAGACCCTCGGGGAAGTCAAGCACAAATTGGGCAAGTAGAAAACCGTCGAAGCAATGCTGGAACATGCGGCATGCTGACACACAGGCGTTCGGCTGCAAGCACAGAACGTACTCGTTCAGATCTCAACCTGCTGGCACACCAGTCCACTGTGCTATTGTGTATGTTCACGTTTGACATCCAAACTATCAGTCAATGCGTTCTGCTTTTTGAAGGGAAAGCTTTATCATTTGCATCAAAACTGCAAGCTTAGAACTACCATCAGAAGCAAGGCAAACTGGACAAATCACTGTTCAACTAGCCTAGTGGTGAAAGGTCTGTTGCACCTAAGACGGGCTTGGTTTTCGAACCTTGCCCTCTTCTCTTCAGTCAACGTTGTGCTCACAGTCATATTTTTTTGCCGACTGTGTTGCGATCTGGAAGAGTTTTGACTGCAAAAACATTCTATGATTTCAGGACATGTCAATACCCCGTTGCTGTGAAAGGCAGTAAGATGCAACTGAACAATTGTGTGTCTAAGACTCCACCCCGTCGATGGCCATGATAAAAGTGTTGTGGACATGTCTGCTGTATCTTGCTTTGTAGTGGTGTCTTCAAGTGCTGATCTGCTTGTAGTAGCAGCAAACCTGGGCTCTTTTCAAGGATACCAAGTGCTTTGTCGCACTATCATGCTTGTCCACTGGGTCTTGTTTGCCATTCTGCAATGAAGACAGTCAAGGACCGCGCTCATGTTTTCTCGGTAAAAGTGCTCACTACTAGCTGGAACAAGCGACATAAAGTTTTTTCAGGTATGGCAAGTGCTTTGAGGCAATTGCTCTGTTTCCTTCATCGGAAAACATGGGTGCAACTTTTCAGATCATAAGTTCACAGCAGGCACCCTGGCTCAAGTCCATGCACTTGTGTCCCATTCCACGGAACGCGCATGTGGGCGCAACTTGCATGAGTTTCCCTCTTGTATGGACTCCTTGATGTATACAGAAAATGCTGCCCAAGTCCCAAGTGGCGCACCAAGACATTACGATAAGGTGGATGCATCCCGATAATCTGGTGTTGCAGTTACGATGACCTTGCGTTCATTTGCCCCTTCAGTTTGCCTCAAGGCAAGTCATATTCAGAAACAAGCTCTGGTCTGGCGGCAGTTTCCATCCACGGCACTCTTTTTCAGGCAAAAGTCCTCATAGTGATGGTGCTGACTCTGTAAAGACTTGCTTCTGGATTCCAACAAAGCTTAAACGTTACTGACAAATACAACCGCTTCAGTGTTGCTTCATGCTGCCACTTGGTCTAAATTCTCCAGGGCAACACGGACCAACAGAGCAGAGCAAAAGGGTGAGGTCGGACCCGAAATTGTATTCGGTCACATCTCCAAGTCTAACTGCCACTGTATCTACATAACTGCCACTGGATTTTAGATTGCATTTGTTTGTGACATGCGTTTGTAACGGGGCTAGGTGTTTGCTCAAGCAAAAACATATCCCTTTTGACCACGATACAAAGCATACACAACTACAAATTGGATTGAACATCCATTTTTTCTACCTCATGTCTAGGGCAAATCTGTCGTTTCTCGAGAGAAAATCGGAGCTAAAAAAATCATGGCTGCAAACCTCAGCATCAGAAAAGCCTGCACTATCTGCAATTGCATAGCTCAGCTCCATTCAATGTCTGAAAATCTGCTGGAATGTGTGTCGAAGCGTGTGTTTTTGTTGATCATGAATCTACGACTGGGAGATTTCACGTCCGGAGTTGTGCTTCGATCATCCACCAAGCCAGCCTTCACGATGGACCCATCCTGAAATAAGCTGACCTTATTAGCAGCAAACTCCTGAAATCAGCTGAGCTGTACAAGCAATCAACTGCCCCAAGCAGCTCGAAGATCGCAAGGCGCATCCAGACTACCGCGGTGTTACGTTGGCAATGTGTTTTTCAACGTTTCTGGTGGTCGTTTCCGGTAGGTGGTTGCAATCCCGTTGGATTGTTTGGATCAAAAAGAGTTGATTATAGATGGGGACTTTACGATTTTCTATCACTTATCAAAAACCCTTCCCTGCGAAATGTTCAGCATGATATTGCACCAGCTTGCCCGTGTGCCGCAGCTTCAAGCTTCTGCTTGGTGAGGGTGACGGGTGAGTCAGGTCAGCTGTGACAGGCACAACAGCCGAGTCATACATGAGTGATTGGGTGAGTTAGAAAATGCTAAATGAGTCAGGTACTGATGTGATACGCTACAGCGGCTGACTTTTCATTGGATCTCTGCTTATGGGTGTGTCTTTGTTTGATTCTGCAACATTCTGCAACCATGTCTGTCCATGTCTGACTCAGCCATTATGGATATCGGACTCTGCTATTTGTCCTGGCTGACTCTTGGGTCTCACTCACCGGCTTGACTCGGTTATCTAAGTCCTGACTCCAACTCTTGCATGATGAAAGGCAGGGTCTATCCAGAGGCGAAATCTTCCACAGCGGGCCTCCGACTCGTGTTCTGCGCTTTTGAAAAAGGTGACGATGTGAGATCATAGCCTATCAGATTACGCTTGGACAATTATGGATATGGAGCTTGTGCGAAGAGAATGCTTGCGGGGAGCTTATCACAAGCTTGCACCATCAGTGCAGCCCCCTGTAACTTGTCGACAGCATTCCATCGAAGAATACAGTGATCTACTGGCAGAATGGCGCCTCAAAAGGCCATTTTCGCTGGAAGATCCGCAGACCTCTGGAAATTCCGGGCATCCTGCGGGCTGTCAGAAGTGGCAAGCATGACAACACCGGGGTTTCTGTCTATCTCTCGCTGGCCGTGCTAAGTTTTGCCAAGCTGCGAAATGATTTCAGAGAGCCTCAAGACGGATACAGCTATTTCACATCCATTCTCCTTGTTCTCGACATCATGGTTTCGATTTCAATTTTGGGCAGTTGTCAAGCTCGGCACGATATAGTCTTGCTTTTCTGTGCTGCCATTCTCCCGTGATGAACCGCATCAATTTGCCACTCGTCAGGACTTTTCAAACGGGTCACAGGGGTTACCTGGTGCACCTTCCACTGGCGGAGCTTGTCGCAGTGATTTTTGGGTGATCCAGAGATGGGTCAAAGTTTGACAGGAACGGATTAAATGGGCATGCTTACATCAATTTACGTTCCATGCTTAGTTTCATCCTACTTTCGATGATTTTTTGTGACCAATTTTGGGCTCCAACTCATAGGGCTCTGGCCGCACTGACAGCTCCTAGCGAGCTTCTTGAGACACTGCAGGTGCTGTTGGGAGCGTGGACAGGTCGCGTCGCATTGGGCAGCTTTGCATTGGGCAGCTTTCAACGTGACACAAAAACCTGCTGGCTCCTCAAAAACGACAAAAACGAGTTGGATTCATCAAGGGATCATATCTGTGGCATTCTTTGGTGCGTCCGGTTTATGGATCTAAAAGTTAGCGGTGTTCAACACCCTCTGACGATTCCTGTATACTCCGAATCGCTTTCGCAAAAGGTTCTGCACATCTTCCACAGTGTGGGTTTTGGCTTCCGCGGATGCATCTGTGTTGACTTGCATCTGTGCCGACCTGGAGAGCAGCAGTCTTCCGCGAAGCGACTGGTAAACAAAGGTTCCACGAGACGTGGTCCGTGGTGAGGAATTCATCCGACTTCCAAGCCCACGGAACTGGAGTGTGGTAAGGCCCCGAGTGGTTTCAAGAGCTTAGATCACTTAGATATCCCTACCCCTATAGAGGGGGAGGGCGGGGGGACAAAACCAACCTGTCGAATTCCATTTTTTTTTGCGGAAACCCTGGGATAGTGATCCAACCCCTCAAATGGAATTGTAAAGTAACATTTCTTAACAAGCCTTGGGCACTGGTTTGAAAATACTTGCGCTTCGCTCCGAAGGAGCTAAGCGCAAGTATGATCACGGCAGCGCAAATTTTTGGAGGGATGCCATCCCTACGCATGTGCTGCTTCAGTCTGACATGTGCTTAGCTCCTCCGGAGCTAAGCGCAAGTATTTAATTTTCACCTGCTTGCCATTGACATGGAATGATGAGGAATATTGATCATTGAGAAAACATGATTGCAAAAATGGAATTTTAAAATGAAATTTCAGTACGACTCCCCCCCCCTCCAATTCCATTTTTAAGAGGGTAGGGATACTTAGATCACTTGAGCAGCTAGCACATCACCTGAGACGTCCAGACCTTGCAACGCACGGGGTATCTATTTACTTTAGCTCCGCTGCCTTTTTCACGCCAAGAGAGGAAAGCCGCGAAAGCCCATCAGCTTTCGAGCTTTCGGAGAAGTTGTCAACACAGGTTGTTTGAGGCCATTTCCAGAAGATCGAGTCACGCGAGATTCGCTCTATGCGCCAACACGTTCCATGCAGGGGCATCCCTCTGTGCTTTTCGCGACCGGGATCTGTAGATCAAACCTGTGATGTTTCCAGTCATTTTCTGTGGCTCAACTTCTTGCGACCCCAGCAAGCGGGTCCTACCGATAGGTCCAACCGGGCCATGGATGGAGTGGCCGAAGGGGTCGAGCCCCTGCCCGGCTCGAGGTGCAAACAAGACAGGTGGCAAAGGGCAAAGGGCTCGAGGTGCTCAAATGCTTCGTTGGAGATGTGAAGCTCAACCGGTTCTTGAGGTTATTTTCAGAGTGATTCCTCTCAGGTCATCCCAGGACAGCTGAGCCGCGGACTTTATTTGGTACATAACGGAATTGACGAAGTGTTCCTACCTCGTTCTCCAGTCCCGTAGCGTTTTTTGGGGTCTGACCTCGTTTTCCAACGCCGTGCTTGCTTTTAGTAGCTAAATGTGTTACATGAGATGCCTACCTCTTTCTCGGGGTGTTCCTAACTCGTTTTACAGCCTAATTATGATGTTTTCGGCAAACCTGGATACGCTCCAACATTGGATTCGATCCATCCCCATAGCCAGTGCGCGTTCCTTTTTGTGCGTCAAGGGCACAGGCAAAGGCCGACCATGTTGATGCACACAGGGCAACTTCGATCTGTCATTGTGGTGCGAAGCAAGTGCCAAGCAAATGCACTGGATGGCTTTGAGCCGTCCGAAAACATATATGAGCCAGTTGAAGTTGAAGGAGTTCCCCCCCTCTTCAGAGGACTCGGGACCCGAGTTTCACGGAAACCCTCCCAAGTTTGGTTGGTTGGTAGAAACTCCCAAAAAAAATGGGCCGAAAAGGCATCTCCTTCACAGAGCTGTACAGGGATCGGGATACTTGGCACCACTTGGCTCTGTAGCTCAAGTGGCCTCAAACTGCTGAACCCCAAAGCGGCGTCTCTCAAAATGGGGGATGGGCCCCCAGTTATGGCAAAATTCATGGGGGGAATAATCCCATAAATTTTGGGAATGGAGGTCCGAATTTTTTTGAGTGCCCAGAAAGTGAAGCATTTCCACATCACAGGAAATGGCTTCAAAACTCACTCGCCCCAGAACTGGATCACCCCTCCAGTGATGCTGTTGCTCCATCTCTTGTCGCTTCGGATCCCATGGTGGCGGTGGCAATGAGCGTCTGGATCCAAGACTTTGATTTCAAAAAATGACCCGTCTGCCAATCTCGAAGCTGGGTCTTCTGGCTAAGCACCTCCTAAAATTTAACCTTTGATATGCCAGACCTTTATCCGGTCATGTTCAGCTTCTGAGTTGCCGACAAGAATGGCAACTCAAGCTATGGTGAGCTAAGACGAAGGATTTGGGAATACACGGTTGATGCTACAAAAACATGCGCCACTTTGGGAGGAAGATCTTATCGAAAAAAATAGAACTCTCTTCATTGGATACCCATCATTCACACCGGGCTTCCAAGCTAAACTGTGCGACATTTTGAGCGTACCCTGCTCTAGGTCCTTTTGAGAGTTGGTCGCAAAAGGTAGAGTCATGCGATATAGCTGGCACGAAGAGCTTCAAAATGTCTCGTGGCCACTGCCTCTGAAGGCAACGCTTGCAGTGCCACTGGAAATCAAGAGTTCTTGCCTTCTGTTGTAAGATTGTTGAAATTCAACTTGAAGCTGATGGCAGTTTCAGTCAGATTAAACTCCGCGCGTTGTGTTTAAGACTTAAGACTGTATATCCAAGCTTTGGAGCCTGTAGGACCAGTCTCTGGCACACATCAAGCCCTCAAGAGTGACAGCTGGAATGCAATGATGGTGGAACTCAAAAGTCTGAACGCACAGGACCCATGTTGCGCATGTTGTTTCGACAGCTGTGAGAACCGGTGGCTTCATTAAAAATGGCAAGTGGCTTCATCCCTCGAGTGACATCGACGCTCGAAGCTTCACAACTGTTTGGATTGCGTGTGACCCGTGCGACCTGCAAAGTTCGCGTGCAACCCATGGCATGTTTGCTCGTGAAACGTGGAAGGACCAGGTTAGGTGATCAAATCAGGGCCGACCTTGAATCTTTAAGTTGAAAGCCAGCTCTCACTATGCCTGAGAATCATCAAATCTCCGGTTTTGGCACACCTGTGCTCTGGAAATCAGACCAACCCAAGTTTGCAGCCCACAGCAATCTTCAGACCTCTCAAGGGGAAAAAAACATCACACATGGCACCATGCGGAGATCGCTGCATCACAAGGCCAGCAAGAACCCAAGCACAACAGTCAAACTGAGCTGAGTCTGTGGTGAACGTGATTCCAAAGCCATCTGGGGCTCTGCAACGCACCAACCTCGCACTTACAAAGCCAACCGTTGCCTCTTGAGATGCGGAGATCGCTCTTTTGTTAGTAGCTGCGGTGATCTGACTTGATGTGCCCAGCAGGATCTGGAAGATCTGGAGGGTAAAAACCTGTTTCTGTCATCTGATTTTTCTGACGGGAAAGTCAGCGGCTCTGCGTCACTCAGCATCCATGGCGTCACCAGGACCGGTCCATGCGACCCCAAGTTGGATCTGGGAGTCTAAGATCTTTCGAAAGCTAAGGAATGTCGAAGTCGCTCTAGGACGAAAAAGGGGGGAGGTTAACTTCACTGTCCTCAGTTCAAATTCTGAAACGGTATCAGGTTTGACGAATCAAAACGTGCACCACTGACCCTTAATTGTCCCAGATGGCACCCGCAGCAAGGGGCCAGGGGCCACACCTGCCACACCCTCTGGGCTGACGAGGGATCCAGTCAATGTCACGAGGGCAGGAAAACTATTTCCCAAGTGGCACAAGTGTCTTGACAGTTCTTGATACAGCCCGTGAAACAAGAAAGTCATGTCACGCTTTGGTGAAATTATCTGTCCCCATCAGCATAGTATTTGAGAAGAGCATGTGTCACAAACCATTTGTGACTTTGAAAGCTGGGAGCTATGGACTCCACCCCATCAGCACGTCGCTTCAAATTGTCCCATAGAAACTAGCTGGGCCTCCTCTCAAAACTGACCAGTTTGATAGATCATCAGGCCTCCATCTGAGATCATCTGAGTATGTCCAGCCAATCTGCAGATTCCAAAGCCACTGGGTCACTCAGCAGCTACAGCAGCTACAGCACCTCATCGCAGCCTGTCACACCATCACGGTCAGGTCCAACGTGCACACTGAAAGACATTCCTGGGAGGCCACCATATGGGTCAAATGCGATGATTGGCAACCAAAATCACCGGCCAGTTGCTAACCTTAGAATCTAATCTTAGAAACGTTTGGTGGTAACACGCTGATTCACAGTTGTTTGTAACCTGACCCACACAATGATCATCATAAGAATCATCCCTCATTTGTGGGTCATCTTGGACCCCATGCACCAGCAACCAGGCCACTGTCCACGGACACCGCTACTGCAGCAGGTTTGGCACCAACTGCCGCATCCGGTGCAGTGCCCATGCAGTGCCCAGCAAGGACAAATGAGGTCCACTTCAACGACGGCCCCTCCGAAGTATCAAGGGCACAGAACACCAGGCAGATCGGGAGAGTGACACCTTTTCCCAAGCTCCGATTCTGCCTGCAGAATGCTGCTGGCAAGCTTTGGCGTAGAGCCTTACTAAAATCAAAGCATCACCTGCTACCATGGGACTGCAACCCAAATGAGCCCATTCCTGGCCCAAGCCGTGACACAGTGTGTTCGCCTGGAATGCGTGTCATCGTGAGGCCACAGTTCGATTGACGGGACTTACCTCATGACATGCCTCGGTTCTATGGGCGATTGGGTAGCCGGCCAACTGAGTACCAGCTGCAGAGATCCTGGCACAGCGGCACATCCGTCATGCCATAGCAACCGTTACAGCAACACCGGCCCTGGGCTGTTTCGGAATTTCGGATTTGCTCAGGATGGGACAACGCGCCACTGTCTTTTCTTGACTCAGGTGCCACGTCAAGGGGCCACTGAACAAATATGAACAAATGAACCTGCGGATCTGGCAATATGCTAAGGTGAAAAGCCAAGGAGGTGGTTCACGATTTCATTCAACAGGCACTTGGGGCAGTCAGGGCAGAAAGTTGGATGTCTCACAATCTTCCGGTCAGTCAGTTCAAGTTGCTGCAAGGGACCTGCCATCAAACGGTGTTCCGGCAAAACATTTCGGAACCCCGCAGCGCCTTAGACTCTTCCAACATGCTAGAACAGTGATAATTTGTCCATTGCATCTGGGGGATGCACCGTTGCCAAGTTTTCCAAGTCTACCTTTCAGTGAGCCGTGCATCAACAGGCATCCATCAGAATCCCGTCTTGGGTCCCTCCAGTGGCACTGACATCAGCTGGGCAAATGGCCAAGATCTACGCTGCCGCAATGGGTTGCTGGGGTTATGGCTCTGGAAACATCCTCTGACAAGAAAAAAGTCGTAGAGTCCAGTTGACGTTGGCAATTTCAATACCTTGGAAATAGCAAAAAACGAACAGCGAAGTTTGGAGAATGGCCGAACATCATTCAACGTTGGTGATTAGTAGACTACTATCAAATTTACAGACTACTGGATGTGTCCTCTCAAGTTCACATCCCGATAAGTCTTGCGATGTCGGCTCTTTTCTCAATGACCGGCTGTCTCTTTGTTTGTTGCCTGAGAACGGCCTAGGAGCCATTTAGGAAATCTTGGAATCTATTTTCAAGTTGTTGGAAGTTTTTGGCTCTTGAATTCTTCGGAATCTGGCGTTGAAGTGAGCACCCTACGAAACGGACAACTTTGGCAGGCTACGATAAAATCATCTAATTTACGGGGTCCGCACCATCCCCAGAAACCGCTCCTGACCCTTCGGTCCAACGGCTTCCAACTGACACAGACACCGTCAGAAACCGCTTCTGACCCTTCGGAACTGTTCGGAACCGCTTCCAAGATGATACTCGCGATTCACCCACGGCTTGAAAAATCTGGGCCGGCAAGTTGAAAACCGTTTGAATCGTTTCCGCACCCAAAAGGTCCAGAAGCTTCCGATGCAAAAAGTTTGCAAGATTCTCTGAATAGCTTTCAAGGCAAAATGTCAAGAAACAATAAGCCCAAAATAAAGAGCAAGCCGTTGGTTCCCTGTTGGTAAAACCTGCAAAGCCACAAGACCGTTGACCTCTGAGCAGTGTACCAACATCTGGACCGCAGAAAAGCACCTTCATATTCGGAAGCGACAGTACTGAATGAACATGACTCACATGACCAAATATCACTGGCGTTGGCCACTTCACCGCCTGGTTCAACTCGTCAAATGGCGCTGTCGGCAGATGGAAGATCCCATGCTGTATCTAGTGACTACATTGACTACATGACTTCAGGGGCATCTCTGTTCCGACTGCAGAGAACTGCCAAAGTGGCCTTCTATGCAATTGTATGCAATTGTCACATACCCTCTGGACGAACATTCTGAGAAGCATTTTGGGAGAGTACACTACCCAGTGTGCAGCAGCAAAAAAAAACACGTAGAAGACACACTGGAAAAGGCAAATTCCACTGCGTCCAACTACAATCTTCAGAGAGGATTGACGGGTGATCACTGGGCAAGCATATCAACTGACACGAGCGGTCCCAGTCATTGAAGAACAGATCGGCTTGCAGCTTTCTCTTCTGTTGTATGTGGTAGGTAGGCTCCATACGCTTTTCATCCAGCATGGGGCTGAAGCAAAGATCCCACCGAAGAAATGCCGGCCAGGATGTGTTTGGTGTGCCCCAGGCTAACTACCAACGTTGACCAGGTTGACCTTTGGAGATTGCCCACAAAAGAAGGCCCAGCCATTTCATTGGCTCTGAGTAAAATGCACAGGGCCACAGAACACTGCTCCACTTGGACAGTATGGTCAGTTGTCTGAATAAAACAGCCCGCTACCCCAGGCTCCCACAGCAAGTTACTCCTCACTGGAACTGTTGCAAGGCATCCAAATGGCATTT
Source organism: bacterium (assembly GCA_965233585.1). GTDB lineage: Bacteria > SAR324 > SAR324 > SAR324 > NAC60-12 > CBDDTI01. Next base: position 34,765 of record CBDDTI010000260.1, read on the forward strand.
TACTGGGCCATCATGACCTTTTTCGCCTTGCGGTCGGAGGCAACACAAGTTTCAGGGCGATTTTGCAAACGCCGCTGGCAGCAAAGCAAGCAATCTGTGCCAAAGTGGATTGCTGCACACCCAGGACGACAGCCAGCCAGAATCCTCCATGTTCAACAGAGCAGGCTGGACATGTCCTCTGCGATTCTTCAAAGGTATGTGGTCAAGTTGGTCAAGTTGCAAGATCTCGCAGAACGTCTCCTTTCTTGCGGAGCTGACTGTGGCTGGCAATCAAAAGCTTACAGATATCTCCGGCCCTCTCTAAGGCCGTCTTGGGTCCCTCCAGTGGCACTGATATCAGCTGGGCAAATGGCCAAGATCTACGCTGCCGCAATGGCCTTTTGTACAACTTCAACCCAGCCAGTACGCAGCATCCTCTGACGGAAATTTTGGACTGGGCACAAGTTAGAATCCTTAGAAGGATTTCCTTCGCATTTATCACTTGCCTAAACTGACGCTTACCTCTCTGTTCTCATCAACCAATCGGAATTTGGAACATCTTATGACTTGGAAAAGCATCAGCGTCCACAGCAAGCTATACCTGCAAGCTGCGCGACCATGGAAGCCGCAGCTGTTATCCACAAAACATGGGCCTCTGTTCAGCACAGCCCAGCGAAGCCGGTCTAGTACGTTTATGGCTTGCTGGAAGCCCTATGTCTAACTCTTAAGCCTCCATTCATGCAGCAAAACCTCAACAAAAAGGCGATGTCGGGCTTGAATAGCTTCAGAATCTGAAAGGTATGAGGGTCCTGAAAAGTTGCCATCTTGTCGTTCGCAGGCCAACTACCAGATTGCCTACACAAGTGGAGTGCCCACCCTATCCGATTTCACTGATTCTGGGTAAAATGGTCAGTTCTTGGTGCATTTGCGTCCAACTACAATCTTCAGAGAGGGTTGACGGTTGATCACTGCACAAGCATATCAACTGACAATCCTTGAAGAGCAAAGTGACTTTCTCGTTCCTCTGATGGTGTGGGGCACTTTTCAACATGCACAGCACTGAAAAACCATCTTGTCGTTCGCAGGCCAACTACCAGATTGCCTACACAAGAGTGCCCACCCTATCCGATTTCACTGATTCTGGGTAAAATGGTCAGTTCTTGGTGCATTTGCGTCCAACTACAATCTTCAGAGAGGGTTGAGGGGTGATCACTGGGCAAGCATATCAACTGACAATCCCTGAAGAGCAAAGTGACTTTCTCGTTCCTCTGATGGTGTGGGGCACTTTTCAACATGCACAGCACTGAAAAACCATCTTGTCGTTCGCAGGTCAACTACCAGATTGCTGACACAAGTGGAGTGCCCACCCTATCCGATTTCACTGATTCTGGGTAAAATGGTCAGTTCTTGGTGCATTTGCGTCCAACTACAATCTTCAGAGAGGGTTGACGGTTGATCACTGCACAAGCATATCAACTGACAATCCTTGAAGAGCAAAGTGACTTTCTCGTTCCTCTGATGGTGTGGGGCACTTTTCAACATGCACAGCACTGAAAAACCATCTTGTCGTTCGCAGGCCAACTACCAGATTGCCTACACAAGAGTGCCCACCCTATCCGATTTCACTGATTCTGGGTAAAATGGTCAGTTCTTGGTGCATTTGCGTCCAACTACAATCTTCAGAGAGGGTTGAGGGGTGATCACTGGGCAATCATATCAACTGACACGTCAAGCGGTCCCAGTCATTGAAGAACAGATCGGCTTGCAGCTTTCTCTTCTGTTGTATGTGGTAGGTTCCACCACGCTTTTCATCCAGCATGGGGCTGAAGCAAAGATCCCACCGAAGAAATGCCGGCCAGGATGTGTTTGGTGTGCCCCAGGCTAACTACCAACGTTGACCAGGTTGACCTTTGGAGATTGCCCAAAAAAGAAGGCCCAGCCATTTCATTGGCTCTGAGTAAAATGCACAGGGCCACAGAACACTGCTCCACTTGGACAGTATGGTCAGTTGTCTGAATAAAACAGCCCGCTACCCCAGGCTCCCACAGCAAGTTACTCCTCACTGGAACTGTTGCAAGGCATCCAAATGGCATTTTACTGGGCCATCATGACCTTTTTCGCCTTGCGGTCGGAGGCAACACAGGTTTCAGGGCGATTTTGCAAACGCCGCTGGCAGCAAAGCAAGCAATCTGTGCCAAAGCGGATTGCTGCACACCCAGGACGACAGCCAGCCAGAATCCTCCATGTTCAACAGAGCAGGCTGGACATGTCCTCTGCGATTCTTCAAAGGTATGTGGTCAAGTTGGTCAAGTTGCAAGATCTCGCAGAACGTCTCCTTTCTTGCGGAAGTCGACTGTGCCTGGCAATCAAGAGCTTGCAGTGCTTACAGATATTTCCAGCCCTAAGGCTATAATTTGCCTCGGCATTCACCGACGGCCTCTTGGCACATAGACAAGTGCAACCCGAAATCATGAAGCCAGCAGCTGCCACTCTACCGACAGTCAATTTGTAAAAATGGTTGGATTATGTTGGATTTAATTATCTTACTGAATCTTACTAGTCGCTACTAGTCGTTACTAGTCTTTACTGGTCGTTACTAGTCCCTGAAAATATCCAAATTTAAAACCTCTGCGACCATCTCAGGTGGTTTTCTGCCACCGCCATCCAACAGAGACTTTCTGCCCGTAAACTCCATCAAGGACCTTCCACCTCTGGCCATGCGAATTGACAGGCGGATGACTTGGGGAAGGTCCAATGCAATGCTCCCAGGGTGCTCCCTAGCAACAAGTTGACCTTGCCTGTCTTCGTCTGAAGATTGTGTACCCGAAAATCGCATGATTTTCCGCTTAAACTGACCATTTGCATATTCAAGATGTTCTCCCTCATTGAGCTTGTCATGATTTGTCCGTTGAAAATTGCCATTTCAAAAATCCTGCCTGAATCTTGCGGGAAGCAATCAGGCCTTTTTATGGAGATGACGACATTAAGCTGGTGTCTGTGGGGGCAACGAAGGCTGGTATCATGCTATGAGTTGGGGCTGGAAAATTAGGACACAACTTGCTGCGCCGACAGGTTCTGGCCGGTTTTTGTGCTGAGCTATCCCGTTCTCAGGGTACCCAAGTTTGACTAAAGTCCATTTCAAGGTTTATGAACTTGTGATGACCAGGCAAGCACTACCTTAGTCAGTAGGGTCTTTCGGATGCACAGTTTACAATCGCAAGGTTTTTGGGCCTGTCACGCACGTGCTGATTCCAAGCACTGTATGTCAACATCCACATGGTCGCGATATGACGTCATATGCACTTGAGTGGCCCGACACAAGACATGTGTTGCTTGCTCGCTCATTTCAGACTAGCAGCTGTCAGCAACTTTTTGCAAAAAAATGGAACCCAAAAAAATCCTCACCGGAACTCTGTTCAGCGCACAGGAACTCTGTTCACCTCACAAGTACGAGACTCTTGGCCGCTTGGAGGGAGCACGTACTTTTAATAGATCCCATCTTTTTGAAGGCATCGATTTGGCGGCTAAGCTAAGAAGTGCTGCAAGAGTTCCATGAGCGGAGTGCCATGTCACCTGTCTTCACTAACTTCCACCCTGCCAGTTCAGCCCGTTGCCATCACCAGGGCCACTGGCCGTGCTCGGCCATGCCTCACCGAAGGGCGGCAGAGCGCCGCATCATCTCCACTTCACCGCGGTAGCAACGAAGGGAGGCCTTTGACCTAGGACCGGTCATGGGAAAAATGCTGAAAAGTGCTGTAGACATACCCCAATCGGTGGGGTGCCAGCCCACTATGACCATAAACAAATGCGAAGATGTAACCCAATGACCAGTTGCAATTAGGGCAGGGTCCTAGTTGTTTTGTTGAGCTCCATCCCACTGGTAAGATGTCATAGTTGAGTATATGATGCCACTTCAGATTCATCAAAACATCTGACTTCCATATTTTTGACGCTTCAGGCTTGCTGCAAGATCAACCAGCGATTCCATATCCCTACAAATTCCCAGGAAAATCAGAAGTTTCAGAGCAACTTCAGCAATTACATCTTGAGTTTCCAATAAGCCGCTCTCCACACTTGGCTTCGCTTGGCTTCGCTTGGCTTCCGGCAGCAAGAAGCCCTCGTCCTTAGCCCAGGATAAATCCCCAACGTGACGAGTGCTCAAGCGTATTCGAGTGGCAAAAAAGGGGGTCCAGATTGGTACCAGAATCCATCATGTTCTCCCTAGTACCTGTTGATTTCAGTTGTTCTACCATTTCCCAAAACGGAGGGGGTATTCTCTGGTATTTAATGGTTGAATGAAAACCCACCCATTAGTAAACTATGTTCCTGCCCAAAACCGCAAGATGTCCTTGGCAAATGGCAGGTTAATAATTATTCTTCAAGAATATGGAGGGGACAGCGGGTAGTTTGAAATTACGTCACTCTTTTGTTCAGCATTGACCATAAGATGCTCTTGGTTTCCAAGTTGTTAATTTCAGGCAAGACTTTCCCACGATTTACCCTGATTTTTACCCAGAATAGCTGTGAAAATTGGCTCGGGACCCGACATCTCCGAGCGTGGCATCAGCTCAAGGTCCGAGCGCTCCCTGTCCTCGGTGATGGTGATCATCTCAGAACAAGCTGTCGTAAGGACAATAGCAAGAATAATACATAAGTATTAGGATGGCCAGTTTCGGCCTGTGGCGGTGTCTCTCTATAGATGTTGGAAAAATCACTGAACCCACATATTCTTAATGTTTTCCTTTTTTTGTATGATCTGAAAAATGTTGAAAAACATAAAAAAATATATTTTTCAGGGTTTGATGAAAAATAAGAAAAGGTTGAAAAACATTCTTTTAGTGTTTTTAAACCTATAACATTTTTGTATGTTTATTTCAATTTCTCAAAACATCTATATAAAAATGCCTGGTTCTGGCTATAAATAGAGAGATATTGCCAGAAAGTCTCTTACAGGGATCTTTCTCAGCGACGCCCTATAGAGATCTTGTACAGAGACCTGGTGAAGAGAACAAATACATTATATCTTGTTCAGAGATCTTTTAGAGGGATTGAGCAGAGATCTTACTTTGAGATCTCTTACACAGATTTTCCCTGGAGATTTCTTGTAGACACTTTGTGAAGATAGCCAACCTACAAAGGGACTTCGCACAGCAGCTTCCACAGAGAACCTGTCAAGGAGATCTTGCTCGCAATCTTCTACAGAGACCTTCACAAAGGGGGGTATCTTGCCAGGATATTTTTGATGATAGATGATAGATCATGATATGCGGTACAAATGAAATCTTTACATTCTTAGCAAGATCTTTGTATGCAGAGATCTTGCTCAGAGATCTATTGAAGGGATCTTGTCCAAGACTGGGTGAAGAGAACAGAGATCTTTTTCAGAGATCTCTTTTGAGAGCTTGAACTTTAACAGGTGTCTTACTTCAAAGGGACTTGGCACAGCAGCTTCCACAGAGAACCTGTCAAGGAGATCTTGCTAGCAATCTTCTACAGAGACCTTCACAAAGGGGGTATCTTGCCACAATATTGTGATGATAGATGATAGATCTTTGATTTGCGGTACAAATGAAATCTTTATATTCTTAGCAAGATCTTTGTATGCAGAGATCTTGCTCAGAGATCTATTGAAGGGATCTTGTCCAAAGACTGGGTGAGGAGAACAGAGATCTTTTTCAGAAATATTTTTAGAGAGCTTGAACTTTAACAGGTGTCTTACTTCAAAGGGACTTGGCACAGCAGCTTCCACAGAGAACCTGTCAAGGAGATCTTGCTAGCAATCTTCTACAGAGACCTTCACAAAGGGGGTATCTTGCCACAATATTTTTGATGATAGATGATAGATCTTTGATTTGCGGTACAAATGAAATCTTTATACTCTTAGCAAGATCTTTGTATGCAGAGATCTTGCTCAGAGATCTATTGAAGGGATCTTGTCCAAAGACTGGGTGAAGAGAACAGAGATCTTTTTCAGAGATATCTTTAGAGAGCTTGAACTTGAACTTTAACAGAGGTCTTACTTCAAAGGGACCTGGCACAGCAGCTTCCACAGAGAACCTGTCAAGGAGATCTTGCTCCCAATCTTCTACAGAGACCTTCACAAAGGGGGTATCTTGCCAGGGTATTTTTGATGATAGATGATAGATCATGATATGCGGTACAAATGAAATCTTTACATTCTTAGCAAGATCTTTGTATGCAGAGATCTTGCTCAGAGATCTACTGAAGGGATCTTGTCCAAAGACTGGGTGAAGAGAACAGAGATCTTTTTCAGAGATCTCTTTGGTGAGCTTGAACTTTAACAGGCGTCTTACTTCAAAGGGACTTCGCACAGCAGCTTCCACAGAGAACCTGGCAAGGAGATCTTGCGCA
>CBDDTI010000261.1:0-5000 GCA_965233585.1 bacterium
TTCCATTCTTATACCAGTTAAGTGCCCTTTTATCGCCCTTTATAAAGTTATTTTGAGCTTTGTATTGCTACCCGGGGAGGGGATGGGGGGTACTCTCATAAAGTCCGGATAGGTGTGTGCCGCAAAGGGTCTTAAACCCTGACCCTATTTAAGGAACAATCAAACGAAAATTGATACCCTATTTAAGGACCAAATCCGAAAAATGACACCCTATGCAAGGGAAGAACAAAAACTCAAAACAGCTAACGACTAACCGCCACGCAAAAACACAATCTTTTTAAAATCGCTTTGGCAATACTTTAACTTTGACAGATCATTTGTTTTCCGCTTAACTGGGTGTTAACACCCTGCTATTTTTGCTGATACAAATTTAGGCACCCTATCTAAGGATCACACCGGGACACTATGCCAACATAGCCGAAAAGGATACCCTATTTAAGGATCGAGAACCTCCAAAAACCATACCCTATTCCGCGGCACGTACCTATATAGCCCATATAGGGGAGTCCCCCCCCCCCCCGGGTATTGCTACGTCACCTTTTTTATTATCCCTCTCTTCGTTTGTCATTAAAACGTAAAAAATCTTCCAGAGTATTCAGTTTTTTATCGACTTCAATAGGAGCGAAGTCAAAACGCGAATGCCCCATCATTATCGGGTAAGGTTCTTTACAAAATCTCAAAAATTCTAAGTGTATTTCTGTGACCCTAATTAACTGTGTTTAGGATTCCAGCCTCCTTCTCAAATCGACGCTTTTCTTCGCCCTACTCATCTTTCATTTTTTTAAGGAGGTAAACAGATCCAAAAGTCCCACATCCTAATTTTGCTTCTATTTAGACTTCACTCTATTTAAATTTGAGAAATTGAGATGGAAGTCTTGGCCTTTTAGCGAGAGATGGTCGCTTGAAACAAGCCGCCACCTTCGCGCGACAATTACAAATGAAAATTTATTCCGAATTTTGGCGCGATTTTGGTGATCAAACTGTCAACAGACTCTTCTCCGTCACGTCATTTGCTAGCCATACAGTTCCTATTCCTAACTTAAGATAAGATATCCTTGCACAGCTCTGTTCCTGAGCTGGGAAAGAAAACTGTTGAAATCATTGCTAAAATTCAGTTGTTGGTTTCTTAGAATGTATAAAGCGTATTGAAAAGTTAAAGCCCCGCACGTGACACCTTGCGTGACGGAAAGCATGATCTGACTGTGATCGTGATCCGTGAGATCGTGACACCATATAATAATCATGTTCCTGTTGACGTTTTATGTCAGATGTTTCTGTTTCTGTTGTTAAGAATAATTCTTCGGAAGAGAGATGATCGTTCCAATCGACAATTATATCTGCCGCTTTTTAGAGAGAGATGGAAGCTTAAACGCCGCCATCTCTACCCGCGGAATTGGTAGTTTTCACGTCACGCGAATAAGCTTAATTATCACGCAAGTGAAAAATAAACTCGTTTACCATTCAATATATTGAGTCAAGAAATTGAAATATCGTAGAAGACTAATAAATAAACAATGTGCCAAAGTTTCGGGGATGTGCGATTTTCCGAACTCGAGTTATTCGGCAAAAGGTTTCACTGAAAATTATAGGGCTTAGTCCGGGGGTTTAGTATGGAGACGCCATGTTGGGGTCCCCGTCTGAGGGACTCCAACATGGCGACCGGAAACTAATCGAAACATCTGGAGTTTACTTTGGCTCTCTCAAAACGTTTATTCTCTCTGTTAAACTTGAAAACATTCACATAGGCACTTCTCTCAACATGTTGGTTACTCAGGACTCGTAAACATAAGGCGAATCGATATTTTCGCGCAAGTAACATGTTACCTAGAAACAATGTCGATGTCACGCATTGTGAAAAAACCGTGTTCTGTTTTCAAAGCAAAGCGGTCTACCGAGCTAAAGATAGGCCAGCAGATATTCGTTTAAAAATGTCTTTTACCCGATAAAGGTAAAAACTTAAAATTTTTAATCCTAGTTTAATTTTAGTTTTTTTCTGACGTCACGTGAAAACCAAGAATACAAACTTTCACGCTCTTTTTAAATTATGCAAAACTATTTTGGTCAAAAGTCAACGAATTTTTCCTCTTCCGGGCATCCTGGATGGAACACTTTTTGTAACGGAAAGGGGAAAAGGGGTAAGAAAGGAAAGCATGTGTTGTAAAGGGTGGAAAAATTGGAAAATTGGTGGTAGCGAGTACAGTAAGATGTAATCATCACAAAAACTTTCTTAGCGTGGGGATACTGAGACGAAATACAATAAGTCTAAGGCGTAGTCACCTGTTTTTCCCAGGGAAAATTTCTTCTAGGAATAAAATGACGAAGTATTTGTTTTCAAATCCATACTTTACAAATCCATGTTTTACAAATCCAGTCCAGTCCATGTTTTACAAATCCATGATTTTACAAATCCATGCTTTTACAAATCCATGTCTTACAAATCCATGTTTTGCAAATCCAGTCCAGTCTATCTTTTACAAATCCAGTCTATGTTTTACAATATGCCACAAATTTCCACCCTCGCTAACCCTACTTTCATTCAAAACTCGAATTAAATGACCTCAGTGTTGATCTCAACTGCAAATTTTCCAAGCTTACTTTTTCAACTCCTGCAATATCCAAGGCAACGTCCAAGCTATTCAGTTCACAGGGCTGCTCTGATGACGAAAACTGTTATCATTTTCTTCATGATTTGTAGATTTCGTAGTTCAATTTGCTTCCGCTATAAGTTTTCATTCCACGAGGACGCTCGAGTCAAGTTTGACAGTGGCGTGATTTTCTTGGACCAATCAGAATTCTTTTTTTACGCATAGCAACCAATGAGATTGCTTCATTTCTATAGACAATAGATTACGTCAAATGGCTTTTTTTCGTGTTTGCCAAAGTGGGCGGAGTGCGGGGCAAAGGTCTGCTTTCGAGCCATGTTGAAAGATTTTGAAATAAAAAAAGTCTTTTTTCTGCCGTAGTTTGTCTCTTTATTATAAAAAAACAAATAGATTCCATGTTGCCGTGCGTCTGTTCAGTAATAGATCACAGAAGACGTCAAAATGTGGTGGTAAGAACATCAGTGACACTCTCGGCTATCGCCTCTTGTGCCACTTTTTTGTTCTTTCCACATTTTGACGTTATCTTTGATCTATTACTGAACAGACGCACGGCAACGTGGAGTCTATTTGTTAAATAGAAACACTCGTGAACGTTTGGGAGAACTCGAACTGAGCAGTGGATATACTCGCCTGCGGCTCGTGTTCCCACAGCATATCTCCTTCTCCCAAACTTACACTCGTATTTCTATGACTCGATAGAAACAAGGTACACGCTTTCTTTCTTAAGTATTGTTTCGTCTCTTTTCAAGTTTAAGACACTGATACAATCATGTCAAAATCTTGTAGTCCTCAGATGCTCAGATGTCGTAAGTGCTTGTGCCGCGTCACGCAGTCTAAACCAAGATTCGAGCGTGAGAGGCTATACAGCTTCATGCATGCCGAGGTTTCACATTCACTAAAATAACAGGGAGCAAAAACCACAAACAACGGAAAAAGAGTTCATTTTCTTGATTACTTCAGTGTAGCCTGTCTGAAGAAAGTGCCATTGGAGCCGGCCGGGTGGGGTGGGAGAGTGCTCCCTTGCATGGGCGATACAAGTATGTGCGGCCCGGCCCAAAGGATATGAGATAAGCGCAAAGCTAAAGGTTGGCTCAGTGATATCTGGGAGATTGAGGCTCCGGGTTATGGGCTCCTGATTTTGGTCATAAATCAGGTAAGGGTTTTGTGAAGCGCGCCGCACACCCCCACTCAATTTTTGTAGGAGTAACATCTGATGGGAAAGATGATTGATATATAAATAGTCTGGCTAATAGTTAGCTCTGTGTGCAGGTTTCTCATTCGCGCGTTATTCGAAAGTGTTTTACCGTTTTTATAGAGGTTTGTACGAGAGGGCGTGCTGGAGCCCTTCCAAAAGGGCCCGTTTCTCGAAAGCCCTGGAAACTTTTAGGGCCCGTAAAGCCATTTTTAAGTAATCTCTATCGAAAATCAAAGATGTAAATACGCCTGAAACTTCATTGTGCGTGAAGAAAACGTCTCTTCATATTAAGACCATGACTAAAACAGCTCTGCCATAAAGTTTGATATTTTGGTACCGCTCTCCGGGTGCGAAAACTATTCGAGACCTGAAGTGGTTTGAGAAGCTAGGGAACATTAACAAGATCAGATGCGGCCATCTAGGTACTTACTGTAAGATGTCTTTTAGTCGAGTCAACTCATGTTTATTTAGGCAGGGTAGCCCCATCAACCATAGGCTGGTATCAAAAGGGGCCCTGCGTAAAATTAAGACTACATATTTCCTGTTTAATTTGTAATTAAGGTAGTGTTTTATTTTTACAGTTCAAATAAACCTTGCTGTTACATAATAAAAGAAATTTAAAGGAACGGAACGGGCCCTTAGCCCCTGGTCACCAACAAAGCGGCCTTAAACTCGAGTAAAATCTGTCATTGAGCTTTGCTTTTGAAATGAAAAAAAAAATAGTACTAAAGAGTTCCGGCTCATTGAAGTAATAATTCTTCTATAGTGCAACAAACAAAAACTGTTCAGTTAGCAAAAGCTTGAGCGACAACTCCTCTTTTGACCAACGCGAGAGCCCTGTCGGGCTGCCATGTTTTTTTGTTACGCAAAGCATAAATTCGGAATGAACACTGAACCCTGTCACGGCAAGTGATTAGAGATTCTCATATCTGATGAAACTTCCAAAAGGATTTTAATTGCAATTTTTAATTTTGGAAAAGATGATATCACATGGAGACCAGCAACTCCTTTGCTTGATGCAAATCGATGCAGTTTAAAACCATTTAGACTGCGCGTCCCATACATATTGATGACGCAAGTCACTGTTTTGCTCTTTCAATAAGGTGTAGTCAATAGGTCGGAAGCAGTAGTACAGCATTAAATATCTACCAGGAACAATGATCCCCGACCGCAAATGATCCCCAGACCGCAAATGATACCAA
>CBDDTI010000261.1:7500-11459 GCA_965233585.1 bacterium
ATTTGGGAGCTGTGAAGTAAGTACATGGGGTAAAACATTGCCTCTTCAACCATTCCTTGCTTTTCCTGCTGAAACTGGTTCAAAAATTGGACATATAGTTATATAATTTCTATCGTTTCGTTTTCTATGGTTTCGTGTTTTTGTCTTATTTCTCCTTTGTAACTGAATAGTGTGAATAAAGATTGTTGTTATTGTTGGTACTGAATCTGTAATCGAATTCAAACTGTAGTTGGAGTGGCATCACTTCTTCATTTATGAACTTGGATAAAAACGGCCTGGGAGGTAATTGATGTTACATAAACACTTCAGGATCCTTCTATCGTATCTTCCATAACAACACACATTTCCTTGAGACATCTAATCTCATCTTCATGAAACAATTAATTAAAGTTCAAAGCGCCATTTCTCCATGCAGTAATGATTACAACTGTGATTGCCTCGATCGAGCTTTGTCATGATCAGCTGTAACACTGTTCTCGACGTATTTTTCGATTATCTTTATTTTTACCATATCGCAGAAACAACCATTCCCAAAATGACACTCAAATGTAATTAAAGAGAACTACTGAACCCACTTATGTTATACTGACGTTATATTTTATTGTAGGTTAGTAAAGATGATCTAATCAGGAGCTTTTTTGTTCCCTGGAAACAATTTGACGATATCCTTACGATTTACCCTGTTCCCTAAAACTAAATGCTCGTGTTCCTGTGTTCTCTAAGAACCCTGTGAGGGGCTCAGCTATCAAAAACTCGATCCCGCTCGCCTTTAGCCGTGACTAATTTTTAAGACTTAAACAAGAAAGATGGATGCATTAATTTTCCTAAGTTTTCCCAGGGCGTACTCCCATATGAAAAGGACGATGGGTGCTCGTCATACCTTTAAGGGTTCCAAAAGCTGTTTTGGTATTTCCTCCAAGGGTCCATAGCGGGGAGCTGTCACAGGATCTTTAAAGGTATTGAGTCACGAAGCATTTGTATTTCAACAAATCTGTAATTTTGCCTCACTTACAACCGTCTTTATCGCTATTTAACATATGAAAGTGTTACTCAATGTGTTGTTTCAGAGTTCGTACCTCTTAGGGGGGAAAGAAGTTTCAAGTCGCTCTCAGAAAACAGTTCCTAGCTTTGGGGCCTTTTATGGTTTGTTTTCAAATCTCCGACGATCGGGCTTCCTATCCTTTTCGTGTGGGAGTCGCCCCCGGTGGGCTAACTGGGTTTTCATTACTTGAAAAAACTCACAAAAGAGGTGAGTTATCTTGATTGGTTTGTTCAGTGAGTTGATTGCCTTTCATCGTATTTTAGTGCGAAGTGCTATTGAGGTTATGATAATAGGAAAGATACTTCAAGTTAGCGAAATGCTACTTCCTGATCAAAAAACGTGGCACAATATGGCCGTAACCAAATCCCGTTAAACGTCTTATTGTTAACTCCTTTAACTTCGTGTAGGGGTAACTGGGAGCGCACATGAACTCTCTTGCAGAGTACGGGAGGCAAGTGGCCGTTTGAAAATATTAAGAAATTGCCTTTTTCCCATGCCACAGAGATTTCTGTGTTATCTATCATGTTTTGGTCCTTTGCATATTCTAGGGGGGAAGGGGAAAAGTTTCGTTTTTGAGCGCAACATCAAAAATATAGATGGCGACGTTTGTCGTGGTTTTCTTCTAGAATGGAAAGTTCTGTACTTTTAGAACCAAACCACACCTTTAAAGAGATCGCCATGGTAAGGTTAAAGCATCAAAGAAGACTCTACCGATGGTTAAGAGGGTGGAGCAATTATATCGTCCTTCGGGTTGCATGAAGGTCTGAATCAAAGGTCTTAACCAAACCCGAGTTACAGAGCACTGTGGGCAAGTTTTTAATGTTTGTATGTAGTTTGGACTTTTAGAATAGAATAGAATAGAATAGAACTTTAGTTTACGTTGCACTCCGCTTAGCTAAAAGCTACTTTACAGGAAGCCCACAAATAAACAGATAAATTACAAAAAGCAAAGAAAAGATAAAATTTAGCTAACAATCTAAAAATTTAAGAATCTAATTTTTTTTCTCTACGGTATGGAAATATTGCTAGTTAAATCAAATGTAATCGTTTAGTAAAATAAGCATCCTCTCCTAGAGAAATTGGTTTGGTGTTACTTACATACACGTTTCAGCCGACGTTTGCGATCTGCACAGATAAACAAGAAAGAATATTATAGCACAAATAAACTCTTCCTCATTTGCACTTGAAGAAAAACTCAAATTACATATACTTTCAACACACTTCTAATTCAACAAAATTAGTTTCGCTGTAACAGCAGCCTCATCATCATCATCATCATCATCATCATCATCATCAACGTTCCGTTGGTCGCGTGTAACAGAGTTTCAAAAGAAACACTCTGCACGCCCAACCTTCTCACTTACATTCTGTGCGCGCAACGTAATTAAAATTTAAATTCAAGTTTAAGCGCATGCTCCGTGTAAAGAGGCACCCGTTTTCTCCCCGCATCAAATGCCAATGAATGGGCTATCCTCAATACACCAATAGCACAGCTCTCGGGATGCGGAAATAATATACTTTTGGAGGACGTTTATATCCAAGTCACTATTTTCCATGCACGATCTTTATCTCGTTCACCTATTTAACTATTATTCCATGAGCGCGCGTTGGATATGAGACGATAGACAGCCAACGAGACGCGTAGCGCCGAGTTGGCTATAATCATGTCGTATCCAATAAGTGCGAGTGGAATAATTGTTTTATTAAAAACGGCCCCAAGATATAGAAAACTAGACTTCAATAAAAATAAAAAGGCCCCAAAAACCACCCATACGCTCGCCATTTTTGTAGATCATGGTATAATGGCTCATATACCATGATGGTTGAGCCCATGAAAACTCTCGAATTGCATTATCCAATGATCCAGATTTTAATAATTATTATAATACGGTATTACAGATTTTAGTCTCATAGCCGCCATTAATTAAGTGAAGTTTGCTGACTTCGCACTTTCCGTTCGGAACCGCTCGCCTCTTTCTCTGATTACGCAAATATCAATTCGATGATTATTCCTTTTGGCAATAATTTCCACTATAGCACTAGCCAGATTTTGTGACTTCAACGAGCGTGAATCTATAGAATTATTGGACATTTATTACAAATGACAACAACTTCTCTAAAAAAGCTTTCATAGAAAGCTGACCAATCTTTATTGTCTTTCACTTTGTCGAGCCCAGTGCAGCTTCTTCTCACAAACTAAGCTTATCTTGAAATTCAAACTTTCTCGTCCTCCTTCTTCACAGAGGGAATAAATGAAGATAAAACTCTCCAGTCAAAAAACAAAAATGAAAAACCCAATGCCGCGGTTTTAAACAATTGTTCCTGTTCATTAATGGGCCCAACGCAAGATAATTTAAAACAATTATCTTTAATACAAACGGAAGTTCGATGTGTGGTTCAACCGTGTCGCTCCCTCTCGACGACACTAATAACATTAAACTTATCAAGTATATATGTGGAACAAAATGTATTGAAATAAGCAAATGTAAAAAGTTGACAGACAACGATATCAACCATTTTCCAGATTGAATTGTCTGTTATTCTTTTCATTCACACCAAAAGCAATTTTAAGTAGCTCATAATATGTGTTCACCTGAGTCCAGTTGTCCAGCTGAACAATGCTACTCGATGTTTTTGCGAGCTTTCAAATTTAAGGGAAAAAAGATAAACACTACACTTTACTACGAAGTTAAAACACTTGAATGAAAAATTAACTCTGATCCTCAATAGCGCTTTAAACAACAAACCTTGGTGTCTCTTGATCAGTAAAAATATTAGGTTGAAAGTGGTGTCACTGGGTATAGAAACATAAGTACTGTCTTGGTTGCTACTAGTTTCGTGAGCCTTGAAAAGTAAGTCCTCTAAAAGTGAATAAAGAAGAAGAATCTTACGCGAAAGGTGAATTTATCAACATGAC
>CBDDTI010000262.1:5000-10634 GCA_965233585.1 bacterium
AGCGGTGCTTTTATTTTCGCGAGGAAGCTCTGTGACATAGTTTTTTTTGAGAGCAGCTGGAGCACTTTAGAAAGTACATGCGAAATTTTTTAAAATTTTTTCTTTATTTCTTTAGCTGAATTCTTTTTTCTTTAATACAAAGAAAACGTTTTGCATCCATTCCAGTAGCTTAGAGCCAATTACGCCTTAAAGTATATATGAAGCGAAATCGGTTTTTCAATATTTTGAAAGTTTAACATTTTAAAGACACTATTCCAAAGTGTGGACCGCGTTTGAAAAAAATGGCGATTTTATAACACCTGAAAATTCTGCGATTTTGCTCTCAAAAATGGTCTTCGAATCGCGCGGCCAAAATGTCCTGATGACGTAGTGTTGTGGACAAGACTACGAGATTGCAATACGATACGGCTTGTATTGGCTATACACAACATCAATATCCTCGTGGTCAGTTTTAGATTCAAAGAAAGCACTCAATTCAGAATCGCTCGACATGTTATTTTGCCTCAGAAACCTTTCTTAGTGATTAAATCTGTCCACAACACTACGTCACAGGATGAAATTGGACAATAAAACTCGTCCCAGTCTGCTGACCATTTCTTGACAAAAATTGAGTAGTTTTCAGCGCCAAAAACCTGACTAAATTTTTGTTAAGGAGAACTTTTACGTTTACAGTTGATTTGTTTACAAAAAAATTCACTTCATATGCACTCAGTAATTGTTTGATGCGAAATTACTTCAGGTGGCTTCACACGAGCTTCAATGTTGATATCTAAAGCTTTGTAATCGGACATTGTGAACAGACCACGAGAAGACAGTAAATTGTTTTTTCTTTTTCAAGGAGTTTACTGCAGTGATTACACTTGATTTTCCTTGACATAGTTGAAACAAAATCGGGTACTTTCGTTACCATCATGCTATATCTAGTGTCGGCGTTTGACGTGACATTTAGATCTCACTGACTGCAACGAAAAGCGATGGAGCACATGCACAATGTAACACAATACAGATCTAAATACCAAACACTTATAATTGATACCCCAATAAATTCTAAAACGGAAATGTCATAAGCTATAATTAAAGAATAATACAAGAATGTTATCAGCCTAAAATCGGCAGAAAAATAAGAATATTCAGCCTGGGCCGGAAAAACAACATTCTTATAAAACAGAAAAGAGAGTATGCAGACTTTGACTTCCACCGTCTGAGCTTCCATTTGCAGAGCGAGTGCTTGTGCAAAACTAAACTACGAGTAGTCCCTCTTTCGCTTAATCCGTCATGCGTGATGCGCTTAGTCCGCCGTGCGTGACAGAAAATGGCCGCGCGAGATCCTGAGGGTGAGAGGTACTTCTCGCCCCCAGGTTTTCACGCGGCCAATTTTTTTTTTTTGCGTCACGCACGACGAACTAAGCGAAAGAGGGTCTACTCGTAGTCTAGTGCAAAACGTTTCCCATGAAAATCATTAAAATCACTTGATGTTCATGCGAATGAATGTACAGGTGACATCCTATTTTCATACCAATAGTTTCGCACAAAGACTCGTTTCGCCACAGGGGCAAAAGTAAACTTGGGATTGGACTTTTCATCCATGAGCTGCTCAGGGAGCCTTTGATTATAGTAGGGGATTTTGAAATTCGGTGTTTTCACGTCACAAGACATCAAGATGGCCGACAGAATGGGTCACGTATGTTTGAAAAAAATTACTCATTCAGTGCTTTTTAGCAATCTAAACTGGTGAGGTATTGTGAAAAGTGTTTATGTGAATATCTGCTAGTTCAAAAGGGTGAACAGATCGATTTTTTTTGGCAGAAGTGAATTCCAGATGTTTTCATTGATTTCCGGCCGCCATTACTGTGTCACTCTCCAGGACGCCAACTATGGCGTTTCCATACTGAGCTCTAAAAATTTGTGCAAAACATTTTTGCGGCTAGCGTGACTACGAAAAATCGCAAAGACCTAAGACTCGGCAAAGTAGATAAGCTATTAATCTCCTATAAAATCACCAACTCTTGACTGTTCTCTCAGCTCCCTTAATTGAAGAAAAAAACTCCCTCTCTAATTTACTTCTCCATTTGCAAATATGTGCTGAGCCAGAATTGCTGACGTGTTGTATCAGGGTTCCCGGAAGAGGAGCGGAAATGAAAAGGCTTCCGGCAATTCCCCGAACACGTGACGTGCACGACAGAGTTTCATCCAACCTTGTTCCCAGGTTTCATCATATAAACATTACAAAAATACTGTACTTTCAAAGTCCACAGATCATTTACTACGGCCTTTCTAGTACGTTTGCCTTAGGAGAAGGGTTTCACTCCCGAGAAACTTTGAAGGAAGATTTTGCAGCTACATGATCTGCGATGGCTGATCGTATACAAAGTAAGAATTGTGGTTCGTTTTGTTATTTTCTTCAGTGCTCATAAGATGAGTCGGTTGGTCTGTCATCATCGATGCTGTACTGTCGTGTGTAATACACGAACGTGTTCAATAGAATTTCACACCATCTGTCACCACTTTTGATCCATGTACACTTATAAAGTAAATTTATCAGGCATTATTACAAGTACCTTCGATTCGTAATACACCCAAGATTTCTCCTTTTGAAAACTTCAAACTGGGGGTTTGTAGGAATTCGAATCTCTGGGCGTCTTTCATTATGCTAATTTGAGTTTCGATTTCATTTTGAATTCGCAAGGGTAAATTACATCGGCTGTGTAATTTGCAATTTTCTTTTTTTTTTTTTTTTTTGCTTGTTTGTTTTTTCTGTCGGTCAGGACGGGGTTTTCTCCTGATTTTCTGCCCATTTATGACTATTCATGCCGTTTCGTGAAATTATCTCGCCTGAAAACACTATGTCAACAACGACAAATCGAATAGCGAAGCGCGCGGGTGACGTCGTGACTAGGCTTTTGTACATTATGCTAGCATTTTTTGAGCATTTTAGTGAGGCAAAAGCATTGAGCATTATTCAAGCATTTTAGTGGCATTTTTCCGGAAAATTACTATTTTTTCACAGATTATAGAAATAAAAACTTTTTTTTACGAGAAAATGAAGACTAAACTTTCCCTCTTCACTTAAGTATCACCAAAAGGGGAAAATGGATTAACAGAACAACAGATCATTTCGAGAATTATCTCAGTGGTGCATTGAAACTTTTACATAGGTAGTTGTTAACTTGTTATACTAAGTATACGTTTTTGTGAAGCACTCTGAACTATTATTCCGAAAATTTAAAACCCCTATGAATGAGCGTTAACCGAGCATTTTAGTGACATTTTTGGGGGAAACCGAGCATTTTAGTGGAAAAAATGAAGCATTAAGGTGGAGCATTTTAGTGGGGAAATAAAAGCATAATGTACAAAAGCCTAGTCGTGACTCAGACAAGACTCAGACAAACAACCTGGAATAGTGGACGATTTTGAAGATTTCTTTAAGGGCAAAAGCCGGTGTTCCTAAAACACTTGTGAAACGAAAATCCCTGTATTTCCCTCAGAACACGCTTCTGTTGACCGAGTCTCGCGGGGAATTCAGTGATTTGCATTCTATTTTTAGACTTCGTGCGCTTCGCTATTGAATAATTATGCCAGTCTGACTCCAAGCCCAAGGTCACACCACGGTTAGTACTATGGTCACACAAATAACGAAATTTCGAAGCACACTCACCGTAGTGACAATGAAATTATTTGTTATGTATATAATATTTAGAAGTTTGTATTCTTAGTTTTGCTATGTTATAAAATTTGAGACAACATTTTCTTCCGTGGGGGGTGGGGAAGGGGCTGTTATGTTTTGATCATCACGCAACACGTGAAGAGTGATGTTGCGTGACAGACAACGGTGTCAGCAAGGAATTCACAAATTGGCATATCCATAGAGGGATCTATATCCTTGCATACGGCGGCTGAGCCCACAGTACGATCGGCTGTCAAAATTTTGGTGTCCCAACGAAACGATACGAAAAAAGCCTTTTTCTTCGCGGCTATCAAAAATAAAAACAGTTCACAAGTTCCTTTGGCCTCTACTAGTAGTTTACTTGAGTATTCCGGGTTTAATTTGACGAGGAACAGCATATTTTGTTCAAAATAACACAACTATTATCCTACTTGACGATACTCGACGAACTACGAGCGAGTTTGCCATGCCGAGAGCCGGCAACCCATTTTTGGCGCCAAAATAGAAGCTTAGAAACACAACCCTGGTGAAAATCTTGACAGGATCTTTGAGGATCTTTATAGATCTTTAAGGACCTGTCAAAGATCCTTAAAGATAAGGATCTTTCAAGGATCCTTCAAAGATCTTTAAAGATCTTTAAAAGAAATTCAAAGATCTTTAATGGAAAGATCTTTCAAGGATCTTAGCTAGGATCCTTTAAGATCCTTGAGGATTCAGTGAAGATCTTTCAAAGATCTTTGAGGAATCTTTTCAAGGATCCTGCAAAGATCTTTGCTAAGATCCTTCAGGATCTTCAAGGATTCTATCAAGATCTTGCAAGGATCCTTGGTAAGATCCCACAAGGATCTTTGCTAGGATCCTTCAAGATCCTTGAGGATTCCATGAGGATCTTTCAAAGATCTTTGTGGAATCTTTTGAAGAACCTTGCAAAGATCTTGGCTAAGATCCTTCAGGATTTTTAAGGATTTTATCAAGATCTTGCAAAGATCCTTAGTAAGATCCCAAAAGGATCTTTGATAGCATCATTCAAGATCCTTGGGAATTATATGAGGATCTTTCAAAGATCTTTAAATAATCTCATGAATGATCTTGCAAAGATCTTTACTACTTTTTCTTCAGGATCTTCAAGGATTTTATCAAGATCTTGCAAATATCCTTGGTAAGAGTCAACAGGATCTTTCCTGGATTCTTAAGATCCTTGATGAGGATCTTGTAGAGTTAGTCGGATTTTCGAACAAGTATGACTTTACCTTGTTCAAAGTAGTGCACGTCATCAGCTTGTCAGCTGATATAATAAGCACATCTTACAACCATTTATAATTGTTGTTACAGTTTATTACTTTATTACAAATCTACAACAGGTGTGACTCAGTCTGCATCAACTATTACAATGTTAAGACAGGGTTTAAAAACACTGATTCGCTCCACAGTTCCCCTAGTGTACCATAAAGGAGATCACAGCCACTATAAATAATATTACGAGACAAAAACCTGAGACACAATTGTAAATACCGGCAGTGGATATTAAGGCCGCAACTGTTTATCTCCAGACTTCAGTTTCGTGTCTTCCCATAGGTAACCCAGGCTCACTGTGTGTGACACGTGACATAATATAGGAAAATATAGAGAACATATGAGGTGAAGTTTAGGTCTGAAAATTTGCTAGAAAATGGAAACAAAAATCGATGAAACTTACCATGTGGCGAGTCGTTGTTGTCCTTAATACGTACACGTAGTTTTGGGGAAAAGGAGTCATCATCATCTTTCCTTCATAGTAAAGTGGCAAGGTAGGAGACTGAAGCCAAAGTCGGGTTCCGATCGACTCAAAAGAAGCACGATTTTTTTCGCGAAAATCGAGTCCAGTCGCTAAATAAACACGCCAGGCTTGTGGAACATGAATTTCTCTAAACCACGAATCCCCTGAAGCATCTCCAGCTAGCAACGCGAGGCCACCAGGCTCCGTAGAACTT
>CBDDTI010000263.1:0-6560 GCA_965233585.1 bacterium
AAGTTCTTCATAAGAAAAACTTTTCTCTAGTGGTGAAAGCCGGTGGGCAAAATTGTCCTCACATGCCCAGCCCTTTTAAAGAGGGTCTGCAGGGGGTTTGGGGAACAAGAAAGAACATACTGGTAACTGTTTTTTTTTTTAAGGGAATTTTTGGGATCAATCTGAGAGAACAAGGGATATTTCTGCTTCAAAAGAGAAGTTTGGCAAATAGTCTTCAGGGGATCAAGGGAGTATGTTACCCCTCCTGGGAAGCCTTCTAAAGAATCAGGGATCTACATTTGCAGTTGTCTGTGATGACTGAAATTTCGTGGGGCCCACCAAAACAATATGAATACTCATCTGGTGGACAAGTTAAGTCTGACTCTACCAGAAAGAAGAAAAAATATTTCTTAAAATTTCTTTTGAGTTTCTCTACATTCTGACCACTTGTTGTCATCTGTTTGAAACTTTTAGAAAGCAGAGAGAGATTTTCAGATTTCAGTCATTTTGGTCTGACATCTTGGATGATGTGGTATTCTACATGAATAAAATGAATGTAGGCTCAGTTCTCATTTTGTCAACTGCTGATGCTCTGTATTGTGTCTGCATCCGTGGAAACAGTGCGATTGCATCAGCTGTTTTTATTAGGATACGGTGTTAATCAGTAAATGTTAACACTTCGATAAACAAGCCAAATATGAGCAGGAAGAGCAAAAGCATTTCTTTCAGCCTTCGTGGCAGTCAAAAAGTATGTCATATGGCATACTTGCCCAGCAAACCACTTGGAGAAAAAAAAAAACAATATGGTTCCCTGAGAATAACTGATGGACTTATTAACTGGATGGGAGGGCCGGACTGGAAATGTTTGGCTTAAGGTCCCGACTTATGGACCGAGCACAATAAGGTCTGTGGGTCCTGACCTAGAGCCAAATACTTTTCTATCCAGTCGGACCTCACCCAGTTGATAGGAATGTGATATTTTACATGCATTTTCAAGGAGCCAATGATTTCACACCATTTATGATCTTTTGGTAAGCTTTTGGGTTTTTTTTTCTTCTTATGGTTTTAATGTGATATGATTAAAAAATTATCACATTACCCGCACCTTCCTATAACCCGCACCAGCAACTGTTTGCAGAAAAATTAACACATTACCCGCGGGTAATCGGCCGGAAATTACGGTACTTGTTTACAGACTGAAGTGCACAGTCGTGCTTGATATATACATATATGACATGGTTTGTTGTTGCAAAATTAATAACATGCACAGTAAGGATGGGCAGTAGCAGTGGGCCTGAACCTGTCCTAAGGAATAATTATATCTAGAATAATTGTAAAGAAGTAGCAAATGACTGTAAATTGTTGCGTGCAAAAGTTTTTTCTAACCTTTTTTGTCTGGCAACTCAGTAACGTGGTGGTGCTGCTTCTGATATGTTAAGAGCTGGATTTAAGCTGGAGGCTACAGGAAGGAAAAGACAGAACAATGACTTGTTTTTGGCTTTTGATAAAGTTGAGATTTCTTCTTTTGTGAGAAGTGCTAGACATATTTTCTTTCTGTGCTTTCAGAGTAAGATGGAAACTGAAGTATTTTCTGAAAACAAAATTTTGTTCCACAAAAATTGTTTCAGGGGCATACATGTTTTTCTGGCCCTATCACTTTGACGCATGTGGCATGAAATCTTTGGAAATTTGAGTGAATTTAACTCTTGACCACACTTAATTACTTTGTGCTAGGAATTTCCCCTCACAGGGATACTTTCTCAGCCATTCTTGAAGTGGAAGCAAGTGCAGTAGAAGGTCATCAACTGAAGCAAAAATATAAGAAAAGAAGAAAAAGGAAGAGTGAAAAAAAAACGAACACCTAAAGACGCAGGTCACTTTCTAAAAATTTTTATTTGTGCTCATGCCTGAGCAAATATGTCATAAAATGCAATGCCAGTGGAGAGAAAGACACGCCTTTATGTTGGAAGTGCATGTCCAGGCTGAAAATACCTAAAAGTGTGCAAAACATGTGTTTTTGGCAAAAAAGGTCCAGAAGTCATTGGGTTAATTTGTGCACTTGCTCATGAATTTGAACAAGCAATTTTAGTCCCAGTGTGTAACCCCTAAAAAGTAATTCAGACTGGTTACAGCCGGCACAGGAGTCAATGCATGGGTTAATGAGGCATTGTGTTTGAGTTTTAGTTTTAATTTTAATTTAATAATGATAATGATAATGATAATGATAATGATAATGATAATGATAATGATAATATAATACACAATTTTGTTCTTGCAGTTTTAGTGGTGATTTCCAACCTGAGGATAGCCTTGATGGACAAGTGAGTGAAGAAGCTTGCTTATTTATTTTTGTCACCGTTCAGCTTCATCAGCTAATTTTAGAACTTGCACAGTGAACTCTGTGTCTGAGGAATCACAACGCATTTTATATTTACTTAGTTTTCTAAAGAAATGTGACAGTACATTTTGCCATTATAACTGTTCTAGGAGCTTAATTAAAGGGATAGTTCAATGGTTTGGATCATGCAGCCCAGGCTTCTGAACAACTGTCCAATATGAAAACACCCTTTTATTTTAAGTTGAGAATAAGTGCTGGCATGATTGAGAATCTTAAAACAAGAAATATCACACTTATTTGAATTTATTAAGGTTCATTGAAAAAGATTAAGTGTACTTATAATTCGAGTCGGGAAGTAGCACTAATTAAAAGGAATAATGAGAACTCTCACCTATATTGCCATCATATTTTCACAATTCATTGACTGGGAAATTTTCAAAAGCCAAATTTCGCACAAGAGTTGGCCGTTAGTGTCACTAACCTGATGCGTTTACGAATACAAAAGTCAAAAACTCTGGCCTGGCAAAGTCAGTGGTCCAGTTTTTCAGGGCAATGCCAGTTAATGGGAGGTCTGTTGTTTCTAATCCATTTCGCTCAACCATGTTAATTATGTTTAGCTGTATAGATGTGGTCTGCGACTGGAGGAGATATCAGACCAACTTGGTAACCGTTTAACTCCATCCAGTGGCCCATCCATCCAAGAAGCTAGAAGAAACAGTTATAGTGAGTTGTTAAACAGGTAATGGCTCTTCGTATCACTTATTTTCCGAAATGTGTTTGCTAGCCATACACTGTGTTTAAAACATCAGCTGACACAGTTTGTTTTCATGTAGTTGTCTTGGGATATCACCTCGAATAACTTTCTAATTTAAAAATCAACATTCAATTCACAGACCAAGGGATAATCCCCATAAAGTAGCAGGAGAAGCAGCAGATCAGAGGCCCGAAGGAGATCTACAGAACCTAATGCAGGTAATCCAGTCACATTCATTAAAGCATGTATGTCATGCACTGGTGACAGTGAAACTTAACACTAAATTTATAAAATATTCCTTGTCCAGTGTTGAAATCAAGGTTGCAGTCCTACTGCTTACTATTGTGGGAAGGAAACTAAACATTAATTTAGAGTTCTTTTCTCTCTTTTAAACCATAATATGATTTGTTTTATCTGTCCATGACTTTTTAAATGAAACTTATCTTTGAATAACACAACACTGTACCTGCATCTCTTTGTCAGGAATTTTTTTAAAAAAATACAAAAATGATGTTACAATATACAGTTATATATTTCATTTGCTTTTCTGAAGTTTGGGGAACTGAGCAAGCACTATTGATAATAGGCTCAAGTCATTCGTAACAACTTCAATCTTGCTAAGCTGAAATTCTTGTTTTTATGAAGTTATGCAATATTGAAGATGATTTTAGTGAGATGCATGGTCTTAATTTTAACATCTTGTCAGAACTCAATGGGAAACATTGTGGTTAAATAGATGTGAAAAATGTATATAAAAAAGTGTTCAGTTTTGTTAGTCCGAGACGTTTCGGGATTAACCCCTTCATCAGTCGGATGTTTCAGCCTTTAGGCCAGAATCAAACGTTTACAGTACACTCACATCAAATGATGCACATGTTATTTGAAACATGCGCATGCGAGGAGTTAAATAAACTTGACCTCTGTGTTCATGCGGCTGGGGGCAAGCGTTTTAAGTTTGAAGATAACCCTTCTTAAATATACTGCAATTATGGGCAGGCAAGACTATTCTGATCCAATCCTTTCCTCTTTTGGTATCAAACGAAAACAAAACTGATTTCCAAGGTTCATTTATGTGCGTGTGCAAACAAAACCTGGTACACATACCTGAATTTTAGAGAACCATCAATTTATAATGCAAAAGAGGAAAACCCACTCCAGTTTGTGGCTTTCTTTAATTTGCAATTTACTGTAAGCATTGTACCTGAGGTTCATTATATGGAAGTTATTTACCTAATGCTTCCTTACTTAATGAGTTTATTGTTTTCAATCTACACTATGTTTTTTTAGCTCTCATTTGCATTAATAAAGTTATTGATGTGTTTTGTTTTTAGAGATTAAGAAATATCAAAGAAGCTAGCAAGAATGATTTAGTGAGGTACTGTAATTATAGCCCAAGATGAAAATCGAAATTCTTGTTATTGATCTCCATACATGTCTGTTATGTCAATGCTGAGTATTTTGTAATACATCCAGCCTATTGACCCCCTGGTTGACAGTGTTATTTGATTTTGTATTGTGTCAGTGATACGTGGTGATTATTTGAGAGAATAAAGTGGTTAACATGATTTGTTGATTTGCGCATTCTAGGAGGTAAATTTTGCCATTATGTGGTAAGAAGGTGGATTTACCACTAAAACTAAAAGTGTTTAAATTATAAGACTGGGCCTAAATAGAGTTTCTCAGATGAGAATAGTTGTATGTTTTGAATATACTATTAAAAGGGCTACCTTAAATACTACTTTAGGATATATTCAATGTTGGATGTAGAGTTCAGACAAACACCTTTGTCTAAACAAGGAGAGTTAAATGTAAGCAGTTGGATCATTTGCTGATACTGTTAAACGTGAATTGTTCTTTGGAATAAAAAAGTGGCGACATACAACATAGAAAAACACAGCAAAGGATATTAAAAGCCAGAAGACAAAATGTTGGCGGTCATTCTGTGAAAATCTCCATCAAAATTAGAACATGCTAACCTGTGATAACTTAATTTGGCTATTGCCAACACAAGTCGTGTTTTGTTGATTTAAATCTGCGTAAAAACTTGGTGGAAAATAATTTTAAATGCTCTAAATTGATGACATTAGAATTATATAATTGCTACTAAATACAGATTAGAATACAGTTAATATGGTACAGCTGACTTTTACCTTAATCCATTTTGCAATCGTTTGTTTTTACAATTGTTTGTTAATAATAAGTTTACTGCATTGTGGCATGTTAATATGATTTTATTTGTAGTTATATATCATTTACTTTTGTGGAAAGTTCTTCCGTTCAAAGGTAAATAGCTCCGACCATTAGCCTTATTGAAGACGAGGAAAACATTTTTTTCGTGGTAAACGTCTATTTTGTTCAATCCTTAATGCTTACCAGTGTGATTCCTTGTAAAGCCATTCGCGAATAAATGCTAAAACATAAATAGACGATTTAATTAAACACGTTATATTGTCTGAAATAATCATTATGTAAACTTTTCGCTGTATATCGATATATCGCTGATATCAAGAGAAATTTTGCTTCAAGCTTTTCAAAATCCATAACCTTACTAAGCCACAAACTCCAGGTTCAAGCACAAAACTGTTGAATGAAAAACACATAAGCTGTTGTTGCCCATAAACATAGCCAAACAAAATTTGAATGGACCAACAACCACATTGGTTGCCCGGGCAGGTGTATCCTAGAGATATTCAACGGCAGGTAGATAAGTCAATATAACATATGGTAATTTTTCAGAGCAGTGTTTAAATGCTATGTTGATGTAACGAAGGTGTTTGGAAGTGATCTCTGAAAACGATCAGAAAATTGAGTATGGCGTCGACATCTCCTTTGGAAAGTGGCGATGAAGGAACCGAAGATGAAGAAATTGTGAAAATCTTACGCTGGGCTGCGTTAATGTAATTGCTTTTTGGATATATATTTTTTTACTTTAAAGTGATTTACATTTTAGGAATTAATTTTAACCTTCAGGACAGTTACGAGTATTCGGCTTTTTGGTTACTGCTCTGAGGAATGGTTATAGTGATATGTCATATCAAGAAGAATGTTTTAGAAGAGTCAAAGAGTCGGATTGTATTACCTGTAATGTTTTGTTTCATCAGTTTCGTGTGGCGTTTTCCCCTAGACGCGTTTGAATGTATTATTGTGTTGTTTGTAATCTTATCATTCAAAGTATCAAAACGAAGCCTGTCAGGGTTGTTTATTGCATAAGCCAGGATAACTTTTCTTAGTGTGAAGCTTAACTATTGCGTGTTTTCGTTTGTGGTCTGCGATCGGAAGAGATTATCCACTAAAATGCATGTCGCAATTTATTGATCATTGTTATAAAAACAATATTTTGATTTTGAATCGATTTGAATTCTACGATTATCAGAGGTTCGGATTACTGTAAGAGTTTTTGGAAGGTTTTAAATGCCGTGTAAATCAATATAAAAGTTTTGTTAGCTATTACTTAAAACCTTTCATCGAGCTGAAAACCTGTCGGCTTTG
>CBDDTI010000264.1:0-6649 GCA_965233585.1 bacterium
TCTGTGAAGTGGTCAACTAAACGAGAAACTACTCGAGTTGAAAGAGATAATGTACGCATAAAAATAGCTGGAATGTCAAACCCTTTGAGGTGGTAGAACGTCTGTGGGTTTAGAAAATTTGCCTAGGAACACAGTGTCAAAAATAACGTCTACCTCTAAGTTTCCACTGCCGCGTTTGGATGTTTCCTACCTAGAATTTCGGTGACAAAATCCCCTTTATGTGGTAATGCTCTAATTTGCACCTACTTAGCTTTTATGATAGCTTATATACCTTTTTGGTGGCAAGGTGCAACATTCCATTGGCAATATCTCTGGCGATCTGGACTTTGTCGATGTGTGTAAAGGGAGCTTGCTTTTGCTCAACGTTGATATAAGGATTTTCTCGGTTTTTCGTCAAGAATTGAAGTAAGCTACCGTTCACTGCGAGACGCACCACAACTAATATTGACCCTGGTCAAGATATCAAAGATGAAAAACATATCAGTTATCAGTGCAATAAAAGATTACCTGAGGAATAAGAACTTAGTGTGTAGAATCCCCTGAAATTAGTTTGAATGCGTGAGGCGCTGCGAGACAAGACAAGACAAGACACTTTACTACAAAGCAAAGGCCAAACAGACTCCCAAGTAGTCGCTAGTAGCCACATGTTGAACTTAGGTAGAGACTTGCGTTAGGTGGCCAAAAGGAATCGCAAATTTTCCTCGCAAGTTCACTCAAAGGCGCAAAAAACTGAAACCCATTTCCAAACTACGGGCTTAGTCCCGCGCGGCTAAAATGCAGACATATCCAGGATTTCATTGCTTAGTAAGTTGATACAACAAAAATGGACATCACTCAGCTTGTATTGACTTGGGGTTGGTGGCCAAATGGTGAAAAACTCGCGTTGACTTGCGTGCAAATTTGATCTCAACTAAAGTGAGCGAAAATCGACGCAAGTGCAAGTAAGGCCTGGCCAAACAGAGTCGCAAGTAGGCCCAAGTTTTCAACCTTAATCTACTTGCGACTCCGTTTGGCCAGAACTTGACGGTGCTCTTTCCAACCTTAAGTGTATCGTCAAATGCGCACCACCCGCAGATTGTCGCGACAACGTTACTCAGCAGCGCAACCAGAATCTCATCCGGCAGAAAACGGAGATGAGCACTCGTCTAATCAAACGTTACGTTTGCACACGTGAGCTTCCACAACGACTACGCCTGAACGAAGGGACATGAATGTCTTTCTACTTCAAGAAGACGATGTTAAAATTTGAGCCGTGCGAATTTTAGACTGGGTGGAATAAATGCGCTTTAGATATGAAGCATTTAGTTCACTGAACTTACCGCTCCTTGTACAAGCTCCAATAAGACTTACGACATTAGGATGTTCACCGACAGTGACCAAAATTTGAAGCTCGTTCATAAGGTCTCGCTTCTCCGCCTCTGTTGCACTCTCTGCAAACAATAAACAAAATGGCCATAGTTTAAATCAAATCAAGTAG
Organism: bacterium; assembly: GCA_965233585.1. Classification (GTDB taxonomy): domain Bacteria; phylum SAR324; class SAR324; order SAR324; family NAC60-12; genus CBDDTI01. The sequence continues at coordinate 1,478 of CBDDTI010000264.1, forward strand.
GTTACGACTGCAATTGATAGGGAATTAATGAGAACCACGACGGCAACGACGACGGCAACGTCACAAAACAACAGTGTAAAACAAAAGACTTAATGAGCAGACAATGACTTGTTATGGTCTATTTCAGTGGATTAAATACATTTTAGCCCGCCAAATTGTCCATTTTAGCCCGCAAAATGCGCCACAATGCCCGACAAAGTGAAAATAATCTTGGTACGTATACACTTCTTTAATTTGTCGTCCTCTGCAAAACAACAACGTAAAATAACCAAATTCTGAGTCTTCTGGAGAAGGTGAACCGTCGCAGCAAATTTCGTAAGTTTCGTGCTAGTTTTGACAATGACAAACAAAACAAATGACTTCAGAGTATCGCAAGATTCGAAGGTAAAATATAAATTCATTTTCTTTTAATCGATGTTGTCCTCGCCGTCGCCGTCGTGGTTTCTTAAAACTCCCTAATGAATAAACACGAGCAGTATGTATTTTAACACCAGCGATGTTGACTAGGTTCCAATGTTACTCGTTAAAAACGGCGAGCAAACAACAATGGTTGACTGCAAAGTCGAAGAAGAGCCGCAAGCATAGAAGCTCATAGAAAAGGAAAAGGAAAGAGGGAAAGGAACTGGACTGGCTTAGTATGACGGTTGTGGGATGTAGTTCATGAAGACTGAATGAATAGGGACAAAACTTGGTATCAAAGGGTCAAGATTGAGGAGAAAATAAGCCCTGGAACAAAAATGAAGTATCCCCAGACTTCTTCGAAAGTCTCTTTATTATAATGAGCATGGTTGAAATATGAATTCCCGACAGGAATCAAACCCATGACCTTCTGAACACCGGGCGGGCGCTCTATCCACTGAGAACTCATGGAGAGCAAGGTCGTTTACCTGAGTTCATATAGCATTTTCTTCGTTTTCCCGGAAAACATAAGGAAACAATGTTTCCCAGTTAAACCAGGCCTTTAAGCTTTTAAGTTGCTTCGCTGCAATCTTTGACCAGATTAAACGTTATGCTTGATTGTCTGGCAGGTTTCCTTCACCGTCCCAACCAACTTACTTAATACACTCTTCGTCCCGGCTGGGACATAAGGCCTCAAACAAAACCCGTCACTGAGCCCTGTCCCGTGCCTAGTCTTGGCGTGTGCCCACCCTATGAGGACCCATCGTCTCCAGTTACTTAATCACTGTCCCCCACGGGGTGTTTTTTGACCTTCTTCCCCTTCTCTTCCCAGCTGAAGTCCATCTCATGGAGAACTTTGGTTGTCCTTTGCTCCCAACTAAATTGCGCGGTGACATCTACTTAACAACAGCTATCACTTAAATATAAACAGTCCACTATTACTAATTACCTTTGAGCTTTTCACGGCGCATTCACGCCATTGGCCATCCACCTGCACCAAACCTTTATAAGCTTCGCCAAAGGCTCCTTCCCCAAGTTTGTCTTGAAGTGCAATATCTGACCTCGGAAGTTCAAGCCAATCTCCGCGAACCCAAAACAAAGTCTAGAAGACAAGTATCAAAACAGTTGTTTCGGTTTTAATCTCCTAAACTTATTAAATAAACTGCAATTTTGAGAGCTAAAGCCACGCCAGCCTTAGCGGGTTTTGGCATGCGGGCCCTCTATCCTCTTCGAATTGGAATTTGGAGATGTTGGCTTTTTTGGAGGGAGGAAAACCGGAGAACTTGGAGATAAACCCTCAGAGCAAGGCGCGAACCAACAACAAACTCAACCCATACATGACACCAGGCCGGAAGCGAACCCGAGCCACGCTGGTGGGAGGCGAACGCCCTCGTCACTGAGTCTTCATTGTCAGAGAAGTCAGGAAATTTTGTTTTGAGTCCGAAAAATTGACAGTTTGAAGAAAAATTATGGAAAATTGAAGTAATTTAATACGGCTGATTTAATACCGTTAAAGGTTGGAAGAAACAATTGGGGTCAGTCCAATCCTTAAAGAAAAACCCCGTTGAAAACGTATCATTCCTAATGAATGGGTACGGTTATAAGGGAGGCTGGAAGCTGTTGCTATATCTCACATTTTGTATTTATTTGATCATGGAAATTTTTAGCGGGGAAAAGTCAGGGAATGTTGAAAAGTGATGTCTGTGGCAACCACGCGTAAAACACTGAGGCATCTATACGACTGTACAGGTTTAATTACATTATATACCCCGTATTTCTCCGATCTTGATTTACGAGTTGGCCGGACTTTTACGCAAGCAGCCACTACAAACAAAACAGCTAAGATCACCGGTAACACGATAATTAACAGCAGATTCCTGATGAACCGGTCTGTGAACAAAATAAAAGCAAAAAAAATTAATGCGATGGCTTGTCTGCCAGAAGGAGAGATGCCTCCCATTAACACGTCCTGACAATTTCGAGTCAAACCTCAATTCCATTAACTTCATAGGCTATTACTTAATTCTTACAATTCTGTCATTTTGTGTGTGATATGTGGTTCAAGGTATGTCAGTGACACCAAGTACGTGACCATTCAAATAACAGAAATGGAACAATACTTTCCAGTTGAACAGTGTATCTTGCTTTACAAAGTATGTGGCCAGTCAAAAGAAAATAATATATTGAGCATTTTTTTTCTTGCAGCAAGATTCGGTTTATTGTTTCATGTGCAAGGAGCCTCATCCAATTAATTGTTTAAGTCCGACACTGGCCAGGGGCGGATTTAGCGGGGAGGGGTGGATTGGGTGGCTAGCCACGCCCCTTTTGGGAAAGCAAAACATGGAGCATTTTAAAAGATTGTGAATATTTTGGCAGAAATTAAATAACAGTTCTGGACAGCTAGCTGTAATTTCTACAGTTTTTTTTTTTTTGGGGGGGGGGGGGGGGTGGGGGGGGCAACCCCAAAATACCAGCCACCCTTTCTCTTGAAGCATCCAGGATCCGCAACCGCAACAGCAACAACAACACTTCATTACGCGTTTAGAAGTTTTATACAATTAGTAAAAAAGATCATTTCGAAAAGATTTTCGAAAGAGGTTACCAGCTCCCAGAAATAGCTTAAAAGCTAAAAGTTAAAAATGTCAAGGTCTAATGGAAAACCAATTTTGAGAATTAGTTTTGCTGGATGCTCCTTATGAATCAGTAAGAGGGCTATGTTCATACACGTTTTACTTACAAGCAAATTGTGGAAACTAGTCGGCAACATTCACCGCAGATTTAACACTTACCAGGTAGTGTACTTTGGGTTATCAAAGCGCCATCAGATCTTCCATATTTGTTATTGCTTGACACTCGAATACTGTACTCTGTTGAGGGTTCCAAATCCTCTATTATCGTTCTCATCAGAGAGTATGGAAGTGTTTGTATCACTATGAAGTTACCCGAGGGTTCTGCCTTTTGCTCGAGGGTGTAGTTTTGTATCTGATAAAAGTCTCCATGTTTTGGCGGATTCCAGCTCAGGATGATGTATTTTGTCTGCACATTTATAACCTTCAGGTTTTCAGGAGGCTGAGGTTTTCCTTCATGATAAAAAATGAAAGACAAGGGAAACAGGAAGTTATAATTTCAGTCAAATTACTAAATAAGAAATTCAGGGTTTCTAAGGGAAAGGGAACAGAAAGTTATAAGTTAAGTTAAATTACTAAATAAGAAATTCAGGGTTTCTCAGGCAAAGAAAGTTAGGGAAACTAGTTAAGAAAGTTCTCGAGGTTAAACGTAACGTTTTCTCGTGTCATTTCCTGTCTGTTTCAATGACGATAATGGTTTACTTACGCACAATGGAGGAATTAAGCAAGTTTATTAAAAGGCTAGCTCCGCGAGCGGGCAAGATGAACCAAATCGCGCGATGTGATTGGCTACCCGAACGGGCAAGATGGCGCCATCTTGCCCGCCCGGGTCTACCCGCTGTACCCCTCAAGGAAAATGTCCCCCAACGTCATAAAATAAATCTTTTATTGACCAAGTTTGTTCGGTCAAGATGGCTTATTGGCCTCTTTTTTTTGCGAGTTTACGGACCTCGACGAAACGCGCAAAAAAGAACTTGGCCAATATCCAGCCATCTTGATCTCACACTTGGTCAATAACCCATATGTATAGATTGTAAATACTACTTTTTTGATTGGACACGTTGTAGTTGCATAAGAAGAAAATACTTAACCTTCTTACATTCTTATCAGCAATGAGATCTGTTAAGCTGAAATGAATGCTCTCTAAGGTTTAAGCAGCCAATCGGTGTTTGGCAGTAAGCCCGAAACATTTTTCGAGGAGAAAATCAAACATGGGATCGAGAAAGTTGTCTCTTTGATTTTTCAGTAAACAACATGAATCATGGGATAATGCAGTACAAGCGTTTTCATTGGCTTAGCCATCGTGGTATATGGTAGAATAATTGTTAGTTACATGACTTACCTAAAACATTTATGGAGCTAATATTGAAGCTTTTCTTTAATGCTGACTCGATTCCATCGGTCAAATGGTTGCGAGCCTCGATCTCATTCGTCTTGTTTAAATTCACCACAGTTAACACTTTGATTTCTGCCTCTACGCTGCCTCTTCTACGGAAACACAAAATCATTGCAGTCTGTGTCATCGAGCTTTTCCATCATCGAAGACAACACCATTTTATTTACTTTTGACGAAGACTAGAGGGGAAGCCAGCGGTGGTCATTTGCCAGGTTAATCAGAATGCATGGAGTTTCACTTGCAACGTCAGGTTTATAAGGGCCGGGGGACTAACTTACCTGAACTCCACAACTCTAACATCGTATATCTTCAGAATGATCGATTTATTAAATGACGCTTCATCTAAAAAAGGAAAGGACTGTAACTTGAACTTGAAAAACAAAAACAAAAACTTACGAAATGAGTATAATTTAATCCATCATGACATTGCAAACTGGCATGCCGCGCCATTGCAGTTATTGAACATTTGTATAACAAGACCTGGGTACAGTTCTTCTGCTGTCACACCAAAAGAGGTGTTAACATCAAAACCAGCTTCAGTTTCTTCTTCACGGTATCCTGTGAAAAATTACTTTCAAGAACGAAAAACCGTGCCTCAAGGTAAATATTTTGTAGGAACTACAGCCCTGGTCAAAACATCATGGGACAGTTATGAAAATTAAGAGAGAAAATGCTCTTCGTTAAATAAACTCTGAATCCACCTCTTGGCAATGTTGTTTTAGTAAACCATTGTTTTAGTGAACCATTTCT
>CBDDTI010000265.1:0-10996 GCA_965233585.1 bacterium
CATAAAAAATTCTGTCTTAGAACAAGAAAGAGAGGTCTTTCAAAAAGAAAAAGCAGATCTTGATATGTTGATTGAAAATGATAAAAAAATTGTCGGCGATTTAAATTCCACAGCTTTCGAAATAGAAGCGGCTGAAGAAAGAATTACGCAGCGTGAAAGAGAAAGAGAATGGATTTAAGAGCGTCTTCAGCAAACTGAGCGAGAGCTTGGGCTTGAAGATAGAAGATCTCTTCGAGAAAAAATAAAATAGATTTTTTTAAAAAATGGCGTTACGGTGACCGCCATCTTTCTTGCCGCGGGCGCCACAATTGGGGCTGTTATTGGCTCTATCACCAACGCTTTGAAAAAACTCGGAAAAGGTTTAGCAAATGGCCTTAAAACGATTGGAGAGAAAGCTGCTTCTGCGTTGCCGGGCCTTATTGGGGCAATCACCAGCTTTCTTTTCAAAGCTGCTGCGAGTGCCATCGGCTTTCTTGCTGAACATACCTGGCTCTTGATTCTGGCAGTGGTTGCATTTCTTTTCCAAAAATTGATGAAAAAGCGTTAACGCGATGCCATAAACAACAGAGCCATGACACCTACAACGCCAACAATTACCGCAGTTTTGTTTATTTCATGCTGAGGCGTTTTTTCTAAAACTTCATCTGGCTCTGAAACAGTTTCTTTTTCTGAAGCTTGTTTATCATTTGGCCGCAGTAATTGTGCGGCCATGGCTGCTTTGTGAATTGGGTTTGAGGGGTGGCTGTTGGGCGGGTGTATTTTTGATTGCACTCCATCCATCAGCTGGAGTGCTGCTTTTTTTGTCCCTAAATTTACGTCATTGTTCATGCCTAGCTTCATTCCCGCTTTCGCTTGCATGAGCTTGTTGTTGTAGCCTACTATGCTTTCTGTGTTGATGATCATTCTTGCCGGCATCAACCACGCTCCGGGGCACACGGCGAGATTCAGCCTGACTTTTGCTTCATCAACTGCGAGCTGGTACCTTTGCACGCTTTTCGGCAAGTCTGTCTGTCTTATGGCGTCTTCCATCAGTGTCAAGAACTCCGTCTGTGCCTCTTTGGCTCTCCCACCTTTTCCAAGGATGCTGCTCCCTACGTTTACTTGCGCACCCAAGATGCAGTAAACGAATGCTGCGATTGACTGGTTGATTCGTGAAAGGCCCGCTTGTGTCAAACCCGCGGCTGTTTTTGGTGCAAACCAGTCGTACTGAGTGGCGGCGACTGCGTCTGGTCGGATGTAAGAAACCCTGTTTCCTTTGTTCGCATCACCCCCTTCATCGCTGAATCTCATCCATCCTGGGTATTTGAAATCAAGCTGCATCTCGCCATTGACTCTTCCCAGCCCGTGGTTTTTTCCGAATGTAAATCTAAAATCGCTCGATGGTTCAATCTCGAACTCGGCGTATATTCTTTTGTATGAGGCCACGTCATAATGGTTGTTGAGTGGATTAAAAGTGGGGTCTCCTGGCAAAGCGCTCATGCTCTGGATGCCACCAAGCTGGTACAAAACCTCCTTACCGTGAAGTACACGTGAAACTGGTAGAATGCCCTTATCTGTGGTGTAAGTGACCGCCCTTCGTCAAAGATTTCACGAGAAATTCCGCATCCCTGTGTCGCACAAAACACCGCAAAGTTAATCTGTTGTGGCCAATATTTCATGTTTGGCCCTCTTAACCAGGTTTTCGCTTCAGCCGATGCTGTGTGTGTAAGCCTGGTTTGCTGAAATATGTCGCTAAATTTTGTTACAAAAAATTCGTCTGGCGTTGCATAGATTCTATTCTCTTGATTGAAGATTTTGGCAATGCTAGGTGCAGGTTCTGTGAAATCTACTGCCGGGATTGGCAATGCTCGTTTTGTTTTCAATGACGATAGCTGGAAAGGAAAGCCTTCTTCGCCCATCACACCTAGTGCGTTCTCCATTTTCTGGCTCCAATACTTTCTGTCTGAGCCAAACACGCTAACTGAAGAGCCCGCGCTTTCATTGAAAAACACTTCTGCGCTTATTTTGTACTTTTCATCAACGCTTGTTTGGACATAGAATTGGGTTTTGTCCGCATTCGGAAACTGTTTTGTGAATTGTTCCCACGCATTTTTCTTTGCCAAAGAAAGTTTGGCTTTCGTCTCTGGCTTTCGGGTCCATTTATCAAAGTCGCTTGAATACTCAGCCATTTTAGAGAGAGTTATATTCGTCCAATATAAAATGGTGGTTCTCACTATTGTCATTCAAAAGAATGGAGAGACCGTATTTTTGGATCAGTCGATTCCACAAGTTCATTTCATGAAACTTATATCTTGCAGTCTGTATAATTCTTGGGATACTTTGAAAAAACAAAGTATTGCAATAATGGGAGAAGAAACAAGGCCTATGGAAACTTCAACAATACCTCCAGGACATCACACTTTGGAGAACTTAGCAAAACTAATAAACGACATGTTTCCCAGTTTGTTGGGCGGTCATTTAGAAACAAAAATAAACACAGCCGAAGCCTTGCTTCAGATAGAAAATAAATCGCAGCAAAAAATTTCCTTTGATCGTGATTTTGCCAACATAATCGGCATTGATGGCGCGCTAAAAAAATAACAAACGTAAGAAGACTCCAGATATCCAACAGGCTACTTCATTCACTGTGATTTGATCGACAGAAACAATAACTTTTTAAACAACAAAAAGTCAGACCTCCTGGCTAAAATCGATGTGAAAGGCAGGCCTTATGAAAAAGTAAGATATGATGCTTCTGCCCAACAGCCTATCCGAGACTGCTCGACAAGTCCACATGTAAACAGTATCACTGTAAGTGTCAGAGATGAAAATGGCCAGCTTTTTGATTTCAAAGACATGCCACTTGAATTTGAATTGGAGCTAAATTAATTTTTTTTTATACCATGTGTTCAAACGTTTTACCGTCTGCGCCTCAAGAAGAATCAAGTCTGTATCCACAGCTTTCGCCACACGACTTCAGAATGCAAAAAGCAAATGAAGTTTCAGCTGCTCTGAACGCAGAAGGTTTCCATTATCGAAGCGTTGCGAAAAAATATAAGCGTGCCAAGAAAGTTGTAAATTCCAGTTCCAGAAAGTTCCAGCATCATTTCAACTGCAATTTCAAGTGCTAGTTTAGCCTCCGCTCTCTCTGTTGTGGGGCTTCCAGCCGCAATTCTGCTCGGTGGCGCTGGTGGGGCATTCGCTCTTGCTTCCTCAGGGCTGATTATCGCCAGCAAAAAGCTTGATTCAAAGATAAAAAAACATCAACAGATTGTGTCACTTGCAATCGCCAAGCGCGACACGGTCTACCGGCTTCATTCCAAAGCCCTTGCCGACAATCAAATATCAGACAGCGAGTTTCAGTTGATCATGGCAGAATTTTCGCAGTATAACGTGCTAAAAGAAGCTGTCAGGGCGAAACTCACTCGTAACTCGTCTCAGCCAGACATTGAGAAGATCAAAAAAAATGTTCGAAGCGAGATGGAAGCAGAATTTCGAAAAAAAATAACTGCTCTAGCCGCCGGTTCGAATTAACATACCAGAAATTTAATTCAGGATTTCATTTTAGCGTGACAAAAAGTCACGCGTGACGTTGCGTGACGCGTCACACAAAAAATGAAAACTCTAGGGGGAGGTGCACGGTGGCTGTTTTGTTTGCCTAGCCCTGGCTAGGTTTTTTTCCCGCCGCTGACAAGGCGGCTGTCGGTTTCCATTTATCCTCTGGGACAGAGTTTGAGCTCCTGAGGGGGCTCTGAGCACCTCCCAGTTATGGGCTGGGCCGAGGCGGGCTCACCCGGGGTTGTCACCGCACATTCGGTCCCACCCTCGACCTCTAACAAGGTCATGCACGTGTTTTTTAAGGAATCAGGGGAGGCCAGCCCCACATCCAAGAACACCACCAATCACTTGCTAATCAAATATTGGCCGATATGAGATATTTATATTGCATAAAACGGGCTTTATCAGACATGTGGGACATTTTTTTTCTGACTTGTAAAAACGTGTGCGTATTTTGAATAAATTACAAACATATAAAATGATTGTATTGATACACACATTTTGGCACGTTATTTTGCCGAAATTTCGCTCCCTGCTTGGCAAAAAGAAGTCAGAGATATAACATGTGAAGTTATCAAGGCGATGAAAGAGGCAAAAAAATATAAAACTGCGGTTTAAGACGTGACGTGATGCATGAAATATTTTTGCCTCGTCATATGTAAACAAACTTGAATTTGCATACAGAATATTTAATCAGCCTCCAGGAGCATTTCCACTCGATGTTTTTGCGTGCCAGTCGTCGTCTTTTGGCAAAAGAAAATCGACAAGCTGTTGTGGATTCATGTTTTTCATAAGGCTTGTTCAGGTACGAATATTTTTTTTATTTCTCTGTTTGGCTTAGAAAAATAAACCAATGGCTTTCCTCGTTCTCTTTGTCCTCTTGAAGGTTTTGTCCTCCGCTCGCTTTGATCTATTATTCCGTTTCTTCCTCTGCCCATAATACAATAGAGCCGCATTTCTTCGATAGAAAAATATTCTATGTCGCAAAACAATAACTCATATTTCAACCTTACACACATAGACGATGAGGCGTTCTGTGGCAGATTTTTATGAGTTCTGTGGGGGCCGGCGGCGAAGCAATGCGAGCCGTCGGACGCCACAGAACTCCATAAAAATCTGCCACAGAACCCTCATCGTCTATGTGTGTTAAATCTATTGTGTAATTCTATGTGTTCAAAACTTAAAAATCCAAAGGGTAAAAGTTTAATCATAGTAGCACTTTAATCAAATTAGCTGCCTTCAGCTCCAGTTCTGACTTGCATACTAACGTTAGTGACATATTTGGAAAACAGAACAGAAAGACAGCAGGGAAAGACTGTACACTCATTGGCAAACTGACCAACATATTAGCCACTCCAGCGCCGGCCTATGATGTGTATTTTCAAAATGCGGTGTTAGAAAAATCAAAAAAGCGCCATCTTGTTAAAAAACACAACCGTTTCAATTTTCTCAAGTTTACTTTCTTTTGAATTTAATCGGGCAAATGTTGCATTTAAGAAAAGATGTGACGTTTGTTTCCGGGGAACAACTGGAAGGATTCTCCGTGCGAAGAATAATTTGTTTTTATTTTAGTTTTCCTTATCCGGCACAGTCCACCTCAAAAGCGAACGAGATGCATAAGTCGATCGGTCGGTCGCTCGGTCAGCCAGTCTGTCTGTTCCTTCACCTTGGTGCGTCGGTCGGCAGGGTCAGTTCCAGGATGGTATCAGCAAAAAAAACAAAATCCTAGTTGAAGTTACTTCGTAATTATGCGAGTATATCCTTTGAGATTGACTTACTTGGACGATGTTGATGCTGCTGTTTCGTTGATCAGCGCCTACAAACACAGTAAACAGCGGTCCTATTGCCAATTTTCTCCTCATTAAAGAAACATATTTTAACATGTCCCAGGACTCCTGATTCCATTCGTCTGAGGTCACGGTCCACGATCCGTATTCCTTTATCAGATCGTGTAAAGGCTTGGAGCCCCTTCTGTTAATTTCTTCTGTATTTATACATGACTTGTAATAAGCTATCCCTTTCTGAAAGGATGCAAGCTGTAAGAGATAGCAAAATGTGCTTAATGGACATTTTATTTCGATCTGTTTGCATTTCCATATAACAACGTAGATGTTTTTCGGGAAATTAGAATATGCCATATCCAGACACTCTCTAGGGGCTAATCCCTCACTCCGACCCATAAAGCAACTAAGACGTTTTGCTTTTCTCCCCATGGATGGATGTAAGTCTCCAGCATTTGGTCAAGTCACCCACCTACACTGCATGGTCGACAGGTAATTTTAGACTAACGTGTCTTACCTAGAAATGAAACACAAAGACCATGGGTGACCACGCTTAGTCTAGCTAAAACCTCTGAACAGTTTGTCCAGCACATTCACGACCATTCACCATTCTCTGAACAAGACAAAAACTATGAGGATTTATCGTTTTTCAGCCATTCTACGATTAACCGTAAACAATAAAACATTTCATAATTTGTTTGTTGGATCGATTTGCTTGGACTGTGCTTTGAACCTATTACACGAACGTTTTATCCAGAAGGAAGGTTCCAGGACTCATCAACCTGTCACAATCTGTCAAGTTCTGCAAAGTCTTGGACTAAAAATATTTCAAGCATCTTCTGTTTTACGCATGGCTGTATTTACTTGGATATCAACAGAACTCGTACTTTGTACCTCAGAATTCGAATATAAACAAGCACTATCGCAATATTTTGGATTGCATTGATCACCATACATCGAAGATTATAAAGTAAGAACAAATTGACCTACGTAGTAAGGCACGTTCATTGCCGTAGTGAACTATCCAGATTGCAAGAAAATTTGAATGGACCAATCAGAAATCATATTTAGCCCACGTGACCAACAAAACGGAAGCAATGCTTCCCGTATAACAAACTAGGAAACATTTGGGAAGCATGGGCGAGCCATGAATATTTGTGGAAAAATGCTGCATCGATTTGTTGACGTTTAGTGAAACTGACCAGCTAGAGTTCAGTCTCAGGTAGTATATATTTGGTAGCCTTACTCCCGAACATTTCGCTTGTAAAGGCGGGCTTTCGTTAACCTCTTGAGAAGGAACCTACTTGCTTGCCAATAAACGTTGTTCTTGTTCGCTGAAATTTATTGTGACTTATTTTAGAAGTCATTTTGCAGACGAAGCCACTATCTGGAAAATTCCATACGAACTAACTCAGACCATGCATTTCCGACATTTGTTTGTGAGACATGGTTTACCCATTGACTCGAGAAAACACGGTTCAGTCGCTTTTTTTCAACAAAGAATTTTAAACATCATTTAGCCAACTAAGGCCTTGTCCACACTAATCCGTTTTCAAGGGAAAACAGAGCTGTTATCGTTTTCGTATCGTTTTCGCCAGTCCACACTACAAGGGAAAAGCTAGATGGTAGCTTCTGTCCGCCATTTTGGATACTCACGGTCGAGTGGTCTGGCACCCGGTCGTGTCTATTTTGATGACGTCACCGTTTTCAGATAGCATCGTTTTCTCTGTCGGTCCACACTAGAAAACAGTGTTTTCAAAAAGCATCGTTTTTAAATCGCTCCACTGGAGAACGTTTTCGAATGGCTCCGTTTTCGGTCATCGTTTTCGGTGTTGTAGTGTGGACGATAGCCGTATCCGGAGCAAAACAGCTCCGTTTTCGTTTGAAAACGGGTTAATGTGGACAGGGCCTAAACCGCGCCTCAGCCCTAAACAATGGTTCATTTAGCCTTCGTCTAAATAATCGCAGCCCGAGGTGTTTTACAGAGTGATTAAGCGTTGCAGGTCTGCTTCGGTGACAGTATCGATTATAGTAGTCGTAAGAGTTGTTTCATGGTTAGATTTTAGTTCAAAACTACTTGAGACGAATGACGTTAACGGCTGATAAACTTTAATTTTGCTGTTGATCGTTTTCACTGTCATGCAATGAAAAATATAAATCGAAAACCATCCAATGGAAAAAGTCAAGAAATCGTGATGTTGTAAAAGATAAATAAAGAAGACAGTTCTCCAAGTTTTAGGCCTGTGCGTTTCCCCAAACATCAGATATTCGTTGTAATGTTTTGCAGAAATGTACAGAGCCCAGTATGAAAACGACATGTTTGTGTACATCTATTGTGCACCAACATGGCGGCCGGAAAATAGGGTCAACATCTGGAACTTACTTTGGCTATCTAGGCCAGTGATCATCTGCACTGAACAATCAGGTATTTACCTAAGCACTTTTCGTAATGCTCTAACCACTAAAAGGGCACAAAATCATGGGATAAGTATATATTTTTCAACAAACTCGATCGCTGCCTTGTGTCACGCACAGAAATTCGAAATCCTCTGGTTTCCAAACGGAGCACGCTAGTAAGCTTTAAAATTTAAAACGGCTATAAATTTACCGCCTCTTATGTCTGATGAGGATAAAAACTTTCAGGGCTCTTTACTTTTAGATTTTAGAAAATGATGACGTCAAGTGAAAAGTGGCCTCCATTTGGGGCGAAAATATGCTGGGATAATTGTCTTAGGACATTATCTGATCCTCGAAGCTCACAGTTTATCTCGACCTTCGCTTTCGGAAAACTGTTCGCTCCCTGGAACAGATCATGTCCGCAGATAAATATCCTGGCATATTTTCGCCCCAGATGGAGGCTATTTAACAATTAAACCCGTGGCCCTAGAGGGGGAAGGGTCTAATTGTTTTAGTATCACCCAACTAGTCGGACAGAAAATCAGAAAATCAGTCAACTCGGTAGTCCCAAAAAATCTCGATACAGACTGGATTAGGATTAGGTTACACTTCGTGAGCACAATGACGGAAACCAAAAATGTTAATAACGTCATCTATGATTCTGTCCTCCAATTGATCATAGGTTAGAACCGATGAAAGTGAGAATATACTTGGGTATATTACATGCTAGCTGTTGAACTTACTTTTGAATACTCAGCTTGTGTTTCTTTTGATTTCAGAATCTTGCGTATAAACTCATTGGTTTCTTTCTCCATTTTGCTAAACTGATTCCATTCATTCTTCTGATTGGGTAAGGGGTTTTTCCTTTTCCATCCTCCACAGGCGTACTCATAAAAGTTTTCACAGGGATCAATGCTTGGATCTAAAGCGTTGAGCAACTCTACAAAATGAAAAAAAAAATCGATAAACGCGATGAACAATTATGAACGTCTGCTTGTTGATACAGAAAGTGCACCTATAAAGAAGAATGACTAAATACAGGCAGATATATAATGGACGGTTGCTTGAGCTAATTAAAGAAATAGATTTACTGAGTGACAGATTACTACTCCCATACCAGCTAGTCTTATTCCAATAAAACAAACGCCAGCCGTGGTAGTCACAAAATAAACACTTTCAAAAAGGTATCTTTCAGACTACAATGCCTACAGCAATTTCAGTCGTAAGCATATATTTTACTACAGCTAGAAGTGACGAAGTGTTAGGAAGTGCGCAAAATATTTATCTTTTTGACTACGTGTTTCAGTCTCCATTTTGACGGACAATTGACTTGGATGATTGATTGTAGTTACATAGGGCCAGTCTGTTATGTAACTTTTGGTTTCCTACCTTAAAAACATAAATACTCACCTGGACCAAGGAACGTTTATCTTTATTCTTACTTTTTCATATTTTTTGGGTTAAGAATATAACGTTTCTTCCCACATAAATCCTTATGTTTTACTGTCGTGTCTGTATGTAAAGAGCTGTTTAAGTCACTTGCGGCTTGGACCACTTGTGGATTAACGGTGCGTTCTTCCTTCGCGAATCTTAGCGCAAAAAGGAGACTGCCCGCATTCTATAATGCACTTAAGGGCACCGGACTTGAAATCCGTAGGTCGCGCTACAAAGCTGAAGTTGTTTCTTGGTAGACCCTAGGTGAACACCTCGGCCAGATGAAAGTTTTAACCATTTTATCTTCATTTGCATTATTTGTATCATCGTTTGTTTCCATTAGCCCTGAAAAGCCTCATTGGGGGGAGTGGTCAATTAAGATATTAAAAGGAGATGAAAGCAACCTGTTTGTCAACTCCTTATTTCGGAGAGGACTCGACGGAAATTTTGAAAAGAATCCCTAAGGCCCGGTTCAGACGCCGTACTTCACATCAGCCGAATCGAATTCAATGAATTAAGTTTACGTGAAGTACGGCGTCTGAATCAATTCGAAACAGCTGATATAATTCGGATCGCCTTAGGCCTTCTTCACTCCTGGCTCAGCCGGGAATATTAGTGGACCGGTTTTGATTCAGACGCCGCTCTTCACAAGAGCCGAACCAAATACATAAATTAATTTAATCAAAAATAAGACACAAACAGCAGTGATAAACATATTGAACTTGCACATTTTGATTATGACTTGACGTTTCGTATGTACTCTACATACATTTTCAAAAGTAACCGTTGAGATTTAAAACAGCTATTTATATATATATTACAAAGGTGAGGGGACTGGAACCTAGATTAAGCAAATACTTAACAGTAAAATAAAACAGAACAGATTAATAAAGCATCAGCTTTTCACTTCCGACGTTGACATTGAAAGCTGGCTCAAGTTCTTGAATATATAAGGTCTCTTTTATTTTACAATGATAGTCTGTTTTGCCCTTCGCTAAAATATCAAAATAATCCCACTTGATGTTGTGTCCAGTGGCCTTGACGTGGTCAGCAATGGCTGAAGTATTGTCATTTTTAGCGAGGGCCTTAAAATGTTCGGTTTTTCTATCGTGAAGCCGCCGTTTAGTTTTACCGATATAAAAACCATTACAATCCCAGCAATTTGCTCTGTAAATAACTCTGGATTGTTGTGAACGATTAATACGGTCCTTGTAAGGAAAGAAAGATTTTATGCATCGAGTGCTCTGGAAAACGATCTTAAGGTTAACACAAGAGTAGAATTTGTACACACAAGATTTCAGGCGTTTAGCGACTTGGTTGCTTTGTAAACCTAAATAGGGAAGTAGGATAATGATATCTTTCTTAGGAACAGTAGACACGGGGTTGCTATGCTGATGTCTGTTTTTGTTCAAAACATCGTTGATATGATAGTTGATTATGCCTTGTGGGTAGCCGTTCTGAAGAAGGAGTTTTCGAAGATCATGGAGGGCAGATTGTAGCAAGGATCCAGATGAACAAAGACGGTAATAGCGATAAGTGAGGGAGCGGATGAGGTTTATTTTGTACTTTCGTGGAGAGAAGGAATCCCATTTACTGTAGAGACCTGTGAAAGTTTTCTTTCGGTAGATGGATGTCATGAAAGTGCTGTTTTGATTACGTGTGATAAGAATGTCCAGAAACGGAATTGCATTGTTCTGTTCAAATTCAATGGTAAATTTAATGTTGCTATGACAGCCGTTCAAGTTTTCTTCAAAATCACACATAAAAATGTTGGCTAAGACTGGACCCAATGGCGAACCCATGGCAACACCATCGATTTGGTCGTAGTATTTGCCGTCAAAAAGAAA
>CBDDTI010000266.1:0-3365 GCA_965233585.1 bacterium
TTCAGGCCAAATAGCTTTCCATGTAATCCTATGTAATCCTATGGAGAAACCATGGTACCTTTAAAATGCTATATCTTCATAACGATACGCAATAGAAGGTTTTGTTATATATCATTTGAAAGAAGATTAATCATTCTTTTAAATGATTTAAAACATTTTACAATCAGGTTTTAGATAAAGAATCTACAAGGTCACAAAGATCGTCGATTTTATGGGAAGAAAATGTTGGTTTGTGAAAATATGGTCAAAATATGGTCGACTACCCACCTTGTACCTCATTTCCGGAGGAGTTGTTGGACTTTAGGGACCAGGTGTTTTGTGATTTGGGTACTACAGATGTTTGCCTTTTTAAAAACCGTAACGTCGCTTTTGCCAAATAATATCCGTTACGGATATCCTAATCAGAAGTGGAATGTAAGGGTGCAAAACCTGAAAAGTCGG
Organism: bacterium; assembly: GCA_965233585.1. Taxonomy (GTDB): domain Bacteria; phylum SAR324; class SAR324; order SAR324; family NAC60-12; genus CBDDTI01. The sequence goes on from CBDDTI010000266.1 coordinate 442, forward strand.
TGCCGCGGACCTGGGGACCTCTTCTTTTACAGCAACTGCCAATCTTTTGGTACGTATAGAAAGCAAAATACCTCGCCACATTAAAAATACCATCACATTTGCCCCATCTTGTACAATATTTTACAGACCCGTAATTAATTTTTTGAATTTACGTATCATTTTATTTTCCGTGCGCAAATAACGTTCGACATTTCAATTTTCGCTTCCGGACCCTGTGGACGAGTCTGATATTTAGATTTGGATTTTTTTCTCATTTATTTCCAAAGACACATCCTTTCTCGACATATATGCCAAAAATTAGCGTTCCACCCCCAGTATTTTCGGAGAAATTGGAAAAAGATGGGCGGTGCCGCAAAATGTTCAAAAATCTCATTTCCAACTTTTTCCGACTTCTGACATCGCGGTACTCTGAATTTCGCCCCCTATTCACGCAAAATGTCTCAAACATACCTAAAAACGCCTCAAATCACTCCTGTCACATACACACAAGTGTCCTGCGCCCCTATAATCGTTTTTTTTTTTTTTTTTTTTTTTTTAAGTCCAAAATGCCCCGTAACCCGCATAAGTTAAATGGAATACACATGGATGCGAATAGGGATCCAGATTGTCACGTGACATTTGACCCACTTCCGAGTTCCACTTTTAGTGCATTCTTCAATGTGGCCCGGATGTGGTATAAATAGATCGTATTTAGCTGTTTACATCGACTGTGTCGCTGTATCGGAAAGGCTGAGGGCTTTTACTGCTGACTCGATGTTCGATTACACATTTCACTGAAAATCACGTATTTTACAGGCCCCTCACGCTGCAGGTATAAATAAAATTGACTTTGTTTTTGTTGATTTCCCTTATTTACAAGGCGGTCTACCTCGCCATTGCAGAAAAAGTTCGATTTATTGCCAAATAAAATTTCGCATGAACCCCCTAGTAGGGAGTTCAGGCCAAATAGCTTTCCATGTAATCCTATGTAATCCTATGGAGAAACCATGGTACCTTTAAAATGCTATATCTTCATAACGATACGCAATAGAAGGTTTTGTTATATATCATTTGAAAGAAGATTAATCATTCTTTTAAATGATTTAAAACATTTTACAATCAGGTTTTAGATAAAGAATCTACAAGGTCACAAAGATCGTCGATTTTATGGGAAGAAAATGTTGGTTTGTGAAAATATGGTCAAAATATGGTCGACTACCCACCTTGTACCTCATTTCCGGAGGAGTTGTTGGACTTTAGGGACCAGGTGTTTTGTGATTTGGGTACTACAGATGTTTGCCTTTTTAAAAACCGTAACGTCGCTTTTGCCAAATAATATCCGTTACGGATATCCTAATCAGAAGTGGAATGTAAGGGTGCAAAACCTGAAAAGTCGGTGCCGCGGACCTGGGGACCTCTTCTTTTACAGCAACTGCCAATCTTTTGGTACGTATAGAAAGCAAAATACCTCGCCACATTAAAAATACCATCACATTTGCCCCATCTTGTACAATATTTTACAGACCCGTAATTAATTTTTTGAATTTACGTATCATTTTATTTTCCGTGCGCAAATAACGTTCGACATTTCAATTTTCGCTTCCGGACCCTGTGGACGAGTCTGATATTTAGATTTGGATTTTTTTCTCATTTATTTCCAAAGACACATCCTTTCTCGACATATATGCCAAAAATTAGCGTTCCACCCCCAGTATTTTCGGAGAAATTGGAAAAAGATGGGCGGTGCCGCAAAATGTTCAAAAATCTCATTTCCAACTTTTTCCGACTTCTGACATCGCGGTACTCTGAATTTCGCCCCCTATTCACGCAAAATGTCTCAAACATACCTAAAAACGCCTCAAATCACTCCTGTCACATACACACAAGTGTCCTGCGCCCCTATAATCGTTTTTTTTTTTTTTTTTTTTTTTTTTTAAGTCCAAAATGCCCCGTAACCCGCATAAGTTAAATGGAATACACATGGATGCGAATAGGGATCCAGATTGTCACGTGACATTTGACCCACTTCCGAGTTCCACTTTTAGTGCATTCTTCAATGTGGCCCGGATGTGGTATAAATAGATCGTATTTAGCTGTTTACATCGACTGTGTCGCTGTATCGGAAAGGCTGAGGGCTTTTACTGCTGACTCGATGTTCGATTACACATTTCACTGAAAATCACGTATTTTACAGGCCCCTCACGCTGCAGGTATAAATAAAATTGACTTTGTTTTTGTTGATTTCCCTTATTTACAAGGCGGTCTACCTCGCCATTGCAGAAAAAGTTCGATTTATTGCCAAATAAAATTTCGCATGAACCCCCTAGTAGGGAGTTCAGGCCAAATAGCTTTCCATGTAATCCTATGTAATCCTATGGAGAAACCATGGTACCTTTAAAATGCTATATCTTCATAACGATACGCAATAGAAGGTTTTGTTATATATCATTTGAAAGAAGATTAATCATTCTTTTAAATGATTTAAAACATTTTACAATCAGGTTTTAGATAAAGAATCTACAAGGTCACAAAGATCGTCGATTTTATGGGAAGAAAATGTTGGTTTGTGAAAATATGGTCAAAATATGGTCGACTACCCACCTTGTACCTCATTTCCGGAGGAGTTGTTGGACTTTAGGGACCAGGTGTTTTGTGATTTGGGTACTACAGATGTTTGCCTTTTTAAAAACCGTAACGTCGCTTTTGCCAAATAATATCCGTTACGGATATCCTAATCAGAAGTGGAATGTAAGGGTGCAAAACCTGAAAAGTCGGTGCCGCGGACCTGGGGACCTCTTCTTTTACAGCAACTGCCAATCTTTTGGTACGTATAGAAAGCAAAATACCTCGCCACATTAAAAATACCATCACATTTGCCCCATCTTGTACAATATTTTACAGACCCGTAATTAATTTTTTGAATTTACGTATCATTTTATTTTCCG
>CBDDTI010000267.1:0-12996 GCA_965233585.1 bacterium
GTTCACTAAAATAGAAAATAGAGTAAAGTAGATTCAAGACTATAGGACAATTGGGGAGTAGGGGAACAAAGGAATAAAACGTTATTTAGTCAAGCAAGGGGCAAGTACGGATAATTGCGGGAACAAGGGGATTCATGCCAGGAAGTCTGCCTTCGTATAATACATAACCGTCGACATTCATTGGAGGTCATTATCGGGTGGATTAAATGGAGAATTAGCCATCAAACATCCGTATCCAGCCTGTATCAAGGAACCAATAAATCTTTGCTCAGAGTGGATTCATCGTTTTCTTTCATGCCCTATTATCCGAGCGATCTTCAATCATTGAGTCCAACCAACGCAGTGAAAACTTGTACCATGAACGTTCAAGAAACCACCTGTGCAATGCGGCCCCTACCTCACCCCCCCCCCCCCTTCCTCTCCGGACCAACGTTAAACGTTACGTTACTGTCACGTGCGGTTTTGCTCAGTGTTTTCGCTCTGTGTTTTGCTAATACCGCTGAGGTTTCCCGTCGGAAAAACTCGCTAAGGTAAGGAATAATTCCCAAGCATTAACTGAATTTGATTGTTGCTACCTTGTTTTAAGATACAGCCGTTTCCTAAAAGCGAATTTTAACGTGCAATTCGACGATCAACTTTAGTTTTATAACGTAACCGTCTAAATGCAAAGTGGGTCAAATTTCAAAAATACGTATGCCAGCTGCTCTTATTTTATAGCGGGTAGATGCCTCCAAATTCAAGCCCTTCCTAATCTCTTCTACCTTCGAATATGTCAGCAAAGCAAACAAAAGTAAAGAAACGTGTATTCCGACGAAAGATAGTCAAATTAAAAGCAGCCGTGTGTTGATTTTCTGTGTGACATCAAAGGTCAAAGGGTCACTATATTGCTCAAGTGACCTGTTTTGAAAATATTGTCAGAATTCGCCGTTTAATTTACCCCAATTTTTTTTCGCCAGAAGTATAGTTGAAATGATTGTTCTTCCCCAGAGTGTAGTCTCGCTATATGAAGCCATGTACCAGAGTGCTTTTTTGAGCCTTGAATTTCGTCCAAATTCAGAGTTGGTGACCTCAGTCGCGAAGCATAAATTTAAAAAATTCGTCAAAAATTCAGGTTCAACCCCCTTTCAAATTTTTCACCGGCAATAAGCAGAGGAAATAAGGTCTTTTGATATCCTGGGTTGATCTTTTGTACAACACTTCCACTTTTTAAACGGGAGCTTCCGGAAAATGCTCGATTTCGATGTCAATTTAGGCCGTCGAGAGCGCAAAATACAAAAAAAATTCCAAAAAAATAAATAAAAATCTAAACGACCTTAAACTTATATTTTTAGAACTAGTTCACCTAGGCCTTTGATCTGGCAAAGTTTGGGAAAATCGGTTTTTTCTATATTGCATGACCTTAGTTGATCCTTACAGCAAACTGCTCTTAAGTCCGTCTTGGAAGGTATTTGTGTTATATCAATGCATTTACGCTACATTTGATGATTCGTAGTCAAGGTTGGCCGAGTGTCTGAAGAGGACATGGACGAGCTGGCCAATGGACTTGGTGATGAGTGGATAAAGCTAGGGCGCCGGCTGAACGTTAACAATCCAGTTCTCACTAACTTGCGCAGGAATGCACACCTGTACCCTGACCTCTCGGAGAAGGCACGCGAGATGTTGAGGAAATGGGAAAGCCGTGAAGGAGACTCTGCCACATACCAGGTTTTATATAAAGCGTTGTGCCATAAACACGTAGGACGCAAAGATTTGGCGCAAAAGATCTGCTGCCATTAATTAAACTGAGAAAGCTAAACAGCGCTTAAGGACGGTGCCTACCTCTGTTAGTGCGTACACGTTCTGCGCACGACTTAAGGGCGTTCGCGCTCGAAATGTTATCACGCAGAAAAAAAGGCAAAAAAATGGGGGGTCACCGACTTAGTTTTGGAGAGAACATGCCCGGAAAGAACACCCTAAATCTGAAAAAATCGGGCCCGCTTCTTTAGGGAATTAGTCCACTGTGCCTGCAAGCCCTAAAATATTGCAATTAGACCTTTGAAGTGAATTGTCCTTTAACAAACTTTGTTTAAGTGAATCTATTAAGGGGATTTAGTTAACTGTTGAGGTTCCTTAAAGAACAAGTTCGCATTTAGCGACCATAGTTTCATGTGCCTTGCAGCCGCAAGATGGCTGGATTCCATATCCCGTGGACAGAAATCTTGCAATTTTTTTAACTTCCCACGTTGATTTTTTGGTTCATTTTTGGACAAGGAGGAGCGGATGATTGTAAATAAAATCTGTTTCTGAAAAGAGAAGTAGGGGTCAACGAACGTCCAAGATCGTTAAATCCAAACAAAGCTATAGCAATGGCCATCTGCCCTATCATTGTTTATTTTAGTACTTAGCGCGCGCGCTCGGTGTATGACGTGGCATGGGAATTTGCATGCGCAGTAAGGATGCGCAGTAGCTATGAGCACGAACGTCCTTAAAGCTTGGCTGAACCACCAGGCCCGCGCTGGGGTTGGCATTGACACAATCACCTACGCTTTCAAGTACACGACCTAAATGGAAGCAAAATTTTTACACTGTGATCAATTTTATCCGTCTGTACTAAAACCAGGAACACCAGAATAGCAACGTATCGCTTACCACTAACTATTAACGGCTTCCAGGTGAAAAATTACTTGTTATCTGTGGAAGATTATACTAAAATCGAGCCGTAAACGTGTATGCGCAGATGCCGTAGTGCGCGAGCAAAACAAGTGCGAGAGACACATGTTTCACTTACTGTGGATGCGACAGGAGAAAATGTAACGGGCACCATAAAAGTTTTCAAAAAAGATTAATAACTTTAAATAAGTTTATGTTATGAAGTGGGCCTTGGAAGCCTATGCAATCCGTCATTAGTTTCTGGTTGTGAGGAAAAGCTATTTAAACTATATTTTAGCTGAACCAGAAGGAGGCTGTCAGAGGCGCTAAAACCGCTGTTGTGACAATTTGCCATTAAAAACATGCCAAAAGTGGTTTTTATGTCACCATTTACCATCTAATTTTAAGATCTTTATAAATGTGTTTGCTTTTCTGGTCTTTTCTGTATGTAAGGTCGAATTCTCAGGAAATCTGTAAAGAAATATCCTTTGCTTTTTCCAGAAAAGTGCTCACGTCAGCGTTTCATGGAGATTCAAGACTAATTATCTCGAAAAAATGCGTGGCTACCACCAGTTTTCTTTGTGGCCCTTGCAAAGATCTACTTTTTCCGCACGGTCCTAATCTGGGGCAGAAACCTTTGCATTTAGTAGGCACCGTCCTTAACGCTAATACCACTTTCTGCTGAACTGTAGACAGTCCAGTTGGGGGAACAACTGCAATTTTTTTGCTAACTTTATTCGAAGTACTCGTTAGGTTTCCGAGTTTCACTATCCAATCAAAGATCATCGCGAACACTAATGAGTATTCCAAAGATATTACGCACGTGCCATAGAAAATACAGCCAATCAGAATGCAGGAAAGCCGCTGTATATTTAACAACTTTTCACCGCTAGCCACCGACACTTCGGCGAATAGTTCTTTTAGTATATACTAAAACAGTGAGATAATATACACCACAAAACATTGATTTTAATTGATATATTCCAGCAACGATTGCAATATTTTCCCGCGCGCAAAGGACTGAAACAACAAGCCGCCCAAAAGTCACATGATACATCAGGTGATAAAAGGAGCGAGAAATTTACAACGTGAAAGCTACGCGTTGCTAAAGCAAAGTGAAAGTCGCTTTCTTTGTGTTTTCAGGGACTGCTTCGTCGTAACCTGCGATCAGGCGTCCCTTTATTTTCGCAGCGGGAAGGTACGCCTGATACAATTACTTGACTATTTGTCTGTTGCTAGTCCAGAATCTGGAATTTCCTCTGATTGGTCAAGAAACAAAAGGGCCACAAGTTTATTAGCCTATGGCTATTAAGTGCTACCCTCTTTAAATAAAGGCTTTATTATTATTATTATTATTATTATTATTATTATTATTATTATTATTATTATTATTATTATTATTATTATTATTATTATAAGGTACTTCGAACTAAGCCATAATTGGTTTCCTATGTGACAGTGTGACTTCCGATCAAGAAATACCGCGAGCTGATGAATTCCATTATAACGCGAGCGAGGAGAGCGAGGTTTTGTGAGCTTGAAATGCTTCTCCCGAGAGTTTTGTTCACAAAGCTCCCAAAGATGAACAAATAGAATGCATTCGAAGAATCGTATGCCATGGAAGAGAGGTTTTGGCCGTGCTACCGACGGGATTAGGCAAGAGCGCTATATATCAGTTAACTTCAAAAGTGTTGTTTCGTATGGGCCGTACAGCCAACGCCACATCAAAAACCAACGCAGAACTCCTTGTTTTTTGTTGGCTTACAAAGTGGAACGGTACCTTCACCAAGTTCTGCTTCTGAAATTTACTCATTACGAACGAAACAGGAGGACGTATTTTAGAAAATAAACCATATATTTGTCGGCCGTACTGTACAGCATTGCATGTAAATTCACGCTGTTCGTGCCTTGTGTAATTCCCGCCCACGAAGCGACTTCCGGTAATTGTACTTGGTTTATTCTTATCCCGAGATGGCATCGCCGACATTCTCGCTGACAGATATTTTAATTAGGGGCGGCTGACGAATAGTCAAGTAATTGTATCAGGCGTTCCTTCCCGCCGAGGAAAAAAAATAGGGACGCCTGATCGCAGGCTAGCTTCGTCATTAGTTTGAATGATTTCTTCACTTGTCACGACCGGGACGCCATTTTTTCCCGAGTTGTTCGGAGGCAAATAGCAAAGGATATTCGGAGTTTGACTAACCAATCAGAGCGCGCTTTAACGTTATCCACTGTTTTAGCATATTATAATAGGCATTATTAAAAACTGATCATTGGATAATGCAATTCGGGAGTTTTCATTGGCTTAGCCATCATGGTATATGAGCCATTATACCATGATCTACAAAAATGGCGAGCGTATGCGTGATTTTTTGGGCCCTTTTTGTTTTTATTGTAGTCTAGTTGTTTACATTTTGGGGGCGTTTTTAATAAAACAATTATTCCACTCGCTCTTGTTGGATATAAGATGATTATAGCCAACTCGGCGCTACGTGCCTCGTTGGCTATCTATCATCTCATTTCCAACGCGCGCTCATAGAATAATTGTTAAATATTACAACCAACCTTCCCATCATGTGCAGCGTGTACTTTGTACTGATTGTGTTAGCCACTGTATTTTCTATAACATGGTATAAAATAGTTATTCAACGCCCTCTCGTGGTATACCATGGAATATCCCACTTGTCACTTGTACTTCCTCGGTATTCACACGAGCCTTTAGGCGAGTGTGTACCAGTATCATTGCTTCAGCCCGAAATTGCCTTGCATCCACGTTGGGATACATTGTAAATGGGAAAATAATTCTAACCGTGAAAAGGGGGTCATTGTAATCTTTCCATCTGTCACTCTTTGAGGATGTATGCTGAAGTATACAAAACTTCAGGCCATTATTCAAAAAGTTTTTTACAACATGTGTGTTTATACCGCAGTGTGTATATTGTAGACGCGATCTGTTGCCTAGCAACAGACCTGTTATTTTCCTTAAAGTCCCAGAATCTGAAGAAAAGAAAGGCTGTTCGGGTTATTCAGAGCCTTAGCTTTCAATAATTGTCACCATATTTTGAAGATGCTGATCCTTTTTTAGGTTTTAGAATGAAGCTTAAGGATGCTTTTGAATTAATTTGAATTCATTTTAAATTGCTAATTCCGTCTATCACAAGCGCCTGCAAAGAATCATGGGAAGTCTTTTCATCAAAACAAATATCAAGTCTAAGGCCCCATCCACACTAATCCGTTTTCAAACGGAGCTGCGGATACGGCTATCGTCCACACTATAACGCCGAAATCGATTACCAAAAACGCTCTCCAGAGTAGAGCGATTTAAAATCGATGCTTTTTGAAAACGCTGTTTTCTAGTGTGGACGGAGAAAACGATGCTATCTAAAAACGGTGACGTCATCAAGAGACACAACCGGGCGCCAGACCACTCGACCGTGAGTGTCCAAAATGGCGGACAGACGCTACCATGTGGCTCCTCCCTTGATCGGCGTTGTAGTGTGGACGGGCGAAAACGATACGAAAACTGTAAGAGTGGACGCAAATCTTATTTAAAACGAAGCAAACCAGCTCCTTTTTCGTTTGAAAACTAGTTAGTGTGGACGGGTCCTTATATGACGAATACACTAACCATTATTTTCTGCAGGCGTGTCTCGCCTAGAGAATTGATCATTCCAGAGTTTTTAAAAGTTTTGAACTATGTAGAGCTTATTACTACTCATATTTTGCTACTTACCACCGTTTTCGTTGATACGCGACTTTGGAAAACAAAACACCCTCGGAAACGTTTCCAAAATTTCCGTCAGTCTTTTCCAATCACAGCCACTAGTGTGACCTTCTAACCTTCACTACGTCATGCTATCGGGCTATGATTGGTGGATTTCGATTCGATCTGTCAATAACACGCAAGACTGACGGAAATTTTGGAAACGTTTCCGCGGGAGTTTTGTTTTCCAAAGTCGCGTATCAACGAAAACGTTGATAAACTAGAATTAGAAACATAATCTTTTACCATATATTTTCAACAGTTTTTGGCTCAAACATTTTCTGATACTGTGTAAATTGAAACTAGGTTAGAAAACAGTTATGTTAATAAAACTTAATACGTAGTAATTCCTTTCTAAAACTGAACTGTGATAGAAAATGTATTGTGTTAAACCCACGCCTGTACGATGTAATTAAAGCGACATTGTGACTCAGCGGAGCATCCTTGTGGTTAGTAGCATAGCCCAGTGGATGAACAATCGAAAACTGGATATCCAATTGCCTACACACGTAATACGTCGGTACTTTCGATCGATACTAGCCTTTTGCAGCACGTGCGCAGTTTTTCGCGGTGCATTATGGACCATATCGGTTAAAACAAAACGGTAGTCGATGTTCAATAGAACGGCGACTGTTTTGCTGTTTGAAATCTTGCAACAATGTTTCACCCTTTGGAAGTGTTCAAATCGGTCACAACGTTCTTAGTTCGTAGCCAGTGTTGGCTTTATTGACTTTACTAACTTCGCCACAGTGAATCAACACCGTGGCAGGAGATGGAACAGGACTTGCGTCCCAGTTGGTATCAACTCCTTTACTACCCACCCGGCCCACGAAAGGTTGACGACAACACCGCGAAGTACATGCCCTACTCTTTTCGATAAATGTGTGGGTTCTTTAACGTCCATTGCTAACCATGTAACACTGAAGATGCAAGAAACGGGGCCTACGATTTCTAGTCCTTATCCGAGAAGACTTGAACGTCTAACCATTTGCAGATGTAATTACAAAGGCAACATATTCTCCTCAGTTATTTCAAGACCCTGAGTGGTGGTCCGGTCTGGGGCTCGAACCCTCGAGTTCACATAAGGTACGAGTTGAGACGTACGTGCGAGCAAAGAAACTGTTTGCGTTACTTTTTGCGAGTGCTCAAATTAATATCGCACCCCAGCTATAATCAGGATAAAGTTCCCGTTTGATTAAAATTTTAAAAACGTCTCGCATGCGATGGAGTACATTCCATATACTACTCTTTTTGCTCTGCAAGAAAATAAGTAGACTTTATCAATGAAAAGGTAAACTTGTGAAAAAGGCATCGGTTTGTGTTGCTAGAAGACCTTTTTACGGGGCAGAACTAATACGACTGAGCTAAGTAGCGACCTATAAATCTTAGTACGCGTAAAAGATTGAGTACTAGTATAAACTGAAGACAGGTTCCCTCGCGAGGTTTGCGGAAGCCGCGCGTGTTCTTATTTTTTCTCTGTATACCCCACGAGGAGGCCTGTTCGAAGGCTAGATCTAAACCTGATGCATATGGCTTTGATTATAAGGTTTCCTTTCATTGATAGTGTTCTGATTCAGCTGGTCGGTAACAAGGAGGGGTCATCATCATCATCATCAACTTAAGTTACCCTCGAATTTAATCAACTTAAGTTACCTTCCAATTTACAGAGAAGCATTACTGCTAATTTTTTCGAACTACCTAATGTTAGAAATTAGAAATAATGAAATAGTGCTTAAGCCTCGGGAAGGTTAATGGATTGACATTGCAACGTCCTGCAAGCATCTCGATCTCGCACGGCTATCTTGAGGTCCCTAAAGTCTTTTGAGGCCTATTAACGCGGTCACACCTTACGACTTTTGTAGCTCACGCTGCCCGCGTCAGGCAAAAATTACACTGGATACATGTCGTTTATCTGGGGGGACTTCCATATAAAAAGAACAGGGGTGATCGTCGTAACGTTTAGGGTCTAAAAGTGCGGTTTTGGTATCTCTTAGGGTGTTCAGCCTCAAATGGTCCACGGTGGTAACTTTCAAGGTAATGTTTGGGATATTGAGCCGAAAATATATGAGAGCAGATAATGCGTTGTACTAAAATTGGTACGTCTTAGCGGTGAAAAACATTTCATGCTAACCTCACAAAACAGGACAGGATCTTGTAACCTCTTTGGGGTTCTTTTTGAAATTTCTTACGAGCACCCCCGTCTCTTTTATATGGGAGTCACCTCCTACATACATGCATACATACTTTATTTGATAGAGCAAGTTAACTTTCAGGCAGCCAGAGGCTGATGTGGACCTACTGTCTACGGTAAAATGGAAAATTACTTAACATTGCAAGAAGGAATTTCAAACATCAATGTCTCAGTCAACAGAACTCATCGCTCCTGATTGGAAAACTAAATACCGAAATGTAATGTAAGTAATACTAACTCACTAAATCCCTTGGCTCCGAAAAGCAGCGAAGGGTGGACAAAATCTCAAAGCAAAATGTTCTACTTAGATTAATCTTATCTAATTCTGGATCTAGTATTGTTTTCTGTACTAGCTCTTTCCAAAAAAACTATTGCCCATCTTTTCTCTAAGCCATAGAGCCATATTGGAAGTTATGAACTCATGCACTGATCACTTTGTTGGTTGTGATCCTCAGCGGTTTCATGCATTTTTGCATCATGCGGAAAAGAGTGTTTATACTTTGGCACCATCAGGATTTCCATCTGGCTGACCTATAGAAAAGGAAGACACCGTTTGTTAGAATGGCCGCGTACGGAAAGAGGTTGAAAGTCCTGCAACTAGTGAAAATGTGTTAAAATCAGTTGTTGTATAGCTGTAGTCCTCTCGAGTCCAATCGTCCACAACAGAAACTTGAATTCAAAGCCGGGAAGCCTGGATAAGACTATATATATAATCTACGGTATGGAGAGAGGAGAAACAGGAGGGGATCTGCATTGTTAAAAAAATTAATAATAAATCTGCATAGTAAGTGAACAGACCACTTAGAACAATATTCTTGCTATCAATAGCGGTAAATATGCAGTAAGGTCATACACGTAGACTACCAGTGGGATATTTCACACACCTTGCATATTCTCTTGACCAATCTCTTCCAAACTATCAAAGGTGACGTCATCTCCAATCAGGACAAATGGGGCCCAATAAAGAGGACCTCCGAATTTTTCTGAGCGTCTCAGAGTAGCTGTAGCCTGGTAGAGAGCCTCACTTGCTTTTTGTCCAAGCTTCAAATGCTGGTAGAAGCTGCGCATAAACTCGATGGTGGCTTTGTCATCGATAGCCCATAGTGAAGCAAGGACTGATCTCGCACCAGCACCTAGAAATGCGCGAGCGATGCCAATGACACCCTCAGCTCGAATGTGGCCCCTTGCACTGTGACAGCAGCTGAGAACAACAAGTTTGGCCCGCACCTTAGCATTCTGCACCTCGGCCATAGTAAGCACAACATCTTCTTCGTCAAGTATTGGCTTGCGTTTTTCAGGAGGAGGAGCGAGAGCAATTTCGCCTGTTTCGGAATTCCCGTGCGCTGCAATGTGGACTAAGGCTGCTTTGTGTAGCTCTTCTAGAAAACTAGCTTTCGTAGCTTCCTGTCCGATAAGAGGCTTAACTCCAACCATCTTGGCTATTTCTCGAGCCTCTTCGTTAGCTTGGTCTAGTCATGATACTGGCTCTGGTTTCTGTTTTCGTTTGAGTTTCACCAAGCCAACGTCTGGATCTCCAACAACCACAGCTCCCTTCAGATTATGATAATCAGATGGACACTCAAAGATTTCTTTCATTATTGACAAGGAGGGCAACACTCGTATTCTATGTTTCTCTGCCAGGCTTCTGTTGTTTTCGTCTCGAAGGGCCGCGAAAGGAACCCTATGGAGTTCCTCATCAGGAACAATTATGATATCTTTGGCTGTTTGACCCTGAAATGCGCAGCCCAACAATACATCATAAAGTTTCTCCAGCGCACTTGGTCTGTCTGTTGAAGTGATGCACTTGGAAGGAAAGCAACCTTCTTGGTGTTTCTCCAGGTTTTCCAACTCTTGCAATTGGTCGGTATGTTCACTCCTGCCTATTTGTCGAGTTTTCCTTGACAGAAATGAGCGATCTTCGCATTCCACAGCCTTAACATTAACGCCAATTTCAATAAGTGCTTCACCAAGCAGATTCTTCCACTCGGTTGCTTCGCCTATGAACTTGGGTTCACCATTCGGCTGAAAACTCCAAACTATCACATTTTCCTTTCCCTTACCAGAGAGAGCATAGTATATGATGCGACCGTCTAGACGTGAAGTGACCTCACGCATCTTTGTTCCACTAAGGTTTTCCCTATTGACTTCTCTTGGGTCTTGGTGGCCGTACGATACCACCATCATGTCAGCAAGAGCCGCTGAACGTCCGCGCTCAGTGACCAGTAGTGCTTCTGCGTTTTTCGCTTGCTGAAGGAGACACTGTGTGTAGAGACGGTAAGCGCCGGCCTGTACATCACTTAAAGAAATCTTGTACGCGTCTTTCTCAAAGAGAAGTCGTCTCACTTCAGCATACATGGTAGTACACTGTTCCAAGTGATCGCAGGCAAGTTCAAACTTCTGGAGCTTTGAATAAGAGATTCCAAGGTCGAAGTGGCAGGAACCGCTCTTGTCTAACCTTCCCATCTTCTCAGCATAGCTCAAAGCCTTTTGCTACAAGTCAATGGCTTTCGTCATTTCCCCTAATTGCTGATACACCTTGCCAAGATTTAAGTAGCCAGTCATCTCACCAACCAGTTCTCCTATAGAGCTTGAATAGAGATTTGCTTCTCATTATGCTTAATGGCCTGTTTGTAATTTTCTAGACGATAGTTGACCATTCCGATATTGCCGTGGGCGGCTGCTTCTCCCTGTTTTTCCTCCAACTCTTCACAAAGAGAAAGATGTCGCAAATGGCATTCAAGCTCTTTCTTATGATTTCCAATGGAGTTGTACGCCCTTCCTAGGTTTCCACACATAGCGCCAGTCCATTCGCTTGTCACCGACGGCTTTGGCGTAATATAGGCCTTTCTCTGATATCTCCACAGCTTGAGAATACAGTCCAAGGACATGAAAGGAATTTCCCAAATTGGCGTATGAGGCACCTTCTAATGCCTTGTCTTCGATAGACTTGGCAATATCAAGGCTCTGCTGATAACATTCAATTGCTTCGTGGTAATTTCCATGCTGGAAATGTATGTTTCCCACCTTCTCGACCGACCTTCCCTCTCGGCCTTTGTTCCCCAATTCCCTGTTAATAACGAGATTAAATCTGTGATGTTCCAGCGCCTCTTGGAATTCTCCGCGGGAATAGTAGATGCCTCCCAGGTAGGCGTTGGCTAGCCCTTCTGCAACCTTGTCACCAGTTGATTTAGAAATCTCCAAGAATTTGTTTTGCATCTCTATGGCTTCTTCGTAATTGCCCAAAGATCTGTGGGTGTTTCCTAGGAAACCATAGGCATCACCCTGGTACGTTTTATGGCCAATTTCTATCGAAAGCTGCAGCATTTTTTCCAAATTTTTCTGTGCTTCCCTATTTTCTCCCAGAGAATGCTGTGATCTTCCAATTCTTCCTAAAGCATATGCTTGTGCCGCCTTATTCTTTAGCATATCTGCGATGGACAATAGGGCTTCATAATTACTAATCGCTTCTTTTAGCTTCCCACGATAATGATAAACATTTCCAAGGGACCCCTTTGCGTTTCCCTCGCCTAACCTGTTGCCCGTTTCTTGGTAGAGTGTTAGCTGCTGTTGATGAAGTGCAAAAGCCTTGATATAATCTCCTTTGGTAAGGTAAAAATTACCCAGATTTCCACACGCTTTTGTCTGACTCTCTTTATCCTTGACTTCCTTGGCCATTTCAAGGTGCTTCTCGTTGTGAACAATGGCCTCTGGATATCGACTCGTCCTGTAGAAAACACTACCCAGTCCACCATGGGATTCACCGATCGCCAGCTTATCTCCGACGTCCTCTGCAACGGTAAGACTTTCACTAAAGTATCTAATTGCACTTTCGTTGTCACCAAGGTCGCTGAGGGTGACACCTAGGTTATGTAGACATTTCCACTTTTGCTTTTGGTCTCCTGTTGTGGAATTTGCATCCAAGGACTTTGTATGAAATTCAAGACCTTTCTGCAAGTTCCTAACTTGGAATAGGCACTGCCAATTGAAGCAGAGGCAAATGCTTCGAGATCTTTACGACCGGTTTTTTCAGAAAGGGAAAGACACTTGTGGCCGTAATCAAGAGACTTCTCGTAATTATCCAAGGAGAGAAACACTTCAGCGAGTTCGCCACAAACCTTAGCCTCCATGACTTCGTTTGATGTCTTCTGAACCTTTAATAATGCCTGTTCTAGTAAACTTGCTGCTTGTTCATAATTGTTGGAATGCTTTTCTCTGACAAGAAGCTCTCGGGCACTTAAAAGAAGAGTTGAAAGTTGTTCTTCCTCTTCTGCTTTCTTTTCTGTTAAGATAGCCGACGCACCTTCCGTTTGCTCTTCACTTAGATGCCCTTGGGAAATATGAGTATCATTTCGTCTGGCTTCCATTTCTCTCTGAAATATTCATAAGTTTTGTTAAAATTAAAGCATCTAAACTC
>CBDDTI010000268.1:0-8193 GCA_965233585.1 bacterium
CGAAAACAAATCTTGTAAGAGGTGATTTTGGTTAGCCTGTGAACACAGACAGATTTTGGTGTGATATTTAAAATTATTCAGATTTACGAGCGTAAGGATGGTGCAAACAGAATGCAAATTGAACAACACTGAGTTATCGGTCTCACTGAAACTGTTTCATATTCGAGCAAAGAAATTGGGAACAACAAGAACCACGAAGAAACAAGAGAACTTGAAAAATGGCACAGTGAGATTTCGCCTGAATATTGACATTAGAAAGAAGATGGAAGACTCAAGGCTGAATGCCATAAAACAACCGATTCCATTCGTAAAAGGCCGACTGAATTTTAGCAGCAAGACTTCAACAGCCGCTAAAGTTCCCTTGGCAGAATCTCTTTTAGATAACTGGCTGAAGAATAACCATATTACCGTAGATAAAACACATTACCTTCGCAGTCTGTTTGTATCTTTTTTTACGAATTTTAGTTTTCAAAGTTATTTCTCAACCGCAGAAATTTTGTGGCAACGCGCTAAAATTAGACTTGATTGAATTAGCCAATCAAATGGGAGCAATGGTCGACCGTTGGGATTTGTGATTGACGGGCTGAACACCTCAGCCTCGTTATATACTGTAGGATCGCTCCGTGTTTAAATACATGTTAGCAGGGCTGTCATTAAGTTTTTAATCACCTTACATGTAGCTGTTCTCCATACCCATAGCAAACTTGTTACATTGTTGATGAATTGTATCAACAAGAAGCAATTTCACCTTGATTATAAAGGGAAAATCCATTGTACTCAGCTGTAACAGGTCTTACAGGTTACAGCCCTTGGCAGCCCTGATGTTGGTGTACATAATGAATTTGGCATATCACATTGTGTAATCCTGAAAAATGAGTAATGATTATTTTATTTTCTAGACTGGTGCTTACAAGACGATGTAGGACCAATCTTCCCAGCAAATCCAAATGAAAGAATTCCAGTTCCAGAATCATTGACAAAGTTCTTTCTGGACAGAGTTCTGGATTGTATGAGTACTCAGGTACGTGTATTCAGCGACCATGTATTTAGCTACATGACTTGATAGCTTGCTGATTACTTTGCACAATATCTTACTTACTAGTAGCTTCCACAGAAAAAAATAAATTTGATGTCAACGTGATTGCGATTTGTGATTTTTGAGTTTTCTGTACAGATCCCTTTTGTTTGAATGTAAGAAATTTAATTCAGTAAAACAGAAGAATGTCATCCCAGTTAAAGAAAACTGTAAGGCCCAGATCAGACACCAAACTTTTCATGAGCCGAACCTAATACTTAATTAAGTACATGAAAAGTTTGGCTTCTGAATCAGTTAAGAACGGCTATTTGAATTTGAAAAGCCTTAGCCGTTCTTCCCACCTGGCTCAGCCGGGAATTTCGCCTTTGGAACGGCTCTGACTCAGACAGTGAACCTTGAATGTGCTGAGCCTAATGCATAAATTATTGTAATGTATTTTACACTTGGCTGGACAACCACTGACATTTTGATTTGTTTTGGTTCAAACTGAATTAAGTTTGGTGAATTAAGTTTGATGCCTGAATCAACAGGCATACTTTTGTTAATTTGGGTTGGTCGAAATTCAAATTTAGTTCGGCTCATGAAAAGTTCGCCGTCTGAACTGGGCCTAACACAAGTTTTTTCTTTTTAATGGGTTATTTCCAAAATCAATTTATTATTTCTGTTTGATATTTATTTGGTCTTTTTTTCTGTAGCTTGTCCTTGTTGAGTGGACAGATACAAAGAAGAGAGAATATGCATTTTACTTTTTATTTGAAAACTTCAAAAAGTTCTACCTGCCGTACATCTTCCAAGACTGGAATCCATCAAAATTACTATATAAGACCACCCCTGGTGAGTACCTAGACAGTTAAATATGGAATCTGCTACTGACAGTGCTGTAGATAAAGGGAAGTGGTCACAGGGGATGGTACCCTCTTCACCCTCTCTTTGGTGAAAAATAAAAGGCACCAAGACCCACAAATTCCACCTCCTTTGCCCAAAGTAGAGAAATAGAGGGTCAGCTGTCATTCTAGGCTGCTGTTTTTTGGGCAAGAAAAGGTCCATCTCAGCACTCCAAGCTCACATTTTCAAAAAGTCACCTTTTGAATTGGCAACCTTTAATTGCAAAATGGTCGCCATAAAAAAAATTCAGTCGCCAAAAACAAAAAAAACGTAAAAGGGAGGACACTTGATGACATATTACATGTCGCAAAAAAATGTGAAGGGGAAGGACACTTCATGACGTATTACATGACGAGCTAATGTACCAAATGGCACGTTTTGAACACTTTGCTGCAGTAAGGTTTACGCATTCATGTCGAGTTCCTGAACGACGAGAGGGGAAAAGAGAAAGACAGGTGATGCTGCTGCTTGTACTATTGATTAAATTCATCATATTATTGATAATTTTTCAAATAAGTTTCTCTTTTAATCTGTTGGTCGCCTTACGCCAAAATTTTGGTTGACAAATTTTTTTTTTCACTTGCCATGGCGACTAAAATGGTCATGGCTTGGAGTGCTGCATCTTCAGTTTGCTTGTTTCTGTCTTTTGCACACCTTTGGGTCTGCCACTGCAGTATAGTATGCATACTTACAGAAACATTTTTTTGTTTGCTGGCAGCATCTTGAGAAGTTTAATTGATGAACAGAAAACATTGAGACTATTGCAAGTGAGGGGTCTTGTTTTTGGGAAACTGACTGCCAATTTTTAAACACTGATTGGGACCTCTTTCTCTTATTTGCACATTGTTGGAAGAGAATCTGCCTGGGCTAAGATAGATTCAG
The DNA here is from genome assembly GCA_965233585.1 of bacterium. Classification (GTDB taxonomy): domain Bacteria; phylum SAR324; class SAR324; order SAR324; family NAC60-12; genus CBDDTI01. The sequence continues at coordinate 2,804 of CBDDTI010000268.1, forward strand.
GGCTCGAGACTGATGGTAGCCAACTAGCTACAGACTAGTAAAAAATCTATTTTGGCTAGTGGTTTTTGTTCTTCACTAGCCATTTTTGAAAAGATCAAGCTCTAGTTTTGGGCCTTTTTAAGATATATACTGTAGAAACCTGTCTATTTTGGGATTTCATCACTGTCGTCAAATCATTACTTTGCAGTTGCCCAAGTTCCACGCAGTAAATCTAAAGCAAGCAACACTGAATTAGACACACGGATGAACAGTGCCAGAGAATCTGTCCTGAGATGGTTTGTTGCCTTCACAGTCAGGTTCAGGAGAAGTGACAGCACCTCCGAATCGTCAAATGTCAATCAGTCTGTTGTGTCGATATCTTCAACAGAAGGTAGTGAGCCACCTTCCCCAGGAGCAACAAGTGACCACAACAGGTTTAGTCCAGGTCGCAACAAAGAGTACTTACAAGATGCCAGTGAAGTGATCAGAAAGGTTTTGTACGCCACCAAGTCAAACATACGGCTGCTTCATGAGGTTTTGCGTCAGGTATGAAAGAAAGACTGCTTGCAAATGCATGGACATGTAAGGCAAAAATGAGGTAACTTAAATTAATCATTACTTTAAGGTGGCATTGTTTGATTATTTGAGATTATGTTATTTCTTGTGATCTATTTTTCTACAGGGATTTCTTCTTCCACCCAAACATTTAAGTACTATCAGACAGGTGCTGCTAGTCTATCATGAGTGGCTGAGGGTGAGTAATTTCAGTCTGTTGCCGTTCTACAATGATGAGTCACCATACGTACACTGTTTTCCAAATACTTGGGCAACCCATCAGATTAATACTGAAAATTGCATGTTTGCAGAATGTAGAACAGCACTTTGTCCTTAAAACTACTCTGATCCACCTCAAAGCTACAATTCTAGCTCAATATTGATAGTGTTTGCATGCATAGGTGTATGTAAGCACGCCTGTACCCCTTCATAAGTTGTTTTCCACCTTAGCACCAGGGCTGTCATTAAGTTTTGAGTCACTTGTAACCTTGATCTTCACACCCACAACAAATTTGTTACTTTGTGGGTGAATTTTATCAGCCATAGGCAAGCTCGCCATTAACATCAAGGGTCTCTGAAACGTACTGTACTCAGCTGTATCAGGTGTTACAAGTTACTGTACAGCCCTTATTGACAGCCCTGAGGACTACCCTTACAGCTCAGAAACCATGTCTCTGTCAAAACTGCATTTCCACAGCAAAAGCCTTACTAAAGAAAAGTGAAGCCTTGGAGTGGACTGGCTCTTAGCTGCCGAAGCTTATCCCGATTTCTGTAGTGTGCAGCTGTGGCCTCATTGTTAGCGTGCTCGTCACCAGAACAGTCCGGGTTCAAGCCCTGGCCAGGGACACTGTTGTGTTTTTGGGCAAGACACTTAACTCTCACAGTGCCTCTCTCCACCTAAGGAGTATAAGCGGGTATTAGCAAATTGTTGGGGAAACCTTCATGTAACAAACTGCAGGATAGGTGCAATGGACTAGCGGCTTCCAAAGCCTTACTACTGTTAATAAATTATTAACAACTTAAGTTTTACTATTGATTTGTTAGAATCCTGAGAGACCTGTCTTCATGCAAGAACCTGATCAAGATGCATTTTCCTCTCTGGATGTCGTAGACACAAACAATTACAGTCCTCAAAGTCCCATCAGAAGCTTGTCATATTCTTACGCTGTAGATAAAGAAAGAGAGAAAGTTTTCCGTCTGCCACATGAGGATGTGCGAGCTGGTCTACAGGCAAATCTGAGGTTTTTTATTTTACATTCAGCTGCTGTGTTCCTTGTGGAAGATGATACATTACATTTGGACAAGCAGGTTAGTCTAGAAACATGGATGATTTTTGTTGAGACAAGCTACTCTGATGCAGTTCTAACAAAAGTGTCATGGAAACTTTTGTTCTTGGCTTTAGTCAGAGAAATAGAGTATGCACACATGGTTTTCCAATCGCATAAATTTACGCATTTTAAAAGGCATGTGTGGGCATGGGCTTCATTAAGCTTTTGTGGAGGAGGTCAGTGGGGTTTTTCAGCCAGGCATTTTTTGTTTTTCTTATGAAAGAAAGTAAGAAGAGAAGACGAAAACAGCCGGGCAAATTGATGGCAAAGTCTCATTCACAGCTGGTCAATTTACCTGGTGCCCGGCCCTTGTTGAACCCCCCAGTGTGGGTGCATGTTTCTTCAGTATCTCTAGTAACTACATGTACGTAAGCACAAATTTTGTCATTTAAGTTGTTAAGAAACATTATGTGCAGGGGTGTCCTCAATGTATTAAACAGGAGGGTTACTGTTTTCTCACCGGCAGGCGAAAGTATTAGAACTGAACTTCTTTGGAAGAAAACGTTTTGCTAGGCAGACAAACCAGCCAGGCAATTTGCCCAGTACCTGACACTTACATGACTTTTGTATGAACCCACTGGATTTGACTAGAAATTCAGAGTTCCACTTATACATTATAAGGACTTCTCACCCTATGTGAGGCTCATTTTGCAATCATACATTGTACAATGTTTGATTTGTGTTGGATGATGATGATGATGATGATGACGAAGATGATGATGATGATGATTTTTTATTTTTTTTTACTGGGCTTATGCCCTCTGTACATGTGTGCTCTACTACCCAGGTTGATGTCTGCAAACGAGTCATCCATCTGTACCGCAGTGTAGTGTTAGAAGTTCCAATGGAACCAAGCACTTGGTAAAGCATTCTTACATCTTATGAGTATGAGTACTGATTTATACACCTACTGCGGGTGGAGATCTTTGTTTAGTGTGTCCTGTCTAACAACATACATGTATGACAAGCACAGTGCGACCAATGCTTGACCTTAGATTTAATGAATTACCTTCCGGATTCAATCTTCTGCATTCTTCAATTTTTTTATCCTCATTTTCCAGATCTTACTAATAACTTACATAGTACATTTAAATAATAATCTTATGAATTCTTGATTCTTACCATAGAGTGTTTTTTTTTCCTTGTTTAACAACAGGGAGCAGATGTTAGAGGCCATCCTTGAAGCATCAAGACATCTGTTAGTACCTGAAATGTCACACAACAAAGCTGGTTCTCTGGCTAAACAAGTAGCAGGAAGTTTGCTCCAGGTTGGCTTAGATCAGAATTGTCTTCACTCTTGTGATTTTATCATACATGAAAGATTGTGTTTGAGCATTTCCAAACACAGAGAAGGCAGTTAAAAATACTATGTGCAGTGGAGAGTTTTTGATGAACTAAAAGACGTTTCAAAATTTGGTGAAATGCTTTTGATTATTTATTTATTGATCAAGACTAAAGGAATGAAAAAGTCAGAAATTAAATCTTAAAATTGTATAGTTACAAGTTTAAATTCTACTATCCAAACCCTGGTCACAGCTAAGATTTCCTTGTAGCATGCAAAAGGCAGCGTCACTTTCTTCTTTTTAGTCTTAATTAACACCTATAATTTTTAAATCTTATGGACACTGGATTATTATAAATTAATGCATGCTTGTTTATATTCAAATGTATACCATGTCTTTCCTGATTTTTATCTTCAATTTTAAATTATCATGATATTTTGTATTTGTTTTTAGTCCAGGGCCCCTCTGGATATCAGCCTCACTGCTGAATGGGCCACCCTGGCTAAATAAAAATTACTTAGTACTTACTTACTTACTTTGATGAATCATTAATCAGCTTATTGACTAATAGGCGATTTGCATGATGGCGTCATTTGACTACAACTACCAGAATCCTTCACTTTCTCTCTTTCTTATGCTAATTGGGACCACTGTTATTTAAAGCCCACTGGGCATTCAAAATCTACATAACAAAGATAAAACGAAAGGAATTCTGGTAGTTGTAGTCAAATGATGACAATTTGCAAATCTGCTATTGAGTAAAAAAAGTACAGTCACGTAACTGTCTGCATTACAGTTTTGTAACTCCTCTGTTTATTAAATAGACAGAATTTAATTGATTGTTTATTCTTTTCCACCCTCTAGACTCTCTTTGTAACATGGATTCGGGCCAACCTTAAAGTGAATGTGCCAATCTCGTTGTGGGACAAGTGTTTAGAAGTTATGTCGTCATCAACTCACTGGCAGGAAGTTATCTCTGAGTGGAGTGTATGTAGTTATAGTGTGCTTGCTAAACCGTTAATTTTATGGTTGTTATAATAATGATAGCAAAAAAATACCATCATTTAAAGGTCTAGTTTAGATGCTCTGCTTCTGCTGTGCTGAACTAAATTCCAGATGTTAAAAAAAAAGCATGACAGAAGCACAGCATCTGAATCAAACCTTTACATTAAGTTCCGACAGGAAACAGTTACATTCAACAAACACTGTTGTGCTGCATGACTCTGACACAGCAGTGATTCAAAATTTATTAGTTCGTATTGTGTGATCGTCTGGGTGAGGGTAGTTCTGAAAAGAACTGTTGTTGGTGACTGACGTTTCGACAACCTGAGCGGAAGTCATCTTCAGAGTCAAGTGAATAGTATTTGTCAGTCGATGATGTTATAAAGTTGGTCCGTTAGACGTGATTGGTCAGTTTAGCCATGATGGTATTGGCTGAAAGACTCGTGTAAAGTTTGTCATCTGTCATTGGTGGGTTTCGATCTGTCTATTGTTAGTCAAATTGTCCGTTTTTTGGTCTGTGCTGTTAAGTCGGTCTGTTAGAAGTCCGTTTGTCGGTTTCGTTTCGGTCATGAATTAGTCGTTTGTAAGGCGGCGGTAGTTGTTGACATCTGTTAAGAGGCGTTTGTTCTAGGTTAGTGTACCAGCTTTCCAGAGTCAGTCGTTGAAAATAGTTTGTACTGTAGGTCAAGCATTGAGCAGAGTCCCAGTCGATGTTGTGGTTTGTCAGTTATGATGTACAGCAATGTGATTGTTGGCATCACCATTTCTCGTCGCTCGTTTGTGTTCAGTCAGTCTCGTGTTAAGGTTTCTACCAGTCTCACCAATATAGGAAGCCTGGCAGTCGGAGCATTTGATCTTGTAGACTGCTCCCTGTCTGTTGTTAGGTTCGTCTCTGTCTTTCACGTTTGTCAGTAATTGTCGTAACGTAGTTGTAGTCATGACCGAAACGAAACCGACAAACGGACTTCTAACAGACCGACTTAACAGCACAGACCAAAAAACGGACAATTTGACTAACAATAGACAGATCGAAACCCACCAATGACAGATGACAAACTTTACACGAGTCTTTCAGCCAATACCATCATGGCTAAACTGACCAATCACGTTTAACGGACCAACTTTATAACATCATCGACTGACAAATACTATTCACTTGACTCTGAAGATGACTTCCGCTCAGGTTGTCGAAACGTCAGTCACCAACAACAGTTCTTTTCAGAACTACCCTCACCCAGACGAT
>CBDDTI010000269.1:0-2500 GCA_965233585.1 bacterium
TATGTGTCAACCCTTTCAGCCGGGGAGCCCGGTTAGCCGATGCACCCTCCCTCCATGCAAACAGGCAGTAAGATTTTCGGAAAAGCGCTGAAAATCCAAAGTTGTGCCAAATTTGTTATGGATGTGATGTTAACAAAATCCCGTTCTCTCGACCAAGATCGAAAACAAAACGGAAATCAACAAAACTTTCATGACTTCAAATACAACTTTAATGCGCAATTAGGTGTTTTTTGAAGCATTGATAACATTGATATAAAATTGCCATTTAGCTTGAAATTGTTTTACCTTATTATTCTTAAGGTCAATATTTTTTTATTCTTGCATATTTCTCTTGCCATACATCGGTAAATCGTTTCCATGGAAATATCTATTACGCATTCGACGAAACTTTAATCCTTTTCCAAAAACTGGTATAATGTTCACGTCGATCAGATCAAGGGAAGGTTGGTAAAAAGCCTATTGAAAATCCTAAGAATGGTCCGGAAAAAAAAAAAACTGTGTCGAACCACTTTGATTAATTTACCAGACGGTGAAGTCTGATTTTAAAAGTCCGCACTAGAATGAGAATTGAATTCATTTAAATTTTGATATTGGCCGGAAACTACGGAAAACGAAAGGAATAGGACGAAATCTGAATTCTGTTACTTGAATTGAATAGATTAGCATCGCTTGAAAAAAAGTTTTGACCTGTGTCAATTGCATTAGATGAGAAATACCTTGAAGAATAACAATAAGGCAGTAAGAAAAAAAACAGACAACAAAATTCATGATAAACAACGTTTCGTAAAGGACATCATTTTGCCTTCACTACACAACCGAACACACTCAAAGGTTGAGGCATGGGGGCGTTGGTCAGCCAGGCCCAAGATATGTTTAATTGTAACAATAAGCTTACAACAAAGTGGATAAGAAATACATCAAGTAACGTCGTACATGCGCCAAAGCCGGACACGTAAACCCCGAAAAACCCTTGTAGGGACAAAATAGGGACCGTGTACCCCCGACCAAATGCAGTGGCGCCACCTTTGGGGTTTTAAGGTTGATCTATAAACAACCGAATGAAAAAAACCAAAACCAATTCATTTGACGCTAATTACACAATAAAAATTAACCTTATTGGGAAGTGCTAGTGGCAAGGCTGACCGTAGAATGACACAAGTTACTCAACGGTCTCTTTTTACAAACATACTACCCATGAGTCTTTGCGCACTACGCTCGCACCCGGTTCTCTGTTCTGTGTCAGCAAAATATTAATTTATGTCAATACCGATTATCACAAATTACATACTATCGTACAGGGAGAAAGGTGAGGTCCTTGCACAAGATGTCATCTTGAAGATCTAACACGTACCAGAATCATGTAGGATGTTGTCTCTGGAGTTTCTTTCCTGGTGTTGTATTGGGATTAGAGGCTGGCGTTGTTCTTGCCTTTGCATCTGCTCTGAATTTAACAATCAACTTCCGAATCGCATCATGAACCTTAAAGACGTTGAAAAATGAGTCAGTGCTGTTTATGAATCAGTACTGTCTTTGGTTCCCTCTCTGTTACATGACATCGAAAATCAGTGTACTTCTCCCAATATTTCTGAACTCTTTACTCGATCTGAACAAGTTCATACCTAATCTACTCGCTTCTCAGTAGCTGGAAGTTTCTATATAAAACAGGCGAGAACAAATCATCAATTGCTTTCTTTCTCCAGAATCGGTGCGAAAATATGGAAAGGCATCTCCCCCTGAACTTCGTGAGTTAAGGAAAGCACCTTTTAAACGCAAGCTGACTCACCTGCTTTTGAAAATTCTTGAAGCTGAGGAGATGAATGTTGACATGCGCTACATTGACCTTTCTAGCTTTCCAGCTTTTTTCTCTCACTTGTTAAGAATCCCTTGCCTTATTTTTCGCTCAGGCTTACGTAATATACGCGTATCTGGCTTAGTTATATTAGTTTATTTATTTGCTCATTTATTTGTTTAAGTCTGTGTGTATGTGTGTGTGAGAGAGCTTTTTAATCATACTGCGTCACTTTAGATAGCCCGCCTAGAATAGTTGTGCTAACTGCGGGCTACAAAGGCCTCTTCAGTATTGTAAAAATAAAGCCAATGTTGTTGTTGTTTGTTCTGTTTTCTGAATGTTTTAACCGAACATGACAAGGTTTAGCCTGATTCTCAGACGGTTTAGGTGGGACCATTGCGATAAGACATCTGGCAATTATTTTGTATTTAATAAATAGCCCTCAGTCCAGGTAGAGACGTTTGACTTGACCTAATTAAGTGGGGTTGCTATGGCAATGTTACATAAGGCGGAGAAACAGGTGATACAACAAAGCTACGTTGAGGGATGAGTGAACAGCCATTAAAAGACTTAACAATACGTAGTAAAAAGACTTTTCAAAATTCTGAAGAAAAGCTCCGTGGATGGTGGTGAAATCCTCCCTCAACCCCGAAACATAAATTCCACCCCCTTCCCTTTGCACACCATTTACTTATGTTACCTGATCATCAA
>CBDDTI010000269.1:7500-9285 GCA_965233585.1 bacterium
CCCCTCGAAATTATTTAAAAAAGATTTACATTGTAAAGTCGTCTCAATTCTTATCACCTAATGTTTTATGGTCACGTAATGTGCTTTCATTTGCAACAGCCAGAAAGAAGCGAGATAAGTATTTATCTTCACCGGTTTATCGCTGTCGCGTCGATCGAACAGTGAAAAACTAACAAGGTTGAAAATAGCAGTTGATAATTTGATAGTATTTGCCGGTGAATTTTTTACCGAAGAAATAGAAGGCACAGAGTGGCTATAATGTTGTTCAATTTGAAGTCAGTTTTGAATCCACCGGACGCGACAGTGTATAAACCGAAGAAGATAAATATCTTTCTGGCTTTTGCCGCCTATGCACATTGTGTGACCATAAAGCATTTTAGCCGGTGAGATTGAGACGAATTGCAATCTTTTTGTTTATTCATTTCCAGGCCGGGTCTGAGTTTTCGTGATCTACCTTTGGGTCTTCTATTTCTTCGGTAAAAAATTCGCCGGCAAATACTATCAAATTATCGGCTGCTATTTTCAACCTTGTTAGTTTTTCACTGTTTGATCGACGCGACAGCGATAAACCGGAGAAGATAAATATCTCGCTTCTTTCTGGCTGTTGCAAATGAAAGCACATTACGTGACCATAAAACATTAGGTGATAAGAATTGAGACGACTTTACAAGGTAAATCTTTTTTAAACAGTTTCGAGGGGTCTGAGTTTTCCGGGTCTGAGGTCTGAGGTCTGAGGTCTGAGGTCTGAGTTTTCGTGACACCCCTGGAAGATGTTCTTGTTCCGGAATATTCCAAACGAACGCGCCCTAAATTATCCACATCGCTGTATCGAGAATAAGCTTACATATACATCCTTAAACTTTTCTTATATTTCCAGTGACATATATGGTACTTGACTTTATAGGACAGTGAGATACATGAATGTGGTGTATCTCGCCATTTTTACGTGGTAAAAGCTACTGTCTAGGATAGTGTGACCTGCCTTTGCTAGCCCCTACACAGGGAAAATTTTGATAGTTTTCTGAGCCCACACTGACTGTCATTGACTGGATTGCGGTTGGATATTTTCCAAAGTTGAATGTTGAATTGCGTAAACTTGGATGTTGAATAGTGCGTAAACTTGGATGTTGAATTGTAAACTTGGATGTTGAATTGCAAACTTGGATGTTGAATTGCGTAAACTTGGATGTTGAATTGTGAAACAAACAATGTCAAACCGTCAATTGGAGTAGAGAAATTGGAAACTTGAATGTTGAATTGCAGATGTAAGTACAAATTGTAAAACTACAATATCGAATGCCAAAAGTACAAGCAAAATCAAAAGTTGAATTTTGGCCCCGATGGTACGCCATACCTACCTGCATCCGACCTTGAACATCTTTGGCTCAACGTGCTCAATTATTTTCGTAAATACATTTGTGTGCATCTTCACTTTACATGTAACGAAGAAGTTTTCATTCACCATACTAAAAACATCGAAAAGAAAACTAGTATTGAAGCGCAAAGCGAAGGTCATGCACTAGTAAATTTACACAAAACAAGTGAAAGCCACTTAGCTGAGCCGATCGACGAAAACGAATCCAAAAAGATGCTCAATCGGAAGCGAGAGATTTCGGCGACTACAATCCAGTTACACTTGAAAGAACTTTATGTTGAATGTTATCCCCACACTTTGGCTCGCAATCCAGAAATGAAAGCCGAAAGTTACGCTGGTAAAACGTTCGGAAGATGTTCAATAATTCCTTTTTTCAAAATCGTAGTAGCTTGTTCTTTCTGAGCCGTTGC
>CBDDTI010000270.1:0-6961 GCA_965233585.1 bacterium
ACACCTGCCACTTGTCTTTAAAGCCATTAGCGAAATTAAAAAGCCTGTTAAGGTGATTCCTCAGTATTGCATTGCGCATCCCTACTGCGCACGATTTTTGCGTCATTAGCGCGTGCAAATTAGCGCGTGCACGTACACAACGAAAGAAATTTCCCACAAGCTAAGCCCGATAGCGCAATAAATGTTCGTTTTCTTTTAAACGAGCATGGTGACCTATATTTTTTATTGCATAATAATAGTGTGCATATTGTCCTCCTTAATTTAAAAGAAAACTAAAAAATTTTATCGGCAGGAAAAAAAGATATAGGCGAAAGCGTGCACGAAACCGTTACTCTGTGATGCAAACTATCACCGCAAAATTAACGACTCTACGAACGCTTTACGCTTACGTCGTTTCAAATAGCGTGATGTTTCCAGAAATTTTATATGATATTGTTCTATATGCTCTACACTTTCTACCTGTCAAGTTTTTTTCCGAGTATTACTTTGATAAACTATGTTTCGAGCCATCGCATAATGTAACGTGGACCGATGAATAACGTGCGTGATTAGCACGAGTACAGGCACAAATGAGGTAAGATTGGCCCACCACATCTCTTAAACGAGAATGGTGACCTATCATTTTTATTGCATTTTTCGAAACAGTGCTTGGTAGAGAACATTTAGGGAAAGTTTCAAAAAAATTTATCGGTAACTTTTATTTCTGAGGAATCACCTTAAGGAGGCCGAACACAGTTTTCAAGAGCCTATGCCTAATTCTCCATAACTTTTAACGGCTATTTATGCTTTGGCGCCCATTTTTTGCAAGAGTCAAGATTAATTACAGAAGTAGTTATTCTCGCATTTTGACAAGGGTGCGTGCTGTTGCCATGGCAACGGGGCTGGTTAAAAACAAGGCTTAAATAATGGCTTTTGTTCATTTAAAAAAAAATCCAGTCGTTAGATTGTTTTCATCTTTTGCACACTACGAGTTAACATTAAATCCCTTTTGTCAACACTGTTCTAATCAAATTTTGACATAGGCCAAATTTCTTGAAATTCAAACGACTGGATCGCTAGAAAACGGTACGTTTCTGCTAAAGCAATCGGTCTCAATTTTTCGAGCAACTGCGCATGCGTTGCATTTAACCGGGAACAAAAGCTGAAAATTGCTGGGTTTTTCGCATCGTTACCTTTTGTAACAGGCGTTGTTATAAAATACTAAAGCCATCAATACACTGCATGCTATTATAGAGAAAAATAACACAGATAGTGCGGGTGTTGAGCAAATAAAATGATCGCTCTGTTGACGGCATGTTTGTAACCTGCGATCAGGCGTCCCTATTTTTTTTTCGCGGCGGGAAGGAACCGCCGCGAAATTAAAAGGGACGCCTGATCGCAGGTTAGCATGTTTGTTTTTTTTTACGCGTGATTAGCGCGCGCGTATTAGAAAATCGCGGCTTTTGCTTTACGGCTGGACCTCGCCAAAGAGGTAAATTGTCATTTTCTCTAAAACGACTATGGTGACCTATCATTTTTTTCTGTTCTTTTGAATTGAGTAGTAAATTTCTCTATCTAAAATAAATATGGGCCAGTTCTCAGTGTTGAGCAAAAAACAATCGTCGGAAACGTGAATTTAGCAAGCGATGGTGACTATAATCATGGTGCTATTATAAGGATTTATATGGAATAAACAAGGTGCTGTTGCTCCTAAACGAACATGGGAACCCCTCATTTTTATTTCCAAATTTAAGTTCCTATATTAAAAAATATAAACAATCAATTGACAAAGTTTGAGGAAAATCTCAGTGTAGGTTCTATTTCAGTGGAATGACCTTTAGTGGCTATCGATTGAACACAAAGACCGCTTCATGCACTGAAGCGAACCCATCATTGGAGGGCACATTAGAGTTTTCATTTTTTCTACTAGTAATTCTAAAATACATTTTTTTAATCTGTCTCTGTTATTCAGATCTTTTTTTTCCCTCCTCCACATTTCTGCAGCTGCTTCTATATGTTTTACACAATTTATTGTCTGTAAATATTTTAAGGTAGCCTATTGATATAATGGCCTCATATATAATTTCCATTGCAGGTGCCTGACCAATTCTTGAATTTACTTTACGGCTTATATTATACTGCAATATCTAGGCTTAGGCTTCCGTGTACCCTTGTTACTATTATTAGTGAAATAGACTTTCCTACTTTATCAAACAACAGACTATAATAGGAAAATGTGTACTGGCGTCATCGTGTAGGTTTTTCCACATTAACGCATACGACTTTGCGTGGTATGGGCATCACGCTAGAAAGGAATTATTAACTACAAACATTTTACAAAAGAGCTTGTAAAACGTAGTATTTGTTGAATTTTTTAAACTTCGAGGAGAAATTGTCTTTCGAAACCTGCAAAATTTCTGGGTGGCAAATACGTTAACAAGCTCAAACATCTTCGTAAAGTTTTGAGTTTTTAAACCCGCGGCGCACAAAAACGTGTTCCATATACATCAGGCTCACCGGCCTTTCTTGCGACTATTTAAACTCGTGCTGTGCCCTTTTCAATATTAAGAAGTAATGTTTTTATAACTCCATATTAAAAAATGTCTCGTTTATGCTAATGAGGCTGAAATATTGTAAACGAAGGTTCTCCCCAGCGGCTCCCTCAAAATTTAAATAATAACGACAAAACGAAATGAACCTCGGTAGTTGTAGTGAAATGAATACAACCTACTAATCTGCTATTATAAAAAGTCATTGCAATGAACATTAGATACAGGACATCAACGTGATCATACTTCAGTGACAAGAAAGAACCAATCACGAATTTTGTCATAGATACGATAAATATAATATCCACTCGGAGGGGGATTTCTGCTGCTAAATTGGGATCTGCTTTGAATAACTCGGTATTGACATTGTCCAAACCAGGTGTTTTGCCGTTCTTCAACGCTTTAATAGCCGAGATGATTTCCTGCTTGGATGACGGGTTGGTGTCGATGTCCAAGTATGCCGTAGCTCTTTGCGTGTAAACTGGTTCATCAGGTTTGTCTTTGTTTAGCGCCTTTTTGAAATGCGTGGTCCATTCAGATTCCTGCTTCTTGTCTGTCGTCAAAAGCATTCCCTGCTTGCCCCCCGGGAGGGGGGGGGTACTAATCAAATTTTAATACGGGGAGGCTCCGCCCGGAGGTCCAACCCCTTACCCTTTTATATACCATTTTGGCAGAAAAGGTACCCCTTTTATATACCTTTTTATTGAAAAAAGGTACTCCTTTCACATATCTACTATAGGAAGTCTTGTTCTCATTTTCATGTAGTGCTTAATAAATAAAATGAAACAGCCACAAGGGGCGTCTATTGGAAAAATTATAATTAAAGGCCCTTTTAAATATCTAAATGACCGATTTCCCTACCCTTTTATATACCTCAACTTGTGAAATTCCTGCCCTTTTATGTACCTGAAGCCTGAAAAAGGTGCCCCTTTCGGGCGGAGCCTCCCCGTATAGGCCATTAGAGGGAGTACCCCCTCCCCGGGGCTTGTCCTTGATCGATGTGTCAGTTCTAAATCCTCCTCCACATATTGAATGGTTGATACCGTACAGGGCCCCTTGTTGATTGTCTGCCGCTGCCCTCTCAGTGCAAGCTCATCTATGTTGTTTACGCTTGTCAATTCTCACTAGCCTTTGGTTCTTTAGACCCTGTTTAAGCCTCTTTGACTTTGCATCTGCCTCCATCCATGTCCAATACACCCAAACCGAGTCGATTCGTCTAAGGCACTTTACGATTCGACTCGATTCGAAGGGAGTCGCGGTTCGCGCAAATCGACTTCGTGTCGATTCGATCGAGTCGAGTCGAATCGACAACATTTTCAACCCACCCTGCACAGTCCACCGGAAGTCAGGATCCGTGAAATAATGATACATACCTTGCATACTGGTATACTTTCCTCGTTTTCAAACCATCTTCAACAACAAGTTGCCGTCGCGCAGCAAAGCGATAGGAGAGAACTGGCTATTGGACAGGGTGCTCTCGACGAACAAACTACGGAGCAAGCCGAAGCAATGAGCAATAAGCTCGATGACGAGCGAAACTCAGAAAGCACTAAGAAAATCAACGCATCAAGTAGGTTAGGCTCTATTTCCGCCGCTTTCTCGAGTCCGGTCTACTTTCCTCCCCGAGAAGAGACTGGTGTACCTTCGTGGTGTGCCTTCGTGAGCTAGAGGAGCGCGGGCTCCTCTGGTAATCGAGCTTACAAGCAGGTGGGCCGAAAAGAACAAAACACAGCATCTGTGGGCGGTGTGGAAGTTCAGACACACATGAAACATGCCCTGCTATGGGAGTTACATGCGATCACTGTGGAAAACCAAACCACTGCGCCAAAAAAATTGTTTCTCAAAAAGTCCCAAAAGCCAGCAAGTAGAGGCTCAAGAAGCAACAGACCTACCGGAAAACGCGAAGATTCGGCGAGAAAACCCAAACGTCCCATCCTTGGTCCACAAATGAAAGCGATGACGGCTCCACAAATAGTGATGATGAATGCTACATGCAACACTTAAAGGCAAAACAAAACCAGCCAAGAGAAAACATGCACCGTGAAAAGCAATGGAAGCGTCATACAAGTTAAACAGGACACTGGCTCAGACACCTACATTATGTATGACCACCAGTTTAAGAAACTGCAAGAGAAAGCACTGAATGTGACACTCGAGCAATTAGCATTAAAGGAAAAATCGACTCGCCGCCACTTATAGGAAGACAACGCTTGAAGACCTTGGAATAAAGCTAATTGACGCTAATGGCGAACTAACTTAGAAGCCCTGACAAACTGCACATCAAAGCAGAATGAAAACAACGCCGAACTTGAAGTAGCCTGCGAGCGCAGACGTATTCCGGTTGTCACTGGTTCCGTCGGTTCAGGTTATTTTCGGCGTAGACACGCGACAGCCGAAAATGCGTCTGCGTTCGCAGGCTAAACTGAAATTGGACGAGCTATGCGTGACGGCCAATAAATACAAATATCCGTGCCAATGAAAGATAACGCAGTACCTATCGCCCAAAAACCCAGAAGACTACCGTATCAGTTAAAAAAAATCACTCCAGAAACGACTCAAAGAATTCTAACAACCCCCCCCAGGGGGGGGGGGGGTCCTTAACAAAGTTTAATACGGGGAGGCTCCGCCCCGAGCTCCAACACTTCACCTTTTTATATACCATTTTGGCAGAAAAGGTACCCCTTTTATATACCTTTTATTTAAAAAAAAAAGTACCCTTTTCACAAACCTACTTTAGGATAGCCTGCAAAGAGGCTCTCCGTATTTGCTCAACCTCGTTCCCAGGGTCTCTCATCTTACCGCCCCCTGGAGTGAGCGAGGAGAGACCCTGGCACACGCTGGTCACGTGTCTCCCAGAATCTGGGAGATGACAATAAAATTGTTAAGGGGATGGGTGGTCTAGTAGGTATTTTGTCTGTACTTAACCTATGGGAGTGCAGGATGTGTTGTCACCAAAATAAACCGGAATTGAGATGATGCTCTTATTCTGCAAATGCCGAGGAAAACTCATCTGTCCTCTGTCAGCGGAAATCCAAGTTGCTGTAGGTTGTGTGGTTTAGTTAAGGACGTTACATATTATAAAAAAATCTCCTCAAGAAGGCGAATGAAGACTTGCACGCTGCGGCGGAGACTGTACATGGAACATCTTTGACTCATCTTTACCTCGGAAGGAAACCATGTCTCCCCTGTATTGGTCTTGTGAACGGCAATAAAATAGTTTTTTAGTATTCGGGGCCTTGATTACTGAAAGCCAAAGTCGCTTGGAGAGGAGCGAAAGGGTGATAAGATTTACGCAAGATTCTTTGAAGTGTCACCGCGCCGTCGGCGCTCCGAACTTTGCAGAGTGCGAAGGGTGATAGAACGACTCTTTGCGGTCGGCATTTCGCCGTCGTTTCTGATAAACTGGATTTATCTTCGACCGAAAGAAGGCTTGACAAGGAAAAAGATAACTTTTATTGTGTCAATAAATCAACGTACGTGACCTCAACGGTTCGTGAGATTTGTGCATCCTTAATTTTCTTAGTTTTTGTTTACTAAGACTCGCTACCTTTGTTTGCTTCACGCGCGGTGTTTCTGAGGAGCACTTTACGCCGTGTTAAGAGGAACTGAAAATTATAACAGTATAGCATATTTATTTTTAGAAGTAATAGGTCTGCATGGTTTCCGATGGTAACTACACGTCGCTTCTCAGAGTTTGACACCTCTGTAATTTGCCATGCCGTGCTTATACTTTGTTCAGTTAGGCTCGTTTCTACTAGTTGCAAGATATGTTTTAGCCTCTAAGTATTAGCTCTAAAGGGACAAAGATTAAACTATTCTGTGAAAATGATGCTCACTTTGATTCTATATTAGCCTATATTGTGACGCCGGGACCGGATATTTGATTTGAACTGCAAGCACAGTGTGTTAACAGTGTGTTGCTTCTTAATCACGAATATCATATTTATCTTGGTCCAGGTTTTCTTCACACTGTCGTAGCTTTACTTCTAGAAAGCTATACTTTTTTCTAGAAGCATTGTTTCTTTTTGCATCAATTTGGTCAAGTGCATTCAAAGGCGAAACAATAATTAGTGCGGGATGAAATTGGGCTGCTCGACGTCCACAGTTGAAATGTGACTGACTTTCCATAAATATTGAGGGTAAGACTGCAACAACATCAAATGATCACGGTAAATTGCCTCGAGACACACTTGCTTAACCTCAACATAAACGTTGGAATATATACTATTCGAAATTCCAGTCTGAAGGCTAAGTATTATTAGTATCACCCAACTAGTGGTCTAATGCAAATCCTGCATTTTGATTGGCTACGCTACTAGTGGTCTAATAGTAATAGTCATCGAGTAGCGAGATTCGCCGGTTTTTCTTTCGTTTTTTTTCCTCCAAATAAATATTTCTTCAACTTGCATTCGCTAACTTTATTACTGCCTTTT
>CBDDTI010000271.1:0-6770 GCA_965233585.1 bacterium
GCCCTTTTCTAGCGATCCAGTCGTTAGAATTTCAAGAAATTTGGCAAAAAAATAGATCAGAGACCACGTGAATGATCTATCATGAAAAATCTGAATTTTGACGTAGGGAATTTTTAATAATACAGGAAACGGTTAACGGCGCATTATGGAAATCGCCTATGTCAAAATTTTATTAGAACAGTGTTGACAAAAGGGATTTAATGTCAACTCGTAGTGTGCAAAAGATGAAAACAATCTAACGACTGGATTTTTTTAAAATAAACAAAAACCATTATTTAAGCCTTGTTTTTAAACCAGCCCCGTTGCCATGGTAACACCATGCACCCTTGTCAGAATGCGAGAATAAATACTTCTGTAATTAGTCTTGACTCTTGCAAAAAATGGGCGCCAAAGCATAAATAGTTTAAAAGTTATGGAGAATTAGGCATAGGCTCTTGAAAACTGTGTTCGGCCACCTTAAACGTGCGCACTTATTGGCTCGTCAAACTTCAAATATCCTGTGCTATTTACCTCCGAGCAACTCGGGAAAAATGTCGTCCCGGTTTGCATCCGTGACAAATCAAGAAATCATCCAAATTAATTTTTTGTAGTGTATATTATCTCACTGGTTTAGTATATACTAAAACAACTATTCACCTCAGTGTCGGTGGCTAGCGTTGGATATTAACATCGCCGCTTCGCGGCTCGGTAAATATCCACCACTAGCCACCTCCACTTCGGTGAATAGTTGTTAATTATTCCCTTGACATCGATCGTTGAATATTCGTTGAAAGCCGTAAACTGAAATTCGATTAACATAAAGTATAAGCTAAGACTAACTGAAGACATAGGTAACTAGCGTGCTAATTAATCTAACACGTGGCACGCGATTCTTTAAGCTCACGTTATTCTTGGTAGAAACCTCGATGTAGCTAGACGGCCTAGAGAAAAGGCCCTTGTGACTATAAAACTAAACTAAGCTTAAACAATTTAACAAAGCCAAAAGATGCAGACACAAAGGTAAAAAAGACAACTTGTTTCCTAAAAGTCACTGTGACTAAGGCAAATAAAACGAGAAACTAAAACACTTTAATGATTGCAAATTATAAAGGTAGAAGTTTCTTAACTTACATAACAGTACTGCTCTAATGCCTCGTGTTGCCTGCTATCTTGATTTATTCTTGTTTTCTTTCTTAGTTAGGTCCTTATCTGTACAATGTACGACACCAGAGCGCGGCAAACAACTGCCCGAAACTAAGTTATCGTGTGCTTAAAAGAAGAGATCAAATAAATTACTTAATTGTAATCATGACAAAAGGAAAACGGAAACGTGGAGGTCAAGTAAAGACTACAATAGACCGTTCAGCGGTCGTTACAATTAACAATTATTGGACGAGGTTGAGCAAAATATCGTGATTTGTCAGTGGCGAGCAGATAAATTATTTGCCGAAGCCGAAGGCTGAGGCAATTAATTGATCTGCGAGACACTGGCAAATCATGATATTTTGTGATAACCGAGTTCACTAATTGTTTTATCATTCGATTACCAAGATTGTTTTCATATTTTAATCACTTCCTGGCAGCTCAGGGAAGCGACCTGCCATTTTTCTCTCGAAAACGTGGTTCCAATTGCGCATGAGCAGAATATTATTTGCAGCAAAACACGTTTAGACGGTACTACGCATGAGCAGACCATTATTTGTAGGCAGTTATTTGCAGGTCACGTGATGGACTCTCGGCCAATTGGAAGGGAGGAAAAAACGCATCGAATGATAATATTACTTGAAGAACTCTCGCATTAAAATCAGTCATGCATATCACAAAGGGTGTATGTAAAACACGGAACCTACCCAGAGTAACCTTGACAAGAAACCAAAATAATATAACTCCAATAAAAATAAAAAAAATAATAATAAAAATAATAAATAAAAATAATATAAAAATATAAATAAAATAAGAATAAGAATAAAAGAAAAAATAGTAGTTTTCACCTCAGAAGACGGGAACACTGAGGACAGCACGTGACTAACGGAGTGACGAGCTAAACGAAATCCTTTCCTCGCCGCCGGAAAGAAATCCAGTAAAGGCGAGGTAAGCACAGGTTCATTAAAGTTCGTAGTGGTGTAGCGAAGTCAATCATGAATTGTTTTTTCCAAGTGAAAAGATACGAGCACATAAGGCTTCATTTTTTTGAGACAAACACTGCAGTTAAGGGCTGTGCTTGGCTCACCTTACAATGTATGTATGTGTGCAGACGGGTTGCAACTGCCCTAGCATATACATACTGTAGTGTTTCACGGTCGGTGAAACATACAGATTCAACTCGACACTTCACCATGTGCTTTTTAATCTCTCTATAATGCATTCCGACCGTACACGATTACACCATCAATACTACACATACTACATCAAATGTCTAGACCTTACAATCAGATATGTATGATTGTTGGCGGGGTGAAGCTGCCCTACTACATCAAATGGCTGGAGCTTACAATACCCTCCAGAACAAAGTAATGGATGTAGCAAATACCTCTAAACCAAGGGTACATACTTAGTTATGTACTGAGATCAGAAAACACAATGATGTCTTTTAAACTGAATTAAGACAAAACAGCGTTCGTTGACATGTCGCTTTCTACATAATGGTAATAAGACTGAGTGGAGTCCAATATAGGTCTGTATTCATACCACCACGAAGCAATTTGTTACCACCGTTTTCGTTGATACGCGGCTTTGGAAAACAAAACTCCCGCGGAAACGTTTCCAAAATTTAGCTTACCTGTTTTAAAATCACTTTTGGCTAAATATGATTAAATAGTCCAGCCCGCCTCGATTAGCTTTGCTATCGGATTGTGAAGTAAAATTTGTAAAATTCTAAATTAGAGAAATAAAAATTGAAATTGAATTGAAATTATCCGCCTTCTGTAACTAGGAAACTTGACTGAAAAACAAAATGTTTTGTATTCCTTTTGGAAAACCAACACTACGGATAAAAGAAAGTTAAAGCATTCAACGGTTATCATGCCTAAAAGCAGAGCTCCTGGACCGGGTTGTTCAAACCTAATAAGTGTCGCGATTAAATTTCTTGTTCCCGGGATAACTAATCGAGATATAAAAAGGTGTTCCTGAAAACAGGTTTAATCTTGGACTGATAAGTCCTTAGATTGAACTCGGATTAAGCTGGTAAAATCGGTCTGTGGAAGGAGAAAATAATGTAGCACTTTGCCGGGAAGGGAAAGTGCATAACTATGACGGCTTCTTAGGAGCAGTAGATACAGCAATGAACTTTTGTGGCATTACGAGTGTAAAAGTCTTGCTTAATGTCCTTATGTGAAGTTTATATGAAATAATTCATATTTGTACTGCGGTTATAGATGAAAGTGAGGAGTGATCATCGCAGTAAATTTTCCAATTTAAGCAATTGGAAAGAAGAAGCCTGAAAAAAAAAAAAAAAAAAAAAAAAAAATCAGGGCTTCAACGGGATTCGAACCCGTGACCTCCGCGAAATACCGGTGCGATGCTCTACCAACTGAGCTATGAAGCCACACATTGGGAGCGAGGTCAATTTATTGAGTTCATATCTTCCCGTGCAGTGAAGTGATGTGAAGTTTATATGAAATAATTCATATTTGTACTGCGGTTATAGATGAAAGAGCATCGGTAGATGAAAGAGCATTGGTAGAGCATCGCACCGGTATTTCGCGGAGGTCACGGGTTCGAATCCCGTTGAAGCCCTGATTTTTTTTTCAGGCTTCTTCTTTCCAATTGCTTAAATTGGAAAATTTACTGCGATGATCACTCCTCACTTTCATCTATAACCGCAGTACAAATATGAATTATTTCATATAAACTTCACATCACTTCACTGCACGGGAAGATATGAACAATAAATTGACCTCGCTCCCAATGTGTGGCTTCATAGCTCAGTTGGTAGAGCATCGCACCGGTATTTCGCGGAGGTCACGGGTTCGAATCCCGTTGAAGCCCTGATTTTTTTCAGGCTTCTTCTTTCCAATTGCTTAAATTGGAAAATTTACTGCGATGATCACTCCTCACTTTCACCTTTTAATGTCCTTAATCGCATAGTATGAACCAACAAACTCCTATAGCCCATTGCAGAAACGTGAGGGCACTGGGGCGAGTTTCTTATACTGGTTAGATTGAAAATCTAAACATTAAAACTGAAATGTTAATGAATGAAAAGCTACCGGACTAAGTTTAAGAGTTTTCTGTGGAAAATTGTCCAAACTGGAACCTTGCAAAAGTTGCAAGATTCCATACAAACCCTTATAATTTTTTGGCCTGTCTACCCAATCCATACAAACACGGCTCTCTATTTTGGGTGATATCAGGAGCCATAATCGGGGACGGAGACCGTAAGTCTTGGGATGCGCGCGGACCCATGATATGGGACAATTTTTCTATTTTTAGAACAAATTGCGCCATCCTGACGTCATATACCCGCGCTAATCCACGCACGTGTCGTGGGTTCTCGCGTGGATGTTGTCACGTTGCGAGATCAAATGTTGAGAGTTGCTAGATTCTCTTGCGGAGTTTTCACAGCGATGGCAGAGAATAAGGAACCAGGGCTCTTCTATGTACTTTTATGCTCCTAGTTAATGGAAAGGTGAGCTTTCAGGGTCGAAAATTTCTTTACAGTCGCGCTGTGAATGAATAATATCTGCTCGCTCTAGTTGTACGCGTAAACTTTTGAGTTTATTCGGTAGAGAAAAGTTATGTAAGAAAACTCTTTACTCCAGGCTGGTATCGAGTTAATTTGTGAGTTTCCCAAACAATGCTCAATAATAACCAAGACCTGTTTTGATAGTTTCTGCTTGTTTGGCGAGTTTGCAAAAGTTTTTGAAAGGCAAGTCTGATGTGTACGAGTAGCTCATTTGCATAGTGCAGCGCGTGCACTTTCAAGTCCGAGTCGGTGTTTTCAGTTGTCAACAAATTTTGACGGCAAAGATTTGTTTGGTCGTCTTTTGTGCTGAGATGCTAGAACAATTTTCACCAGCGTCAAAAGGCTATTAATATCATGTGTTTCTTTCACAAAGTGAAACTTTACACTGCGAAAATAAACTAGACAAGCAGGGGCGTAGCCAGGATTTTTCCGTAGGTACGCACAGTTTTCCATCTCACCTCTTCACCCCCCCCCCCCCCCAAAAAAAAAGATCAAAGTCATTTTCGATTCACGTGTCTTTTATTTCAAATATATAAATATAAATATATTTGAAATATAAATATATATAAATTTTATTTATTTTTTTATTTTATTTATTTATTTATTTATTTATTTTTTTATTATTATTTTCAGGTACGCAATTGCGTATTTGCGTACAGGTAGCTACGCCCCTGACAAGGAGTTTTGATAACTCAACCAGTAAAAGCGAAATCTTTATTCGACTTGATTAAAGAAAGCGTAATCGTAACTTTGCTGATTATTTCTGCCGTATTCACACATTTTTAGCTAAGCTTGTAATATCTTCTCAAACATTTATCACCCTTAACTGAACATATTAAAAAACTAGAGATATTATATGAGTTCGACGTACGTTTTCACACCAAAGCGCGGAGTCCAATTTGTCATGTTTTACTGACTGAAACGTCTCTTTTAAGTGAAATATGGACAACTTCAAGTTCAATTTTCTCTCGCGGGGTCAGCTTGAGAGCTTAAATCTCGATAAGTTATTATTAATTGGGTTCAAAACAATAACATGCCACCGGGTTTTTCTGGTAACTTAATATTTGCCATTATTGCTCGAATGTTGTGCGGAAATCATCTTAATCTTTTACATATATGAAATTTAGAGTGGAGTAATGTGAAGTTCTTGTAAAAGAAGCAGCGGAACACCACTTGCTGGTCAGTGATAAAGCGGGACATACATAAATTCGACACTGTCTTACTTCACTACTGGAGCAACTTACGACGAAAATACTTGAGCCGAATTCCAACAGACATAAACGTGTTGAGTTGTGGACCAAAAGCATAAATTTCATGAATCTCGGAAGCCATTTCCCCTGCGCGACATCCGCAAAAGATCCTCGCAGCATGTACGCGCGTGTGCCGCAGGCGATGGCGCAATTTGTTCTAAAAATAGAAAAATTGTCCCATATCATGGGGCCAACCCCAATACCAGAAATGGCGCGCGCTTACGGTCTCCGTCCCCGATTATGGCTCCTGGTGATATTTGTAAAGCTACCATCTTGCCATTTTCCTCCTCTAAATACTTCTATTCGTGGAAGAGTCTAAAATACAGTTGATCTTTCATTTGAATATCTTGGTTTTTCAAACAAACGGAAAACAACCATACTCTCTCCCAGTCCTCTCACGTTTCTGTAATGGCCTATATGAAATAACGTTGTCGGATACTTGGTTGTGTACGTTTTGTGGACAGTATGAAGAATCCCTCGAGCATTTCATTTTCACACTAACAATTCAGCAAGAACTTTTGGATGGAAACTATCTCCTGGTTGAATGAATTTAATACTAAAAACTTTGAGCTAACGGACAACGAGATCATGCTATGTTATAAGAACACACTCTCATTATTGGTACGCAAGTAATTTATTCAAGTCGACTAAGAATATCGCATGCCCGGTTCGGGCGCCGTACTTCGCATAAGCTGAATCGAATGCTAATGAGGGAGAACAAATGATTTTTCTCACTTGGATTCGATTCGACTCATGTGATGTACGGCGATAGAACGCATTGAACATTATATCGCTAAAATTTTAGACATTTTCCAAATCAATACCCTCGATATTGCTAAATTCATGTTCGGCTGCCA
>CBDDTI010000272.1:0-23414 GCA_965233585.1 bacterium
ATGTCTGTTACTTAATATGTCCAAAAACGTAGAGTCAACATGGGTGTTAAATGCAATTGTTCTATAAACACAGCTGCAGAGAGAAACCTGAAATGTGTCAATCTCGAAAGAAAGACTTTCAAAACACAAGTGAATATGTAACGAAAATAAGACGGTTTAAATTTTGCAGCGTTTTCAGTTCATGATATCTTAATTACGCGTAAAGGGAGACAGATCACGCATCATAATGCTGCAATTATATCATAGAATATTCCTAGCTTATTTATTGTTTTCCACCCTGGGTTTTCATGTTAAGGTGAGCCGTACTTTTTTAATCAAATCTATGATACATATTTCAGTTAGGATTCTTAATAAATTTTGTATGCTCAGCTTATTTTGTAATCGGTATTCACTATTTCAGAATTTTGTTGTCTCTCAGTCCGTTCCAGTCAAAGGTAGGAGCGAACTTGATCGTTTATAGAAAATTGATTTGTATGGGAAACGAATGATATTTGCCCACAAATCTGATTATCCTAGATATGGACTTAATTTCAAAACTACAGCAAATTTAAATTTTAAAGGCAAAACATTCGTGTGCAAGACAATTATAGAGATATATTAATATAAGTGCATGGTGTAATGACATGTTTAGTTTTGAATACCGTAAATCTCTTCTTAAATGTGATCAGGTATTATGAATTTTGCGTCTTTCTTTTTGTATCCTGCACCCTAAGGACCCATTTGCTTTTCAAAAAAAAAGTATTCCAAAAAATAATTTTGATAAATTAAATATTACCTGCTCCCGTTTTCCAAGTGTTCCCAGAAATAATGTGCCTTACATAGGTATTCATGTATCATATCCTCAAGAGACTATGACATCTACGACGTATTCGTTTGGATGCCTTCTATTAAAGTGATAGTCGCTGCGATGCATGTAAGCAGGCTGTTAAGGGGGAGATAAAATCAAGGCCGGATTGATATTATGTATTTGTTTATTTGTCAGAATATTCCTTGTTTGCTTATATTGAATATTTCATTTTAATTTCAATTGATTTCAACCAACTGATCGCCTCTCTTTCATACACGAGAGGCAATGGGAAGCATTTTATGTGCACGGCCTAGGGGCGACTCCGACCTCTCCGAAACCGAAGGCCACGTCTCCTGCGTCTTCAGTGTTACGTGGTTAGAAGGGGACGTTAAGAGCCAACACACTTGTAGAAAAGAGTAGGGCACGTACATGGCGTAGTTCCCGGTGTTGTGGTCTGGCCTTGTCTCACTGGCTGGTGCTTCAGATAGGGAACCTCATCAGGTTCACCTTTTCCCCTTTGGACAGACGGAATTGTCCAAGAAAAATCACTATGACCAAGACTATGGCTCGAAAGTGTATTCTTCTAGCATGGTTAAGGAAAAATACTATCTAGCCGCTGTGATGAACGTGTGCAATGGGAGAAACACAACCGTTACTAGATTTTGTTTCATGGGAGACCGCACGTTTATAAATTTTAAGAGTCATATTTTCGTACATTCTATTTTTGTTATGTTTAGTAATTGTTATGGTGGCATATCGCAGTAGTGGTTTTTAGTGTGCCGATACAACATTCACAAAGATAAAGTGAAGCATCAGCTCGCATTGATTCCAATCAATCTACTCAGTGACGATTTTATCTCGTCTAGAGAATGTATTAATACGGAAATTCCCATGAAAATGGCGCATTTGAATTCTTGCTTTAGTGATCTGTTTTCCTAGCAGAATAAACTTCTGGATGATGTAGAGCCGTCTTGAATGGAACCTTAATGAGTCTTTATGTGAATTTGTGACAACTTCCACGTTTGATTCAACACCAATGAACTCAATTCGAGCAGTTGTATCCATCACTTTGTTTAGATAAACCTTACTGTCAAATTTTACAATACATGATGTGGGTACAGTTTGCGTTGTAAGCAGATGCCAAGTTGCCAAGGCAGCGACCGCGGTAACGCAAACGCCACCAAAAAAAAGTTCAGTGAGGAGAACAATAGCTGTGCACGTGCGTTGTAAATCTTTGTACATTTCTTTGCCGTCCTCTGCAAAACAAGAACGTGAAATGACCAAGTTCTAGGTGGTCTGAGGAACGAGAACGATGCAGGCTAATATTTTGTATTTCCATTCGGAATTTAGCGCTGTCATTGCATATTAAGCCTGAGCACATTTTTAGAGCCATTGGCGTACTGAACAGATTTAGACAATTGCGAATTTCGCTCAGTGTAAAATATAAATTCATTTTTAACAAGGCGACCTATTGTTTCATTTTGTCACAGTCTTTCACATGTTATGGTACGACTTAGAGAAATATTGTTGAATAATAAGCAAATTTAATCGATTGCCAAGTCCAATCGTATAATATATCGTGCAATTGAAATATAATGCAATGTCTTATTTTCTCGTACCTTGACAGGGCGATGTCCTAGCGGTTGGCTACGATATAAAGATCACTGTATTGTATTCTTACCGGAAAGAAAGACTTGGGGTGAAGCTAGAGAAGTATGTAACGCCTTCGGAGGAGATCTAGTTACTATAAGGGATGCAAACGAGCAATCGTTTGTGTACGATAATCTTGCTGTTGGGAAAACGCTCTGGATTGGCCTGAGAAGAGACGATAAGTATGTTCAAGTAATTTATTATATTATAAAAGGGTAAAACTATCATTTTGCGTATGTAACCACAGTATGCAAATGGTTTTCAGATAGCACGCGCGCCTAACACAAAAACCCAGAGAGGATAAATGGCAGATTGAGTTGATCCCCCAATTATTATAAGGCCTTACTTCCAAGTTATTTTTAGACATTGTACCCAGTTCTCTCGCTGCTGATGCGACGTCGCGTGCTGCGTGGATGTTTACTTGATGGATGAAAATACGCGTAACGTGCATTGGGCTGTCCATGTGAGAAAAAAACTCGCTTCACAGCTTTGAGTGACTGGGATATCAAATACAGAGATCGTAGCCGGGCTAATTGAAAAACAACTTGAGAGAGACTTTCCAGGGAATAAGGTCTTCATTAGAGCTTAAATCTCTTCCCGAGATTTTAGGTAAAGCCAAAATATAGAGCGAGTTCATTAGGGAGGAAAAAAGGGATTTGTGATGTTTATTTAGCGAGCGCGTATATTGTCATATTGTTTCGGACAAGTCAGTGTCATGCATGTTATTTTTAATTAACATTAAACATTTTGTGAAGGATATCTGAAATAATTCATATTTGTACTGCGGTTGTAGATGAAGTGAAGAGTGGTCATCGCAGTAAATTTTCCAATTTAAGCAATTGGAAAGAAGAAGCCTGAAAAATCAGGTCTTCAACGGGATTTGAACCCATGACCTCCGCGAATACCGGAGCGATGCTCTACCAACTGAGCTATGAAGCCACACATTGGGAAGTGAAATTTCCAATTGCTTGAATTGGAAAATTTACTGCGATGATCACTCTTCACTTCATCTACAACCGCAGTACAAATATGAATTATTTCATATATCCTTCACATCACTTCACTGCACGGGAAAATATGAACTCAATAAATTGACCT
Organism: bacterium; assembly: GCA_965233585.1. Classification (GTDB taxonomy): domain Bacteria; phylum SAR324; class SAR324; order SAR324; family NAC60-12; genus CBDDTI01. Next base: position 3,536 of record CBDDTI010000272.1, read on the forward strand.
CGCTCCCAATGTGTGGCTTTATAGCTCAGTTGGTAGAGCATCGCACCGGTATTCGCGGAGGTCACGGGTTCGAATCCCGTTGAAGCCCTGATTTTTTCAGGCTTCTTCTTTCCAATTGCTTAAATTGGAAAATTTACTGCGATGATCACTCTTCACTTCATTAAACATTTTACTTAATATTAAATTAAGCATCTTATGTACGTTTAGAATATTCTTGATAATACTTAAATTTATATTGAAACTCCTAGTTGAGAAGAATTAATAAATTATTGCATATTGTGATCTATATAACCTCTCTTGCTCGCATAATATTAAGAGTTGAAAACTGACATGGAGATTCACTTACATGTAATAGATTTGTCTTCTTTCTTTCATTTTCTTCCTCATTTTTGGATTCATACACATCTCAACAATTCAGTGAAGTGTTTCATTGGGTGGATGGAACAGAACTTCATTTCAAGAACTGGGTTACTGGAGCTCCCGACAGCTTGAGCGAAAAGTGTGGAGAGATGACAGATTACGGTTCATTTCGAGGAAAGTGGAACGACAAGCATTGTTCATCAGCGCAGCCTTTTATCTGCGAGATAGGTTCACTATGAAATGCTTTTTGTCTCGTTTACTTTTTATTCTTGACTACATGATTAAAAAAATCTTCCAAGGGTTTCCAAGCCACGACACGTTGGCAAACTGATCTATTATGCCGTTTGTTAGAACATTTTCTGTGAATTTAGCTCACTGTAAACTGAGTTACTGGCAGACTGGTTGACAGTCCGAGCTGCGATACAGGTAACTCTGCCAATCGCCTGGAATGACGATCTGGATCAGGGTGCTAGCATCTCTGTTTGGTCAAAAAATTGTCAGCCCATTTCTTAACTATCACCTCACTTCATCTATCGTTTTTGCGCTCTTTTGCACACAAAGCCGCAAACTTCTTAGCTATCAGTATTACTATTAGTTTTTTTGCTTGTCAGATCTCTGATCTCATTGAAAAAAAGTTAGGCGGGGCATATATTTCCAAGTTTCAGCTATCACTTTTAAGCTAAGCCTGTTCACGGATTATACATAGAAGTTGTAATTACCTTAATTACCTTATGTTCTCCCGGTTTATTTTGCAGTCATGGACTTCGGCAACGTTTTCAAAATTTTCCAAGAGAAAATACTGGTTGGTCACGTGATAAAGCGTTTTAGATCGACGGGTGACGTCGAGTGCTTGCTGCGATGTCAAAGATATCCCGGATGTACGTCGATAAACTTTGTTCGCAGCTCCTCAAAATCAAATAAAAAGGGACAAAGCTTCTGCGAGTTCAATAGACAAGCAGAAGGAGCTTCGTCTGGAAACCTCCGTACGAAAGAAAAGTCATCTTATTACAATACAATTTAAAGCATTCTCAGATTTTAAATACGGCGTCGAAGCATGCAAGTTGACATCTTACACTTTTTAACACAATTACTTTTACCTGTGACCTCTGGCACGAACATACCAGCGCAGTGGATTAAAGGTCGCTTCTCGTTCTCTGGGGCGTCCTTTACGGGAAACTGGCTTACTATAGGTCAGTGAAACGCGAGACCCTCACGGGGAACAAATACAAAGATTAGAGGTGAAACAAGGCAAAGCAATACTGGTATCTCACAAACGCCCAGACGATGGTGAACAGCTTACCGTAGCAACGAAACAACCTGTTACACACGCTCTCAATTTGTGCTTGCTTAAAATTCTCAAACGGCTTGGTTGAAAACATTTTTTGATACACCTTTTTGTGAACTTAAGAAAAAACCACCATAGCATGTAATGTAATAGTAGTAGTAATAGAGGTAATAATAATGATAATGATAATGGTAATGGTAATGATAATGATAATGATAATGATAATGATAATGATAATGATAATGATAATGATAATGATAATGATAATGATAATGATAATGATAATGATAATAATAATGATGATGATGATGGGGAGGAGGAGGAGGAGGAGGAGGAGATGGAGGAGGAGGAGGAGGAGGAGGAGATGGAGGGGGAGGAGGAGGAGGAGGAGGAGGAGGAGGAGGAGGAGGAGGAGGAGGAGGAGGAGGAGAAGGAGGAGGAGGAGGAGGAGGAGGAGGAGGAGGAGGAGGAGGAGGAGGAGGAGGAGGAGGAGGAGGAGGAGGAGGAGGAGGAGGAGGAGGAGGAGGAGGATATTAAAAATAAAAACAGTGAATACTCCGGAACCCTCCAACCCCCACAAATATTTGTTTATATATTTTTATTTTTGCATAACGTTTCATCTCAACCTGCTTATCACAATTCGCCAATTATAGTAATAAAATATGGTTTTCAACGAGCCGTTTAAGTTACAAGCACACATAGTCGTATTGCTGCTATGGTAACCTATGATACCATAAAGATGACCACAATTCGTTCAACACTGATTGGGCATATATGTGGTAAACCAAAATCGGAGTATTGATCTGCAAATTAAAACTGCTGGAAAGTGGCGAAAATATGTTGCCACACAGGTTTAGATGTCACAAAACAAGGGGGAATAGGCCCGTGTCAGGGCTCTGCTTGATTTCTCTTGGAGATTGGGACGAGTGAAAAGTTGGGTAGCCAGGCCTGGGGTGTAAATAACGCCTGGAATATAAATGACAGAGAAGCTCAAGAGAAACACGCTGCTTTTGTCTTCAAATTATGAGGAGTGGGAAACTTAGTCCAGAAGAGAAAACTTTACCTAGCGACTCAGTACTAACGGGACTATCAACTGCTGTATTCACAGTGATAATTCCGCGCTTTTACCGCTCAGCCGGGGGAGTGTCGACAAAGCGTCCACGTTTTTTAGCCGCCATTTTAACTCCTCCGATTTGCGGAAGCGTCACTGCATTATCATGGCAGTATCTTGTTTCTGGTCCGATAAGACAACAAAGACTTAAGTGTGTATCGTGTGCAAGTGTCAGGGGAGCGCTGATTGTGTTATTCAATGGCTGCTTGGTTCCATCAGTTGTTGTGGCTTTGTTGCGCTTCAAGAGGAAAGCAAGTTTACAAAAGCCAGTGTTGGGTGCCTTCGTTGATTTCTGTTATGCGCCTTACTATGGACGATTTAAACTTCACTTAATTGGACTTGCTGCGTTTCAGGCCGTTTTAGGGTACGGACTGGCTGGCTGGGTCTACATGGAGGAGTTAGTTAACAATAGAAATGTCACCGGGTAGCTTAGTAGCAACATCAAACGAACAAACAGACAACAAATAGGAAAATGAAAATTGTATTTATGACAGAAAGAAAAAAAAAAAAAGATTAAATAATATGGGTTGAATCAAAATGCCCAGGCCAAAAGAAAAGTTTGCATGTATGGTTGGATACAGTGGAATGCAAAATGATATCAAAAATTAAAGGCTCCACTAGCCCCTATGGTTATTCCAGACAGCCAGTTCTTTAATTTCATTATTTATATTTTCTATCAAATTAAACATAATTGGTTAATGTTGTCAACACCTCAATGTACCTTTGTATAAGGTGTTTGTGCGGAGAAGATGAGAGACCCTGGGAACGAGGTTGCTATTAAGCCTGGTCTCGGAATAAATATGGACACATTTATATTTTATCGTTAGAAACCCTGATGAATATTATAGTATGCATGTGTAAAAAGTCTGTAGCGAGACAGAGTACTGGGGTAACATAGGCAGTACAATACGAGTACCAGGTCTATGAACACGTGTCCCATTCTCATGGGGACAAAAAGAGCATCAGATATAAGATACATAGGAATGTTGTGTTGTGTAGCACTATGAACACCTTAATGGTGGAACAGAGAATTAACTCTGAAGTGTAAATTTAAGTGCTATGTGAAACCCATGAAAGACCCACTGGGCATTAGCCTTAGTAAAGGGAATCCCGGAACCACACAAGGTAAAGAAAAAGAGAAATTCACCACCTACATCGTCCCCGACTTTCTCTGTCCAACCTCGTAGCTCAGTTGGCAGAGTCACGGTAGATCTAATCCGGAGGTCGTGGGTTCAATTCCCACCGAGGTCAAAAGAATCTTTTCTTTACCTCACATGGTTTCGTGATTCCTTTTATTAAGGCTAACGCCCAGTGGGTCTTTCATGGGTTTCACATAGCACTTTAATTTACACTTCAGAGTTAATTCTCTGTTCCACCATTTCAGACATAAGATAGTTAACTTGGTGTTTTTATATTGAAAATTTCTGCTCTGGGACTCCTTGTTCATTCTATTGGACTTCTTAACTTTTGTACAGATTTTATCAATACAAGAAATTGTCGTCTTTATTGTACACTAGACTTTGTACTTTTTCAATTGTTGTTCAAAAAAGGTTTTTATCCTTTGGAACTGGAAGGAGTTACCCCTGTTATTGATTACATGTATGTCAAAAGTACATTGTATGCCAATTCCTTTTAACCCTTTCAAGACCAAGAGTGACTTGATAGATTTTACTCTAACGCCAGACGATTTTACTCGTCAAAGGGAAACCCCTTGGGAGTGAAAGGGTAAAAAAAAAAGCAGGATGACCCGGCATCATATGTGGATTGAGTTTGTTGTTGGTTCTTACCGTTGCTCGGAGGGTTTTTCTCAAGGTTCTGTGGTTTTCCTCCCTTCTCAAAAACCAACATTTCTAAATTCCAATTGAATCGGGAATTTGAGGGCCACGGGTTTATCAGTTGAAGAACTGTTGTGTGTCACCCTCATTAAACAAAGTTAATTTATTTATACTGATGACCCATCCCACCACCACCTCCAATACGTTTTGACTAGTCCCCAAGACACTGCATTTGGAAGAATAAATTGCTAGACAAGTAAATCTAGCTGTACAATTATTACTTGGGTTACAATAAAACACCATGACAACAGCAGCTTTCTTGCGTTCACAAGTCTTATAATATTTAATGTCAATCTTTATAATCTGATCTGTCATCAAACTTTAATTAAAAGTGTATTTTATCCTTAGCTCTTATTAACCGAGCAGGAGGTCTGTATGGGAGAATCTTGACCGAGGTCACAAGTACAGACCAAACGCAGTGAGGTCTGTATACAAGACCGAGGTCAAGATTTTCCCATACAGACTGACTTTGCTCTGTCAATAAGATGTTTATTATATGGCAAAACAAGAACAATTTAATTCGTTTAATGTAACTGGTTTGTAGTAACTGACATTAAATTTTTGCTTGCGAATGGCGATGAGCCAAATCTAATTCTTCCAAAGTTTGCTCGTTCTCTTTACTTTTTTTTCTCATCACCTGTTTGGCACTTACAGAGATAAATAATTATTGTTAGATGAAAACAGTCAATGATTTTACATTTTAATTCCTGACTTTAAATTTCACTTCAAAACATTACCGATCTAGACGCTGGTCTAGACCGGAAAATCTAGACCACAGTCAATATCCATTTCCTCCTATAAAATTTGTAAATTTGGTAGTTCCCAGTCCTTGTGGTGAGACAGAGCCATACAACAAATGTATAAACCGGGATATATAAATATAAATCTACCCAGCATTAACCAACTTGTAAATTTGAACGTGCATTATTTTTAACTTTGTTCATCATTTGCAGCTGAATGTTCCTTTTCAAGAGCACTGCAACTTAACTAGTTAAATAACTTTATCCCTCTTTAACTTATTTTCAAGATTTATTTGGGTTTCAAAAGCGCAGGTGCACATCTGAATAAGAAAATCAAATATCACAATGGTAAAAAAGCATACTACCTAAAGGGTAGGTCAAGTCTTGTAGTTAGGAGATTGAAGTGCTTTGTTCGTGTAATGACAACCAAAGACTAAAATTTGCACAATGTAAACCAGGATAATTATTCCAAACATCAACAGCTTGCATGTAACAGACTCCTATTGGAGACAACTACACACAGGTTACACCATTTGATAGCTGCACACTGACAGTTTGATGTTTAACTCTACAAATGACAGGGCCCTGTTAGGACCAAAATGCAGGGTCCCTCCTATTGTATATTGTAGCTGCTGGAATCTCAGTACCTTTACATGTACTTCTACCGTCATTTACTATTAATAATCTTAGCCCAGTAAATAAATTTATATTAAATAAATTGCCAACTTTCAAGAGTTTTCAAAAGCTTAGTAAAATTGTACATGTAAATAATGATTAATTAGTATTAACTGTAAATTTTACATGGGATATATATTTTTTTTACAACATTTACTGATAAACAAATTAAAATTCTTCACTGGAATACTGTTTTGTTTTGTTTTTGTTTTTTTGTTCACAAAATATTACCCAGCTTTAATTTACTGAAGCACCTCATCAGAAACCACGTAATTAATGTATTATTCAACGTTTAACGTCACTAATTTTCCCTTAAGTTTTCTTTTTTTTTCAAACATTTTACAAAAGACTCCTGAATCATCGCAATCTTCCAAGTACTTTTTGTGTCCCTAAGGAGTTTGAAAAAACACAAATCCACTTCATGATGCATGGTCCATGCAATGTAATTAACCCACAGCAGCCATTCGCTGCAGGACAGGTAATAGTCAATCCTGCGGCAGAATGTCCGCATGACACATGGGACATTTATCTTGAACATACAGCCATTTTCTAAGACACAAACTGTGGAAGTAGTGATTGCACCTGGTTACTTTAGCCTTATCAAGGGCTTCATAACAAATGCAGCAGACGTCATTGAGCTGCTGCAACTGTTCCTCGGTAGCCCATTGTAAAGAGTTGAGTCTTTTTACTGCATTGCGCCGTAAAAGGAAGTTTTTCCATCCCTCCTGTGCTCTCTTGTAGACATTGAAGTATGCATGCATTGAGATGACTAAAGCACCTTTAAGAAGAAAACATGACTAAAATTAACATGTTATAGTTAAACCAGTGTCATTTCCTAAATTTTCGCTTTCTCTTATCATTACATTTATATTATCAAAAGCTGAATCAAAAAGAAGGAAAAGGGTTTAAAAAACATTAAACCTGAGAAATAACTTCCAAAACAGAAGAGAAGTACACCTGTATTTTAATCTTCAACTTGGCCGGGGGACTAAAACAGTTGACATTAAATCTACACAATAATATTCCTCTTACAGTAACTAACAAATACAACTTATTTTATGTATTGTGAATTTGGTGATGAGAGAAAAGAATACTTTGGGTAGGGGGGGGGGGGGGGGTTTGTAGCAGTGAGTTTAATGCTCTGGGGAGACCCTAGGCCTGTAATGAACTAGCATCTCATGCGGTGGGGGTGGGCCGGGTACAGAAAAACTTTCAGCCACCTCATGCTGCAGAATCTGGAGATTAGAGCAAGCCAGATGGGCTGCTTTGCTCCTCTGTAGTCTTCACCTTACCTACATTGTAAATAGCTACAAGTAAGCACAGCAGCGAAAGATTACTTAACACTTACCAATGTAGTTCCATTCTCCATTTAACGTGGCCCAAGCAGTATACCCCAGAACGACCACTGCAACTAAGAACTCAAAGACTTTTGACCCAGCGTTGATGTAATAAACATAGTCGTCCAAATCCTTCACTTGACTCTCTGAATGAACATTTGATATGAAAAGTGCATAAATTACAAGTGATCCCATTACTTGAACAATTGTCACAAGATTGGTAGAGATTATCACAAAAAGCCAAGCATCAAAAGTGAACATTTGACAAAGTATGATTATCATGTACCCAGGGAGTACCAAGATCACAGCACAAACCACTAATGTGTTTAGATGTTTACTGTTCAAAACACCTGTGTATGTTGCCCCCAGAGACATGAGGGCTGGTTCTGTTAGTTCATAAGCAGACTGCAGAAACAGTGAAGTTGTCACAAACATCACTAGACCAATTCGCATGAGGCGTTCCTGCCTAGGTATGTTGACAATTCCAACTTGAACACACAAAAGGAAGAAGGAAACACCATTGTTCCAGAGTTCCTGATGGCGATCTTCCTGAGGACGCTCAAGATTTCCTTTAATTATGATGCTAACGATATCCAAGATAACATTTGCCATCACTCCAACCACAATGCTAGCTCCTGCTGTATCTTGAAGGTTATCAAAACACCGTACCAGAGTTATAGATAAGGACACAGGTATACTGAAAGTCCTAGTCAAGGCAACACTGAATATGGCTGAAAATTTTATCACCCAAGCTACCATTAAAACTTGACCTAAGTTTATTCGTTTCCAGTGGTACACACATAAATCCAGCCATCCAAAGTTGATTAAAATTCTGATTGTATTTTTAGTCATCCCTGGGATGTCCTGGAATAGTTGCAAAAACCCAAGACAAGCTTTGTACATCTGAATTGCTGACGCAAATGCAAGGTAGGCCAGACAGATGTCCCTTAAGATTGATGACGCCTTAACAAATGGAAGAGTCAAAAGCTGAATTATGACAGGGAAAATAATAAACATTGCCACTGTTTGTTTGGCACTGACAGCAGCCCATTTACGAGGAGCAATAGCTATGCTGACTGCAACAAACACTTGAGCATATAAAACTGAATAACCATAAATGCCATCCAGATAAGATGAACTGTCAAGGCTTGAGTTTCTTCTGGAGTTATCTTTTTTCATATCTGAAGGAGTGTACATAACAATCACAACAAATGCAGCCAGGAGAACAACTTCCTCCATGAACCAAACAAAGCATTTCTGAAGGTAGCTACGGTTTGCAAGCAACCCAGTGGCACCAAGAACTCCACTGATCAGAGCTGCAAGGAAATACAACAATGTACGTAACATTTACTTCTCAAGATAATGTCCTAAAAGATATCTGGATATGAAGACAAACTAGACCGCTAAAGAAAAACAAAATAAAACAAACAAACAAAAACAACAACAACAACAACAGCAAAACAAAAGTAAAAGAGAAGAGTGAAATATTGGACAGCTGGAGAGAGGCAGGTCTCAAATAGAGGTGAGGGGCAAGAGGTGAGGTGTGACAAGTTAGACGTGTCTACCGACACGTCAGTGGGATCGGATTCTTTACCTTTACCGATGTAATGGGGTAGGGTTACAGTAAAGGGGTGAGGACTGTTGCTATTACCTCTATTAAACAATAGCTGACAATAAACAGGGTATTATTCAGCATTATTTTCCCAGAACAGAGTGCTTTTCCAGGCCCATCACAAACACTGCCCCCCCCCCCCCCCCCACCCACTCCCTGCCTACACAACTCTCGCCTGGCCTCTCACCTCTGTTTCAGTCCTGTTTTTTACGATAACTGCAGAAATTCACGCGCGCTCATTGGCTAATTTTTATTGTCAATATGCGGACAGACACATGAATTTAAAATTCATGCGACGCGTCAGCGAGCGAGAGCCGGCAATTCGACAATTTTTTATCGTAAAAAACAAATTGATGTCAGTTTTTAATGCGTCTGTCCTGTTATTGGTCATGAATTTCGTCATAACATTGTCAAAGTAGTCTGCGGATCCACTCGGCTATCGCCTCGTGGATCCACAGCTACTTTGACAATGTGATGACGAAATTCATGATCAATAACAGGACAGACGCATAAAAAACTGACGTCAATTTGTTAAGTGGAACACAGTATTATGACAACTAAAGAGCCACTACCGAGCAAACAACAAGATGGGGAAAATATCCATCTCCCCAGCCTAATGCCCCATCTGCTCCTAAAGTGACTCACTTCAACAATGTACTTGGGTTTTTCGACGGAGGGAGCAACAAAGTGAAAACAATAGAAAAGATTTAAGCTTAACCAAAGAGAAAAAATTCAAAAATATATTAATTCAATGGCTGCGTAGTTTGTATTCATTACTACCAACTTTCGCACTTTCGCATGAATACACTACCAGCCACTCCAAGAAACTCAGAATTAAATGGGCAGAAACAACTGGACACGTTTCAACCAAAAGGACACGAATTGTTTTTGTTTTTCATTTTTTCTACGTGACTATTCAGTGATGGGCGCGTACCTGCAACCTCATACAATGTTTTCGAGTCTTCTTCCTTGGAATCCTTTACAATCATGTCAAAATACATTCCCAGCTGCAGAAAGAAGCAAAATGGTACTCTTAAAATGACATTTTCATTTCGAAAATAAAAAGTCTTCACTAAAGCCCAAAGGTTTTCAGTCTCCATCTTTTACACTGGAAGTGACGGTTTCTATGATAAGAGTCTTCAGTCTCCTTAGCCAGCGGTAAGAAAATTCGGCCAAATTTCCCGCTCGGGACTCCGCCCGGGTGCATCCCCGGGAGCGCCTTGGTGCGAAGGAAACGTTTGTTTTTGCTCTGTCAATGTTCTTTTTGGTTAATATCTTTATGTTTCAACATAGAATCCTAAGATGGCACGAAAGTCCTGTGCTGGTCTTTAAGCTATACTTGCTGCAATTTTTTCTACTTTTATTTTTTCTCATTACCATCCCTCCCCAATGTACGTTTTTGCTTCCCGCGAACCAGTCTTCTCGCGGTTTTCTGTAACAACAAAATGGCGGCTGTCATGGATGCGAAGCAACCAAAAATATTATCAAGTTACGAGTAATTCATCGCAACAAAACGTTCAAAGCAGCAACGCATTTGCGTGGAGAAAAAAGATAAAGAAAACAAAACTGACACAATCCTGATAAAGATGAGTTCTGTCGTAAACCACTGGACTCAAAACCTTGAGGAATTCCGTCGCTCTCCGGGAACGTTTCTGGCGGCAAGAAACATCACTGCACATAGTTTCGTATTAGACATCCTTCAGGTAGGCAGGTTAGAATTAAAATTATAGGTTCCTTCTTCTTTTCACTATAACTGGCGTTAATAAAATGCTGGCCCGTTGGCTCACAAGGGCTAGTAGGGTTGAAAACAGATTTCACCAGTAGTTTTGCTTATGGTTTAATTTCTTTATATATATCGTGAACCCTGGACTCTAGACTCGATAATAGGGAGTCAATACAGTCAGAAGCACTAGTGGCATCTTGCGTTCAAAAGGATACCACTGTACTGTTGATCGTTAGTGTAAAAAGTCTGCATATCCCAACTGGGGGAGCAATAGATCAATTTTGGTATATTAAAATTCATCCTCAAACAATAGACGTCAGTACGAGGCTCTTGGGAATAAATACAGAGTTTGTGGGGTTTATTCCCCAGAGCTTAGTTCTGAGGTCTATTGTTTGAGACTGAATTTTAATATATCAAATTTTGGTCTCTAATTACAGAATGCAGGGCAAATTTCCCCACCTCCTGTTTTGCATGTGCCAAAGTCTTTTCAAGAACAAAGTGTAACACAATAGGTCCTTTTCTGATTCAAGGTGACGTAAATAAGTGGCCCTGTATTCTGTGGTTTAGCTTCCAGTGGATTCTGTACACAGGCGGCCCAAGCTCTTGTTGTGAGGAGTTTTTTTTTTTTTTTAACAAAAATGTTTAAGTGAACGTTCAACTCGTAAACACGAGATATCGTGACATAGTTACTGCCGTCATCTACTGTTACATAACGACCTTACGCAGAACGTGACTCTGGCCTTTCAGCATGTGGAGGTGTTATGTTACAACAGTTTGAATTTAAAAAGCTTTGTATGGGGGAAAACGTTGAAGGGCATTTTAGCCGAAATTTTGATATTTTTTCGATAAAAATTACTCACCTCAATGCCTGGTTGTCTTTTCTATTGTCCTCTCGCTTTTCAGCGCCATCCGAAGCCTTTTAAGCGAGTTATCGCATTTCGAGTTTCCTCTCCTAAGAAAGAGTAAAGGCTAAACACTCCATTCTGGACTGACTCTCGCTCGAAGCGAAAAAAAAAACACTAGAAGCGTGCCAACTGCCCCAATTCCTTGGCAGAATTATAGTACTGGGTCAAGCGCTCCCTTTCAGTTAAATTCCAAGCCAAATTCATCTCCACAGCGCACGCTAGAAAGCCGTAAATCGAACAAGGCTAGCCATCCTGGCTGAGAGATCATGCTGTTGGGGCCAACGATGGACACATTCGAAGCCCGAGTGGATTGCCGGTCTAACAAATTGACCCTGACCAGGGGAAGGGAGCGCACAGTTCAAGATAGGCCATGTTTAAAAATAGAAGAGCCGTAGCCACTTAAACACATATTTTTCTCCCATTTTAATATATTCTTCTTATATTCTGACCTATTTTCGTATTTATTGTAGTTGTCATTTCTTCCATTTTTATCCATTGAAGGCTGTAGCCTGACAGCCGAAAGCTTGAAGTTTTTAATTGTATATAGCCAGTGAACGTTTTTTAAATTTTTTAATAGGCCATGTTCTTTGCTCCATGGTCCCATGGGGAGATTTTTGTACAGGCTGCCGAGGGAGCATTGTTATGACAAGCCAATCAAAGTAACGACTAGACATGTACCAAAAATCTCCCCATGGGACCATGGAGCAAAGAACATGGCCTGTCTTGAACTGTGTGCTCCCTTCCCCTGGTCAGGGTCAATTTGTTAGCCCGGCAATCATGTGTCCGTCGTTGGCCCCAACAGCATGATCTCTCAGCCAGGATGGCTAGCTTTCTTCGATTTACGGCTTTGTAGCGTGCGCTGTGGAGATGAATTTGGCTTGGACTTTAACTGAAAGGGAGCGCTTGACCCAGTACTATAATTCTGCCAAGGAATTGGGGCAGTTGGCACGCTTCTAGTGTTTTTTTTTTCGCTTCGAGCGAGAGTCAGTCCAGAATGGAGTGTTTAGCCTTTACTCTTTCTTAGGAGAGGAAACTTGAAATGCGATAACTCGCTTAAAAGGCTTCGGATGGCGTGAAAAGCGAGAGGACAATAGAAAAGACAACCAGGCATCGAGGTGAGTAATTTTTATCGAAAAAATATCAAAATTTCGGCTAAAATGCCCTTCAACGTTTTCCCCCATACAAAGCTTTTTAAATTCAAACCGTTTTAACATAACACCTCCACATGCTGAAAGGCCAGAGTCACGTTCTGCGTAAGGTCGTTATGTAACAGTAGATGACGGCGGTAACTATATGTCACGATATCTCGTGTTTACGAGCTGAACGTTCACTTAAACATTTTTTTTAAAAAAAAATAACTCCTCACAACGAGAGCTTGGGCCGCCTGTGTTCTGTAGAGTATAATATAACAGGCAACTAACTCCTTGATGACCCTCCCCACTTCCCCAAAATTAATGGGATGCTAGTACATCACTGGGTTACCCCCAGTATTACATACACTGGTACCCATTTATACACCAGGGTGGAGAGAGACACTTTGAGAATAAAAGTGTCCTGCCTGGGCAAGGATACAACACAATGTCCTCAACCAGGACTCCACCCGAACTGTTGAATACACCTCTACATTGTTGTCTACATGTGTGTAAAGTGCAAACTGTTATGTTACAGGCACATGTAAATAACCAAAATTCAGTTTCCATTTTAGTGTTACTATGATGTGAGCGCTTAGGTAGAGAGTTGGAATTATCTTAAGATTGAATAAATTAATTCTAACGTACTTTATCAGGTTCTTTGTCGTGAAAATCTTCCTGAAAATTTGAAGCTTCAGCTGCTTTTCTTACTTCAAGAAAAGGTACCATACATTCATTTTTTAATTGCCTTTGTTCAATTTATTATTGCATTGCAAGCTGCCATGCCAGTCACTGTTGTTTCCATTGCACACCTGAAAAGTTGAACTATGTTCAGTTTCTCGGGGATACTATTAGTAAATTAGCAGTCAATACCAGGTTATATTAATTAAGGCATTACTGTTAGAATGATCAACCTTTAAAAGTGTATGCGACAATACCGAAATCTATCAATAATAGCTTGTCATTTCTTCATTGCTGTTTGATACATGTCGACTTCTAAGAATCTACAGATTTCATTTCATACATGTATTTATAAACGGGGGGGGGGGGGGGGGGGGGATGTGGGGAAATGGTACACCCTGTATGGCTACAAAAACCGGCAAGGCTTTTCTAACAATAAAATGTGAACATTTCACTGAAGATTCTAGAAATTCTGGGAGAACAGTATAAGGGAACAGGAATTCTTGTCAAGAAAGTTTTAGAAATGCAGAAATACTGTACCTTGGAAGATTGTTCTCTTGGCAAGTCTAAAAAATGGTGTTCCATTTACTAGTAGAATTTTCAAGTATTTTTGGTCCTACGAGTGTGAAGCATGTATGGTTTCTGTTGCCATACATGTAGCACTGTGTACCTCTCACTGCTATTAACATCTCACCTTAACATCTTTCAAGCTGCTGTATAACAGTGAAAGACAGACTATACAGTGCAGTAAATGTAGCTACTTGTGGCAGCTATTATTAATTCTACTTGTATACAATATTAATGACATGTATTAATTCTTCATTTGTATAGGCCTCAATTCTTCTTCTTGATATAACAAGGTATTGTCTAGTAACTTGGCTCAGCACTGAGTTATGAGCTTAACCAGTGCATACATTTTGTGCATACATTTGTGCATACATTTTGTTTTGATGACCTCCAAATAACAAAAAAAATATTGAAAAATAGCTCGGAAGCAATCCAACTTGGGGTCGGTATTGTTGCTAAAAATGTAAGTTGTTGTTTTTAGTGTTATTATTATTTTTTTTTTCCTTTCTTTTCTCCAGTTAAAAAAAAAAAATGATGACTAAAGTTGCATTGTACAGTGGGGCCCAGTTAATTCAGTCACTGGGGCAGACCACAGAGACTGTTTTAACAACATGGTTTATCATGTGTATAAACGAGTTTGTTACAATAATAAGGGCATGACTGAAACTACAGTGTAAGCTTAAAAATTGTGTTCTGAGACCAGAATAAAGTGACCGCGACAGCAAGGTGGTCAATAATATCATTATTATTCAATTAGGCAGCTGTAAGTCAGGCCTGGGTTCCACTGTACAGGTACAACTATTTTAACTATAGAATTGTAGGTTTTTACACCACTCCATTTCTGTTGGCTATAAAGAAATTTTGATTGGAGTAGGCTTAAATTTACAATATTTGTAATACTTTTCCATAAACGATTAATGGCAGCAGTAAGTTTTAAAATCCTGAATTTGAAAAGATTCAGAATATATGCTACATATTGTCCTGTTATTTATTAATCAATACATCCTGCTAGTGAGGGAACCTACAGTGTACAGTGTGAAGGCTTACAAGCCCATTATTGGTTTTTATTTTGTCTCCTCGACATTTGTTTATTATTATTATTTTTCTTTGTTATATTCATTTGTTAATTAGTTTTAATTTATGTAAATGTAAATGAAAAAAAAAAAAGATAACAAAAATATTTAAAATTTAACATTATTTTTATTTCAACGTTCCAAAATATGGCTTATAAATTTATAATCAGCTCTTAAGCTCTGTATGTTTTTTTTTTATTTCTTCTTTTCTTTATTTATTGTACTGAGTACAGTGCAGAATGCGCCGTGGGTTCACTGAAGGAAATGTTCATTCATCCATATCAAAACATGCTTCAGGTATTTGCAATTAACTGTTATTTTTCATTAACCTAGTTTCTTACTCTAGTAGGATGTACATGTGAGAGAGGTGTTTGTTATAATCCCAACTTATGGATACACTGTAGCTGACTGTAAACATTAGTGACAAATGAATGTCATAAATTGCTATTAATTCAATAAGCCATTTCCAGGTTGCTCTTACTTTTGTTTCAAAATGAGTCTTGGTGCGGAGCTTTCATATTGAAATGGGTTTTTCTTGCACACTGTCTTGCAATTCAAACTTATTTCCATATGACATGACTCATTTTGAAACAGAAGTGAAAAGCAGCTCAGAAATGGCTTTCATGTGTGTCATGTACAATAATTATTTATCTACTAAATTAAAATATTTTCTGCTTCTACATGTAAATTTTAATTTCTTGCAGGCCTCAAGTGTCTCAAATACCTCAAGGTATGTAGATAAAAAAACTTAATTAGGTTACCAACATGGGTCAAAATGCTAAATTGATAAAGATTTTACCATGCTTGTATGTACATACAGTTCATAATGTAAGTGACCTTTTTATGGTATATCACTCAAAATTGTCATAGATGTATATTTAGTTGTTAATGATAAGTATTTTCTATGCCCAGAGTTGGACACTAAATTTTGAAAGCACTCACCATTCGGGCCAGTGACCCTCAAAATGTTTCGTGGTTCATCGATCTCGTCTTCTCTTACTACATGTACCTGGTATTACGACAGCTTTCGGGGCTTTTTCGTTCTTTTCTTGTCAACAACTTTTAATGAGAAACTGACCAGAAATATATTTCCACATCTTGGCTGCGAAAAGTTTACCCAATTTTAAACACAGTGTTTATTTCGCAATTTGTAAATAATTTCTTCGCAACAAAAAGCGTACTCGCCAAACGAGCGAGTGATCGATGATTTGCACAGTCACCCGACACTTTTGGCACTCGCCTGGGCGAGCGGGCGAATGCTAATGTCACACCCTGTATGCCCTTTAGAGAGCATTCTTACATGCTGTACAATTTATGAGTGTGACTATTGCCAGTGACTCTACATTTTAAGGTACATGTACTTTAAACAGTAACAATTATATTAAAATTGATCTTATTTTCAGGTCAGAATCGTTGGTCAGTGCGAAAAAGGATACAAATGCTCATTCCTCCACACATTCATCGCAGATTTACCTCAGTCAGGTACACAGTCATTCACAGCTGTACTGTATTTTTCTTTACACACTTTAATTATTAATTCATATGAATTACTTAGCTTAAAGCCCATTTCTTAAGCTGACCTACTGTACTTTTTATCTGTAATTTGTAGATTTTGGTCACTGGAACAGTCATTTTGATTTCTAAGGAAATGGTGGTATGTTTTTAAAACCTCACTTAAATCAAATGTGTGTACTGTAAAATGGAGGACTGGGCTACATGTACATGCTACATGTATATACTAAGCATACACATTTGCTTTGTTCTTAATACTTGTATGTAAATGCCATATATATTCATTATTACATAGAAAAAAGTGTGACAGAAAGTGGAGGAAGTGAAGTGGAATACCTAATTATTTTTTAAACGCTGCTGTTGTTCTTGTTTTATAATGTTGTTGTTGTTACATGTAAATTATTTTTAGGAATGCTTCTTAATAGGAATTGGAGACAGCTAAACTTCCTGACCTAAATGAATGTTTAGTACTAAATGTTATATGCCTGAATTTGCAGGAAACAAGTCAAGATGTTTTTGTGGATTTTGTTGGTGTCTTGGCTGATATCACTGAAATGGTACATTGACTGGTTTATAATCTAGAATGGGTGTCCCAACTTGTACTTCAATTGAGAATTTATTCATGAATGCTAAGCCTGTTCCAGGCTCTCTGTCAGTGTGGATGATTGAAAAATCGGGCGGTTGACGAGCAGGGTCTCGCTCACAGCTCCTGCTTGTCGACCGCTTGCTATTTCGATCCTCCTCACTGACCGAGAGCCTGGAACAGGCTACGAATGCTTGACATGTTTCTGTCAAATTACACGTGGGATGTGCACTGTCTTGTAGTAACTCAGGTATTCAGACTGTTAGGGTCAAGGATTTGCTGTGTACAGATACATGTAACTGACACGTAACATTAATTTTAATTTTGTGTCCTGGTCGAATAAAAATTATATAGTACATTCATATGTTAATTGTGTATAATTAATTTTATTTAATTTTAATATAATGTACATATGACTAGCCATTCATGTCACCACCACCAAACCATGTTAATCACATATAAAATAATAATATAGTTTTTCAATCAATTCTCTTTAGTAGATTTTCTTTCTTTTTTGTCATGATTTTGTTTTCCAATTGACAGACAAACAATCCTTGTAACTTACTTGTGAGAAGAACTGCATGTGAATGTCTTTGGGAACTGGAGATGTCATACCCAGTAAGACACCTACATTGTCTTTACTTGCAGTTAATCTCTATGTGCAATTCTGAATGTGGGAATGGGGTAGAAGAATTAGAGGTTACATTGTGAATTAATCGTAATTGTTTATTAAAGAATGTGTTTTTTTTTACCGAGGGTCTTCTCCATGCAAAGCTGGATCATCTGTATGCCATATGTGCTGCTGAGAACAGTCCTGTCTTCCAAAGCTACACGGTAAGTCCTTTTTTACAAACAGAACATTTTTTTTAAAATGAAAGATGATGTGAGAACCCAGATCTCAATGAGATTCAACTCAAGTTCTATAGTGACGAGGCTTTATGCTCTTTGTCGCAGGGCTCGAGAAAATTTCCAGAGAGTCTCCGGACACGATGACCGGCCAAATTCATTTTAGCTCGGTCACGTACCGTCTCTGGCCGGTCAAATTATGTAAAATAAATAAATCTTAAAACAAGGGCCCATGAACCAAAACTGGCGCTATGTACTTCCAAAAAAGTTGTTGGTTAGAGCTTATAGCACTTTAAAGCACTCATTGTCAAGAACAAAAGTAAATTACAGCTGCAAAATGAAAATAAGCTTATGTGTATTAATAGGTACACGGT
Organism: bacterium; assembly: GCA_965233585.1. GTDB lineage: Bacteria > SAR324 > SAR324 > SAR324 > NAC60-12 > CBDDTI01. The sequence continues at coordinate 21,885 of CBDDTI010000272.1, forward strand.
CTGTAAGAGTAAAGACTAACCTGAAAACCACTGCTTGAGGGCCTATGAATATTCTCCTTGACTTAAGCTTACAGTGTAGAATGCAGGGAAATCATACAGAATCATGGAATTTCTCTACTAGAAATCAGAAATCAGAAACCAGAATCAAGGGTGTACAGTACATGTAGATGGAAATGAATGTTAAATATGCATATAATATACAATAAATATATCTTATTAGACGTTTTGTTGTATACATGTAATATCGCTGAATATTTTTTACGAGTTGTGCCGTATTTTGGCGAGCCCGTAATGCGAGTCAAAATACAAACAACGAGTAAAAATTCTCAGCGATACTACACAACAAAACGTCTAATAAGGGATTTATTATCCAACACGCCAAATTGTTATGTCCGTGGGGGAGAACTTCGCGAATATTTATTTACGGGCGAATGCGTGACAGAAGTATGCGAAGCGGAACGAAATTGGCGCGGGAAATCTAGTTAACTGATTGGTCAACGGCAGGAAACCTGTCTAACCGGTCCTCTGGAGTACAAATACCGCGTGATATTTGTACTCGTTTTGGGCGTTATTTGTACTCTACAAAGTGCACTTCGATAATAATATGCATTTCTAATCCTTTTTATTGGTAAAATACATTGTCAGTTTAAATTCATAAGAAAATGCTTCAATCTGTCTTGATTTTTCAATAAAATTTATGCCTTTGACCAGATACATGTATTTCCAAGAGGTATTGAACTTGTGTGATGACATAATTACATGTATTATTTTCAGTAAAGGCATTTCATTAAAATCATCACCTCATAATTATTTTGTAATACGCTTTGTCTTCAGATATACATGTTTCTTAGACAGCAAGGCTGTTGTCTAAAAAAATGCTATGAGAAGCCCAAAATTCCATATTGTGTGATCGTCCGCGTGACGGTAGTTCTGAAAAGAACTGTTGATGATGACTGACATTTCAAAAACATGAGCGGAAGTCATTTTCAGAGTCAAGGAAATAGTGTTTGTCAGTCAAGGATGTTATAAGTCTGGACCGTTGAAAGTGATTGTTTAGTTTGGCCATAATGGTATTGGCCGAAAGATTCTTGTTAAGTTTATCATTAGCTGTTGGTCAGTTTCGATTCGTCTATTGTTCCAGTCAAAATGGTCGGTTTGAGGTCCGTCTATTGTTAGTCAAAATTAAGTCGGTCTGCTAGAAGTCCGTTTGTCGGTTTCGTTTTCGTCGTGGATAAGTCGTTTTTAAGGTGTTGGTAGTTGTTGACATCTGTTAAGAGGTGTTTGTTCTAGGTTAGCGTACCAGTTTTCCAGAGTCAGTCATTGAAAATGGTTTGTACATGTACTGTAGGTTAAGCATTAAGCAGAGTCCCAGTCAATGTTGGGGTTTGTCAGTTGATGATGTACAGCAATGTGATTGTTGGCGTCACCATTTCTCGTGGCTCGTTTGTGTTCAGTCAGCCTAGCGTTAAGGTTATATCAGTCTCGCCAATATAGAAAGCCTGGCAGTCGGAGCATTTGAACTGGTAAACT
>CBDDTI010000273.1:0-17204 GCA_965233585.1 bacterium
CCGTACTGATACTGTATTTTTTCTGACTGATTTTTGTTGAGAAACAACAATATAATTATTAATTTTATGCAAGAGTGTGCTGCATATTTTTTTTACATAATGGTATGTCAAGAGACCTTGCCAATTTTAGAAAATGTAGGAAAAAAATTTCTAGACAAAAGCCTGCTACAAATTGGCACAGCCGAGAATCATGATGTAGAAAGAACGTTGTTCGATGCGCTCGATCATGAGCGCAGGGCAAAAATCGTATTCAGTGGCTGTGCGTTGGGCACTGATTGTTCGTGATCGAGCACGGTATCACACGATCGAACAGCGTCTTATCGACATCATGATTCTCGGCTGTCTCTCTTTTTTTTCTTGGCCAGGGTAGTAGAAGCCCAATGCCGCAATAAAAAATCCGGAAAAGTCCAGGCTTGAACCATACGGCACCAAATCGCCCAGCCGATCAGAAGTACTGTGCTTTATCGACTCAGCCAAATCCCCCGTCTACATGTACAAAAAAAAAATGAAAGGTTCATTGGTGAATTTAGGCGCAGGCTTTCCTATCGATACGGAAGACCACGGAGGATGTTGATAATGGACAAACGAAAACCGTATGATTCGAGCCAGGGCTTCTCCAGGGTTTTTTCGCAGCATTGGGGCTCTAGGCTTTTGTGTTGAAAATTTCTTTCCATGTGCTACTGTCATACCCAGGCCAACCCTTCTCATTTTAGAATATGTGTTTGGTGGGGAAGAAAGTATTCCAGTTTCCATCTCTACATTCAAGGAATCGAATAAGAAAAAAGCCCAAAAAAGTGCTTTTCAAGATGTACACGGATTTGACTAATTGCTAGCCGTTGGTTTATGAGTTTCTTTTCCTTCTTTGTTTCTTTCTTTCTTTTCTTTTCTTTTTTTTTTTGTAGTAGATTATGAAAGGAGAGTCACACAGCTGGACTCGAACCTGTTGTAGTTATGTCTCTTGTGGTGGTGGCTGCAGTTGTAGTTTTCTGCTTAAACTGGAATTTTCCAAGAAAAAAAGTTGCATACAAGACTGTCTAGCAGGAAATTTTTGTCAGTGAAAAATTTTGTAAAAAGCGACCGTCAGGCAGTTCGTCAGGAATATATTTTCGTCAAACAGTGGCCGTCCCTCAGAAAGAAGATAGAGTTGGCCTGCGATCACATAGCTTTGTAGATTTACGCAACGAGGCATGCATGCTTGCGGCATGGCGCCTTTGTCTTTTGCTTGTCGTTTATCTTCACATTCGTGAATATTTCTGATCCCACACTTGTGGTTTTGTGAAAAAAAAATTACAGTAAGATATTTAATTTAGTTAAAATAGCATTGACGAAAGCGACATTCCTGACGAAAATTTTCAGCTATACAGTTGGTTTCATAAATACATTTCACAGATCCTAAGCGAGTGTGTCAACCTTTGTCAGGAATTATTCCAAGCATAGAAGAGCTGGGTATATTGTGCGTGAGGTGAGAGAGAGAGAGAGAGAGAGAGAGAGAGAGAGAGACCGAAGTGACGTCACCTTAGTGACATGCACTGAAATTGGCAAAGAGTTCACACTTTCCCTTGCCCGAAATTCGAACCCTTCGTTCTGCAACTCTCAAATGGTCACCATTGTGGCACTAAAATTGGTGATGAGCTCACATTTTCTGTTGCCAAAAAAATCGCACTCTTTGTTCCGCCTCTCTCAAATGGCACCACAAGGACTCGAGAACCAAAGACAAATGATGCAATGTACGACTGCACCATCATGTTTTCCTTTGAAAAAAAAAATAAATAAATAAATAAAAGGAATCAAATTACTACCAAAAACTTATTACAAATAGAAAAGAGATTGTGCGTGAGGTTGCTTGAGGTGCCATGATAAACACTGCCTGAGAAAATCTGCAGATCACATAGCACAAAATCAGCAAGGCGTTCGTTCCGCCCACCAGACTAATTTGTGCTGTGTGATCTGCAGATAGTGTCAATAAGCTCGGGGAACCTCACGCACAATCTCTTTTTCTATTTCTAATAATTTTTGGTATTAATTTTTTGTTGGCCGAGTATAAAAATGGTCGATGAGAATGAAGACATTTACAAGTACAAATACAGGAAGAACAAAGACAATTTCCACAACGTTTCGCCCGGAGGCTTCATCAGGTAGGGAAAAGAACAAAAACAATTTCCACAACGTTTTGCCCGGAGGCTTCATCAGGTAGGGAAAAGTCCCTTTTCCCTACCTGATGAAGCCTCCGGGCGAAACGTTGTGGAAATTGTCTTTGTTCTTCCTGTATTTGCACTAAAATATAAAAATGGTGAAAGTTTTCAACGAGAAAAATATTTTCTCAGAATTTGTGTGGCGCATTCTATGAAATGCTGTAAATTGCATAGTGTGGATGGTCAGTTTTGCAGCTGGAGGATCGCCGGTGATTACACATGTGTGCATTGCCTGGCATGGTTCAGTCTTCAAATTCTTTACTATAGCTATGGTTTTTGGAAAATCGAAAAGCTCAGACCTAAAATACTTTTCCCAAAAATGTGGTGATTTTTTTTTGGTCAAACCATCATTCATCATATGTTGATAAAGGGGAAAAAATTATGTGGGTATTTGGATGAAATATTGCTCTACAGTTGGGTCAAAAATGGGCACTCAAACGAAAAAATATCCGAAAGAAACATCCTTGTTTTTCTCCTCAATAGTTGATCTATGGCCACTACTTGAAGCGTGATGAACTGATGCTCAGTAGCTGTTTTTCTTATTGGTATTGGATTCACCTGTAAGAAAAACTTCAGGAAAATTTTCCAGAAACTGCTTGACAGAAAACCAAAGCATTTTTGTGATCAAGGAAAATGTTCGACAATTCAAGTTTTTCACACATTTCCTGGAATTTCTCAAAATCTGCCCAAAAATGTTTCCATTTTCAGCTAAAATGATAAACATATGTCTGCTGACTCAAAAAAACCACACACTGTAGGGGGTATTTGGATAAAATATTGCTCTGTTGCAAAATTAGCTACGGGTAAACCGATTTGAACGCCAGAGCGTGTGTCGCCTGTGCTCTGCGGCCGATTCTATCAATTCCGGTCGCCAATTTCTTGACTTCACGATGCGCAGAATGCTGTGCAAACTACGTGTCTTTGACTTCGTTCCGAGCTACCTTAAGGTTCTAATTCTGGCTAAAAAATAAAAAAAAAGCATTGAACGCACCTAGCCATATGTCATGCGGCTTGACACTACTTTGTGTCTCGATTTGATGACCAACACTTACCTCGCAAAGATTTTCCACCTTCTTTTGCAGTTACTGTTTGCATTTTTGTCAGTACTGTGATGCTGGGTTATCTCAACAACACAACCGTGAGTCTAGACTTATCTTCCTTCTTGTTTTTCATCTTCTATTGTCAGCAATACACTGTGAAGATATCTTTTTCTTTTAATTTAATTTCTTGTGTGGCTTTGTTTGTAATCGATCATGGCATGTGCATGTTGGCTGAAAGATTACCAGCTCATACTGTTCACAAATCTAACCGTTGTTTGGCAAGCTTTGTTGAACGTGTTCTACCTGGCATGAGTCCATAAATTTTGACCCCTAAGAGATGGGTCACTAACTGAACTTACAACTTAGAAAAGTTGCAGCTATTCATTGCAGTACAGCAAAGTCGTACGCCAAAGAACATTGCACACACACACACACACACACACACACACACGCACGCACGCACGCACGCACACACACACACATACACACAGAAAGAGAGAGAGTAGAAAGACAACGAAAGATGGAAGAATCAAAATGAATCACTCGAACCTTCTCCGTTTTTCAATCTCTCAAACCCCCCCCCCCCCCCCCTCTCCCTCTCTCTCCTTTCCATTCTTTCCAAGAAAACAATATATTGGTCAACGTCTGCTGTCCGACAGCCACTAAAAAACAAATTTCTCCTTCTCCCTTCCATCCTCGATTGATCCCCGGACCATATGAACTATCTCGCCTTGTATTAAGTTCAGTCTTCCTCTCACTTTTTTCCTGTAGATTTACATTTGAGCCATGCCACGAGAAACGGGACACAAATGGCATCCGCATCATTTTGCGTGGCGGCCAGTCAAAGTGATGCATGTACATAAACGCCTGATGATCGGCCCTGAGTCGTGAAACTCAGAGCTGCGAAAGAATTCCTGCGCCTGTTTCGTTGCATGTCATTATTATAATGACTTCGTGTGCAACAAAAAGTGGCATATTTCCTCAAAAGGAAATATACAACTGTAAAATTTCTGCTGAAAGTTTTATAACACCAATCAATATCGATATCCGGTCATCAAAATTTCAGTTCTGGAAAAAAGAACATGCCATTAGGCTGAGTAAAAAAAAAGTTGTTTCTCATCCAAGATTTTCGACAAAATTCGGGCTGGCGGACGGATTTTTTTTTATATACAGTGTATGTGGGCTGTGTAAGCAATCCCCCCTGCGTAACCATCAATAGGGAGCTGTATTCCAGAGAAAGTTACCGGTGTTCTTCTAGGAGCATGCACTCGAGTTGTCCGGTGATCATGGAAGGACAAAGCGCTGCTGTACTGTAAATCTACTGGTACATGTTTGGCGCCTATGCAAGCCACCGAGCGGGCAACAACGAGTGCTCAAGGAAACTTACTGAATTTCTTTCGCGTGTTCTTCTAGGAGCGTGCGCCGAGTTGCGCGGTGATAACAGAAGGAAAAAAACTGGTCCTATCGTAAAGCTACCGCTACATGTTTAGCGCCTATATGCATGCAATGGGCTACCGAGCGGACAAGAAACAGTGCTCAATGAAACTTGTTGAATTTCTTTCTCGAAGACTTTCTTCGACATTTTGATGGAATGGACGGAGATTGTATAACAGAGAAGGTTATGCCCCAGCTTTATGCCTAGCATCTTTGCGTATACCAGTTTTTTTTTTGTTTCAAAATAAATATTAAAAAAATCACGGTCAGGCAGGAAAATTGGGGCGGTCGGGGATGATAAACAACTTTTTTTTTTTTACTCGGCCTCAGTGTGCTTCTTCTCGTGACGTGGCTCATTTATTAAAGGAAGCGCGGAAGCGCTTCCTACATTGTGCGTTAGGTGCGCTCGGCGAGAGAGAGAGATACAGAGAGAGAGAGAGAGAGAGAGAGAGAGAGAGAGTGAGACGGAAGTGACGCCATTTTAGTAGCGCTGAAATTGGCGATGAATTTTGCACCTTTCGTTGCAAAAACGCTGAAATTGGTGATGAATTTTGCACTTTTCCTTGCCAAAAATATGCACCTTAGTTTCTCCCCTCTTGAAGGGCGCTGAGTTCACACTTTCTGTTGCCAAAAACGTTGCGCTCTTCGAAACAGTTCGCGTTCTTCGTTTTGCTTTTGTCAAATGGCGTGACAGGGGATCGAAGCACCGAAACAAACGATCGAATTTCCGGCTGCACCGTCCTTCTTCTCATCGAATAAATGAATCAAATTAACACCCAAAACTACTGGAAATAGAAAAAGAGATTGTGCGTGAGTTTGCGCTCGGAGGATAAACACCACCTCAGAAAATCTGCAGATCGAAAAGCACAAATCAGGAGGGCGTTCGTTCCGCTCACCGGACTGATTTGTGCTTTTCGATCTGCAGGTTTTCTGAGGTGGTGTTTATCCTCCGAGCGCAACCTCACGCACAATCTCTTTTTCTATTTCCAATAGTTTTTGGTATTGATTTATTTCATACAAAGCAAAAAAAAAAAAAATTAAAAATATAACTCCCCAAAAGCCAAAATTTACTGTAAAGTCGTGTATAGAAGCCGCACTTGATCATAAGCCACACTCGAATAACAGCCACACTTTTTCGAAACTCAAGTTGCACAAAAGGGGCACTCGAACAAAGCTGCAGCTTGAAAGCCTACAGCTTTTCGCATGCCAAAATGTTTGTTTACATTTCAAACAATTTTGTTACACTCGCAATTCAAAGTTGCACTTTCACTGTACATGTGCCAGACTCAAAACATTGCATATCATCTGCCCTCGAATAAAAGCCGCACTTGATTAGAAGCCGCAGTAAAAAGTTGAAAAATTGCACATAAGCCGCGGCTTTTATACATAACTTTACGTTATTCCAACCCCTTATCTCTCTAACATACATACAAAACACACATGTACACCGACACAGACACACAAATAGACACACACACACACACACACACACACACACACACACACACACACACACACACACACACACACACACACCATCCATGCACGCACGCACGCACGCAAACTCAACACTACAGTCCAAAACGCACAAGCAAAAAACAAAAGCCGGTCCCTGTGTCCCTCGAAACCTACCTAATTTTTCTCTTCCTCCAGCTCCTCCCTTACCTCCATCACACAGTCCATCTTTTCATGTTGCTGACGATCTCAAGTGAGACCATGTGTGGCGGCCATCAACGCACCCTGTCCAACAGGCGACTACCGTAATCACAGAGTAAGCCAACAGCCGTCGATCGCCACAGAAAGTTTCTCCGTCAACTACGGATAATGCTTCCCAAAGCTTCAAAAATCCAAGATTGCAAGAAGAAAGAAGACGGCCACGCGCAGATCTCCAACGTCGGCACCGTCATCAGATCTGATCAGAATGGAACCAAGTCCGAAGTCTGCGAAGAGGGCGTTGATCACAATGGAACCGAGTCCAGTCCGAATCACTTGAATCGAATCAGTCCGAATCGTCATGGTCTCAGCTGCAGCAGCGACGCAGCTCGCGGTCATCGATCGTCACGAGAGCTGTCCGAAAAAGGTAATGGTCACGCGACTGGACTCTGTTCCATTATGACATTTACCGGGATTCCTAGGGCTAGGCCTCCTATATCCGCGAACCCCGTTGCCACGGCCACGGTCAGCGGGGGATGAAGCGTGGCGCCGCGGAGAAAATGCGAATGTCGGTAAATACCAAAATGGAACATCGTACACTCGCGTGAGCGCTCGTCATAACTGGGAAGCGCGTGCACCACTCTGAGTCAGTTTCTCGAAAGGATTCTGAGCGAAAAATGTTCTAAGTCCAAGCGGCTTTTCTAGCTTCTGTGGAAGTTGAGAACAATTTTTGCAACTTTCGATGGCGTCCGTCTCCCTACCCTTTTCCTAACCCTATCTTTACTTTACTGAAAATCCCCTACCTAAACCGCAACCATCGTCGTTAATTATTTATTCAACAAAAAGTTCAATCGAAAGTTGTTCCCCGAGTCTCGGTTTTTCGGCTGGAATGAGATGAGTAAAAAAAGAACTCTCCAAAGGAACATCAAGAAAGAAAACGAAAAAAAAAAAAAAAACAAGATAGAAAAACGTCTTCAACAGGGTTCGAACCACCGACCGATCAATCGGAAATCGTCAAACTTTCAACTGCGCCACGAGGGATTAGTCGACCTCTGACTGTCGAAGAGCTCATTTTTTCGTTACATGGTTTTTCTTCGAATTCGTCCTGGCTCTCGGAGCCCATCCTGCGCCTGGAAAAACTGTATTATTCCATCGTAAAAAACATTAAAACAAGGCTCGTCTGCGGAATAGACCGATTGTATTATTACCGCCTGGGCACGAGGTTCGGGGCATCCCAGCCGTTCGATCATGCAAAAAGCGTTGCTTTCTGTACTTTTCTGAGGCATTTTCGTGGCCTAGCATGGCTTTGAACGACTGTTTTTTTTTTTTTTTCAGCTTGAGGAAAATGCTAGTTTGGATAATATCTAGAATGGAGCGAAGAGCATTTGTCTTCAAAAAAAAAAAAGAAATAAAGAAAGAAAGAAAGAAAGTGCGAGTCCCGGGAGTGATCTTCGAGGCCCTCATGCGTGCATAGATCGGGTGGGCTGTGTTATCACCACTGGTACACTGAGCGTTCGCCAGGTGACAAAAGCCAATCCAAACCAAACAAGCACACCATTTACAGAACCGACACAGGAATCAAACTCAAGTTCATCATCTTTTTTTTGGCTCTCCTCAAGGCTCATTTCAAAAAATAAATAAATGATAAAGTGATAAAAACGGCTTCTCAGTTTTGAGTTCCCAGGGAACAAGAAGGGCCGAGCTGATCGCAGCCAGGCGATGTACTTGATCGACATCCGTGCTTGTGCTCAGAACTGAGCAATTTTCGTCGCGAAAGAGTTCGGTCTTGCCAACAAGCAAACTTTCTAGACTTTTCTTGCAGTGTTGGTTTCTTCTGGGTTCGACAATGAGAGCGAATATGGTGCGCTGTGCAAGTCGATCGACTGTCAGGCCTTCGAAGGTTTGCCCGCCAGTTGCACAACTTTTCTTTGAAAAAAAAAAAAGGAACAACCATTGGCTAATCGAAAAATCTAAGAACCGTTAAAAAAAAGAAAGATTCTTGCAGGAACAAGGGACAGGAGAACTGGAGAGGTTGAAAAGATGAGCGAGCTTCACTGTTTTCAGCATAGCAAAGTTGTATGAACAAGGCCGGGTTCTGGTCCGGATGCCCCGTCTCTAACCCAGACCCTAATAATACAATCGGTCTATTTTCTTGTTTTACACCTCGAGATTGAAACGTCCACAATGGAACAAACCTTTCCTCATCACGTCGATCTTCCCCCGTTGCACTGAGTCAAGGTGTACTGAAAAGAACCAAGCGCGTTCATTGATGACGAGCACTCACGCGAGTGTACGATGTTCCATTTTGGTATTTACCGACATTCAGAAAATGCGTGGGCCTGCCGCGCCGCGCTTGGGGCTAAAATTTGCACGCGCAGATCACCATGTTCTCGTATGTCACGTGCTGGTTGCTATGGAATGACAAACGCTGATTGGCTAATTAGTCGACCGGCTGCTCAAATACTCCCTGGCCTTTTGAGAGAGCGGGTAAGGATGGCGAAGATCAAAGAGACCGAGCGGGTAAGGATTCAATCCCTACCCGCTTTTTTTTTGTAAGTCGCGTGACTCGTGACGCAAGTGCATGCGAGAAGCACTTTCCCCCAGTCATTTCAGGGGAGTCTGGGCGTCGTCCGCCCCCTCGGCGCTTCGCGCCTCGGGGCCGGACTAGCCCATACTCCCCTGAAATGACTGGGGGAACCTACATATATCCTAGAAAAAAGGAGGTTAGGAAACGCCGATGCCGATTCCACGAGAGCCTCGGAAAGTCGACGGTCACATCCTGTTGAGTTCTACTGGTCTCAGACGTCATCAACCGCACCTATTTTTAGTTTGGAAATCTAAATCTGGATAGTGGGAAATACCCCTTCGCAGGTTTGGCGGCCACCCTCACTTTCAAATTCAAACTCAAACGATGGAGGCTGTCTCAAGCCAACAACAGCAACGAAAGCTCAACGACAAGAAGATGTTTATCCATGTGGTTATGAACGTGTTGCTCTTTCAAAGAGCTTGGGGGAAGGCAAAGAACTGCCACTCGCCGTGGCTCAGTGAAAAGGTATGGATTCTTGTCGGGGTTGTGACGACTCGTACGGATCGACAGTGTGTCCATCGCCGCCAATCCATCCCCTTCCCTTGCTCCCTTTCTTGCGAAGGTCTTGACTCTTGAGCTTACGCCCACTGCCAAATGGTAACGGTTCTTTCCTCGTCGCAAAGAAAGACCAAAGACCAAAAAATAAACACGGTACTTTTCCTTTTCACAGAGGAAATGCGAAATGTGATGGTCAAGAAGCGTTCGCCAGAGAGGTACCATTGATGAAAAACAGCTCATTTCTAACAGGCCACTGTCTTGCAGTGCGGCAAAAGAAAAGGAAAAAAAAACAAAAAACAAAGGACGTCCACTTGAGCAGATCTCTTCTGATCTGCCGCAGTAGATGTGTTGAGGGTGGTTCTGGCCCACTTGGAGGGTAATTTTTTTAACCCTTAATTTCCCGCCATTTTACCTTAATATTTCCCGCCATTTTAACCCTAAGTTTCGCGGACCCTAACCCTAATTTTTCAGTTCTAACCCTAAGTTTCTCTTCCAACCCTAAACCTAAGTTTCCCTTCCAACCCTAACCCTAAGTTTCCCTTCCAACCCTTATCCTAAGTTTCCCTTCCAACCCTAATTTTTCCGTCCTAACCCTAATTTTCCAGGACTCTAACCCTAGCCCTAAGTTACCTTGTGTATGGAAATGGACAAAAAGGGTAGGCAGTCCACACACCTACAGCACCCAGGGATTACCTTATTTTCCATCATATTCCTCACAAATACTGGATATACTGAGCAGCATAACTCTGAGCAGCATACCCCGTGAGTATTAAATGACGACCACTAATGCACCATTGAGGGAGGAAGTGGTTCAGCCCCTAAGCCATATTAAACCACACCTTGTGCTGTAATAGTGGTGGTGTCCTGCCCGAATGCCTTGAGGTCGATTTGTCTAGAAAAAGAGTTCGAGATGACAGGTGGTGGACACTTGTGGGTCTAAAAATAACAACAATAATGGGATTGGTAAAATATTAAAACGTTTCGTATATGGTTGCATGGTCTCCCACCAAAAATGGGCCAAAGGTCATGGCTTCCCGCCAAAATGGGCCAAAGGTCATGAACCCATGCATCGCGTCCGCTTCACATGTGGGCCTATGTGGGCATAGATCAGCCGAAAGAGCTACTGTGCTGTGTGTAAATCTTCGCCGTTTTAAAAAAAATAGCTTCACAAAGAGTATTTTTCTTTTCCTTCAGGGTCACCCATTCAAAGTGCTAACCCCACCTGACGGTGCTTGACATTGATGATCGAACGATCGACTCGGAACCTAGACGCTGAGCTAGAGCTGAAAATCGTTTCTATTGTGAATCGACCTCGACAATGAGTTCTCAAACGTATGCGTACATCCCGAGTGTGTCGAGATCTGTCTGTGAGAAGTCCTTAACAATAAGCGTACATCGTGAGTGTACCGAGAACTGTCTGTGAGAGGTCCTGAACGACAACCATTCACGATCTCAAACATAAGTGCCTGTTCCTAAGGGCTAACCCTTTGTGGTACGATGGAAGATGATTTTCAGATTCTGTTCGACTACCTGAAAAATGTACGTGAATTGGCTGAGAAAGACAAAGCCGACTCTGCTGAAAACTCACCGGGTGATGAGGAAAAGAAATGCGTGCACGAAGCTATACAGACGGAGGAAGCCTACGTTTGTTGCAAATGTGGTCTTGTGCTCGAGGACATCTTCCAACCCGACATTCATTGGTGTGAGCATGCGTTGATGCCGCGTATTTACAGCGGCACGGACCGTCTGAATGCTATGAACAAAGCCTTGATCAACTTTCTCGACAAGGTTAGTTTCTGCACCTACCTGCCGATGTACACCTTGGAGGAACGACTCCGTGATATGAAAATCGACAGCGGCTTCAAGAGCTTGAACTATGCGATCTGCGTGATGTGCATTCTCGAAGACGACGAACAAGCTCAAGAGCAACTCCGTCCCTACCTGCCCCGTTCTGACGTGGCCTGGGCGAGAAGTCTGCGTCTACTTTCACCCGTCCCTGAGATATTTGTCAGGAACTGGTTGAGAAATCTGCTCAAACCAGCTCGAAGGGATCTGTCCGATCGACAGAAGAAACGCTTCGCTACCAATTTCGAGCGCTTCGACGACGTTGAACGTCGAACGATGCAAGATCTGATTTCGTCCTACCGTGCCGGTTTGGATTGGAGTACGAATGACTTGGAAAAGCTACCCCCTCCCGTTGAGACACGCCCTTTTCCGCTTCTCTGTGGCCGTGTGCAAGAATAAGTGAACGAGAGGCTGAAAAATATACTTTTTATTATCACGCATCACATTTTATATCGCATATTCTATTTTTCAAGAAAGCTCAGTGATCAGATGTTATAGTGTGTCATGAGTTCTGTATGAATGCGTTTGATCATGTCTTCGGAAAGATCCTTGGCAAAATGCAACTGACAGTAAAACTTGAGGGTGGTGTCCTGGGCAAAATGGGTTCCTCCAAAACGATACTCAGGTTTTTTGTCACCATTGATGCGATGAAACGGTCTATTGTCTGTGTGCGAGAAAACCAACACTGAGTTCAGGTGAATGGCAAAGACTCCTTCTGAATTTCTTGATAAGCTCAGCACATACTTCTGACCGGCGATTTGTTGGATATGTGACACTGACTTTCCCAAGGCCGAGGTTAGCTTTGGTGCTGCAGTGGCGTTATCGAAAACAACATGATTGGGGGAGAATGGTGGCGCAACATGTTTACCAAATACTGATGTTGTGTTGGCAATGTGGAAATACAGGGCATCCCCACCAAATCCGGTGAATTCATAGCCAAATCTGATATGTACAGGTGTAAAAGAGAGGTTTGTAACAATGGGGTCGTTTGCTTCACAGACTTGAAATATGGCAAACGCTTTGTTGTTTTCGAAAAAGTTATCCATTTCATCCCTGATCAACATGTCTCTGTTTCTTCCAAGAATCGCTGTTGATTATCTTTGGACAGAAGGAGCTTCTCCGTGGAGATGGTTTTGCCTGTAAAGTCCAATAGGTTTCTTATCCTGTAATTATCTTTACTCGTCCTTTCGATCGACTGGAATCTGCTCGGGTGAACGTAAACGTAATAGTACGCATTCTGAGCAATGTAAGGGAGAAGGTGGAATGGATCTGACGGACCCGGCTCTCCTCGCAAACCGCTTTTTCCTCTGTCTCCACGTTCACCTTTCGATCCACGCTCTCCTCGATCGCCCTTTGGGCCTTTCATTTTCCTCACTCTCGTCACGTCTTCTTTCAGCTGTTCAGATACGGCTGCTTTGTCGTAAATGGGTAAAACGTTGTCTGTGTTGATGATGATAAACTGTCCATGTTCATATTGGATAACAGGTCGTAGCTAGACACTCCACGAAATCCGTGTACACCTCTCAATGCCTGTTCGATATCTTCGTTGCCCAGTGGGGTGTTCATTGTTACTATTAGGAGAGGGATTTTCCTTCTAGAATAGCCAACACTTTTGGGTGAGATTGACTGTGATTTCTAAAAATAGCCTGTACAAAGTCGGTATCATTTATCATCTTCTCTTGCAATCCACGCATGAAATGCTGAACATTGATGAATTTGGATTCTGATGTTTTCGTGTACGTTTCACTAAGCTGTTGCAGTCCTGAAAACTTTTGTGTAGCTCTCGGAATAGTTAAACTCCGCTGCTTGATCTGCTCGAGTTTGGTTTTAGATGCAGAATACCGTCTATCTGATGGAACGATCGTTCGTACCATATTTTCGAATGGATACCTGGACAGATAGGTTCGATTCGTTTCGTTCACCAGCATCTTGTAATCGCACACAATCTGCTTTTCTACATCGTCTATAATTTCCTCAAGTCGTGCTCTGAAACCAAAACCGGGATCTTCTTGGTAAACCTGTAACAGTTGAGGTCTGAGCGTGAAGTAGTTGCTTTTCAAGAATTCTTCGGGTATACCTTTATCAGCCAAAAACCGATGAAAAACGAGCAAAAGAATTCTGTCGAATTCGTTATCCTTCGTAACTTGTAAAGAGGGAATGGGAGACGTAGGAATTCGATTTTTCTTTCGAACATCTGCAATAGAATCTCTTACTGCTCCGGTGTTGTTGTCATACCCAAGTAGCGAGGATGACACCACATTCACAATGGATCGAGGATTGATGAGTTCTGGGTTGTTCTTGAAGTAGCGCTCGTACAGACCCTTGATGCGAGGATCTTTCTGCAACTTAACAATAGATGATCTGCTCAGTTCGTGGTCAGGTATTCCAGTCAAAAACTTTCCTCAAGCCACTGATAAAAAGAGCGGTAATTGTATTGACCGTCTCGCTGTTTCAATGGAATAGTGCCGATGACTTCCCACGACGATTTGCGTTTTCTGATGATGTGGTGAGGATGCTTGTTCGTAAACTGCAACGTCTTCAATCTTTTCCTCTTCGGTATGGGGAACGGCATAGATCGATCACCCAACCGCTCCACACGATACGGAAAGTGGTTTTGGAACCGAACGATTAAATGCTCCATCTTACTACTAATAGGAGGACTTTTTTCGCAGTTTTTTTCGCAGTTTTTTGCGCAGTTTTTTGCGCAGTTTTTTGCGCAGTTTTTTGCGCAGTTTTTGTCGCAGATTCTAACTCATTCCCATCCACATCAGCTTAACTTTCCAAGCGTTATGAACTCCTTGACTTCTACCATCACAGTTTATGAAGATTGTGTGAACAATCTATGGCTAAGACGAACATTTCACACTCAATCGTTATGCATGCGTATGCGTCAGCTGCCACTTTCGTGGTTTGTCTTCATAGGGGTAGTTTAGTCGAGGCGTCAAAGTTCCAGGCTGCAACCCGAGCATACTCCGCGTGCGCTAACGTGTGTCTGAGCCACGCCGCCTGTGACGTCCTTCATTTCCTTACCCACTAACAATTTTCCAGACTTCACTGTCGATCAAACTCACAGTTTCCAACCCATTCCCATTCAATCACACGCACACCCGCGTTACTTTCGAAGCATTATTCAAAATGAACTGCTTGACTTGTACCATTGCAGTAAGTGAAGTATTGATTGCGTGAACAGTCAATGGCTAGAACAGGTCTCTCGCAGTTATCAAGCAGCTTCTCGTATAGCCTGTAAATCAAATTAGATTTGATACACTTTCCACCGAACAGCGTGTCGATGTAACGCTTGATGTTGGTTTTGTCAGTGAATCGGAATCGATAGAGAAACCTTGTGTTGATCTTCATGTCCATCACGTTGTCAAAGCTTTGTGATAGGAAGAAGACGTTCAGTTTGTAATGATGAGTGTACATGGTGAAGAACTTGTAGAGACATTCTCGCTGGTTTCCATGCTTCAAGCCCATAATGCGTATGTCGTCTATGATAACATAGGATTCAGGTTGGATGCAAGTTTTCTCGATCGATTCTGGCATCACGCTGTAATGCTTCAAAACCATACCATCTTGTCGATATTCTTCAGGAGATGTGTTTGAAATCACAACCAATCTCTTTTGGTTTGACGATGTGCAGGAGCTTCTTCAAGAAGAAACCGTTATAATGGAAACCTCCCGACGTGCTCTACCGACACCGCTCTCAATTGAGCTTGCCCAAGATGCACTGACCAAAGTGCAGAGTCACCGACATTTGGGAGTCATCTTCTCACACGACCTCCGGTGGAACAATCACGTTGATTTTATACTGAGCAAAGCAACGCGCCTGCTGTCGGTCCTTCGCCGACTGCGGTCATCATTGGACCAAGAGTCCCTTTCGCACATGTACTTAACCTACATCAGGCCGATCTTGGAGTACGCCTGCACGGCATGGGGTAACCTTGGGACTACACAGGTGGACCGCCTGGAACGCTTTCAAAGGAGAGCAGCCAAAATCATCCTCCGCCGCCCGCTATTTGTGCCCAGTAACCATGATGAACTCCTGGCAACCATTGGCTGGCCTTCCCTGGCCTCAAGAAGGAAATACTTCCAGGCAGTTCTTGGATATCGAATGGCTACCAGCAACGTTCCCCAGCACTTGAGAGACTACATCCCTCCCAAGCCAACCCACATGCACAACACTAGAAAACCACCTTTCTTCCAACTCCCCACTACGAACACCTCTCTAATGCTTAACTCTCCTCTCTACCAAGCAGCAGATACTTTCAACTCTCTTCCTGCAGTTCTGCAGTCTGCCTCAAGTCTCACATTCTTTAAAAACGGTGCCGCACTATTCTTACTCACATGCCAATGTTCATGCAGTAAGCACACTAGTAAGTAAGTAGACCTCACATCACACATCCTTCCCAATCAATGCCCTTACACTGGCGTCTCGCCATATACAAGGTGTAATAAAGATAAAGATAAAGATAAAGAAAGACTTTCCAGCGTTGCTTTGACCGAGAAGTAGAACATTCTGCCTCCCATCCTTTCAACGAGGGATAATTTCCTCGAACGATGGTTTTGTTGTATATGTTAAACCAGGTACTCTCAGCTTTGGAGAAGAGTTCACAAAGTCGGTATCATTTATCATCTTCTCTTGCAATCCACGCATGAAATGCTGAACATTGATGAATTTGGATTCTGATGTTTTCGTGTACGTTTCACTAAGCTGTTGCAGTCCTGAAAACTTTTGTGTAGCTCCCGGAATAGTCAAACTCCACTGCTTGATCTGCTCGAGTTTGGTTTTAGATGCAGAATACCGTCTATCTGATGGAACGATCGTTCGTACCATATCTTCGAATGCATACCTGGACAGGTAGGTTCGATTCGTTTCGTTCACCAGCATCTTGTAGTCGCGCACAATCTGCTTTTCTACATCGTCTATAATTTCCTCAAGTCGTGCTCTGAAACCAAAACCGGGATCTTCTTGGTAAACCTGTAACAGTTGAGGTCTGAGCGTGAAGTAGTTGCTTTTCAAGAATTCTTCGGGTATACCTTTATCAGCCAAAAACCGATGAAAAACGAGCAAAAGAATTCTATCGAATTCGTTATCCTTCGTAACTTGTAAAGAGGGAATGGTGGACGTAGGAACTCGATTTTTCTTTCGAACATCTGCAATAGAATCTCTTACTGCTCCGGTGTTGTTGTCATACCCAAGTAGCGAGGATGACACCATATTCACAATGGATCGAGGATTGATGAGTTCTGAGTTCTTGAAGTAGCGCTCGTACAGACCCTTGATGCGAGGATCTTTCTGCAACTCAACAATAGATGATCTGCTCAGTTCGTGGTCAGGTATTCCAGTCAAAAACTTTCCTCAAGCCACTGATAAAAAGAGCGGTAGTTGTTTTGACCGCCTCGCTGTTTCAATGGAATAGTGCCGATGACTTCCCACGACGATTTGCGTTTTCTGATGATGTGCTGAGGATGCTTGTTCATAAACTGCAATGTCTTCAATCTTTTCCTCTTCGGTATGGGGAACGACATAGATCGATCACCCAACCGCTCCACACGATACGGAAGGTGGTTTTGGAACCGAACGATTAAATGCTCCATCTTACTACTAATAGGAGGACTTTTTCGCAGTTTTTTTTCGCAGTTTTTTTGCGCAGTTTTTTTCGCAGTTTTTTTCGCAGTTTTTTTCGCAGTTTTTTTCGCAGTTTTTTTCGCAGTTTTTTTCGCAGTTTTTTTCGCAGTTTTTTGCACAGTTTTTTTCGCAGTTTTTTGCGCAGTTTTTTGCGCAGTTTTTTTGCGCAGTTTTTTGCGCAGTTTCTAACTCATTCCCTTCCACATCAGCTTAACTTTCCAAGCGCTATGAACTCCTTGACTTCTACCATCACAGTTTATGAAGATTGTGTGAACAATCTATGGCTAAGACGGACATTTCACACTCAATCGTTATGCATGCGTAAG
>CBDDTI010000274.1:0-5517 GCA_965233585.1 bacterium
GCGCGGGTCTACGTGTCTTCAGTATTATCACGACTTTCCAGATCTTTCCAACGAAAATCTTTTAGAAAGGCTTCAAAATTACATCAGCAGCGACCGAGAAAAGAAAACAAAATCTTTGTTTGCAAAGAGACAGGCCCTTATAGATCCTTACACAGTTCTCGTTTGACGTTATTTGTATTTTTTTCGGGATTTTTTGAAAAATTATACCAAAGTCTTCTGCATATAATTGAGCTTAATTAAGCTTTAATTCTAAATTAAAGTTTCCCTGCGCATCGCAGAAGCAGGACTTTTTAAAATGGCAAACAGCGATGAAACTAAAATTGGGTGATAGAGAAAACCCATTACTCCAATGGACTACCATGACCCCAAAATGTACTACCCCTAAAAATAATAATAATATTCCAGATGAGTAGCATTTAAAGTTTTAAGCTGCTATACCTTGCTATTTTTTTTCTGGAACCACTGAACACAAAATAGACAAGTAGACTCCCCTTGTTCAAAATTACTATGACTTAGCTGTGGGTATTATTTACAATGTTCTAGGCTCAGGGTAGTTTGACTTGGATTGGGTTTCTCACTCACATTTCAGTAAAGTCATGCCATGTCAAGTTAGTTATATTTACAGAATTGAAATTATGATCCTGATACTGATTGGGTACTGCTGATTGAAAATCAAATGATTAAACTCTGCTTTTTGGACCATTTTCATGATTTTGTGTTGATCAGTACTGTTGTTTATTAACTACAATAATTCAAAATGGAAGCTAGAGGCTCTTTGGAATAGACATAAGGAGAACTTACACGTAATTTTATTATACTAGAAGCTTAGAATATCAAAAAGTACTCATTTGGATCATTATTTTAAAGGGTAGTCTATTTGGGTTGTCCATTGGGATTGTCCTTGGACTTGGGGTCAGTGTTTTGTCCATCACCCTGGCTTGTATTTTCTAATCATCTTAAGTTTCTTAAGTCTGATCCACTGTTATTTTCTGCATTCTGGCATCATTTTCTTGGTACATGGAAGAGGGATGTAGACTACTAGCAGTCCCTTTGTTTTCTTATAGTCCGTCGAGAGCAGAGCGAAAAAAACAGGCCGCGCGAAAGCTGGTGTCGCCTTTCGCCTTGACACCAGCTTTCGTGCAGCCAACTTTTCGCACGGCCTGTTTTTTTCGCTCCGCTCTCGACGGACTATAAGAAAACAAAGGGACTGCTTGTAGTCTAAGAGGGATGTGAAAAGATGTGGTGCTTGTTTCTGGATCAAGTGATCTGGCCCAGGTCGTAACACTGTGTTGTGTTCTTGGGCAAGGCACCTCACTCCCACAGTCCCCATCTCCACCCAGGTGTATAAATTAGTACTGGTTAATTTAATGCTTGGGTAACCCTGCGATGGACTAGCACCCCATCCAGGGGGGAGAAGAAATACTCCTAGTCGCTTTATGCTACATAAACTTGGATAAGCTAGTAGCTCTGGCTCGATGGGCCTCTATGCTGGTATGCAGACTTAACCTTAAAGGAGCAGTGTCACAAGTATTCAATTCTGTGCTAAAATCATTACTTTGAGGCTTTAATCATAAACAAAATGCTTCTGTACAGCTGCGACAAAGATATCAAATGAATTTTATCAGAGAGGGCTAACCATAATAAATTTCTTGAGGATTTTTAAATTAAAGCACTTAGCATCAAAACTCGAAAAATTGGCCAGTTTTTTCAAGTTTCGATCTATCTCCATCCAAGCCATCCGTAGCGACAGATGACAGGAAATAGTTTCAGTACCTTCAAATAGTCTTATATAACAAAACTACATCATTAGTTTTGGAATTCAATTGATGCAAAGACACCTTCTGGCTTTTTGTAAAGTTGCCAAATAGCATGACAATGCCCCTTTAAATAAAAGTAGCTTAAAATATATTATTCTACTTCCTAGATTTCACCCACACCCTGAGCTGTCTCCATTATGTGATCGCATTTGGGATGCAGATAAAAACCGCCTCACGCCAGGAGTTCATTACAAGATTGATCCACAAGGCAAGACACGGTTCCATTCAAGACAAGATCATGCCAGTGAACCACTCTTTACCTTTGTTGACCCAGAAGTTTTTCAGTGGCCAACATACAAGCGTAAGTAGATCAAACTACAACCTTCCTCTACAAAAATATCAGTGTATGTGCTTCATCAAAAATTTTAATCTTTATATAAATAGCGCAGATTAAATACTTCCTATATACCTGGAGTGATTTTTCTATTTTCCTTTAAATTTTTCATTTTCCCTTTCTCTTTTGTACCACTTATTCCGGCTGAAGAAGGATACAAGAAACAAGTTGCTTTCAAGTTACCCTGTGCAAGGCTATGCTCTAACGCGTCTGGATGCCTCAGGCAATTAACTTTTGCCTTTGGCAACCGAAAAAACTTTTCATGGTCAGAAACCTGACTCCTTATAATGTTTCTTAGACCGCAGTCTTGCTGTGGGGAAGTTGGATTCACCATGTGGTAGTGCAAAAGATGTTCTTCTTCAGGCTTACTGCTGAGCAGTTATTTAATTAAGTCTCCAAAGCACTAATTGCTTGTGGTAACTCAAGGGAGTGTGGTTATTATAAGGAGGGTGCTAACTCAAATCATTACATAGAGGATATTACACGGTGGCGAGAAGATATGAATTTTATGTTCAAGTGGCAAGAACAATCTCATGAGTGACCGAAGTGAACAAGTGAGATATTGTTCTTGCCAGGAGAACATAAAATCCATATCTTCGAGCCAGCGTGTAGTGTTCTTTTTATTATATGGAGAAACCAATTCAACAAAAGCAAAAGGTGAGAATCATGACGTCATTGAACGATACAACACTCCCAAAGGTGGTATACGGAAAATACACCACTCGGGTCCTGGATAAAGTGGCGCATGGAATCTATGAGTGGTTTAGTTCCCAGTAAAACACTCTGCTCCATATAATAAAATACCTTATCTGCCAACTAAAAAGCACTTATTCTTGATATTTTCTTGTTTAGCAAATTCCTTTTAGGTATATTGTGTGTGCTTGAATCATACAACTGTAATCACACTTGTTTTACTTGTTATAGGATTTGTAGCTTTGCTAGACAACTATGAAAGTGAAACTGGACAAAAAGAGGTTGTCACTCAACATGAAGTGAAGGAAAACCAGATTTTCATTGATGTCATTATGGAAACAGAGCCAATGAAGATAGCTCATGAGTACCTGGCCAAAAAAGGCCTGATGCCGCGTGATCGTGCACAGTTCAAGAGAGCACTTTACTCATTGTGGTTTCAAATGTATAGAAGAACCCGTGGAGTAAGGTGATATATACTTGTCCCATCTTTTTGTGCTTCAGTTCATCTCCCTTTTCAAACTGATTATGATTATTAATTCATCAAGTTAACACAAAGAAAATCACAAAGGTGAAGAAGGTTTAGATACCCAGTCTTAATTGGCATAGGTTTTGACAATTTCACTTCTCTGTTTACTCCTTACTTTTTGTTTCAATTGAGAAGATATATATCAAATATTCAGGACAGCATTTTATTGGCTATCCAAACACCTCATATTTTGTTAAATACACTCCACTGCACTGGGTACATATTAGAACACCAAGTCTGACTCTGTAATCTCTTAAGTTGACTTAATGAAAATTACCTTGTGAACTGTCACAAATGCATGATTTCTATCTTTGTGTTGGCAAACTCAAACGATCTAAGCAAAAACTTCTCTTTTTTAGGGCAATGGACTCTTCTGCATTTGAGCATGTCTTTGTAGGTGAGACACGCAACAGGGCAGAGGTGATTGGTTTTCACAATTGGATTCAGTTCTATTTACAAGAAAAGCGAGGTCTAGTTGACTACAAGGGCTTCTTTCCAAGTCGAAGGGTAAGCCAGGAAAATAGCTTTTGTAAACCATACAGGTCATGTATACCAAAGTGGTGGCTGGATGAGAGTCTATCAATATCCTCGATCAACCTCTGATCGACTTTGATCGATACTTGATCGACACCACAGTTGACACTGGATCGACATCTCAATCAAGAGTTGACTGATTTTTGCAGACATGCCACTGAGTTTCATTTGTTACATCTGAGTCTGTCAACACTCAGCCCACTGTTGACTGACTGTCATTCGAGTGTCAATGAAGATGTCGATGAGTGTTCATCAAGATGTCAATTGAGTATTGATTGAGGGTTGCCATAGGGCATTGATCGACACTTGTATATGCCTTCAGTACACGTTATCCAAAAGACCACTTTTGATATATTCAAATCAAGAATGGCAGTGAGGCTTAGAGGACACAAACAAGGGAAATTGAATGATATGTTTATTTGTTTCTTTTGTTTGTGTCTTCTATGCCTGGCTATCAAGCGGAACTTAAATATATCGTAAGTGGCCTATTGTGCAAGAAAGATCATGCTAATCTAGAAGATTTGGACCGATATTATACAAAAATGTGTTTTGAACCGAGTTCAAAACACTTTTTAGTTTAATGTTATTTTCAATTTTATCTTATTGGTCTGGACCATTTTATGCTTTTTAGACTATTAGAAGATAATATATAGGAGTGAACAAATGACAAAAATTGGCTCAGGTTCAGGGCTTTAGCTGTACATTTACACCCTCTCACTCCATCTCCCTTGTACAGGCCTTTTTCAATTTAGATGCCTTTTACTGCTGCTTGTTCTGCGGGTGCAGTCACCACATGCAAGGATGTTGAGCAAATCAGTTTTTTACAGTTTTTTCTATATTTTTGAGTTGGGAGGTACAGCAGAACACTTTGACTGGCCCCTTCGGAGTGAGTTTGGTTTCCCCTCCAAGCTCAATGTTCTCCTTAGCTTCACTTTGAGGAACTTTCAAGGTCACAAGAGAACAAAACTCACTGTTTCACTTGAGCTAGTCATTAAGTGCTCAATAATGTCTATGTTGTCTGTTACAGAAGAGACATGTGAGCAGCGAAGAAGAGAGCAAGAATCAGCTGCTCACAATCCAGTTTAACTGGAAGGGTGATGTGAAGCCAATCGGAAGCAGCTTCATCGGCACCAGCCCAGAGTTTGAAATGGCATTGTACACAGTGTGTTTTCTTGCTGGGGATGGAGAAGAAGTTCATGTTGAGCTTGATGATTATGACGTCATTATCAAAACGCATCACATGGGGAAGTACCTTGGAAGCTGTTTTCCACAATGCCCCTGAATTAGGGCTAGGTTATTTTTAATTGAAATGGAATTTGAATTTAATTTTTTCAATGTATTTTAGTTTTAATTTTCTTTTTAAAAACTAGTTTAAAATTTTCAAACTGGATCATATGTTTCAAACTGGGTTGAAATTTTCAAACCAGTTTAATTTTCAGTTTTAATTTTCAAACAAGCAATTATTTGGTATGATCAGCTTTGATGGATGGCTATGAACTTTGCACGTGTTATAGTAATTTGGGTTAAGCTCTCAGGTTAGTGTTAAGGCCCAACCACTTATTTGGAATGGCTAGCTTTGATGTTAGGCTATGAATTTTGCATGTGTCTTAGTA
>CBDDTI010000275.1:0-19013 GCA_965233585.1 bacterium
GATTCTGTAAAGAAATGGATGTTATGTAAGAGAACTCTTTACTCTGGTATCGAGTTAATTTGTGAGTTTCTCAACAATGCCTAATCATAGCCAAAACCTGTTTTTGATAGTTTCTTACTGTTTCTGCTGGTTTGGCGAGTTTTTGAAAGGCATGTCTGACGGGTTTTGCTAACAGTAGGCACGCGGCCCACGGCCCGCTACCCGAAGGCTTAGCGGCTTGCGGCCCACAACGGCCCTGTGGTAAATTGCTTTACGCCAGCCCTAGAGCCAACGTACATAAAATTGCAAAGTAACCCGTTCACTATATCAAGTTCCGTACTTTGAACCCACTTACTCCTCGAAACATGCGTTGCCATAGTACTTGTTTCGGAGAGCAAAGAGACAAAGTGTCGCGATTGGTGTTTTAAGCTGCGTTTTCAAAGCATGGTGCTGGCCATGCGTTGAAATTTTCAGGCTGTCCAGCCACATTTATTTTTTGCTTTTTGAGACACCAATCGTGACACTTTGTCTCCTTGCGCTCCGAAACTCGTGCGTTGGCTCTTGGGCTGGCGTTACATATCTTGGCTACACAGTGCTGATGAGTCCCAAAGGACGAAACAGCCGTCCACAGACACTGTAGCGATCCTGCTTTATCGGTTCTCGTCTGATGTCTCGAAACGTCTTTCAGCCTTGCAGTGTATCGTTTGTCTTTAAAGATTAGATCTCAAGTTCAAGTTTTCAAGTTTCAAGTTTATTAAGAAGTTGAGAAAAAAAATACAAAATAGGATGTACCACTGCTCGCAGTTAGCTATAGCTATTCGAGGCGAGCAGTGGCTTGACACTAAGTAGAATAATTACAATAACAATACAATTAAAATACTAAGTAGAATTAATTATTATCTTACAATACATTAAAATAAGCTGAATACTAAATACAAAGTGAATAATTACAATTACAATACAATTACAATACTAAATAGAATTAATTATTATCGCACAATACATTAAAATAAGCTGAATACTAAATACAAAGTGAATAATTACAATTACAATACAATTACAATACTAGGTAAAATTAATTATTATCGTACAATACATTAATATAAGATGAATACTGAATACTGACTATTATTAATAACATTTTTGAAAAACAAAGATTCTCAGGAGAAGAAAAAGGCAGATTACATGAAAAGCTGGAAGGATAATGTAGATAGAAAGCTAATAGAATGAACTGGGTTTAGTTTTCAAGACATATTCAAATCCAACAGATCAATATACTCATTCGCCTCCGAGAGTTTCTGAAGAAGCATATTGTGAATGTTGCGTTTAAATTTCACTTTGGGCATTTGACGAATTTCATTAGATAGGCTATTCCAGACTCTAACACCGTTTCTTGAAAAAGACATGTTTTGCTTGTCTAATCTAGAGTATTCGAGAAAGAAGTTGCCTCTTGTTGATGATCTTGTGTTATGTGAGGTGGCGATGTGTTATTTGAGACGTCATACATTAAGACGGCAACTGACTTGAAGTAAAGAAGATCTAGAGGTAGTAGACTAGTAGACAAGGACCAAAATCCTGTTTCAGACCAGCGTTATAATTAGTTCCCTAGTTCAGTTCTTTTTGATAGTGATGAAAAAGTGGCTTCTTGTATATACCCATATCAAGGCTAGAGTCACGGTGCAAAAACCATACCTTATGTATGACCGAAATGGCAAAAATCAGCTAAAATTGATACCCTATTTATGACCAAAACGGCTGAAAAATCTTACCCCTTGGAACCGCACCTACATAGCCCATATAAAGAAGTATGCCCCCGGCCGTTTATCGCATGTGGTCCTATGCAGTTTGTCGTTCCTAATAAATGAAATAATACAGCCATAAAGTGCGTATGTACGAAATAAATAAATAATACAACTAATGTGTTTATAACCGCTGTTTGTTTGTCATTTTTACTCAACTAATACTACTGACACAACCTGTGGCCCTCGATTAAGAATATTTATTATAAATATTTTAACACTAAAACAAAAATTTAAATATACAAATGTAAGATCATGATTTAAAACTAAGTTAAGAAGTAAATAGTCGACATTAACAGTACTCAGTCTAAAAAGTATACTCGTTATATACCCCCGCCCCGGGCACGTGTCGCGTTGTCTCGTCCCTAACCGATGGTCACACCTCCTTCCCTATATCTCATCATAGGTAGGGAGGGCTTGAGACATTTACTAAACCAATCGCAAACCGCCCCCTAAATAAATAAACTAAGGTGTGGTTGAAGCCAACCAGGATTCACCGGATGTCAAATCCGGGACTCGGAATTCCACGAAAAACGTCTGCGGAATATAAATTTCACAGTCACACATATCAGTACAGCGATGAAAGCTTTGCCATCTTAGAATAAAAATGCGCTCGGGAACAGGGTGAGATGGCGCTCGAGTGCTGTTATTTCTGAGAAATAATCAAGCTCGAGCTTCTTTGTGGCCTGTCATGAGCTTCCATTTCTTTGCGAACTCTGTTCGTCTCGCGGTTTAAATGTCCAATACATCTTTGGCGTGCTTGTTCACGTCCTCAAGAGCCTCACTGCTGTAAGAACTGATTCTTTTCCAAATTACTCGAAAACGACATCTTCTTTCAGACAAAGAATCTGCAGGGGTCAGCAAACTGAACTCTCGATCAATTCTCGTGGCCAGAGTCACTCGTCCCTATTAACCCACCAGGGCCTTGGTACGAGTAGCTTCATCCGAGCTTTAGGGGCACGGCGGAAAAACCGCTGCACATGCGCAGTAAATTTCGATTCGTCTTCCCGCCTTTCCATTTTCAAAATGGCGGACGGCGAATCAACAATCAACACGTCATTGTCATGGCTCTTGGCAACATCTTGCTCGCTCAAGGTATTTATAAACAACTCGGCTACTTTGGGCAGTCACTCGTGCAGATGTTTTGACTGTGATCGAGAGGATCGAAACGGTGTTTTCAGTTTTATCAGGCGATAAAGACAGCTCTTCCAGGAGGAAACTTTCAGCTTTTCCAAATTCATGCGAGGTACCGTTTTTTCCTTTTTTAAGGTCGTGTCAGGTTCTTTAAGGTTTTGAACCGCAAATTTTTGTAGCTTGTTTAATTTTACGAAACATATAAAATATGACTTTTTTTTCGTGCTGATGAAAATTTTTAAATGCTATTTGTTCATGGACTTCTGTTTTGTGAGCTGAAGAAAGAAAAGTGGAGGACGAATTCGTTAGACGTACACACTAATGCCTAATTTTGTTGTGTTTTTCGCTTGTGTGCTATTCATTCGTGCCTTGTTTTGCCGCTTCAGGACTGCCATGAGCTAGCGCTTAAAACTTGTACTTTGCTTATAGAGGTTTAATTAGGTATTGTAGAAAGTTGTATTGTACATGAAATACAGCTCGAAGGATAAAATAAATTGCTCTTTGTATATCTTGCCATATTTGATATTGTAAGACCGTACTACTTCGCATACTACGATTCTTGTTCCTTGGCTACGCAGCATTTCCCACGGCTGTGGGCTTCGTTATTGCAAATATTTGCCCATTGTGTTAACGAAAAAAGCAATCCGCCAAAAGGGATTCTTGTTCCACTTACTGTGGAAACATTCATTAACGTGAAGGCCTGGAGGTAAATCGGAATTCGGTCAGTGTAAAACGTAACTTATACTGCATGTGCACTGTAGACGTAGGCTAAGGTATACATACATGAACTTACTGCAGACATTATTATAATTGACTCGATCGTCTTTTATCGAGAGCTTAAACAGGCTAACTGGAGAATATATTCAGGCTACCCTAAGGTGGATACAGAGAACGGGTTTTGAGAGGCGGTCTACCCTGGAAAATTTTTGAAATTGTGGTCCTTGCCAATAAGATTTCTGTCATTCTGATACCAAATTAGTATGCTACTTTTTTTAATTTAGGGAGTTCAAATGAAATCGGCCGAACCCCCTAAATCCTACCCAGCTTAATCCGAGTGATATTCAGTCTAACCCTAGAGCTATTCAGGCTAAACCAGGGAGCAGACTCTCACTTCTTGTAGCCTTAATAAGGTTGGTTTGTTTACTGCTAACATACAGTTACTGTAGCACTTCAGTTGGCATTTTACCCTCAGTCTGCATTATAACACCTGGACTGCAGTCCAAAGTCTGCATCTTATCTTTGTACTTAGTTGTTAGAAGTTGTACATGTAATTGTAAATTTATTTGTAATTTGTAATATCTATTTTTATTGTATTATCTTTTAGCTTGGAGAGCAGTTCTTATATGGGAATTCAGTTTCCCCCTATTGCTTTCCTTTACCTTCTCTACCTATTTATATATGTTTTTTTTTTCTTTTTCTTATATTATTCACATATTTGTACAGTGGTATAAAGCATTATTAAACTTAAACTTAAACTTACACTGACCACATTGGAAAATATGCTTTTTTTGCAAAAAGCACCATTGTGAGAAAACAAATGAAAACTGTATCATCCCTCCTCCCCAAATAGTAAGTTAAGTCTTGTTCCAAGCAAATACTGTATGTCATATGTCTTAAGATACTTCCAAGGAGGTTCACTAGCCTACAAGGCAGCAAAATTCTACAATTGCAGAACCTGAAACCCAATACTTTTTACTCCTTCCGACTTTCAACCAACCTAAGGGGTCACCACCTTATTATGGAGGAATGGTTTTTGTACCCACAACACTATGAGCTATGTCAGCTGGAGTCTTGTTCTTGTGTTAGGTTTAAGGATAGGAATCAGACAAATTGTGATCACCTCCCAGAATGAGTGTTTGGCTGAGGATTGATAACCCACTCCTGTAATGAAAAAGGCTTTAGCAGATACAGAAGACATTCAAATCTCAATCAACAAATGCCTTCCTCCAAACACGCCACGGAAACTGCCAGTTCACTTTCATACTTTCCTTTTTAAAATTCCCCCCCCCCCCCCCCCCCCCACCACCACCACCACTCCTCAGAATTTCTATTGACCTCATGTGAGGTGGATATGGTTATTTTCTGACTGCACAATTCACTTTTTGGTAAATTATTCAGATTAGACTCTGATGTCTCAGCAAAATGTTTATCTCATTGAAATACAGCTTACAGATTTGCAATTCCAAAGTAACTAACTGTAAAAGCTATAGTTAACTTAACCTCTCCCATTCCCAAACGAAAAGACCGAATTCTCTATCATCATCATTCTCATCTTTATTTAAAAACACAGTTAATACATCAGGCGTTAACAATTAAATTTAGAAGCGACAACTTATTATGAAAGACTATGTATACATACTATCTACACAGTTACGGTGAAACCAAGTTAAGCAATATCCTTCAAGATTACATTGATGAATAATTATTTGAATTTTGCACTGAATTGATTTTTTTTAACATTAAACCCATTAGCCATATTTTAAAAACCTATGTAAAATTATTTACAGCCTACTGGCAATTAAAAGTGGAAATTGCATGCCAAGTTAGAAGATTCTGTAAATAATTTCACACAAACTTCATGCCACTTGCACATTTTCCATGCATGGAAAATTGAGAGGTCAATTAAATTGACTTTTAATGGTCTCCTTTTCATCTGATGTTGAGATCACTTTGTGTGTATACACTAAAAACCTGTTAATGTCAGGGAATCACAGCCAATATTCACCTCGAATTGAAAGAATAATTATGAAATATCGCATAAACTTCCACACCAAAATACACTGTAGTACGATCGGGGGAGGGGGGGGGGGGCTCTCTATAATGGCCTATATGGGGAGGTGCTCGTCCTGAAAGAGGTACCTTTTTCAGGCTTCTTTTAGGTATTTAAAAGGGCCTTTAATGAAAATATTTCGAATAGACGCACATTACGGCTGTATCAGTTAATTTAAATTAAGTACAACATAAAAATGACAACAATACTTCCTTCTCAGCAATTTATTCATAAGACGGAGTTACATGTGGCTATGTGAAAGGGGTACCTTTTTTAAATAAAAGGTATATAAAAGGGGTACCTTTTCTGGCAAAATGGTATATAAAAGGGTAAGGGGTTGGACCTTGCGTGAAGCCTCCCCATATTAGACTTTGTTAAGTACCCCTCCCCCCTGGGATTATGGTCTACTTGTAAATATCCCAACCAAGCTGTGTACCAAACTATAGGTCATGTGAGACAAGTCAGCCGGTACCTTGTTTTGACGGGTACCAATTGACATTAACATGAACGTCAAGTACCAAAGATGTAAGCTATAAACCAAGGCTACAAGACTTGGTAGCATAATTTTTTTGTCTTCAAACATTTTCTTTTATTTATCACTGGGGATTCCTGAAATACTTGTTCCATACATTCCATACCCCAATTAGGTGAATATTGTTTAACCTGTGGCTGATTTGAATTTTTTTATGGAAGGGTACATATCATTTAGCATCCTCTCCAAAGAAGATGGCACTCATTTCATCCATGAAAAAAACTTCTTTGAGTTGATGTAAATGGCCAAGTCACAATGTCTCCAGCAAGAGAACCAAGTCATTAAAAGAAAGGAGGAGAGTGTTGAGGTCTAAATGTCTAAAAAGAGAGGGAAAAAATGTAAAATTAAATTAAGCTGTATTTTGGCTTCACCCTTTGAATACTTATCACATTGCAAGAAGAAATGTCATTAACTTAGGATCCTCCTTGTTTATACACTCTATATACCATACTGAGTAGAGCATTGAAGACTATACAACTTCTTTCAACCATCTGAAGGAAACCCCCACTCTCCTAGCGAATACCTCAGTCATTTTGCTAGGTTTGTAATTGGGAAGTTTAAATTGTTAACTAATCATCATCAGACTGTAATTAAACCTCAAAAACATCTGTCTTCAGGTCCAAAAAAATTCACAAGATAACTTAGAAACTAATTAGTCCATTTCAATAACAACAAAAAAAACCTAGTGTACATCTGTCATATCAGATTCTTAAACCACTGAAACAACGTTTAATATTTAGACTACACAAGGTAGAAATATATCCAAACGTAAAAAGGAATGTGTCACCTTGAATAGTATGCCGATTTGCGTGCTGAACATAAGTTGGCTCGGCTTATAAAACATTCATTGCATGAATGTAAGCATTGTATTCTTAAATCTAAAATCCCAAGCTCATTTACAGTACAGCATCAACAGCTTTCGATCGCCTAATATTTTTAAAAGAACGTGGCGAAAAAAAGCCAAACGGGTCTCTCCCCAGAGGCAAGTCAAGATATGACGGGTAATTCAAATGATAGCGAACAGAATCTTCAACTTTTAAAAATTTAGACTCATCGAGCCGAAAAGTTCCGGAAGCCACACGCGATCGAATTAGAAAATTGTACCACTTTCAAAAATCAACCATTTACGAAAGAAAAGAAAGGAAAACTTGGCTCACCTTTCAATTATGGTGTGTTCATTGTGTTAGTCATCTGTACATCAAAATCTGCAGCAGAAGGTGTATTGTAAATAAACAAAGCAAATGCTTCCGCTCGCCGTGCTCGGCACGGAAATTATGAACACGACACCAACCGACAAAGGAAATAATAACATAAGGAATAACACTCGAAGAAAGCGACAAAACCAGGCTAACATTTGAAACATACTTACTATTGCTTAATCCTCATTCTCTACGACAGGTAGAAGTTCCATCTGGGCAAAAATCCAAAATAATCCTTGCTTTTCGATGCTCCCTTTTACAAAATGTTCAGACATTTTCGAAACTGGCTCCCGCAAATTGTCAGCGGAAAGCGCTTGAGCATGCTCCAAGACAACGGATTTTTCAGCCAATCAGCGGTTTTTCCGCCGTGATAGCTTTAGGTTAGTTTGAGCTCCGCGCGAAAAAACGGCGGAGCGAAACAAAGGAGAGAGACTTGGTGCAGGACTGAGCCCTACTAACTTAACGCATAGAAGTGCCTATGGCGTGAGGGAAATATGACTCTGAAGACACAGCATTTCATTGGCTAAATTCTTGGACCAAGAATTTCACCAATTCAACGCTGGTTCCCTTCCTAATGATATCCTCTGGTTGCGTTTTGACTACAAGCGTTTGATCAAATCGCCTACCGCATTTCAGTGAGTTTGAGAGGCTGTCTCTGTAAAAACTGACCTCTGTTGAAGGAGCAACATTGAATTGTGACTGCTATGGTAGCCAAATTGTAGCAAAATTCAACACTAAAAATTCGTATCAAAACCAACAACTTGATACCTAACTCAACAAATCAATCTCAAGGTCAACACTGTTTACCTGTCAACTTCAACAACTCTATTTTTAATTCAACAATTTCCTCTCAATATCAACTCCATCAACTCCTCAATTTCAAAATGGTAATCAGTCTTAAAATCAACAGCAAAAATCAACTCAAAAAAGTTTTCTTTGCTACTGGATCAACTCTTGCTCATATCTAATTTTCAACAATCTAAAATCTGTCAAGATCAACGATTCAAAATTCGTGTCAACAAATTGGGTCCGAGCTGGTCCGTTTCTACCGAGAGAGTCTGGGGAGATTTATAAGATGGCGGACGGCATGGCAGTGACCGTGAGGTAACACAAGCTGATCAAAATGATATAAATAGTCAATGGACTGTTTATTTTTTACAGATTTAGATGAGTTATTGAGTGAATGTGAGCAACATCGGTCAACGAATGACATCGCAATAACGGAAAACTTGACTATTTCGTTTGAAAAATGTAGTTCGAGCTTTGCAAAATGGTAGTGTCTAGATACCTGGCAGCCGGGAAGTGTTTCTAAAATACTACATACCCTGCGGTCCAAAATTATTCCAGAATTTCCACGGAAAAACTCATTGGTCCAATCTTTCTTAAAACTCTAGATCTTTGATTAGAAATGTCAAACGATTTCAATTATAATTTTGGCTTTGTGGTTGAGGAAATATTCGAGCTTGGAATATTTCTACAAAGCTTGAAGTTTGAACCCTGTGAGAGTATTCGACATTTGTTCAGAAATGCAAAGCGAATCTAAATAATGTTTCGCTTTTGTTGTGGTCGAATTCTCTTGGCTTCGGTATACTATAAGAACTTCGACTCACGGGCACGGTTGTTCAGTCAAAAAACTAGATACCCGGCAGTCAAAAAATCATCAATATTCAGTACATTCAATAACCACAAAAAACCTCTCGAGAGTGTTTCCGTTTTTTGAGCTTTGGTCGGAAACGCAAAGCGAGTTTTTACAATGTTTTGGTTTAATTTGCATAAATTGTACAAACTTTGTGTGACTGACACTCACGGGCACGATTTTTCCAAAACTACATATCCGGCAAAGATGTCGTTGTAAAAATTGCAAGCGATTTTCAAACTTCAGGCCTCCACATTTGCCCCGGCAACGTAGCGCAAATAGCTACAAAACGCTTGAGCGTTCGGTTACGAAAGTCCGCCACAGAGAATTATGGACTTTCGGGCCTGTTTGCAAGGAGAGAGGGTTACCCTAGGAAGCGATTTACCCTAGAAAGCGGGTTACCCTAGCACGCATTTTCTCTTTTCGTCGTGTTTACAACGCAGCTAGGGTTATCAGGGTAGGTGAGTTACCCTATCTTTGTGCTAGGGTTACCCTGACAGGCGGGTTAACTTTCTCCCTTGTAAACACTCCAGGTAGGGTAACCCTAGGCTTGTCATGCGTTACTTGGGGAGGAAAGCGTGACCAACGTGGAAAAACGACTGCCGGGTATCTAGTTTTTTGAACAACCGTGTCCGTGAGTCGAAGTTCTTATAGTATACCGAAGCCAAGAGAATTCGACCACAACAAAAGCGAAACATTATTTAGATTCGCTTTGCATTTCTGAACAAATATCGAATACTCTCACAGGGTTCAAACTTCAAGCTTTGTAGAAATATTCCAAGCTCGAATATTTCCTCAACCACAAAGCCAAAATTATAATTGAAATCGCTTGACATTTCTAATCAAAGATCTAGAGTTTTAAGAAAGATTGGACCAATGAGTTTTTCCGTGGAAATTCTGGAATAATTTTGGACCGCAGGGTATGTAGTATTTTAGAAACACTTCCCGGCTGCCAGGTATCTAGACACTACCATTTTGCAAAGCTCGAACTACATTTTTCAAACGAATAGTCAAGTTTTCCGTTATTGCGATGTCATTCGTTGACCGATGTTGCTCATATTCACTCAAGAATGCATCTAAAGTTGTAAAAAATAAACTCCATTGGCTATTTATATCATTTTCATCAGCTTGTGTTACCTCACGATTACTGCCGTCCGCCATCTTGCTAAACGACAAATATAATTCTCCCCAGACTCTCTCGGTAGAAACGGGCCAGCTCAGACCCAATTTGTTGACACGAATTTTGAGTCGTTGATCTTGACAGGTTTTAGGTAGTTGAAAATTGGATATGAACAAGTGTTTATCCAGCAGCAAAGAAACTGTTTTTAACTTGATTTTTGCTGTTGATTTTAAGACTGATTACAATGTTGAAATTGAGAAGTTTATGGAGTTGATGTTGAGAGAAAATTGTTGAATTAAAAATAAAGTTGTTGAAGTTGACAGGCAAACAGTGTTGACGCTGAGATAGATTTGTTGAGTTTGGTATCAAGTTGTTGGTTTTGATACGAATTTTTATTGTTGAATTTTGCTACAATTTGGCTACCATAGACTGCAACATTGTTAACCAAACTGCTATGATATATCTATGGTTGAAAATAAGAATTAAGGCTTTTGAGCGAACAGTAATTCTTTTAGAACGCCGACAATATGTACTAATTAGGGCACGCAGCTTGTGTCGAGCTGACCGAACTTCAATGAATTCAATTAGAACTATTAATCAAATAAAACTCATTTTAGTGATTGACTAGGTGAGGGCTTCGAAATCCCAGCTTATCAGAAAAATCGAAATTTCGAAGTAAAATCGGTGGTCGGTTTTTACAGAGACAGCCTCTTAAACTGTTTTAGAAGCAGATGTCTCAATTAAGTGCTCCATAATATAAAATTAAAAACATTGGCACCGCTTTCGGCCAGAATTTTCACTTCTGTTTTAAAATCTGTTGAGGTCTGTATATGAGCATGTAGTCCAGATGGGTGAAGAATAATGGTTATAGTTATCTAACCTTCATAAACTTTCTATTTTTCTCATTACATCACCCTATACTTGCTGTATCCGAGAGATGGGTGTGGCTACTTATACTAAATACTTGAATCAAATTAATAGACTACAGAAAAGGCCATTAAGATTCGGGTACATTCAACAAGTAACACCAGAAGGAGGCTGTGGACTAGTCCTGTGGACACTCCCTCGTATCCCCTGCAGGATCTTCTTCCACCAAGTAAGAACACGGTCTAACGCGATAGGTCGCCGTGATCCATACAAAGTCCCATCATGTGTTAAAACAGAAAGATCTAAGAAATGCTTTGTCAACGGATGTCTCTTTGATTTTAAATAGTAGATTGTATTGTTAGATTTTAGTATCGGGACAGTTTTTAAGTCTGAGGAGTCGTTCTCTTGACCCAATGCTGATGTGATATTGTGCCTGCTTCCGATGGTCTCTGTAATCTCACTTATCCACTTGGTGGGTGATTGACCCTCCAAGCTTCACCAGGCCCTGTTAGCCAGGCGTTTCAGGGTTCTGGGCAGGCCTCAATGGCCACTGGCCACCGTAGCGGCCGAGGGGCCTGTTTCTCGAAGCTCCCGGTAATTACCGGGCCCGTTAAGCTGTTTTGTTTTCCATTAAAATGTATATGACAGATTTTTTCTTTTTGCTCGATTAAATCTCCCCAATGCACTGATAAGTGTAGCAAAAAAAATATTTCGATAGCGATTTTCCTTCCCCGTGTTTTGATGTGCCAAAAGGGTCAAATTTCACTTCCGGTAGGGTACAGAACCGCGAGGCCAAAAACAGGAGATTAGGAACGATTGTGACGTCAATTCAGGACTCCAAGCCTCGCGAAAAACAGATTTCTCGGTCATTTTCTTATTGTGAGCTAATCAATTTGCTAAGGATTGGTACAATAGGTCGTTGTTTATGAGAAAACGTCGGAGAAGTCTGTTTTTCGCGAGGCTTGGAGTCCTGAATTGACGTCACAATCGTTCCCAGTCTCCTGTTTTTGGTCTCGAGGTTTTATACCCCACCGGAAGTGAAATTTGATGCTTTTGGTAGATCAAAATACGGGAAAGGAAAATCGGTATCGAAAAAAAATTTTTGCTATACTTATCAGTACATTGGGGAGATTTGATTGAACAAATAAAAAAAAGTCTGTCATATACACTTTAAGGATGGTAGTTTCAAAAGTTTTGAAAATGGTACGGTGCTCTATTTCTCTGTCTTCATCACGCCAGTACAGTTATCAGCTAAAGAAACAAAATGGACTTCATTAGAGGTCAGAACACACGCTACTTTTCTTGAGACCTTGATTTCAAAATATGATTTCGGTCCCGTTACCAGGTCCTTCGAGAAACGGGCCCCAGGAGGACAAGTCCCTAGCTATACTTGCCATACTGGTTTCAGGCTACTGCGACGCTGACGAAGGGTTATATTAAATTTGGATAGCTAGTAAACGGTGTATAAAACGTATAAAACAGGACAGTTTCGGCTTTTTCCTTTGTTATCTCCAAGTAATCCTCAGCGGTTCAACCTTAGGCGCCCTAGAGCCTACGCCACGCCTCGCGCGAATACCGACCGTTTCAGGCATACCTTTATCAATAGCATGTCTGCGGAAAGTCCTATGCACACAGAATATTTAGACACTATTTAGAATCACTGGATTTGCGATAACGATGCAGTACTCTTCCAACTGAGCTAGTATGTGAGGGGCAAAGGTCATCCTGTTCGGGTCTGAATTTTTTTCAGGCTTTAATTTCACAACTGCTTAAGTTGTGAGCATAGCTACGATGATCAAGCATATCTTCATGTATGTCGTTTTAGCGTTTAAGACGTATATTACTGAAGAAACGGCAAAGTTGTTTTACAAACGTTTAATGAATTATCCTACATAACATTGTTTAATCTTGTTACACGGACTAGCGGTGTTACACTGATCAACTATTAAGAAAAAAAACTGAGATGTGATCACTGCTTGCAAATCATTTTTTTTCAGTTCAGCCACAAAGTATAAGCTTCTTACTTGTCAAAACCGAACACTTCCATTTCATTGACAAGAAAGTTGCGATTTCCTGTCAAAAATGTCTTACCATTCTGACCTGCTGGGCACTGGTACGTGTGGTTCAGGCTGACATAGCCTTTGTTGCAATTTGGTGTACAGGGAATATAAAGATCGTGGTTACCTCCAAAGGTTGGCCCAGAGCCACTACAGCAATTGATAGCATAGTCTTCGTGTCCAGCCTTCAGTGGTATCTTTGTTGGTGGCAGATCGGTTGGGTTGACAAGACTGAACAGGAATGAACCTGGTGCTCTTTTGTATTCTTCAGAAGCTAAAGAATAACGGAAACACTGTCAATTACTATGACTTTAGAGCCTAGCTCTCAAAACTACCATAAAAATTGGCAGATAAATAAATAAAAATAATTTCAATAAACGCATAAAAAATAATAAGATATAAAAATAAATATCTATGTTTGATTGTTAAACAACTAGTGTCAGGGTTGTATGCTATATATACTTTCCTCCCCCACCCCCTACCCCCGCCTCCCGCCTCCCAGAGGGAGCTACTGTGTAAAACACCTTTTGTTAATACAGGCGCAAGTTTCCCAAGCGCGTGTGGTCACAGGACGCCAATGTATTCAAATTGCTAAGTAATTAACCTGTGATCAGACGTTATTTACTCTCGTTCTTGAAAAAAAAGGAGTGACCCTGGAAAAGAGTTTTCATGCAATCCATATGAGCCACGGGTAAATCACAAAACGCTAATACGTAGCACACAAAATCTCGCTACTGCCAACATTTGAGTGGCTAGTCTGGATTTTGCAGAGACACCGTCAACAATACTAACTTTGATGTGAAGTTTATATGAAATAATTCATATAGTTGAACTGCGGTTGTAAATCAAAGTGAAGAATGATCCTCGCAGTAAATTTTCCAATTGAAGCAATTGGAAAGAAGAAGCCTGAAAAAATCAAGGCTTCAACGGGATTTGAACTCTTGACCTCCGCGATACCAGTGCGATGCTCTACCAACTGAGCTATGAAGCCACACATTGGGAGCGAGGCCAATTTATTGAGTTCATATCTCCCGTGAGGAGTGAAATGATGTGAAGTTTATATGAAATAATTCATATACTTGAACTGCGGTTGTAAATCAAAGTGAAGAATGATCCTCGCAGTAAATTTTCCAAATTAAGCAATTGGAAAGAAGAAGCCTCAAAAAATCAACGCTTCAACGGGATTCGAACCCGTGACCTCCGCAATACCGGTGCGATGCTTTACATAACTCAGTCACGGTTGGTAGAGCATCGCACCGGTATCGCGGAGGTCACGGGTTCGAATCCCATTGAAGCCTTGATTTTTTTCAGGCTTCTTCTTTCCAATTGCTTAAATTGGAAAATTTACTGCGAGGATCATTCTTCACTTTGCTTTCATACTAACTTTGTACGCATGAATTTTCAAATCGACCTGATAGTCCAGTTGTAGATTTTTAAGATCACAAATTTTGAGACAATTCAGGAGAACGTTTTAGAGAAAAATGGTCTGTGAATATATTTTTACCATAATTTATACTACACCATCCACTCTGCTTCACTTTA
Source organism: bacterium (assembly GCA_965233585.1). Classification (GTDB taxonomy): domain Bacteria; phylum SAR324; class SAR324; order SAR324; family NAC60-12; genus CBDDTI01. Next base: position 14,636 of record CBDDTI010000275.1, read on the forward strand.
TTAGTTTCAGTGATAGAATATGGTGGAATATGATAGGATCATAACGTCTTGGTGTCAGCTGACTTATCACAACTATGTCTCTAATACGTTCATCAAATGCTAACACCCGATACCGACTCTATGTTTTACCAACACCTTTTGCCAAGTCCCTGAACCGCTTTCTCCCAGGCCTTTAAGGTCAACTGAAATCGGTGACGTAACCTCCAGCGATATCAATCAATGAAAATCAATCATTGATTGCAATCAATATAATCAATAATAATCAATGATAATCCATTGATTATTGATTGGTTCCACCAATCAATAAAAATCGATACTCACTCACCAGATCATCTTAATTGCTATTGATTATTATTGGCTTTTACAGATAATCAATAACTGATTACGCAACTTTATGGTACGTGGTAGCGTGGAAGTGCGTCATAAATCACAGGCGCATTATTTGTCCAGGGTAATTCGACTGCAATCGTTTTTCCCGTTTTTTGATAATTCCTTGTGTTCCCACGGGATTGCCAAAAAACATTGATTCCGGACTCCACTTGTTCCAGACCTGTGTTAGTGTTTGAGATGGCGAAGAAAGTGGAACTATCTATCTAAAGGCAACCACAAATTCCTTTTCTGATTCTTTCCGTTATACTAAAAAACAAAAAAAATCTGTACGTGGGAAGTTTTAATTATTTCTCATATACTATTCAAATAGAGTCGAATTGGTACATGGATACAGGTGTGCGCGACCTGATTTAATGACATAGGTAGCAAAGATCTATCAAATAGGCCTATATATGCTGTGTTAAACACACATAACTTAGATATGATTCTTCAACTTAAATATATGCCGGTAGTAATGAATCCGGCCAGAATTGCCTCCAGTGACTGGAAATCCTAGAAATGCTATAGTCTGTGATACGCCTTATCTTCAAAACGAGTTCGGTGACCCCCGATTTCTTTTACGTTTTTAATCTAATTTAATCATTTTCTACCTGCAGTCAAAGTTTTAAAAAAATCTGTACGTGGGAACTTTTGGGCGCGAACGTCCTTAAAGTGAATATTGGGGAAACGTTTTACGCATTCATGAAGAGAGGAGAAGGTGGGAATGCGTTAAAAGTTACCAATGATCGGAGGCAGCTCGGCCCCCTTCAAATCGAGCTTGTTAGTCCTTTTTCAGCTTTTTGGCTCTTACACGAAAAGATTACTGTGTAAGTTTGAAAAAAAACAGAATCGAAATGTATCGTTGATGTTGTTTTTAGATCGTGGTTTCCACCACTGTTAACCGCAAATAAAAGAACATTTCTCTCTTTTTTTGAGATTAACTAATCAGCAAGTGCTCATTGAAAGTTGCTGTGTGCCACCTTGACCGGGGACTGAAGAAAGTAGAAATTACCAGTTAATAACATGTTCTCGTTTAGAGATAATCAAACGTTTTAGTATTAGTAAGCTTGCAAACAGTTGTGGAAATGCTACAAATTTCAAACATTCGATTCGTAATAAAATTAAGCATAGCAAATAAAGTTTAGTGACGGGTTTTTTAATTCATATGGTGCGTTTTATTGAAAATAAATAACAAATTTCATGATCAATAAAAATCATTATTTTTTTCCAAGAGGGCACGGTAACGAATCCTGCAATCTGATTGGTTCTTGGTGCGGTCCGGATTTTCCTATCTCTGGCCACGGTCACAGTAACGGCGGGAAAAATCGCGGGTGAAATCGTCATGCTCAGCTAGTTTTCGCGAATGAACTGGCAGTGATCGTCGATCTTTTCTCTTTTTTATACACTTCCATGAGTGATTAATCAATGCAAGTTTACCTCTGTTCACTTTGAAATCGCAAGGAAGGTCACTGTAAGTAGATTCAATTGAGTATTTCCAGAAGCATATCACCCTGAAGCGTTTAACCCTGGTTCAATGCTGCCGATTATTCCGAACCAATCAAATTTAACTTCCTAATATGGAGCAGGGGCTCTCGCGTGGATGTGTCATGTTCGCGCGGACTACACGCAGATTCAGTATTTAGCCATGGCGGACACGAGTTGCGAGTTGAGGATAGATATTCGTTTGTGGACCGATTTCTGCACTCATCATGAGATTCAAACGAACGTTTTCTAGGAGCTGCTAGTGTAATATCAAGGCCAGTTAAGTCTCAAGTGCAGGTAGGCATTTTTTTGCATCAAAACTAATCAATGGAAATCATGCTATGTTGAAGATGTTTGTTTAGAACCTGTAGTAACATGAATATTCGTTTTGTCGTTTGCGGGAAAACCAGGATCAGTATTGAGGATTAATTTTTCGTGATTTATTCCGATTGTTGACCTTTAAGAAAATCGGACCTAAAGTGGGAGCTTTTTCCATGATTTGTTAGATGTTCGCGGCAGTTGTGTGATTTCCACCCTCGTTTTATGAAGATAGGTTTTATATAATTTTGTGGCTCGGCTTGTCCCCTTTATATCTTAATTGATGTTTTCTTGTTAATTTGCTTTTGCAGTGCGTGTCATCCCTTTGTTTGGCCGATGTTCAAGGATTTTGGATCCTGCTTTGGATACTAGTCCATTAAACTGAGATATCATATCAGTTGCAGTGAATTTTCACTACATATATCATGATCACTGCCTGTCTTGAATTTTTATCTCAAACAAAAATTTACTGCTCTTTGATGTTACTGTTCAGTCATCTATGGTTCATTATTTTTGATTTCCCGCTTCTTTTTTTTACTTGTTTTCTTTTTGGCGTTGGTAGTCAGTGGGAGACTACTGACAGAATCGTAAATCAATAAATAGTATAAAGTGTTTTATGTGTATACATAACTGTCAACCCACATGAAAGCATCTTCGACAACAGGTCAAAGGTAAACTTTGTACTGTCATACATGCATAGATAAAATGATGAGGACCTAAATGAGGGTACGAGCTTTTCATTCACTGCTAATTCACCACGCCCATGATGTACATAATTTCGAATCTTCCAGTTTAAAAAATATAAATCACAACTGAATATAATATACAACTGAACTTAATGTTGTCATTTGGCTCCAGAATATGGTTTTTGTGCTGCTGTGCTGTTTTTTTCTTTGTGCTTGTCATTATTTAGCAAATATTAATTTAAAACATACTTTGCAATTAAATTATTATTTTCAAGTAGATGCAAGTCAATGTTGTTCTCACGTCTCCCATCTGCAATTTAAGTTACAGGCACTGTTATAGTATGAGGTATATTATTTACATCCAAAACATTCAACCAGGCCTTTCTTTTGAGCCTGATTTCCCTAGCAAACCATAGCCAACTTCCCCAAAATTATTATCAATTTGCCATTACTTATTTATTCCTTCGCAATTTCGGGAAAGTTCATTTAATATGAAGATATTGAAACTTGAAGCTTGAAATTTTGGCAGCCCCCCTTGCTAGCGGTTCAGTATTTTAGGAGCCCCCCTCTCCTGTTGGTTTTGAAGTATACAAATTTTCAGACCCCCCCTCCTAACCCAACAATTTTTTTCAGAGCCCCCCTTTCGGGTGTCTAAAAATTTTTCGGAGCCTCCCCTCAATATCTTCATCCCCCCTTGTCATATTAAATAAACATTCCCTTATTTTGGTTATTAAGAGGATTCCCTCATGAGGGACTGTTTATTTTGTATTGGGTTGGAAGGCGGCTCGTGGTATTTGATAGATAGTTCATAACTCCCCTCTTCATCACAAATTATTTTCCTGTCCTCCTGCCCCCCCCTCCCCCCCCGTACCCTAAATTTTTAGGATGACCTCCCCCATGAAAATAAAAAAGTAAAATTGTTGCACATTTTGATTATGACTTGACGTTTCGTATGTACTCTACATACATTTTCAAAAGTAACCGTTGAATTTTAAAAACAGCTATTTATATATATATATTACAAAGGTGAGGGGACTGGAACCTAGATTAAGCAAATACTTAACAGTAAAATAAAACAGAACAGATTAATAAAGCATCAGCTTTTCACTTCCGACGTTGACATTGAAAGCTGGCTCAAGTTCTTGAATATATAAGGTCTCTTTTATTTTACAATGATAGTCTGTTTTGCCCTTCGCTAAAATATCAAAATGATCCCACTTGATGTTGTGTCCAGTGGCCTTGACGTGGTCAGCAATGGCTGAAGTATTGTCATTTTTAGCGAGGGCCTTAAAATGTTCGGTTTTTCTATCGTGAAGCCGCCGTTTAGTTTTACCGATATAAAAACCATTACAATCCCAGCAATTTGCTCTGTAAATAACTCTGGATTGTTGTGAACGATTAATACGGTCCTTGTAAGGAAAGAAAGATTTTATGCATCGAGTGCTCTGAAAAACGATCTTAAGGTTAACACAAGAGTAGAATTTGTACACACAAGATTTCAGGCGTTTAGCGACTTGGTTGCT
>CBDDTI010000276.1:0-19443 GCA_965233585.1 bacterium
CTTCCAAAGTTGATGCCTAAGATGTGGGTGGGATGCACGTTTGAAGCGCAACGCTCGAGGAAATGTAGGTTCGTGTACCCTTGAGCCAAACAGTTTACTTCTAAACTGTTGTTCCACACAAAAGTGATGAGATCATTGCTCTGGTGGTCCCAAGTTGTCTCATCAACCGCTGGTGGCATTAGCATCGCGGTGGCTATGTCACAGGAAAGCCCTCCCCTGACATCGTGGCGGCCGCTCAAATGCACACCACTCAAATACTGCTACGTAGAATCACGGGCAAGGCAAACCTGGGTCACTGCTTGGGAAATGGTTTGTTAACAGGAATTTATGCATCACTGCGTCATTACATTGGGCTTTACCAGATGGATTCAGCAGGAAGTTTTGTTGAGACACATGGCTTCAGGTGCCCAAATCCCAGCAATGATGTGGTGGCATCCCAAATGATTCTTGTGCTTTTGCGGGTTTCTCTAAGTGCTGGACGAGAAACACTGGAAAGAAGCATGTTGCCGCAGCGTCCGCTAGCAGCACGTAATCTAAGAACACCTGGAGCTGCAAACTTAAACCCCAACGTGCTCGCTGTGGGAAAACACAAAAGGAGAGGAACCGTCACCTCAAACACTGCTCAAGTGGTCAACATCGTGCTACTGCATCGGCACGTAGGTAATGACAGCAGGAAGTATGAGAAAGATTGATAGTGATATGCCCTACCAGCACATCCAGTGGGACCCAATTGTGGATGATGAATGGCTCCAAGTAGTCTTTGAAGCAACGATGGCCGAACCCAGCCCTAAGAATCCTTAGGGCTGGGTAAAATAAGTAGCTCATCTAGGACCGTTTTCAGCATCAACCCCCATTGATTTTCGTAGGTTCTGGAAAGTTGGGTTTCAGCTGGTTTAACATCTTGCGGGCACAATCCTAGACTTTCTCCTGGCTCACAACAAAGGTGGAGCAGTTCCATCAAACTAGAGAAAATTTGCGTTCCAGGCTAGGTCTTAGGCGATGCTACTTGAAATAATGGAATCTCTTTCTGAGACAAAGGTTTGTCCACTCATCGCATTAAAATACACAGCTGTCCAGTACAAGTGTTGTGGCTGACGGCTGATTCAAGAAGTCTGCAACTACGTGCGACAAGGCATGATGTGTCAAATCTTCTTTTAGCAAAACTACGTGACTAACACCCTGATTCGTTTTGCTTTCATTTGGATTGATGGTGGACTCCAAAATCCGCTTCATTAATCGTCGAACGCTCATGGGGTTCCACCACAGGCGATGCCGCACAAAGCGCTGAAGACAGCAGCGCGCCCGGCATGCAATAACGGGCGAAAGGATAAAAGTAAAAGCAGTGGCGTTCTCAACCAATGAATTCCTTGTGCAAAGCATTGTCGGCATCACATTGACCGAAAGATCAATTGATTTTGTGTTCAACGTGTATACGTATGTATATATTTCTTTGTATTGGTCGAAACTATTGAAAACAAAATTGTAGAATTCGAATGTAGTTTGGTCCATAGCGCGTTGAAACACTACCTACAAATAAATAACATCATCCCGAAGCGGAGCCAGCAAAGAATATAAATTCAGATGCCGCCAATACAAATTCAGACGCCGCCACGTCATGCCACAGACAATGTGTGTAGTGAACAACTTTACGGGGCTTAAGTTACGTATGTATCGAAAAACTCTTCCATACAGCTAATCCGCCACTAGTGGAAGGAAGTTTGTCGTCCACCCCGGCCACTCAGCCACTCAGCCACCCAGCCACTCTAACAGAGTGGCTGCCGCAGCCACTCAGCCACTCTGGTGGGAGTGACTGGACCAGCCACTGACTGAGTGGCTGCTCCAGCCACTCTGCCGCAGCCACTCAGCCACTCAGCCGCTCCGGCAGAGTGGCTGAGTGGCTGAGTGGCTGGGGTGAAAATTTCCGCCATTGCGCGCTCAATCTATTAATCTATTTGTCGACCTAGTTAGCCCCATTGTTTGTCTAGCTATTTAGCTCCAATATCTCACGGACTAGGGGGGAATCAATACCCCACCGTTACCCATGTGCGAGCTGGTACGTTACCCTGCAAAACACTCCCCGTAGACACCCTGAACACCAACTGAGGCTGAAAAAACGGGCCCATACGGCAACACCTCCCCCAGACCCTTAATCTCTCACTACGTTCGCAAAAAACAACTTGCCAGCTTGTCCGGCTGGCTTTCGTAAAAATACATCGGAAGAATTTCTCAGTCTATAGCAATCCATCTGTCTACCATCCTATCAATCTATCTCTCACTCTATCCACTGGTCCATGTCTCCATCTCACATCAAGCGCGCTAGCTGTCATCCGCTTGTAACCAAAGGGCCAAAGAGAGATGACGTGACGATCTACTTTCAGCACAGGCATAGCTCTATGTCAGGTGGTCATTGCAGCCTGCTGCCGACAAAGCTTCCATGACCTATAGCCATCCAGCTATCTATCTAGCAACCTATCTGTCCAGCCTTCCGTCAAGACATCCATGCATCAACCTAACTCTCTCTCTCTCTGTCTGTCTGTCTCTGTATGTAGCTATGCGCAATCTATCCGTCCATCCATCCACCCATGTCATCCAGCCAGCCAGCCGTCGCGACCGTTCTATCTATCTGTCTGTCTGTCTGTCTGTCCATCCATCCATCCATCCATAGATCCATCGATCCATCGATCCATCGATCCATCGATCTATCGATCTATCGATCTATCGATCTATCTACCTATCTACCTATCTATCTATCTATCTAATCTAATCTATTCTAATCTATTCTAATCTGTTCTAATCTATCTATCTATCTACCTATCTACCTATCTATCTAATCTAATCTAATCTATTCTAATCTATTCTAATCTATTCTAATCTATTCTAATCTATTCTAATCTATTCTATCTATCTATCTATTAATTATCTCTCTCTCTATACCTCTCTATCTAGCTGTCATCCAGCTATCGTTGAATTCCCTCTCTCAGTTTACTCTCCATCCATCTATTATCTGCCTATCTATTGATCTATTTGTCTATGTATTTAGCCCTAGTATTTGTCTACCTATTTAACCCCAATGTCACCGACCAGGGAGTCGATACCCACCGTCACCCATTTGCGACCTGGTACATGACCCTGCAAAACACTCCCAGTTGACACCCTGAACACCAACTGAGGCTGGAAAAACGGACCTGTTTGGCAACACCTCCCCCCAAACCCCTAATCTCTCACTACGTTCGCAAAAAACAACTAGCCAGCTTGTCCGGCTGGCTTTCGTATCAGACTTCAACAAATGCCGAGCTTATTGCTTCGCTGAGCCCAGCACAAGGGCGCTAGAATGTCACCAACTTCCTGCACGCTGACGGTCCTTGGGCTTCCTCCCGGAAGATATGTAGCACCGCAGGCAGCCAAAATGCGTAGGAGTTGAAGTTGCAAGCCACTACCATCACCTCCAAGTGCACCAAATGAGCGCGAAGTCTTTCTTTCCCAATGGAGTTGATTGGAAGACTCAACTTGAAGTTGCAAGAATCGGTGCTGTGAGAAGCCCGATTGCAGCGATGGCTCCTGTAGCGCTTCACGCAACCTCTGGAGTTTCTGTGCCTTTTCAGCAGAAGTTGTGTCCCTCACCAGCTGTTGGAGCTTCCCCGGTGGCGCCACAAAGGCCAGCAGCCGCTTGGACTCGGCAGACTCCTTCACCACCACCGCAGAACCCACGAGATCACAGCCATGAAGACAAGCCTCAATCTCTCCCAGTTCCACCCGCTGGCCATTGATCTTCACCTGGCGTCGAATTGTCGCGTTGTAGGATTTCCCAAGCATGACAGGACAGTGGAATCTATCAACAAGTCTTACTTCTTCAAATTCAATCGTTATGATAATATCAACAATATCTATAGTGACCGGCTGAAAGATAGAATATTGTACTCTTAGTCGGGACAAGATAGAATAACAAAAAACACAGGGTCTAGCACCCACAAGATAGAATATTCTGAAATTAAAATAATCAAAAGATAGAATATTCGATCTTTTCGCCGGTCGGTATAGATAATTATGGAATTGGGGGGAAATCCCAGTAAATCCCAGTAAAGCTGCGAAAACCTCTTTTTACAAATCAGCTAAGCCACCATGCCAAGTGGACTCCCTCCTGCCACGGTTATATATCTATACCTCTCTATAATATATATATATACACATATCTTGGAAATCAACACACAAGCCTTTCCACGCAATGGAATGCTTCCAAATATATAATTTGGAGCCATGTCACGCCAGGGTCTCGAAAATATTCTATCTTGTCCGTTTTCGTATTTTTGAGCCTTATCAAAGCTCAAAGAATAACATTAAACAATTGAAAAGCAATGAAAAATAATGAAAAATGATGAAAAAAAGATACAAAACAATGAAAAATGATGAAAAAGAGAGAAAAAAACAATGAAAAATGATGAAAAGATTGGAAAAAACAATGAAAAATGATGAAAAAGAGAGATACAAAACAATGAAAAATGATGAAAAAGAGAGAAAAAAAACAATGAAAAATGATGAAACATATGGAAAAAAAACAATGAAAAATGATGAAAAATAGGAAAAAAACAATGAAACATGATGAAAAAAAGAGAAAAAACACAGAGAGAGAGAGAGATGAAAAATAGGGGGAACAAAAACAAGGAAACATGATGACAAATAGAAAAAAAATAAAATAAGATGAAAAAACGAGAAACAACAATGAAGAATGATGAAAAAGGGAAAGAACCAATGAAAAATGATGAAAAAGAGAAAAACAATGAAAAATGATGAAAAATAGAGAAACAACAATGGAACATTATGAAAAATAAAGGAAAAACAATGAAAAATGATGAAAAATAAAGAAACACCAATGAAAAATGATGAAAAATAGAGAAAAAACAATGATGTTTCCTTCATTTTTCATTGTTGGTTCTCTATTTTTCATCATTGTTCATTGTTTTTTTCTCTATTTTTCATCATTTTTCTCTGTTTTTGTTTTCTCTCTTTTTCATCATTTCTCATTGTTTTTTTCTCTCTTTTTTCAGCATTGTTCATTCTTGTTTCTCTATGTTTCATAATGTTTCATTGATTTTTCTCTATTTTTCATAAGTTTTCATTGTTTTTGTTCTATTTTTCATTATGGTTCATTGTTGTTTCCCTATTTTTCATCATTGTTCATTGTTTTTTTCTCTATTTTTCATAATTGTTCATTGTTTTTTCTCTCTTTTTCATCATTTTTCATTATTATTTTTTCTATGTTTTATCATTTTTCATTGTTGTTACTCTATTTTTCATCATGTTTCCTTGTTTTTTTCCGCTCTTTTTCATCATGTTTCCTTTTTTTTTGCATTATGTTTCATCATTTTTTCTTGTTTTTTTCTCTTTTGTTCATCATTGTTTATTGTTTTTTCCTCTATTTTTCAGCATGTTTCCTTATTTTTCCACTATTTTTCATCATTGTTCATTGTTTTTTCCTCTCTTTTTCATCATTTCTCATTGTTTTTTCTCTCTTTTTCATAATTATTCATTTGTGTTTCTCTATTTTTCATCATGTTTCATTGTTTTTTCCTCTATTTTTCATCAGTGTTCATTGTTTTGTCTCTATTTTTCATCATGTTCATTGTTTTTTTCCATATCTTTGATCATTTTTCATTGTTTTTTCTCTCTTTTTCATCATTTTTCATTGTTGTTTCTCTTTTTTTCATCATGCGTCCTTGTTTTTTTCTCTCTTTTTCATCATGTTTCATTGTTTTTTCACCCGTTTTCATCATTTTTTCTTGTTTTTTTTCTCTCTTGTTCATCATTTTTCATTGATTTTTCCTCTATTTTTCATCATGTTTCCTTTTTTTCCCTATTTTTTATCATGTTGCATTGTTTTGTCCTATCTGTTTCATCATTGTTCATTGTTTTTCCTCTCTTTTTCATCATTTTTCATTGTTGTTTCTCTATTTTTCATTATTTTTCATTGTTTTTTTCTCTCTTTTTCATCATTTGTCATTTTTTTTCAATTTTTCATGATTTTTCTTGTTTTTTCTATCTTTTCATCATGTTTCCCTGTTTTTTGTTCTTTTTCATCATGTTTCATTGTTTTTTCAATGCTTTTCAATTGTTTAATGTTATTCTTTGAGCTTTGATAAGGATCAAAAATACGAAAACGGATGAAAACGGACAAGATAGAATATTTTCGATACCCTGGCGTGACATGGCTCCAAATTATATATTTGGAAGCCTTCCATTGCGTGGATTTTTTTCCGTATGTTTCATTGTTTTTGTTGTATTTTTCATATTTTTTTCATTGGTGTTCACTATTTTTCATTATTTTTCATTGTTGTTCATTGTTTTTCAATTGTTTAATGTTATGCTTTGAGCTTTGATAAGGCTCAAAAATATGAAAACGGACAAGATAGAATATTTTCGAGACCCTAGAGTGACATGGCTCCAAATTACTTGGATTTTTTCCATTGTGTGTGTGGAAATGCTCTTATGTTGATTTTCACAATACTTATGTGCATATATATATATAGCGGTTGTATAGGTTTTATTGGGTTTAAGTCAGTTGGAGCCATGCCTACCCGCAATTCACAGTTGTTACCGGTCCACCGCGTGGTCGCACCTCACACCCTCAATTTGCGGTTTTAACGCAAAACGTAGTGGAAACAAGTCTGAATATTTTGGGATTTACCTAGCAAAATTGTTGGTTTTATCTGATACGCCAGGAGAATATGAAAAATACAGCAAAAACAATGAAAAATACGGAAAAAAATCCACGCAATGGAAGGCTTCCAAATATATATATATAATTTGGAGCAATGTCACGCCAGGGTCTCGAAATATTTTATCTTGTCCGTTTTCATATTTTTGAGCCTTATCAAAGCTCAACGAATAAAATTAAACAATTGAAAAACAATGAACAACAATGAAAAATAATGAAAAAAAGTGAAAACCAATGAAAAAAATATGAAAAATTCAACAAAAACAATGAAACATACGGAAAAAAATCCACGCAATGGAAGGCTTCCAAATATATAATTTTGGAGCCATGTCACGCCAGGGTCTCGAAAATATTCTATCTTGTCCGTTTTCGTATTTTTGAGCCTTATCAAAGCTCAAAAATAACATTAAACAATTGAAAAACCTTGAAAAACAATTAAAAATAATGAAAAAAAACGATGAAAAATGATGAAACATAGAAAAAATAATAATGAAAAATGATGAAACAGAGAAAAACAACAATGAAAAATTATGAAAAAGAGAGTAAAAACAATGAAAAATGATCAAAAAGAGAGGAAAAAACAATGAACAATGATGAAAAATAGTGGAAAAAATAAGGAAACATGATGAAAAATAGAGGAAAACACAATGAAAAATGATGAACAAAAGAGAAAAAATCAAGAAAAAATGATGAAAAAGAGTGAAAAAAAAACAATGAAACATGATAAAAAAGAGAGGAAAAAAACAAGGAAGCATGATGAAAAATAGAGTAACAACAATGAAAAATGATGAAACATAGGAAAAAAACAATGAACAATGATGAAAAAGAGAGGAAAAACAATGAAACATGATGAAAAAGAGAAGAAAAACAATGAAAAATGATGAAAAAGAGAGGACAAACAATGAAACATGATGAAAAAGAGAGAAAAAAACAAGCAAAAATGATGATAGAGAGTGAAAAAAACAATGAAACATGATGAAAAAGAATGAAAAAACAAGGAAACATGATGAACAATAGAGAACCAACAATGAAAAATGATGAAAAAGACATGAAAAACAATGAAACATTATGAAAAATAGAGGAAACAAAAATGAAAAATGATGAAAAATAGAGAAACACCAATGAAAAATGATGAAAAAGAGAGAAAAAAAACAATGAAATAACACGTTCATCATTTTTAATAATTTTTCATTGTTTTTGCTTCTCTCTTTTTCATAATTTTTAGTTTTTTTTAATTTTTTTCATCATGTTTCATTGTTTTTTTCACTCTTTTTCATCAGTGCTTCTTGTTTTTTTCTCTCTTGGTCATCATTTTTCATTGTTTTTTGTCCCTTTTTTCATCATGTTTCAGTGTTTTTTCTCTCTTTTTCATCATGTTTGATTGTTTTTTTCATTTTTTTCCATCATTTTTTCTTGTTTTTTCTCCCTCGTTCATCATTTTTCATTGTTTTTTTCTATCGTTTTCATCATGTTTCATTGGTTGTTCTCTCTTTTTCATCATTGTTCATTGTTTTTTTATCTCGTTTTCATAATTGTTCATTGTTGTTTCTCTATTTTTCATAATGTTTCCTTGTTTGTTTTTCTCTTTTTTATCATGTTTCAAATTGTTTTTTTTCACTCTTTTTCATCATTTGTTCTTGTTGTTTCTCTCTTGTTCATCATTTGTTATTGTTTTTTCCTCTATTTTTCATCGTGTTTCCTTGTTTTTTCTGGCATGTTGACTTGGCGTCCTGTTGCTTCAAAAATCATCAGTAGTTTTCTGCACAGGCATGCACGAAATTGACAAGATAGAATATTCAAGGGGGTGTTCTGTGAATTTTTGTGAATATTCTATATTAATATTCTATCTTGTGGTGTTTTTTCCGAGTGGGAGGCCGATGGTAATTTTCTCACTCGCGTGTCTGGTAGTGAAAAATATTCTATCTTTCGGGCGGTCACTATATACCATATGACTGTATACATGTTTTAATACCCAGGACTTCCAAGGACATCACCCAAAAAAACTGCTTTGGTCAGCGACGTTTTTCGCATGTGAGGGATGCTTTCTTTGAGAAATTGGTCAGGCCTGACAATGATCCTTCCGCCCGATGAAGTGCAGGGAGCCATCTGAAAGTCTACCCAGGTCACCAGTGCGATACAGCCGCAACACGCCCAAGTCCTTCAAGGCTTCGGGAATCTGAGTCTCGGAGAGGAAAGCAGCTCTAGTCCGCTCCTGAACCCCAAAAAAACCCGCAGCAAGACACACAAAGTGTTCACAAAGATGTCAAATGAACAAACAAGACACCTGCTTTCCACATGTATTTCAGCTGTCCTCGTTGTCCAGATATCCTTTGGCCAGACCAATTCCGGCTAAGTGTATCTCTCCAGTGACACCAGGAGGGCACAACTGTCCAGAGTTCAAGATGAAAACCTGCATGTTGGCAATGGGCAAACCAATGGTAGTGAACTGCGGGACGCGCGGGCAGGGCCAGAAAGTCACATCGACCGCCGCCTCTGTGGGGCCGTAGAGATTGTGTAGCTGGGTCTGAGGAGTGAGGATCTCATATGCTCTCTTCACAACATCTGGATAGAGCGCTTCCCCACTGCAGAAGACATGTCGCAAAGAAGACAAATCCTCTGCTGCAAGCGCTTGCCCAAGAAAGTCTTTCAACATTCCGAGGACAAAATGGATGATGGAAACGCGGTGCTTCGCAATCTGCTTTCGCAGGTATTCAGCATCAGCTTGCAGATCGGGTTGTGCAACCAGGAGAGAAGCTCCAAAAAGTGGCCAGAAAAATTCCCAGACAGAGACATCAAAGCTGTACGAGGTCTTCTGCATCACCACGTCCTCTGCCCTAAGTTGGTATGTGTCTTGCATCCATGCCAAGCGATTCACGATTGCTTTGTGCTGAACCGCCACGCCTTTTGGCTTCCCAGTTGATCCAGAAGTGTAGATGACATAGGCCAGGTCGTCAGGACTGGCCAAAGGCGACGCAACGAACTCAACGGCTTCTGGAAACTCGAAGAAATCGACTTCAGGAGACTCCAAACACAGGCCCTCAAAGCCCAAGCTGTCACGGCTGTGAATCAAAGCCTTGCTGCCGCTGTTCGTCAGCATATACTGCTTGCGTGGCCGAGGCTGATCACAATCAAGAGGAAGGTAGGCGCCAGCAACTTCAACCACGGAGTAAATCGCTACTATCAGACCAGGAGAGCGGGCCATGTGGATTGCAACAATATCACTCGGCCCAATCTCGGGTCGTAGCCTGCCAGCCAAAGAATGAATGTGCCTTTGAAGCGTTTGCACACTGAGGGAATGGGAGCCTGTGTTGGACGAATTGTCCCAAATCACAGCACTGTCACATTGCTGTGACAACCGCTTTCTCAGCAACCCTTGCAGTGTACTTGGACAGTCCCTCCATTCACGGCTTGTGCTGTTGAGAGCACACCAAGATTTCAACTGCGAGACACCAAGCACCTCTGGCAGAGGCAACGTGAAATCAAAGTTACAGCCTGTAACCCTCAGCAACCGACAAAAAGCTTCGTGCATTCCCTGTACATGGTCTGAAGGCAGCAAATCGGCCACGTAGTCCCACTCAACTGCCAAACGACTATCCGCTTCAAAGACTTTGCAGTCCAGCCAAACCTGAGGTGTTTGGGTGATGCTGAAAGCCACTTTACCAAACCTCTGGCCAACTGATTCATGACCATCAGCTAAAGGGAGGTTCAGCAAACTTGTGAAAACAACTGGTGCTACGGCAGAGTTCTTGCTGAGACGATGAAGTTCCTGCTGCACTCTGACACCATCATATTGCTTATGGCGCAAGTCGGAGTTGAGCTGCTGCAATACCTTCCTCACGGAATCCTTGAAAGGCTCCCTCCCGTATGAGGAAGTGTGAACTTCCAGTAGAATCACAGATGTGAAGTCCCCAATGATCTCAACGATTTGTGAATGTAGCATGGGGTCCCGTTCAAAGGTCGTGAGATTTATCAAGAAGTCTTGTGTTTCCGACCAGCGCCCAAGGACTGCAGCAAACAATGTCAGCACAACACTTGAACCAGTGAGCCCTAGCTGCTTGGCCACAAATTTGAGATTCTGCCAGGTGTTTTGGTCAATGTAGTCCAAACATCTGCGAAATGTCCAAGACTTCAGATCATCAGGATTCATCTGCAAACGCAAGGCCGGGGCACCAGGCATCTTTGCATAGCGATGTTCCCAGTACAACTTGGCCTTCTGGTATTCGGGGTAAGCGTCTGCTCTTCTGACCACATCACCCAATCACGGAAGCTCAACTGCAATCTTGGTTTCTCCAACTCTCCTGCATAGATCGCATGCCATTCGCAAAACAGTATGCGCATGCTGAACATGTCGATTGCCAAGGAATCGAAGGAAAAATGCAAGCGCCACCAAACTTCGCCTTCGTCCAGACATCTGGAGGCTCGGATTTTGAAAAGTGCGCCCTCCGTCACTGCAATGACTTCATGGGAATAATTTTCACGCAGTTCTTGCAAACGAGATGCCAACCGTTCTGGAGTCAAGTCGGTCAAATCAAAGACTTCGCATTTGAAATCACCACTGGCCATTGGCTCTTGAATTCGCTGCATATATCCTGGCCCATTCGCGTTGTCGTCTGGAATCAGTTCCATTCGCAACATGTCGTGCTTTTGAATCATCGCATGGAAGGAACTCTCAAAGGCACCTAAGTCAAAGGTACTTTCGACATCAACTTCAAGATATCCATGCGCTGATATGTTGCTCACAGACCGGCCCCAAACACAGGCTTCTTGGATGGGTGTCAAAGCGGTACGCTGAAGAGGTCACAATGGACTTACAGTCCTTGACCTTCACACCACAAAGCAATTCGTTCAAAGGCAAGTTTATCAGATCCTCTTGAGTGACTTTCACACCAAAATCCTTCAGCAAGATTTTCTGCATGCGGGGCAGGGTCAGGGAATCTCCTCCATTCTCCAGGAAGCTTGCTCGAAGGTCCAAATCTTCCTCCTGCCTTTCCAGAATGCAGCTCACCGAAGCCAGCAGCGTCGGCCTGGCTCCATGGTCCACTGGATCCACTCGTTCCTCGTGGTTCACCTCGGGCGGTGGCAGCACACCTCGAAGTGGCTCAACATGTGTGCGCTGAAACGGATAAGGTGGCAACCGCATGTGCTGGCAGGCTCTTCTGAAACCTGAGTAGTAGCTTTCCCAATCAACATCTCCACCGCTGACAAACCACTTGCCTAAAGCCCTGGCAAGGCTCCGGGAACTCCGATCCTTCGCTGCCACACAAGACAAGAAAGGCTCCAGGCCAATCGCAGCGTCGATGGGGCCCATGCAAATCACAAAGCTTTTTGTGTGCAAATCGGATGAACAGGATCTGGGAGGAGCAAATTGCTGGGTCGTCTTCTTGTCATCGCCCAACAGCTCTAGGGTGTTCAGCTCACCTTCGAAGATGCGAGCCACAAGCTCACCATGGCCATGGCCAAAACAGGTGGAAGGACGAATGCCCCAGCTCTGCCAGAGACATGCAAGGGAAAGCTGTACAGCACCACCAGCAGCTTTTGCCAACAGAGGTGACAGTTCCAATTCACCATACAAAGCATCCACCAGAAGGATACCTCCCAGCTGCGACCTCAATTCCTTGGAGAAACGATTCATGACTTGATAAAAGACCCAGCTTGTATCGTAGAGCTGCTGCAGCATACCTTTCCAAGCTAATAGCGGTGGAAAAAAGAAGGTCGCCATTACTTGACTGGCAGGGGCCTCTTCCTCTATCCAGTGCGAAGCGCAGACATCCTCACAGAGTTGCTCAACAGTATCAGCCACAATTGCAGCCCGCATCCGACAACACGGTTCCCAGGCAGCTGATTGTCTCGCCAAAGAGTAGCACAGGTCTTGGAGCACATCGCAGCACTCGTTTGGCTGCTGATCTTTGACCTTGGTAATAATGAGGGAACGGGAACGGTGTTTCTTACATTTTAGCTACAGAAGCAAACGCGACACATGGATACACATGGTGACAATCTCTGGAAGCTGGAACAAATTGAATCAACCTGCAGTGTGGTCAAACAGCAGCAAGCACATGCGAAATAACCAAGTTGATAAACCAGTCACCATCCATTCGGAACGTTTTGCCGAGGCTACGAGGCAACGCAAACCATGCAAAAAATTATGAATCTGTGACGCGATCGACGCTATCTGGGGCTGTTAATTATCGATTGTGGAATCCCACGCGACATGCCTAGACGACATTGCTGTGCCTACTCCCCATAGGACTTTGGTCTTTGTAGTAATATGCTTCAATATACAGCTCTTTTTCTACATCAAAATTGGATCAAAAACAGAAACTCATTGGTAGCTTTCAAAATTATTCGGACATGTGACATGTACTGTACATGTCGGTAAGAATGGGCAACAAACATTTTGGGAGGCCAAAGCAGCACTAAATGGCACGCTGAATGAATTGTTTGACAGACTATCAAGATTCTAGATGTTCTTTGCACTCAGCTTTGCACTCAGCTGGGTAGGCTGGGTACCCCTCGTCTGCCATGCAAAGTTGAGGCTGGGATACAAAAGTGTCGCACGCTCTTCAAATTTTATATACATAAAAACGCTGCAAGAGGAAAGGGACCGCAACGATGCAAGAGGAGGGAAGGGGGAAGCAAGAAGGATTATGAGCCACGACCAGTCATCTGTCGTCTATGCCGCCGAATTGCCGCAAGAAACGCGCAACACACGCAAACGCAGATGATTTACAAAACAGATTACAAACCAAGGAAAATGTGGGACAGAGGAGCTGCATGAACCTTTGCATCCAGCATGCCACCAGGCCAAGACAATGGGACAAGCTCCAGAACCGAAAGCAAACGTCAGACAATGAAAGCCCGACAAAGTGAGCACATCAACCAGTCGATACATTTTTCTAGCGCAACTCCAAATTCAGGCCCAGACCTTTTGGCACATCTGGCTTAGCTGAAGACAAACAGAAGGGAAAGCTTCTGGTCTTGTCACAAGCGACAGGATGTAGGGAGGTTTGAGAACTCCTGCTTTCTGTGGCGCAAAACCGTCTACGATGCCAGCGGCCAAGAACGGGACCAAATCCTGAAGACCCTTCCAGAGCTTTGGCTGTCGAAGATCATTGTGCAGCCTTTCTGGTTTTGGTGGCTTTCTTAGAAGCACATGCGCATTGCTTCCACTGAATCCGAAACTGCTAACTCCGGCAACTCCATGCGATTCTACTGGTGACAAGGACAATGTAGAGCACACGAACTGCAAATGAGTTCCATCAATGTGCGAGTTTAAAACCTCCAAGTGCTGACTGGATGTCCAAGATCTGTGAGCCAAGGCATTGATGGCTTTCAACATGCCCATCATCCCTGCCGCGGCCTCATGGTGGCCAAGAACAGATTTACAAGCACCGACCAGCATTCCATCACCGTTCCGCATTCCAGGGCTGAAAGTAGAAGAAAGAGCTGCTGCCTCAACTGGGTCACCCAGCCTGGTGCCGGTGCCATGTGCTTCGATGAGGCGAATCTCGAACTTGTCGCAGAAAGCGTCTCTCATTGCCAAAGCCAGCAGTTCTTCTTGACTTTTTCCAGACGGCCACATGATGCCAGTGGGCCCAGCTGCAGCTGCTGCAGAACCGTTGTTGTTCGTGGCGATGCCCAGGATTCGCGCTTCCGATTCCATGGCCGAGGTCTGCTCCCGAAGAAAAAGGGCACCACAGCCCTCGCTTCGGACGATGCCATCAGCTAAGTCATCAAAGCTTCGGCAGCTCCCTGACGGAGACAGCATGCCCATGGAAGCATAGCGACGCATCAAACACTGCGAAAGAATCACGTTGACGGCGGCTGCTAAGCCTGCATGGAGGTCACTTGTGCGGAGCATTCTGACCGCAGAATCTAGAGCAAATAAGGACGAGGAGCAAGCCGTGTCAAGCGAAACTGCAGGGCCTTTCCAATCGAAGTGCTTTGACAAACGGCTTGCAGTAGCGCTGCGGTTGTTTCCGACAGCAAAAATGCCAGAACTGCCACGGCCAACGGATTGCGACTGAATGTCAAGAGCTTGAGCTGCCAATTCCAAGTTCTCATTGGCACCAATCCCAATCCACACTCCAACGTCACGGCCCAGACGGCAGGGCAGCGCATGAAAAGCAGCTTCCAAGAGCAGGGCCTGCTGTGGATCCAAAAGTTGCGCTTCCGCATGCTGAATACCCAAAAAACCCAGTCAAAGCTGCAGATATCGTCCAAGAGGCCACCAGCTTGGTTCACTTCAACAGCAACACCTCTGGAGCTGGGAATGCTGCAAACTCCGGCCCCTGTCAGCAGCTGAAGCCAGAAATCCTCTTGAGAAGTGGCAGCATTGGTCCGAACTCCCACGCCTATGACATGAATCTCATGTCTCTGCGTGATGCCCTCCAGTCCTGTGATAGGGTGCACTACTGAAGCAGACCCCCCAACTGTCAGGACGCCTGACTGCTGAGTGGATGGAGGAAAATTGTAGTTTTGACCACCAAAGTTGAGCAGTTGAGTTTCCAAATGGTGGCTGAGGCTGGCTACGCTTGAACCTTGCACAAATGAAGCATCAACTTCCAAACCCGACTCTTTTTTCAAAACCTCCACAAATTTCGTTGCATAAATCGAATCCATGCCGAGGTCCATGAAATTGGCATCTCGTTCTGTCGAATCAAGGACATCAAGGTCCATGATGTCTCGCAACAACTGCAGCACAAGCTGAGAAACAGAGAGCTCCATCGAGGCCACGACCTTGGTCTCCTTCGCTTCCTTCGCTTCCTTCGCTTCTTTCGCTTCCTTCGCTTCGGCCTGGGCCGATGTCAAAGTCCTGAGCCTCCGATCCGTCACTTGACGCTTCTGGTAGACTGACCAATCAGTGGGACAGATCGCTACTTGGACCAGCCCAAGGCCAGGATTCATCACTTGCTCAAGAGCCGCCAAAGCCTGACCATATGTGGCAGTGGACATGTTCGACAACACGCAACGAACCGAGGTCGTTTTTAGTTTTCTGGGTGTTTCTGTTGAGCGCACAAAGAAAATACCAAAAAACAAGGCGGGCCAGAGAACCCAAAAGCAAGACGGCGCACAGCACGCCTTTTCAAAAAATAAATAAAAAGGTGTGTGCAGCTGTGCTCTGCACGAAATCGACATAAGATCTTTGCTGAAACATCGTGCGCACTGATGGTATCAGGGGCCACAATTCACCACAGCATGCTGCGTCGGCTACGTCTACATTCTTCTAGTCGCTATTCTGCTAATGTAATTAACTCTATCCCATCTTTCTAGTCGCTATTTATTCCTGGGTTCTCGTTTAGTGTCCTTCGCCGCAGGGGGAGCGAGGACGAAGCGTGGGCGGACAGAACGCCCTGCGAAATGAAAACTAAACGACGGAGGGAGTTGACTAAAAGAGCATGAAAACGAAGATATGAAGATGACAGATGGTGAATGATCCTGGAAAATGAGACATGATGAAAGATGGGTAAAGACTTTTATGTACAAAAGTGTATTTGCGTAAAAGCTACGGTGTGTAGACGCGTCTGTGCGTGCAAGATTCTTTGTGTAAAAGTTCCTCTGTGTAAAGGTTTTTTGTGAGAAAACTTCTGTGTGAAAAAGTTTCTGTGTCAAAGTTTCTGTGTGTAAAAGCTTCTTTGCGTAAAAGCTTCTGTATCTGAAAAGCTTCTGTGGGTAAAAACTTCTCTGTGTAAAGGTTTTTTGTGTAAAAGCTTCTGTGTAAAACGTCTTCTGTGTGTAAAACGTCCTCTGTGTGTGAAAGTTTCTGTTTGTGAAAGATTCTTTGCGTACCAGCTTCTGTGTGTAAAAGCTCCTCTGTGTTAAGGTTTTTTTGTGTAAAAGCTTCTGTGTGTAAAGCTTCTCTGCGTAAAAGACTTCTCTGTGTCAACGCCTCTGACTGTACAAGCTTCTCTGTGTAAAAGCTCCTCTGTGTAAAAGCTCCTCTGTGAAAAAGCTGCTCTGTGTAAAAGGCTTCTCTGTGTAAAAGCCTCTGTGTGTGTGCAAGCGTCTCTGTGTCAAGACTTCTTTGTGTAAAGACTTCTCTGTGTAAAAAAATACTGTGTAAAAGCTTCTGTGTGTAAAAGCTTCGCTGTGTAAACGCCTCCGTGTGTAAAGACTCCTCTGTGTAAACCCGTCTGTGTGTAAAAGCTCCTCTGTGTAAAGGCTTTTTTGTGTGTAAAAGCTTCTTAAAAGCTTCTGTGTGTAAAAGCTTCTGCGTGTGTAAAAAAATCTTTGTGTAAAAGCTTCTATGTATAAAAGCTCCTCTGTGTGTACAAGCTTCGCTGCGTAAAAGCTGCTCTATGTAAAAGTTCTGTGCGCCGTAAAGTTGTCTGTGCGTAAAAGCTTCTGTGTGTGAACGCGTCTGTGTGTGCAAGATTCTGTGTGCAAAAGCTCCTCTGTGTAAAGACTTCTCTGTGTAAACGCGTCTGTGCGTAAAAGCTCCTCTGTGTAAAGACTTCTCTGTGTAAACGCGTCTGTGCGTAAAAGCTTCTCTGTGTAAGACTTCTCTGTGTAAAAGCTACTCTGTGCAAAAGCTTCTGTGCGTAAAAGGCTTCTGTGTGCAAAAAGCTCCTCTGTGTAAAGGCTTCTCTGTGCAAACCCGTCTGTGCGTAAAAGCTCCTCTGTGTAAGACTTCTCGATGTAAAAAGCTTCTCTGTGTGAAAGCTTCTGTGTGTAAAAGCTGCTCTGCGTAAAGGTTTCTGCGTGCCGTAAGAGCCTCTATTTGTAATTAAAACCTTCTGTGTGTGAACGTGTCTGTGTGTAAAAGCTTCTGCGTGGAAATCTCCTTTGTGTAAAGACTTCCCTGTGTAAAAAGCTCCTCTGTGTCAAGGCTTCTCTGTATAAAAGGCTTCTCTTTGTAAAGGCCTCTGTGTGTACAGGCTTCTCTGTGTCAAGACTTCTCTGTGTAAAGACTTCTCTGTGTAAAAGCTACTCTGCGTAAAAGCTTCTGTGCGTGAAGGCTTCTGTGTGTAAATGCATCCGTGTGTAAACACTCCTCTGTGTAAACGTGTCTGTGTGTAAAAGCTTTTGTGCTTAAAAGTTTCTGTGTAAACGCTTTTTGTGTAAAAAACTTCTGTGTGTAAGAGCTTCTCTGTGTAAAGGCTTTCCTGTGTAAAAGCTTTCCTGTGTAAAAGCTTCTGTGTGTGAGAGCTTCTGTGTGTAAAGCTCCTCTGTGTGTGTAAACGTTTCTGTGTGTAAAAGCTGCTCTGTGTGTACAAGCCTCTCTGTGTAAAAGCTCCTCTGTGTAAAGACTTCTCTGTGTAAAAGACTTCTCTGTGTCAAAGCCTCTGCGTGTACAAGCTTTTCCGTGTAAAAGCTACTCTGTGTAAAAGCTGCTCTGTGTAAAGGCTTCTGTGTAAAAGCCTCTGTGTGTGCAAGCTTCTCTGTGTCAAGACTGCTAAAACCTTTCCTGTGTAAAAGTTTCTCTGCGTAAAAGACTCTGTGCGTAAAGTCCTCCCTGTGTACAAGCTTCTCTGTGTAAAAGATCCTCCGTGTAAAGCTCCTCTGTGTAAAGCTCCTCTGTGTGAAAGTGGCACTGTGTAAAACCCGTGCCAACAGCTCCGCATTTTCAGTGTCACTCCCTTCCAGCAGAGCTTTTCCCAAGCTATTTCCTCCCAGCTGTCCGTTCACGCTGATGCATATCCTATGCTTGGGTTCTCGTTTAGTTTGCTTCGCTGCGAAGGGGGCGAAAACCAAGCATCGACGGACAGAACGCCGTGCAAAATGAAAACCACTCCAGCAAAGAACTTTTTCCCATGCATGTCCCTTTGCCCACCGTTTAGGCACCGTTTGAGAAGTCTTTGGCACCAGTTTTTCGGGACAATCGCGTTGATGGAATTTGTCCTGAAAAATTCGTGCCAACAGCTCTGCTCTTTTAGTCTCGCTCCCTGCCAACGAAGCTATGCATGTCCCATGGCACAGGGTTTGGAAACTTTGGCAAGTCTTGGGCACACAGTTTTTCGGAACAATCGTATTGATGAAATTTGTCCTGAAAAACCCGTGCCAACAGCTGTGCATTTTTAGTGTCGCTCCCGGTCAGCGAAGCTATGCATGTCCCATCGCCCAACATTTGCAAACCACTTGAAAAGTCTTGGGCGCACAATTTTTCGGGACAATCGCATTGATGGAATTTGCCCTGAAAACCCGTGCCAACAGCTCTGCTTCTCAGTATGTCGCTTCCTTTCCAGGGAGCTCTCCCCAAGCTATTTTCCACGGTTTCCTCTCCGTCCACGATGTCCACGCTCCCATCTCGCTCCATCCCAACGGAGCTCTCCCAAGCTTTTCCCACGGTTTCCCGTCCGTCCACAATGTCCACGCTTCCGTCTCGCTCCCTCCCAACGGAACTCTCCCCAAGCTATTTCCCACGGCTTCCGTTCACGATGTCACGCTTCCGTCTCGCTCTCTCCCAACAGAGCTCTCCCCAAGCTATAATTCCCCACGGTTTCCCATCCGTCCACAATGTCCACGCTTCCGTCTCGCATCCCAATGGAGCTCTCCCCAAGCTATTTCCCACGGTTTCCCATCCGTCCACGATGTCCACGCTTCCATCAACGGAGCTCTCCCAAAGCGATTTCCCACGGTTTCCTGTCCGTCCACGCTGCTTGCTTGCTCCCTCCCAGCGAAGCTCTCCCCATGAGCTATTTCTCACGGTTTCCTTTCCGTCCATGATGCCGACTCTTCCGTCTTGCACCCATCTCGGCAAAGTAAACTAAACAAGGGGGGGCCTGAGAACCCAA
>CBDDTI010000277.1:0-11836 GCA_965233585.1 bacterium
GAACAAAGATTTGACATTTGACATAATAGGGGATTTCAATTTAGATCTCCTTAAGTTTGAGTCACATCCTGGGACAAAAGATTTTTTAAATACCTGGATCATATTTCGTCACATTTCCAGCCCCAAATTTTGCAAGCAACCAGGATTACTGACCATTCATGATATTTTCTTGAACTCTCTAGAACATTTTACAATTTATTAGTGGTATTTGAATTCAAGACCTAGCTGACCATTTGCCAAACTTTCTTGTTGTCAGTAAATTCTCATTGATGACATCCAGTCAATAGACTGGGCTCTATTATTCAGTGTTATATGATGAGGCTTGTTTACTGGGGTACTTTGTAGATTGACAATCGTGACCCTTGACCCCCGTCTCATACCGGTCTTAGGCCAGAAAGTACATCACCAGCAATGCAGATGTATTTTACTTTCATGTTAACCAACTTCTCCTCTATATCATTTTTAGGATAAGATTTCGTGTTTAAATGAAGGTTTGATTGACACTTTAAAACAAAAATACACATTTTTTTACAACTCCCGTTATGTAGACATGTTGTCTTGCTCTCCTTACCTCAAGGATGTCTATATACACATCCCACAGTAATGTTTGCTCGGCCCAGCAAGACTCAACTAAATTGATTGATGTGTTTCCATTTCTCTCTTCCTAGAAAACAGATGCAGCCGTCTGAACGAACCACCAAAGGCAAACTCAATTCCTGTCACACACAGGTCAGTAAAGATTCTTTTGATCACAGTGGCTCCTGCCACACGGGGGGTTGGAAAATTTCATCTTATACGCATTTTTACCCTCCCCTCATGCATACTGGGAAACCTGTCTGTGCACTGAAAAATACAATTTGTGCACTGGGAAACTAATTTGTGCACTCAGAAATACATTTCAGCACCCTCCCTCCCGTCTGGAAAATACATATTTGTGCACTGAAAAACATGTTTGTGTATTAAAAAGGAACTCTGACCTCTGACCATTTTTGCTCTTGTGCCCACAAACTGGTGTGCACCCTATCATGCCACACAAACCATAATATATACGGACATTCTGCTATCTGTACAGCTCAAAACCAGACGCCCATATAGTCGGGGGCGGAGGGGGGGGGGGGGGGGTGAAGGGACCGTTTTAGCAACTTCCGTGATACAGGAACACTACATATGTACATCTAATAAAAAAGGAACTCTGACCTCTGACCATTTTTGCTTTTGTGCCCACAAACTGGTGTGCACCCTATCGGGCCACACAAACCATAATATATACGGACATTCTGCTATCTGTACAGCTCAAAACTAGACGCCCATATAGTCGGGGGCAGAGGGGGGGAAGGGACCGTTTTAGCAACTTCCGTGATACAGGAACACTACATATGTACATCTAATTGAAAAGGAACTCTGACCTCTGACCATTTTTGCTCTTGTGCCCACAAACTGGTGTGCACCCTATCACGCCACACAAACCATAATATATACGGACATTCTGCTATCTGTACAGCTCAAAACCAGACGCCCATATAGTCGGGGGCGGAGGGGGGGGGGGGCGACTGCCTTGGGGGCCCTCATATTAATTCGCTTTATTACGCCTGTGCTGACAATCTGGTGTTAACTTTATTTCCACCCACAAGCCAAAATATATACATGTGCCCTGCTCTCTGTAAAGATCGAAACTGGCCCCACAAATCATCCCGCGGGGGTGGGGGGAGGGGTGGGTAAAATAAGATTTGCTTAATAACCTTTGTGATAATTATTATTAGTACTGAGATCCAAGTTTATTGAGCTAATACTTTATTGCAGCAATTCATTTTCATTCAGCACAAGCTTGTTAGCCTTGAATTATAAAGGTTGTATGTACGTGTATGCATGTAACATGGCTTACAAACCAGCCCTGTCTTAGCCTGCAGAGATTTTTAATGTTTGATTCTGGTTTCATTCCACTTGATATCGTAGGTTAAAATATATGCAACATGAACAATAAATAAACCTCAAGTTAATAATGTCTATTTTACAATTCTAGACTGCAAGACTGACAATACACATAAGTCTATACTGCATGAAATTGCCTCCTCGAGGAGCACTGACAAGGTAAAGAGCAGTAATTGTCATCACAATTAACAGCACTTGGTTAAGCTAATTATCTACCTATTTATACACTTGTATATTGTGGAAAAGTAACACACTTGTCACAATAATGTATTTCAATGTTTATTGTTGTTTTTTGTTTTCACAGAAAACGATTTGACAGTCTTTAACCTCCAATAGACACTTGGACTGCCTAAGACACTACGTGTTTTCGTGGGGCACTCCTCGTGTTTGGTCCCTGACAAGAAGCACAAGGTCATGAGCCTAGATCTGAAACTACAATAGTGTATTTACATAGTTGTTTCTACAGAGGTTAAAATGATATACAGTGCTATGTACAGCAAAATTTACAATAAATAAACCTTAAGTTCAGAGTTAAAATTCGTGCTTGACACTGACTATTGTTAACGTTAAAAACAACGTCAATAGAACTTCAAAGACGTTTCGACCAAACAGCTTCGGCCTTCATCGGTTTTTTTAAAAAGCCAACTGAGTGACGGCTTTCTAACAGTTCACAGTTCTGCGCGTGCTACGCCAGCAAAAAACATAACTAACGACCGCTGCGCGTGCTTACGCGAGGGATTTGTAAACATCTGGAATGTCAATGTGTTCGTTTCCCGCGTTGCTGTCTCTTTGCGAATACCAAGCCTCAAGAAATAGTCTCTCGTGGTATTCGCAAAGAGACAGCAACGCGGGAAACGAACACATTGACATTCCAGATGTTTACAAATCCCTCGCGTAAGCACGCGCAGCGGTCGTTAGTTATGTTTTTTGCTGGCGTAGCACGCGCAGAACTGTGAACTGTTAGAAAGCCGTCACTCAGTTGGCTTTTTAAAAAAACCGATGAAGGCCGAAGCTGTTTGGTCGAAACGTCTTTGAAGTTCTATTGACGTTGTTTTTAACGTTAACAATAGTCAGTGTCAAGCACGAATTTTAACTCTGATGTCCATCCCTGACTGCAATTTCAGTATTTTCAAACCTTAAGTTGATAATGTCTGTTTTACAATTCTGTTACACTATTTTATTCTATTCAGTATCCCTTCCCTAACCCTTTACCTCCCCCGGCTCCCCGGTTTCGTATGAAACACTTGAAAGTTTTGGTAAAATGAAATTGACGATGAAGTTTTGCCCGGAAGGAAGGAGCGGCACGGTGTAGGAGCCAAAAATTGGTTTACGAAGAGAATTAAGTCAAGAAAGTCGTATTCCCCGTCATCAAGGTATAAAACAAATACGCGTTAACTATTTTAACGAATAGCGAATTACTCGGTTAAAGAAAAATATCCATTCCTTCGGGAGGCTTGTCCAGGTATTACCTGATTTACAATAGGTTTCGAAGCACTGGACTTAAGCCCTGGTCAAACGGCTCATGATAGTCGATGATAGTTGAGCGCGCGCTTCCGTTTGACCACTAACTATCATGCACTATCATTGACTATCATTCAGTTTGAGCTTGTTCAAATTCTTCATGATAGTCGATGATAGTTTTTCTCGTTTGACCACGCGTATGATAGTTCATGATAGTTTTTCCGTCAGCTGTTTTGGTAATCACTGGCCCGATAGCGGTCAGAAAACATGCAGCCGCCCTCTTTCGTCGCGAAAAATTCATACTTTTACAAGTTTGTCTTACGGAACACCATTTAGTATTCACATTTTTACACAGAAGAAGCTTGGAACTCGCTGTTCTCGTGACTTTGCTCGCACGACTGCCGGTGAACTATCATCAACTATCACGACCGTTTGACCATGTGAATATGATAGTTGGTGATAGTTGATGATAGTTAGGGGAGAATCAACTATCGTCGACTATCACGCGCCGTTTGACCAGGGCTTTATACATAGTAAGAAAATCGCTATGCTCGAGTCTGAATTGTTGGCAAAGCAAATTTGTCATTAAATTGGAGAAAAACGTAGGTAAAGAGATATCCACCGAAAACTGTTTATGGAACAGTATTTAGTATCGGACGCTATGTGTATTTAAAACATTTTAATTTCCAATTTCATGAGTTTTATTGTTAAAATTATTTTAGTAAAAATGCAAGTTCCCAAGGTTGCTAAACTTTTTAAATTCTGTTCCTAAGTTTAATTTCTTTTGTTTTAATGCGTGAATCTTGATATCCAATGAGGAATCAGATGAAAACAACGTGTGGTTTGGATACGATGTCCAAAACACGTGTGGTTTTCATCTAGGTTTTCATTGGATATCAAAATTCATCTACGCCATTTTTTATTGGCTATCAAACTTATGAATTATTAATGCTTTTGAGAAGTTGTTTTTCTTCCTTCTTGAGGTTACTTGAAATGCGTCATTTTTGCACGCGCGACAAATGCTGACGTGTGGCAGGCTAACGTAGCGCGCGCTATAAGTCTCGAAAAAACTGTAGTAAGCCACCTTAAATAAAACATGGGTTTTTGACGAATCAGAGCGCGCGCAGGGTCCTGTCTATATCTTAATTAAGCAACAAAGCACAAGCTTCTATGGGTTATAGGCTAATAAACCACGCGAGATGTTGGAAGAACACGAGAAGAACTTGTAAGTCACGAGCCGCATTTACGAATTCTTCGAGTGTTTTTCCAACATTCCAAGTGGTTTATCAGCCTATAAACCAGAGAAACTTGTGGTCTATTGCTTTTATATAACAATTCAGAGGACACGGGAAATTTCCGTGGGTACCCACAGCTGATTGAGTAATCAGAGCACGCGCATTGATTTGAATATTTAACAACTATTCACCGAAGTGGAGGTGGCTAGCTACCGACACCGAGGTGAATAGTTGTTTTAGTATATACTGAAACAGGGAGATAATATCGCACAAAAAGATGATTACTAACCACTGTTTTAGTATATGCTAATATATAAAATCTCATAAAACATGGGTCTTTGGCCAATCAGAGCGCGCTCGGGATCTTATCTATATTGCGATGGCTGAACGAATGACTATATATCTTCCTTGTCAGTGATTTTGCCGGAAGAAAAATTCTAAATTCAATTCACCGCGCGGTCCCTTTGGAAGAAAGAAAGGAAGCAAGGAAGAAAGCGAATTTATTTATCATTCTTTACGTCGTTATTCAAGCCTTTTCTTTTCAAACGGTTATTCAATACACTCGAGCTTTCAATATAGAGCCTTCAAGTTAGGGTCGGTCTTGACAAAATGCGCTCGTGTAAGTCTCTTCTACAAGACAAAAGACAAGCTCTCATTCCTCTTGAGGTAACACAGTCAGGCGACTTAATCATCAAACAAACATTTTTTATCTAGAAACAAGAACTTTATTTTAAGAGCTACGATATCCTAGCAATGGACAATTGTAACAACTACAATATCCTACCGATAATAATAATAACAATAATTTGTATAGAGCAAATTCCACACAATGTTCAAATGCGCTTCACGACAAAATTACAAAGTCCAAAAATCGGATACAATAATTAATACGACTATCAGAATAAAATAAAATGAAAGAACAATTATGAACGCTGCTCACTTCCTTAGCAACTTGATTAGCTAAGTTAACATTGCAGGCGACTAATTAAAGGATTGCGAAATCTATTGCTCTTTCAAACTTAAACTAGGCCTAGACGGCATGTCTTAACAATAAAACTCATTGAACAACTTGCATTTTCGCCCCTCTCAGGCACAAAAGAAACTTATCAGCAACAAATTTTAAACTACCTGCTTGCTAACGACAAGTATTACAAATAAAACTAATCAGACAACCTGTAGTTTCGCGTCTTAGAGACAAATTTGAAACTACCTGCCTGCAGTCAAGTGGCACCGAACGACAATTGTCTTAAGAAATTTACTTTCCAACAAGCTAAGCGGTGTCTATGGAATCAGAACGGATAACAGACGTCGCTGAGAGATAGACGACGCAAAACCTTTAGGAAAGTGAATCAAGTTTTGGATTTTTGGTTATTGTACTGCAGGCTGAACGGCAACTGCTCGAGAGGCCGTATGCCCTTCATCCAATCTAGGACGGTTGACAGACATCGCTATGTTGGACAATAAGAATGCGACCTATCGTGCAGTTGCATTTTCTAATTACCAGCCACATTCGGGATAATTGTCGGGTTCCATTGGTGGAAGACTGTAGTAGTCTCCGAACTTTTGAAAACTTTACCCTGCCCGAGGGATAGGTGTAAACTACCGCAAATTCCCTGTAGCGAAGATAGTTGCGAAGTTGCCTTTTCACTTGGCGGTAACTTTGGTTTCGTCTCAATAAGCTGTAAAAGTTTGGGTGGTCTGTACCTTGGGCGAAATGACCAGCGCTTTCCATAAATCCGTTCCTATAAGGCTCGTAAACAAACGCAGGTCCGCTTTCCGATCTACGAACTTCGTCGAGTGAAAGCAAATTTAGCAGAAGGGCGTGTAGGATGTCACAGTTGATGAGCAGATAACCACAGATTCTTATTAGTGACACTAGGTCGTCTTCTGCGCACAGGTAAAATCGTCTGCGTTCCAGCATATCGAAAAGTAAATCTAGCCCGTCTTTCTGGAACAAATCTGACAGACAGCTGATTTCGTGAGTGCTGGCTTAGACAAACACTGCAATTGCGCTCGCTCGGACTATGGCGAAGAAACGCACCGTAAAAGTCACTCACGTAGCTAAAGAGAGGCTGCGATAATGCACGACAATAATTTCTCCACGGCAGCGAAACCACCGTTTTATCATCGCTGGCAAGGAAGTGCTCGTACAACTGTGGAAGTAGGCCGATTTCTCTCAGCACCTCGTCGATGACTTGATGTTTCATTCTTTCGGCGAAAAGCGACATCAATCCACTAGCCATGATTTTTTTTTGGACGTTCTTAACTCATAGACGCCGTTGGAGTGTGAATAGACAACATCGACTGGATAAATCAAGGCATTGGTTGCCTCTCTGTAGCTTTTTCCTGCTTCGAGCTTGAATTTTCCCGGTTCTAGCTCCGAAAATTCCGCGAGATAGGCAGTTTTTCGATCGTCAGAAATCCTCAACACCTTAGCCACAAAAACTTCAGGAACGCTCTTGTTGGAATTGGCTACCACCAGCGCTACAACGTCTCCCTCTGCTGGTAGCAATTCGATGTTCAATTCTTCGTCCTCGTCGCTAAGAACGTCTACCGAACCTTCCCCTAAGCTTCGAGAGGCCATGGACCCTAACAAGTGCAAGGCCTTGCTTTTCTTCTGAGCCAAAGGTCTTTCACCATAGTAACGTTTCTGTGTCCTGACCGAATGTTTCATTAACGTGGCAAACGACTCTCTTAAGGAATCATCGCCGCTTTCAGGCAAAGACAAAAAGTGGTTTACCACAGCTTTTCTGATGTCCACCGTGGTTAATTTAAGACTGAAATATCTCTCGAACAAGGCGGAAACGTAATAGCCATAAGATGCCTGCGAGAACGGGTCGCCTCTGGTATTGACAAAAAAGTAGTCGTGCTCTTTCCCACATAGCAAAAGGGATCTCAATTTGCTGCAATAAAGCTGCAAATAGTAAGTTAGAAAGGTAAGCGGTGTTAAATCCGTGCGATTTGGATCGTAGGTAGCTCGCGTCTTGTAGTCATCCTCAAACAAAATGACACTGCCGTCCTCGTTGAAACATATAAAATTTTGATTTTTTGACTGCTCTGCACTCTGATCCTTATAAATTCGGAGCGTGACGTATTCTTTTACGCGACCCGGATTGGCAGCGCAATATAACAGTAGCAGGCATAAATTCATGCAACTCGTTGCCCGAACAATTCCGCTCTGTTCCTGTACTTCCCATTTTATTTCGCAACAAAGCTCGAGTAATTCTGAATAGACAACTTTCTCGAATTCAGGTTTCTGGGCCTGGGAATCCACGCGCTCTTTTCTGGCTAACCGCTCGAGCTGTCTTTGAATAGCCCTGATTTTCTCGGAGACTTCGCTCGATACCGTACCGTAAGAATCTAGTGGCACTTTCAGCACATTGATCAAAGCCGCAATATACCGGCTGCAGGTAACAGGTTTCACGCCTCGCTTATTCATCATGAATTGCACAAATTCTTGCACCAACTCCGGATTGGCACAGTGAACCAAGACTGGATCAAGTTTTTTTTATGTTTTTCAAAAACCACAGAAATCCAGTAGTTCTTTCCAACATTTTGTCTATGGTCGTATTTTGTAAGGCAGTTCCTTCGCGGTTGCAGTTTAGTTCGTCGGAGTAAAACTTTCTTATCTCGCACAACTCAGAACGCAAGTCAGGTGACATTTCGGCTTCACTTAAGGTAATTCCGGGCTTCTTATCTTTCTTCTCTTCCGAAACGTCTACCGATGTAGAATACTCTTCCCGAAAAAACTCGCTGGACTGGCCATTCTCAGAGGATTCTACCTCAACGCTGGAAATTGCGCACTCAAGGTCTAGACCACCCGTTTCGCTCAGCTCTATCCTAGAAACGGATTCTAATCAAGACGCGCTATGATAATGGGCGCTGTTATTGTCACGTCTAGACTGGTCTTCAAAAGTTTCATATCTCGGCGTCTCTTCAACACCACTTTGATAGTGCCAAGGCTTTAGCGGCATGCCCGGCGGAGGAAATTCGGCTCGCTGATTGGTCGCAAATGGAAACTGAATGTTAACATGACTAGGAGGCGTTCTGCTTTCTACCTCACTGAAATCGAGGAACAGCAGTCGATGCAGTCGTGCTAAATTTTGTTAGCTGAGCAATTTGAAGGGCGCAAATTGAGAGCAGAGTTTTCTTCCTAAGAACAAATGTTCTGCTTCCGTGCACGCAAGCGTGTTGATCCCAAGAAAAGTCATAGCATAACTGAGACGATGATCGTTTATGTTAGAAAACAGCTTTACCCTGGCTTCTACGAAACAGTATAATATTTCCTTTTCTCGCCTGACTGGTACTAAATTGCCAAATAGACAAGACATCTTAACGAACTTACTGGACACAAAGTTAAAAACTGGCTTTCTTAAATTAGCGTATGGTGTGCTTTTTGAATTGTATTCTCTTCAAACTTCTTCTCCTTCTTCTTCTTCTTCTTCTTCTTCTTCAGCGTGAGTTAAGACTTCCTGCTCAATGGGCTGAAATCATAAGACGCTTGCCGAGTCCTGTTTAAAACAAAACAGACGAAAATAGGTCAATAAGGAGTACATCGATGCGATAATTAAGGAGACACTCGATCACTCTTGAGAAACGCGGCTCTGAATAAAATGGTGAAACCTAGGAACAGGATCTCCACCATTTTTCTAAATGTGACCCATTTTTATAACTGTAACCCATTTTTCTAAATGTGACACATTTTTCTAACTGTGACCCATTTTTCTAACTGTCAGTCAGTTTTCTATTTGGGACCCATTTTTTTAACTGTGACCCATGTTTCTAACTGTGACACATTTTTCAAACTGTGACCCGTTTTTCTAACTGTGACCATTATTTCTAACTGTGACCCATTTTTCTATCTGTGACCCATTGTTCTAACTGTGACACATTTTTCTAACTGTGACACATTTTTCTATCTGTGACCCATTTTTCTATCTGTGAACCATTTTTCTAACTGTGACCCATATTTCTAACTGTGACACATTTTCCCATCTGTGACCCATTTTTCTAAATGTGACACATTTTTCTAACTGTGAGACATTTCTCTAAATGTGACACATTTTCTATCTGTGACCCATTCTTCTAACTGTGACCCATTTTTCTAAATGTGACACATTTTTCTAACTGTGACACATTTTTCTATCTGTGACCCATTTTTCTAAATGTGACACATTTTTCTAACTGACACATTTTTCTAACTGTAACACATTTTTTCTAACTGTGACCCATTTTTCTAACTGTGACCCATTTTTCTAACTGTGACACTTTTTTCTAACTGTGACCCATTTTTCTAAATGTGACCCATTTTTGTAACTGTCACCCATTTTTCTAAATGTGACACATTTTTCCAAATCTGACCTATTTTCATAACTGTCCACCATTTTTCTGTGACCCATTTTTCCAACTGTGACCCATTTTTCTAACTGTGACACATTTTTCTAACTGTGACCCATTTTTCTAAATGTGACACATTTTCCCATCTGTGACCCATTTTACTAAATGTGACACATTTTTCTAAATCTGACCTATTTTTCTAACTGTGACCCATTTTTCTAACTGTGACCCATTATTCTAACTGAGACCCATTTTTCTAAACGTGAGACATTTTTCTAACTGTGACACAGTTTTCTAACTGTGACCCATTTTTCTATCTGTGACCCAGTTTTCTAACTGTGACCCATTTTTCTAACTGTGACCCATATTTCTAACTGTGACACATTTTCCCATCTGTGACCCATTTTTCTAAATGTGACCTATTTTTCTATCTTTGACCAATTTTTCTAACTGTGACCCATTTTTCTAAATGTGACCTATTTTTCTATCTTTGACCAATTTTTCTAACTGTGACCCATTTTCCTAAATGTGAACCACTTTTCTAAATGTCACCCATTTTTCTAACTGTCACCCATTTTTCTAAATGTGACACATTTTTCTTAATCTGACCTATTTTTCTAACTGTGACCCATATTTCTAAGTGTGACACATTTTCCCATCTGTGATCCATTTTTCTAAATGTGACACATTTTTCTAACTGTGAGACATTTCTCTAAATGTGACACATTTTTCTATCTGTGACACGTTATTCTAACTGTGACCCATTTTTTCTAAATGTGACACATTTTTTTAACTGTGAGACATTTCTCTAAATGTGACACATTTTTCTATCTGTGACCCATTTTTCTAAATGTGAAACATTTTTCTAACTGTGACACATTTTTCTAACTGTCGGTCCTTTTTCTATTTGGGACCCATTTTTTTAACTGCAACCCATTGTTCTAACTGTGCACATTTTTCTAACTGTGGCACATTTTTCTAACTGTGACATATTTTTCTAAATGTGACACATTTATCTAACTGTCACCCAGTTTTCTAAATGTGACACATTTTTCTAAATCTGACCTATTTTTATAACTGTCCACCATTTTTCTAACTGTGACCCATTTTTCTAACTGTGACCCATATTCCTAACTGTGACACATTTTCCCATCTCTGACCCATTTTTCTATCTTTAAACCAGTTTTTCAAACTGACACATTTTTCTAACTGTGACCCTTTTTTCTAAATGTGACCCATTTTTCTAAATGTCACCCATTTTTCTAACTGTGACCCACTTTTCTAAATGTGACACATTTTTCTAACTGTGAGACATTTTTCTAACTGTGACCCATTTCTTGAACTGTGACACATTTTCCAATCTGTGACCCATTTTTCCAAATGTGACACATTTCTCTAACTGTGACACATTTTTTTAACCATGACCCATTTTTCCATCTGTGACCCATTTTTCTAAATGTGACCCATTTTTCTAACTGCGACCCATTTTTCCAAATGTCACCCATTTTTCTAACTGTGACCGATTTTTCTATCTGTGACCAATTTTTCTATCTGTGACCCATTTTTCTAACTGTGACACATTTTGTAACTGTGACAAAACTTTTTAACTGTGACCCATTTTTCTAACTGTGACCCATTTTTCTAACTGTGACACATTTTTCTAACTGTGACCCGTATTTCTAACTGTGACACATTTTCCCATCTGTGACCCAGTTTTCTAAATGTCACACATTTTTCTAACGGTGACCCATTTTTCTAAATGTGACACATTTTTCCAAATCTGACCTATTTTCATAGCTGTCCACCATTTTTTGTAACTGTAACCCATTTTTCTAATTATGACACATTTTTCTAACTGAGACACATTTTCCCAT
>CBDDTI010000278.1:0-4873 GCA_965233585.1 bacterium
AATCGACCTTCGAAGGCTTAAATTTTAAAGGAATCATCCCATGTAGATCGCTAGAAGATAGGTATCGGTGTGATGCTGTTTCCACAGAGGTCAGCACAAAAGAGTAGAGACCGCTGATTGTACCGTAGTCATCTTCCAGCGATCTAAACGGGGTGATTTCCCCAAAATTTAAGCGTTCAAAACTCGATTTTCTCCTTGATACCACACGTGCATAGTTTGTTATCTGATTCTTGAAGAAATTCAGCTCTGAAACGATGTTTCGATAGGGAACTTTAGCTCAAAATGTGGCCATGGAGTCGAGCTTTGTTCTCTTCCAAGAAACTCGATGAAGCCATGCTCAAGTTTCGAAGGCAAAACCTACCTATTTGCTGACACTGCCATTGAATTCAACGACGTGAAGGCTTGGAAAATGACTGAAGTTGGAAATAAACCCAAGTTTCGAAGCAGGTAAGCTGTAGTTATGATAAAATCTGCTCGGACAGGTCGATTTTGCTATAGGCTTGAATGTCGGAAATGCTCGTACATGTGCTGATACAAACGGCCATAACTTTTGAAATACTGAAATCGTGCAGGGGTTTTTGCATATTTTTGCCGATAAAGGACTACACTTTGCGGCTGTGCAGACTAAAGGTTTCAGCTAGGTCCCAAGTTTTAAAAATTAGCTTCTAAATGAAGGCCATTTCCAGCCATCGTTCGATGGCGATTAATAGTGTTCAGTAATATGTGTGATTTCGTCTTGCCACTTAAATTAAGAAAAAATTGGTTAGTCTCTTGGAAAACTAGAAAAATTAGGAGCAAAATGACATAAGACTCATTACTAGATGTTGCGAGTGAAGTATTTTACAGCGTCACGAAAAATGTCAATTTGAGGCTTTTGGAGACAGCTCGACGGGCCCCGATGAGCCGAAATATTAAATGGTTCCTGACGCGACTAGAAAATCATTTCAAATCAAACCAAATCTGTTTTTATTCTAACCTTGGTAAAGTCTTTCAGTTGCCAGAGTTTCAGGCAAAATTATTTTTTAAGCGAAATTGAGTGGGTGGTTCTTAGAGAGACAGCCTCTTAAGAGCTTCCTTGAAAACATATTCTTGTCTGAATATATTCTATATATATAGTTAATTTTTCCATAGGCTAAATCCTTGGCCACAATGATTTTCTTTCATTCCCAGTCGGTTGAACCAGATTTAGCATTTTAAAACCAACAGTAGTTCATTTCAGCTCAAAAAATAATTTCACAGGAATTTTTTTCATTTGCTTTTGTTAGATTTTTATTTTGGATTGCACTTTTTACCTTTACAAAGCTACTCTTTCATTATTTTCTCGTTCGGTGCAAGCTTGTGTCAGGACTGACCTTTGTACGTTGTGCTTTTAATTTGTACATTCCACATGCGTTGAGTATTCAAGGGAGAGCTTTACGCTTTTTCTGCTAGCGCAGTCAGTTACCAAGCGAAAATCGCGGTTGTATAAGTAGATCTAGAATTTTCAATTAGGCCTCGCTTAGTTTCAAAAAAGCTTCTTTTGTTTTTATGTGTGGTTCTGATGAGTAGTATTTGTACTTGTACTTTGCACTTGTACTTTGTACTTACTTGTACTTTGTACTTATGACATCGTGACACAAGACAGTGCAGGCAATTAGACCCCTTCCATACTATGCCAGAGAAATTTGGAAACGCCGCTTTATGTCTACGGTGAGGCCTACCGTCCGCACTAATCCGTCACGAATAAAACTTTTCGAAAACGAAATTCAAACCAGAGGAATTTGAAAACGACGCCTTCGCGTTTTAGGGTAGATGGAAGACATCTTGATAACGGAGCTTTTCGAAAAAGATGACCGTAGTGAGAACGTGGCCTAAGGCACCAACTGCATGGATCCAGAAATTGCACTTAAGTGTCGGAATAGTTACTCTGAAATTCGCAAGGATTTTTTGCCGCTCCAAGAGTGGTAGAAATAGGCCCTCAATTCATAAACAAAATATATTTCCATCAAGCGAAAAGCTTCCGGGAACATTTGTTTGTTTTTCTGCTCTCATGGTCAAAATCGGAAGTTCATCGCTTGCGGAAAATTTTCAGAAATTTGAAGAATGTAACGTCAATGAATCGTTACTGTATAGAAAGGAGGCTTAAATAATAATCAGTTACTGTGTAAATAACTCTAAGGTGAACACGATGCAAATTATTTATCTCTGCAGTTTTTGTTCCCCGATAAAAAAACTACAATGAAAAACTCAGGGCGTTCTTCCGAAGAGTGAATTATTGAATTCGTTATTGGAAATCTGTCCTTCAAATTAAGAGCTCATAATCGAGTGATCAACAAAAGTTTTGTATTAAACTGAGAGAAGAGCTAGTTGATTCAGATGTAAGCGTTAACGCTTTCTGTTACTTCTAGCTAACAGTCTTCGATGGAAATTATCAGACATCTTGATTCGAACGCGAAGCTTAACTTTCTTTTCATTTGGCTCGTTAACCTTTTCAGAAATCGATATATTGTAAAAACCTGATTTGCAAGTGAACTCATTCAGCTCTTCATTGAAAGGTTAGAGCTACATAAAAGTTTCACCGAAAGGGTCTTCCGGCCAACTTCAACAAAAATTCCACGGCAGCTCTCTATCTCGCCATCTTTGTGCTCACACTTGAGAAAAGTCCTAGTGCTTTGCGCTGCAAATAGACCAAATATGGTAAAGACTTTTTTATCATGCCAATCTAGTCTCGCGGACAACTTTGAGCGATTCTGGCTTCAAAAGTTAAAAGAATGGGCTACTGCTGGGAAAGAACCAGAGCATTAGCAAAGAACCGTGTGCGCTGGAGAATACTGGCGGACGTCTTCTGCTTCTCCGGGGTGTTATAAGGATCATTGATGATGCTGATGACGATGCTGATGATGTCAATGTAGGAAAAACGGATTCTTAAAACGAGTATTATAGATGTGCGAAATCAAAGTTTTTGGAATAATGAATATAAGACTCAATCTTGGACGAAATTTGCTCAGTATACCAGTGCATCGTTTTATAGGAAAGCGGGGAAAGTGGTCATGAAACCTGGCAAAGTTCTTTGTTGCGTGTTTTCGTTGGCTATTTTTGAGGTTGACCCCCACACAAGACGTAAGAAAATAAACAGAAGATGGTTATGTGTGCTCATCAGGAGCCATAATCGGGGACGGAAACCGTAAGTGTTGGCATGCACGCGGACCCATGATATGGGACAATTTTTCTATTTTTAGAACAAATTGCGCCATCCTGACGTCATATATTCGCGCTGCTCCACGCACGTGTCGTGGGTTCTGGCGTGGATGTTGTCACGTTGCATGGTCAAAAATGGTGAGAGTTGCAAGTTTTCACAGCGATGGCAGGGAATAAGGCAGGGAAGAAGAACCCTGGCTCTTGTATGCACTTTTATGCTCTGAGTTAATGGACAAGGTGAGTTTTTCAGGGTCGAAAATTTCTTTAATTTCGCGATTTGAATGAATAACATCTGCTCGCGCAGGTGGTTGTAAGCGTAAACTTTTGCGTTTGTTAAGCAAGAAAACTCTTCACTCTGGTATCGAGTTAATTTCTGAGTTCCCTAAAGAATGAGTAATCATAACCAAAATCCTTAATTGCAGAGTTTCTTATATCTGCTCGTTTGGCGAGTTTGCAAAAGTTTTTGAAAGGCAAGTACGAGTAGCTCATTTGCATAGTGCAGCGCGTGCACTTTCAAGGCCGAGTCGGTGTTTTTAAACAAATCTTGACAAAGATTTGTTTGGTTGTTTTTTGTGCTGAGATGCTAGAACAATTTTCACCAACGTCAAAAGGCTATTAATATCATGGGTTTCTTTCACATAGTGAAACTTTACACTGCGAAAATAACATACACAAAGAGCTTTGATAACTTAACCAACAAAATCGAAATCTTTATTCACTGCTTTATTCGAGTCCATTAAAGAAAGCGTAATCGTAACTTTGCTTATATTTATTTTTTCCGTATTCACATATTTTCAGCTTAACTTGTAATATGTTCTCAAACATTTATCAACCTTAATTGAACATATTCAAAAACTAGCGATATTATATGAGTTCGATGTACGTTTTCACACCAAAGCGCGGAAGTTCAATTTGTCATACTGACTGTACAAAACACGCATCGGCGGGGGCTCTTATTCATCGACAACAGGCAATTTATTGGATTTTTACACAAGTAAAGCTAATCAGCATCTACAGACACAAACCTATTGTCACTTATTGGGCCTGAAAGAAACGTCAAGCGTTGCTTACAATTTAGGCGAAACTCAAACTTGCAAATATTCAGAATATTTTTTTTTTACTTTTCGGTCGCGAAGACTCTGCCGAAATCCTCGCAAGCGTGTGGCAAGAGGAGGAAAACTTTGAAGTTCTGAAACGCTGCTATATCCAAATATATCCAACTAGATTTTAGCTGTGTTATAGAAAAGCTGTTAATCTTTTACGTATATAAGATTTAGAGTGGAATAATGTGAAGTTCTTGTAAAAGAAGCAGCGGAACATTACTTGGTCAGTGATAAAGCGGGACATACCTAAGTTCGGAACTGTCTTACTTCATTCAAACTGGAGCAACTTACGACGAAAATACTTCACCAAATTCCAACAGAGATAAACGTGTCGAGTACTGGGCCAAAAGCATAAAAGATTTCGGGGATTTCGGACGCCATTTCTTGTGCGCTTCATCTGCAAAAATCCTCGCAGCATTTTACGCGCGTGTGTCGACGGTGATGGCGCAATTTGTTCTAAAAATAGAAAAATTGTCCCATATCATGGGGCCAACCACAATACTAGAAATTACGCGCGCTTACGGTCTCCGTCCCCGATTATGGCTCCTGG
The DNA here is from genome assembly GCA_965233585.1 of bacterium. Taxonomy (GTDB): domain Bacteria; phylum SAR324; class SAR324; order SAR324; family NAC60-12; genus CBDDTI01. Next base: position 4,831 of record CBDDTI010000278.1, read on the forward strand.
TGCTCATACAATAAACTAATGGAAGCATTGCGATTACGTAATT
>CBDDTI010000279.1:0-10716 GCA_965233585.1 bacterium
TAGCCCACAAACCTACAACAACGTTACGACAATTACTGACAAACGTGAAAGACAGAGACGAACCTAACAACAGACAGGGAGCAGTCTACAAGATCAAATGCTCCGACTGCCAGGCTTCCTACATGTATATTGGTGAGACTGGTAGAAACCTTAACACGAGACTGACTGAACACAAACGAGCGACGAGAAATGGTGATGCCAACAATCACATTGCTGTACATCATCAACTGACAAACCACAACATCGACTGGGACTCTGCTCAATGCTTGACCTACAGTACAAACTGTTTTCAACGACTGACTCTGGAAAGCTGGTACACTAACCTAGAACAAACGCCTCTTAACAGATGTCAACAACTACCGCCGCCTTACAAACGACTAATTCATGACCGAAACGAAACCGACAAACGGACTTCTAACAGACCGACTTAACAGCACGGACCAAAAAACGGACAATTTGACTAACAATAGACGGATCGAAACCCACCAATGACAGATGACAAACTTTACACGAGTCTTTCAGCCAATACCATCATGGCTAAACTGACCAATCACGTTTAACGGACCAACTTTATAACATCATCGACTGACAAATACTATTCACTTGACTCTGAAGATGACTTCCGCTCAGGTTGTCGAAACGTCAGTCACCAACAACAGTTCTTTTCAGAACTACCCTCACCCAGATGATCACACAATACGAACTACGAATGCTTTATGTCCACGTCATTTTAAGTAGTGTGATGTTTCCACAAATTTTATAATTATGATATTGTTCTATATGCTCGACACTTTCTACCTGTCAAGTTTTTTCCCAAGTATTACTTCAATAAACTAAGTTTCAAGCTGCCACAAAATGTAACTTGGACTGAAGAATAACGTGCATGATTAGCATGAGTACAGGCATACATGTAAATGGGGTAAGATTGGCCCATCACACCTCTTAAACAAGAATGGTGACCTATCATTTTTATTGCATTTTTCGAAACAGTGCTTGATAGAGAACATTCAGGGAAAGTTTCAAAAATATTCATCGGTAACTTTAATTTATTTCTGAGGAATCACCTTAAAATTGCTCAAGGTTTTGCTAACTTAACAGTTCTTTCTCTTTGGCATCTCTGTACAAAGCTCTATACATATGGGTGAAACAGTTTTCCAAATAACGCATGAATGAATAACCGAATAACCGCACAGACATAAATCTTGGTGAGGTTGTTTTTTTCACCAATTAACTTCGACTTAATTTGTTAAATGGCTACAATTTATATTTTTGATGGGGTGACACTGTAAACCAGCCCTCCGACTCTGCTCTAACAAGAACATACTGGTCATCTGGGTGCACAGCTGGTAGAAACTCGTGTCTACAACCATGACACTTCCTCACATTTCCCCAAATTGTTCCCAGTCTTCATTTCCTTTGTCCGCCATTTCAAATTATGCAACGGGTTACCGCTGCACACTTGTTCCCAGACTCCCGTTCCCCATTTCCTGTTCCCCTTACCAGTTTTAGTAACATCCAAAACAAAACAAACAAATGTTATTTATTATGAATTCTTGTTTCACACAGATCTGACACTTTTGTTCACTTTGCACAGGGAGAGCCATTAATCATAAGCTCCTAAGTCAAGGAGTGAGTGGAATAAAGCTGTAAGTGACTTTTGGGAAATTTTGAGGAGGCTATGATTGGCATACCTACCAAATTTTCACAGTTTACTCTGGGTTTAGTTGTTGTTACAAAAGAACTGGTAGTTATTGCCAGTTCTTTTTAGACAATAACAAAGGCAAGAGTAAGCTGTAACAAGTGCTTCTAAGTATTTCAATCCTGGCTGCCTCAGTCAACATTTTCCAAATGAAGTCACTTAGGGATTTATTCCATGCACACCTTCAATAAATTATTATTGAAAGAAGCTGATCAGCTGATCATAATAGTCACAGGAAGGAGTGTGAATTAGAAATGTCATCTTCTCTCATATTTCATGATCACATTGCCAAAGAAAAGAAAATGCAAAAGTAATAACAATTAATTTAAATGATTGAAATAACTGCAGTCAGGCGCTTTTCAGGGCTTTTCAAGGAATTTTTATGACGCCTATTCTTACAGTCTATGCAAACTTTTGAATGATAATGCGCGATGGTTGATACAGTGAATTATCGGGTGATAATTCACTGTAACCACAAAATTGCTACAATTTCCTTTAGCGAACTATACATGTATCTCTGTTTGTCATGATCAACGGACCGAACAAAATGTCTGAGTGAAATAAATCTTCCTTAATTTGTGAAGACTGAGCATGCATGAAAACTGCTGAAATCTGCTAAACTGTATCACAAGCATGCATATTTGCATTGACAACATTTGGGTGGGGTTCATAGCCACCTTAAATTTTTTGAAAATTTAAGGTGGCTCTGAACCCAACCTACAGAAGGTTTTTTAAAACCTTGCCAAAAATTGCACCTTATTGTGCTTATCAAATGTTGATAATATAAAAGAATTCACAGTTCCATTTTTTCAATTATGAGCTCCTGAAGCTGCAATTAAGGGTGTTTTAAGTGAGTCATACTGTTGCTATGGTAATCTATTATGCTATGAAAACAATAACCACATGTTCACCAATGGTTGGGCAGCTTTTTGATACCATGACTGTAGCATCAAGTGATAAAGAGCTGCTATAGCAACCCATCAAAATCTAACTGCTGGAAACTGTTTTGACAACTGGTGTAATTACTACCATAATCATTCTATAATCATCTTACTTTTCTCTGCCCTCCCCACAAACAACTATTCTCTTGCTGTCAGGTGACCAGGCAATATCTTTAATGGCACCACTTAATGGCTGGTATTCATATTTCAGTAAATGTTCTTCCTGTGTGGTATCCCAGATTCTTATTTTTCCAGAAACATCTGAAACAGAAAAATGTCTTGAAATGGAGCAAAATTAATGTATACATGCATGCATGCCAATTAACAAAAATTAATAATAGTTAATTACAGTTCTCTAATTCATTATATTAAAAATAAATGTCATCACTGATGAATATTCAATATTCCTGATTCAATGTTTTGTTCCTGATTAACCTTGGGTATTCCTTCCAAGACTTTTGTCCTTTGGAATATGATGCAATGATAGATTTCTTTTTTTTTTCTGGAGTGATTAGTACACAATGGAATGCAGCAGTAATGTAATGAGAAGGCATGACAAAAGCAAAAACCGCCATTTTGAATTTGTCCTGCCAATAGCCCATGCTATTTTTAGTCTGTGGCAGAAAAAAACTGTCATGTGATTTTGAAAAAGAGCTATTATAAGGCACTCAGGCTAAATGGTCAATCCAAGAATGAACAAGCCATGTCATATATTAATATGCTTTACTGACACACTCTCAATAGGTTGTAGAAGTGAGAAAAAAATCTATTCACAATAAAGCAATAAGCAAACAGTGCCCTATTAGATGTTATTGTATCAGCCTTTCATCCAACTGACCCAAGTAAAATTTAAACCTAGGTAATGTCACTATTCCACTATTTAAACTAAGAGCAGAGTGTAATGCAATCAGGTAAGGAAACTACAACAAACAAGCAAACCATATGGCGTAATTGAGCGGAACACAGCACTGTGGCAGAGGAGGTTGGACCTGCGCCGAACTGTATCATGGTAGAGGCAGTTAACCAATCAGGAACGTGTATTTTCTTGGGAGTCAATTTGGAAGAAATCGTCGCTTGAGGGATGAAGAGTATTTCTTTGTGTGTTTTCTCAGCATTTATGAGTTTGGTGAACTAATTGCTTAAAGGAAAAAAAAGGTAAGGATCTAAAGATTTAAAGGGTTGCTTTTTTCCACCATGTTGTCAAATTTTCGTGCCACTATTGGGATTCAACTGTGACTGAGTCAAAAATTGCGGATTGTGGTCACGATTTATGGTGTGCATATATAATCAACCATTTCTTGCTCCGAAACAATGGAGTTTTCAACCAAGAAAAATGTATCATTCTATTCTCAAATACTGTAGTTATAGTTTGTTTCTAGGATGTTGCACTCCATCACACTTCTTACTGTTTTCTCTCTATATTCGTCTGAAGTTTGACTTTTTTGGTGGTAATCAAGACAGCACCCAGGGGGGTACTCCTGCAAATTTTGGATAGGGGTGTGCCATGAAGGTTCTTGAACCCTAACCGTATTTAAGGACTAAGAAAGCAAAAACCGATACCCTATTCAAGGCTATTAAACCTCTGTTGCAAATCATTTTGTTAATACTTAAACAGATACATCAAGTTTTTTTTCAAAAAACATTAGTTTAGGCGGGCGTTTTCTCACTCCAGTATTAGAAAATACAATTTAGCTATCCTATCAAAGGACCACACCAGGAATACAGCAAAAAAGAGTAAAAAAAGATACCCTATTTAAGGACTGAGAACCTCAAAAACCATACCCTATTCCGCAGCACGTACCTATATAGCCCATATATGGGAGTACCCCCCGGGGACAGCACTATTGCCAAACACAGAGGAAAACCTAGTTGTCTCCATGGTATGTGCATCTGTTTACAGTACCGCTCAAAAGTAAGTTGACACTCGAAACTCGAACCTCGAGCCTCGATGCTCGAAACGTTCGAGGATCGAGTCTCGAGTCTCGAGGATCGAGAAACAAGGCTTTCTCGAATATGCAAAAACTCGAAAGGGTTTCGAGGAAATGATTTATTTGTTGAAGGAAAAATAATACAGTACTTCTCACATCTAAAGTGCAAGTGTTTTGTGCCGATCGTTATCGCATGAAAACATTCGACCATACGATGGCGGACTAAACGGGGTTTTTTTCTTTCCGAGACAACTTGTGTTCGAAACTAAATGTAGACCTGCAGTGGACGATGCAAACTTACCGGTAAATGCGGAAAACCCTTTGCGTTTAGACCCGTTTGCAAAATTGTTGAAATAAGATACTTCTAGTACTGTAGCTGACAGCATGCAGCAAGCGAAGCGCCATGGAGTCTAGCCGCAATAAAAGTGCAACGTGTTTGTTTACTTTGCATATCAGATTGTGAACTACACTGTAGTAACATGGAACAGTTTTTCCTTTTATCCTTTAACTGTAGTCCTCTAAGTGCTAATCACTTTCATGTTTACATAATTCCTGGAGCCTGTATTACACGCTGGTATATCTACGCTATTATAAACAACCTTGAGTAAATTTGTTCAATTCGTCGAAGATCGTGTTCGACTCTTTGAATGTCGGTCCCTTTGAATGTTCACCTCCATCTTGTCAAGCTCCACGAAATCATTGTGAAGAGAAGCGTGAAAAATTTATAACACGCAGAATTAACTACAAATCACCTTCCCACTTCGGTTTTGACACATGCAGGCACAGTGTCGAATTTTGAAAAGCCAGTAAGAGCATATTTTTTTCATTTGAGTGAATGAAAAAAATGGTTTCATTCGAGGGAAAACGTCTTCATTTGAAAGAAACACTATTCTAAGTCATCTCCCAGAAACTTCGAAAGTATTTTTTTGACTTACAGTACAGGTCAGAGATAAGTGGCCAACACGCACGCACGCACAACTTTTGCGCAAACGCGTGTTAAAAACGCGTGCCCAAACAGGCATTTGCGCGCATTTCATGCGCGTATTTTCTTTTGTTATTCACTCTCACAACTGTGCTTTGTGTGGCATTCTTCTGCACAACAAAAAGCTAGACAAAAGGCAGTTCCTACAGACACCGCTAAAAAATAACTGTATCTCCGCCGAGAAACAAACAGCCGATTCGGACATTGTTGGTGTACAGTTGCTAATCACTGACAAATGTCCGACTTTTTCTCAAATATTTTTGTTATGGACTGAATGTAAATGAAAACAATCCTAGCCATCGATTCTCTGTTATATCGGCTTGTGGTGTTGCTGTTTGAATCTCCTTTCTTTTGCCGGGTTAGCGAGGAACAAAGAAAAACATTTACACAACTCACTGAAATTCTTGTGCACGGCGTTACATTTTCAATCCCAAACTGCGCAGTTTACAACGCGTCTAACGTTCGTTTTGTTTCCCAGTGTAAATCGTGTCAAACCTTCCGTTTCTATCGTTCATTTTCCTGCTATCAAAGCACTTGAAGAAAAAAATATATAACACAGAGGAAAACCTTTCTTCTTCATTCACCCACTATGATTCACCGTGATATTTTAGCCGTGGGAACCAAAGATTGTGATTAGCCAGCCTGTTTATCAATAGCCAACAATAAGAGTCAACACAGTAGTTTTGTCAGCGATCCGTCTAGCTTTTATACGAAGGCAGACAAGTTTCATTTGTAGCTTAAAACAAATTTTCTCACGGAACATGCCTAAAGGAAACAGAAATTAACTTGACATGTGTAATCTAATGCTGCCACTGGAAGCCACGAAACTATCGGATGTGAGTTCAAGCACCACATGGCTTTCAAAGCACTGGCTCGTCACGCAATAAATTTAGCAATGACAGCATGATTCTGGTCCCAAAGAAACATCCTCCAGTCTGACAAGTACCATTCTCAAGCGTGGTAAATTTTGCCAGCGAATTGTAATAAAGAGACGCGTGGACATTTGTGATAACCCTTTGAAGATTTTGCGACGGCAAGTTTTGAATTTTCGAACCTCTGGTTCTGTAAGGCGTAAGAAAGCGCTTGAAATGGGAAAATGTTCTGTTGTTTAAGCTCTTTAGTAGAAACGAAATTCATTTTGATGCGCCAGACATGAAGAGTTTTTGCGAGCGATTTGTATGTATGTTTAGGTTAATAGAAGCGAGGCGTCACGTGTGATGACCGACTGTTTTGAAGTTTTGCGACGGCAAGTTTTGAATTTTCATATCTCTGGTTCTGTAAGGCGTAAGAAAGCGCTTGGGAAAATGTTCTGTTGTTTAAGCTCTTTATTTGAAACGAAATTCATTTTGACGTGCCAGACATAAAGAGTTTTTGCGAGCGAATTGAATGTATGTTTAGGTTAATAGAAGCGACGCGTCATGTGTGATGACCGATTGTTTTGAAGTTTCGCGACGGAAAATTTTGAATTTTCATATCTCTGGTTGTATAAGACGTAAGAAAGCGCTTGAAATGGGAAAATGTTCCGTTGTTTAAGCTCTTATTAGAAATGAAATTCATTTTGACGTGCCAGACAGGATGAGTTCTTGCGAGCGGATTGTATGTATGTTACGGCAAGACAAGCGACGCGTCGACAGGATATGTGTGATGATACCAATTCTTTTGACGATTTCGCGACAAGAAGTTTCAAATTTTTATATCTGTGGTTCTACAGAGCATAAGAAAGTGCTTAGAACAAGAAAGGGTTACTATTGTGAGGTATCTGACGTGAATATTGGGAGGGAAAATTGTTGCCATGTTCTGTCAAACAAGACACGCGACAAGTCTTGTAATTTCGTAACGGGAAGTTTGGAGTTTTTATGTCCTTGGTTCTTGAAGGCGTAAGCATACCACACAATGTAATGCAGCTTGAATAAGAGAGCATTGACTCCTTTTGATTGTGAAGATAACGACCAAATTGAAATCTGCGATTTGGCAGGACTTTTAGACAAATGTGTGAATGCTACAATGTCTGTGGAAGCCATGTTTACCTGTAAACCGTAACAAACACAAAACATGTTGAGCTGAATAGCCAGTGCCTTAAACATGTATACCACAAGCAGCCATCAAAACTAACAACAAAATAAATACAATAGGCGAACAATAGGCTAACTCATAAATACTAATGAATTTGCTTTCTGCGCGTATCTCATGCACGTGTCAAAGACGCAGATGTGTGCGTGTTTGACACGCAGGCACGTTTTATGCGCGTATTTTGGGCCCAATATCTTTGACCTGTACTGTACCCGTTTTTTTCAATAATGTAACACTTTTAATTTCGCACGGTGGTGCTCAACTTGCATGTTTCGCCGAAAACAGAGATTTACCTGGATTTTAGCATCAAAAATGCTGCCTTCGTTTTTGCGGTCGAAATATGAGACCTCTCAGTTTTCACGCACAATTTCTACAGTTGTAATAAATATAATTATCTTTGTTGAGTTAAGTTTTGTACAGAGAAACTAAAAAATGCTCGAAATAAGTTTATGTACTACACAGCGTTTTCATTCCCAACGCGGCTATTTTTATCGTGGAAAGACATTTGATCATTTTTGATCACGTGCTAGGCGACCACTTCTGAGCCATGAGCGCGCGTCACGCAAGCAACAAAACAACGCTATAAATTATAGTTTTTGCCATTTGCTTCATCTAAACACTTGATTACCCTTGAGCCTAAAGCTTACCTTTTGTTCTCAAAATCAACAGCCAAACATGCAATGTTTGACCGCCAATTAGAATGTTTTCTTTTTTTCACGCTGGAATGCAAGCGAATGTATTTTCAATCGAGAAAACTCACCAACATATTATTTTATTTTGGCGGGAGATTCATTCATTCGTTAGCAAAAACGATCGCAACTAAACACCCTCATGCCCTTACAGTGTATCTGAGTGTACAATAGAATCAGTCGCACGCAACTTGGTAATTATTTGTTTTTCGGATTCCAAAGTGAGTGGAACGATTGCTCGCAAGACTGTTTGCGGCCCGTTTGTGCAATTAATTTCTCGAGAAATCAGTCGAGTGACAAGCTCATTAACTTTCTCGACTCGCAACTTGATACTCGAGACTCTAGATTCGATCCTCGAGACTCGAGACTCAATGCTCAAAACTATCGAGGATCGAGTATTGAGTCTCGAGGCTCAAGGGACTGTCAACTTACTTTTGAGCGGTACTGTAACTCTTGTATTTTTTGTTGTTGTCATGTCACATTAATGTTATTAGTTTTACGTCTGGTGCTTAATAGATTGTGGTATTTTCACAGATTAATGTTATTCAACGAGGCTAAAAATCTTCTTGAATTATTCAAGGTCAACAGCCTCCTTGTAATTTATATTGCATCATTTATCTCAGCATAGTCTGCGTAGCAAGTGTTCCTGTGCATTTTTAGGGAAAGGAAAACCCTGGCCAGAAATCAATCGAGATCTTGGCGAGCGAAGGAGTTTTGGCTGCACGAAAAATGAGGAGAGTGCAAAAAATGAAGTGAGGGGGAGGAGGAAAGGAGAAGGGGAACGCTTGCAACCAAGCATTGTTAATCTCAAATACTCCATTGACCAGGCAACGGAGCTCGTGATTGGCTGGGCTAGTCCAACATTATTGACATGTGTCAATGAAAGGTGTTAAAGTTGTGAGTGCTGGAAAGATGTTTACAAAAAGGGTTAACTTTTCTCACAGAACGAGTATTTAGTTGTGAGCATCGACAGTACGGTAGAAATCCGGTAGAGCAATGCTGATGCTTTGGTATTTCGAAACCTGACTATTACTGCAGATGCAATTGCGACACAATTTGCATCTGTTCCTTGAAATTTAACATCACTTTCTTGAATGCCAAGGACAAGATACATAAACCACAGGACAGAAAATTCACACTACTGTGTGGGAAAACTAAGTGATTTTGTCTGGCTTGTTTTGTGGCATGCTTTCGGATTTTATCATGTAGGTACTCTGACATTTCATTAGAAGTGCTCATTAATTTTTGTTGAGAGAATTTAGAACCTCTGGGTACAATTTTTCTAAATGATTTGTTATAATGAGCCGCAGCATGCCAGTTTTTTTTACATATTTGCCTTACCAAACATTTAGTCTTCTCAAGCTCAAGCTTGTTTACAAAAATTTCTCACAGAACGAGGCTTTAGTCATGAGCTTCAACAGTACAGTGGAAATCCTGTAGTGCAATGCCGACACTTTGGGTTTTCGAAGCACGACAGTGCAACACTATTTTCACTATTCTCCTTCTCTGATGTTTGAAGCCTCCCCTGCCTAAATTCCAAAGACTTTTTGCTGTTTGTCTTGTTACAGGCGATAATACATGTACATGCACCGATTTCTTCCCCCTGGCATGCCTTGCAAACGCTTTTTTTTACTGGAGTTGGCTTTGTAGCAGTTGACTGGCTAATTTTACCTTGTATTACCTTGCATTACCCTGGTCCATGAGGTTTTTTTTGGTAGCAGTGACAGCCGAAATGTTGACACAGTATCCAGACGTGCTGGCTTTGATGAGTGGCTTTGCCGCTCACAATTGCAGCTTTGTCACGAAAATACAAAAGAAAACCTCTGGCACAAAGGGTAACCTTGTATGATTCTTATTAGACAGAAAAATAGTGATCTAATAAGATTTCAAAACCTTGCGAGCACAAGGGTTACAAACGCGACTTGAATGCTTGATGACAGCATGAAATCAGTCAGGCATGAAAGGCAAAGTGGGCGGATTCAAAATCAAGGGGTTTGGCTGCAAGTGCTTCCCTCCTTCCCCTCCCCCACTTTCTTATTTTTGCTCTCGCCCCATCTTTCACACAGGAAAATCTCTGAAAACCCTGTTCTTCGCTCCATGGAAATGCTTGCTACACAGGCTAATCTTGGCATAGTTCAATATTTCTTTGTAATTGTTGTTCTCAGCACAGATCAGGGTATACAAAAATATTGATTTTCTGGTGGATATTAATAACTGGTGTTATAACCAGGAGCTGTGTAATGAAAAGAGAGAGTTCATCTTCATATTCTCTGCAATGTGGTAGTTTTGAGTATTGTTGATGAATTTGCCTTTATGAGGAGAGAAAACATCCTAATATTAATTTTTTACTTTCATGTTTTGGAAATCTTGTCTGGAAAATGTTGAACGCTTATACCGGCCGGTAAAA
>CBDDTI010000281.1:0-10679 GCA_965233585.1 bacterium
CCCTTGTCACCTTCTTATAACGTATAGTAACAGTCAACGCAAAACCCACCAAATCGCTCAAATTCGCAATCTAGAGCCACAGAAACGACAATACACAACAACTGAGGTAGGTTTACGTTTATTTTGAGCTTTAACTTAGACATTCCTCGATATAAGTTTACGATGTAAGACTCTTCAATATATTCTCCCATACATTTCTTTATATTTCGACCATAAACAGACACGCTGCTTGTATGGGCGCCCTGTGGATGGATTGCGGAGCGTGCGCTCCGAACCCAGGGGCCTGCTGTGAACCATACATAAAGTACCTAATGGTCTCCCAAAGCACAGGAAAAGACAAGATGATTTGCGAGGATTTTAAAGACGAGTTGCTTGACAAACTAAACGAACTTAGGGAAACCAATGTTCTCTGCGATACGACTATCCGAGCTGAAGGACACGACTTCCCCGCCCACAAATGTGTTTTATCTGCTGCAAGCGCGTATTTTATATACACTGGTAAAGCAAACATTGACTCGTCTAACGCGGAAGATTTAGCCGTGATCGCGGACTACCTGATCATTCCAAGTTTGAAAACAAGGGCGTCAGATTTCCTGGAGAGTTTAATCAATGCTTCCAATTGCTTTGCTTTGGAATCATTTGCTTCTCGTTATAACTGCGAGTCACTAAAGCAAGCTGCAATCACGTACAAGTGCGAAAACTTCCTTGCCGTCACAAAATCCGAAGATTTTAGCAAGCTTGACGTGGAGAAAGTCAAAGAACTGATTTGCATGGACGAGATTAATGTGTCTGAAGAAGACGAAGTGTACCAAGCAATGATTGCTTGGATTCAATACGATATACCATCGAGAGAGTGTTTCCTTCCTGACCTACTGAAATGTGTACGATTATTCTCAGTGTCAAAGTACAGTCTAGGAAGAATTCTTGATGACGAGTTAGTGAGTAAGAACTTTTCTTGTACAAGACTGATAATCAATTCCTTTCTGTTCCCATACAGTCTCCAAAACGTGCCACTTAAACCTCGCTTGTCTATAGATAAATACGAGCATGTAGTAGTACTCACTGGCGGAAAGTATTCTTTTGCTTTGGAAATGTCGACTGATTGCTTTGTGCCCCCTACCAATGGTTGGGGCTCCCTGCCCAAGATGCCTTACCCCTGCGAGGAAGGTGGTGCTGCGGTGTGTGGTGGAATCTTGTACGTAATGGGTGGAAAAAAGGAAGACTCATCACGAGTTATGTGTCACTTTAACCCAAAACACAATCAATGGAGCTCACATGACATAGCAATAAATATAGTAGACTCCTCAGTCACATGTTTTAATGAAGAGCTGTATGTGATTGGTGGAAAGGGTTCTTGGCAAGATGTTCAGATATACAATCCTGTTAGTAGTGAATGGAGAACAGCAGCATCAATGGCAACTGGCCGTGCTGGTCAAAGTGCCGTTGTCTTGCAAGGACATATTTATGTAATTGCTGGTCATGATGGCGAAGTTTGTCTAAACAGTGTGGAGTGCTATAATCCATTTACTGACCAGTGGAGCATAGTTTCAAATTTATCGAAAGCACGAAGGTGTGCTGCTGCGACAACAGCTGATCAAAGAATAATAATTGTTGTTGGAGGATTTGGTGACATGACAGTTAGGACTATAGAACCTTCCTGTGAAATCTATGATCCCATTACAAATCAATGGAACCTGATGTCTAGCCCTGGTATTCCTCGTGCTGCTTGCAGTGCTGTGTGTATTGATGACATTGTTTACTTGTTTGGAGGAGAAAGTGAAACAGAGTACTTGAGGTCAGTGGAATGTTTTGATATTAAAAGAAATAGATGGTGTGAAATTGAGGCTATGCCTAATACTCGTTCACACTTGCAAGCATCATTGCTAAAATTACCAAAGAAGTTTATTCAATAGATACTGAAAACCTCATCCCATTGAAGGTGGAATATTAACTTGCATTTTGCTAGCTTATTTATTGGACAGTCTGGGAACTTTGTAGTTGTGTACTCGTCTGTTACAAAGTCAATCCTAGAAATTTGAACATTATTGATCGAACTACAAGGCAAATTAGACCACAAGACTTGAATGCCACACCGATTGCTCTCCTTCAGCAGCAGTATTTGCAAGTTTACTTAGATGATCCAAACCTGGGACAGAATCATTAATATTACGTACTTGTAGTTATATGAGTTATATTTGTTGGTTTTTTGTAGCTTTTAAATGGTGGAACACCAATGACTTTAAAAATAAAATTAAAAAGCAGACAAGAAATAGAGTAGGCAAATACTGAGAAGAAAATTTAAATTGAGTTAAGCGAACTACAAACTGCAAGAATTTACAAAGATTTTCCAATTTAGTTTGTTGAAATTGGTTGAACTGTTGAAATATTGTGAAATATAGTGATTTGACTTGTTTGTGTTACTTTTTTGTTTTGTCTGCTGCACAGTTTAGGAGCCTTTCGGTTTCTCTTCTCTCTTTAATTTGTGTTTGAGGATGACTAGCAGTTAGCTAGGTATTTTGCCACCTACAGTAAATTACATACATTAGAGGATATAACATGCCCACGCGTGGATATGAATTTTATCTTTGAGTGTACAACACTAGTGAAATACCAAACCATTTCACTGCAATATTTTCAGTGGTCTTAAAGTAGAATGTGTCGTAACTAAACGTGGAAGAAGTACATGGCCTTAAAGCATGGACGAAAAACAAATTCATTTTTATTACAGTGTGATTAAGTCTAAACTGATGGCCCTTAGAATTTCAAGAGAAGCCAGTTGTAAACAACAAAGGCAGATTTATTATGTAACCATAACACTGATTTCTTCACGTGTGAAGATAACGTGTTATTTTCATGTGTGAAGATATCATTGAAGTTTTCGTGTGAAAGCTCACTTGGTATTTCACTGGTGTTTATGTAATATAGTCTAGTAGCCATACCAACATTTTCCTAAGTTGGCTGCACCCCATGGGTGGCAAGCTGTTCTTGGTATCATTTTAAAGCTTAGAGCATGCTGATTAAGAATCTGCTTGTTAACACATAAAAATAGTGTCCAAAGACCTTGGTAACCTGGCCTAAACAACCCATACTTCTTTGCGTTAAAATTTTATTCCGCTACATTTTTACTTTTTTTAATCGGTTTTTCGGGTCATACTTCTTCGGAAACTAATTATTTCTACATCTTTGCCCACTTGCAAGCATTTTAACTTTAAAAAGCAGTAAGATTGCTTCACTTTTTATTTTTCAGGTGTTTTTTTTGGAAATTAGATCGCAGAGAGCCAAAATGCAAAAACGATTTTATTTTTCCACTCTTTAATTCTCTGAAAACCATATGAATTCATTCAGATGCATCCTTTTCATATTTTGAAAGCATTATTTGCACAGAAATATTAGAATTATGCTTTGAAATTGATGGAAAAACCTTTTCAAGGCAACTGCATCAAACCGGAAGTGGAATGATATTTACTTCCGGTTTCATTATTTCACAATAATTATGCGCACTATGGGATTATCTCTCACAAGGACGATGCCTTAAGCTCATGAAATAACTGATATCGCTCGTTGGCCTAAGGAACGACTCTCTAAAGTGGTACATTTGCCGAAAATGGCGTAAATTGTGACGTCATGCAAAAAAAGTTTAAAAAAAAGTCATGTACGTAACTTGGAAAGACTGCAAATTTCTATCAGAGGTTACTTGTACAACTGCAGATAAATTAAATACGCTGCATATGAAATAAACGAAAATGACTTGAATTAACTGGTTAAACAACGTTATCGAGGGACATCATTTACTGTACCTGTACTCTGTTTCCCACTGCTAAGGACTACTGTTTTATACTTAAATTTGTCGCTAACAATATTCTTTTTTCGCACAATCTAACATTCTTCCTCGCCTGCACTGTCCTCAGGTCTTTCCTCCCACGCGTAGTTATGAGGATTGTCACATTTCTCGCCGCACTGGCATAATTCGGCACAGGGTACGCCATTTCTTTTGCATCGACAGTGACCGGTTGTGCAGTCTGAAGTACATCCACATAGTATAAGTTCTAGTAATGCCTCAGGAGCAGGCGGTAGCGACATCCAGTTGATATCAATTTGACCATCTCTAATAAGCCATCCGTGGTTCTCAGGGGATGGAATCTCAGGATTTGCATCCAGTGCTTGACGCCAGATGGCTGCTTGGTAGTTTGCACGCATTGTGTGATTTCTAAGTGCATCCTGACATGGCGGAAGACTCTGTGACTGGCCTTGCTTTGCACAAAAGGTAATATATCGACATTCGTTAACTTCAACCAGTTTCGGCTTACCATACATCTTGCACACAAATTCCTCACACTCAGAAAAAGGGATTGTCTCCGCGTCAAATGAACACCCAAGAGTCGCCATAACGTCGCAGGCCAATAGATCTGTCTTACAAAGCTTCAGAGCAGTCTTCTTCCCTTTACCTGCAAACGCACTAGTTGAGTCGCAGCCGGTGAAAGCATGCAGTCCAGGTAGGGCGTTGCAAAGGTTGGGCCCAGCAGCATCAGCTATGGCAGAAGTCTCCAGATAAATGTTCCTCGTCTTCTCTTTCTTCATGATAAGGATCCGTGCTGATATATCCCTGCAAAAATGACAAGCCAGGATTGCTACATCAGTGTCTGGAGACTTGATTATTATGGTGGTCTCACCGTTTTCAGATGCATGCTTTGCATGGAGAAGTAACTTTGTGTCAGCTTCTTCATGGTTGCTTTTTAGCTCAGTGATCTCCTTACAAACAACCTTTCCTTCATTAACAGACAACTGAAAGCACTTGTCTTCAACAGCAAAATAGATGTTGCGATTCCCAATCCGATCCGCATAGTTGTCCCTTGACCACTGCTGAAGGAGAAATCGCGTTAACATTCTCTTGTTCTCCCTGCTGCTTAAGAACTTCTTCCACTGTTTGGGACACTTTTGACCACCTCCAGTTATGTTAACTTTGACAGCTCCTACACTGGCACGTTTCGCTCTCTCGGGATTCTTGATAGAAACATCTGGATATCTATCTGTAACAAAATCAACGCGTCTTGCTAAGGTTGCTTGCGGAACAACTGAATGAAAAACAGAAGTCGCCAACTCTTCAAATGTCGCTGGAATTTCTTTCATCGCTTGAAGTACAGCCATGCCATCAACAATCAATGCTGCAGAGGGTGGAACGTCTTCAGCTGGCTCGACTCCTTCAATCAGCGTTTCCAGTAACTTAGACTTGACAGTCTTGCAGAGAGACCCATCTGCTGAAGCCAGAGACCACGGTAGAGGACCTAGGGAATACTTGAAGACTTCCTTTAGATCCATATCTCACGTCTGAGCGACAACGAGAAGACGAGCAAAGAGGTCTCTGTCGGCTTTAAGCATCACTTCTTTCCCACCTATCTTAACAGACGAAACGGGCATAGAATCAAAGGTGGCCAGCTTTAGTTTTGGTATTGGATCATGGAAGGAAATTTCATTAGTCGTCAACCTCTTCCTGATAAAAGCAGTCATTGCTTCTTTACCCTTATCGTGGGCCGTACAGAGGTCTTCTTCCACTTTTTTTGAAGCCGTCATTCCCGATGCAATGTGGCAAAGTTCATCGGTGTCAGATTGCAAAAATGGATTGACCCAGTTGCTATAGGTAAGGCAACGTGTTTGGGTGTCTTCATCCTTCCCTTTGGCCCTCTCATCTTCTCCTTCACCATTCTCACAAAGGATCCAAGCAAGTAAGTTGTAAACAACAATTGGAACACTGATGTTCTCTTCGTTGATTGTAGTTTGGTATGGTGGCCATGGCATGTTCAGTTCCTGACTTAAAAGGGCGGCACGCACGGTCTTGGCGGCATGATACACGTAGTTCTTGAGAGGTACATCTTCTGGCGCTTTGAGAAACTTATCATTTTCAACGCTACGGTTAAGACCACACTCAACGATCTGACCCTTAGACACCTCATCGCAATAGACAATTTCAGCCTCAGATCGATATCTTGGGTGCCAGAAGCTTATTCTGCCATGATAAGCCTTTTGCATTCTGACCTTTAGCTTTTCAGATCGATACAAGGGGTTTTGTACACCCTGAAAGGAGAGGAGTTCCACGTACCTTTCCCGCAAGTCAGACATTCGAAGAACTTCTAAACTCTCAAATATCTTGGGCTCCATCTCAGATTTGAGGGCCTGAAAAGCGTTATCATAGAGAGATTCGAGTTTGCCTTCTTGATTTTTCTGGATCACTTCTATTTGCTTCGTGTTCGTGTACATCCGGTAACAGGTCCTGTGATAACGCAACTCTATGGCAATAGGATCTTGATCACTCAGAGAAACAATGAGCCTTTGGTCACCTCGAACTTTCGCTGCCTCGAGAAGAGTTCTTCCAGCTTGCATAGTTTCACAAGTGGTCAACTTCTCTTCTCTTCGTCGGTCTTTTGGATCTGTCTTTTCCGTTTGACATATGGCACATTTCCTCATGTCTGTTGCCAGTAAGGAAGATCGTGTCGGGCGGGGATCGGCCTGGAGCTCAATAGGTGAAGTGTTATCTCCAGATGAAATTTCCTCAATCTTTCTCTTTTTAGCAACACGATCGAGAACATTCTTGGCTGTGTAACTTTGGTAACAGTTTCTGTGGTACATGCCAAATGGGCCGTTTTCCCATTTCCCTTTCATACTTTCTGATATGTCATCTTTTCTCAGATCTGAGGCTTCCTTAAACGTCCTCCAGCTTACTTCGGAGAAATTGGTTAGTGGACCTTGTACTCCAGCTTTGTGACACAAGCATAAGCCTTTTGAAGCAGTTGTAGACCGTGGATTCAGCGAGAACGCCATGACAACTAAGGCTGCGACTGTAAATTAACAGAGGCTCAAATGTAATAACTGTTTTGACACATGTTCATTACAACGAAACAAGACTGAAATATGAATGAAAAAAAAACACACTTGACATCGGAACCACAATATGAAATTGAGCTTGTAGCTCCACGAAATTGATCGATATTTATATTTAAGTCTGGTAATGCAATTGAAGAAGTCTGTTTTCACAAACCATGTTATAATTATCACAAACAAGTATATTTATGCTATGAAGAACGCTATACTTACAGCACTTCCAAACATGTCTGTCAGTTCGTGGCGGCAGCCATCTTGGATGAAAACCGCTGGTCGTGACAGCAGGCCCACGAAATAAGCGGGAGCACCCAACAAAATCGGTTTTATTTGTTAGGTTTTCTCCAAAACAGTTCTTTAAGTTTGTTTATTTCATGTATTCAATTTAAGTGTTTTATTTCATATGCAACGTATTAAATTTATCTGCAGTTGTACATGTAACATCTGCATAGAAATTTGCAGTCTTTCCAAGTTACGTACATGAGAACTTTTTTGCATGACGTCACAGTTTACGCCATTTTCGTCAAATGTACCACTTTAGAGAGTCGTTCTTAAGGCCAACGAGTCATATCAGTTATTTCATGAGTTAAAGGCATCGCCTTTGTGATAGATAATCCCATAACGTTCATAATTATTGTAAAATAATGAAACCGGAAGTAGATATCATTCCACTTCCGGTTTGATGCAGTTGCCTTAAAAAGGTTTTTCCTTCTATTTCAACGCATAATTTGAATATTTCTGTGGAAATAATGATTTCAAAATATGAAAAGGATGCATCTGAATGAATTCATATGGTTTTCAGGGAATTAAAGAATGAAAAATAAAATCGTTTTTGCATTTTGGCTCTCTGCGCTCTAATTACCATAAAACCTCCTGAAATATAAAAAGTGAAGCAATTTTACTGCTTTTTAAAGTTAAAATGCTTGTAAGTGGGCAAAGATGTAGAAATAATTAGTTTCCGAAGAAGTATGACCCGAAAAACCGATTAAAAAAAGTAAAAATGTAGCGGAATGAAATTTTAACACAAAGAAGTATGGGTTGTTTAGGCCAGGTTACCAAGGTCTTTGGACACTATTTTTATGTGTTAACAAGCAGATTCTTAATCAGCATGCTCTAAGCTTTAAAATGATACCAAGAACAGCTTGCCACCCATGGGGTGCAGCCAACTTGAAAAATTGAGCCTTTTTCAGATTTGGCCACTAGACTAATAATGCCGTCTTCACACTGAAGATCACTAATGCTGAATAATAAGAAATCATCTTTGACATCTCTATTGATTTTACATGACGCATGATATAATTCATATTTATCATTTAGCTACTTTATTTCTTGCATTGTTGTAATGCGCAGTTGATCATCTTGTCACGGAAACTGGGCAATATAAATTTGTAATTTATTATATTATTGTCATTTTATTACTTTACTGCCTGCTACCTCTGTTATTATCCAGCTTGTTTCTACAAAACATTTTGAAAGGGCTGAGATAACCTGATAAGCTTGTCCATCCAGACTGGAAAACTCCTCAGGGGGAGGGGATACCCATATGAAATGGACAGGGGTGCTAGTTGTACCCTTTTGACATTAAGCGCTTTCTGTACCTCTTAGGGTGTTCAAACTTGGGTTATTGAGCCGAAAAAATATGACAGGAGATAATGGGTTGTTTTTAGAATTGCTACCTTTTAGTGGTGAAAAAAAAAAAACGTTCAAGTCACGCCCACAAAACAGGATCTTGTACCTTTTAGGGGTTCTAAGTTCCTTTATGTCAGGTCCTTTTTAATTGGGTGTTCCCCTCCTCCTCACCAGGCTGGAAAGGAGCCCCACTGCTTAGCTATTTATGCTTCAGTTTTCTACACCGATTTTTCTCCCATCATTTGGAGCTTCCCTTGCTCCTGCTGACTCCATCTGAGTCTCTGAGGGTAATGTGACATGTGACTCTTTCAATGCTTTTAATGAGATCTGTTGCTTGTTGGGGAGGACTCCCATGACTCCCATATAAAAAGGGTGGGGATGCTCCTTGTACCTTAATAGGAGTTAAAAAGCAGCTTTGGTACCATCGAGGGCAGGTCCTGAGCAGAAAAAGAGATATTCAGTACTCAATTTGATGAGGAAAAGGTATTTGAAGCAATTGTCTTTAGTGCTAGTAAAAATTATGAAAGTGTGAGTTAATGTGTTGTTTTAGAATAATTATTGGTACCTTCTTAGAAATAAAAGCAATTCAAGCCGTGCCCACAAAACAGGATCTTGGTCCTCTTTGGGGATCACCTCCGTCCTTCTTATGGAGGTCCCCTCCAGGATTTGTAGGAGGCGGCTGTATCCCTCAGAGAGAAATAAAACAGGTCCAAAACAATTTCGTCTCCAGCGAAATTTTGTTAACATTGTAGATGATGATTCACAACAGAGTACCTGCCGGAGCTCCGGGGAGTGCACAGTTTTCTTGAAATCACTCGTTTAAGGGGGGAGGAAAGGTACAATATTTCGAAAATTATAGATCTTTAAGTGCTTTTATAGTCTGTTAAAGATCTATCATTTTCGAAATATTGTACATTTCCCTCTCTCTTCCGCAGAGGCCTCTTTCATGCTGCTGTGCTGCTTTGTCCGTAAAGGTGGTCGTGGGCCTGGGGAGAGGGAAAATGGCAGCGCGCTGGGAATGCCGGGAATGCGTTCCCAGCGCGTCCATCATTATTCAAAATTTTCCCATAGGGAGCCTCTGCGGAGGAGAGAGTACATTTCCTCAAACGCATGCTACAAGTTGTAGATAATGCCGTGTTTTGGCAAAACGTATCGTTATATTCGAAAACGATCCACTCAGTCCGAGTTTTTAGACGTTTTCTATTGTGGTCACGTGACACCAAATATGGGCGGGGTTCGAAACATTTAAAGGAAACGTGAATCAAACAAACACGGTAAACTTTGATGCTCACTGGACTTCAGGAGCCAAAAAAAAGAGGTTTTGAGATTTCCTTAGCAACAGACTTAGTTAAGTTTCTCCCCCCTTAATACCTGGAAGTGGAACACACTCGCACTTCAATTCACCAATGACATCAACAATTCACTATTGGTTTTAGATGACTGAAACAGTTATTTTTCCTTCCCTTACTTCCTTTCACGTAACGATGTAGGAAGATAAGCACTGATCGTAGACCGACGTAGCAGTTTAATATCGTCCTCTTTGGGAGACGTACAATGAGCGACTTGTGCTCGCCTGGACTTTGCGCTCATTCTATTGATTGAGCCACAGGTAAACCACCCTTTCTTTGAGTGGCGTGTTAATTCACCTCTCTTTGAGCAGAGGAGTGAAAAGAGGGTTGCAAATGGTTTATGCACAAGGGCGTAGCCAGGATTTTTCAAAGGATGGCTCACACACTGTGTAAAAGTGAGGGTACTTACCAGATTGTCATGTCGTTTTCGTCAAGTGTTGTAGGTTATTTGCTTTAAAAAAGGCATTTGATTGCGTAATCTAAGTTATTGTCCTTCAAGTCCCAAATGTGTTTGCTCAGTTCAATTGCGTTACGCTTTGATTCTATATTGAACGAGGCCTTGTGGTTAGCGTATCTTGATTTGAAGCTTGTTGTTATATATATATATATATATATATATATACAGGTTGAATGAAAAATGGAGTCAAAAGCAAACTACTCACAGGTCCATGTTTAATGTAGAGAACAAACGTTTCGCCCTTCGGGCTTCTTCAGTGTTCACAGTATCAGCTAAAAAATACTTGGCTGGAACTAAGTCGGTTACAAGATCTTAAATATGCGAAAAAGTGATCAAAACAAAATCTACATATTACGTAATCGCAAGGAATTTAC
>CBDDTI010000282.1:0-12500 GCA_965233585.1 bacterium
TGTGTATAAGGCCTTTGGAAGTTTATTCGGAAAACACAAAGTACGTGTCCAAGTCGATTATCGTGCGCATTACTGGTCAAAGTAAGCGTATAATTTTGAGCAACGAATTGGGCGTGAATTTGTTTTGGAACCTCGAGGTTGCAGGTCAAAACACCACACTGAAGGGGGAATGCTTGGAATCAATAATATTCCATGTCGAGAAGGCCTTCTTTTTATAGTCTAGTTTCCCTAAATAGCTTCCTGCCTCGTTGATACGCAGTCATGCCCATGACACATTACTTCACATTCTGAAATTAGAACAACGTTTTATACCATGAGAGCCTAATGTATCACTCAACAAAAGAAAAGAAATAAACTGATCGAATTTCTCTGAATTTAGTCTGAGAGTTTTTCTCGAGGACGAAGAAGTTAAACTGCGTTTCAAATTTATCCAGCGTCATGAGTGTGCACCTCGCCTAAGAAACTATATGAAGTGTGAGTGAAATATAAACCACTGAAATGCGCAGTGACAGTTGTACATTTCTGTTGTTTATGGACATTAACGTCTGCAAGGAGTTGAAATTAATTATTTGACATAAAGGGCCATAGATTTCAGTAAGGATCAGTAGGGCCCCGCCGAATTAATTCCGTGGGTATTATAATGAGTCACAACACGCAAATCTGTTTTATGATTGGTCAACAGATATTACCTTAGTACCGATTAAAACCGATGGAGGAAAAAAAAAAACAAGTCTGAAAAATTAATGCGCTTTATCCAGAAGCATTACCTAAAGCAATTCTTTTTTATATTTGAAATACTGAAAATGCTCATAACTAACCATTTGATCTCCATAACAAGTTCTCAGTTTATTCATAGTTATTGACCCTTTGCATCCACCTATTGCGTTATTGTTGATGAATATATATTTTATTCTGGCTGCAATATAATAATAAGTTCGCTAATGGTTGATTATTCAATGTTCACATGAACATCGCATCCGTTAAATATACGAACACATTCTTGAATAGTGTTTTCATCTCGGTTATACTGTATACATGGAATCTTGACTGGAAAGAAATGTTATAGGAACGCGAGGTCCAGGCGAGTGTTTTCACAGCTTTTCCGAGTAGTTGTTTCTTAACTTGTTTCTAAGAACTAGATGGGCTTAAACGCCGAGAAAAAAATTTTGCTTTCTTTTACGAATGCACTAAGGAGAGGAATAACACACAAACGGCACGACTCTCTTTGTTCGTGCCATCGTTGCGTTATCAGTTAGTGTTGGGTCTGTGTTTCAGTGGAGGACGGCTATTTGGCGCGTTCTTTTGTACCGGTTGTTTTTTTTCTATAATACAATTTAGTTTGCTTTTAAATCGCCAGGTGATTACGGGTGACGGTGAGAGCATAATGATAATTATACGACTGATTAATTGCTAAAAGCTCTTTCCCCCGTGCGTTTGCGCAACGAAACAGCGACAGCAATTAAAATGTCAAGTATATTTGATCCAGGACTGTATTGGCGCAACTTGTTAGTACAAAAGAATTTTTTCGCAACCTCCACTAATTTCATTCAAACGCGACAAAAACATAGGTAATTTTTTAGTCAGAAGTGCATTCCAAACGAGTAATCAGCCCGGAACCTTTAAATGCGCACGCGCACGATGCAAAACATGTCCTTTCATTTGCAGCGTTGAGAAATTGTCGGGACCAAAGCGATCCATTAAGATCGCTGATCATTTTACTTGTACCTCAACCAATGTCATCTACTGTATAACTTGCACTCTTTGCAAAAAGTTATACATCGGCGAAACAGGGAGACGACTAGGCGACAGATTCCGAGAACACCTTCGCGACGTAGAGAAAGACGACAAAAACGCATCTAAACCGGTCGCCAGACACTTTAATCTGCCCAACCAGTCTAAACAACATATGGTAGTCTGCGGCCTCTCCCTACATCAAGGAAGCACTGAAAGCCGTAAAACTCTAGAACAAAAATTTATTTTTCAAATCGGCACTCTTAATCCTCACGGTATCAATGAACGCTTTTCATTCAACTAATTTATTCTGTTGTTTTTCACGTTACCAGGTACCAGCCAATAGCGTAGCTCCTCCTTCTGTATATAAAGCACACACAACCCACAATTCCTCGATTCGCTCCAACGAAGGGCTAACGCTCGAAACGTCAGCTTTCGAATCTCTTTACGGTGGCTAATTTACATTGTCAACTCAGTTGATAAAACCAAATTATCTTGTAATACTCCCACCGACGCAGCACCACAGTTTCTTTAGAAACTTACCCCTCAATAAACAAAGGCCGGCTTGTCTCTCATTTTTTATGCTCCTTCAATATTGCTTTAACAATTAACTTGAATAATTATTCAGTATTGGGATCCTTCTGTTGATGACCCCATCCCCGAGATACTCACTTAGATCGCCGGATTAATTAGGGTTTGCTAAAAGGTTAGTTTGAAGCTATTTTGGAGGGCCAACGGACCAGCACGATTTTAAGGCACATTTGTAAAATATTAAAGGGTGCCAATTCTGACAGGAAACTGTTAGCACCTAATCAACACATTGTTTGTACACATCTCAGAAAGTAAACCCATATTTATTAGCCAGTCGTCAACTGCATAATTATTTGAAGGTTCAGGGCAAATGAACAGCCACGCTCAGATAATAAAAGCACAACTTTCCTTGTGGAATTATCCTTCACTTTACGAAGTAGGTTTGAATACAGACGCTGTATTTAAGTTCCGTCGTTTGTGTCCTAAAACAGAGCCCTCAGGCGCACACATAATGCTTTTGTCATATCCTACTGGCGTGATTATTAAAATAGCTTACTGATTCAGTGTCAATTCCACCGACAAGGTTTCCAAGTTTGAGAGTCCGTAACATGAAGTTATTTAACGCAAATTGTATCCCCAATAGAAGGACTGAGTCAGCTGTTTTTGCAATATGGTCACAATAGTATCTCAAGAAGTGAAAAGGAATGTTGTGAATTAATAATTAAATTATTTTAATTCGCGTGACACAAATACTTCGGTCACACACGTACATGATTTGTTGCAGACAACTCGCTTGATTTACATATTACATCATCGTTTGTCAACCGATGGCATTCATCCGCCGAGCGCGACTGATCTCCGTTCGCAGACGTACAGAACGAGAAAGTGTCAAGTCACAATGATACCACAATTTTGTTCCGGATAGAGGTTCATTCAAAGATATTCGATAACTTACTTCCATTCCTTGCCACACAGTTAAGCACCCAGGCCGGCCAGGTATTGTCTTCGATTGAAACACCGTGTCTTAATTAATTTTATATTTGACATCTTTACGTACCAGTTCCACTGTGCTGTGCTTGCTCTCGCTATGTTGTAAGTTGTATAATTCTTCGTTTTGCAGTGATGAATTCATTCAAGCTATGATCTTCTTCGAAGGACAAACTGGTGGACTTGCATTTGTGTTGCGAGTAAACTAACAACAGTTGGTGAACCGTTTCTTCGTTAATTCAGCGGCAGATGATAATAACATTGGGTAAGTCATACTGAATTTTTTTCTTACCCATTTGTTTCTGTGACACATCTCGACTTGAAAAGTGCCTTTATTAGTGCCTATCGAGTACATCGTTATTACTAGTGCCCATTGAGTACATGTACATCGTTATTGTGCTTTATAATTATATTGAAGTCTTATACTGTGCGCATGTGACACTTCCGAGTGATATAGCGTATTTATCAATCTCGTGGTGCGTAAATGGCCGGCAGCCGCTCAAGGTTTTAAACAGACTAAGTGACCCGCAGTCGAATTTTGTTGTTGTTGTAGTTTAGGCTGCCGGTCATATAGCGAGAGCAAAAAATATATGTCTGGTAAGTCGTCTCATCACTGTTGTGAATTTACTTAATACCGGCAATATGCCAATGTCATACTGTTCGTTATCTGGAGATGTTATACCTAATACGGGCTGCTAGTTGTTGTGAGGTCCAAGGTGAAGCCTGAATGGCTTGGCATGGATGCTTTCTTGGAAGATAAAAACACACAAAGAGTCTAGAGAATCACGATAAGCTACGAAAAGGTATTACATTAAATCGTGTCTCGTGTTGTCGCGGCCATGTTGAATTTTAAATACGCGGTCAACTAGTGGGAGGTCTGGAAACGAGACTCTTGGAAACGGCTCAGAGAGCGGGAAAACGAATTCCCACGAAGACTCTGGGCGTTTTCCATTTACAAAAAATTTCGGAAAATTTCTAGTGGGAATTCCGGGAATTTCCGTTTAGGAAGAGAGCGTTCCATTTGTCACAAGTCCCATTCGTTTACAAGCCCCTCTCCGTCGCTTCACCAAAAAACCAGATGCCTTGGTAAACTGTTCTGCTATTTTCTCGAACGCGTCTTTGTTCGTCGCTTTCCCGTCAAACAAATGGTTATTATCGGCATGTATGGTTATGAGAAGTCTGGCATCTGCATGTTCCCGTCGTTCTAGGTTTATAGTGGTAGAAACTTCACCTGTGAACGAAAGAACTTTTCAGAGTTGTTCATGCAACATTTTAGTTTTTACACGGGAAACATGCACGGGCAAAGAAAGCTTCGAACAAGCAAGAATTTCTACCTACCACTTTTTTATATAAGGCACATTCGAGCTGCAATAAATTTCCATGATCTGGCGCTAGAACGTGGCAGGCAGAGCACTCATAGTAGCCCTGAAGTTTGTTTGCAAAAAGCTTACAGAAACCTGACCCGGATCAGCCGCCATTTTTTGGAAACACGAGGGAACCCAGGGAAGCCTGGCCGCTGAAAAGACCGCGAAAGGCATGGAACTGGTGATAAAGACGAGAAATTCTGTAAATGGAACACAAATTTCCATTGGGACGTTCCAACCGGGAAAACGGGACTACCTTTTGAGCAGTTCCACTTTTTCTGGGAATTTTCCAGTCGGGCGAACCGAAAAAACGTTTTCCATTTAGCCCCGAACCGGAATTTTCGGAATTTTTGATCAAATGGAAAGCGCCCTCTGTAACCGGTGACCCCCTTCCTCTTCCACTAAAATTCTAAGTCTTACAACTTTACGAAACCATGCATGGTCTGGGCGTTGAACCCGGACCGACGGGGCCTACTAACCACTGTATCACCGTGCAGCTGGCTACCACACCTCCCGAAATTTTTGCTACATATAATGAACAGTACTATGAATTAACATAGGGTTACCCTAACATTCAAATAAAAGCTAACCGCTAACAAAATGCTGTGGAGCTAACCGCAAGCAAAATTCAGTGAAACTAACCGCAAGCAAAATGGAGGAAAACTAACCGTAAGCAAACCTAACCGTGTTAACCGCAAACAAACCGAAGAAATAACTACGTAACAGTGCTAACTGCTCTTGTTCAGTACAGTTCACAACATGAAGTTTAATAATAATGTGGGGTGACCGCTGACACAATGAAATCATACTGCGGAAGGGGGTCACAGAGTCCCCGTTTGAATATTACTTTCCCGTTTGAAAAATGGCGGGATTTTCGTCGATCGTCTAATCAAAAATGGTTACGAACTTTGTATGCTTTCTAAATACTCCCCGGTAAACAGCAACATGTTAACCTCACTAATGGAAAGCTGGTAAATTGTTTTCATGGGAAATCCATTTTTTTCGGACAAAATTAACCTCAAGACGGTTTTCGAACCCTTTATTTTTCCCGCGGTACACAAGACATTTCGGTGCGAAGAGATATTTTATCCACAAACACTCTTTACATATTGCATATTTATAAGCAACCCACTTAAGATATAAGCTAGCGAGGCTCTCGGCAGGCAGGGCGAGATCTGTTTTCTTAACAGTGAAACAGCGAAAAAAATTCATGCTCGTCCAAGCATAAATAAATCAACCGATCAACATCCTCGCGTACCTCATTACATTCCACCGCTTTTTCCAACCATTGCAGGACCATTACAAACCGTCTTGCAAACCATTACAGCTTTCATTATAACCAGAGCCCGCAAGTAGGAGTACTGGGGTTGCGCTGCAGAAAGCTGCGCAGTACGGTTTACCGCTCTGAAGCTCAATGCCGTAATATTGTTATTAGTTTTCGAGAGTTTTGCAAAATTCCCGGCTGTTCAATAATAGGGTTTAACACTGACACTTTTTTAAGTCAATCTGTGAGTTGAAAAGACATCGAGTGCTGACGGTTACGTTGTGAATCAGGTAACCTTTTTGAGCGACAACGTGGGGACACTTCTGTGACACTCTTGTGAGTCACTTTTGCCGGAATGCACACTCGGCTTAACACTTACTCTGGTTTGCGCTTCATGTTGCGCTTGGCAATTGTTTACAAAATTGAACAGCCTTTGTTTTATTCACTGCATACGGCATTACCATGTGATGAACGCTAATTATGCCTTGCTATAAACTGGGAAGTTATTTATCCAGTGGATAGCGTTATTTACCCTTTCAAAAAAGTTCCTATTTATAAATATTTTTGGTTATCACTTTCAACTACTCATGAAGACTATATTTCAGTTTAGAAAAATGGCTGGAAAAAAGTCCCCTGCGACCGAGGAAGACAATTTCTGTGTTGGCTGGGCATCATTTCCAGCTGATTCCGATCAACAAGAATGCAAGAGGGTAAGAATGATACGTCAAATACGAACTCCCTACATGAGTGTAGTGTAGTGTCAAGCACGAAAATGACGTCGAGACATCGTGACTGAAGAAAGTTACTGCACTGTCTTTTGACCTAACAAGATTTATTGCTTTATGGCACCGCCAAAAGACCCAAAATATTCTCAAATAGACCTTCTGAAAATCACCTTTGATGAGGATGGCTCCATCCTTGGAATTCATTTCGTCGAATATTCGTGCCAAAATGCGTCAGATCTCTCCAGTTTCGATGAGCATTTCTGACAAAGTTTCGCGAGAACAAAGAACAAAATTCGACGAAATTTGCATTACTTTTGCGCAGTACATATATACATTTTTCAATCCGTCTCAAACCAAAAATGTTGAATATTCTTCACTGAAAAGATTCAATCGTCAAACTACTACGAGTAAAACAAAATCCAGAGAAAGAATTAAGAGTAAAGTAGTAGTTAGTTAAAGTCCCTGGTGTGTTTGGGCCTACTTTTCACTAATTTGTGGCACCCGAAAGATCGCAAACAATCATTTCCTTAATTTAAAGAACGCATTTAAAAGAACTCTAATCCTACGTGTACTCACAATCCAATCTTCTGTTTCCCAAGGAACCGTGCCCAGAAGATACAGCAAACTGTTTGTCAAGAATCACATTCTGGTGGCTTAACTGGTAACTACTGTTAATTGAGATCTGTTCCAGAGATGGATTGGGTCTATTCGTTAATTCCCAGCCTTTTCAACTTTATTATATCTCTTGTACTAGCTTAACAAAATATTTCATAAAGGGCAAAAACTCGGACAAAAGTAACTGAACAATATGTTTTAAGGGGAGGTCTTTTTTTTGTGTCACTAATATTTCAGTTTTATTAATATTATCGAAAGGTTATAGGTTCTCGTTAGGAATAAGTTCTAGGCTTAGAGGAAGCGTCAATTTAATCACTGAATGCAAACTACTTTAAGACAACATGAAATCACGTGAAGACATCAACAAACGTAGGTTTCAATATGTTTGTCATTGGCCACTTCCCTTTTCGGACTCTTATCTCTCATCGCCAGTTCCAAAACAGAGCCATACTACGCATATTAATGAGACTAGGTACTATACAAAGTTCTCATTTAAACGACCGATACGTGACCGAGGCCGCTTATGGGGGTGGGCTGTTAATAATGGTTATATTCACAGTATTTTGCTGACAGCAATTTCGGGACTGATCACTGGCCTCTTAACAGGGTGTGGCCGCGTAACAGGGCACGCTAAGTAGAGGTTCGACTGTGGTGACTTGATATGATTTGATTACATTACGAGTTTCAGGTCTGGGCCATTCCCCTAATGTATTTTCTGATTTCCAAAACTGTTGTGCACTGTACTCGTCATTGGTTAGAAGTAGCTTGCTGACATATTCAAATCGAACAAAAAAAAAACTAGTGGTCTTTACTCGTTGCTATTTGGAACGCAGTTTCACTGAATTTGAAAGGCGAGGGCGTGTTGGGACAAGTAATGTTTGGCATCATCTTTTGTAGAGATAATAAGAATTTCATTCATCACGTATCTTCACGCGTCATCACAATGTTCAGTCTGTTACTATTCCATTTGTCAGGATAATATCTACTGGTCACAAGAGGCCCCTCGAGGACAAGGATCTATGGGCACTAAATAAGAACAGCAGAGCTTCATACATCGTGCCCAAAGTGAAGTCCATCTGGAATCACGAACAAATAAAATGTAACAGGTACATAGCAAACATTGTTATATGGCACAGTGGTCTTAAGGTGGATTGAGTGTTCTGATCGGCGTTTTCTTTCTTCCAAAATAAAGAAAGGTCAGGTTGGACTGGTGCTATCCGGATATTTTTGAATCCGCAACTTTTTCTTTCCGGAAACGGCTACAGTCCACACGCATCCGGTAAATTCGAGAGCGAATCCGGATATTTTTAAATCCGCTCTCCAGAGTGGAAAGAAATAAATCCGCAACGAAGCGGATAAGGTGTGGACAGTTGAATCCGGGTATTTTGAAATCCGATGACGTAGCAAATTCGTGTCCAGTCTCTTCCCGAACAATAAACCAATATGACGACACAACAACAATAACGGGGCAAATTTGCCGCAACCATCGCGCGCTGTATGGCGCGTGCTCTGAACACATTTTATTGCAGAGGAGCCTTGGGTATTACAGTGAATCCAGATACCATCGGATGCGTGTGGACAAGCTAATTCGATTTGAATACGCTACGCGCACGTGTGGACGAGGAAACTTTTGATTCCGGAAAGAAAAAGTTGCGATTCGAAAATATCCGGATACGTGTGGACTGGGCCTTAGTTTTGGATGCCCTACTGTGCAACTTACTTGCGGCTAATTTTGTACCATGTGACCAGGCAGTGCAAGGGGTCTATCAAGTTAAAACTCAACTGTTGTTCACATTCGCAGGAAAAAGGAATTTCTAGTCGATGATCTCAACCCGCCTGAACCGAGTGAAACTGATTGTTTACTTGGCGAGAAACAAAAGAAGAAAAAGCGAGATGGAAGGAAACCTTCTCTTTTGAAAGTTCTGGTCAAGATGTTTGGCTTGAAATTTCTCTTAGCTGCCATATGCAAACTCTTTCACGACTGCTTTGTATTTGTGCAGCCTCAGTTATTAAGGTGGGTATATGTAACAGACGGCTTTGTAACAAAATAACGCAATTTTGGATCAAGGATTTACACTGCAATTCTCTAAAGTACTAACTTATATACAGCAAAATTCATTAGGCGGGGAGACCATTACAGCGTAGCTAATTGCAGTGGATCCCAGCGTACGCCGCGCTGTTTTCAACGAAACCCCCGCAAACTATATATCAAAAGAAAGGTTATAAAATGTAGAATTCGATAAAATTATGTTTTGTTTTGGATTTTGTTCTCCAAAGGCGACAGAGACTGTCAACTCCAAAATGAACGACTGACGTTCCAGCGAATTAATCGGGTATCAAAAGCAAATGAGGATCAATCTCCAAAAACTTGTCAGCACTTTCTTTTATTTCTACTGGTTATCTTTTTACATATCTGTCGAGTTCGATTATCGATCGAAAAAATCGCGTAACCTGTTGCATTAAAGGCCGCCACGAGGAAAGTATTTAAAATGAAGGAATTCGCCTACACGTTTTTGTTCTATATCTATCAGTGAATGTTCTGACCAAATTTCATGGAAAACCGTCAAATCTGCATACCCTATTAATTCGCTAGAACGTTAGCCGGCCATATTGGAGTGGACGGCTTCTGACGGCTTCTGCCGCTTTTTCAAAGAAAGTCAAAACAGAAGATAATTTTATCAAATTCTACATTTTATAACCTTTCTACTGATATATCGTTTGTTGGGGTTTGATTAAAAACAGCGCGCGTAGGAAGATTTTTGATTTTTTTTTTTTCTCGAAGACACTCGCGAAGGTTTGGAGTAATCTTGAACTACTCATATACTGATAAACAAGAAGAATAAAAAAGAAACAAAAAAGTTCAATAGCTAAAAACAAACGACGACTGGCACAGAGGAGACCTCGCTATGTTGCACCAGCTGGGACATATCAAGTTGTTTTCCAGGGCCGGGTTGTTCGAAAGCCGGTTAACGTTAACCCAGGGTTAAATGTGAACTGAAGCATTATGTTTTCTTGTTTAGAAATGTTTTTCACCTCTGATGTTTGCTGTAGTTTGAGACTACTACAGTTCAAAACTGAAGGGCAAACAATATCAACAGAACACTTCACCAAAAGAGAATAAGACTGAAATCAAAATTTTCGCTTACCCTGGGTTAGCTTAATCGGGCTTTGAACAACCCGGCTCAGGTTCTTATGTCGTCAACGTAGTACATTTCTAGAGCTCTGTTATAATACTGAAATGGTAAACGTTCAAATGAGGCTAGAGAGATGCGACGTCCGCGAAAAATCGTCAGTGATATATCCTTTCAATTCTTTAAGTTTTCACACAATTGGGTTATTCATTTATATGAGAAAGAAAATTGTGTTCGCGCACACATCGATATGTTCTGTAGTGCAAATTAAGAATTAACGATATCCTAGCCGGCTCTCAGCCAGTCGCAATGGAGTAATGTTCAGTATTCAAATTGAATTTAAATTTATTAATGTACTGTAATTAAAATGTAACTAATGGAAACAAGGAAACACCCTTTTTCTCCCGATCAATCATATTCAATTTTAGACAGAGCATCGAAGTTATGAGCACAAGTTAGACAGTTACACAAATAAAGCCTAAGAATATCTATCAAGCATGAACGACATTCCCACCCGAAGCCTCTGAGCTCCCGGTTGAGGGAATCTATTGAAGTGTATATTACATGAAAAATAATTTCTACTTCTTTGAAGGGCCTTTCAAAATACAGAAGAATGGCGCTTTCTTTTTGAAATATCTTTTTTCGTTTTAGAGATATTGACGTTTTTCTATTATGCAAATTAGATCAGTGATGATGTCATACTAGTGCAACTGAAAAAAGCACTGAAAAGTGGTTAAAGACTGAATAAACGACACCATCATTGATCTAATTTGCATGATACAAAAACGTCAATATCTCTAAAACGAAAAAAGATATTTCAAAAAGAAAAATGCCATTCTTTATTTCGAAAGGCCTTTCAAATAGGCAGAAATAATTTTTCATGTCAAAAACACTTTAACTGAGCTATCAAGCCCACATCAAGTCGTGTAAGTCCATATTATACTGGTACGTGGTCAATATATGCCGGTGAATACTTAAAAAATCTTATTTTTTTCCAAGAGGGCACGGTAACGAATCCTGCAGTCTGATTGGTTCTTAGCGCGGTCCGGATTTTCCTATCTCTGACCACGGTCAAGGTAACGGCAGGAAACAGCGCGGGTGAAATTGTCATGTTCTGCAAGTTTTCGTGAATGAACTAGCGGTGATCGTCGATCTTTTCCCTTTTTACACTTCCATGGACGATTAATCAACGGAAGTTTACCTTTGTTCACTTTTAAATAGCAAGGGAGGCCACTGTAAGTAGATTCAATTAAGTATTTTGTAGCACTGAGAGTTTGTGTGGTTGTTTGTAGCTCGGCGTTGTAATGGCGCATAATTGTGTTTTTCACCGGACAGTGTTAAGCAAAAAGAAGTCAAATGCAGTCGAGTTTAGCCTCTCTGATAGTTGCTGTATTTATTAAGAGAAATTCTGTAGAATACACTTAACGAATTTCCTCGCTTTCTGCTTGTCAATTTACGGTAAAACGGTCTGATTTCGAGTGATTGGCAACGACTGATAGAAATTGTGCTTGTAGTGCAACTTCAGCCAAACTTTGCGCAAAATTTCACTATCGGAAAAACACTTTTGGAGAACTTAACTGGTGAAATACATGCAACTAACATAAAGCAATTCAAAATAAATCTGTTCTTTAATACATCTTTCTTTGAGTAGTGTCTGAGTTTACTCGCTCGTTCGTTCGTTAGATTTTTTACGATGGTTTGTAGACGGCACGTAAACCAATTCAATAACACAGTTGTGTAAATCCAATTGTAAGCCAAATTATCGCAGGAAAAAAATAAATAAGTTATTTGCCGGCTTAGGATCGGTTCGTATAGTGAAAAACTGTGACCTCGGGCTTGAAAATGCTGGAGACCTCAGTCACAGTTTTTCACTATACGGACCTCCCAGCCGGCAAATAACATATCTATTAACCAAGCACGAGGGCCGTACTGGGAGAATATCGGCCTGAGGTCTTGACGGTACGGACCGAGCGCAGCGAGGTCCGTACAAAAAAGACCAAGGGCTGATATTCTCCCAGCACGGTCCCGAGCAAGCTTGGTTAATAAGAGATTTATTACACGACTGAAATTGTTTAGAAGAAAAACCCAAATGATAGACTGCAAAGACACCATAAACTTCAAGCGCGCAATTTTTGTATAGAGCAAACTGTAC
>CBDDTI010000282.1:15000-21785 GCA_965233585.1 bacterium
ATTCACCGTTTGCTCCGAACTTGAAGCGACAGCAGAACTACTAGAACTAGTTAGTAATACGTAATTTTGCCCAGTAGTATCACTCTGCTTGGCAAGTTTTCGTTTCGTGTACAGGTTATTGCGTCAAAGGTTATTGTGTCAAATGGATGCATCGATCGAACAATACGAGCTTACCGCTTAAAAACTCGGCTTTTGTGCGTAAACCTTTGGCGGGATCATCAGGGCATTTAAGCCAAAAGCGTTATTCGTCGTTTTTAAGCTCCGATGGATTTCTTCCATTTCAAGAGGAACCGGGAATATCGCTTTCCGAAAGCACTACAGACATTAGTTTCACTTGTTTCCTTCGATGATCTTGAAATGTTATCCCAAAACGACTCGATTCCATGTTTGGCTGCGCGCTCGTCCCAGGTTGGCGGCCATTTGTGAATAAGGTGTATGCCCGGGGCGTAGGGACGTAACAGACGGCTTAATCAAAGGAGGTGCTTACTTGTTCGCACATAATGCTGCAAAATATCCTTGTAGTCCACGAGGGGGTAAACTAAGCGAAGAAGATAGTTTTCGAAAGTATCTTGTCGGCAACTGTAGCGAATATTCCAATTCGTACTTTTTGTTTTAGAAGAGCTCCAAAGTTGCCCAAATAAGGCCTTGTTAGTAACCTTGGAAAGGGATG
Organism: bacterium; assembly: GCA_965233585.1. Classification (GTDB taxonomy): domain Bacteria; phylum SAR324; class SAR324; order SAR324; family NAC60-12; genus CBDDTI01. Next base: position 15,671 of record CBDDTI010000282.1, read on the forward strand.
CATGTCCTCCATCCAATGAACGGTCGAACGGTGCATGGCAGTTGGTGATAGATGATGATAGCTGTAGCATGCGCTTCCGTTTGACAACCAACTAACATGCACTATATCATAAACATTCACTTTGAGCTTGTTCATATTCTACATGATAGTCGAAGGCATTTTTACCGTTTTACTTCGCATATAGTGGTCCATGAAAGTTGATGATAGTAGGCGTAGGATCAGTTGTCATTGGAAAATCATGTGCCATTTGACCACGGCCTGATAATTTATCGATCCTCCTTTACTTGACAGCTCGTAGATAACAAATTGTGGCGTAAGAAAAAAACTCTTTTTGAAGGAGAGAGATTTTTGTCCGTTGGAAACTCCAACGTAGTCTCCCAGGCATTTTGTAAAAACCAGACAATGTGCCTTGTGGTCACGTGCAAATTTTGAACATTTGCTCACGTCACGTGATTTACCGCCAAACCGAGGACGAGGAAGTACTAGGCTGACTGGGCGTTACAATTTCAGCCAACTAGAGACAAACAATGAAGCAAATACACGAGCCAACGACCCAAGAAAAGAACAAAAGATCTAATGATAGACAGAACGATCAAACAATAGCGGGCAAGAGAGCGAACGCGAGCGAGCTGAGCTAGCGAGTAAGAGAACCTGCAGTCAAACAACCGACCGACTACCAACAAGCAAATATTTTAATTTAAACCCACGCCAGATGTTAAAAGCATTTTCATTTACGAGTTCCAGAGCTTGTTGAGGGTAAATTTACCATTCGGCCATTTAATAGTAAAGGACGAGTCAATATCGTGAATCTTATCGGGCAGAACTTGCATGAAGTCAATATTGTTTGCTACGGTTGGCTACTTTTACTTCAGCTCAACGACCTTCTTTTTGTCAGTTTTGTTTCAAAATTAAGCAATACAGCACTTTTCCCGTGTTTACATAGCCTCGTTAAAACACGAGGAGTATTGGGGGAATTCGAGACAGTTGTGCAAACCCGAGACGTATTCGTAGTCGGGGGTTTACATAACTTTCGAGAATTCTCCCGTTCTCCGAGTGTTAAGATGAGGCTCTGTGAACACGGAAAAAGTGCTCTATTGCTTAATTTTGAAATAATTGTTAAAAGTACGCGTAAATCTGAAACGTCACACTCTCATCGAAACACAGCTGTCGACCAATGAGCGCGCGCGTAGTGGCTCAGTTATTTTAAAACTAAAATAGTAAACTTAAAGCAATCAGGCATGTAGAAGACGTTATTGTACTCGTTCCGAATAACACACATTTCCCCCTGCTTGCTGTCATTTCTAATAGCTTGGTGTGCGTCACAACATAATTTATTTTAAAACCAAAAATTATTATATTGTACACTTGATTATGCTTTGATGCACTATTTTTTAAGCAGCAGTAGTCGCGTTGTAATTTACTTCACTGTTTGATTAATATTTTTTTACTTCAACAATGTTATTCATTTTGAATAATAAAAACGTTCCATCCAGGAACAATAAAAAGGCTTCAAGGGACGGAAAGTTAATTTCCGTAGAAATCAATTAAGAACACAGCATATTCGCAGGTGCTTTAATTTAAATATGAAAAGGAGATTTCTAAACTCCGAATTTTTAGTTGTTTGAAACTAAAAAAACACACCCTGTTAGTAAGCACTTATTTCACATGAATCGATATTTCGATCACCATATCGCTGATCAGTATATGCCAACAAACCGTATCGCAATTAGCAGGCACTGCATTGTAACAAGTCAATGGCAAAATAGCTCGATGATTAAGAAAAAAATCCATCTAAACCATTGGAAATTTTCATTTCTCGCGGAAATTGCATTTCTTGTGTCAGCTATCCATTTGGACCATCCAATAAGCACCGTCTCTGAGTGTTGATTTAGTGAGAGAAAGAACGCTTCGATAGAAGGAGAAAAATGCATTTACATGCCACATACTGAAGCATTTACCAACGCAAAAGCAAGTGATCGATAACTAAAGCTGAAAAGAAAGAACCTTATCCGTTAAAGATGCAGAATTACAAATTTTTCTTTCTCTTTTGCTGGCTTGCATTCTACGCTTCTGTACAGGCACCATATAGGGACGGAGATGTTATTTTAGGTGGAGAATTACCTGTCCATTTGCCGGGATCGTCTGAGGAAGAATGCGGTGAGATTTCGATGTCAGGCTTAGCTCGCGCACTGGCCATAATATACGCCATTGAAAAGATCAACAATGACTCAACACTACTTCCAAACATCACCCTCGGTTATGATATACGTGATTACTGCGAATGTTTACCGAGGGCAACTCAAATAGCTTTCGACTTTGTTAAAAACAACTGCAGCACAAACGTAACACAGAGTGACATGAAGAAGAAGAAGAAATCTATCGTGGCCGTCATCGGTCCAACAGAATCCCGCACGGCAATAGCTGTTGCTGGGATTCTACAAACATTGAATGCTTCAGGGATAACTCCGTCAGCGACGAGTGCTGAACTACGTTCACATGATTATAAACATTTGTTTCGAATGGCCCCCTCAGATAGTTTTCGCGCAAAAGCTATGGCTGACCTTGTCGAGTACTTCAATTGGACTTATGTGGCCGCTGTGGGACAAGATGATTCGTTTGGACGAAATGGAGTGTGGTCAACAGTGAAGGAAGCTGCAGTTAGAAACAACTCTTTCTGCGTGGCTTTCACAGAATTTATACCAGGTGAAAGTCAGTTCACGAGTATTAGGAACATTGTCACAAGACTTCGACGGCATGAAAATATCCGAGTTGTCATTTTGTGGCTATACGGAAGCTATGAAAAGTACTTTTTGAATGAAGTGATCGGGCAAAACCTCACTGGACGCGTCTGGATCCTAAGCGACGCATTCACCTCGCTGGCACAGCCAGGCGCTTCAACCCTTGTTGGATCCATTGGAATCCAACCTCACAATTTCTACGACACCCTATTTGAAGAACACCGAAAAGGCTTGACTATGACGGCAATTCAGCAGTACTTTCCGGAATGGTGGGGCAAGATTAGAACGCAGATAAAAAATTGCACCTCAAGTAAGGGTGTTGAAATGAAAATGGAAACCTGCTTCCTTGATTTCGTCCAAAACTTGCGCATTTCTTACTCTCCTTACGTCATTGACGCTGTCTATTCTGTAGCCCATGCTTTGGCCATCTTTGCTCAAGATTTTAACATTACATCAGGTGACGATTACTTAACTAAAATTAACAGTGACGTTAATGTCATGCAAAGGTTTCTTTCTAGGGTCAATTTTGTTGGACTTACAGGAAATATAACTTTCAATGAGCTTAGCGGTAGAGGATCAGCCCTTTACGATATTGTTAATATCCAACAAGTGCAAGAAGCAAATACAAAGCGATTAAAAGAAGTCGCAGTCGGAAAATGGGAAGAAAGCGCGGAGCAAGACAAACGGTTAACGTTTTTCAAGGAAATTCTCTGGAACACTCTAACTGGTGGACCTCCGAAATCTGAATGCGTTGACAAATGCTTGGCTGGAACCAGAAAATCCATAACTTCGCCTTGTTGTTGGCAGTGTGTCTCGTGTCCTCGAGGCACAATTAACCCAATTCCTGGTTCGGAAAGTTGCACCGAATGCCCAGCTTGGAAGCAATCCAATGATGCTAAGACAGAGTGCTTAGATTTACCGGTGGCCAACTTGAAGTTTACCAGTCCAGGAGGAATCGTCATTCTTGTATTTACTGTCTCTGGTATAATCTTAACCTTTTTGTCATTCGCTGTCACTTGTAAATTCTGGAATACACCCATTGTGAAAGCGTCCAATCGACAGTTTACCCTTGTCCTTCTGATGAGCATTCTATTGCTTTTAATTTTGGTGCTTCTCAATCTTTTTGAACCTACAGATACAATTTGTAAGATAATTTACCCATGGCGCTACATAACGTACAGCTTGTGTCTATCATTCCTGTTGGTCAAAATCATGCGCATTTCCAGCGCTTTTCAAGTTCCCTTAGCGCGGTGTTTTGTGATACATTCTCTCACCAACAGAATGCAAGGGGTGATTATCATCACTATGCACATTCTGCTTGTCTTTGTGTTACTATCCTGGCTGCTTCTGGATCCACCTAGTAAAAGGAAACACATACTAAGGGAACATTATATTTTTATCGAGTGTCACGCATATAATTTCGCTGTTGGTAAAACCCTTTTCCTACTAACGTGTTCATATCTTCTCTTTCAAGCGCTTTTTTCCGCACTTTGTTCCTTTAAGATAAGGAACATCCCGGAAAACTTCAGCGAGGCAAAACGAATAGCATTTTCGATGTACATATTTTTGTTTTCAGTGCTAGCCTATCATCCTGTAGAGTTCTCAATTGATGGATGGTACGTGACTGTTGTGGACTGTGTTACAACACTGTTGAGTGCTTATGGCTTCATCTGTTGCATATTATTACCCAAAATATATGTCATTCTCTTCAAGCCAGAGTTAAATACATTAGCTAGCGTACGCCAAGAATTAACTCAGTTCTCGTTCGGATCAAATTCTCTGCATGTGAATCCCACATTTGACAGTCCCGTACAGTATGGCCAAACCTAAGCATAGTTTTTCGTCCAAGCCCAAACCACTTGCCTCTTCTCAAGCCAACCAAAATAACATTAACCATAATATTATAACTTGCTTTTAACGGTTTCATTCTGTACATATTTATAACTCTCGACGAAAACTAAAGTGTTATTTACTCGTCTAGTCTGCTTTATTTGTTGTTAGTTGCTTATTGCTCGAAATAACGTTGGAGTCTAATAATTATAAGTAGGTTAGCTAACAAATGGAATAAATTGGGAATGGTTTGTGCCGAAAGAAGAGGAAACTTTATCTTGCTGATGATGCTTGGCCCAAGGATTTTAAAGCAACAGAACTGTGAACTGGGAATGGCTCATTAAGTAAGTTATCATTTGATCGTCCCAGCTCTCGATCGATGGATAACTGAGAGATCCAGAGCTAGAGAAGTCCCGACGTTTGGAAGCAATGTATTCATCTGTTTAGAAGTTAGTCGACAAATTATTGAGATTAAGCCAAAAGGAATTTTAATCAAAATTTTGATGGTATAATTAACTCTGGAATAGAAAAACATCGTCATGCATGTTATTAATGAGCCTGTCATTACTGTATTTTTATGGGCTAGATTTTGTTTAGAGCGATAGAGCTCAAAACGCCCTGAAACACCAGTTCTGTGTTCATCATTTAGGAGTGCGGTTTAAACAATAGGCAATATTCGTATTCTCGGTATTGGATTGGAACTTCAATGGGCGACAAAAGTGTTGAGACACTTAGTAATAAAATTGAATTTTTGAGCATCTTGGTCACATTTTCCCCCTTCCCCCCAAAACAATGTTGATTTTACTATTTCTTCGACTGCGCAGACCACAGCGCCTACACAACATTGAATTGGGGGGCCGGGGGTATCGGAGAATTGACGCTAGAAGCAAATAAAATAGAACAAATGCTTAAGTATCGAAAAGTGTCATTTCCTAAAAGTGTCTCAACTACTTTTGTCGCCCATTGTAGCTTGCAAGTGAGGTTAATGTGGGGAATCTTTTCAAATGCAAATAACATTGATCTCATTTTAATGATATTCCCCCACATGGACCTCCTTTCCAAGGCAGTTCCAGTTCAATATCTGGAACACGAATATGGTCTACTGCAGAGCTCCCAACTAACACTAAACGGCAGCAAGAACATTTAATTTATTTAACAACGAGAAAAAAAAGATCGTTCAGCTCGTATGGCAATTATAAACTTTCGATGGAGGTAACTGAAAGCAGCGGGGATTCTTGTTTTGGAAGTTTATATCTTATGTAAAAGAGAGGGAATTATTTTTGATCTACATATAATCTCCAGTTAGAACTTGTCTGGCAACATATAGTATGCTGTTGCAATTTCTCTTGGATGGGCAGAGAAGATAGAGCCAGGGCACTTACTATATGACTTACTTTAATTTTATTTAACCTATTTGGACACGCAACACCCAGGTCATTAATCCATAGTTTTTAATACAGTGTATAATGCAGCTGCCGTTTGAGTGTATTCAATAAGGTTGCCTTTTTTTCGTTAGTTTGCAGTTAATACGCTTAAGCCGTGAGCAT
>CBDDTI010000283.1:7500-10000 GCA_965233585.1 bacterium
AAAGCGGCTAGCGCTCGAAACGTCAGCTTCCGAATCTCTTTACGGTGGCCAATTTACATTATCAACCCAGTCGATAAAACCAAATTATTTAGTCAGTCAGTCAGTCAGTCAGTCAGTCAGTCAGTCAGTCACTCAGTCAGTCACTCAGTCAGTCATGATCAGTCACCGAGTCTCTCAGTCACTCAGTAACCTAGTCAGTCACACAGTTTGCCATCGTCTATTTATTTTTCTACGGCCTCATTTGTTCCAACATATTTTACCATCACTGTGTTATAGGGCTTTAAACTATGGTGGAATCGGGATGGTGGTTGGACACGAAATCACTCACGGCTTTGATGACAATGGTAAGACTAGATACATCTTATTACTTGATAGTTACGAGTGCAGAGTATAATAATTATCACTTAATTGCAGTTCTATCTCCCCTCAACCACCCCCCTCCCTCCCTACACAAGCACGCACACACCTGTTCCTTGCCTTCCTGAAAGCAGGAGTACACTAAACGTCACTATGCAAAAATTGCTTTATTTTGTAGGACGGCTGTTTAACAAAGATGGAAACCTTAAAAAATGGTGGTCGAACAGCTCCATTTCTGCTTTCAAGAGTAAAACACAGTGCTTGGTAGACCAGTATTCCAAATACGTCTTTCATAAAAAGAATGTAAGTCACCTTTAAACTTTCTTGACAATATCTGTAACGGGAATTCTAAACTCGATTTTGATTGGTTGTTAACGACTCAGAGATGGTTTTTGAATCACCTGACGTTGCTCCACAAAATTGTGAATGTGCACGGTAAATAACTTCGATCTTATCTGTAACAAAACTATCGACTCTGGTCGTTTCTTGGAGCGCTTATCGTTCTCGTAAATGGTTCGCGATCACGTGGGTGTCCAATTACAGGTATCCAATTACAATTTTGGAACCCTCAGATTTCTTAGTGATAGTAATTGGACCGAGTCGGAGTGGAGTACAGTTAATTAGTATTTGGGCTGGCATTTCCAAAGTGGGAAGAACGCGCATCGAAAGGCCGAATTGAAAAAATACGAGAGCGAAAATTCTTTCCTTGCGGTCATAAAGAATTATCCCAAAATTTTCGCTCAACAAAGTAGCGAGAAACTATCACAATCATGCGTGAACAGTCTGGTAATAAATTCAGCTGCAACGCATTATACAGTTTGAAATTGAAATAATTACCTCTTTTATTCATCCACTTCCATGGTGGCTCGCCGCAATCGTCTAGTGGTTAGGACACTGCGTAGTGGCCGCAGTAACCCAGGCTCGAATCCTGGTCCCGGCATGTCTGTTTTGTTTTGTAATTTTTTTTTTGATTAATGTTATTCTTATTTGTTTATTTTTGTTTCCTGGTTTTGTTTTTTTTTTTTCTTTCAAGCGTGCAGGGCAAAATTACTGAATGCTGATTGGCTGAGACAGAGGGCATTTTTTCTTAGTCAAGAGGGCACTTTTGGTAATCAAGAGGGCATGATTACTTGATGCTGATTGGCTGAGCACGCCTGAATTAAATTGGTTTCCCGCTTCAAACGGATTTTGAAAAGGAATTTCAGAAACGCATCGCTTCTGAGTTTGGTCTAAACACGGTGTCTGACTTTTGCAGACTGCAGACTGCAGACTGCACTTGAGATTGCAGACTGCAGACTGCAGACTGCAGACTGCAGACTGCAGACTACAGACTGCAGACTACAGATAGCAGAATGCATGCAGTGGACCTCAGACTAGATTATAAGAGACGTTCACTTACCGCTGGCCGCAAATCTTGAAGAACGCAGAGTTTAATTCTGACATAAATCCTTGTCGTATTGAATGACCACGTAAAAGAATCGGTGTGTTGACAGTGTAACCATCACGTTTACTCGAAGATGACCATGAAGGCATACTGAGGTATGATTACGAGCCGTTTAACTTACAGTAGCATGTTTTTCACAGGACACACACAAAAAAATGAAAATAAACATAATAATGGAAAAAATGAAATAAACATAATAATGGAAGACGCGAGTCCACTTCGATATGGATGCCTAGAGCATTATTACTCTCTGTGGTGTATAAGCCTTTACCGTGGGTACACAAGCAATTTTACAGAGAGGAAGTGGTTTTCTCAGGGACTTATTTACTTGGAGGGAGGGTGCCCAAGCTAGTAAGCTTTTGTACATCATGTTAGCATTTTTTCGAGCATTTTAGTGAGGCAAAAGCATTGAACATTATTCGAGCATTTTAGTGGCATTTTCCAGGAAAATTAATATTATTTCCACAGAGTATAGAAATACACTAGTTTTTGCGACAAACTGATGACTTTACTTAACTTCTTCACTTAATTATCACTGAAAGGGGACAAGGATTAACAGAACAACAAATCAATTTGAGAATTATCTTCTGGTGTTTTAAGACTATTACATACAAAGAAAACGTTTTTATTACTGCGCCTTTCACTAACATGCAGACTCTAAAATTCAAAGCTCAACCGACAAATACGTTTTTCGCTACC
>CBDDTI010000284.1:0-17431 GCA_965233585.1 bacterium
AATGAAGTTCTTACGGCCTTGGATAGAAAAAAACTCATTCAAAACAATTCTGTCTTATTCCGTTCAGGATTTTCGTTCTTTGTTTTGCGGCTGGTACGTGACCGCTTTCTGTTTATCCGTGGGCAACAATTTAATGTCTCCTCAACAATTTGTTAAAATTTTTGTAAAAAAACCCAAAATAAAAAATGATGAAATTGTAACTCATTTTATAAAAAAACTTGAAAATAAACGATGACATATATTTTACTTTCATTATAATTTCGGGTATTTTCCCGGAAAAAGTAATTTTTTTTTAACAGCATCTGCATCAGTTGTTGAAAGTTTTTTTGATTTAGATCTAGTTTGTACGGGAGAAATAGTAAAAGTTTTCTTTTTTGCACCTCCTGATCCTGTTTTGAGGGATGACATTGAAGCCGAAGGCGATTTTGATGCTTGTGAAGAGACCGAGGCTATATCTTTACCAATTTTTTCTGTGTCAAATATGGACAATTCTTTCATATGATCTCTTACAAGGTGTTTGCCGAATTGCGCATCGTCAACATACTGCTTCCCGCATGCGGTAAAAGGACAAACTATTTTGCCGTCTGAATTTTTTTGTGTCAATGCCTTTATAACAGGCGAATTTCGCCATTCTGGCACGTCAGGAGTTGAAGTATCGTCCTTGCTTTTTGGTCTTGAAGCGGTATAAAACAAGTCTGGATCGGGTTCCCTCTCCATAACGGGAGTAGTGGGCAAAAACTGAGCGGTATTTTCTTTTTGTTGGGGAGTTTGAGCGGTTGTTGATCTTGAAATAGATTGATACGTACGACCCGTACTGCTATCGACTTGTACTGGCGGCATAACATTTGATATATTATCAGAACCAAAACGGTACAATTTATCACCGCTTTGATTCATTTTTTGCCTGTCTTGTAAATTTTTAAAATTAATGGCATTTTCAATGTAATTAGACGTGTTTGGTTTTTCATTCATAGAAATAAGTTCTTTTTTTGTTTCATTATCTTCTATATTTTTTATTAAAGAATGATATAGCCTTTTGGGGACTAAAAACATGGAGTATATTTCATCATTTGTTTTTCTTTTCACGCCTGAACTCATCCTTTAACGACGACGTTGTAGGCTCTTTTTTGCAATAATTTGAGCCAAAATAGGGACGATAATGCTGGCAATTGCCGATAAAGTTCCTAAAATTCCGCCCCTTTGTAGTATTGTTCTTTTTTTTGAAATGTCGGAAGAGCGACGAGGCGGCGTGGCAAGACGTCTGAACTCCCCTAAATGAGCTCTAATTTTTTTCTGAAGTCGTGTTCGCACTTCGCCATGTAAGGGCAATTCGCCGTTCAAAACGTAATGTAAAATACGACAAAGCAATTCAACGCCGCGATCGTCCAAATAATTTAAAAAATTAGCGCAATCTTTATGTTTTAATTTTTTTATTGCATTAAAAAGCGAATTAGCTTTTTCTAATTTTTTTGACATTTTAACAGTAATTATTTTTAATTTTTCTTAAATAGATATGAAATTTTTAAACAGTAACGTAGGCTTTCATTAATCCTTCATAAGGAAAGATGTTACTTCGAATTCTGACTTTATCGTCTTGCTGTTGATGAAAATCTAGAAGAAGATATCCGTGACTTCGACCGTTAACTGCTTCTCTATACGCTTTATTTAAGATTCCAACACGACCGGGAAAAATTTGTTTTGCCAAATGTGTGACGGCGCTTCTGTCCCGCGGATTGTTAAAAAGGATCATGTATTGCGTATTTATGCTTAATGTCCGTAAATCGCCTTTTTTGTCAAATAAATTTTGACAAAGAAAAATGGTGAAACAATTGTAATGATGGGTCAAAACCGTAAAAAAATGTTTTAATATTTGCCCAACATCGTCTAAATAATCGTCAAAAACAATCAATTTGGGCATTTTTCTCGGATATAATTCTAAAATATCTTTCAACTCTTCAATTGAATTTGGAATATTTTTGAATTTACGAAAAGACGGAAATTGTGTGTCAGAACCTCTGCCCTCGTTCATGTCGTCTTCCATGTACTGATATGCTTTTTGCGGTTCCTTGTAAAACAACAACATTGTTTCAGGCGGAGTTGCAAAATATTCGTGCCGACGAAGCACTAAATGTTTTAGCCACGTTGTTTTTCCGCTTGATGTTGGACCAACAACCAACATGTTGGACGGAATATTAAACCTCAAATCAAAACCGTTCATTTTATTAATTTTAAAAAAGAAATTACAAAATTTTCTTTTAAATAAAAGTAATGATTTAATTATTTTTTATTTACAAATTTGACATTTAGACATTTTGTTGTTAACAATAAGACTATTTCCTAACGATAAAGTGTGACATCCGCAATTTAAAACATATCTTTTGGAATCCATTGCCGACAACGCAATTTTTCTTTGAAAACACGTCCGGATTTTGTGATTCTTTGATCTTAAATTTTTAAAAGATTTGTAAATTACAACAGTTTGCTTTAAGCACTTTTTGTAATCTGCATAAGTTAATTGCTTTTTTATACTAGATTTTTTTAAACCTTTGCATACTTTTTTCTCATCAGTTTTGTTTTTGTCCAAAAAATCGACTATTTTCATGGAATAACATTTTGGACGTAAGCCTATAAAATCAGTAATAGCCGCTCTACCTTTTAATTCGTCTTTGAAATAAAAAAGTTGATTGGCTTTACTGTCGTCAAAAAGTGGATGTTGTTTAGGGTACTTTGAAAAATCAAACATGTGTTTCAATCTCTCCATTTCCCTTTCCAAATTGTTGCATTTAACTTTTAAAAGAAAAGAATCCGTGTCCGAAAAACACAAAGATACATTGTCTTTGCCGAAATGTTTTTGAATGGTGTCATAGTATGATCTGTACATAAACAACTTGGACAACTCTAGAATGGAAAATCCGACGGCTAAAGGCTTTCTAAGTTCTATCATTGCCGGCTTCTTGTTGACAGCCACCAAATTCTCATTAATGATTTGAAAATTGTTGATGTGTTGACCAAGACTGGCTTTCCTCAGACTTTTTTCATCTCCACAAAGGACCACTTCGATGTAATTTCGAACATTTTCTAAAAATATAAAATAAAATAAATATTCTATAAAAAATTCAACATTTTTATAAAAATTCATTATTAAGTGTGTAGGAGTTTAGAGATTTGTTTTTTAAAAACTTCCCAAAACCATGTGGTAATTTTCAAAACAAACTTGAAGCAGAAGGAGGAGGAGGAAGAAGAAAAAGGAAAATGATGATGATGGAGATGAGGAGGGGGTACAGGAGGTTAAAGGAGGAAAGGGAGGAAGATGAAGAGCCGCTTTTAACAGCGAAGAAGAAGGAGGAGGTGGAGGAGAAGAGGAAGAACCGGAGACCGGGCCTGATCCGGCGGATCCGGTCGGCCGTGGCCGACATTTTTGATGCTCCGCCGTCCGCTGCCGCCTCCGCCACCGCCAGCGCCGCTGCTGTTGCACTCTCTGTTGGCGTTGCTGTGCTCGCCGCCAACGGTGCTGGCGGCGGCGGAGGCGGCAGTGGTCGCGCTGTCCGAGGCCTTCAAAACGAAAATTTTATTGAATTTGACGTGCCCACCGACATTCTTGTCGACCTCCCCACCAACGCCCCCACCGAGTCCCCCATCGAGATGCTCATTGAGGTCCCCACCGCCGAAATTCCCTCTAACGTCCCCACCGAGGCGCTTATCGAAGCTACCACCGAATCCCCCATCGAGATGCTCATCGAAGCCCCCACCGACGAAATTCCCTCCAACGTTCCCACCGAAATGCTAATCGAGGTCCCCGTCCCCACCAAGATGCTCATCAAAGCCCCCACCGCTGAAATTCCCTCCAACGTCCCCACCGAGGTGCTAATCGAGGTCTCCGTCCCCACCGAGGCGCCCATCGAGGCCCCCACCGAGTTCCCCGCCGAGGCGTTTATCGAGTTCCCCATCGAAATCCCTACTGACGACCCCATCGAGGCTCCCATCCCCTTTAGACTCCCCGCCGACGACAGATCTATTGCCGCCAGACGTCGGGCAACGGAGATTGTCCGCCTGGCTAAAATCCGGGCAGCGGAAAACCGGATGGCGGATTTCAGCGGGGAGGTTATCACCGTGGAGGCCGAGATCCACGCGCCCCCCGACAACAACGAAGATGCGGATGAGCGTGTGGTGTGTACTGCCAACACATTCTGCACGAAATATTGGCAGTACCACCGCACGCTTGTGCAAATATAAAAATATAAAAAAGATTTTAAATCTGAGTATTTACTTACCGATAAACTTTCCAAAAGTAGAGTTGGCAAAAAGCTTAAAAAGTCGAAGTTCAAAATCGTTGCGGGCGTTTGATCGTAGCATCGTGACCTTTTCAATAAACTCCTTCAAAAAAGCTTTTTGCCGAAACTTTACGGCTCTTCTTATCCTCAACAGCTTCATGCCTTTTTTCAAGTAGTATTGTAGATTTTCCAGATGCACCACGTACTTTTTTCGATCATAAAAAGTGCTCAACAGTTTCTTGCTTCGGTATCTTTTGTTCTTATAATCTCGAGGGTTGAGATGTTTTAGTAAACGGCGATTATAAGGAGACAGATGTTTGTAAGAAACCGTGTCTGTATACGGAGCCAGCGGAAATTGATCATGTGTCTGTAAATATTTTACCGTTTATCAAAAAATGCAAAAAACGTGTTAAAAAGATCAGATTTACCGGGTGAAGATGAGAAGGATAATGCAAATCAACTTCAAATGCGTACCCGGTCTCGTCTTGAGAAGGAATCTTGATAATATCTTTGGCAGTCCATTTTTCAAGATCTTTTTTTGCAACCCACTCGAAATCAGAAACTGGCAATTTTAAAGTTTCCATGCTCCCGTACAAGTTGTTTGCTAAAAAGTCACCGATTTTAAATAAATAGATTAATCAAACGATGCAGTATAAAATTACCGTCAATGTAAAGTAAATGATCGCCGCTTTTTCTCGGATTGCTGTTTCCTTTTGCATAACGCTGAGAGATAAAGCTTTGTCCGCCTCTGATACCCTTTGTAAAAAACTGCTCCATTTCAGGATCGGAATAGATATCCAGAGATCCTGGAGGTTTGGAAGATTCACCCGCGAGGTTATCTTTTGTTGTTGTAGCTCGTTCAGAGTTTTGATAAAACATAAGCATAACATCAAAACTTAGTCCAGGAATTCCTAAAATTATACGAAATAAATTTTATATTCAAACTTTATATGTCAAGCAACAGAAAAGGAAATTTACCTAAGTAATAGATCGGATCCAATTGAAAGTGTTCCATAACCATTTTCCTGTATTGAAGAAACGCTTCACATAGCAGGATGACATCCAAAGAACAATAAAGCATCATGTAATCCGCCACATTCTTGCACTTGAACAGTTTGAAGACTTCTTGCGCATGAGAATAATCCGTTTCCGAGATGTGTTCTTCATTCAATTCGGAATAAAAAGCATCTTTGGTTGGGAGGTTTCGACTTTTTTTCATTTCTTGTAATGATTGAAAATGCTCGTAACAAAAAATGCCTTTTCTTTTTAAAAGTTTAAAAGCTTTTGATTTTTGACGGATAGGAATTTTTTGAAATCTTTTCATCTGTTGTAAAATAGGGAAAGAAAAGTTTGAAGTTTGATTCAAATCTTGGACAAGAGCGTCTAAGCTGGCAGATATGTGCTCTAATGAATCTTGGATTTTAAATTTGCCCAATGTAAGAGTGCGAAACTTTTCACTGTTTCTAGCCAAGACTTCCGGCATTCTCTTGAATCGGCGAATGTTTAACTCTTCTATGATTAAATGCAAATCGTATCTGAAACATTCAATTTGTTAAAAAATTAATTAAAAATAAAGTTAATAAAAAATTTTTACCCTTGAGCGTTGTGGAAAAAAATTGGCGTGTGATAGGGTCCGGATCTTGTCAAATTACACAGCGAATGAGCCGCACCCATTATTTTTCCTGTGACATGATCGTGATCCAAAACTTTTCTATACTTTTTAGGATGGGTAGCAAATCGAAGACCGCATATATGACAAACGGTTGCTTTTCGAAACATTTGCCATTCCTCATGGGTGGCTTGAGTTTTGAGAACATCTCTAAATTTTTGTTTTCTTTCTTCAACCACTTTTTCGTAAAGAGGTATCCGATCCAAAAAACGTTTGGCCGCATCCTCTCCTAAATATTCTTCTTGAAAGAATACTTCATTTTCGGAGTCCACAAAAATCAGGCTGTAGCCTACCGGTCTATGCACATTTATATCGTCACTTGTGGGAAAAGCACACAAGCATTCCAATTTAGAACAAAGTCGACATTTAGATCGTTCCTTGTTTCTTTGAAGCACACTTTCAAAATCACAAAATCCCACAACAGGTGCTTTAAACTTATGTTTGTGGTTAGAAAAACTTATAGCGGCATTTTTGCCGGGATAGATGGTGCGTTGCTTATCGTAGCAAATCCGCTCATGCTTTTCTTTCTTGGATTTTGATCGGAAACGCAGCAGACATTTTTCACAGTGAATGTACTTCTGTTGACCCGCTTTGTTAAACGACAACAGTCCGGCCCGATTATTCAAAAAACCTTGGAGTTTTGTAATTTTAAAGAAATGATGCTGTTGATTTAAATCTTTGATTTTTTTAGGAAACTTGGAAGGAAAACTCGATTTTTTGGGGCGGGAATTACTCGAAGTTTTATCGGAAGAGATTTTAGGATCATGTTTTATCATTAACAAATGGAGAGTATTTTCTCTTATATCATTGTTTTTGTTAGTAATAAACCCTAAATTTGAAACGTGACCTTCACTCTCATAAAGTACGGAAATTGAAATTGGTAAATGACGATTTCTACACAAAAATTTTTTTATGTCACAAAATTGAAGAGGAAACGTAAAACCTTTTATGTTAAATTTTTTAAGATATTTTATTGGCATTTGACGAAAATCTGTAATGGAAGCAATTTCTGGAAAAAGATGTCTAATGTACAGATAAAGAAAGTTGAATTTATCATATCGAGTATTCCATTCCAAGCAGTTAGATCTTTTTATATCTCGTGTAATTTCTATAAAATCCATTTCCAAAGCTTACTTGAATTTTTCATATACAACAAAATAAGTCCTTAAAATCAAATATTGGTAATTTGGATGTCGCTAAAAGACAGAGATTCGAATCTCCATCCGGAACCTCTCATCAACAAATCCTCTTCTCGAGTTATTAAATTGTTCAATAATTTTTGAACTTTACCTTTTAACGAGCGAGAAGAATCAAAAGACGTGAATTGAATATAGCCGGTTCTTAAAGCAAAGACATCTCGATCGCTAGGCATTAATTCATGTGACGACTGATCAAAACTTTTTTCAGTTGAATCATCAATGTTGCTAACAACCGTTTGAGGCTGTGATGAAGTATTATCAACAACAGCTTCCGTCTCAGTGTCTTTGTCTTTTGTAGCTGAATTCAAATCAGGAATCTGATACGCCGCTGATAAAATTAAAGCAACTTTTACTGTAAAGGTTTTACTTAATTCATGACGAATAACATCAACAATTTCTTGTCTATTTGTTCTATTAACAACAAAGGCGTGAAGCGTTTCTGTAGAAAATATATGTTTCCGAAAAATTTTGATTTTACCGTTTAAAGCAGATTTAAAAAGAGAGTAATTTAAGTCTTCTAAATGAGAGGAATCGATGTGAGAGACCAAATCATTTCTTGATTTAAAGGAACTTAATTCATTCTTACAAAACGGGCACTGAAGCGATTGATTTAATGGAGTCCGATTTCGGAATTTTGACGATGTTTCACGATGACGAAACAATTCATGTTTGTCTCGGGAAGATTTTCTAGTAAACGATTTTTGGCATTCGCGGCAGATGTAGGATTTTGGCATTTCTGTTAAAATTCTGAAACAAAATTTATTGACGCGTGAAATTTAGAAATAATATATACAAACACATTAAAACTATATAGCTCAGACTAATTAATACAAATCATTCTTGTCTAAAATGACGCAACAATCTTTGATATTGAGCACGTAAGCGTTCGCGTTCACGCTCAAGCGTTTGAATGCGTTGACGCAATACGTACTCAGCATAACGATTGAACAAATCATAAGGTGAGCCTCCTTCTACATCAATTAAATCAAGAATGAAAGAGGCTAAACGACCGTCACTCGATCTTTCTAAATTTGAGGGTGCAGGGAAATAATTTTCCTCTTCTATTTCTTCTTCTGCTGATCGAGTTGGACGTTGATAAGGAGAAGAATATCTTCCACCCCTACCAACACCGCGTCTGACCTCTCGTCCAATCGAGGCTGAAGTCGTTTGATTGAAGGGGCGAGAAATATTTTGACCCCGACCAACACCACGACCAGCGACCGAAGTACTCGAGGTGTTGCGCTCAGCAAAAATTCTTTGAGACATGGGACTCGATGTTGAATCATCGACAGCGTTGTTTGATGATGGCGATGTTAATTCATCGGCGGAGTTATTGGTCGATGTTAAATCATCGACTAAATTGTTATTGATCCGAACCATAATTCCAAATCCTTCGGGGTTTACAACTATCGGTTCAGATACTCGACCCCGTTGATTAAACGAGGAAGATGTTGTTTGGCCCCGACCAACACCACGAGCGGGGAGAGAAGAACTTGGGCCATCATTTGACCTCAAATCTCCTCGACCTCGTCCAATCGGCACAACCGGTGGAGATGGCGGTGATGTTAAATCATCAGCGTTCCTTAGATGAAATCTTATTCTTAACCCTGCAGGGCCAAGAAAAACTTGGCGAGGGTTGTTTGAGTCATTTGGTAAATTAGACATTTTAATTACCTTTGATAGCGAATGGCAGAAGATCTTCTTTCAACGAATGTTCAAACTTATAATGAATGAATTTGAAAATATGACCGCGTTTTTATACAATTTTTGGTGGGAAATAGTTTGGCGCATTTACGAGCCAATTGCACGAGAAAAAATTAATGACAAATTAAGCACAAAAAATTAAAGATATCCACAGCAAATTACAAATCTTGAGCATGAGAAACATTAAGTACTTAGAAAAATTAATGGTGATTTGATCGAGTTTTGACAAATATAATTTGTTACAAATATGAACTAGTTGAATGAGAAAAATTGATGGAAAATACACGCACACACACTCACACACACACCATGAGCACTCATTTTCCGTAATTTTCTTGAACCATTGTTTAATTCACAATTTAACATGTTCAAAAACACAAATTATCCATAATTTCCTTGGGGCATTGTCTGTTAACGACTTGACGCGTTATAATTTAGGATGAACCAAAAACATTAATAAGAATTGACCTCAAACGCGTTCAGCATCGTTAAAATTTACAACCATTAGCGCCATAGCTTATTTATGCTGTGTAACCAATTAAAATCGATGAAACTTATCAGCTACTTGCCCGCGCATGTGGAATTGAGAGCCCCTTAGAACATTGCCATACTGACACTCCCTTAAACTCAAGAAGGTTTAAAAAGAACCTACATTCGATGACAAACGTCAGTGCAGATTTATTGTCAGAATAAATCACCCGCATTTAAAGCAATAAAATGAAGAAATCACCGGCAAAAAAGAAAAAGCCTAACTCAGCCAATAAAAATGGCAAATCGCAAGAGATTGATAATAAAGCCGTTGATGATGAGAAGAAAAAAAAGGCTGAAAATACGTCAGAGGCGGAAAAGAAAAATAAAAAGACTAATAAAAAGAAGATTGGTAATGGAAAATCCAAGAAGAATACAAATAAAAAACATAAATTGAAATCAGGTAATTTTAATTTTAAGACGGTTTTTTACACGCTTTACAATTAATTAAAAATTTTATAATTAAAGGAAAAAAACAAAAAAGAAACCACGACATTTCGTCATCAGAACCGGAGTCTGTAAATGAAGAAACGGAAGAAGAATCAGAGTCAGAAATTTCGACTGTTCAATCTGATGATGATGATGTTTCAACCGATGCGGAGGAGTTGAGCGTTGAAAGTTCAGAAAATGATGACAATGACGATGATGATGATGATGATGATGATGATGATGACGAAGATCTTAATGAGCAGACTCAAGACATTTTAGGAAAGAAAAGAAAAAGGTCAAATAAAAAAGGATTGTTGGTGGACAATGAAATCAACAATCATGCGGTCTATGAAGGCGCGTCATTGATGTCGTATCAAATTTTAATGGACGAAGATGAGCAAAAGCAATATTTTCGAAATTGGACCACCGAAAAAATATGCGAGACAAGGGATATCGATTTTGCCGAATGGCAAAAAGAACATTCAACAAGAGAAGCCTACTTTTTTGGTCCAGACAATGTAAATCTATATTAATTTAATTTTGATAAATCAAAATAATTTTAATTTTTATTTTAGTATATGTACATAAATCCGGCCACGCTCAAAAAATTTATTGAACTGATCAAGACAAAAAAAGTGGATGAGAAAAGCATCAGCCTCCCAATCAAGCCGATGTACAAGGTAGTATACCTTAATCCGCAAGTGACCGTTGGAATAACCGGGTTGAGGCATATTCAAAAGGCCGGAGGACTATCAGCCTGGCCGGTGATTTATGTGAAAAAAGAACACGTAAGTACGTCAGATAGCGTGAAAAATCTTATCTAAAAAGACATTTTTTCAGTATAACGAAAACAACCAACAGTATTCGACCAAGATTATGAAGATTCAAGTACCGCTAAGAGGGCTGGAGGAAATAACAAAAGCCTTCATGGAATTGTGTTTTGGCATCAAGAAAAAACTGCCTCATATCCAACAATAAAATAAAACGAGCAAAAATGTACATAGGCATGAATGTATTTTGAGAAATAAAATGAAATGCGCATTTATTTTATTCAAATAAAAATAAAAACTAGATTATATGTATTATACGGGAGTAGACAAATTTAGCCTGGTAGAAAGAGAAGGGTCAACGGTTATTGAAGAATCCGCTGCAGGTTCCGTCCGAGGCATGTTGAATAACGGAGGAATCATGCTTGAAAAGTACGGTCGTCTATGATAAACCTAAAAAATAATTTATATATAATAAGCGATTTAAAAATAATAATAAATTTCCTACCGTATACTCGGTGTTGGTCGCTTTATCTACTTTTTCGGGAATTGGCAAAAAAGTAGTTGCATCGGACGGCAACGCCGATGCAGTTGACTCAAACGGCAAAATTTCGACGCTTGATTCTTCCACAGCCTCGTCGTTTGCCGATGAATCTGCAGCAGCTTGTATTGAAATCATTTCAATAGGCTAAAAAAAAAAATAGAGTAGACAAAATATTTTATAAAATGCAATAATCATACTTCGACATTAGACGGTTGTTGGTGGTGATGGCTCAGTCTTCTTAATTTGTACATTATTATGGCGAACGTTACAAAAATGAAGACGAACACCGATCCGACAAATATCTTGAAGACATCTGAAAATAATGAGGTATTTGTATAAAATGTTGACTTGAAAGAAAATAATCAATACTTACTGTCAAAAATTGCGGAGTCAAAACCCGCAAAGGAGAAACTATTATGTATTGTTGATACATTAGGCGAAGCGGAAAAGGTCGGTGGATTAAAAGTGGTGGCAGAACCGGTGCTTGTTTCCAACACAGGCGCGGGTGAAGTGACAGTCGTGGTTGAGAGAGTAGAGCTCGTCAAAGTGGTAGCAACGGTAGTGGGCGGGACGGTGGTAGTACTGGTAGAAGTCGTGGTGCTTGAAGTGGAAGAGGCGGTTGTAGTGGTTGATGCAAAGTCAGTCGTAGGCGTGATGGTTGTTTCAGAAGAATTGGAAGATGCGACAATTTTAGCGAGGAGATTTTTTAGTAAAGTGATGTCTTCCTCGCATGAAATTTTTTGTGCCAAATAAAAGGCCCAAATAACGAAGACGATGATAATGTTGAAGTTCATTATGACGGAATTGGAAATTTACTTTAAAGTTTGAAATGTCCAAGAATTGAAAATGAAGTGAAGTATTTGAATCGCAAACTTGAAATTATTTATTTTCTATAATAAAAGCGGGCGGTCAAACACGCGAACATTTGTACATTTATTATAAATAAAGTTAGAAGTTGTTGTCTAAATTAAATAATAAGAACTTTTTTATACAATAAAATGCTTTGAAAGATTCTTTATGAAGAACACTTCGCAAAGGGAGGGTTGAGCGAAATTTACGCAAAGAAACGGGAAAACTCACGCTGAGAAAGTAAAACACACCGCGCTTACAACACATTTGTATTTTGAGGGGTAGAAAAATCTACAGTTTTGTTGTTAACATTTATATTCCTCCATAATTTGTATTCATGTTCAAATAAAGCGTATAAACCGAGCAGCATTAAAAAAGACCAAAGAAAAATTAAAAGCCAAGGGGAAATGGTGTCTTTTACAAAATAAATATATTTAAAAGGATCTTCTCCATCTCTGTTTCTTCGGACACAATTACGGCGATTGGCGGGAGGCGAGTCGTGGCTCCACATCATTAAAAATATCGTTGTTTTTCGAACAAAACGTTTTAGACAAAAACTTGATGGTTACTTTTTTATAATAATGGTACACTCGTAATTCTTTTTGAATGGCAAAAATGATTCGCGCGCGTGTTTCGGAATCATATGTTGGAATATAAAAGAAACACGTGCGGTCTTTAACGTTTTTACGATACGCAAATACTCGTTGATCCAACGACTTTAGGATTTTGTTGATTCTGTTGAGAAGAATTGAGATATTTCGCAACAAAGCGTGGGAATTTTTAAAATGTCGATACGTAAGATTGTTGTTGATGACCATGAAGTTGCAGCAAATGTTTATACAAAGACGTGTGATGTATTACTGAAATAGTTTATGACATAAAAATAATAAATTTTAAATTAAGCGCGCTCTTTTATTTTAAAATTAAGGATAATAGTCTGCTACTTAAAAATTAGACACAGCAGCAGAAAAATCATCCAAAAAATCAAAATAAAAACAAACGTGATTTTTTCTGTTAATAAATAATTGCGACATTTGGTTGAGTTGAGAATCTTTTCGTAAACACCGATAAACAATAACTGTTGAAAAGTTGAACATGTATATATTTTTGATAAAATTATCGAGCGGAAATTATTGTTTATGACAATAGCTTTGGTGCGAGTTATGATTTGTT
Source organism: bacterium (assembly GCA_965233585.1). Lineage (GTDB taxonomy): Bacteria > SAR324 > SAR324 > SAR324 > NAC60-12 > CBDDTI01. Next base: position 13,134 of record CBDDTI010000284.1, read on the forward strand.
GACGCAAAACGAGTTGCGCTTTAATTTGTGTTTGTTTTGGAAAACGGAAATTCAAACATTGTCGTTCTCAGAACCTTTCTTCGCGCCCCCGAACTGATTCAAGACGTGGAAAGTGGGAAAAATTGAGGTTGCAAACGGCTTGCAATCGGCTTGCAACAGGCCGATTGCAGACGAAAACAAGCCGATTACAGGCTCGATTGAGCCTGTTGCAAGCCGATTGCAGACGAAAACAAGCCGATTGCAGGCTCGATTGAGCCTGTTGCAAGCCGATTGCAGACGAAAACAAGCCGATTACAGGCTCGATTGAGGTTGTTGCAAGCCGATTGCAGACGAAAACAAGCCGATTGCAGGCTCGATTGAGGTTGTTGCAAGCCGATTGCAGACGAAAACAAGCCGGTTGCAGACGATTACAAGCCGATTTCAGGTTGAAACAACCTTAATGTAGATGCCATCAAGGTGTTTTGAGAGCGCATCAAGATGGTTTTTATCGGTAAACGGATGGTTGAAAGACGGTTTCAGCCTGTTTTAAGGTGTTTTGAGAACGTTTTAAGGTGATTTTAGAGCGTAACAAGCTCGAATGAGAGTGACAAGAAGCACTTCGCAGAAGATGTCAACAGGGGGTCTTGGGGATCTTTTACATGTGACATGAATATCCTTTCAAGTCAACTGACATCTTCACTAAATAAGCATTACATAAATTTCTTGAAGAGCTATTCATATTCATGATTTTTTTTCATTTTAAAAGATATTCAAGTCAAGTGACATCTTCACTAAATAAGCATTACATAAATTTCTTGAAGAGCTATTCATATTCATGATTTTTTTTCATTTTAAAAGATATTCATGTCAGCTGACATCTCAACTAAATATGCACGGCATAAATTTTATGAAGATTCCTTCATATTTACGAAGAAATTATTTTCACATGTGCAAAAGAGCCCTTAAACTTTTGTGTCAGACATCCTTGTCACTCTATCAACCAGGAAAGTCATCTTGATCTTCTTGATCATGATAACAGCAGCCCTGTCAGTTCTCTGCATCTTGGGGTTGGAATTGATTTGAAGGAAGTTCTGGAGGAGAAAAGTGAAGGTCAGATTTTTTGCATTGATTTCTTGGGACATTCCCTGAAGCGAGCTCCAATAAGGTGCTCATGTCTTTCAGTGTGATGACAGCTCATATCTGGCTGTAGTCTTGGCCTTACCCTGTAACGAGTATGTTGTGTTCTCAGTTGCAAGAATTACAGGAGTTGCCAACCTTTCCACCGAGTATGTGGTCTATCAGATGGGCATAAGCTTCAACTTACCTGAAATCCCAAAGGCATTTCCCCATGAGAATGATCTTTTGGTATCCGCCTGGAACCTACCAGTAGTTGAACCCAGGTCCCAGATAATATAAAGCTGCCCTCTACCATTGAGCTATCCACACACATCCACCCCAGAAAAGGGGTAGCCCGGCCAGGTCCCCATCACCTATGGTCCCTATTTAGTATTCATTATTATACTAAATAGAATAACATAGGGACGATCGGTGATGGGGACATGCCAGGCTCCCAGGAAAGGCCTACAAAACCTAATAGATATTTAAGGCAATAAAGCACTATGTTTCTTTGAAGAATTGATATCTGTTCGATGGCAAATGCACACTAAGAAATTAAACAATAGGCACGTAGCTGTTACTCTTTGCACAATACCACTTGAAGCTAGCCTCTTGTTGGCACAGCAATCCCCTTGATGAAAGTTCCTGTCTCAGCACAAATCAAGGTCATGTAATCCTCCTCTCCAAAGTCACCAAAGCGGTTGACATTCTAAGGGATCTACACCATGTAGTCTGAGAAGTTGGTCTTCTGGAGCCTCAGCTTCTTGCTCCCGGGACACACATATAACAAACACTCATCTGAGGTTCCATGGATACCAGGTCAGCTAATTCCCAAATCTCCACATTATCCCTATCTTCAGTCTTTTCCGAAAAACCCTCTTTGGTCTTGTCAATGAAGCTGGCATTCTTTATGCTGTCTACCTTGCATTTTTCTACATCCTAGACCAGGAAGTAAGTGCCGAAGAAGAACTGGGACTAGAAATTCCGGGAGATAGGGAGATCTATCTCTGGGGTCAATTTCAGTAGTGTGACCCTGATTGAGATCCTAAATTGGAAATTCCAGATTTTCCTGATCTCTGGGAGTGTCCCAGAGCTGGAGGGGAATGGAGCTATCATATGTTGCTGTCCGGGTCCACAGTAACACCAACTGCTACAGCCCTGTCCTTGGAGCCCGCGGCAAACCCATGCTTAGGAACAAACTCACATATGTGGAAAATTTTCGAGATTGAATCGCTTCAATCTCGAAAATTATCCTTTACCAATCTTTCAGAATGTTCTCTACCCAAATTCATGGATAACGGTTTTGGTGAATCGAATTGTTGTCCCTCAGGTGTGCCCAATTCTCTTGTTTATGGCATGCAGTTTTGTTGTCCAGTCGGGAATTGTCACCCCTGCCTGGACGGATTAGAAGTTTCGGTTACGACCCCCAGGAAAACTGCATCGTTATAAGGCAGATGTTTCCGTCGGACCGTTAGGTCGCGACATTTATCTCATTAAGAGATGAATAGTAAACGAGACTTTCCCCACCCCCAAAGGGTTGGAAACTGGAAACTGTTTGTGAGAAAACAATCATAAAATGAGTTGTTTTGCCCCTCGAAATACCAGGTCTTTCGAGGGGTAACGGTTTCCGACTTGGCTTCTCTTTGGGGATGAGAACAAAATGCGCACTTGTATTCTAGGAACCACGGTGATAACTGGTCCGAGGTTTTCACTCGTATATCCGACCTTAAAGTTTGTAATAACTCTAAACTATCTTGCTCTCGAAAATACAAGGCCGGCTCTGTTAAAAAGATCTCTGGTTATAGTCTCTTCAAATTTGGCTAGTTCTTGTTTGACTCCCTTCGGTCATTAAAGTGAAGGCTGTTTGATCGTCTGGTCCGCTTTGTCGAAGAAGCGTCCGCCAGACTTTTGACATTGGTGCATCGTCCGGAAATCGCATAAACCTCCCGGACTACCAACGATGCTGAAGAGCTCAGGATCTAGAGTCGTTGTATATAGAGTGTACAGTAGTTAGTGTTAGTGATAAAACTTTTTATTTTTGTGTTAGTATTTTTACAGACAATCGAAACAATCTTTATTACAAAATGGATCAAAGACTTAAAGTAGCTGAAAATCAGGGTGAAGAAGACGCCAACATGGTCACCGCCGTGGAGGACACCCGGCTATTGGACAGAGATGTCACAATGGTCCGGGAGACCGAAACGCCATGACCAGCAACGGCCCCTACAGGAATCGCAAGACCGACGGTGAGGGACAGTCCAAGTCTGTCGGAACAACATCTGCAACACCGACAACAGCCTCACTACTCTAGTCAAGGGTCAAACTCCGAGCGGGAAAGTGCGGACGAGGAACTTCAGACCGAAGTCAGGATCCGGCGAGCTATGGAAAGAAACGGTAGGTTGGTCGACCTCACCGAAAGAATGACAACAGAAAGGGACAAAGCGATGAGGAACCCAACACATTGGAATCGCTCGGTGTTGGAAGCTTTCGTCCTGGACAACGCCAACGCCTTGGTGAAGTCGGCCGCCGACCAAAGCGTCAATTTCAGGCTCGCAGGACCGGAACAGGAGGTGATTCTGTCACCCCTCCTCGACGACAGCCTCGCTCGCGAACGAATGATCCTGATGGCGCGGATGGATCAAAACATCAGGATATCCCAGGTAGTGCGAGTTTACTCAAGGGAGGACAAGGATTTGTATTACTTCATGGCCATGGAAGCGGGGATGGAGATGCTAAAACGCAGGGAGTACCGGATTGACGACTGGTACCGGAGGAGGACTGAGACGTGGGGAACACTCGACACGTTCCTTGATCAGCTCAGAGAATCCATGACCCTAGCCGGAGGCAACCCCGAACAACTCCAAAGGTTCATGACGAGGTATACAGGTCTGGCCAGAACCCTCTTCTTCGAAGGAGTAATTTCGTGCATCTTGGCGGTCCTTGGACATCCCGGTAACTTCGAACATTTCGTCCGGGACCGAGAGATAAAACTGATGGAGTCACCGCACGCACCCGTCCGCGTCATGCTACAGTGTGTGGAGCTGATGCATCAGGCTGGACTGCACGTCCCTCTACTCCACCGGGACTACTTTCTTCGCGCAAGGGACCAGGCACGTTATCTCGCGGAGCGGAAGACGTTGGCCAACAAGGTCTTGGAACAAGAGAGACAGAGAGAGGAGCAGAGGGAACGTCAAATTACCACC
>CBDDTI010000285.1:0-7016 GCA_965233585.1 bacterium
ACTCATGAACATGACAGAAGCACTCTTTGTATGCATTGATGAATATTATCTTATTGACATGGTTGAATGGCCGAGTGGGTATGGTATTTGACTTCCAATCAAGGGATTCAAGGTTCAAGTCCCATGATGGGCACTTTTTTTCAACTTGTTAACACGTATACTGCCGACTTGGAGTTTACTCGCGCTAGAGGGTCAAAAAGACTAGAACCACTTCAAACAGGCATAACTTTAGTTAGAAAAATTTTTTCTTATTTTTTTATGTTGTTTTTGTAATGTGCATGAAATTTGCCATCGATTGGTACCCAAGTTGTCTCAGTGAGAAGAATTGCTAGAGGAAAACGCAGCCGTGAACTTTCCGTTTTCGTGGATTTTTTTATGGTGAAAAGATATGATTTCGTCGAGTTTCCAACGGTGAAAAAAAGTGCTTTGTCAAATTTTGTCGGCCGAGAACTTGTTACCATCGAAGCAGCATTGCTTGATTGCGTTAACTATTTTCATATTATCAGTATGGTTAAATGGCCTAATCCATAAGGTATCAGAGTACGAGTCAAGGGTTTCCAGGTTCGAGTCCAAGGAGAGACACTTTTATTAAAACTCATGAACATGACAGAAGCACTCTTTGTATGCATTGATGAATATTATCTTATTGACATGGTTGAATGGCCGAGTGGGTATGGTATTTGACTTCCAATCAAGGGATTCAAGGTTCAAGTCCCATGATGGGCACTTTTTTTCAACTTGTTAACACGTATACTGCCGACTTGGAGTTTACTCGCGCTAGAGGGTCAAAAAGACTAGAACCACTTCAAACAGGCATAACTTTAGTTAGAAAAATTTTTTCTTATTTTTTTATGTTGTTTTTGTAATGTGCATGAAATTTGCCATCGATTGGTACCCAAGTTGTGTCAGTGAGAAGAATTGCTAGAGGAAAACGCAGCCGTGAACTTTCCGTTTTCGTGGATTTTTTTATGGTGAAAAGATATGATTTCGTCGAGTTTCCAACGGTGAAAAAAAGTGCTTTGTCAAATTTTGTCGGCCGAGAACTTGTTACCATCGAAGCAGCATTGCTTGATTGCGTTAACTATTTTCATATTATCAGTATGGTTAAATGGCCTAATCCATAAGGTATCAGAGTACGAGTCAAGGGTTTCCAGGTTCGAGTCCAAGGAGAGACACTTTTATTAAAACTCATGAACATGACAGAAGCACTCTTTGTATGCATTGATGAATATTATCTTATTGACATGGTTGAATGGCCGAGTGGGTATGGTATTTGACTTCCAATCAAGGGATTCAAGGTTCAAGTCCCATGATGGGCACTTTTTTTCAACTTGTTAACACGTATACTGCCGACTTGGAGTTTACTCGCGCTAGAGGGTCAAAAAGACTAGAACCACTTCAAACAGGCATAACTTTAGTTAGAAAAATTTTTTCTTATTTTTTTATGTTGTTTTTGTAATGTGCATGAAATTTGCCATCGATTGGTACCCAAGTTGTGTCAGTGAGAAGAATTGCTAGAGGAAAACGCAGCCGTGAACTTTCCGTTTTCGTGGATTTTTTTATGGTGAAAAGATATGATTTCGTCGAGTTTCCAACGGTGAAAAAAAGTGCTTTGTCAAATTTTGTCGGCCGAGAACTTGTTACCATCGAAGCAGCATTGCTTGATTGCGTTAACTATTTTCATATTATCAGTATGGTTAAATGGCCTAATCCATAAGGTATCAGAGTACGAGTCAAGGGTTTCCAGGTTCGAGTCCAAGGAGAGACACTTTTATTAAAACTCATGAACATGACAGAAGCACTCTTTGTATGCATTGATGAATATTATCTTATTGACATGGTTGAATGGCCGAGTGGGTATAGTATTTGACTTCCAATCAAGGGATTCAAGGTTCAAGTCCCATGATGGGCACTTTTTTTCAACTTGTTAACACGTATACTGCCGACTTGGAGTTTACTCGCGCTAGAGGGTCAAAAAGACTAGAACCACTTCAAACAGGCATAACTTTAGTTAGAAAAATTTTTTCTTATTTTTTTATGTTGTTTTTGTAATGTGCATGAAATTTGCCATCGATTGGTACCCAAGTTGTGTCAGTGAGAAGAATTGCTAGAGGAAAACGCAGCCGTGAACTTTCCGTTTTCGTGGATTTTTTTATGGTGAAAAGATATGATTTCGTCGAGTTTCCAACGGTGAAAAAAAGTGCTTTGTCAAATTTTGTCGGCCGAGAACTTGTTACCATCGAAGCAGCATTGCTTGATTGCGTTAACTATTTTCATATTATCAGTATGGTTAAATGGCCTAATCCATAAGGTATCAGAGTACGAGTCAAGGGTTTCCAGGTTCGAGTCCAAGGAGAGACACTTTTATTAAAACTCATGAACATGACAGAAGCACTCTTTGTATGCATTGATGAATATTATCTTATTGACATGGTTGAATGGCCGAGTGGGTATGGTATTTGACTTCCAATCAAGGGATTCAAGGTTCAAGTCCCATGATGGGCACTTTTTTTCAACTTGTTAACACGTATACTGCCGACTTGGAGTTTACTCGCGCTAGAGGGTCAAAAAGACTAGAACCACTTCAAACAGGCATAACTTTAGTTAGAAAAATTTTTTCTTATTTTTTTATGTTGTTTTTGTAATGTGCATGAAATTTGCCATCGATTGGTACCCAAGTTGTGTCAGTGAGAAGAATTGCTAGAGGAAAACGCAGCCGTGAACTTTCCGTTTTCGTGGATTTTTTTATGGTGAAAAGATATGATTTCGTCGAGTTTCCAACGGTGAAAAAAAGTGCTTTGTCAAATTTTGTCGGCCGAGAACTTGTTACCATCGAAGCAGCATTGCTTGATTGCGTTAACTATTTTCATATTATCAGTATGGTTAAATGGCCTAATCCATAAGGTATCAGAGTACGAGTCAAGGGTTTCCAGGTTCGAGTCCAAGGAGAGACACTTTTATTAAAACTCATGAACATGACAGAAGCACTCTTTGTATGCATTGATGAATATTATCTTATTGACATGGTTGAATGGCCGAGTGGGTATGGTATTTGACTTCCAATCAAGGGATTCAAGGTTCAAGTCCCATGATGGGCACTTTTTTTCAACTTGTTAACACGTATACTGCCGACTTGGAGTTTACTCGCGCTAGAGGGTCAAAAAGACTAGAACCACTTCAAACAGGCATAACTTTAGTTAGAAAAATTTTTTCTTATTTTTTTATGTTGTTTTTGTAATGTGCATGAAATTTGCCATCGATTGGTACCCAAGTTGTGTCAGTGAGAAGAATTGCTAGAGGAAAACGCAGCCGTGAACTTTCCGTTTTCGTGGATTTTTTTATGGTGAAAAGATATGATTTCGTCGAGTTTCCAACGGTGAAAAAAAGTGCTTTGTCAAATTTTGTCGGCCGAGAACTTGTTACCATCGAAGCAGCATTGCTTGATTGCGTTAACTATTTTCATATTATCAGTATGGTTAAATGGCCTAATCCATAAGGTATCAGAGTACGAGTCAAGGGTTTCCAGGTTCGAGTCCAAGGAGAGACACTTTTATTAAAACTCATGAACATGACAGAAGCACTCTTTGTATGCATTGATGAATATTATCTTATTGACATGGTTGAATGGCCGAGTGGGTATGGTATTTGACTTCCAATCAAGGGATTCAAGGTTCAAGTCCCATGATGGGCACTTTTTTTCAACTTGTTAACACGTATACTGCCGACTTGGAGTTTACTCGCGCTAGAGGGTCAAAAAGACTAGAACCACTTCAAACAGGCATAACTTTAGTTAGAAAAATTTTTTCTTATTTTTTTATGTTGTTTTTGTAATGTGCATGAAATTTGCCATCGATTGGTACCCAAGTTGTGTCAGTGAGAAGAATTGCTAGAGGAAAACGCAGCCGTGAACTTTCCGTTTTCGTGGATTTTTTTATGGTGAAAAGATATGATTTCGTCGAGTTTCCAACGGTGAAAAAAAGTGCTTTGTCAAATTTTGTCGGCCGAGAACTTGTTACCATCGAAGCAGCATTGCTTGATTGCGTTAACTATTTTCATATTATCAGTATGGTTAAATGGCCTAATCCATAAGGTATCAGAGTACGAGTCAAGGGTTTCCAGGTTCGAGTCCAAGGAGAGACACTTTTATTAAAACTCATGAACATGACAGAAGCACTCTTTGTATGCATTGATGAATATTATCTTATTGACATGGTTGAATGGCCGAGTGGGTATAGTATTTGACTTCCAATCAAGGGATTCAAGGTTCAAGTCCCATGATGGGCACTTTTTTTCAACTTGTTAACACGTATACTGCCGACTTGGAGTTTACTCGCGCTAGAGGGTCAAAAAGACTAGAACCACTTCAAACAGGCATAACTTTAGTTAGAAAAATTTTTTCTTATTTTTTTATGTTGTTTTTGTAATGTGCATGAAATTTGCCATCGATTGGTACCCAAGTTGTGTCAGTGAGAAGAATTGCTAGAGGAAAACGCAGCCGTGAACTTTCCGTTTTCGTGGATTTTTTTATGGTGAAAAGATATGATTTCGTCGAGTTTCCAACGGTGAAAAAAAGTGCTTTGTCAAATTTTGTCGGCCGAGAACTTGTTACCATCGAAGCAGCATTGCTTGATTGCGTTAACTATTTTCATATTATCAGTATGGTTAAATGGCCTAATCCATAAGGTATCAGAGTACGAGTCAAGGGTTTCCAGGTTCGAGTCCAAGGAGAGACACTTTTATTAAAACTCATGAACATGACAGAAGCACTCTTTGTATGCATTGATGAATATTATCTTATTGACATGGTTGAATGGCCGAGTGGGTATGGTATTTGACTTCCAATCAAGGGATTCAAGGTTCAAGTCCCATGATGGGCACTTTTTTTCAACTTGTTAACACGTATACTGCCGACTTGGAGTTTACTCGCGCTAGAGGGTCAAAAAGACTAGAACCACTTCAAACAGGCATAACTTTAGTTAGAAAAATTTTTTCTTATTTTTTTATGTTGTTTTTGTAATGTGCATGAAATTTGCCATCGATTGGTACCCAAGTTGTGTCAGTGAGAAGAATTGCTAGAGGAAAACGCAGCCGTGAACTTTCCGTTTTCGTGGATTTTTTTATGGTGAAAAAATATGATTTCGTCGAGTTTCCAACGGTGAAAAAAAGTGCTTTGTCAAATTTTGTCGGCCGAGAACTTGTTACCATCGAAGCAGCATTGCTTGATTGCGTTAACTATTTTCATATTATCAGTATGGTTAAATGGCCTAATCCATAAGGTATCAGAGTACGAGTCAAGGGTTTCCAGGTTCGAGTCCAAGGAGAGACACTTTTATTAAAACTCATGAACATGACAGAAGCACTCTTTGTATGCATTGATGAATATTATCTTATTGACATGGTTGAATGGCCGAGTGGGTATGGTATTTGACTTCCAATCAAGGGATTCAAGGTTCAAGTCCCATGATGGGCACTTTTTTTCAACTTGTTAACACGTATACTGCCGACTTGGAGTTTACTCGCGCTAGAGGGTCAAAAAGACTAGAACCACTTCAAACAGGCATAACTTTAGTTAGAAAAATTTTTTCTTATTTTTTTATGTTGTTTTTGTAATGTGCATGAAATTTGCCATCGATTGGTACCCAAGTTGTGTCAGTGAGAAGAATTGCTAGAGGAAAACGCAGCCGTGAACTTTCCGTTTTCGTGGATTTTTTTATGGTGAAAAGATATGATTTCGTCGAGTTTCCAACGGTGAAAAAAAGTGCTTTGTCAAATTTTGTCGGCCGAGAACTTGTTACCATCGAAGCAGCATTGCTTGATTGCGTTAACTATTTTCATATTATCAGTATGGTTAAATGGCCTAATCCATAAGGTATCAGAGTACGAGTCAAGGGTTTCCAGGTTCGAGTCCAAGGAGAGACACTTTTATTAAAACTCATGAACATGACAGAAGCACTCTTTGTATGCATTGATGAATATTATCTTATTGACATGGTTGAATGGCCGAGTGGGTATAGTATTTGACTTCCAATCAAGGGATTCAAGGTTCAAGTCCCATGATGGGCACTTTTTTTCAACTTGTTAACACGTATACTGCCGACTTGGAGTTTACTCGCGCTAGAGGGTCAAAAAGACTAGAACCACTTCAAACAGGCATAACTTTAGTTAGAAAAATTTTTTCTTATTTTTTTATGTTGTTTTTGTAATGTGCATGAAATTTGCCATCGATTGGTACCCAAGTTGTGTCAGTGAGAAGAATTGCTAGAGGAAAACGCAGCCGTGAACTTTCCGTTTTCGTGGATTTTTTTATGGTGAAAAGATATGATTTCGTCGAGTTTCCAACGGTGAAAAAAAGTGCTTTGTCAAATTTTGTCGGCCGAGAACTTGTTACCATCGAAGCAGCATTGCTTGATTGCGTTAACTATTTTCATATTATCAGTATGGTTAAATGGCCTAATCCATAAGGTATCAGAGTACGAGTCAAGGGTTTCCAGGTTCGAGTCCAAGGAGAGACACTTTTATTAAAACTCATGAACATGACAGAAGCACTCTTTGTATGCATTGATGAATATTATCTTATTGACATGGTTGAATGGCCGAGTGGGTATAGTATTTGACTTCCAATCAAGGGATTCAAGGTTCAAGTCCCATGATGGGCACTTTTTTTCAACTTGTTAACACGTATACTGCCGACTTGGAGTTTACTCGCGCTAGAGGGTCAAAAAGACTAGAACCACTTCAAACAGGCATAACTTTAGTTAGAAAAATTTTTTCTTATTTTTTTATGTTGTTTTTGTAATGTGCATGAAATTTGCCATCGATTGGTACCCAAGTTGTGTCAGTGAGAAGAATTGCTAGAGGAAAACGCAGCCGTGAACTTTCCGTTTTCGTGGATTTTTTTATGGTGAAAAGATATGATTTCGTCGAGTTTCCAACGGTGAAAAAAAGTGCTTTGTCAAATTTTGTCGGCCGAGAACTTGTTACCATCGAAGCAGCATTGCTTGATTGCGTTAACTATT
>CBDDTI010000286.1:0-7723 GCA_965233585.1 bacterium
CCACTCCATGTTTTACAAATCCACTCCACTCCACTCCACTCCACTCCACTCCATGTTTTACAATATGCCGTCGCATTTTACATGCACTTAATTTGGCAATTCGATTCGGCGCATGTAAACTTCGACGTTTAAACCGGGCCTTAGACTACGAGCCCGAGTTTTCTACGGCCAGAGTAAATAAATGTACTGCTAAATATGTTACTGATGTGGACAAATTAATGTGTAGATCTACTTTTTGCGAGAGAGATATGCTGTCTAATTGTGTCAAACATAAGGCGGACACATGGTGACTGATGATGTAGAGCTTTTTTTTTCTTTCTAGAAATGAGATATTTAGACAAATTGAAATCAAAACTTGAAATAATTATGGAGAAGAAACATGGCCGTCTGTGAGAAATGTTCATTTGATCAAAATTGGGCCAAAATCCCTCGGACATACACGTCAGGTCATTTGCAAAGATAAAGAATGTAACTTAGGACCAGTTGCTGGCTACTAAAGCTGAAACTAGCCAGAGTTAAGCTGTATTTTCCTTTTGCTTGCTTGTTCACTTTCGAAGGGAATATTCAATGCGGTAATGAAGGTATTACGTCTGGCGTCAGCCGTGGAATGCGCGGACGGTGATAATAAGATCGTGTTTACTGGAATGCCCTTACGGTAATAAATAAGTTCGTGTTTACCTCGCCAGAAGCAAGGGTTGAGTTTTCTGGGGAAAAAATAAAACCTCGGCGCTGGTCAAAACCCTTTCAACACATCCATATATATTCGTCTGAAAGGTCAATTATAAATATTTCGTAGTGTTTTTGTGAGCGCCTAACAGTTAAAAGAGCGCGGTTTTTAAACCGCGCAGGCTGGGCGGTTTCTTGCTCTGCCTTCGGAATTTTCGGAATTTTTTTTTAGTTTTGTCGGTGAGCAGACCCAAACTCCCACTCGGCCTATTGTCATCACCGGATGATGTCATCATCAGCCAATTACACGGCCAGTTCTCAGCTCTTTTCGTCATATCCCCCCTCAGGAGCCTTTTGTCAAGTTAGCAAATTAACTATTCAGAGAGAACATGGCCGTCTGTGAGAAATGTTTATTTGATCAAAATTGGGCCAAAATCCCTCGGACATACACGTCGAGACATTTGCAAGGATAAAGAATCTAATTTGGGACCAGTTGTAGGCTACTAAGGCTGAAAATATCAGAGTTAAGCTATATTTTCGTGTCTGTGCAAAACAGAAGGTGATTTTGTAATCTGAAGGGAATATTCAATACGCTAAACAAGGTGCAGTATTATGTCTGGCTTCAGCCATGGAATGCGCTGACGGTGATATTAAATAAGATCGTGTTTACTGGAATGCCCTTACGGTAATAAATAAGAGCGTGTTTACCTCGCCAGAAGCAAGGGTTGAGTTTTCTGGGGAAAAAATAAAACCTCGGCGCTGGTCAAAACCCTTTGAACATATCCTAATATATATTCGTCTGAAGGGTCAGTTATAAGACCTTTTCTCCTTAGAGCAAGGCAAACAAGTCTCCGATTGCAAATCACGCAACCACGCTATGCAAAGAATGTGAAATAAAATCTCTTACACCGCAGGCACGGAGCCAACTCTGAATCACGCAATCTCTATTGTTTCTCGCGATCTTAACTGTTTCCGGGTAATGTTTTTTCGGAAAACGTTGTTGCTAAATATTTCGCAGTGTTTTTGTGAGCGCCTAAGAATTAAAAGAGCGCGGTTTTTACGTTTTTTTTAAACGTCTTGTTTTATTTTATTTTTTTTTTAGTTTTGTCGGTGAGCAGACCCAAACTCCGATAGACGTCAGGTCATATGCAAGGATAAAGCATGCAATTTGGGACCAGTTGCTGGCTACTAAGGCTGAAATTGTTCAGAGTTAAGCTGTCTTGTCATGTCTGTGCAGAACAGGAGGTGATTTTGTAATCTGAAATTTTTGTTTCTGTTCACTTTCGAAGGGAATATTCAATGCACTAAAAAAGTATTACGTCTGGCGTCAGCCATAGAATGCGCTGACGGTGTCGGATAAATATGATCGTGGTTACTTCGCCAGAAGCAAATGGTGGAATTTTCTCGGGAAAAATATTAAAACCTCAGCGCTAGTCAAAAACCCTTCAAACATAGGTCAAGGTATTTTTTCCTTAGACATAAACAGAATTCTCCGATTTCAAGTCATGCGAGAGCCACTAAAAAAGAATGTAATCACGCAACTTGTACTGGTGACAAATAAGAGCGATCGAGCACGCAACTTCTGATCTGTTGACCCGTCAATATACTAAAACTACAGAGCTTGCAGCGTGCGCTGTGGAGATGAATTTGACTTGCAAATTAACTGGAACGGAGCGCTTAACCCTGTACTATGATTCTGTGGAGGAATTGGGGCAGCTGGCATACTTTAAGTGTCTTTTTTTGCTTCGAGCAGGAGTGACTTCAGAATCGGGTATGTAGCTTTTACTCTTCTTACGAGAGGAAACTCCGAAAGCGATAAATCACTTAACAAGTTTTGGATCGCGCTGAAACGCAAGATGACTGAAAAAAGACAACAAAGCATTGAGGTCAGTTCTGTTCATTACAAAATTTACTAAAAATTTAGGCTAAAATGTCTATTGACGTTTTTCTCAATAAACATAACATAACACCTCCATATGCTGAAAGGCGGGAGTCACGTTTCGCGTAATAAAAGTCGGTTGTTATGTAACAGTAGATGACGGCGGTAACTATGTCACGTTTCACGAGCTAAACGTTGGCATAAAGATAAAAACAATAACAAAAGCGCAGTTGGACAGTGTGAGTAACCGTGAGCTTTAATGCGCGGTTTAAACCGCACCGCGGTCTTGTTAAACCGCGCAGCCGTAGGCTGGGCGGTTTCTTGATCTGCCTTCGGTTTTTTTTTTTCGTTTTGTCTGTAACTATATCCAAACCTCCGCGGATGATGTCATCATCAGCCAATTACAGGCCATTTCTCAGCTCTTTTCGTCATATCCCCTCTCAGGAGAGTTTTGTTAAGTTAGCGAATTAACTATTCATGAAGAAAATGGCCGAAAATGGGAGAAATGTTTATTTGGTCAAAATTGGGCCAAAATCCCTCGAACATACACGTTGGGACATTTGCATGGATAAAGAATCTAATTTGGGACCAGTTGCAGGCTACTAAGGCTGAAATTATCCAGGGTTAAGCTATATTTTCGTGTCTGTACAAAACAGAAGAGAATATTCAATGCGCTAAACACGGTATTATGTCTGGCGTTAGCCATGGAATGCGCTGACGGTTATTATAAGATCGTGTTTACTGGGATGCCCTTGCGGTGATGAATAAGATCGTGTTTTCCTCACCAGAAGCAATGGTTGAGTTTTCTAGGGAAAAAAATAAAACCTAGGCGTTCGTCAAAACCCTTAGAACATATGCAAATATATATTCGTCTCAAAGGTCAATTATAAGACCTTTTCTCCTTACAGCAAGGAAAGCAAAAGTCTCCGATTGCAAATCACGCAACCACGCTATGCAAAGAATGTGAAATAAAATCTCTTACAACCCAGGCAGTGAGCCAACTTTGAATCACGCAATCTCTATTGTTTCTCGCGATCTTAACTGTTTCCGGGTAATGTTTTTTCGGAAAACGTTGTTGCTAAATATTTCGCAGTGTTTTTGTGAGCGCCTAAGAATTAAAAGAGCGCGGTTTTTACGTTTTTTTTAAACGTCTTGTTTTATTTTATTTTTTTTTTAGTTTTGTCGGTGAGCAGACCCAAACTCCCACTCGGCTTATTGTCATCACCGGATGATGTCATCATCAGCCAATTACAGGCCATTTCTCAGCTCTTTTCGTCATACCCCCCCTCAGGAGCCTTTTGTCAAGTTAGCAAATTAACTATTCAGAGAGAACATGGCCGTCTGTGAGAAATGTTTATTTGATCAAAATCGGGCCAAAACCCCTCGAACATACACGTCGGGACCTTTGCAAGGATAAAGAATCTAATTTGGGACCAGTTGCAGGCTACTTAGGCTGAAATTATCCAGGGTTAAGCTATATTTTCGTGTCTATGCAAAACAGAAGGTGATTTTGTAATCTGAAGGGAACATTCAATGCGCTAAACAGGGTACAGTATTATGTCTGGCGTCAGCCATGGAATGCGCTGACGGTGATATTAAATAAGATCGTGTTTACTGGAATGCCCTTACGGTACTAAATAAGATCGTGTTTACCTCGCCAGAAGCAAGGGTTGAGTTTTCTGGGGAAAAAATAAAACCTTGGCGCTGGTCAAAACCCTTTGAACATATCCAAATATATATCCGTCTGCAAGGTCAATTATAAGACCTTTTCTCCTTAGAGCAACGTAACAAAAGTCTCCGATTGCAAATCACGCAACCACGCTATGCAAAGAATGTGAAAATCTCTTACAACCCAGGCACTGGGCCAACTTTGAATCACGCAATCTTAACTGTTTCCGGGTAATGTTTTTTCGCAAAACGTTGTTGCTAAATATTTCGTAGTGTTTTTGTGAGCGCCTAAGAGTTAAAAGAGCGCGGTTTTTACGTTTGTTAAACGTCTTGTTTTTTTTCGTTTTGTCTGTAACTATATCCAAACCTCCGCGGATGATGTCATCATCAGCCAATTGTAGGCCATTTCTCAGCTCTTTTCGTCATATCCCCCCTCAGGAGCATTTTGTCAAGTTACCAAATTAACTATTCACACAGAACATGGCCGTCTGTGAGAAATGTTTTTTTGATCAAAATTGGGCCAAAATCCCTCGAACATACACGTCGGAACATTTGCGAGGATAAAGAATCTAATTTGGGACCAGTTGCAGGCTACTAAGGCAGAAATCATCCAGAGTTAAGCTATATTTTCGTGTCTGTGCAAAACAGAAGGTGATTTTGTAATCTGAAGGGAATATTTCAATGCGCTAAACAAGGTACAGTATTATGTCTAGCGTCAGCCATGGAATACGCTGTCGATGATATTAAATAAGGTCGTGTTTACTGGAATGCTCTTACGGTAATAAATAAGATCGTGTTTACCTCGCCAGAAGCAAGGGTTGAGTTTTCTGGGGAAAAAATAAAACCTTGACGCTGGTCAAAACCCTTTGAACATATCCAAAGATATATTCGTCTGAAAGGTCAATTATAAGACCTTTTCTCCTTAGAGCAAGGTAAACAAGTCTCCGATTGCAAATCACGCTACGCCACGCTATGCAAAGAATGTGAAATGAAATCTCTTACAACGCAGGCACTGAGCCAACTCTAAATCACGCAATCTCTATTGTTTCCAATCTTACTCTGAACCAACCTGGTTCCCAGGGTCTCTCATCTTACCGCCCCCTGGGGCGAGCGAGGGGAGCCGTAAGATGAGAGACCCTGGGAACGAGGTTGACTCTGAACTGTTTCCGGGTAATGTTTTTTCGCAAAACGTTGTTGCTAAATATTTCGTAGTGTTTTTGTAAGCGTCTAAAAGTTAAAAGAGCGCGGTTTTTACGTTTGTTAAACGTCTTGTATAGTTTTGTCGGTGACTATATCCAAACCTCCGCGGATGATGTTCCGCGGATGATGTCATCATCAGCCAATTACAGGCCATTTCTCAGCTCTTTTCGTCATATCCCCCCCTCAGGAACATTTTGTCAAGTTAGCAAATTAACTATTTAGACAGAACATGGCCGTCTGTGAGAAATGTTTATTTGATCAAAATTGGGTCAAAAAACCCCGGACATACACGTCGGGACATTTGCAAGGACTAAGAATCTAATTTGGGACCAGCTGCTGGCTACTAAGGCTGAAATTATCCAGAGTTAAGCTATATTTTCGTGTCTCTGCAAAACAGGAGGTGATTTTGTAATCTGAAATTTTTGTTTCTGTTCACTTTCGAAGGGAATATTCAATGCGCTATAAAGGTATTACGTCTGGCCATGGAACACGCTGACGGTGATAAATGTAAGATCGTGTTTACTTCCCCAGAAGCAATGATGGAATTTTCTGGGGAAAAAAAGTTAAAACACAGCCTTAGCACTCGTCAAAGAAACCTTTTAACATATGTAAACTTATAGTCGTTTGAAAGGTCAAGGTATTTCTTCCTTAGACGTAAACAGAATTCTCCGATTTCAAGTCACGCTAGACCCACTCTCAAAGAATGTAACCACGCAACTTGTTCTGGTGACAAATAAGAGCGATCGATCACGCAACTTTTGAGCTGTTGACCCGTCAATAAATATACTAAAACTCCAGAGCTTGCAGCGAGCGCTGTGGAGATGAATTTGACTAAGAAATTAACTGGAACGGAGCACTTAATCCTGTACTATGATTCTGTGGAGAAACTGGGGCAGCTGGCATGCTTTAAGGGTCTTTTTTTTGCTTCGAGCAGGAGTGACTTCAGAATCGACCCGGAATCGAGAATGTAGCTTTTACTCTTCTTACGAGAGGAAACTCCGAAAGCGATAAATCGGTTAAAAGGTTTCGGATCGCGCTGAAACGCAAGATGACTAAAAAAAGCCAACAAAGCATTGAGGTCAGTTCTTTTTACTGGAAAATTTACCAAATATTTAGGCTAAAATGTCTATTGACGTTTTTCTCAAAACCAACCCTTTGTAACATAACACCTCCATGTGCTGGAAGTGAGAGTCACGTTTCGCGTAATGGCAGTCGGTTGTTATGTAACAGTAAATGACGGCGGTAACTATGTCACATTTCACGAGCTGAACGTTCGCAAAAAGATAAAAAATATAGCAAAAAGCGCAGTTGGACAGTGTGAGTAACCGTCAGCTTTACAGTGCGGTTTAAACCGCACCGCGGTCTTCTTTTTTTGTTTTTGCTTTCTCTTTTTTGTACAATGAAAGCGTAATGATATTTAACATTACTTATTAAGCTAGCCCTTTCAGAGTCTCGGCTATTCAGAGCTCATCGTAGTCTGTTATTCATGAAACAATACAGAGTGCTACTACTGGTGTATATTGGTGTAATCTTGGGGGGATTAACGCAGCTATGAATGATCTGAACGCTAATAATATGGAGAAAACTCAAATTTTTAGTTTTGTTAATTATTTAAACATGAAAATAAGACACCCTAACATGCACGATTGAAAACAAAAGGTAGAAAAATTAAACAAAGATAACGGAACCCTTAAGTGGTACGTGCTTGGATTATTTCTGTTGCGACGGATTTTTACTAGTCCGCTGAGTTTCACCAAAATAATTCAGAGTTTAGCCTGATGAAGGCATTCCTTTCAAAGCTGGAGATACCACCAGGCTCTTTCTTAATCGAGTTTGTTGGAGTGACTTCGGAGGGAGAGAGCGTTCCACCAATGTGGAATAATGTTTGAAAGAACTTATAATGGCTACTCTTGTATTCTTCAGGTAAACGCGACGACTTTAATAAGTGGCCCAAAATGTCACAAATGACATAAACAATTGCCATGACTCTGCTGTACCTGCGAAAACAGGAACTCATAAATCTCACAATCCGCAGACAAGAATGAAAGAAGAAGTTCCAATTGAGATTGTTTTACCGGGATTCCTGCAATTCTATCCATCTGCTTTAACCCTTACACCATCAAAAGAGAATCAAGCACTCAAGCAGAAAGCATGTGAGTGGTCTTGCTTACGTTTCAGTAGTTATAAAGGTCTTAAGTGTGGCCATTGAAATGAAAGTTATCAGGCAATCTTCCTGATTGTGGTACCCTTTATTATGCTGTACAAGGTGTTTCTAAATTTAAGTGTGTGCATGAAATCCTTATGTATGGC
>CBDDTI010000287.1:0-47765 GCA_965233585.1 bacterium
ACAATTCAAAATTCAGAAACCAGAGATTAACGGTTCAGCAACATTCAGCAACTATGTTTCCGAAACTAAACATTCTTATCTCAGAAGCTATGATTGCGCCCTTTCGAAGAGTTCTTGTCTCAGTTCCAATTCATTTTAAATACCCCCCCTTCCCAAACGCCCCACAAGACGCAATAGTCTGGCCTTCCCCTTCCAAGAGTTCTTGTCACGGTTCCGAGTCCTTTAAAAAACCTTTCCCCCCTGCGAAGCAAGGAGCAAAGGATTGCTATGTGAATTTACCCTGGAAACAAACAAGCGGGAGCACCACCGATAGACGCCCTTTTCATCCCTTTTCTGGACTGATCGATGTGCTGCAGAGCCCACTGAAGGGCGAGTCCGCCTAAATGGAACCAGAGTAGGCAGTTTGCGTGCGGTTCAATCTGAAACATGTCATATCGCAGGATGGTCGGCCATGGGTCTTGTCAATGGGTCTCAGCTTGCGGATCCTCTTCAACATTTTCTCTACTTTCTTTTGCCCTCGCCCCATTCTGCACCTCCTCCTCCCTTTCCTGGCTTTCGTTCCTCCCTTCTCAGGATTATAGGGGCGGAAGCCCAGGAACCATTAAAGGGAGGGCAACATCTCTACGCAGTATGGTTTAGTGCCACATTCCATTCAGTCTGCAGTGCTTGTGTGTGTGTGCGTGTACCATACCAAAATGTAAGCGACATTTCTTGGGACCCCCCCTTAAATATAAAATTGGTTGCTGAACGTCGTTTTTGTGGGGAGGGTCTTCAAAGTACCTTCAAAATGTAAGCTGACATTTTCAAGGCCCCCCTCCAAAACACCTTGAAAAATGTAGCTTACATTTTGGGTACGTACCCCCTCCTCAAAAGGTGATTATAAAGATATATCAAAGTTATATCGTCACCACCCTTTTCGTGGGGTGTAAGCATGGGCGACGTGCAAAAAAATGTAAGCAACAGTTTTGACCCCTTCATATTTTTTCCCAATGGGGAAGGCTGTATGTATGTTAGACCCCCCCACGTCAAAAACCGATCTCCGTAATAGATACGTCACCCCGCGTTTCCCCCCCGTACTCTACGGAAAGGGGTGGGAGGTAACAATTGCTCATTGTCCGAAACCTGTCCCCAAGAAGTTTGCAGATGTTTGTAGTCAACCTACACCTAAATAAAGTCCGTATTTCCTTTCAGAAACTGCTCAAAATAGATGGTAAAGCCAAAGATAAAATCATGCAACCATCACAGACCTAAGGTCCATATTTCCTTGCAGAAACAGCTCAAAATAGATTGTAAAGCCACAGGTCAGATAACGTAACCATTCTACATCTAAGGTCCATAGTTCCTTGCAGAATCTGCACAAAAATAGAGGGTAAAGATAAGATAGGATCAACATGACACATGTCTACATTGTTATTATATTATGGTTGGAGGGTCATAAGGGGGGCTAGATAGGAACCGTGGCAGAAGGGTGTTTAAGTTCGAAGGGTGTTTAAGTTCGTTCATGTAGGTACATAAGGGGGGCTTACCATGGGGACCCCATGAAGGTTTATTTGATGTCCATTTGAGGTCCATTTGAGATCTTTATATGTATTCTATTGTTTTTCCATAGACCGGAGGTAAATTTGAAGACCTTCAACATCTCATTTTACAGTTTTTGAAGTTCAAGGATTCTCCAGTAATTTGAAAGGAGTAATATACCTTCTATACCTCTACGTTACATGTGGAACACTATAATTTTACATGTTGTTTTTCCTGTTCTTTCCTTTCTTAAAAAATTGCAATCTTACATTTTGAACGCCCCTCTGTGTTTTTTTGCAAATAAATGAAATCCCGTAAAGAATGAGGGGACCTACTAAAATGAAATTTTGCAAACAGAACGAAGTTAGAAAAAAAGTGCTTGCTGACATTTACCATGCCCCCCTCCCTCAAAAAAGTTTAAATTGTGTCTTGCAATTTGGGTACACGCCCCCCCTTAAAAGGGTAGTGATATTATATACACATATTCATATGTTATATGTTCAACATGTTGCACATTGGGTTTCACTTGTCATACATAATATACTTGTTTGTTAAGTTTATAAGTTTGGCCCTCCAGTTCGCCACGATGGCAAAGCAAGAATCGTGCCAGGTTGCTTCAAGAAAATCATCTTCGTGCTCTTTGGAATATCGTGGACAAAGATGGAGCCCAGGAAAAAAACACAACGCAGAACCCGCAGAGCTGTCAAGCTGATGTCCTCATTGTAATCGAACAGGTTTTTGAACAGGATGCACCAGATTGAACAAGTGTCTTCAAGGGGGGGTCTGTTTCAAGTTCGTGAACTCTTGACTTCCTGATTTTTGATATGTGCTTGAGATTGTTTGAGCATGTTTGAGCTGTGTTAAGGAAGCGGCTGCGTAGAGTTCGAAGAATTCTTGCAATGGTTTCACAGCCATTTCTTGAAGGAGAAGCCGCCAGCGAGAAGTCTGCACAGTTGCGCGTTTCAAATTTAAGCAATGTCTTAAGGCTTTTGGGATTTAATTTTGTTGGGACTAAAAGTGTTCAAATCCTTTCCCACCATGTCATACGTTTTTATTTTTCCCGAAGGTCTCTATATAGTCCAAAGGCTCACGATCTGATAAACTTACATGGATTTGCTTTTTAAAGATCAATGATATTGCGGAAATGATTCTGCATGGTCCATTCAAATCCATTTAAGAGCCGCGTGCACGTTGTTGAGCCAGAACCTGCAAACAAACAACACACAATACACACAACACGCAGTACACTGGAGTCACTATATCCACACGGATCCCTGACTGTGGTTGTATATTGTTCGACTGTCTTCCACCATCTTTGGGTTCGCAGAAGCAGCTTGTGAGGTGGAACGATGGTGGAATCAGTCACAGAGCATTTCTACGCGTCCATGGGGGTGAACCGCTTGCGTGGCTACCTGACGAGCTTTGGAGAAGGAGCCGGGCTGAATATGGGTATATCATTGAAATCACGAAAGGTAGATCCAGTGGGGCTACCTTGAGTTCTGCTTTCGAAGTAAAGGGGAGGGCGGCCAGCCCCGTTACCTGATGATTCACAGACTGCCAGTCATTCCAGTACCCCCCCACCCCCTCTGCGTCCCCCACGCACCCTAAGAGCAGACCCAAAACATTGAATTTACAGTTTTTTGTCCTTTTCGGATATAGAAACTACATCTTGCAACATGGTGAAACCTGCGTAAATAAAAAACATACCAGTGCTTTTGCTAGGTGCTGGCCAAAAAAAGATATAAATACCGTGACTTTTGCTACCAGAGGCAAAACATCATCGTAAATACCGTGGTTTTGGGCTTCCGACCCGCCAAAAACATTGGTATTTACGGTGTTGTTTGCCCCGAGTCTTGCAAAAACGTGCAAAAACACCAGCTATTTGACAATTTTCGGCCCCTCACTACAGGACTGAGAAAAAAGCTTCAGGGGCAGCAACAACAACAACAGCAACAACAACAACACCACCAACACCACCAACACCAACAACACCAACAACACCAACTGCACCAACAGCACCAACAGCACCAACAGCACCGACAACACCGACAACAACAACACCAACAACATCAACAACACCAACAACACCAACAACCCCAACAACCCCAACAACCCGAAAAACCCAACAACCCCAACAACCCCAACCACCCCAACAACCCCAGCAACCCCAACAACCCCAACAACACCAACACCAACACCACCACCACCACCAACAACAACAGCAACAACGACAACAAGGACAACAACAACAACACCAACAACACCACCAACACCAACACCACCAACAACACCAACTGCACCAACAGCACCAACAGCACCAACAGCACCAACAGCACCGACAACACCGACAACAACAACAACACCAACAACATCAACAACACCAACAACACCAACAACCCCAACAACCCCAACAACCCGAAAAAACCCAACAACCCCAACCACCCCAACCACCCCAACAACCCCAGCAACCCCAACAACCCCAACAACACCAACACCAACACCAACACCACCACCAACACCACCACCAACAACAACAACAGCAACAAGGACAACAACAACAACAACCAACAACCAACAACCAACAACAACAACAGCAACAACAACAGCAACAACAAGGACAACAACAACAACAAAAACAGCAACAACAACAGCAACAACAGCAGCAACCGCAATGACAGCAACAACAGCAACAAAAGCAACGACAGCAACAATAGCAGCAACAACAACCAGAACAACAACAAGAACAACACCAACACCAGCGACAACAGCACCAGAAACAACAACAACACCAGCAGCAGCAGCACCAGCAACAGCAACAGCAACAGCAACAACAACCGCGACAGCAACCGCGACAGCAACAGCGACAGCAACAAGAACAACCACAACCACAACCACAACAACAACGACAGCAACAACAACATCTGCAAGCTCTAGATCGCAGTGTCCCCTGCCGGACCCGAACAGCAACCTCTGGATCGGAGTAATCCCCGCCGGACCTCCACCCCGCGCACCGGATCAGAGTGTTGCCCGCCGGACCTCAACTACCAAGGATCTCCGAAGATATACCCGATAGAACGCCACAAAGAAATTCAGAAAATGTATGTATGAGATAAAATGCGAATGCCAGATGGGATGTCAGAAAATATGTCAAAAAAGTGTCGTTTGGCGGTACTTACTCGCTCGATGAAAGTAATTTGTTCCGAAGGCTTTCAAAAATTGATTTAAGACATTTAAGAGCCAAAATGACGCCTTGCCGGGCCCTGCGGGCATCATCGCCATCAGCAACAACGGAAACGACATCAAGCATTTGAACTTGGATTCTTTTTGGTGAGGCATCTTGCACCAATACATATCTACAACCAGACGACGTTACGCACAGAAGCCTTTACACAGAGCAGCTTTAACGCGCAGGTATTCATACACAGAGAGGTTTGTGCACAGAGAAACTTTTGTACACAGACACCTTTACACACAGAGGTTTTTTCTACAAAGAAGGAAGTTTTTACATACCGATGCTGTGCGTGAAGATGCTTTTGCGGGCATAGACAAAGGCACGTAGGCAGTTTTACACACAGAACCCTTCCCACAGAGAAGCCTTTGCACAGAACAATAGTTTTAGACATATTTTTTGCACAGAAAGAAATAGACACTGAGAAAATTGTACACACAGACTGCGCCAAAAAAAACACACCGAAAATTTGCACGCAGAAACTTTACCCAGAACTGTTTTTACACAGAAGAAACTCTTCCGCACAGAAGCCTTTACGGACAGATTTGTTTAAATCCACAGCAATTATTACAGACAGATGGTTTTTACACAGAAAGTTTTCCGTACAGAAGTCTTACGCACAGACGGTTTAACGCACAACATGTTTTTACATACAGACGTTTTTATACACAGATGCCTTTACACGGAAGACGAATTGCACACAGAAACTTGTGCGCATAACACACTTTTACACGCAACCTGTTTTTACACAGAGAGGTTTTGTTTCCCCTTCTTGATCACCTACCTTTCGCGTTCCCCCTTTCAAGTTTTTTTAATGGCGATGCACGTTCGTGGGCCCAGACTGAGATAGTGAAAATGCCATTGTGGCACACATTGTTTGGTACTGCCGGTGGTTTTAATCGCGCGTTAAGTGTTTGCTTGCTTGCCGCCCCCAAACTGTTTTCCGTCGCATTTTTTCGTAATAAGCGCGCTAGGCCGCTGATTTGTTGCGGGACTGTTCTGCCGTATCCTGCCATCCCTTTAAGACCAAACCGAGCAGGAGACCAGGAGGCAGACGAGGACTGGTCACAGGTGCATGACTAGTCCATGTTGCGCACAGAAGTGCAATGCCTCAGCCTTTTTTTGATTTGCTCATCCCTTGAAGATTCGACTTCACAGCAAACAGTCACAAATCATTCAGCAAAGCTGGGTTGGCGGCACTCGTTCCAACAAGGGCTTGCTTTGGTTGATATTGGTTCGTGCTTGGCAAGGACGAAGTAGAACCAGTTGCTGGAGAGGCGGATAGTGACTATTGTCACACATGTTGTCAGCCATGTTCCACAAGCCGCAAGCACGCGCTTGTGGAGTTTTTTCAGCACGCAGAGAATTGCAGAGATATTGAGTGATATTCAGAGCATTCGTCGCCTATCAAAACTTTGGTAGACAATCAGTTCTTTGTTTTGTTTGTTTGCCGTTCAGGGCCAGCATAACGGGGCCAATACATGACAATAAGACAAGAATGAGGCTGTGATCTCATCTCTGACATAGTTTTATAAAAAGTGAGAGAGTGAGTTGGGAAAGGTAACACGATCTTGGCAGGATTCGCCCAAATCTCGCAAGAAGACGGTATGGTTTCTTGGCTTTGATTTGGTGCTGTTCCCTTTTTGAGTCTTGAGAGTCATTCGATATTTTTCGTCGCATCAAGCAGTCTTAACATGACGGGACGCCGTACGCAGAGGGTCAATTTTCTATTTTTTGTTCACTGTCAATAGATGCATTTCTCTGAGGTACTTTTCTCGTTTTGTCGTGATTACATGTGATCATCGTGTGCCGTGCTGTCATTCCAAGCATTGATTGCATCCCGCTGGACAGAAATTGGAAGGTTGAGTTTTCAGAGACATAAGATCAGATGACATAAAGATACATAATTAAAGATCATAAAGTAAGAGAATGCAAATATATCAAGTAGATTAAAATAACCAGGATTTAGGCAGAGCATTTGCGCTGGCAGTGGCAGTTGTTGAAGCTGTCCATTCAGTGAGGCTTCGGGCAGGGCTGGTCGCAGCAACTGGAAAAGGTGCTGTTCTCAATTCATACGTGTAAGGGCGCAGTTGATTCCATGGGAGTTGGTCCTAAAAAAATTCAAAGATTCTAAAAGTCTAGATCGTTACTGTGAATTCTAACCAGCATGTTGAGCGCATGATATGACATTCCTGTTTTGCACATGACATTCCAACGGCAATTCAACCATCTCCTCGCCGTCCGTGTGCAGTGATCACTCGAGCTGCCCCTTTTAGCAAAAAGCCTGCGTGCTTCGCCTGTTGCAATTGCATTTGCACATGGAACCTTAAGACTTGGCACAAGCTGCAAGTGTCACAGTCAGTTGGCACCGGAGCTGGACCCCTGGAGATGTCATCAGACGATGCTACGTTTGATTGGTCACCTTCGGAAGTGGCGGCTGAGGAACGCCGATTAGACCGAGACCTTGATGGTGCTCCTCCAAGGGGTGATCCGACGGGACCTACAACTGGAGAAGAAGCCCAATGGCAGTGCCTTTCATGCCACTCTGCTGCACGGAGATGGGATGATGAGAAGGGATACACATGTCCTACGTGTGGTGGATGTGAATACTTCAACGTGTCACAACCTACGAAGCTCGAAACACCCACTGGAACATGGATGTATGTGCCTCATGGACCAGACTCTGTAGCAAGTGGTTCGGGTGACGCCTCTAGCTCCCCGACCCCTGTCAATCGTAGATCGGGTTTTGGTGGCCCCAAGCTATTTCATGGATACCCACCTGGTGATGCTCATGGAGGTGGATCTGAAAGAGCTGAGAGCGAGGCGCCGACCTTCGATCCGATTGTCAACCCTGATGAACCGATTCCTGGTGGCAGACGGCGCCGAAGACGTGGTGGAAGCCAAGTCAGCGAGCCTGCTGATGCACTACATGGCCCAGTTCTCCCCGATGCTGCGGTTCAACGAGACGATCCTGCAGAACTATACCAACGACATGGACATGGAGATGATATGCTTGATGTCATGCGACAGCTGTTGCATGAAAAGCGATCTACTGCAAAGACTGGTAGCGAGGCCTCATGGAATAGCATGAGAGGGCCCGCACCTGGAGTGAGATGGAGAGGCGGTGCTCCACCTCTGCCGCCAAAGTGGATCTACCAACAGTCAGATCTACGAGCCTTTGCAAAGTATGAGAGAAAGGTGAGAACTTGGGAGCTTCAGGCAAAAAGCTTCATGACTGCCGCCGAGATGGGCCTGGCACTCTACACAAGCTTGCAAGGTGAAGCTGAAGCTGAAGCCGAACACCTGGAGTTATCCAAGATCAACCACAAGAATGGAGTCAGCTACATCCTTGATGAACTTCGAGGACCCCTGCAACAGAAGGTACTCTTCCAGAAGAGAAAGCTCTTGGCTGACTTCGAGGGCGTTAGACGCCACAATGCCGAAACCGTCAGACAGTATGTCAACCGGTATCGCAGAATTGAACGAGATCTACAAACCATTGGCATAGAGACCAGCAACATGTACGACAGTGAAGCTCGTGGAAACAGATCCTGGAGCGTTGTCAGCTGTCTCCAGACCTACAACGACTGGTGCTGATTGGAGCCGGGAATTGCCTGGACTACGAGAAGATCACGGAGTCTATGTGCATGCAGTTTCCAGACTTCAAGCCAACTCCTATGGTTTGGACCTCCAGTCACAACAGACAGCAAGCAGACAACCAGACTTCAGCCTCTTCGAGCTCATCTTCCAACCGGAGCTCTGCTGGCACTTTCAGGTCGTCGTCTACTGCAACGTCTTCTGGAAAAGGACGTTTCACTGGAAAGGGGAAAGCACCAAAGACGTATCCCCATGGAAAAGGGCCTCCTCGCAGTGTCTTCCAAACGGAACAAGTCGAGGATGAGGCTGACAATGAGGAAGACGATGCAGAGGACTTCGAAGACGCAGAATGCCAACCTGAAGATGGAGAAGAGCTGGAGCCGATTCCTGAAGAAGGAGACGGTGACTATGAGGAGGCAGATGCGCCTTCCATCGACGTTGAAGCCTTGGCCGACTTAGCTCAGGTGCTCACCGTCACCTCCAAGAAGCTCCAAGCCTCTGTTCTGGGACGGAAGTTCACTGGACGGAAATCGATAGAAGAGCGGAAGAAAACAAGCACATGCAGCGCTTGTGGCCAGACAGGTCACTGGGCAGGTGACTCAGCCTGTTCGATGTCGGCATCCAAACGCGATGGCGGTGGAAAAGGACAAAAAGGTGCTGGGGGTTCTTCCTTTTCATCTACATCCTCACCTGGTCAGAAGTATGTCAAGAAAGCCTATGTGGTAGGGGTTCAACATGGAGAACATTCACATGAACCACAGGATGATGAAACTACCCCGAGCTCTTCATCAACATATTTTACCTTCACCACCAACCAAATTTTTGGGGCCGATGCAACATCAACTACATGGATCACGAGTCCATTGACCTTGGGGGTTACATGGTTTTAGATACTGCCTGCCAAAGATCATGCTGTGGTGAAGTTTGGTTGAAAACCCATGCCAAAATCCTGGAACGACATTGTCTCAGGGTCAAGATGATCGAAAGCTCTGATCACTTCCAGTTTGGCTCAGGCAAGCCGATTGCAGCTGCAGAGCGTGCCTACATCCCCATCGAGATGGAAGGCCAGGAGACCAAGGGATTATTGTTTGGGGTTAGCGTTTTGTCCACCAACATACCTTTTTTGGCAAGCAGAACTTTGCTGGAACGTTTGGGTTGCATCATTGACATGTTCACCAAGACCATCACTTTTGCAAACCTTGGTGTTACATTGCCTTTGACTCACAAACATGGTCATTTAGCAGTCAATATTGCGATGTTTTCAGAAGATTTGGCAAACCATCCGTGCTGGAAGCATCTCTCGCGAGATCAACTTTGGCATGAACCTGATCCTGAACTCATGTTTGCACCGGGAGCTTTCAACAAAGGCTTAATTCGTGATTTGCCGCCCGAAGCCTTGTTGCCTACGGATGTTCCGTGCGGCAGCTCCAGAATGGCTGAAGCGATGGCAGATACTGTATGCCCTGGTGATGACAATCGAGCTCAGGGCCTACAAGGCTATGTCGAGCATGGTGCGCTTTGGACTGGCAACCCGGTCTTGGATGACCTTGGACGAGAACATCAAGGAGATGGAGCGTCAACGCTCAGAGATTGTCAACAAAGCGCCGAAACAGGCCAATCCAGCGACATGCATGCACCCCGAGTACAAGAGGTACGGCAACGACAAGGGTTCGTTCAGCCGATGCAAGAGATGCCAACAGGTTTTCAAGTGGGACCCAAGTCAAAAAGGATGGCGCCCACATGGAAGTCCGCAGTCGCAAGTTTCTTCGCACTTGCCACTGCCCTCATCTTCCAACATCCTGGAGCCCACCAACAGGGGAACGAGTTCTTCGACATCGAGGACTACAACTTCCAAGTCCCGAGCGAAGCCCAAGGCCAGACCACAAGAAGTTTTCCTGCCAGCGATGGAGGAGATTTGGGATCCGGAGGCTTATCCTCCCGAGTCAGATGGCGGCGAGGATGGATACCACGGATGGGACGAAGCCATGGAGATCCAAGACTATGCATGAACGATGAGGCCGACTGGTGGGAAGTTGGCAAAAACGTGGTCACGAGGGTTCACAACATGCCACGCAAAAGTCTTTTCAACATGGATGACTTCTACAATGGCGAACCTTGTCCAGTGCATGTGAAACGACTGAGCCTGGAGTGCGCAGCCGAGATGAACTATGAGGATGGCAGGACACAAATGCTCACCTATGACTGGAGCACGTCCGGGGCATCCACTATGAAACAACACTGGACTGGGAAGACAATTTTCCGCGTTCACCCTTTGCCTGAACGACATGTGTCAACCAACCTGGTGCGGAAGAGCTTGCGACATGCAGTTCGACAAGTCGCGCACTTGCTTCAGGTTGAGCATGATGTGATGCTGGCTGGCACTACATCCTCCTCTACTTCAACATCCTTGAAGAGCAGGCCACGGGTGGATTTATTAGAAACCTTTGCTGGACGTGCTGGAATCACTATGAAGGCTACCAAACTTGGTTTGAAAGCACTCCAACCCATTGACTACAACACCGGCTATGACCTTGAGAAGGCCAGCCACCAACAACATGTGGACTATTTGATTGACCACTTCAAGCCCCTCTTCCTCGTGCAAGGCATCGACTGCCGTGATTGGTGTCTTTTACAAGACAACACCAACTACGTGAGACGCAAGATCTTGCTTTTGATGCGGAGGGAGAAGGCCAGGAAGTTGCTACGTCGAGTAGTTCGTTGGTGTGTCAAACAAGCTGAAGCTGGAAGGTTTTTCCTTTTGGAGAACCCTGCAACAAGTCGACTTTGGCTTGAACCGCTGGTGCTGAGACTTTCAAGACTTCCAGGAGTCTATGCAGTTGTTTGCCATTCAGGCGCTTATGGCGGCACCAACTCCAAAGGCCAGATGATCAAGAAGAGTTTCAAGTTTCTTGGCAACTGCCCTTGCGTGCTAGAGCGACTGACCAGAAAACTTGATTCAGAGCAACTGCTTCAATGTGTCCCTTTGGTTGGAAAAGAAACAACTCTTTCACAGCACTACCCTGATGAGATGATCAAGCAGATCGTGCAGGGAATCAAACAGACCGCTGCACAACATGATCCAGAACGTTTTCATGTTTTTTCCACAAGTTTTCAGGTGATGGCTGTGAACACAACACCGGATGATTGGGTTCCCATTTTTGAATCTGCCCAGAAGTCCTTTGACATGACACGACAACGACGCTATGTTCTGCCCACATCAGACACGACATGGAAGATGGTTCAACAACTTGTGCAATGGCATCAGCTTGAACGTGTGCAGATTGCGTATCAACCAACCATGCTGCGTTTGCCCTTGCACATTCCTCATACGCACCGTGGGTGGGCATTGCTCTACAACGACCAGACCGTGGAAGTTGTTGAAGAGGACCTGGCGGATGTGAGACACCCAAGAGCCAAGTTCCGCAAACCTGTGAACATTGGCATCTTCTTCTTTGGATATGCAACACCAAGTAGCCATGCAAATCAACCTGTTTCAGCACGACCTGATGTACAACCTCTACAAGAACCAGCTGAAGATGACCCACAAGCAATTGTGGCTCACAACACAGAGGGCATCACCTTTCCAAGGATGCCTGGTCCTTCACAAGACGTCAAGACCTTGCTTTCAAGACTTCATCGCAACCTTGGACATCCTCACAACAATGAGTTGAAAAAGATGCTTGCGATGAATGGCATCAAAGATCAGAAGGTCTATGATGCAATTGAAGCTTTGACATGCGAATCTTGCTTGCGTGTGAGGGGACCTGGCAAACCTGAACCTGCAGGCATTCCTCAAGATGTGAGTTTGCAGTTTGGCGATGTTTTGCAGATCGACATCGTCTATGTCAGGGACATCACCTCCACCAACTACATCTTCTTGGGCATCATTGATGAGTGCACGCACCTTCACATGGCCTTGCACTTGAATGACCGAAGTCCCGAGGAGGTGCACTACAAGTTTTCTACGTTTTGGGCCCGACCTTTTGGTTTTCCACTGAAGATCAAAGCTGATCCCGACGGAAGCTTCCGTGGATCATTCGAAGCGGCAATGGATGAAGCTGGAACCTACATGGACTACATCCCTGCCGAGGCCCACAACAAGATTGGTCTGATTGAAAGGCACAACGCCACCTTGAGAGAGCTGATGGAGAGAACCATTGATGCAAGAGCAGTGGTAGGACCTGAAGCCATGGAACAAGCAGCCATAGCAGCCTGTTTCGCAAAGAACTCCTGCACATGGTCTTCAGGGCGACCTCCTTTTGTGGCGGCCTTCGGAAGAGTGCCACGCATGGGCATGAATCTTCTTTCAGATCAACATGGACTTGTAACTGGTAGAACACGTGAACAAGCTCAACGCGAAGCTGACTACATGCGTGCAGAAGCACAACAACATTTGTCAGCGATGAGTGTGGATAGCAACCTACGGCGTGCTTTGCTGAGGAAGTCTACCTCCAACCAACTTCAAGAACTACCAGTTGGTTCCATTGCAGCATACTGGCGATGGACTGCGAAATCTGGCAAGAAGAGGGGTGGATTCAAACTGGCTCGTGTTTTGGGCCGTGACCCTGACAACAAGAGCATTTGGCTTCAAGCAGGCACCAACACCGTGAAGGTAGCACCACATCAAGTTCGACCAGCACTTGGATTTGAACAATGGAATCCCAACTACGACGACATCAAAGCTTTGAGGTCAGCTGTTGAAAACCTCCAACATGGCATTCTTCAAGACGAGCAACTACCAGATCCACCGCAAGGACAAGAACTACCTGGTTTTGAAGAAGTGCAACCCGAGGTGCAAGTGCCTCCACCTGTTGGAATAGAAGATGGCATTCCCGAAGCACATCAACATGAGCTCATTCCTGTGCCTCGGACACCTTTGCCTGATCCAGTGCAACAACCTCCTCAAATTCAACTTGAAGAGGAAGCTACACAAACGGATCCATACCAGCAGCAGCAGACGACCATCAACATGAATATGTCGTCACCAACCTACAGACAGACCATCATCCAGAACCAATCCTTTGGTATGAATGAAGCACAGCGCTCTAGACCCACAGTCAATGTGCCTGTCAGGAAACGACATGCTTCAAGGTCGAAAACACCTGTTCGACAACTACGAGCATTGACACCACATGGCGAAAGAGCCCAACCTGCTTCAGTACGACAGTTGCCTGATGAACCTTTTCTAGAGCAAGCACATCAACCTTATTCAGTGCAACCGTTGGCGAACCCACCTTTGCATTGGCACCGTCCAATCCAGCCGGTGGTATAACGCCTCCACTAGAAACACCACAGACCGAGGTGATCGTGGTGCAAGATGATGATGACACTGCAGGGCAACCTGCATCGTCTCATGGACAACAAGTTCTACCACAGAGCCAGACCGCTGTGGCAGACGACATTGGAGATCAAGCTCCAACAACACCAGAAGCATTGCGGCTGACACCAGCCAAAAGAACCTTTGATGAAGCTGCAGCAGATCAAACTTTTGATGTTTCCTTTTTGCGACCATTTCGAGATGAAAGGTCGACCAATTCAATTTCTTCAACAATGCAAGATCACTACGTCGACTTCGACAATTATGATGTCGACGGCATGACGTTGATGGCTAGAGGATTTGATGGATCACCAGATGTCTACATGCCGTACTCCAACAAGAGCTTCATGACGGCATACCGCCAACATGGCGACTACAACGGCAATGGCGACAGCGACGAATCTGACGCTGATGTCAAGGATTTCCGTGGAGAGCAAAAGCCCATTCCACCTACCTTGACCCGCCAAGAGAAGAAAGCCTTAGACAAAGAGATCCCTTGGCAGAACATCATGCGTATGGATGAAGCCACCATCCAGCAGTACGTTGATGCAGCAAAAGCTGAAGAGCGCTCATGGCTTGACTTCAGCAGTGTGCGCCCCATTTCCAAGAAGGAAGCTGCCAAGATCCTTGGAGACAAGGAACTACGCAAACGGGTTCTACGTTCCCGTGCAGCCTTCAGAGACAAGTCTAGAGGAGTTGGTCCACTACGACCGAAGTGCCGCATTGTCGCAGTGGGATGCAGCGATCCAGACCTTTGGACGCTTCAACGTGAAAGCGCCACTCCAACCAGACAGTCTGAGTTCTTGGTTTTTGCAATCTACATAGCAGGCCGAAATGGGAAGATGATGGGCAATCCCAACGCAGTTTGGTGTTTGTGGGCTGGCGATGTCAAAACGGCCTTCCTTCAGAGGACACCCGAGCAGAGGAGAATGCCAATTTTTCTTCTTCCACCTGCTGATGGAATTTGCAAAAGAGCCGGCATTTTCAGAGGAGCAGATCTACTGGAAGTTGTGGGTAACATTTATGGACTTGCTTCAGCACCACGCACTTGGCAGATGCATGTTGTGAAGGTTTTGAAACAGATTGGATACCAACAATCTTCTCTGGATAAGATGCTTTTCTACTACTACCAGAAGTTTGAAGGAGAATCAGAACCTGTCCTTTGCGCTGTCATCATAGTGTATGTGGATGACTTCCTGTTGACCCACGACAGCCGCTATGACCGCAACCACCTGCTGAAGATGTTCAAGTGGGGAAGCCAGAATGAGCTGACCTTAGAGAACAGCCTGGACTTCAAGGGTAAGCGCATTTCCTTGAAGCACGACCGCAACAATAATGAGTACACCCTCAAGCTCGACCAGGAGAAGTTCATTTCAGACATGAAAGGTGGCACCGTTCCGAAGAAACGGCACAAAGAGACCTTGGATGCCTCCGACCTGGGAGAGTTTAGAAGTGTGTCAGGATGTTTGCAATGGTTGGCTGGACAGACGAGACCTGACGTTGCTGCAACCGTCAGTCTGTGCAGCAGAGGTGCGAAGTCAACATACGAAGACTTGCACAACATGTATATGGCTGTTGAGCACCTGCATCAAACAAAAGATCATGGCTTGGTTTTGCGACCCGTGCCCATCGACTATTCCACGATGATCACCACCTATGCTGATTCCAGTTGGGCCAATGCTGTTGGACATGCAAGTCAACATGGTGCTTTGATTTTGCTTTCCAGCCCTAAGGCTACTGATGCGATTCAACCTGGACTCCTGGTGGATTGGAAGAGTTCGAGATCTACGCGCGTTTGCCGATCCACTCTTGCTGCTGAGGCCTCTACGGCCGATATGAGTGTTGATCGTGCCAGCCTGATCAACTACATGCTGAGTGAGCTGCTTCTGAACCGGCCGGCGTTTCACATTCCCTCTTGCGATTTGTTGCGAATGGTTCAGGCAACCGACTGCCGTTCGCTTTACGATGTCTTAGTTAGTGAGAATCCTCGCACCGAGGACAAGAGGACCATTGTGACCATCCGGTCGGCCCAGCAATTTCTGTCTAGGGACAATGTGTTTTGGATTCCAACTGCAATACAATTTGCAGACGGTTTGACCAAAGTGAGTCAAAACCTGATGATCTCATTTTACAACTGGCTTCAAGAGCCTTGGATCCAATTGCACGAGTGCCAGAGGAATGCCAATCAACAGACTTACTGGAGTGTGAATTCTAACCAGCATGTTGAGCGCATGATATGACATTCCTGTTTTGCACATGACATTCCAACGGCAATTCAACCATCTCCTCGCCGTCCGTGTGCAGTGATCACTCGAGCTGCCCCTTTTAGCAAAAAGCCTGCGTGCTTCGCCTGTTGCCATTGCATTTGCACATGGAACCTTAAGACTTGGCACAAGCTGCAAGTGTCACAGTCAGAGTTACAAGTAAAATGCTTCTTTTGAGCGATTTCCAGGGTTTGTGAAAGATTTCCAGGGTTTGTGCCGCCTTTTTTGAGCGTTTTTGACATCTCGAGGCCGATTAGTTGTGAAAGATGAAAGCGATCGTTGAGTGCCCTGAGCCAGTGCATGTTATGGATCCAAAAGGGACAGGCTCATTCAGAGTCTATCGAGTGCCTTGAGCTTACTTCGCAAGATTTTGCAAGCGCTTTAGTCTTGAGTCATGA
This sequence comes from bacterium, assembly GCA_965233585.1. Classification (GTDB taxonomy): domain Bacteria; phylum SAR324; class SAR324; order SAR324; family NAC60-12; genus CBDDTI01. Next base: position 16,324 of record CBDDTI010000287.1, read on the forward strand.
GTCCGTTTGACTCACATTGACTCATGAGCGGCTCGATTGTGCTGTCGTCAGCATGCCATTTGGCAAATAATGCTGGTCGTATAACCTTGTGGTGCCGTGAAGGCACTGATCTGAATCAAACCAGCTGATCCACGACTGAAGGCAGTTCCTGCTGAAAAAACAAGGAAAAAAACATGGTTGTATGTTTGCTGGGACAGGCTGTGTGAATCATTTGTTTGATTTTTCTGCTCAGAAACGATGTTCAACAAGTTTCAGCTCTCATTTGCCGAAGTTTCACTCCCAGCGGGGCAATGTGCGCACGAAATCACACGGCCAACCCCGGGTAACAAAGGCAGAGCGTGCAGGGCAGTATAGACGTTCCACATGTTTCCACCGGGTTTCCAATAGTTCATCATGACATGGCCTTTTAAAAAGCTCATGCTGGTTGATGTTGGTTGTCTAGCGTTCCACCACATTCCATCATTCATACATTGCGAAAGCTTGTAAACCAGGAATGCTAGCAGGCTAGCAGGGTTGGCTCTGATAAAGGCTTTGGCCCAGCAATTTTGCAATTTCCTAGAATTGTTCCTCACAACTGACACCTCGGCCCTCGGTTACTTTGACATCTTATATATATATATATATTTGTGTGTGTATAAATTATGTATATTTTATCTACAACACGCACACACATATATACAGAGAGAGAGAGGGACTTGCACACCGCCGATGCCATAAGGTTTATGTATAGTAGTGTGAGTGTTGGTGTTGTTTTGCGCGCAGGTGCAGAGCACAGTATGATGTGCTTTTCATACCGCAGCTTGTAACACATTTTTTGTCGCATGTTTTTGCTGCTTGTGCTTCTTGTTGTTGTTGTGGTTGTTCTTGTTTTTGTTCTTCTTGTGCTTCTTGTTCTTCTTGTGCTTCTTGTTCTTCTTGTTCTTGTTGTACTTGTACTATCCCCCTTTAATTTCTCTTAAATCCCGCCACCCGGGGGGCGGGACCCAATTTTTATAGGGTCCCGTCCCCCGTTTTTTTTTTAAACATGGCTTATAAAATTGGTTTTTTATAACGGGTGCCCCAAAAAACCATCATTTTATACACGACCACTTTTTTCTGGGGCTATAAAATGACTAACGTGGGTTATCTCCTCAGGAGAAAAAGTGGGGGCGGGGTCAGTATATTTTATTTTGTTTACTACATTTTTGCGTTATAAAATCATGGTTCCTTTTAAGCCTGTCATGTATAGTTATAGTATCGATTTGTATCGATTTGTCATTTAATAAACACCTGGAGAACAACGCCTTATAAAATGATGGTTTGGTAAATCTTGTGATGGAGTGGCGAACACTCATTTTATAAGAAACTATTATATAAATTAAATTTGAAAAACAAAACTATCAAACTTTGATAATATTTTCATAGGTTGTAGCATTGTGATCTAGCATTCTATAATGTTTGAGTTTGCGGCCATCAAATCTATAGACTGAATCCCAGCATGACAAAGCGTGGGGAGGGGGGGAGGGCGAGCAGAAAAAACATGACACTCGCTGCGGCCCTGACAACTTCTTTGTGGTTCAAGATCATTTGAATGCAAGGTACTCGAAGCCCAAGATGTCAAAAAATGTCAAAACACACAAGATGTGTAAAATATTGTAAAATCAATTCTTTTGAGCTTGGTCCCAATGTGCATCCTCCTCAGGGAACATAAATTAGGAGATAGATGGTAAGTTAGATGCAAAACTCGCTTCCATGATTGGCCTCCACCAGCTTGAGTGTGGGCTAACTTTGTGGATTTCTCCGAGGGTTTAATTAATCCAAAGGTGTAAAATGGGTTTGAACCCCAAAAAGTGCTCATATCCATTGAAACTTTTGCCAGATAAAAGTGCTACACTGGAATCTCCAGGATATTATTGAGACATATTGAGAAATATTGAAAATGATTGAAAACTATTGAAACATTGAAACATACGAAAACATCGTACACAGTGAAAAATGAATTTGAAAATATGCTGAAATTACTCAAATTCAACGATCAAAAAAGAAGTACAGACCTGATGTCAAACAATATCAAGCATTGTCTTTCTATACCAAACCTACTCATGCAAAAAACATCTAAAACGTCTTGGTGTAAAATGGTATAAAATAGGTTAAAAAGCGAAGACAATTGTATACACATATAATAACAATTAATAACATATCTAAATTGTTCAAAAGTGTTCAAAATGCAAAGCACGTCAAAATTATTGAGACATATTGAGATCCCAATTTTTCTGAACAAAATAACAAAACAATACAAAAATATAAAGTGGTAAGAGATGGTAAGAGAACATAACGCAATGTTTGCCCATGGTTGCCCATTATGTCGTAGTTTATATTCCAATATATTGCGATAGTTTCCAATATGATAGATAATATAAGAGTATATAGGTGTGCACAACGATGCATATAAATGTATAAAGTATTCATATGTAGTATATTGTAGAATTATGAAATTATAAAATGACAATAATGTTATATCTAGCATTCTTACCACAGTATGATTATCATTTTATATCAGGCAGGCCGCCCAGGGTTATATAAAAGACAGTATGACTTGCATTTGGCATTCATAAGGCCCAAACTGGTGAGGGTAGTAAGTTTTTTGGTTTCTTATATTATGCTTATTGTTTGCAGCTGTGACCTTGAGACACTATTTGCCATTTTATAATGTTTCTAAAGCTTATTGCATGTGTGCAAGACTCATATTCGCTTTTATTGATTATCCATTATTTAAGGTACACTTACTTTGCAAATCTTTGCAATATAAACAATTTCTTTTGAAAATTACAGGTTTTACCAGCACAAACTGAGAAAAACATACCCGGAAAAATCAGGTTTGCACAGGTTTTGTTCTTATAAGATGCCCTGGAGGTGCCTTATAAAATGACTCCCTTCTCGGGGACACCAAGTTAGTAGAATTTCCACTCCCGCTTTATAAAATGAGTTTCGAATCCTGTGCAAAAAGTTAGGTCAGGATCCCGGGACGCCGTAAGAGATTTTCATTCTGATTTTGGTAACTGGGAGTCTCATTTTATAAGCCGTTATTCTTTGCTAAATCCATTGCCATATATTGCTGTAGGTCCTGCAATTGCCATTTTGTAAACTTTGGTGTGGTGCATTTGTCATTTTATAATGGAAAAATGCGGGGTTCTTATATATTGGCGCCACCCGGGTCAGACACTTAATTATAAGGGGGATCTCGTACTTGTACTTGTACTTGCAACATATCTTATTGTCGCATTTTTGTGCCCCTAAAAATCGTCACACATTTCGCATTTTGTGACATTCTCGGAGCAAAAAAATGCAAACACAATTTAAATACGGATGTTTTTTGCGCCTCGGAAGCCCAAAACCACGGCATTTACTGTTTTTTAACCTTTAGTAGCAAAAATCACGGTATGTATCATGTTTTTGTGCCCGTGCCTAGAAAAAACACTGGTATTTACGCAGTTTTCACCATATTACAAGATGTAGTTTCTATATGCGAGAAAGACAAAAACATTGTATTTTACGATGTTTTTGCTTCCCGGGCGCAGCAAAAAAAAAATGTCAACAGACTGCTCAAAAATGACCCAAAATCAACTTCAAAAAGCATCTTATAATTCGTTCATCTTTTTTCCCGGCCCCGGGGGCCCATTTGAGGGTAAAGGATCATAAAGTCTGTAGGCGCATCTTGGGGCGAGGTTGGCCCAGCTTGCGGCTATGTTGGCACCTCTTCGACCCCAGCTTGGAGCCATCTTAGGGGCTATGTTGGCCCGTCTTCGAGCTATGTTATGTTGGCCCATCTTGGAGCTATGTTGGCCCATCGTGGGGCTATGCGGGCCCAGCTTGTGGTCCATGTTGGGCCATCTGGGGGATTCTGGGGGCTATGTTGGGCCAGCTTCCGCGCATTTTGGGGCTTATGTTGGGCCATGTTGACCCATCTTCATCCACAAGATCGAAGCAAGATGCAGCCCACGAACCCGAATGCAGTCATGTAGAACACTTTTGTGAAACAAGTTAATTGAACAGTCTATATTTTCCCCCTGTTACCGTACCAGTGCACAGTGGACTGTGGAATGCGGAAGAGGGTGGAGTGCAAAGTGTGGAGTGTGAAGTGTAAAGTGTAGAGTGCGGAGTGTAAAGTGTGGAGTGTAAAGTGCGGAGTGTAAGGTGTAAGGTGTGGAGTGCGGAGTGTAAAGTGTAGAGCGTGGAGTGTGGAGTGTAAAGTGTAGAGTGTAAAGTGTAGAGTGTAAAGTGTAGAGTGTAGAGTGTGGAGTGTGGAGTGTAAAGTGTGGAGTATGGAGTGTAAAGTGTGGAGTGAGGAGTGTAAAGTGAAAAGTGTAAAGTGTAAAGTGTGGCAGAGTGTAGAGTGCAAAGTGTAGAATGCAAAGTGTAGAGTGCCCACGGACGGTGCAGGCCACGTGCCCACACCCGGAGGATTTCATGGTGAAGGGCACCAACCAGTATGGAACATGGACGAAGTGCCTGCAATGTGAAGCTCAGAAAGCCAAAGGCCGACCTCCAAGGAGGCCAGACAGCAGCCGACGATGTGCACGGCAGCCAGGGCAGAGATCCAGGGCCATGCAGAGAAGCTGAAGAACAAGTCCAAAGCCGAAGCCGCCTCAAGTCAGTCCTGAGTCGTCATTCTCAGGAAATGGGCCTCGTCTCTGGTGAATGCATCCACTCTGGTGATGCAGCAGCAAGCGGCTTTGACCCAGCAACTGGGATACGCTCTGTGAACAGCTCCATCGCAGCCATCGATGAAAATGAGCCAGTGGCCGATCACTGGTGCCGGCCAAGGACGACGAGATGGACAATCCGAACGAGGGAGCTGGGAGCACTTCACCTAGGCTCCAAAATGATCATGCTGAGAGAGCTCGTCCCAGAAGGTGGTGAGGGTTGGTTTGTTTGCACCTTTTCTGGCCAAATGGGTCAGAATCCATCTGCGCATGAGAGTTTCACATTTTTTGTGGCATCCACCAGAGTCCGAACAGGTTTTTCGTTTGCAGGAATCCCAAGCTTTGTTTTAGTTTTGATTTGGTTTTTCGGACGTGCTGGATGATCGAGAAATTTCCCCTATATTTCCTTTCAAAGAAGCAGAAGAATTCCACCCAGAGAGAGCTCAAGGGAATTGATCTGTACAGCGCACGATTTAGCATTTTGTCAGGACAAGAAACCAGAAATAATGCGCAGGAGACGCAAGAACTCCAAGAAAAGGCAGCGGGGACGCGAAGACCCCATCCTAGGAATGGATTAGGATATGGTGATTACAAGAACAAAAGAAATAGCGCGGAGGAGACGCAAAGACTCCAAGAAAAGGCGGCGCATGGAGACGCAAGGATTCCTGAGTAGGATTAGGAGCTTGTTGCCAGGAACCACCAGCTCGTTAGAGCTCAGTGCCCCTAGTTCAGACCGTGCTCCGTCATATCCTGACGCCGCTTTGGGAAGAGGCAATCGCCTGAAAGTCTGCGAGCTGTTCTCTCCACCAAGGCTCACAGCGCATGTCAGGCGAGAAGGGGTTCACTCCACCACAGAGCCCTCAAATTTTGATCGTCAAGTGGGTTGGGAATTCAACGACCCTACTCACCGCAGAGAATTTTTGGAAGGTGTTGGAGGAGCAACAACCAGATGTGGTGTGAATGTCGCCAGACTGCTGATTTTTCAGTCAGCGTCCTGATGCATTCCAACATCAGCCGCATGGACCCAGAAACAGTCCGCCGCGGCAGAACTGAGGCGTTAGCAATGCTGCACTTTTGTGTGCAGGTGGCAGAGTACCTAGAACGACTTGAGGCCATTCCAGAAGAAGCTGAAGTGACACGGTTGGAACCACCAACCATTCTTCAAGATCTTCAACCACCGCCACAAGGAGCACTTCTCAGGGCGATCGCCCCGCCGTCTCCAGCTCCAGTGACTCCTTCACCGGCATTTGTGAGAAGGGTGTGAAACCAAACCGTGGATGAGCCTCTGGCCGAACCAACACCAGTCTCGCGCACTTCCATAGCAGAACACAGACGTGAAGAGCCAAAGAGAAGAAAAGCCTCCTCTGCCACGGGTTCCAGTGGCACCTCCACTCCACAGGCCTCCGGCCAGGTGAGGAAAAGAGTGAGCGACATGGAAGCCCAGAGGCTGGAGAGAGAGGCGCTCAAGTATCTGAGAGCATGGAAAAGGAGGAAAGAGCTAACCGCCAGAGAGCAGGAAGGCCAGGCCCCCCGGCCACTGTGGCAGCCTCCTCCTCTTCACCTCCAGCAGCTGAACAGGAGGAAGCAAGAGGTGATGAAGAAGATGACGCCAACCTATGATCTACCCTAGAGGAATTGATCATCCACGAGAACCTCTCCTGCTTCTCTCTGTCTGAACAGCCAAGTGAAGATGGCAGCATTTCTCTGCTAGCAAAACCAGCCAAGAACTCTGAGTTCAACAGTTCAACATGTAGGGGGCAGCTCCCGAGGAGCGACTCGGCTTCAAAGAGTCCGATGGCTCCGAGTGGAACTCCATCCTTGGTATGAAGGCTGTGCGCGTCTTGAGTAAGGCAGAATCAAAGAAGATTCTCAATCAGTGCCCAGACCGAGTGGTGTCAAGTCGATTCAAGTCGCATGATCTGAAGAAAGAAGCCAGTGCCAGGGTTGGAGCCTACAAATTCAAGAGCCGTTGGCGCATTCACGGTCATCAAGACCTGACACCGGAACCTTTGAGGTATTCTGGAGCGATCACCATTTTTTTAAGGTCTCCCCCAACAAGTTTTTATCAGTGTGCTTTCTGGATGTGAAGAACGCTTTCTGCCAGTCAAATGCTTTGAAAAGACCAAAAGGAAAACTATATGCCAAGCCATGCGAGGGACTAGATGTCGATCCAGAATGCCTGATCGAAATCATTGCACCGATCTACGGGCTCGACGACGCGCCCCTACTTTGGCATCACACCCTTTTGGAGTTTTTCGAGCAGTTGGGTTTCCAGAGGACGCTCCTAGAACCCTGCTGGCTGGTCAAGCGTGACGAGAACGGCAAAATTTTCGCCCATGTTCTCATAGAAGTGGATGACCTGAACTTTGGTGTGACAGACCACTACCTCCCCGTCTTGAAGAAGACATTGGTGGACCGATTCGCCTTTGGTAAGATGGAGTTTAACGAGGCAGATTTTGCAGGCAGACATTTGAAGGTTGAGCAGAACAGTACATTTTGGAAAAGATCTTCCCTCACAAACTTTCAAAGGGAAAGCTCTCTGATAAGTCAGCTATATAGACTTTCAGCAGAAGATTTTGAAGTCTACAGGTCTCTCCTCTATCGCGTGACCTGGGTTGCACGTCAAATCAGGCCTGAGGCAGCAGGAGTGGTAAGCTTGCTTGCCTCTAGGCTACAACATGCCACAGTTCACGACTTGGCCTGTCTCAACAGGATGGCCGTGCACTTGAGAAACACAGCCAGGCAACCTCTTGTCCTGCACCAATTTGATTCAAGCTCCATGATCTTTGTTGCAGCCTCTGACGCGGGCGGAATAGATGGGAAGCCAATCTTAGCTAGGTTCAAGATAGGTGGTAGAGGCCTTAAGTAAGATCCAAACATGTCTGGTACGTACGGCTGGTAGGTTTGGTTTTCTTGGTACGGTACGGTTGGTACATGTGGTACGGTACAGTTGGTACGGTTGGTACGCTTGATAAGGTACGTTTGGTACACTTACCAACCGTACCGACCGTACCAACCGTACCAGTGAAACCGTACCACCGTACCGTACCAGATTAAGGGGGGGTCAAGGGGGGGGCGTTTTGGATGTACCAATACTACCAAAACGCCCCCCCCTTGACCCCCCCCTTAATCTGGTACGGTACGGTGGTACGGTTTCACTGGTACGGTCGGTACGGTTGGTAAGTGTACCAAACGTACCTTATTAAGCGTACCAAGCGTACCTACCCAAAGCGTACCAAGCGTACCAAGCGCACCAAGCGTACCAAGCTTAGCGTACCTATCTTATAGCTGGATATCAAGCACCTATCTTGAACTTAGATAAAGCCAATCTTCAACAATTCAGAAGACACAGTTCAAGGGGCGTGTGTCATCTTGGCAACAGGATCTATGCCTAACGAAAGTGAAAGCCTCTGTTTTGCCGCGGAGATCCGCAAAGCTGCGTAGGAGAGTAGCTTCCATCTTAGCAGGAGAGGCCTTGTCTGTTTCCCAAGGCCTTGGAGAGCTGGAGTGGCTACAAATCATGTTTCAGGACGTGGTCCTTGGGAACGTCTCCCGAAGCGACTGGAAATCTTCCCTCAGCCCTTTCCTGGCTGTCATGAAAGAAGACTGTGTCCTACAGAACCGGCTAGAGCAGTGCGAAGTCACTGACGCTCAGAGCCTCTTTGACAACTTGAAGAAGCAATCTCCCACTAGCCGTCAAGGCAGAAGGAGATCCAGTGAATTAGCGATCATCATAGAGTCCTTGCGGAAGTCAAAGTCATGTCTCCGTTGGTGCCCTCATCCCCGACTGATTGCTGATGCTTTGACGAAGGATGACATAGGCACGTCAAATGGAGGCTTGGAGGAATTGCTGAGAACCTCCAGGTTCTGCTGGTGGCACGAAGATGATGAGTTAGCGCGGAGCAAGTTAGATCCACATTCGAAAGGCCGATCAAAACGAGCCTCAACCAAACTATCAGCTGCGAGAGGATGTTCATGACAACAAGAAGTTTGGGGAGCTGTTGAATCTAACCACCAGTCATGATCCCAATGCTGTTTCCACTTGTCAGAGCCACTGCACGATGTCAGGTGTTGCTTCCTCCTGTCATGATCATCCCACATTCATAGCCTCAAGCCCATAGACTCCGCCCTGTCACTGCGAGCAACTGTTGGATGGAAAAGGCGCTTCGCGGGCCTCTTGCCACTTCTCAAGTGTAAAGTGTAGAGTCTGGAGTGTAAAATGTGGAGTGTGGAGTGCGGAGTGTAAAGTAAGGAGTGTGGAGTGTAAAGTAAGGAGTGTGGAGCGTAAAGTGTGGAGTGTGGAGTGTAAAGTGTAGAGTGTGGAGTGTGGAGTGTGGAGTGTGAAGTGTGGAGTGTAGAGTGTGGAGTGTAGAGTGTGGAGTGTAGAGTGTAGAGCACGCAATGCGACACGTCTGAAGTGCTGCACCTGCCACGCAAAATGACGATGGAGTCTCCAAAGTGCCGCGCCTGCCACGAGAATTGCAACTCATCGTGTGGAAACGACGCAAAAGTATTGCGCCCGAGCCTGCCACACCAAACGACTTTCGGCACGTTATCAAGCAGGTTGGAATGTCACAAAGAGCCACGCCTGCCACGCAAAACGACATGACAACCTGCTTGGAAACATTCAGAAAGGAGAGGTGTTACAGCTTCCCCCATAGACACGGCGAGGCCACAGGGAAACTAGAGACTCGAGACGAGACATGTTGGAGCATCAAGACGAGCATTTCGTGCGAGACCCCCTCAAATTTTCACATGGTGGAGAATCATGCCTTCAAAAAGGTGCTTAGCATGCCTTATGGACCTTTTTTGACGAGAGATTTTGCACCTGAAAAAGCACCTCTGCCATGCTTAAACACAATGGCAGTGAAGGACGGACATGGTGGAGAACCATGCCCCGAAAGGTGCTTAACATGCCTTGCGGATCCCTATTGAAAAGAGATTTGGCCGGAAAAAGGGCCTCCGCCAGGCTTACCAGATCACTGTTGAAGACATGAGAGTTAGCAACTGCACCCCCGCCACGCTTAAGCACCATGCCCCGGAAAGGCGCCTAACGTGCTGGACCCCTAGTGAAAAGGAATCTGGCAGCTGAAAAAGCACCTCCGCCAGGCTTACCACATCACTGAAGGCGTTGACGACATTAGATTTGGCAACTGAAAAAGCACCTCCGCCACACTCAAACACCGTAGCAGTGAAGGACGGACATTCTGGCTCAACTGAAAAGAGATGTGGCCACCAAAAGAGCACCTCCGCCGCGCATTCGCCACGCATTCGCCACGCATAAACAACATGGCACCGGAGGACAAACATGGTGTTGTTGCTGTGGTTGTTGTTGTTGCTGTTCTGTTGTAGTGGTGGTGGTTGTGGTTGTCGTCGTTGTCGTCAACAACGTTTGTGACTCCTAGTCTCTGTGCGCGCTCCCCCTTGCTGTCGGCCGGGTCGGCGGATATATATATATAATGTTTGCATCTGATTAGTGTGAGGGGCCCCCCCCAAACAATTTGAGGATACTCTATAACTCGCACTTTTTTTTGCCCCCCCTCAACTTTTTTTGGTCAATCAACTTAAGAAAGGATTTCAATTTACTTTCAATTGATTTCAATTTACTTCAATTGATTTCAATTTACTTTTAATTTACTTTCAATTTACTTTCAATTGATTTCAATTTACTTTTAATTCACTTTCAATTTACTTTCAATTTACTTTCAATTGATTTCAATTTACTTTTAATTTACGTTCAATTTACTTTCAATTGATTTCAATTTATTTTTAATTTACTTTCAATTTACTTTCAATTGATTTCAATTTATATACTTTTAATTTAATTTCAATTGATTTCAATTTACTTTTAATTTACTTTCTATTTACTTTCAATTGAATTCAATTTACTTTCACTTGATTTCAATTTACTTTTAATTTACTTTCATTTTTTCACTCCAAAAAGTTGGTGTTCACAATAGAGTACCATCCAAACAATTATATTATTGAGTAACTGAGCCACTCATGAGGTACCCCCTTGAAAAATTGTCTGGATGCTGCTTTTTAATAAGGGTTTAATAAGGCATCTAATTATTTGGGAAACCTTGCATTTTAAAGTTTTAACACAACTATGGCTTTCTAAAGTGAAAGGACCAGCTTTACCCAAAGAAAGGTGGAGAAAGGGTTTCGTTTCTTTTTTCACTCCAAAAAGTTGGTGCTCACAATAGAGTACCATCCAAACAATTATATTATTCAGTAACTGAGCCACTCAGGAGGTACCCCTTTGAAAAATTGTCTGGATGCTGTTTTTTAATAAGGGTTTAATAAGGCATCTAATTATTTGGAAAACCGTGCATTTTAAAGTTTTAACACAACTATGGCTTTCTAAAGTAAGGGGCCAGCTTTACCCAAAGAAAGGTGGAGAAAGGGTTTTGCTTTTTTTTTCACTCCCAAAAGTTGGTGCTCAAAATAGAGTACCATCCAAACAATTATATTATTCAGTAACTGAGCCACTCATGAGGTACCCCCTTGAAAAATTGTCTGGGTGCTGTTTTTGATAAGGGTTTAATAAGGCATCTAATTATTTGGAAAACCTTGCATTTTAAAGTTTTAACACAAATATGGCTTTCTAAAGTAAAGGGACCAGCTTTACCCAAAGAAAGGTGGAGAAAGGGTTTTGCTTTTTTTCACTCCCAAAAGTTGGTGCTCACAATAGAGTACCATCCAAACAATTATGTTATTGAGTAACTGGGCCACTCATGAGGTACCCCCTTGAAAAATTGTCTGGGTGCTGTTTTTTAATAAGGGTTTAATAAGGCATCTAATTATTTGGGAAACCTTGCAGTTTAAAGCTTTAACACAACTATGGCTTTCTACAGTAAAGGGGCCAGCTTTACCCAAAGAAAGGTGGAGAAAGGGTTTTGCTTTTTTTTCACTCCCAAAAGTTGGTGCTCACAATAGAGTACAATCCAAACAATTATATTATTGAGTAACTGAGCCACTCATGAGGTACCCCCTTGAAAAATTGTTTGGATGCTGTTTTTCAAATAAGGGTTTAATAAGGCATCTAATTACTTGGGAAACCTCGCATTTTAAAAGCTTTAACACAAATATGGCTTTCTAAAGTGAAAGGACCAGCTTTACCCAAAGAAAGGTGGAGAAATGGTTTTGTTTCTTTTTTCACTCCAAAAAGTTGGTGCTCACAATAGAGTGCCATCCAAACAATTATATTATTCAGTAACTGAGCCACTCATGAGGTACCCCTTTGAAAAATTGTCTGGATGCTGTTTTTAAATAAGGGTTTAATAAGGCATCTAATTATTTGGGAAACCTTGCATTTTAAAGTTTTAACACAACTATGGTTTTCTACAGTAAAGGGGCCAGCTTTACCCAAAGAAAGGTGGAGAAAGGGTTTTGCTTTTTTTTCACTCCCAAAAGTTGGTGCTCACAATAGAGTACCATCCAGGCAATTATATTATTGAGCAACTGAGCCACTCATGAGGTATCCCCTTGAAAAATTGTCTGGGTACTGTTTTTTAATAAGGGTTTCATAAGGCATCTAATTATTTGGAAAAACCTTGCATTTTAAAAGCTGTAACACGAATATGGCTTTCTAAAGTGAAAGGACCAGCTTTACCCAAAGAAAGGTGGAGAAAGGGTTTTGCTTTTTTTCACTCCCAAAAGTTGGTGCTCACAATAGAGTACCATCCAGGCAATTATATTATTGAGCAACTGAGCCACTCATGAGGTATCCCCTTGAAAAATTGTCTGGGTACTGTTTTTTAATAAGGGTTTCATAAGGCATCTAATTATTTGGAAAAACCTTGCATTTTAAAAGCTGTAACACGAATATGGCTTTCTAAAGTGAAAGGACCAGCTTTACCCAAAGAAAGGTGGAGAAAGGGTTTTGTTTTTTTCACTCCCAAAAGTTGGTGCTCACAATAGAGTACCATGCAAACAGTTATATTATTGAGTAACTGAGCCACTCATGAGGTATCCCCTTGAAAAAATGTCTGGGTGCTGTTTTTTAATAAGTGTTTAATAAGGCATCTAATTATTTGGAAAACCTTGCATTTTAAAGTTTTAACACAAATATGGTTTTCTACAGTAAAGGGACCAGCTTTACCCAAAGAAAGGTGGAGAAAGGGTTTTGCTTTTTTTTCACTCCCAAAAGTTGGTGCTCACAATAGAGTACCATCCAAACAACTATATTATTGAGTAACTGAGCCACTCATGAGGTACCCCCTTGAAAAATTGTCTGGGTGCTGTTTTTTAATAAGGGTTTAATAAGGCATCTAATTATTTGGGAAACCTTGCATTTTAAAGCTTTAACACAACTATGGCTTTCTACAGTAAAGGGGCCAGCTTTACCCAAAGAAAGGTGGAGAAAGGGTTTTGCTTTTTTTTCACTCCCAAAAGTTGGTGCTCACAATAGAGTACCATCCAAACAATTATATTATTGAGTAACTGGTCCACTCATGAGGTACACCCTTGAAAAATTGTCTGGATGCTGTTTTTTAATAAGGGTTTAATAAGGCATCTAATTATTTGGAAAACATTGCATTTTAAAGTTTTAACACAACTATGGCTTTCTAAAGTGAAAGGACCAGCTTTACCCAAAGAAAGGTGGAGAAAGGGTTTCGTTTTTTTTTCACTCCTCATGAGGTTCCTCTTTGAAAAATTGTCTGGATGCTGTTTTTTTAATAAGGGTTTAATAAGGCATCTAATTATTTGGAAAACCTTGCATTTTAAAGTTTTAACACAAATATGGCTTTCTAAAGTAAAGGGACCAGCTTTACCCAAAGAAAGGTGGAGAAAGGGTTTTGTTTTTTTTCACTCCCAAAAGTTGGTGCTCACAATAGAGTACCATCCAAACAATTATATTATTCAGTAACTGAGCCACTCATGAGGTACACCTTTGAAAAATTGTCTGGGTGCTGTTTTTTAATAAGGGTTTAATAAGGCATCTAATTATTTGGAAAACCTTGCATTTTAAAGTTTTAACACAAATATGGCTTTCTAAAGTAAAGGGACCAGCTTTACCCAAAGAAAGGTGGAGAAAGGGTTTTGCTTTTTTTTCACTCCCAAAAGTTGGTGCTCACAATAGAGTACCGTCCAAACAAGTATGTTATTGAGTAACTGGGCCACTCATGAGGTACCCCCTTGAAAAATTGTCTGGGTGCTGTTTTTTAATAAGGGTTTAATAAGGCATCTAATTATTTGGGAAACCTTGCATTTTAAAGCTTTAACACAACTATGGCTTTCTACAGTAAAGGGGCCAGCTTTACCCAAAGAAAGGTGGAGAAAGGGTTTTGCTTTTTTTTCACTCCCAAAAGTTGGTGCTCACAATAGAGTACAATCCAAACAATTATATTATTGAGTAACTGAGCCACTCATGAGGTACCCCCTTGAAAAATTGTTTGGATGCTGTTTTTTAAATAAGGGTTTAATAAGGCATCTAATTACTTGGGAAACCTCGCATTTTAAAAGCTTTAACACAAATATGGCTTTCTAAAGTGAAAGGACCAGCTTTACCCAAAGAAAGGTGGAGAAATGGTTTTGTTTCTTTTTTCACTCCAAAAAGTTGGTGCTCACAATAGAGTGCCATCCAAACAATTATATTATTCAGTAACTGAGCCACTCATGAGGTACCCCTTTGAAAAATTGTCTGGATGCTGTTTTTAAATAAGGGTTTAATAAGGCATCTAATTATTTGGGAAACCTTGCATTTTAAAGTTTTAACACAACTATGGTTTTCTACAGTAAAGGGGCCAGCTTTACCCAAAGAAAGGTGGAGAAAGGGTTTTGCTTTTTTTTCACTCCCAAAAGTTGGTGCTCACAATAGAGTACCATCCAGGCAATTATATTATTGAGGAACTGAGCCACTCATGAGGTATCCCTTTGAAAAATTGTCTGGGCACTGTTTTTTAATAAGGGTTTCATAAGGCATCTAATTATTTGGAAAAACCTTGCATTTTAAAAGCTGTAACACGAATATGGCTTTCTAAAGTGAAAGGACCAGCTTTACCCAAAGAAAGGTGGAGAAAGGGTTTTGTTTTTTTTCACTCCCAAAAGTTGGTGCTCACAATAGAGTACCATGCAAACAGTTATATTATTGAGTAACTGAGCCACTCATGGGGTATCCCCTTGAAAATTGTCTGGGTGCTGTTTTTAAATAAGGGTTTAATAAGGCATCTAATTATTTGGAAAAACCTTGCATTTTAAAAGCTTTAACACAAATATGGTTTTCTACAGTAAAGGGGCCAGCTTTACCCAAAGAAAGGTGGAGAAAGGGTTTTATTTTTTTCACTCCCAAAAGTTAGTGCTCACAATAGAGTACCATCCAGACAATTATATTGTTGAGTAACAGAGCCACCCATGAGGTACTTTTGAAAAATTGTCTCGATGTTTTTTTAAATAAGGGTTTGATAAGGCATCTAAAATAAAATCAAAAATAAACATAAATAGAAAAATAATTTAAAAAAATAAAGTTAATTAAAGCATTTGGAAAAAATAAAAATTGAAAAAAACAATCTGGAAAAAAAATCTCACAATAGAGGCCCCCTTCCCACAATTAGCATGTGCTGAATTAGGAGCAAGAAATTTCTCACAATAGGGTACCATCTCTTTAATCGGGTGCAAACATTATATATATGTTATTTCCTAATTATATAATGCATATACATATATACATATATACATATATACATATATATATATATACACGTGCATGTACTTGCATGTGCTCTCTCATAAATGAACGCTTCATCTTGATTAGGTTTGATCTGTTTCGCCGCTGCGCAGAGTGCTGAAAGTACTTCGCGGTCGGCGTGCCGGTGCACCAACAGCACTTCTGGAGTTTGAAGACTTTGTCATTTTCAAAATAATGAATGAATTGTTCAGGTGTAAACACCCTCTGGACCTAAATGTGATCCTGCTTGCTTGAAATATCGTGGAATACTTGCATGGAGGCGGTTGGATAGCAGCAGTCCATTCTGCGGCCCTGCTCCCTTACAAGCCAAATATCGCTTGATGCGGATTGATTTTTAAGATGTCATGCTGGGCCATGGTCTCTGCAGCGTTTCAAAACCACGGCTTGCAAACAGATTGAAACCAGTGACTGCTATAGCCCACCAGCCACCAAGTGATGCAAATGCAAACGTAATAATTATAACGTAACTGTATATATTTGCACCGTACATATGTGTGCGTGCGTACTTGTATGTGTTTTACCATGATGATATACAATAATTCTGTGGATCGCAAGAACACGATTGTAAGCTCAAACGCCGGTTGCAAACAGATAATAGACAACAGATTGAGAATGATTCAGCAGTGATGTTTCAGGGTTGCACTTGGTTGGCACGCCCAAGTGAAGGAATATAATTACTGGAGGTCAATTGCCATGACCTGCAGCGAAATATTTCACAACGGCGAAAACTTTGACATTTTAGCTGCCTGTCTGGATTTATGCACAATGCCAGACGCGCTGCAACAAAGAAGCTTTTGTGACAGCAACTGGACTGAGGTCGGGGGTATCTCCGCAGACAGGCCCACCGCAACATGCTCACCTGAACACACCCTTTTTGAAGCCAGCGAGCTGCTTCAGTCTACAGGGCGAACAGCGGCGGTTATACTGGATAGTGAGCAATCTGTTCTTGGAGTTCTCACTGAGAATGACATGCTGCCTCTCGTCATCTCTTGAAATGTCATGAGCGGCTCAGATGGTTTCAAGCGGCAAAGGATCCTGAGCACATCAAAGGCAAACTTTTGCAATCACTTGATTCAATGCTCTTGTTTTTCTACTTCAAACCTTGGTGGTACTGATGTCGAAAAGAACCGACACTCACCTAGTCAGAAACTTTGCACTGAGGTTGGCCTTCATTGACGGCGTAAGTTCCACGTGTACAGTGAGCCAGTGGCTTCATGGTGGAGAGGACAGATTGTATATGATTACGTCAGCCGTCAGACTGTGTTGGATTATCATTAATCCCTTGAATATTATTGCTCAGCTAGCGCATGTGTGTTTTTGTTATACATTGCTCACTTTTGCCTCTTTGGGGTTGGTTTCGACATGGGACGCTGTGATTTGCCGTCACCACATACGCGATGTCCGTATGAACTCCAATCATTTTCAGGCGCGACTACCGAGTTTCTTGATTTCACCTTTGACACTACGTCCTGATGTGCCCTTGGTCGAAGCAGCTTTGAGAATGGCTACAATGGTCAAAGGTGGGGCTCCAAGGAGCTGAGCTGAAGATTAAAAAAAAAACGGCACAACAATGCAGAACAACAATGCCGCAACATTTGGTAAACAAACGCTGAACATTGCTGACTGATTACGATGTGACAGAATTCGGCAGAGCCCCGCAAGTTTCGCACAGTAGAAACCTGTCAAACGGAGTCAAGGGGAAGAACATTTGTTTTCATTCGATGTTGTGTGCCGCCATGGTGTGTTAGATTCTCCTTGCAGGCTCATGATTTCTCCTGAGAACTGATTCTTGCCATTTGATTTTCAGAGGCATAGATTCTTGTTGTATCATGTTGTATCACGTTATATCAAAAAATAGAATTGCATGAATAAGATAGAAATCCGGAATCTGGGCAAAATATACCTCCCTACAGCATGTCGGGTGCAGCAAAAGTTGAAAAGCTGGTTGCTGAACAAAACCTGCCATTTTGTATGGAGAAATGTTTGCTTGCCCCCATTCAGTCTGTAGGCTTTATTGCAAGGGCCCGGGGTTTATAGCGATAAGAAGCGGGCTCTGATTTCAACCGGGATATAGTTACAATTACTTAGTTACATAAGCGAAGGAAGTTAAGAAGCAAACTTCCAATAATATGGACGGATGGAATATCAGAGGTGGGAAGTGGGAAGAGCCAGAGAAGAGAAATGAAGATAATGAAGAAGAAAGAAAATCAGGGAATCGAGAAAGAGTCAGAAGAAAGAAGATCCAGGTTCGCGAAAAAGTAGAGTCATTAAAGAGCCCTGGGCTACTCCTAACAGGGCTACTCCTAAGAGTTGCTATCCTTTCAAAAAATATCTTTGAAAATTCCAAAAAATTCGCGAAAAAATCTAAACAAAAAATATCCAAAAAATAAAAAACTTACAAAAAGTCAATCCAACAAATCCACCAAAAAAAATCAAACCTTGAAGGAACAGCAAACAAAAAAGGTCCCAAAAAGAAACAACAAGTTGAAAGGAAAAATCCAAAAAGTTCAACAAAAAAATCTTCAATCGTTTTATCCAGCACAACTTTCAGGTCATTGCACTTACTGAGCCAAAACTGATGTTTGGCTCAAGATCCGCCACTGCAAAAAAAAAGAGCGTTGCTGCTCTGCAGTTAGCTGTCGTTTGAAGCCTACAAAGTTAGGTTATCAGCCGTAGGCTCTCCCGTGCTGTTTGCCATTGCTGCTTCGCTTCATCATCCGTTTGCTGTTTGATCACTGGTTGCTTGTGGCTTGGTCCTTTGTCTCTTGGCTGCAACCTCGGAGGTTGCATGGGGAAAAGGGGTAACCAAGGGTCTTCTGGGTATCATATTCAACATCCCACAAGGGACAAGTTTGACCCCAATTGGAAACCTCGTAGGGGAGGCAAAAAGGCTCGCAAACAGAAAGAGATGTTTGAAAGGCGGTAAAAAGAGCGGTTGGAATCTAAGGGAGTACCGCCAATTTCTCCTGAAAACATTGAAGAGATTCAATCGGACGACAGTGGGCTCCCAGATTTTCCTAGCCGTGGACTTATCCATTTGGAATTGTCGGACGAAGAGGTAGAGGTAGTGATCGAGGAGGATTTGGAAGATGCTGTTGCCTCTGGGTCAGCTTCTTCTAGTTCCAAGGGTCCTTCGGTTGCCCCTCCACGTGTTGAGTAGTCTGGAGTGTAAAATGTGGAGTGTGGAGTGCGGAGTGTAAAGTAAGGAGTGTGGAGTGTAAAGTAAGGAGTGTGGAGCGTAAAGTGTGGAGTGTGGAGTGTAAAGTGTAGAGTGTGGAGTGTGGAGTGTGGAGTGTGAAGTGTGGAGTGTAGAGTGTGGAGTGTAGAGTGTGGAGTGTAGAGTGTAGAGCACGCAATGCGACACGTCTGAAGTGCTGCACCTGTGCGACACGTCTGAAGTGCTGCACCTGCCACGCAAAATGACGATGGAGTCTCCAAAGTGCCGCGCCTGCCACGAGAATTGCAACTCATCGTGTGGAAACGACGCAAAAGTATTGCGCCCGAGCCTGCCACACCAAACGACTTTCGGCACGTTATCAAGCAGGTTGGAATGTCACAAAGAGCCACGCCTGCCACGCAAAACGACATGACAACCTGCTTGGAAACATTCAGAAAGGAGAGGTGTTACAGCTTCCCCCATAGACACGGCGAGGCCACAGGGAAACTAGAGACTCGAGACGAGACATGTTGGAGCATCAAGACGAGCATTTCGTGCGAGACCCCCTCAAATTTTCACATGGTGGAGAATCATGCCTTCAAAAAGGTGCTTAGCATGCCTTATGGACCTTTTTTGACGAGAGATTTTGCACCTGAAAAAGCACCTCTGCCATGCTTAAACACAATGGCAGTGAAGGACGGACATGGTGGAGAACCATGCCCCGAAAGGTGCTTAACATGCCTTGTGGATCCCTATTGAAAAGAGATTTGGCCGGAAAAAGGGCCTCCGCCAGGCTTACCAGATCACTGTTGAAGACATGAGAGTTAGCAACTGCACCCCCGCCACGCTTAAGCACCATGCCCCGGAAAGGCGCCTAACGTGCTGGACCCCTAGTGAAAAGGAATCTGGCAGCTGAAAAAGCACCTCCGCCAGGCTTACCACATCACTGAAGGCGTTGACGACATTAGATTTGGCAACTGAAAAAGCACCTCCGCCACACTCAAACACCGTAGCAGTGAAGGACGGACATTCTGGCTCAACTGAAAAGAGATGTGGCCACCAAAAGAGCACCTCCGCCGCGCATTCGCCACGCATTCGCCACGCATAAACAACATGGCACCGGAGGACAAACATGGTGTTGTTGCTGTGGTTGTTGTTGTTGCTGTTCTGTTGTAGTGGTGGTGGTTGTGGTTGTCGTCGTTGTCGTCAACGTTTGTGACTCCTAGTCTCTGTGCGCGCTCCCCCTTGCTGTCGGCCGGGTCGGCGGATATATATATATATATGTTTGCATCTGATTAGTGTGAGGGGCCCCCCCCAAACAATTTGAGGATACTCTATAACTCGCACTTTTTTTTGCCCCCCCTCAACTTTTTTTGGTCAATCAACTTAAGAAAGGATTTCAATTTACTTTCAATTGATTTCAATTTACTTCAATTGATTTCAATTTACTTTTAATTTACTTTCAATTTACTTTCAATTGATTTCAATTTACTTTTAATTCACTTTCAATTTACTTTCAATTGATTTCAATTTACTTTTAATTTACGTTCAATTTACTTTCAATTGATTTCAATTTATTTTTAATTTACTTTCAATTTACTTTCAATTGATTTCAATTTATATACTTTTAATTTAATTTCAATTGATTTCAATTTACTTTTAATTTACTTTCAATTTACTTTCAATTGAATTCAATTTACTTTCACTTGATTTCAATTTACTTTTAATTTACTTTCATTTTTTTTCACTCCAAAAAGTTGGTGTTCACAATAGAGTACCATCCAAACAATTATATTATTGAGTAACTGAGCCACTCATGAGGTACCCCCTTGAAAAATTGTCTGGATGCTGCTTTTTAATAAGGGTTTAATAAGGCATCTAATTATTTGGGAAACCTTGCATTTTAAAGTTTTAACACAACTATGGCTTTCTAAAGTGAAAGGACCAGCTTTACCCAAAGAAAGGTGGAGAAAGGGTTTCGTTTCTTTTTTCACTCCAAAAAGTTGGTGCTCACAATAGAGTACCATCCAAACAATTATATTATTCAGTAACTGAGCCACTCAGGAGGTACTCCTTTGAAAAATTGTCTGGATGCTGTTTTTTAATAAGGGTTTAATAAGGCATCTAATTATTTGGAAAACCTTGCATTTTAAAGTTTTAACACAAATATGGCTTTCTAAAGTAAGGGGCCAGCTTTACCCAAAGAAAGGTGGAGAAAGGGTTTTGCTTTTTTTTTCACTCCCAAAAGTTGGTGCCCAAAATAGAGTACCATCCAAACAATTATATTATTCAGTAACTGAGCCACTCAGGAGGTACCCCTTTGAAAAATTGTCTGGGTGCTGTTTTTTAATAAGGGTTTAATAAGGCATCTAAAACCTTGCATTTTAAAGTTTTAACACAAATATGGCTTTCTAAAGCAAAGGGACCAGCTTTACCCAAAGAAAGGTGGAGAAAGGGTTTTGCTTTTTTTTCACTCCCAAAAGTTGGTGCTCACAATAGAGTACCATCCAAACAATTATATTATTCAGTAACTGAGCCACTCATGAGGTACACCTTTGAAAAATTGTCTGGGTGCTGTTTTTAAATAAGTGTTTAATAAGGCATCTAATTATTTGGAAAACCTTGCATTTTAAAGTTTTAACACAAATATGGCTTTCTAAAGTAAAGGGGCCAGCTTTACCCAAAGAAAGGTGGAGAAAGGGTTTTGCTTTTTTTCACTCCCAAAAGTTGGTGCTCACAATAGAGTACCATCCAAACAACTATATTATTGAGTAACTGAGCCACTCATGAGGTACCCCCTTGAAAAATTGTCTGGGTGCTGTTTTTTAATAAGGGTTTAATAAGGCATCTAATTATTTGGGAAACCTTGCATTTTAAAGCTTTAACACAACTATGGCTTTCTACAGTAAAGGGGCCAGCTTTACCCAAAGAAAGGTGGAGAAAGGGTTTTGCTTTTTTTTCACTCCCAAAAGTTGGTGCTCACAATAGAGTACCATCCAAACAATTATATTATTGAGTAACTGAGCCACTCATGAGGTACACCTTTGAAAAATTGTCTGGGTGCTGTTTTTTTAATAAGGGTTTAATAAGGCATCTAATTATTTGGGAAACCTTGCATTTTAAAGCTTTAACACAACTATGGCTTTCTAAAGTAAAGGGACCAGCTTTACCCAAAGAAAGGTGGAGAAAGGGTTTTTGTTTTTTCACTCCCAAAAGTTGGTGCTCACAATAGAGTACCATCCAAACAATTATATTATTCAGTAACTGAGCCACTCATGAGGTACCCCCTTGAAAAATTGTCTGGGTGCTGTTTTTGATAAGGGTTTAATAAGGCATCTAATTATTTGGAAAACCTTGCATTTTAAAGTTTTAACACAAATATGGCTTTCTAAAGTAAAGGGACCAGCTTTACCCAAAGAAAGGTGGAGAAAGGGTTTTGCTTTTTTTCACTCCCAAAAGTTGGTGCTCACAATAGAGTACCATCCAAACAATTATGTTATTGAGTAACTGGGCCACTCATGAGGTACCCCCTTGAAAAATTGTCGGTGCTGTTTTTTAATAAGGGTTTAATAAGGCATCTAATTATTTGGGAAACCTTGCAGTTTAAAGCTTTAACACAACTATGGCTTTCTACAGTAAAGGGGCCAGCTTTACCCAAAGAAAGGTGGAGAAAGGGTTTTGCTTTTTTTCACTCCCAAAAGTTGGTGCTCACAATAGAGTACAATCCAAACAATTATATTATTGAGTAACTGAGCCACTCATGAGGTACCCCCTTGAAAAATTGTTTGGATGCTGTTTTTTAAATAAGGGTTTAATAAGGCATCTAATTACTTGGGAAACCTCGCATTTTAAAAGCTTTAACACAAATATGGCTTTCTAAAGTGAAAGGACCAGCTTTACCCAAAGAAAGGTGGAGAAATGGTTTTGTTTCTTTTTTCACTCCAAAAAGTTGGTGCTCACAATAGAGTGCCATCCAAACAATTATATTATTCAGTAACTGAGCCACTCATGAGGTACCCCTTTGAAAAATTGTCTGGATGCTGTTTTTAAATGAGGGTTTAATAAGGCATCTAATTATTTGGGAAACCTTGCATTTTAAAGTTTTAACACAACTATGGTTTTCTACAGTAAAGGGGCCAGCTTTACCCAAAGAAAGGTGGAGAAAGGGTTTTGCTTTTTTTCACTCCCAAAAGTTGGTGCTCACAATAGAGTACCATCCAGGCAATTATATTATTGAGCAACTGAGCCACTCATGAGGTATCCCCTTGAAAAATTGTCTGGGTACTGTTTTTTAATAAGGGTTTCATAAGGCATCTAATTATTTGGAAAAACCTTGCATTTTAAAAGCTGTAACACGAATATGGCTTTCTAAAGTGAAAGGACCAGCTTTACCCAAAGAAAGGTGGAGAAAGGGTTTTGTTTTTTTTCACTCCCAAAAGTTGGTGCTCACAATAGAGTACCATGCAAACAGTTATATTATTGAGTAACTGAGCCACTCATGAGGTATCCCCTTGAAAAAATGTCTGGGTGCTGTTTTTTAATAAGTGTTTAATAAGGCATCTAATTATTTGGAAAACCTTGCATTTTAAAGTTTTAACACAAATATGGTTTTCTACAGTAAAGGGACCAGCTTTACCCAAAGAAAGGTGGAGAAAGGGTTTTGCTTTTTTTTCACTCCCAAAAGTTGGTGCTCACAATAGAGTACCATCCAAACAACTATATTATTGAGTAACTGAGCCACTCATGAGGTACCCCCTTGAAAAATTGTCTGGGTGCTGTTTTTTAATAAGGGTTTAATAAGGCATCTAATTATTTGGGAAACCTTGCATTTTAAAGCTTTAACACAACTATGGCTTTCTACAGTAAAGGGGCCAGCTTTACCCAAAGAAAGGTGGAGAAAGGGTTTTGCTTTTTTTTCACTCCCAAAAGTTGGTGCTCACAATAGAGTACCATCCAAACAATTATATTATTGAGTAACTGGGCCACTCATGAGGTACACCCTTGAAAAATTGTCTGGATGCTGTTTTTTAATAAGGGTTTAATAAGGCATCTAATTATTTGGAAAACATTGCATTTTAAAGTTTTAACACAACTATGGCTTTCTAAAGTGAAAGGACAAGCTTTACCCAAAGAAAGGTGGAGAAAGGGTTTCGTTTTTTTTCACTCCTCATGAGGTTCCTCTTTGAAAAATTGTCTGGATGCTGTTTTTTTAACAAGGGTTTAATAAGGCATCTAATTATTTGGAAAACCTTGCATTTTAAAGTTTTAACACAAATATGTCTTTCTAAAGTAAAGGGACCAGCTTTACCCAAAGAAAGGTGGAGAAAGGGTTTTGTTTTTTTTCACTCCCAAAAGTTGGTGCTCACAATAGAGTACCATCCAAACAATTATATTATTCAGTAACTGAGCCACTCATGAGGTACACCTTTGAAAAATTGTCTGGGTGCTGTTTTTTAATAAGGGTTGAATAAGGCATCTGATTATTTGGAAAACCTTGCATTTTAAAGTTTTAACACAAATATGGCTTTCTAAAGTAAAGGGACCAGCTTTACCCAAAGAAAGGTGGAGAAAGGGTTTTGCTTTTTTTTCACTCCCAAAAGTTGGTGCTCACAATAGAGTACCGTCCAAACAATTATGTTATTGAGTAACTGGGCCACTCATGAGGTACCCCCTTGAAAAATTGTCTGGGTGCTGTTTTTTAATAAGGGTTTAATAAGGCATCTAATTATTTGGGAAAGCTTGCATTTTAAAGCTTTAACACAACTATGGCTTTCTACAGTAAAGGGGCCAGCTTTACCCAAAGAAAGGTGGAGAAAGGGTTTTGCTTTTTTTTCACTCCCAAAAGTTGGTGCTCACAATAGAGTACAATCCAAACAATTATATTATTGAGTAACTGAGCCACTCATGAGGTACCCCCTTGAAAAATTGTTTGGATGCTGTTTTTTTAATAAGGGTTTAATAAGGCATCTAATTACTTGGGAAACCTCGCATTTTAAAAGCTTTAACACAAATATGGCTTTCTAAAGTGAAAGGACCAGCTTTACCCAAAGAAAGGTGGAGAAATGGTTTTGTTTCTTTTTTCACTCCAAAAAGTTGGTGCTCACAATAGAGTGCCATCCAAACAATTATATTATTCAGTAACTGAGCCACTCATGAGGTACCCCTTTGAAAAATTGTCTGGATGCTGTTTTTAAATAAGGGTTTAATAAGGCATCTAATTATTTGGGAAACCTTGCATTTTAAAGTTTTAACACAACTATGGTTTTCTACAGTAAAGGGGCCAGCTTTACCCAAAGAAAGGTGGAGAAAGGGTTTTGCTTTTTTTTCACTCCCAAAAGTTGGTGCTCACAATAGAGTACCATCCAGGCAATTATATTATTGAGCAACTGAGCCACTCATGAGGTATCCCCTTGAAAAATTGTCTGGGCACTGTTTTTTAATAAGGGTTTCATAAGGCATCTAATTATTTGGAAAAACCTTGCATTTTAAAAGCTGTAACACGAATATGGCTTTCTAAAGTGAAAGGACCAGCTTTACCCAAAGAAAGGTGGAGAAAGGGTTTTGTTTTTTTTCACTCCCAAAAGTTGGTGCTCACAATAGAGTACCATGCAAACAGTTATATTATTGAGTAACTGAGCCACTCATGGGGTATCCCCTTGAAAAATTGTCTGGGTGCTGTTTTTAAATAAGGGTTTAATAAGGCATCTAATTATTTGGAAAAACCTTGCATTTTAAAAGCTTTAACACAAATATGGTTTTCTACAGTAAAGGGGCCAGCTTTACCCAAAGAAAGGTGGAGAAAGGGTTTTATTTTTTTCACTCCCAAAAGTTAGTGCTCACAATAGAGTACCATCCAGACAATTATATTGTTGAGTAACAGAGCCACCCATGAGGTACTTTTGAAAAATTGTCTCGATGTTTTTTTAAATAAGGGTTTGATAAGGCATCTAATTACTTGGGAAACCTCGCATTTTAAAAGCTTTAACACAAATATGGCTTTCTAAAGTGAAAGGACCAGCTTTACCCAAAGAAAGGTGGAGAAATGGTTTTGTTTCTTTTTTCACTCCAAAAAGTTGGTGCTCACAATAGAGTGCCATCCAAACAATTATATTATTCAGTAACTGAGCCACTCATGAGGTACCCCTTGAAAAATTGTCTGGATGCTGTTTTTAAATAAGGGTTTAATAAGGCATCTAATTATTTGGGAAACCTTGCATTTTAAAGTTTTAACACAACTATGGTTTTCTACAGTAAAGGGGCCAGCTTTACCCAAAGAAAGGTGGAGAAAGGGTTTTGCTTTTTTTCACTCCCAAAAGTTGGTGCTCACAATAGAGTACCATCCAGGCAATTATATTATTGAGCAACTGAGCCACTCATGAGGTATCCCCTTGAAAAATTGTCTGGGTACTGTTTTTTAATAAGGGTTTCATAAGGCATCTAATTATTTGGAAAAACCTTGCATTTTAAAAGCTGTAACACGAATATGGCTTTCTAAAGTGAAAGGACCAGCTTTACCCAAAGAAAGGTGGAGAAAGGGTTTTGTTTTTTTTCACTCCCAAAAGTTGGTGCTCACAATAGAGTACCATGCAAACAGTTATATTATTGAGTAACTGAGCCACTCATGAGGTATCCCCTTGAAAAAATGTCTGGGTGCTGTTTTTTAATAAGTGTTTAATAAGGCATCTAATTATTTGGAAAACCTTGCATTTTAAAGTTTTAACACAAATATGGTTTTCTACAGTAAAGGGACCAGCTTTACCCAAAGAAAGATGGAGAAAGGGTTTTGCTTTTTTTTCACTCCCAAAAGTTGGTGCTCACAATAGAGTACCATCCAAACAACTATATTATTGAGTAACTGAGCCACTCATGAGGTACCCCCTTGAAAAATTGTCTGGGTGCTGTTTTTTAATAAGGGTTTAATAAGGCATCTAATTATTTGGGAAACCTTGCATTTTAAAGCTTTAACACAACTATGGCTTTCTACAGTAAAGGGGCCAGCTTTACCCAAAGAAAGGTGGAGAAAGGGTTTTGCTTTTTTTTCACTCCCAAAAGTTGGTGCTCACAATAGAGTACCATCCAAACAATTATATTATTGAGTAACTGGGCCACTCATGAGGTACACCCTTGAAAAATTGTCGGGATGCTGTTTTTTAATAAGGGTTTAATAAGGCATCTAATTATTTGGAAAACATTGCATTTTAAAGTTTTAACACAACTATGGCTTTCTAAAGTGAAAGGACCAGCTTTACCCAAAGAAAGGTGGAGAAAGGGTTTCGTTTTTTTTCACTCCTCATGAGGTTCCTCTTTGAAAAATTGTCTGGATGCTGTTTTTTTAACAAGGGTTTAATAAGGCATCTAATTATTTGGAAAACCTTGCATTTTAAAGTTTTAACACAAATATGGCTTTCTAAAGTAAAGGGACCAGCTTTACCCAAAGAAAGGTGGAGAAAGGGTTTTGTTTTTTTTCACTCCCAAAAGTTGGTGCTCACAATAGAGTACCATCCAAACAATTATATTATTCAGTAACTGAGCCACTCATGAGGTACACCTTTGAAAAATTGTCTGGGTGCTGTTTTTTAATAAGGGTTGAATAAGGCATCTGATTATTTGGAAAACCTTGCATTTTAAAGTTTTAACACAAATATGGCTTTCTAAAGTAAAGGGACCAGCTTTACCCAAAGAAAGGTGGAGAAAGGGTTTTGCTTTTTTTTCACTCCCAAAAGTTGGTGCTCACAATAGAGTACCGTCCAAACAATTATGTTATTGAGTAACTGGGCCACTCATGAGGTACCCCCTTGAAAAATTGTCTGGGTGCTGTTTTTTAATAAGGGTTTAATAAGGCATCTAATTATTTGGGAAACCTTGCATTTTAAAGCTTTAACACAACTATGGCTTTCTACAGTAAAGGGGCCAGCTTTACCCAAAGAAAGGTGGAGAAAGGGTTTTGCTTTTTTTTCACTCCCAAAAGTTGGTGCTCACAATAGAGTACAATCCAAACAATTATATTATTGAGTAACTGAGCCACTCATGAGGTACCCCCTTGAAAAATTGTTTGGATGCTGTTTTTTTAATAAGGGTTTAATAAGGCATCTAATTACTTGGGAAACCTCGCATTTTAAAAGCTTTAACACAAATATGGCTTTCTAAAGTGAAAGGACCAGCTTTACCCAAAGAAAGGTGGAGAAATGGTTTTGTTTCTTTTTTCACTCCAAAAAGTTGGTGCTCACAATAGAGTGCCATCCAAACAATTATATTATTCAGTAACTGAGCCACTCATGAGGTACCCCTTTGAAAAATTGTCTGGATGCTGTTTTTAAATAAGGGTTTAATAAGGCATCTAATTATTTGGGAAACCTTGCATTTTAAAGTTTTAACACAACTATGGTTTTCTACAGTAAAGGGGCCAGCTTTACCCAAAGAAAGGTGGAGAAAGGGTTTTGCTTTTTTTTCACTCCCAAAAGTTGGTGCTCACAATAGAGTACCATCCAGGCAATTATATTATTGAGCAACTGAGCCACTCATGAGGTATCCCCTTGAAAAATTGTCTGGGCACTGTTTTTTAATAAGGGTTTCATAAGGCATCTAATTATTTGGAAAAACCTTGCATTTTAAAAGCTGTAACACGAATATGGCTTTCTAAAGTGAAAGGACCAGCTTTACCCAAAGAAAGGTGGAGAAAGGGTTTTGTTTTTTTTCACTCCCAAAAGTTGGTGCTCACAATAGAGTACCATGCAAACAGTTATATTATTGAGTAACTGAGCCACTCATGGGGTATCCCCTTGAAAAATTGTCTGGGTGCTGTTTTTAAATAAGGGTTTAATAAGGCATCTAATTATTTGGAAAAACCTTGCATTTTAAAAGCTTTAACACAAATATGGTTTTCTACAGTAAAGGGGCCAGCTTTACCCAAAGAAAGGTGGAGAAAGGGTTTTATTTTTTTCACTCCCAAAAGTTAGTGCTCACAATAGAGTACCATCCAGACAATTATATTGTTGAGTAACAGAGCCACCCATGAGGTACTTTTGAAAAATTGTCTCGATGTTTTTTTAAATAAGGGTTTGATAAGGCATCTAAAATAAAATCAAAAATAAACATAAATAGAAAAATAATTTAAAAAAATAAAGTTAATTAAAGCATTTGGAAAAAATAAAAATTGAAAAAAACAATCTGGAAAAAAAATCTCACAATAGAGGCCCCCTTCCCACAATTAGCATGTGCTGAATTAGGAGCAAGAAATTTCTCACAATAGGGTACCATCTCTTTAATCGGGTGCAAACATTATATATATGTTATTTCCTAATTATATAATGCATATACATATATACATATATACATATATATATATACACGTGCATGTACTTGCATGTGCTCTCTCATAAATGAACGCTTCATCTTGATTAGGTTTGATCTGTTTCGCCGCTGCGCAGAGTGCTGAAAGTACTTCGCGGTCGGCGTGCCGGTGCACCAACAGCACTTCTGGAGTTTGAAGACTTTGTCATTTTCAAAATAATGAATGAATTGTTCAGGTGTAAACACCCTCTGGACCTAAATGTGATCCTGCTTGCTTGAAATATCGTGGAATACTTGCATGGAGGCGGTTGGATAGCAGCAGTCCATTCTGCGGCCCTGCTCCCTTACAAGCCAAATATCGCTTGATGCGGATTGATTTTTAAGATGTCATGCTGGGCCATGGTCTCTGCAGCGTTTCAAAACCACGGCTTGCAAACAGATTGAAACCAGTGACTGCTATAGCCCACCAGCCACCAAGTGATGCAAATGCAAACGTAATAATTATAACGTAACTGTATATATTTGCACCGTACATATGTGTGCGTGCGTACTTGTATGTGTTTTACCATGATGATATACAATAATTCTGTGGATCGCAAGAACACGATTGTAAGCTCAAACGCCGGTTGCAAACAGATAATAGACAACAGATTGAGAATGATTCAGCAGTGATGTTTCAGGGTTGCACTTGGTTGGCACGCCCAAGTGAAGGAATATAATTACTGGAGGTCAATTGCCATGACCTGCAGCGAAATATTTCACAACGGCGAAAACTTTGACATTTTAGCTGCCTGTCTGGATTTATGCACAATGCCAGACGCGCTGCAACAAAGAAGCTTTTGTGACAGCAACTGGACTGAGGTCGGGGGTATCTCCGCAGACAGGCCCACCGCAACATGCTCACCTGAACACACCCTTTTTGAAGCCAGCGAGCTGCTTCAGTCTACAGGGCGAACAGCGGCGGTTATACTGGATAGTGAGCAATCTGTTCTTGGAGTTCTCACTGAGAATGACATGCTGCCTCTCGTCATCTCTTGAAATGTCATGAGCGGCTCAGATGGTTTCAAGCGGCAAAGGATCCTGAGCACATCAAAGGCAAACTTTTGCAATCACTTGATTCAATGCTCTTGTTTTTCTACTTCAAACCTTGGTGGTACTGATGTCGAAAAGAACCGACACTCACCTAGTCAGAAACTTTGCACTGAGGTTGGCCTTCATTGACGGCGTAAGTTCCACGTGTACAGTGAGCCAGTGGCTTCATGGTGGAGAGGACAGATTGTATATGATTACGTCAGCCGTCAGACTGTGTTGGATTATCATTAATCCCTTGAATATTATTGCTCAGCTAGCGCATGTGTGTTTTTGTTATACATTGCTCACTTTTGCCTCTTTGGGGTTGGTTTCGACATGGGACGCTGTGATTTGCCGTCACCACATACGCGATGTCCGTATGAACTCCAATCATTTTCAGGCGCGACTACCGAGTTTCTTGATTTCACCTTTGACACTACGTCCTGATGTGCCCTTGGTCGAAGCAGCTTTGAGAATGGCTACAATGGTCAAAGGTGGGGCTCCAAGGAGCTGAGCTGAAGATTAAAAAAAAAAACGGTACAACAATGCAGAACAACAATGCCGCAACATTTGGTAAACAAACGCTGAACATTGCTGACTGATTACGATGTGACAGAATTCGGCAGAGCCCCGCAAGTTTCGCACAGTAGAAACCTGTCAAACGGAGTCAAGGGGAAGAACATTTGTTTTCATTCGATGTTGTGTGCCGCCATGGTGTGTTAGATTCTCCTTGCAGGCTCATGATTTCTCCTGAGAACTGATTCTTGCCATTTGATTTTCAGAGGCATAGATTCTTGTTGTATCATGTTGTATCACGTTATATCAAAAAATAGAATTGCATGAATAAGATAGAAATCCGGAATCTGGGCAAAATATACCTCCCTACAGCATGTCGGGTGCAGCAAAAGTTGAAAAGCTGGTTGCTGAACAAAACCTGCCATTTTGTATGGAGAAATGTTTGCTTGCCCCCATTCAGTCTGTAGGCTTTATTGCAAGGGCCCGGGGTTTATAGCGATAAGAAGCGGGCTCTGATTTCAACCGGGATATAGTTACAATTACTTAGTTACATAAGCGAAGGAAGTTAAGAAGCAAACTTCCAATAATATGGACGGATGGAATATCAGAGGTGGGAAGTGGGAAGAGCCAGAGAAGAGAAATGAAGATAATGAAGAAGAAAGAAAATCAGGGAATCGAGAAAGAGTCAGAAGAAAGAAGATCCAGGTTCGCGAAAAAGTAGAGTCATTAAAGAGCCCTGGGCTACTCCTAACAGGGCTACTCCTAAGAGTTGCTATCCTTTCAAAAAATATCTTTGAAAATTCCAAAAAATTCGCGAAAAAATCTAAACAAAAAATATCCAAAAAATAAAAAACTTACAAAAAGTCAATCCAACAAATCCACCAAAAAAAATCAAACCTTGAAGGAACAGCAAACAAAAAAGGTCCCAAAAAGAAACAACAAGTTGAAAGGAAAAATCCAAAAAGTTCAACAAAAAAAATCTTCAATCGTTTTATCCAGCACAACTTTCAGGTCATTGCACTTACTGAGCCAAAAC
>CBDDTI010000288.1:0-49823 GCA_965233585.1 bacterium
GACTGATCTCTTCTTGGGCTTTTCGGTTCATTTGCCCCCCTTTCTTTTGAGTGAGGTTGCAATAAACCGAACTCATGGAATGTTCCCCAAATCAAAGAATCAGCTGGTCTCATCTCACAAGATCTTTTCCTTTTCCGATATCACTAACGTCCGGTGTAACTTAATCATCACTTTTTAAAACACAATGGCGTCCATGATCTCGCACGAATTAGAGTGTCTCTGTCACTACGATCACAACTATCGGAACGGTTCGGAGTCTATCAGGATTCATCGGGTCTGTTCCACCAAGTCACCGATGGGGCTTGTCGGGAAGATGGCTCTGGGGGACCTCGGGGTAGTCAAGGGTTGGTGTTGGGGTAACCCGACAAGGTTAGCGGTGATGGCCGGAGGGGTTGCAACGGTCCCAGGGGGTCGCGCATTGGCAGCAGGGGGTGTGGCTTTGACTTGTGAACTGAGAAGGGGCAAGGTGCGCTTCACAGTCCTCTTCGTAGGCCGCGGGTCCCGAGTGGAGTACAGCGTTTCCCGGGGTGGGCCGGCAAGGATCGTCCGACGGCCTGGTTTGGCGTAAAGGCCTGAGGATCATTGCTGTACATCAAAGAGGACTTGGCTGGAAGTGACGGGTAGACGTTTGACACAGCCCGGTTGCATCTGGGAAGTGGAGGGCCGCTGACCTCATGGATGGCCAGATATTCATGTGGAGCATTACCGGAAGCGGCTCGGATCATTTCGGGCGTGGTTGGAGAGGTCGTCCGCTGCTTGAATCGCCGCCAGCACCGGTAGAACTGCATGGGAAAGACGTTCTGTGCTGGGCCGAGTCTCCACAGGAGGTTAGGCCCGAACCCATGTTCTTGATACAAGACCCGCATGGAGAACAGCGTGGTGAGTACCCATCACCTTAAGACATAAAGGTAATACAGTCCAATGAAGATACTGACCATTCTTCTCCACTTTTCCAGCCAGCTCCACCAGCTGCCAAAGAGAAGATTTCGCCAGTCCGTGGTGGCAGCAATCCGGTCGGGGAATAAGTTCAACGGCCCAAGGGCGTAGTCGTTTTCGGGGCGTAAGTTATGGACTAGAGATGCCAACTTGCACGTGACGGCCTCACTGAGCAATGGCGTCAAGAGGAAATCCTGCATGGCGTCAAGTGTGGAGGGCTGGTAGATCCCTCCTTTGTTGTAGTCCGTGTGTCGGAAGATATCGTCCGTGTGGGGGGGAGGTGAGATCAGTAGAGGCTCAGGCGATGGAGCTTGGTTTATCTCGGGCGTGACGGAGATCCATCCCTGATGAGTCTGATAAACGGCAGGAAACAGCGTTGAGCATGGTACTTCCGACGCGATGGGCGAGAGCAGTCGCGAATCCGGGTCCAGGAAGTAGGTGGTGCTCAAGGAGAAGTTGAGCCACCGTGTTCAACGCGAGGTGTTGGGGGAGTAGCAGGACTACAGGCAGTTTGTTGTAGCACGTAGGGGTAGAAACCGGGTGTACCACCCTAAGCACACATTGGTACCTGTAGTTGGTTTCTCTCGAGCGCATGGAGAA
Source organism: bacterium (assembly GCA_965233585.1). Classification (GTDB taxonomy): domain Bacteria; phylum SAR324; class SAR324; order SAR324; family NAC60-12; genus CBDDTI01. The sequence continues at coordinate 1,537 of CBDDTI010000288.1, forward strand.
CACTCCATCCTGCAGAAGAAATGGTTGGTACCCAGGAAGGCCTTGTTTGAAGAAGTGAGCCTTCCATGCCTCGTCTTGTCGGCAGAGGCAATCCTGATGAAGGATGGTGTCGAACTCTTTCTCTGCCTGTGAAGTAATATCAAAGTACAAATACTCATCACGATTTGCAATGTACTTGCGGAGATCAACTTCACTCGGATGGATGGTCCTGGTAAACATCTGGTCACGGTTATCCACAACAACGTCGCCCTGCTCATTGGTCTCCAAAACGGGGAAGAGGAACATCTCGTCTACGTTGGTGGGCATCACCACTCATCCACACTGGCTGATGGAGCCCAGAGGTCCGATCCGAATCTTCTCCCCTACTTCTGTGCTGACTATGGCTTCAGCAGGGCGCTGTCCTTCCGGTGCGGCGGGGTTGGAGAGGTTGGCATAGAGTCGATGACCAAGGAATTCCTGAACCATTGTGACATGGCAATAATCCGGTTCAGTAAGATTCCAGATATACGTCTTACCTTGGGCAATGCATTGACCGGCTTCCCAGGGGCATGGCAACAACAGTTGCCCTGCCCCAACCTGTTCTGATCCACAACCGCTTCATGTTCGATCATCAAGCTGGTAGTGTGAAGGTGGAGCTTGTCAAAGTACGCCACCATGTGGTAGAACGGCTGGCCTTTGACGTACTCCAACCATTCGCCTTGGCATACGGTCTCTGACAAGTGGTCGGTGGGAAGAAGTGGTGCTTTCGTGTAGGTCCGACCATGGGCCCGATATGAGACATGAGTCGGTTCGTTCAGCGATATGGGATAACTGAGGTTCCGGCCTTGCATCATGGTTTAGTATACTGGTGGCCTGTAGTCCCGAGTCCGGATCCAGGTGAGGCACTGCTCGAAAGGAATTCTCTGTGTCACGGAGAACCACCAGCGTAAGGGGACCAATTCAGGATGACCGTACACCCCGCAGCTGTACCTGATGTCTGTCCTAGAAAGGGAACAAGAATGGGTGGTAATGTACCTCTTGTTCCTTTTGTAGGAGTTGAAATCACGTCGGTCTTTCTCGCTGAACAGGAGTGATCCAGACGTTGCACGGCTTGGCTGGGACACTACTGTAGGCCTGGACTTTGGTGGGATCAGAGCAGTCATATGCCGTCAGGTGGTATCGGTTCTCTACAGTGCCATAGCTGTTACAGAGGGCAAAGCGGTCAACAGTTGCCGAGGGGCAGGTGGACAAGAGACTGATACATGCAACCATGGTGAGAACGGAGAGGACAGAGCTCCGTCCTAAGATGGCGAGGAGTCGGTTCTGCAGTCGGCGCTTGGGATACAATCGAGGGTCGGACAGGTCGGCCCGATGTTCGCGGGAGTAGTCGGAACCCGAGGACCTTCTTCGACGGGGCCGCGGAGCAGTATTGTCTTCCTCGTCAGAGCTGGAGGGGAACAGAGGTCGGGTAGGTCGCCTCGGGTATGGAGGAGAAAGGAAACAGGGCCTTAAGAATTTCTTCAGGTTGTCCGGATTGGCTGGGGGCGTCTGAGGGAGTGGGGCGTCCGATGATGGTCCCAGTTTCGGCGGATCCTCAGAGCCTGGGTCAGAAGGGGCCGTGTCGGTCGTGGACGTGGCAGTAGCTGTGGTAGAGATGTCGGGGCGATCCGGCGTAGGGGTCGAGAAGACGTCATCTTGGGAACCCTCCAGGACAGGCGGGAAGGTGCTCTCCTCCCAAGCCCGGCTGCTGCAGGGCCGAATCTGGGCGCTCTGGTCGAACGAAGTCTGGGATCGCTGGGCTCCGAGTGAACTAGGTTTGGCCAGGGATGGGACGATATCGGTGGAGGTGTCCAGGGTGGTCATGGTGGCAGAATCTATGTGGGGGAGGGAGCGATGAGTGCTACTGGAAAGATCGGGTTGACTTACAACGTTTGTATGCTCATGATGGACAACAAGAGATGGAGCAACCTCTCCGAGGTCTCACTGGTGAGCTATGGAGCTTCGAGTCAAGGATGTGTCGGTAGTCAAGTTTGGTATTCTCCTGTCCCTAAGGCTGGGCGCGTGGACATCCCCAACATCTTGATTCAGCGCCTGATTGGCGGCCGCACCCTCGGTAGTGATCCAGGCGTTCCTCATGGGGCCCTCGGCATCGTCATCGGCATCCTCCAGCTGGGTAAGATCAAAGCTGACCCGCTGTGGGGCTCGTTCTTCCCCGTGGTAGCACTTCAACCTATTCAAGTACACCGTGATTGTGTTCGGTTGGTCACACCAGTTGCCTTCTGGGCAGATTGAACGTAAAGTGCCCGAGAGTTGTTGGATGATCCTCCAGGGGCCAGTATAAGGATGGCTAGTTTCGGATCCGCAGAGGGTTTGGAGGTAAACAGCCATACCTTTTTGCCGGTTTGAACGGCGTCCCTTTCGTCTCCGTATCGCCAGGCACTATGCTGAGGGGCTCTGGCAAGCTGGACCTGTACCATCCGATGTGCCTTGAACTGATGTTCCTCCAGATGGCGGACGTAGTTATTTGCGGCAAGAAAGGTGGCCGGGAAGGGCTCAGCAAGTCCAACAGAGTGGCGGGTTCCTTGCCGTGGACACACCCAAACGGGGTGATTCCGGTGCTCTTGTCGACTGCGCTCCGGAGGGCCAGAAGGGCGGCTGGTAAAACTTCCTCCCCATCTGCAGCATGCTGGTGACAAAGGACCCGCAGCATGGTGTTAAGGTCGTGATGGACCCGGTCGACCGAATTGGACTGGGGGTTGTACGTGGGTGTGAAGGTCAACCGGATGCCGGCCCTTCGGAAAGCCTCCTGTATGAGTTGGGGACGGAAGTATGTCGCATTGTCTGTATGCACCTGCAAGGGATGACCAAACCGGGCATATAAGAATTGCAAAGCATGGAGTACCTTTTCACTGGTGGTGTTGCTGAACGGAATAGCTTCAAACCACTTGCTGAAGACATCCTTCAGTGTGAGGAGGTACTTGTTCCCTTCTGAGCTAACGCGCAGCGGCCCCAGGATGTCCGTGCTCCAGACCTGGAAGGGGGCCCTGGCCTGGATACTTGGTTGATGGACGTCCTTCTGCTTGGTGGCCTTTTGACTCTTGACCTGGCACGGGCGGAAGTGTTGGATTGCTCGGTGGACCTCAGGGACGAGCCAGAGCATGAAGACCCATTTTCGACAAACCTGGGAAGTTGTCGTGACCCCTGCGTGACCTAGGAATTGGTGGGCAGCCTCGATGATCCGTCGGCGGAGAGGGTGGGGGATGTACAGGTGGTGGCTCTCGGTTCCCTCTTCGGCGCTGACCAGGCTCCAGAGTCCGGAGGTGGCGTCTTGCTGAAAGGCCGGTGGGAAAGCCAACAACTTAAGCTGGTCCAGAGATAGGAGTTGCTTCTCGGTCTCCGTGGGGAGCTGAGTTTTCCAGCGTTGGACTGTTGTGTAGAAATGTACCTACATCAGGCTCTTTCGAGCCCGATGTATGCACATTTCTTCTCAAAACGTTCTCAAAACACCTTAAAACAGGCTAAAACGGGCTTTCAACCATCGGTTTACGCATAAAAACCATCTTGAAGCGCTCTCAAAACATCTTGATGGCATCAACATTGAGCCTGTTGCAAGCTCGATCAAGCCTGTTTTCGTCTGCAACCGGCTTGTTTTCGTCTTTAATCGGCCTGCAACCGTCTTGTTTTCGTCTGCATCGGCCTGCAACTGGCTTGTTTTCATCTGCAATCGGCTTGCAACAGGCTCGATTGAGCCTGTAATTGTCCTGTTGCAAGCCGATTGCAGATGAAAACAAGCCGGTTGCAGGCTTGTTGCAACATCCAGTTTTCCATTGCCAATTTGCTTCAATCCCGCTTAAATCAATTTGTGCACCAAGAGGGTTAGTTTCAATGTGGTTTTAAAAAAGTTTTCCAAAAATAAAAAGCGCGCTTATTCTAAAATGTTATTTTCCTGATAAACTATTTTCAGTATAGCATCGTGTCTTGTTTAGAAAATACTTTTTACGAAGTCATGCTCTACAGCATTAATTCGTTACAAAATAATTTAAGAGAAGACGTTCTTCTGCAACATATGTCTATTTTTCTCAACACAATAAACAAAACTTTTGAGTTATTGGACCAACAAGTATCTGTTTATCGTCAAGACGTTAAAAATCACAAGTTTTTATTTCATGAACCAAGAGATGATTTCAAAACTCGTGTACTAATCTTATCCGTCATTCAAAAAAACTAAAAGTGTACCATCATTATAAAGAAGTAACTCTTAAACTTTTGTGCGATTTTCTTTTACTTAAAAGATCTTCAGAAGAATTACGAGTGTACCATTATTATCAAAAACCGTTCTAAAATTTTTGGACAAAGTGCTCAAAAACATCAACATCTTTTAATGATGTCAATTTTTGACTCACCGTCCAAAATTGAAAATGAACAACAAATTACAGCACACGATTATTATTATAATTCCCATCTTGTAGAAGACAATGTTTCTCCCAAGCTATTAGGTTTCTTGTACCTTTTATTAATGTCACTCGGTTTATTTGCTTTATTTGAGCATGAATATCAATTATACTATGTAAATACCAATAATAATACTAATGATTCCTTTCTCCGCCATAATACAAACGATTCATTGATTTGATGTGCAATGTCTTATTTTTTCCAACGCGTGTCTTTCAATCCTTTGCATTCAATTCATGCGTGTAATGTGCATTAAAACGCGCAACGTTCTATGCACAGTATATGCAGCCAAAAATTGTTTCTTATTTATAATAAATATGTATATGAGTGCGTTTTGACCGTGATTTTTTATCATATAAATAATAATCACAAATTCCATAATTAAAAATCCTCACTATAAATCAAAATCTTAAATAATTCACATCAACACCCAAATCCATCATGAAATTCTTCATTTCATTTTTTTGTGTCATTTTTTTGACGCAAAATTCCCTCGCCCAAAACATTACTTTTTGGGAAAATATTCTTAAAAAGGCTTCTGGATTCTCCCCCATCTCAATCAATTCCACTCTCAACATGACTATTACCAGCCAATTGACGACCACCAGCTCTACAACCTCCGCTTCCACCACCGCTGCAATTACTACTTCTACCACCGTCCCGTTCACGACCACTACAATCACCACCACCATCGCTATTACAACTACCTCTACTTTACCAACTAGCAGCTCCACAACCGCAACACTCGTTTCTTCCACCTCATCAACCACCATCTTTTCAACCACATCAATAGCCTCTACCATCGACAGCGTCACCACCTCTGTGTCAACCACCGGCTCCACAACCTCAACAACTTCCACTGTATCAACCACCAGTCCCACAACTGCAACATCACCTCTACCACTCCATTAACCACCGGCTCCCCACCCACAACAATTGCGTCAATTACCGGCTCCACAACCACAACAAACTCCTCTACCACTCCATTCACCACATCCACAACAATTACCTCTACCATTGCCACCACCACTGCAAAACCCAAAATCACCACACCAAAGATGACATTTGGCAAATTTCTGCTCAACAATTTTACTTTCGACAGTAAGTCTGATTTGTTTCAATTTTATTTTTATTTTCTCTGATGATTATATTACTATTTTGCAGACAGATTCAAATTATTGGTATTCATTATTCTTATGGTCATAGGTTTTTTGGTGACGGCCTTATCAGCTAAAATATGGAAATTGAATCGCCAACTAGCCCAACGCAATCAACGCAATTCTAAAGTATTTTCTAATTTTAAAAATTTCTGCTTTTGATATGATTATAATTTTCCTATTTATTTTCAGTTTATTGAAATGACAATGCTTCGCGAAAAAGTCAGTCAAGATTCTATTCCTGAATCAAATGTAGAAGTCAAGGACATAACTTCTTCTCCAACTGTTGACAATGCAGCACCAGAAACATGTGACAAAATAATAAATACTGATTGTTCATATTTGTCGTATATGTCAGTACGTAATTAATATTTTTTATTTTCAAAATCGTTTATTATAAAATTACATTATTATTTTCAAAAATATAATTTCCGTCTGATATTCCGCCCAATTCCTACATATCCCCGCACCACGCTTGACAGACGACGAGCACAATTTTTCAATGATTCCTTCAACCCTCTTTTTCCCGTCACCGCCGCTCAAGAGGAGTCCTCAGCATCCGTCTCTTCCGCTTTGCATCTGCCCACTTCACTTTAAATTTTCTTAATTTTATATTTTATTGGATTAGTAGATAAGGTATCATTTAGAGTATGCGCATCTCTTTTAGTTTTAAATAAACATATGTACATGGTAACTGCCTTGTCTCATTGCTGAATTTTGGGTAGTTTTTTTTATGCCGAAACACAATTCCATGAACGCCTTTGTTATTTCTTCCAATCCTCTCAACGGCACCTGGATTTTCATGATTTTTGTCGAATATTGTTGGTTGTTCTCATTGTACTGAAAAAAGATGTGGTTTAAAAGTGAACAATTCTTCCGCTATCATTTTTACTTATGTGTTCCTTTTTCATGTAGATTACCGGCCAGGTCGACAATCCTCCTGCTTTTTGTATATGCCTTAAACCAGTGATTCCTACAGTCACTTGAGGATTTAGGTATACCACCTTATACATTGGTTTTATTGGAAGGCTAACGCTTTTCTCGTCCACCTTTTTGTTCTTGATTAATTCAATAAACTTTTTTAATGTGGCCGGATTTATGTACATGTCCTGGAATAAAAATCTGATTATTCCTGCAATAAAACGGATCGAGTTTAAATTTCAAAACTCACGTTGTCCGGTCCAAAAAAGTACGCTTCTCTCGTAGAATGTTCTTTTTGCCATTCTACAAAATCAATGTCCCTAGTGTCGGCCATTTTCTCAGTTGTCCAATTTCGAAAAAATACTTTTTGCTCCTCTTCATTCATTAAAATCTGGTACGACATCAACGATGCGCCTTCATAGACTGCATGATTGTTAATTTCATTTTCTAACATCAGCGTCTTTTTTCTTTTCTTTCCTAAAACGTCTTGAGTCTGTTCGTCAAGGTCTTCATCCACACTGACCACATTGTCATCATCATCATCATTATCATCATAATCATAATTTTCTGAACTTTCATCACTGGGTTCTTCTACTTCAGTTGAAGCATCATCAGAGTCAGAAGTTAACTCTTCCACTTCTGATTCCTCAATTTCTTCAGACACCGCATCTGATTCTGATGCTGACATGTCTTCTTTTTTTTTGCTTCTTATCTAAAATGTCGTACAATATAGCTAATAAGGGTCACGTGTATAAAAATTTATAAATTTGAAATTACCTGATTTTAATTTATGTTTTTTATTTGAATTCTTCTTGGAGTTCCCACTCTCATGTTTCTTCTTATCAGTCTTTTTATCATTCTTTTCTGTCTCCTTTTTGGTCTTTTTTTTCTTCTCATCCTGAAAGATCTTATGATTGTCCTCTTCGGCATCTTTAATGCGAAAATTCAATTTTCTCTTTTTCGCTGGTGATTTCTTCATATTCTTTTCTTAAATGCGGGTGATTTATTCTGAGCATAAATCTACACTGACATTCAATGTAAAAATTCCATTCTTTTAAACCTTTTTCAAAGTTTAATGTTCGCCACCAACAAGAGCTAGTTAACGCCCTAAAAGGGCCCAACTCCGGGTATGTGTGGGCGAGTGGTCGATACGATCATTGGATAAAAAATTTCAAATAAGGGACCGGACACGTGTTCAAGGAATTTAAAAAACTTAAAAATGACACGAACATAAATTTTCCATTGATTGAAGTATTTAACGGAGATTAGATAATGCGCATTGACAAATAATGACCATAAATTTTACTGTCACAAATCTGGTTGCCCCGGGTATCGGGCAGGATTTTTCTCATGCAGTTATTTCTTTCGTGCGATTGGTCTATGAGCCATTTAAGAAGTGAGCGCTTCACCGCTCAAATTTGTATAAAAGTCGGGATATATATTTTCCATTCCGCCATTCCATCTTCGTACATTTATCGAAAGAAGTCTTCCACCCAAGTCAATCCATAAAGGTAATAGTGCCTGGTATTTTCAATTCTGAATCTCGTCAAGTAGCCCATGACTTCCAAGGGTTAAGGGTTACAGTTCGTATTGCTAATGATTCAACATCAACCAACAACAACAACACTGCCGATGATTCAACATTGGCCCCCACCAACAACAATTACGCTGATGATTTGACATCAACCAACATCTCTGCTGATGATTTAACATCAACATCTCCGCCTATAGTGCCAATTGGACGAGGCGGGAGGTTGGCGAGACCGAATAACGTCTCAAACTTCTCTCCTGTCGGTCGCGGTGTTGGACAAGGTGGGAGAGTTCCTCCCCCGTCTCACCAACTCGGTCGAGCAGCAAATCCCGAAACCTGGTACAGGCTTATGGCTCGCCTAACAGGTCACGATGTTTTAGTCGATGATTCAACATAACCATGGTTCGGTCGCAACGCCTCGAATAATTTGTTTGTCGGGCGCGGTGTTGGTCAAGGCCAAATAATCCAAACAAATGCTCAACCATCAACTTCTGCTCCGAGGGTTGGACGGGAGGTTGGACGCGGTGCTGGCAGGGGTGGAAGATATTTTCATCCTTACCAGCATCCGGCAGACCAAACTTCAGCCTCCACGAGAAACGGAACTCGTTCAAGTTCTGTTATCTTTTTGGACAGCGATGGGGAAGAAGTTGAAGAGGAGGAGGAGAATTTTGTCGGGTCGAATGATGACCGCCGCCAATCTTCTTACATTGAAAACTTATTCAATAGAAGAAGATTGGTTTTCGATATAAATGAGAGATATGCTGAATCATTCATTCAAAGATGAATACACGCGCTTGAGCGTGAAAATCTTCGGCTACAAAATGAGTGCCAAAGATTAAATACTCAATTGCGTCGATGTATTGATGTGTTGGCGTCTTAAGCTATTTGTGTTTATGTTGTATATATTGATTGTGTAATGTATTATCAAAATTATTTATAAAAATTCATATAAGAATAAATTTTGTTTTCAGAATCTTGTAAGAAATGCCGAAATCTTACGTTTGCCCTGAATGTCAAAAATCGTTGGTCAGAAAATCTTCTCGAGACAAACATCATTTATTCCGTCATCGCGAAACCACAAAATCCCGAGCTCGGACCCCGCTTAATCAGTCATTTCAATGTCCATTTTGTGAGAACGAAGTAAGTTCCTTTAAATGGAGAAAAGATTTAGTCTCTCACATTGACGCTTCTCATTTAGAAAATTTAAATTATTCATTGCACAAATCTGCACTTAACAGAAAAATCAAATTTTATCGAAAACACATTTTTTTCAAAAGAAACACTTCACGCTTTTGCTGCAAATAAAGAAAATAGACAAGAAATAGTTGACATTATTGGTCACGAATTAAGTAAAATTTTTACGGATAAAGTTGCCCTTATTTTATCAGCGGCGTATCAAATTCCTGATTTGAATTCCGCTGCAGAGAAAAAGGACATCAACTCAGATACTATCAATATTGATGATACTTCTGAAAAACCTTTTGATCAGTCGTCGCCTCAAATATTGTCCAATGATCAAGATGTCTTTGCTCTAAGAACCAGCGACATTCAATTCACGTCTTTTGATTCTTCCTGCTTGTTGAAAGGCAAAGTCCAAAAATTATTACATAATTTAGTAAGTCGAGAAGAAGATTTGTTGATGAGAGGTTCCAGATGGAGATTTGAATCTTTATCTTTTAGCAATACTCAAATTACTAGTATTTGATTTTTATGGAATTATTTTGTCTTATTTAGAAAAATTTCAAATAAACTTTGGAAATGGATCTTTTAGAAATTCCGCGTGATTTAAAGAGATCTAATTGCTTGGAATGGAACACTCGTTACAATAAATTTAACTTTCTTTATCTGTACATTAGACATCTTTTTCCGGAGGAAACGGTTTCCATTGTTGATTTTCGTCAAATGCTGATAAAGTATCTTAAAAAGTTTAATATAAAAGGTTTTAAGTTTCCTCTTCAATTTGGTAATTTAAAAAAATTTCTGAGTAGAAACTCCCATTTACCAATTTCAATTTCAGTTTTTTATGAGAGTGAGGGTCAAGTTTCAAATTTGGGGTTTTTTACTAATAAAAACAACGACAGAAACAAGAACATTTTGAATTTGTTAATGATAAAACACGACCCTGAAATCTCTCCCAATGAATGTCCATTTAATTCCCGCCTCGCAAAATCAACTCAATGCAAGAAAAAATCTTCCCGTAAAAAAATTATCAATTCTAGTTCTAATATCAAATTGGGTTTTTCTTCCAAGTTTAAAAAGATCAAGGATTTAAATCAACAGCACCATTTCTTTAAAATCACTAGAATCCAAGGTTTTTTGAATAATCTGGCCGGATTGTTGTCAGGTAAAAAAGCGGTTCAACAGAAGCACTTCTATTGCGAAAAATGTCTGCTACATTTTCGATCCAAATCCAAAAAGGAAAAACACGAAGAAACTTGATGTGATAAACAACGTGCCCTCTACCCGTCCAAAAATTCCTCCATAAGTTTTACCAATCACAGACATAAATTTCAAGCACCTGTTGTTGGAGTTTGTAATTTTGAATGTGGGCTTCAAAGGAACAAAGAATGGACTAAATGTCGACTTTGTTCAAAATCTAAGTGTTGGTGTGCTTTTCCCACCAGTGACGATATAAACGTGCATAGACCGGTGGTTTATAGCTTGCTTTTTGTGGACTCCGATGATGAAGTATTCTTTCAAGAAGAATACGTAGGAGAGGATGCGGCCAAACATTTTTTGGAACGGTTGCCTCACTATGAAAAAATTGTTGGAGAAAGAAAACAAAAATTTAGAGATGTTCTTAAAACTCAAGCTAGTCCGCAGGAATGGCAAATGTATCGAAAAGCAAAAGTTTGTCATATTTGCGGTGGCCAGTTTGCAATCGAACCTAGAATTTACAGAAAAGTTCTGGATCATGATCACGTGACAGGGAAAATAATGGGCGCGGCTCATTCGCTGTGTAACTTGACGAGATCCGGTCCATATCACACACCAATTTTTTTCCACAACGCTCAAGGGTAAGAAATTTTTGATTAGATTTATTTAATAAACTAATACAAATGATGCACTCGTTTCAGATACGATTTGCATCTGATCGTGGAAGAGTTGAATGTTTCCCGATTTAAGCAAATTCCAAAAGCAGTTCAGTTGGCAAAAAACAGTGATAGGTTTTGCACTCTTACATTAGGCAAATTTAAAATTCAAGATTCATTAGAGCACATTTCTGCCAGTCTGGATGCTCTTGTTCAAGATTTGAATCAGACCTCGAATTTTTCCTTTCCCATCTTACAACAACAGATGGAAAGATTTAAAAAAATTCCCGCTTGTCAAAAATCAAAAACTTTGAAACTTTTGAAAAGAAAAGGCGTCTTTTGTTACGAACATTTCCAATCCCTTCAAGAGATGAAGAAAAGTCGAAACCTTCCGCCCAAAGACTGTTTTTATTTGGAACTGAACGAAGAACACATCACGGAAGCGGTGTTGTAGAGAAATGTACCTACATCAAGCTCTTTCGAGCTCGATGTAGGCACATTTCTTCTCAAAACACTCTCAAAACACCTTAAAACAGTCTAAAACGGGCTTTTAACCATCCGTTTACGCATGAAAACCATCTTGATGCGCTCTCAAACCACCTTGATGGCATCTACATTGAGCCTGTTGCAGGCTCGATCGAGCCTGTTTTCGTCTGTAATCGGCCTGCAACCGGCTTGTTTTCGTCTGTAATCGGCTTGCAACAGGCTCGATCGAGCCTGTAATCGGCCTGCAACCGGCTTGTTTTCGTCTCAATCGGCTTGCAACAGGCTCGATCTGGCTTGCAACAGGCTCGATCGAGCCTGTAATCGGCCTGTTGCAAGCCGATTGCAGACGAAAACAAGCCGATTACAGGCTCAATCGAGCCTGTTGCAAGCCGATTACAGGCTCAATCGAGCCTGTTGCAAGCCGATTGCAGACGAAAACAAGCCGGTTGCAGGCTTGTTGCAACATCTATTTTTCTCCATTGTCGAATTGTTCTCGATTTAAAAGCGCAAAGAAAGGTTCTGAGAATGAAAAATGTTTAAAAATTCCGTCCTTTTTGCTCCAAACTCGCTCAAATGTAAAACTTTTTAACAATAAAAATGTTTAAATTCAACTATGAAGGAGAGCGCTTAATTTAAATGTTTTACAGTTAAACCATTTTCAGTATATCATTGAGCCTTGTTCAGATAACACTCACTGCAAAATCATGTTCTGTAACATTGATTTGTTCCAAAATAATCCAAAAGAAGACGTTATTCTGCGACACATCTCCATTCTTCTCAACACAATAAACAAAACTTTAAAATTGTTGGAGAAAGAAGTATTAGTTTATTGTCAAGACGTCAAAAATCACACGTTTTTATTTTATGGACCAAGAGATGATTTTGAAACTCGCGCACAAATCATTCCTGTTATTCAAAAAGAACTAGAAGTGTACCATTATTACAAAAAAACTTTGGAACTTTTGTACATAATTTTTGCTCAAAATTTTTACACTCAGTTTTTTTGTTAAAACATCAATATTCCAAATAATGTCAATTTTAGACTCGTCGTCCGAAAGCGAAGATGAACAACAAATTACTTCATACAACGTTTATTATGACCCTAATTATGTAGAAGACGATGTTTCGCCTGGGCTATTGAGTTGTTTGTACTTTTTATGGATGACACTTGGTTTATTTGCTTTATTTGAATATCATTATCAATTATATTATGTGAATGTCAATAATAATACCAATGATTCTTTTTTACGTAATAATACAAACAATTCATTGATTTGACGTACAATGTCTTATTTTTCCAGCGCGTGTCTTTCGTTCCTTTACATTCAATTCATGCAATGCTGTCAATGCAAACAATTCATTGATTTTGCGCGCAATGTGCATTTAAATGTACAATATTATATGCATAGTATAAGCAGTCAAAATCGTCTCTTATTTATAATAAATATGAAGAAGAGCGCGTTTTGACCGAAATTTTTATCATATAAATAAAAATCACAAATTCCATAATTTGAAATCCTCATTCTAAATTAAAATTTTGTTTAATTGACATCAACACCCAAACCCGTCATGAAATTTTTTATTTCATTTTTTTGTGTCATTTTTTTGACACAAAATTCCTTTGCCCAAAACCTTTCTTTTTTTGAAAATATTTTAAAAATGTCTTCTGGATTTTACCCCCTCTTTAATTCCACTATCAACTCAACTGTAACCAACCAATTGACGACCATCAGCTCCACAACTACTGCTTCTACCACCACCACAATTACTACGACTTCCGCCGTCCCGTTTACGACCACTACAATTACCACCTCGAGCTCCATTACTATTACAACTACCTCTACTTCATTGTCTAGCAGCACCACATCCACAACTACTGTTTCTTCTACCTCACCAATCATCATCTCTTCAACTTCATCAATTGCCTCTACCACCAACAGCGTCACCACCACTGTACCAACCTCCATGCCTACAACTTCAACAACTTCGACTGTATCAACCACTAGTTCCACAACCGCAACAATCACCTCTAACACTCCATTAACCACTGTCTCTTCACCTACATTAATTACCTCAACTACCACCCCTACTACTTCAACCACCAGCCCCACATTCACAACAAACCCCTCCGCAACAATCACCTCTACCATCACCACTTCAAAGCCTTTAATCACTATTCCAAAGATGACATTTGGTGAATTTTTGCTTGAACAATTTACCTTTGACAGTAAGTCTCATTTGTTTCAGTTTTACATTTATTTTCTCTAATATTCATATTACTATTTTGCAGACGGATTTAAATTACTAGTAATTGTTATTCTTATGATCGTATGTCTTTTGGTGACGGTCCTAACAGTTAAATTTTGGAGATTGAATAACCAATTAACTCAACACAATCAACCCAATTCTGAAGTAAGTATTTTATTTTAAAATTTCTGTTTTACAAAAATTATAATTTTCCTATCTATTTTCAGTTTTATGAAATGTCAACACTTCGTCGTGAGAAAGCCAGTCAAGATTCAACTTCTGAAACAAATGTTGAAGTTTTGGACGCTCCTTCTTCTCCAGCTGTTGTCAATTCAGGACCAAAAACATGCAACAAAATAACGAATACTGATGAATCATATTTGACGGATTTGGCGGTAAAAATATTTTTTATTTTCATAATTGTTCATTATAATCATACATTTACTTTTTTATTTTTAGAAGTCTCATTTTCAACCAGTGATTCGTCCAATTCCGTTGTATCCACGTACTACGCTCGAGAGACGACGGGCTCAATATTTCAATGAGTCTTTCAACCCTCTTTTTCCCGTCACCACCGCTCAAGATGACCCAACTCCGTTATATTCACGTTCTATGTTTGACAGACGACGAACTCAAATTTTCAATGATTCTTCCAACCCTCTTTTTTCCGTCACCACCGCTCAAGAGGAGTCTTCAAAATCTACTTCTTCTGTTTTGCATCCGCCCACTTCGCTTTAAATTTTTAATTTATATTTTATTGTATTAGTAGATAAGGTATTATTTAGAGTATGCGCATCTCTTTTATTTTAAAATATACATATGTACACAGTAACCACCTCATTTCATTGTTGAATTTTGGGTAGTTTTTTTTTAATGCCGAAACACAATTCCATGAACGCCTTTGTTATTTCTTCCAATCCTCTTAAAGGCACCTGGATTTTCATGATTTTTGTTGAATATTGTTGGTTGTTTTCATTATACTGAAAAAGCATGCGGTTTAAAAGTGATCAATTTTTGCTATCAATTTTACTTACGTGTTCCTTTTTCATGTAGATTACCGGCCAGGTCGACAATCCTCCGGCTTTTTGAATATGCCTCAAACCAGTGATTCCTACGGTCACTTGAGGATTAAGGTATACGACCTTATACATTGGTTTTATTGGAAGGCTAACACTTTTTTCATCCACCTTTTTGTTCTTGATTAGTTCAATAAACTTCTTTAGTGTAGCCGGATTTATGTACATGTACTGGAATAAAAATTTTATTATTTCTGCAATGAAATCAGACCAAATTTAATTATCAAAACTTACGTTATCTGGCCCAAAAAAGTACGCTTCTCTTGTAGAATGTTCTTTTTGCCATTCAACAAAATCAATGTCCCTAGTGTCAGCCATTTTTTCAGTTGTCCAATTTCGAAAAAATACTTTTTGCTCGTCTTCATTCATTAAAATTTGATACGCCATCAACGACGCACCTTCATAGACCGCGTGGTTGTTAATTTCATTTTCTAACATCAGCATCTTCTTAATCGGATTTTTTCTTTTCTTTCCTAAAACATCTTGTGTCTGTTCGTCAAGGTCTTCATCCGTACTAATTACATTGTCATCATCAACATCATCATCATCATCATCATCGTCATTATTTTCTGAACTTTCATCGCTCGGTTGTTCTACTTCAGTTGAAGCATCATCAGAATTGGAAGTTAACTCTTCCGCTTCCGATTCCTCAATTTCTTCAGACATGTCATCTGATTCCGATGTTGACATGATTTCTTTCTTTTTTTGTTTCTTTTCTAAAATGTTGATCAAAATAGCAAATAAGGTTCACGTAATAAAAATATAAATTTCAAATTACCTGATCTTAATTGATGTTTTTTATTTGAATTCTTCTTGGAGTTCCTAGTTTCACGTTTCTTCTTACCAATTTTTTTATCATTTTTTTCTGTCTCCTTTTTGGTCTTCTTTTTCTTCTCCTCCTGAATAATCTTATGATTGTCCTCTTTGGCATCTTTGATGCGAGAATTTAATTTTCTCTTTTTCGCTGGTGATTCCTTCATGTTCTTTTCTTAAATGCGGGTTATTTACTCTAAACTCAAATTTACACTGACATTCAAAGTAAAAAATCCTTTTCTTTTAAACCTTTTTAAAGTTTAATGTCTACCACCAACATGCGCTAGTTGACGCCCTAAAGGACCCAACACCGTTCATGTGTGAGGGCAAGTGATCGATACGATCATTGAATTAAAATTTCAATTAAGAAACTAAGCTTGTGATCAAGGAATTTAAAAACTCGAAATGACACGAACATTAATTTTCTGTTGATTGAAGTATTTAACGGAGATTAGATGATGTACATTGCATTGTCAACCAAGCACGTGTTCAAGGAATTTTAAAAACTCAAAATGACATGAACATTAATTTTCCGTTGATTGAAGTATTTAACAAAGATTAGATGATGCACATTGCATCGTCAACCAAGCACGCGTCCAAGGAATTTAAAAACTTGAAATAACATGATCATTAATTTTTCATTGATTTAAGTATTAAACAGTGATTAAATGATGCACGTTGCATCGACAATCAGTGACCATAAATTTACTGTCAGAAATCTGATTTTTCAGGGTGTTGGGCGGGATTTTTCTCATGCAGTTATTTTCTTGTGCGATTGGTCTAGAAACCGTTTAAAAGTGAGCGCCTCACCGCTTAAATTTCTATAAAAGTCAGGATATATATTTTCCATTCCGTCATTCCATTTTCGTTCATTTACCAAGAAAAGTCTTCTACTCCAAGTCAATTCACAAGGTAAAAATGCCTGGTCTTAACAATTCTGAATCTCGTCAAGTAACCCATGACTCGCAAGGGTTAAGGGTTACAGTACGTATTGCTGATGATTCAACATCAAACTCTAACATCAACAACAACAACAACAACAACGCTGCCGATGATTCAACATCGGACCTCACAAACGTTATAAATAACTCTGACGATTTGACATCAAGCATCAATTCTGATGATTTAACATCAGTCTCTCCAACTGTTGTACCGATTGGACGAGCCAGGAGGTTAGCGAGACCAAATAACGTCTCAAACCCCTCTCCTGTCGGTCACGGAGTTGGACGAGGTGGGACTGTCCGCAACACCTCAAATATTTCGAATGTCGGGCGTGGTGTTGGTCGAGGTCAACCAATTCAAAGAAATCCTCAACCATCTACTTCTGCTCCAAGGACTGGGCGGGAGGTTGGAGGCGGAGCTGGCAGGGGTGGAAGATATTTTCACCCTTACCGTCGTCCAGCAACTCAAACTTCGGCCTCTACCATAAACGGTACTCGTTCAAGTTCCGTTATTTTTATGGACAGCGATGGGGAAGAAGTTGAGGAGGAGGAGGATTTTGATGAGTCGAATGATGACCACCTCTATTCTACTTGTGTCGAACATTTATTCAACAGAAGAAGAGTAATTTTTGATATCAATGAAAGATATGCCGAGTCTTTGATTCAACGTCAAATACGAGCACTTGAGCGTCAAAATCTTTGGCTTCAAAACGAATGCCAAAGATTAAACACTCAATTGCAACGATGTAGGGACTTGTTGTCTTCTTAAGATTTTTGAGTTTATAATGTATATATTGTATAATGTAGTCTCAAATTAATGTTAAAATAAATTTTGATTTCAGAATTTTGTAAGAATGCCGAAATCTTACGTGTGTCCCGAATGCCAAAAATCATTTGACAGAAAATCTTCTCGCGACAAACATCATTTATTCCGTCATCGTGAAACTACAAAATCTCGAGCTCGGACCCCACTTAATCAGTCGTTTCAATGCCCATTTTGTAAGAACGAAGTAAGTTCCTTTAAATCGAGAAAAGATTTAGTCTCACACATTGACGCTTCTCATTTAGAGAATTTAAATTATTCATTGTACAAATCTGCACTTAACGGAAAAATCAAATTTTATCGAAAACACATTTTTTCAAAAGAAACGCTTCAAGGATTTGTTGCAAATAAAAAAAATAGACAAGAAATAGTTGACGTTATTTGTCACGAACTAAGTAAAACTTTTACGGTTAAAGTTGCCCTTATTTTGACAGCGGCGTATCAAATTCCTGATTTGAATTCCGCTGCAGAAAAGAAGGACATTGAGCCAAATACTACCAATATTGATGATACCACTGATAAACCTTCTGATCAGTTGTCGCCTCAAATATTGTCCAATGATCGAGATGTCTTTGCTCTAAGAACCAGCTACATTCAATTCACGTCTTTTGATTCATCCCGCTCGTTAAAAGGCAAAGTCCAAAAATTATTACATAATTTAGTAAATAGAGAAGAAGATTTGTTAATGAGAGGTTCTGGATGGAGATTTGAATCTTTATCTTTTAGCGATATTCAAATTACTAGCATTTGATTTTTATGAACTTATTTTGTTTTATTCAAAAAAATTTCAAATAAACTTTGGAAATGGATTTTATAGAAATTCCACGTGATTTAAAGAGATCTAATTGCTTGGAATGGAAAACTCGTTACGATAAATTCAATTTTCTTTATCTGTACATTAGACATCTTTTTCCTGAGGAAACGGTTTCCGTTGTTGATTTTCGTCAAATGCCGATAAAGTATCTTAAAAAGTTTAATATAAGAGGTTTCAAGTTCCCTCTTCAATTTTGTAATTTAAAAAAATTTCTAAATAGAAACTCCCATTTACCGATTTCAATTTCAGTTTTTTATGAGAGTGAAGGTCAAGTTTCAAAGTTAGGTTTTTTTACTAATAAAAACAACAACAGAAACAAAAACATTTTAAATTTGTTAATGATAAAATATGATCCTGAAATCTCTCTTGAAAATGAATCTCCATTTTCTCGCCTTGCAAAACCAATTCAACGCAAGAAAAAATCTTCTTGTAAAAAGATTGTCAATTGTGGTTCTAATGTCAAATTGGGTTTTTCTTCCAAGTTTAAAAAGATCAAGGATTTAAATCAACAGCACCATTTCTTTAAAATTACCAAAATCCAAGGTTTTTTGAATAATCGGGCCGGACTGTTATCAGGTAAAAAAGCAGCTCAACAAAAGCACATCTATTGTGAAAAATGTCTGCTACATTTTCGATCCAAATCTAAAAAAGAAAAACACGAAGACACTTGCTGCGATAAACAACGTGCTGTCTACCCAACCAAAAATTCCTCCATAAGTTTTACCAATCATAAACAT
Organism: bacterium; assembly: GCA_965233585.1. Taxonomy (GTDB): domain Bacteria; phylum SAR324; class SAR324; order SAR324; family NAC60-12; genus CBDDTI01. The sequence continues at coordinate 20,546 of CBDDTI010000288.1, forward strand.
AAATTTCATGCTCCTGTTGTCGGATTTTGTGATTTTGAATGTGTACTTCAAAGAAACAAAGAACGATCTAAATGTCAACTCTGTTTAAAAACTGAGTGTTTGTGTGCTTTTCCCACCAGTGACGATATAAACGTGCATAGACCAGTGGGGTATAGCTTGCTTTTTGTGGATTCGAATGATGAAGTATTTTTTCAAGAAGAATATGTAGGAGAGGATGCAGCCAAACATTTTTTGGATCGAATGCATTTCTATGAAAAAGTTGTTGACGAAAGAAAACAAAAATTTAGACATATTGTTAAAAATCAATCTAGTCCGCAAGAATGGCAAATGTATCAAAAAGCAAAAGTTTGTCATATTTGTGGTGGTCAATTCAAAAAGTACTCTAGAAATTACAGAAAAGTTCTAGATCATGATCACGTAACAGGGAAAATAATGGGCGCAGCTCATTCACTGTGTAACTTGACGAGATCCGGCCCCTTTCACACTCCAATTTTTTTCCACAACGCTCAAGGGTAAGAAGTCTTAATTGGGTTTATTTATTAAACTAACACAAATTATGTACGCGTTTCAGATACGATTTGCATTTAATCGTGGAAGAGTTAAATGTTTCCAAATTTAAGCAAAATGTAAAAGTCTTAGCAAAAAACAGTGAAAAGTTTCGCACTCTTACATTGGGCAAATTTAAAATTCAAGATTCGTTAGAGCACATTTCTGGCAGTCTAGATGCACTTGTTCAAGATTTGAATCAGACCTCGAATTTTACCTTTCCCATTTTACAACAAATGGAAAGATATAAAAAAATTCCTGTTCGTCAAAAATCAAAAGCTTTAAAACTTTTAAAAAGAAAAGGCGTTTTTTGTTACGAACATTTCCAATCTCTACAAGAGATGAAGAAAAGTCGAAACCTTCCGTCCAAAGACTCTTTTTATTCTGAATTGAACGAAGAACACATTACGGAAGCGGATTATTCCCATGCTCAAGAAGTCTTTAAATCGTTCAAATGCAAGAATGTGGTGGATTACATGATGCTCTATTGTTCTTTAGACGTTGTTTTGCTGTGTGAAGCATTTCTTCAGTACAGGAAAATGGTCATGGAACATTTTCAATTGGATCCTGTTTATTATCTAGGTAAATTTTAATCTTTAACGTTTGATGTATCGTAATACTAAATTTTGTCTACTTAAATTAGGAATTCCTGGTTTGAGTTTTGATGTCATGCTTATGTTCTTTCAAAATTCAGAACAAGCTAAATCAGATAATAAGCCCACATCCGAATCTGAAACCTCCAAACCCCTCGGATCATTAGATGTCTATTCTGATCCTGAAATGGAGCGTTTTTTTACAAAGGGTATCAGAGGTGGGCAAAGTTTTATCGCTCAGCGTTATGCCAAAGGGAATAGCAATCCTAGAAAAAGCGGCGATCACTTGTTATACATTGATGGTAATTTTATACTGTATTATCTGATAAAATCATTTTGTTATGATCCGTACAATTTTTCAGCCAACAACTTATACGGGAGTATGGAAACTTTAAAATTACCAGTTTCTGATTTCCAATGGGTTTCAAAAACTGAATTTAAAAAATGGACTGCTGAAGATATTATCAACATTCCTTCGCAAGACGATACTGGATATGCGTTTGAAGTTGATTTGCATTATCCTTCTCATCTTCACCAGGTAAATCCGATCTTTGTTGTGATACGTTATTTATTGTTTTGACAAGTTACATAATATCATTTTCAGGCACACGATCAATTTCCGCTGGCTCCGTATACAGACACGGTTTCTTTTAAACATCTATCTCCTTACAATCGCCGTTTACTGAAACATCACTGTCCTCGAGATTATAGGAACAAAAGATACCGGAGCAAGAAATTGTTGAGCACTTTTTATGACCGAAAAAAGTACGTGGTGCATCTGGAAAACCTGCAGTACTACTTGAAAAAGGGCATGAAGTTGCTGAAGATAAGAAAAGTCATGAAGTTTCGACAAAAAGCTTTTTTGAAGGAGTTCATCGAAAAGGTTACAAAGCTGCGATCAAATGCTCGCAATGACTTTGAACTCCGGCTTTTTAAACTTTTTGCCAACTCTACTTTTGGAAAATTTATTGGTAAGTTTTGAGATAAGATAATTTAATGATGTTGAGATTGTAAAAGACGCAAAAGCGTAATTTGACGCAGTGCGATTTTTCTGTAAAAAATGAATTTGTTAAATACTCAAACGAATTTGGGGTCATTTTTTATATTTTCTTTAATTTTGAGGCACAAGTGCGTGGTGGTACCGGCGACAGTTGCGGCAGTACGTCCTGCCGGCACCAACCACACACTTAGCCTCATCAAAATCGTCATCTTCAGCAATATCGGCTTCGTTGGCGGGGCTGACGTCGGCGGGGATGACGTCAGTGGGGATGACGTCGGTGGGGATGACGTCGGCGGGGATGACGTCGGCGGGGATGACGTCGGCGGGGATGACGTCGCAGGGATGACGTCCGGACGGCCGGCGACAAAGTCGGCGACGGAGGCGGCGGCCGTCCTGATCATCATGATCAAGCCTCTGGCGAACCGTCTAAGACGGCCACCGCCTCCCATCAGTGGTGGACGCGGCGGTGTCTCGCTCAATGGCGGGTCCGGCAGCAATTTGAACCTCTCCTCCTCCTCCTCTTCCGTCCATTTCGCCCTCAACACCTCGTATTTCCCCCTCCTCATCATCCTTCCCAACTTTCCCTTGTCCATTTTCCTTTTCCTTCTCCTTCTCCTCTTCCTTCTCTAAAATTTGTTTTGAATTTTCCCGCATGGTTTTGTCAATTTTAGAAAATGAATCTCCAAACCTTCACATATTAATTAGCAAATTATCTCATAAATATTCATAATATTAAATCAATATTAAATTAAAAATTCGCAAAATGAATTAATCAAGTACGCAAACTTTTGAAAAATCAATTTTTATAAAATGATGTGTTTATTTTGTAATCAAAAAGAAAAAGAAAAATGATCAAATTTAAATTTTAATTTTTTTTTGTAACTTTTCGAGCTGTAGACGGAGACCACACTGATGGAAATGCCGTTACTTGACGCACTTCTGGTGTTGGTGAAGGTTCCACGTGACGATAGGGTGGTGGTTTAGATTTTGATGTTGATTGTGAAGACAAATCAAATGACACGCGATGAGAGGTCTGCTTTCGTGACTCCGACTCCGGCCTTTGTGGGACGGATTTGTACGGGGTTCGTGATGGCCAAGCAGGTGCTACGGGTCGCTCGGAAGATGCCCATGATCCCCCACCCAAGGCCGCAGAAGATGACCATGCTCCCCCAGTTTTAGTAGATGACCATGCCCCCTCAGTTTTAGTAGATGACCATGCTCCTCCGCCCACAGCCCCAGAAGATGACCATGCTCCTCCAGTTTTAGTAGATGACCATGCTCCCCCGCCCCCAGCTCCGGTAGTAGATGCGCTCTTCCACGACTCCGGCTCTGATTTTTGTGGGACGGACTTGTACGGGGTCCGTGATGGCCAAGCAGGTGCCACGGGACGTTCGGAAGATGCCCATGATCCCCCACCCAAGGCCGCAGAAGATGACCATGCTCCCGCAGTTTTAGTTGATGACCATGCCCCCTCAGTTTTAGTAGATGACCATGCTCCTCCGCCCACAGCCCCAGAAGATGACCATGCTCCTCCAGTTTTAGTAGATGACCATGCTCCCCCACTCCCGGCTCCGACAGTAGATGCGCTCTTCCACGACTCCGACCCTGATTTTTGTGGGACGGACTTGTACGGGGTCCGTGATGGCCAAGCAGGTGCCACGGGACGTTCGGAAGATGTCCATGATCCCCCACCCAAGGCCGCAGAAGATGACCATGTTCCTCCAGTTTTAGTAGATGACCATGCTCCTCCGCCCCCGGCCCCGGCAGTAGATGCGCTCTTCCACGACTCCGACCCTGATTTTTGTGGGACGGACTTGTACGGGGTCCGTGATGGCCAAGCAGGTGCCACGGGACGCTCGGAAGATGCCCATGATCCCCCACCCGCAGCCCCAGAAGATGACCATGCTCCCTCAGTTTTAGTAGATGACCATGCTCCCCCAGCCGCAGCCCCGGTAGAGCTACTGCCAGAAGTCGGACTTGAAGTTGCCTCCTCCTGACCTGATTTTATTACTTTTAACCAAAAAGCTTTGCTCTTTTCCTGATCTTTTTTATCCATTTTGACTTAGTGTTTATTTTGTGGGAATTTTTGATGTCCGTTTATGTCGGGCTTTAAAAAAGGAATGATCTCAAATTGAAGTAAATTATAGCACATTGCTAATTACAGAGGAAAATGAAATGTGATATGGGACGGCTAGTTAGCTGAGGTGATTGCGCACATAATCAATTTTCTTTATAAAATAAATCTTATTCTGCATTTCAGAAAATGTTCGAAATTACTCTGAAGTGATCCTTTGTGGTGATGAACAGAGCTTAAGGAAAGCCAGTCTTGGTCAACACATCAACAGTTTTCAAATCATCAATGAAAACTTGGTGGCTGTCAACAAGAAGCCGGCAATAATAGAGCTCAGGAAGCCTTTAGCTGTTGGATTTTCTATTTTGGAATTGTCCAAGTTGTTTATGTACAGATCGTATTATGACACGATTCAACAACATTTTGGTGAAGAAAATGTGTCTTTATGTTTCTCAGACACGGATTCTTTTCTTTTAAAAGTAAGATGCAACAACTTGGAAAGGGAAATGAAAAAATTGGAGCACATATTTGATTTTTCAAAGTACCCCAAACAACATCCTCTTTTCGATGACAGTAGAGCCAATCAGCTTTTTTATTTCAAAGACGAACTAAAAGGCAGAGCAGCTATTACTCACTTTATAGGCTTACGTCCAAAATGTTATTCTATGAAAATTACTGATTTTTCAGACAAAAACAAAACAGAAGAAAAGAAAATTTGCAAAGGTTTAAAAAAATCTAGCATAAAAAAGCAATTAACCTATAACGATTACAAAAAATGTCTGAAACGGACTGTTCTAATTTACAAATCTTTCAAAAACTTAAGATCGAAGAATCATAAAATTCGGACATGTTTTCAAAGAAAGATTGCGTTATCAGCAATGGATTCCAAAAGACACATTTTGAATTGCGGATATCACACTTTATCACTAGGAAATTGTCTTATTGTCAACAACAAATCATCTAAATGCCCTATTTGTAAATAAATAAAACATATTGTTACTTTTATTTAAGAAAAAATTTTTAAATATTTTTCAAAAACTAGCAAAATGGATGGTTTTGATTTAAGGTTCAGTATTCCTTCCAACATGTTAATTGTTGGCCCAACATCGAGTGGAAAAACAACGTGGCTTAAACATTTAGTGGTTGGTAGGCATGAATATTTTGCAACTCCACCAGAAACAATGTTGTTGTTCTACAAAGAACCACAAAAAGCTTATGAATACATGGAAGATGATATGAATCGAGACAAACGTTCAAACTCTCGCTTTCCAACATTTCGTAAATTTAAAAGTATTCCAAATTCGATTGAAGAACTGAAAGATATTTTGGAATCATATCCAAGAAAAATGCCCAAATTAGTTGTTTTTGATGATTATTTAGACGATGTTGGACAAATATTAAAACATTTTTTTACGGTTTTGACTCATCACTACAATTGTTTCACCGTTTTTCTGTGTCAAAATTTATTTGATAAAAAAGGTGATTTGCGGACATTAAGCATAAACACACAGTATATGGTTCTTTTTAACAATCCTCGGGACAGAAGTGCGGTTGCGCATTTGGCTAAACAAATTTTCCCCGGACGAGTCGGAATTTTAAATAAAGCATACAGGGAAGCTGTTAACGGTCGAAGTCACGGATATCTCCTTCTAGATTTCCATCAACAACAAGACGATAAAGTCAGAATTCGAAGCAACATTTTTCCGTACGAGGGACTGATGAAAGCTTACGTTACCGTTTAAAGGATTTTCATATCTATTTAAGAAAAATAAAAAATTGCAACTGTCAAAATGTCTAAAACATTAGGAAAAGCTAGTTCACTTTTTTATGTAATAAAAAAATTAAAACATCAGGATTGTGCCAATTTTTTAAGTCATTTGGACGATCGCGGTGTTGAATTGCTTTGTCGTATATTACATTACGTTTTGAACGGTGACTTGCCCATACATGGCAAAGTACGAACACGTCTTCAAAAAAAGATAAGAGCTCATTTGGCAGAATTTAGACGTCTTGCTGCACCGCCGCGTCGTTCTTCCGACATTTCGAAAAAAAGAAAAATATTACAAAAGGGCGGAATTTTAGGAGTTTTATCAGCGATCGCCAGCACCGTCATCCCTCTTTTGGCTCAAATTATTGCAAATAAGAGTTCGCGACGTCGTCGTTAAAAATGAGCTCAGGAGTAAAAATAAAACCACATGATGAAATGTATTCCATGTTTTTAGTACCTAAAAGATTATATTATTCATTAATAAAAAATACGGAAGACGATGAATCAAAAAAGGAACTTATTTCTATGAATGAAAAACCGGAAACAACCAACTATATTGAAAACGCCATTAAATTTAAAAATCTACAAGACAGACAGAAAATAATCCAAACTGGGGATAAATTACTTCGTTTTGGGTCTGATAAATTACCGAATGTCACATCAATTGCCCAATCTGATAGCATGGGTCGTACTTACCAATCTCTTTCGAGATCACCATCCACTCAAATCCCTCAACGAGAAGAAATACAGAATGTAATGTCTCCTGGTCGAGTTACCCAAAAAGGTAGCAGTATTGACCGCGCTTACCACCCAGTTTCAAGATCACCATCCACCCAAATTACGCAACGAGAAGAAATACCAAATGCACTAACACCTGCTCGAATTGATACCAATATGGATCTCACGGACGTATCTCTTTACAGAACACCCACTGAAATTCCCCAACAAGAAGAAAATAATTTACCTAGTACCCCCATTATTGAAAGACAATTTGTTGCAGAAAAATCTCTTAGTCCTGAAAAAACAAAAAGTCCGAACGAATCAGCTTATTCAACTCCTGTTGCTACCAAACGAGAAGAATGGCGAGAAACACCTGTTTTAGAAGCGATGACGAAAAGAAATTCAAAAGGCAAATTAGTTTGTCCAGTTCCTGATTGTTGGAAGCAATATGTTGACGAAGGGCAATTAGGCAAACATTTGCTAAAAGACCATCCTAAAGATATAGCTTTAAAAGACAAAAAGACCATTAAAGGAATGATTTCCAGCCCTTACGCTAGAAGAAACAGCTCAAATGAAACGGATTACTCATACGCACTTTCCACAATAAAATCTCCAGTTGTGTTAAATTGGCGAAATACACCTATTGCAAAAGCAGTGAAAGAAAAGAATGCGGCCGGCAAAATAGTTTGTCCCTTTCCCAATTGCGGGAAGCAATATGTCGGCATTCCGCAATTTGCCAAACATATGATGAAAGATCATTATAAAGAATTGTCTGTAAGAAATCAAAATAAAATTTTTGGAATGACCTCTACCCCTCGAAAAAGAAGATTAAGAGGAATTGGAAGCTCTTCTCCTTCATTTCCACTTACACCTGTTAAAATACGATTTTCAGCTGGAAAAGCTCAATCGAAGGGTGCAACAAAAAGAAATTCCGCTGATGCTAACATGACTCCTGCACAAACCAAAACCAGATCAAAATCAATGAAAATGTCACAATCTAAAAGCCCAATAAAAAGGGACCCTATTGAAGCTGGTACGTCTCCCGCAAAAACCAGATCAAAAACAAGAAAAATGTCTAAATCAGAAGCTAAAGTAGATTCTGTTAAAAAACTTTTTTCAGGAAAATATCCAAAGTTATGAAAGTAAAATATATCAACATTTATTTTCAATTTTTTTTATAAAATGAGTTACAATTTTATCATTTTCTGATTTGGGATTTTTTACAAATATTTTAACGAATTGTTGAGGGGTCATTAAATTGTTGCCCACAGATAAACAAAATGCGCACGTGTACCATCCGCAAAACAAAGAACGGAAACTTTGAATTGAGTGAGATAAGACAATTTTGAAGGAGTTCTTCTCTATCCAGGGTCGTAAAAACTTCATCAAACATTTATTCCATATCGGTGGTAAAAAACCGAAAGAATCAAAATAATAGAGTTGATTTTTTTTGTTAATGTACATTGCTACGAAATGAGATCCTTCTTGATTTCTTTTGGATAAGTTAGCGTCAGACAGCAAGGCAAAAAGCGGATCAGATGGCAAGTCGTCGACCGAAAATACCCCGACAAAAGTTCTTGACATCTCAGACAGCAAGGCAAAGCGGATCAGATGGCAAGTCGTCGACCGAAAATACCCCGACGAAATTCTTACATCTGGGTCGAATGTAATTGTTTAAAAAGATATTTGATAACCCACCCTTCATATTTTAATTGGTTCCTTTCATGACTTGTTGAAATTGATCTATTTTAATACCGGAGTTAAAAATAGATAAGGCTAGAACGTATATTGGATGGGGAGTGACTTGGGAAAAAGCCAACTCTAAATCTAAATTTCCATAATTTTCTGGATGTGTGTGGTACGAATTACATTGATCCGGTGTCAAGTCGGCCGCCAGAAAAAATCTTCCATTTATAAAAGCATCATACGTCAAGCCAATGGACTGATTGCCGTGCGAAATACCTATACTGTCGTATAAATGCCGATATAAGTCAACGGCGTCCCCTTCCCCTATGTTAGGTTGAAAAGGTTTGGGAAATACGCATTGCCCGTTCTTTTTTAAATTAAACGAGGAAAGATTAAAGTGTTGAAAATTAAAAGGATTTTTGTCGGGAGCATGCGACATAGCCTGATTGTGAACCATCACAAAAAACACTTGTTTGGGTAATGTTCCATTAGCAATATTAGCGATGTTAAAAGACGACACGCCTTGAGGAATAACGTAATGTCTTAAACGTGTAGAGCTAAAAGGCAGGTAGCACGGTTCTTTTAAAAGTTTGTTTTTGAAACTTTCTCGTATTATCAACGTGGGCAACACTTTTCTCATATGCAATTTGACATCTTTCAACACAATTTTGAAAGGTTTTGCTGCTGCAGGATCTTGAAGCAAACCAAATGTTTCAGCCGATCTAACCAATTTTATCTTGATATCCACATTTGGTGGTAAGAATCGATCAGTGTCAAACAGATCAACGGCTATACGCGAGTTGAAAAATACTTTTTTTCCGTTTAAAATTAAATTCTTTCTTTTTTTCAAAGAACTAGAAGAAACTTCATCAGTAATTTTGGTGGCAGTAGTTTCGTCTTCAGTTTCAGGATAATATCCTTCAGCAGCCAGATAAGTGTCTTTTACGTCAATATTGTAACTTAAATATGATTGTAAAAACATTCTCCAGGGGTAGGTGACTGCCGAACTTAAATCAGCTACTTGGACTCCATTCAAATATACTTCTACTTGACTGAATAAACAAGCAGCAAAATGATTTACCAACGCGGTTTTACTTGCGTCCGTGACAAAGCCACCGTCATCATTTGTCACTACAAAATGCCCACTGAGTCTGGTTTGACTCAGTATAAAAGAACACTCGTTGTCGCGAGGAACAAGAAATTCTACCGGACCGGTGTTGGTGATAGAAGCCACGCTATTGTAAATAACGTGAGCCCCTTCCAATAGACCCGTTTCCACTTCTAAGGGTGCGTGAAGCGCTAAACCACTTTCTGTGCCATCGTTTTGTTCCACGGCTAATCCAGCAATTCCGCTTTTGTCGGGCAAGCCCATACCAAGATGGAAGTGATGGTCAGCAATGTTAAAATCAGTTGCAAAATTCGTCTCATCGACAGCGACAAAATTTCTTTTAATACTGATAATGTACTAAAACATTATAATAATTTTACTGTTGTTAAGAAAAAATATTCTTTTATTGTGTTTACTAAAACAAAGCAAAATCGAAATTTCCACGTAAATATTACTAAAATCCCTTCCACAGAGCATATACCAAAAGCATTAGACGAATTAAAACTTGTTATAAGTAGTAAATTTATTACTGAAAAGTTTAAAATAGAAAACATGACTTGTTTGTGTCATATGTCATCAAAAATCAATTTATTAACATTTTACAACAATTTGAAATTAAATGTAGATTTTGAAATTATCCAAAAAAGATACGACTCTGAGAAATTTCCTGGAATGTTTTTAACATTAAAGAAGTGTTCTGCTTTAATATTTTCGTCTGGAAAAATAGTAATAATTGGTGCTTCCTGCGAAAAAGACGCTAAACAAGGAATAAAAATTATTTATGAATTGCTGAAAAAATATAAAACTGAATAAATTCAATATAATAAAAGATTACGTCAGTTTATTTGTAAAATCAGTCAAATTTTGAACTTCATTCAATAAACAATGAAATTATGATCAAAAATTAGATTTGATTAAAATGTGCATTCATCAATATATAATAGAAGACACCAGACAAGGAGACGTAGTGTGTACTGAGTGTGGTTTAGTTATTGATAAAATATATTGTGAACCAAATTTAGAAACAAAATGGGAAAAAATAAAAAATTTAAATGAAGACTTTGAACAAAACAGCGAACATTTAAAGAAAGAAAAAAATATTTTAAAAAATTTATGTAATAAATTACATTTAAATAATGATGTTACAAACACTATTTTTGATTTGTGGACAGAAATAGCAGCGTGGCATTATCAAAAAAATGGAAAAATTAAAATTAATCCAAAAGGCTTAATTGCTATGGCATTGTATCAAAGTTTAATAAAGGAAAAAATTCCCCGTCCAATAAGTCATTTGTGTCAGGAAATTGGTATTAGTCCAAAAACGGTATGGCGATGGATAAAATTATACAGACAAGATTCGACCAACACAATTAAGACAGAAAATTCTATAAAAGCAAAAGATATGGCAGAATATTTTTTACAGCCTCTACAGTTAAATTATCAAGAGATGACAACTATAAAAGAAAAACTAAATAAAAATGAAAATAGTTCTTTTGCTCCTAGGACTTTATTAGCAGCATGTGCTTATGCCTTTTTAAAAGAAACAAGAGCACTATATCCGAGCGTCAAAAATACGGCTCGTATTTTAGGCGTCAGTGTTATGTCTTTATACAGATGTCTTAAAAGTCTAGAGCAATAAGAAAATATATGAATTACCACAGCGGCTTACGTTGGCAACGAGGCTCGGGAATCGGATCACTTTTTTCCGGAATCTTTCGCGGTTTAATGCCGGTAGCAAGATCAGCGGTAAAAACTATTGGAAAAGTGGCTAGAAGCGCACCGATAAGATCCGCAGGTAAAGCTTTGAAAAAAGAGGCGACAAAGGCGGCGGTAGAAACTGCATTAGAGGCTTTGGAGGGTCAACCGGTCGGCAGAAAAGCTAAACAACGTTTAAAATCAGCTACTCGCGGTATTTTGCTTAACGCTGCTAGACAAGCAGATACCAACAACGAATATCGAGCTCAAAATTCGAGCAGAAAGAGGAAAACCCCGTCAATTGCTAAATCTAGGAAAAAAAGACGGAGAATAACTAAACAACCCTTGTTTTAAAAAGAAATGACAACAAAAGAGATTTTTTTAAAAGAATATGCAAGACCAGGCTCACCAATAGCTTTTGCATCTCCTGCGTTGATTTATTATTATTATGGAAAAAAAATTCCCTTGACGACAATTGAAGAATGGTTAAAGGGAACTGATTCTTACACACTTCATAAACAACCAAAATTACCTAAACCTAGAAATCCGACATTTGCTTATCATAAGAGATATCAATTTCAAATTGATCTTATAGATTTAGGAAATTTGATCGAAGAAAATGACGGGAATAGATACCTTTTAACAGCTATTGATATTTTTACACGATTCGCGTTTGTAGAACCCTTAAAAAATAAAACAGCAAAAACTTTTATGGAGGGATTTGAGTCTATTATGAAAAGAGCAAAAAAGTTTCCTCGTAGAATTTTAGCTGATAAAGGCGCAGAAATAAAGAATAAATTGTTTCAAGCCTACTGCAAAAACAATAACATTCTTCTATTACACAGCAACAATTTTGTGCACGCCCCTTTTGTGGAAAGATTTAACCGAACTTTAAAAAATCTGATGTTTAAATACATGACTCACGAAAATACAGATAGGTACATCGACGCGTTACCTTTTCTTGTTCATACTTACAACCATCGTAAACATCGTATGATTGGGATGTCACCCGCTGAAGCTGAGCTCCCCGGTCGGACTTATTTCATTAGAAGAAAACAGGAATTGCATTATTCAAAGTTTAAAAGAAAAAGACCAAAATACAAAATTGGTCAAACCGTGCGCATTAGCATAATGAAGGGAAAATTTGACAGAGGTTTTACACAACAATTTAAGGAAGAAATTTTTAAAATAAAATCAATTTTTACTCGTTTGCCTAAACCTACTTATGAATTGGAAACTTTAGAACAGGATGAAACTCTGGAAGGAAATTTTTATGAGAGTGAACTTACTCCCGTGAATGAGCCGGAATTATTTGTGATTGAAAAGGTTTTACGAACAAAAAAAGATAAAAAAACAGGTGAAAAAATGGTTTTGGTGAAATGGAAAGGGTATAAAAACCCTAGTTGGACATATGAGAAAGATGTAGTTGATGTGTCACAATAACGTGGAATGGATTATAACATTTATTGCGTGTCAAACGCTGGTTCCAATACGGACGTCAAAAATACTTTAAATTCCTTTACCAATTTATTTCCGCAAAATTTAGATTTGAAAAATAGAGAATGGGAAATTGGAATAGTATCTATGGGGTTACATTATAATTACAACCAATTAACCATGACAAAAGGTCAAATCGGTGTCATAATGCTAAAAAACGAATTAACATCTATAAATTCTTCAGAAGAGGACATAAAGACTGAGATTTTAGACCAGACAAAATCCGTTTGGGTTTTGCCTGATTTAGATGAAGAGGATTTGACAGTATATAGATTAATGCAAAACTTGATGCAATATATTTACAAGGAAGGAATGAAATTGACTAGTGCTGACCTCAAATCAGACGGTGAAAATAAAAGAGTCTACATAATTGAAGAAGGTCCTAAAAAAGAAACCGAAAATGAGACGGAAAATGAAAATTACAATTATAATAGATACTTACTAATTCATCAACATTTAATAAAAATTATAAAGTTAAGATGTTATAAAGACGGAGTGTTATTTTCTGGAGAAAAATCAATTAAATATTTTGGTAACGAATATGTGTATTATCCGTTACAAAAAAATTTTAGGTTTCAAACCATAGCAAATAAAGTGACTTCCGTTTTAAAACCCGGTTTAGTTCACGTAAAATCAAATATTATTTCCGACGTTCCTAACAGTGATAATTATTCCACAATTATGTTTACAACAACTTTACCTAAGCAAATGGAGGGTCATTATTTTTACCATAATGTAAAAAAGGTCAGATATTATCAAGTGCGGCAAACCAATATTGAGACGATAAACTCTCAATTCACAGATGCTTTTGGAAATCTTTTAAGCTTAAACGAAGGTCAACCGTCTCTAATTCATTACCATTTGAGGGAGAAAGAAAAAAACATGGATCACGAATTGAGACACGTGCGAATCGATTCGAAAGTAGATGCCAAATTGGATTACGAAAATACAAATAGTAGCTTTTGGGTGCATTTAAAACATCCGCTGCATTTAAATCCAAACGCGAAAATTGCCCTGATGGATATTTCTTTTCCCGACAGCATATGTAGCATTCCAGAATCAATCGCTAATGAACCAATAATTATAAAACTGGTTAAGGATGGAAACATAGAGGAAGAACACAAATTGAATATACCAAAAAATTATTTTTGTGACTCTAGCGATTTAACAACGGCAATGAATGATTTATTGACAGAAGAATTAAAGGAACTAGTATATTTTGAAAACGTCAATGGATATTTAAGAATTACGGCTAAAACTAAACAAATTTTTATAATTGGATTTCCACAAAGCTTTTGTCCGATTTTAGGAATGTACGATTACCCCATGGAAGAAAAACTAAGAGTTACTGATAAAAACAACTACCATTTTTTTGCTGTGAGAAATTACTCAGTTTATCAAGCACCACAACCAATAGACATTTACAAACTGTATCCTGGTGTTATGATTTGTTATGCCAATTTTGTTCAGCATTCTATTGTCGGAGACAAATTTTACCCAATACTTAGAATTATTCCCACGATCGGTCAGTCAAAACAAAATGACTACTGCTCGATCCATTTTGAGCATTTAGAATTTATCAAATGCAATGTTGATTATTTAGACAACATGAAGATTGAATTAAGGAGATTAGACGGAGACTTAATTGAATTCGACGACGAAAAAAGTGTTATTTTAAATATTGTAATTAAAAACCCAATTTAAATTTTATTCTATTAAAACGTATCATTTAAAAACAATGAATTATTGGTAAAATTTACTAAAGAAAGTTCTAAAGTACGATTTGTTAAAGCAAGCGATTTTAGAGCGTTACAAGTTGATACTGATATCAACCATATACAAGCACAAATAGAGATAATAATAGTAAAGATCATTCCAATCACAGCACATAAATCAGTGCAAGGGTCAGAGTAAAAACGGTTGAGGCTAGGAGATCTTGGCAAATCTTGATGAAATTGATCCAATTCTTCAAAACGATGGTTTGGTTCTGAGCGTTGATACGTATTTGGTTGAACAGTGTTGTTCATACTTCTTCTCCATCAACTGAGTGTTGTTCCAAACAAAAATCTTTGCACAACAATTTCATGCAAAAAGACGCATAAAAATGAAACACTTTTAGTTCGTTTTGGATTTCACGATACCACCACAACCTGGTAGCTGAGTCGCCAGAAATATTAGGTTTTCCAAGAAGTTTGTCTTTGAAACAGGTCCTGTAGTTTACCAATTCACTGTCCAATGATTCCAAAGACTCGTTGATTCTGCGAAGATGAGCAGAAATGCGACGCATACAATGCACAATGTGAGTTGGATCTGAAGTATTGTAAATACCAGCTTCGTCAGGACCAGAATCCCAGTCAGAATTATGCGGCGATCCTGATGTTGGTTGGTTGTTGACTTGTCCACCCATTCTGCACGACTGAAACAGCATTTAACATAGACACAACTAATAAATAAAAGCGTGCTCGGCAAATATTTGGATGAGTTGGTGATCACAATTTAATGGTACTTGAGCAAATCCAAATAAATAAAAATTTTGGAGTTAAACAAGTGCCAAAAAAGTATGAAGATCAGATGTTAACATTTTCGGTGTGAAGTAGTTGCTCACAATTTTGTAACTTTTATGTGGATTCAAATATTGAAATTAAAGATTTAAATCACGCACAAAAGCTAAAAAAGCGTAAGACGTTGATCTTGATGATGAAATGTGATGAAAGTTGACTGTGATTTAACAACGTTTCTGCTAAATAATTGCTCACAATTTAATTACTCTTGTGGCGAGTGTCATATATGATAAAACATTATGAGACTCGTACAAGAGTAAAAAAAGCATGAGATGATAAGCAGTGTTCGGATTTTAGAGTTGAGTAATAGCTCACAATTTTAATGCCAAATGTGACAGGTCAAATTTAATTAAAAAATTTAGACCTACACACATTTGTCAAAAAAGCATGAGAAATAGAGATGGTCTTCGGAATTATTTTGAGTGTAGTAATAACTCACAATTTCAAAATAAATGTGAGAGATAAATTAAAATTAAAAAATTTTAACCCCACACATTTATCAAAAAACTATGAGAAAATAGATGTCTTGATAATTGAAACGATTGAAAACGACTGTGAGTTGAATTTTTAACAGGATTGGATGAAAACTTTGATACGCGCGATCAAATTTTTGTCTTATCAAAAACAACTTTGGAAATTCTTCTTCCTAAAATTTGGAGTTTGAAAAATTACATTTGAGCGGGTTTGGAGCAAAAAGGACGGAATTTTTAAACATTTTTCATTCTCAGAACCTTTCTTCGTGCTTTTAAATCGAAAACAAATTGACAATGGAGAAAAATAGATGTTGCAACAAGCCTGCAACCGGCTTGTTTTCGTCTGCAATCGGCTTGCAACAGGCTCGATCGAGCCTGTAATCGGCTTGTTTTCGTCTGCAATCGGCTTGCAACAGGCCGATTACAGGCTCGATCGAGCCTGTTGCAAGCCGATTGCAGACGAAAACAAGCCGGTTGCAGGCCGATTACAGGCTCGATCGAGCCTGTTGCAAGCCGATTGCAGACGAAAACAAGCCGGTTGCAGGCCGATTACAGACAAAAACAGGCTCGATCGAGCCTGCAACAGGCTCAATGTAGATGCCATCAAGGTGGTTTGAGAGCGCTTTAAGATGGTTTTCATGCGTAAACGGATGGTTAAAAGCCCGTTTTAGACTGTTTTAAGGTGTTTTGAGAACGTTTTGAGAAGAAATGTGCCTACATCGGGCTCGAAAGAGCCTGATGTAGGTACATTTCTCTACAAAGAGATATTGCCCAATGGGTCATACAGTTGCCCCGCGGAACTGCTCATGGTTCTTAAGGTCCACTCCTTACTTTTGGGGGGGCCTTGTAGGAACAGAAACTCGTCCACCTGTGTGTCCCAGGCAACTCCTAATGCCTTCATGGCCCCTTGCCCTTCTGGATTCAATTGGAATGTCTTGGCCCTCCACTCCTCTGGGATGTCCCTTAAGAGTTCCGCATTGTTGGATCCCCACTTGTGGACTTGCATCCCCATGGAGCCGGTGAGCTCAACAATCTCCTTGATGCCTTTCTTTAGTTCTTCCAAATCTGGTGACACGAACCATACGTGGTCCACCAGTGAAGTTTTCCGTACCGCTCTTTCAGCGATTGGCCATTTACTTTTGTGTCTGGCCGCGTGTTCTCGCACTACTCTCATGGCCACACAAGGTGAGGATGCCAGTCCAAACACATGCACCATGAATTCAAAGATTTCCAGGGGACCCCCTTGGTCTGGGTGGTAGAAGAGCTGCAGATACTTGCGGTAAGCGGGGTTGACTTTGATGTTGAGGAACATATTCTGCATATCGCAGCATACAACCCATTGGTGTTTGCGAATTAGCAACAGAATGTCCAACAAGTCATTCATGAGGTTGGGACCTACCTCTAGGTAGTCATTAAGACTTTTGTTTCCAAAAACCCTAGCCCCATTCACCACTCGGCCCTTTTCCAAAGGCTGGCCGTCCTTAAGGACCATGAAACAAGTGAGGAAAAACTGTTCATCTGATTCTAATGTATTTCTCATTGTCTTTTCAATAAAACCTTTTTGCATCCAAGCACTGATTGCGTGGTGAAAGGCTTGTTTCAATCGAGGGTCTTTTTCCATTCATTTCTCCCAGCTCAGGAATGCAGTACGGGCTTCTTCCCAATTCGTGTGTGGATGTTGGCCACTCGACCACATTAGTCCCGTCTGATATTGCCCATTTGGTAGTTGCACTAGTTGACGTAACAATTGTGCCTCGGCTTGAATTTGTTTCTGCGATCTTACAGAGGGGAAGTAGGAATTGGCCAGATTGTTTGTTTCCGCCTCAGTCTCCAGATCCCAAATTCGGCTCATATTTTCTCGTAGTTCCGTGTAATCCCGCCTACATTTTTCCCCGCAATCATGGTGCAAGTTTAGATCTCCTGCAACAAAACATCGAGCATTAGTGACCTTTTTTTCATCAGGTACCTTTGTTCTCTGACTCACCTCATGTTGTTTCTCCTCTTCTCCCCCGGCCATCAGAATTGTACCTGCATGTGCATGCGATTGTCCCTTGTCGATTGGCTCCACCTCTGGCCGGGTTCTACCTCCAATCATCAAGCCCAATGGTGTCAGCCAGGCCACCAGATCCCCTGGTCCTTTGCTGGCTGGTGGCCGGATGGCCTCAAAGAGACTTAGGTTGACACAACCCAATATGGCCTCTACAGCCCTTCCTTGTACCGGTGGCGGAATGTCCAGCCTCTTAAGGTGTGTCCATCCCTTCTTGATGCGGCTCCAGTCTTCTGGCATCATACCTCCGCAGGGGTTGTGGTAGGCAAAGAATTTAATTTGGAACAGTTCCTTGCCGCCGGGGCTGCATACCGTCACAGTGGCACACACTGCCTGGTGGGTGGTGGTATGTCCTCCGTGACCTGTCACGGTGTATTTGCATGTAGTACCCAAGATTCCTAGCCTTTCCAACACCTCCCGCTCCAAGATGTTATGCGTCGAACCGGTATCAGGCATGGCATTTATTTGTGTGACTCGTCCCTCTCCGTCCAGTACATGTAGTACCATCTGCAGAGGCGTGGCCTTTTTTGCAAGTCATGGCATCTCCCAGGGCTTCATACAATAATTCTCCTTGAAGCTCCTTCTGGTTCTTTTCCTGTACCGTCATCACTTTGACTTCCCCCTTCTCGCTGATACCCACTTCATTTTCCTGCCAGCACAGGAGGTAATGATGCTGGGTACTTTTGCAGAACCGGCATTACACCTCTCTTCCCAGGCAGTTCATCCTGACATGACCGGGTCTCAGGCACCCAAAACAACGGCTGTCTCTCTCGGCGAAACTCTTCTTCTTCTGGGGCCCGAACCCATGCACAAACCTATAACAGTTGTGTAGGAAATGTGCCCCGTTCCCACAGCAGGTGCATTTGGGCGGTTCCGGATTACGGGTCTATTGCACCATCGTATAGTTTCACCACTCACCGTCTGTATCGGAGTTTCCCCAGGTTCTATGTCGTTCCATAGCACCGCATTCGGTCCCTGACGAAGAGTCCGAACCTCTTCTTTATGCTCGCCCCTTCATGTGGTACAGCTTGCCAAGGACTCGTGGCTTATCGTTCTTGAGCTTCTCCTGGGCTATGGTCTTGTCCCCCACTGGCTCTCCACGTTTGGGGTTGGTTTCTTGGGCTCGTAACTCTACTGCTAACGCGTCCAATAGGTACTTCAAGAAACCCCTCCCTGTTTCATCGGATCCACATCTCTTCATCTACATGGAGTACCCTGTTTTGATGTGGTGAGGTACTAGCTCCCTAAGGGGCACGAGGATGGGATCAGCTTCTATCTCCCACTTGGGTGTTTTTGACAAGTGGCTATCTACCTGTATGGCTAGATCCAAAAGTGCCTGATAAGGTACTCTTTTCCCTCCGTGTTGGGCTCGGGCTTGTGCCAGCACCTCCAGGAGGTATTGGACTTGTCTGTCGCGCCCCCCAAACCTTTGTTCCAATCTTTTGATTCGCATCCCAAAATGTTCCTGGAGAGTTATCCAGGTCATTTTGTCAATTTGCACAACTCACTCTGTATTTTTTCCGGGACCATGTACTCCAGGGACAGGAGTTTGTGTAAGTACCCAATGCGCTGGGCATACACCAACTTGAAGAAATTCTTTTTAAACCTAGGGTACCCCTTCACGGTTCCATCAAATTTGGATTCCATGTTTGAGATGTTTCATGAAGTCAAACTCTCCAATATACCGGTCAAAAGCCTTTTGGCTGGGGTACACAAAGTCAGGTCCCAGATCTATTTCTTCAATTTCCTCACACTCATCCTCATACATTTTTTTTAAATATTCCAGCGATTCGTCTTCATCATCATCAGTCTCAGAGACGTCTGTTTGGGGTCGGGATGCGTTTGACCGCCTGGGACGCAAGGCCGGTCTCCGTTCTTTTCCCTTCTCGGTAGCCCCCACCATTTTGATGAAGCTCACCGGATGCTGTGAGGGGGAACGGGCCGAGGCCCAGGGTGACTGTGGCCAAGTTGGAGAATTTGTCCGTCTCTGCAAAGGGTCCTCTTTGGTTGTTGGTCCTCGAGCTCGCCTTTCTGACCTAGAGACCACTGGTAGGTCTTCCGGATTTCCCCATGCTCGTTCCATCGAGTCTCTCTCTTCCCTTTCCTCCTGTTGGGCCAGGAACCTTCTCATCCCCATCACAGCGTCTTGTATGTCGAGTAACAACCCTTGGGTCAGCTTCACTTCTGCTTGCTGCCCCCCGGGTGCCTCATCGCTTCCGGGTCTACTTCCTGTACTGACCAAGGGCTGGCTTTGAGAGGGAACACTTTCTGGGGGCGAAGGTTCCACCGGAACCCTCAGTACCGATCGTATTGTCTCAGCTGATTCTGCCCTCTCCGTTCTCCTAGGTTCCTTTTCTGGAGTTCTTTTTGCCGCGGCCGCTTCCCCTCCTTGCAAGACCCGCAACAAGGGAAGTGGCGGCTGGAATGGCCGGACCTGTCTTTTTCCTGCTGTGGTAGAGATATCGCTCACACGGCAGGCTGGGTCTAAGGCCTTCTCCCAGGTCATGATCTGCGGATTCAGAGCTTTGGTTCTAGCCAAAAGTCAGTCTTTGACCTCTCTGATCGTGGCAGTATAGGCCGTTGAACGTGATATATCAACGATGAGCCAAAACGGATTGGCAGCATCATTGGCCTGTTTCAGTTCATTCAGGCGATCTCGGTAGTCAGCTTCTTGAGCTTGCTGATCTTCCAGCATTCTTCGAGCCGCCTTCAGGACCTGGTCAAGGTTCTGCAGTGCTGGCTCGGCATCTTCTACATTCCTTCCCCGCGCGGCAGCCGTTTGGGGAGGAGTACGTCTCATTTTCACCCTGGAACACAAAGAGAAGGGCTATTACTCTTTGTTTCCAATAACAGGCGGTCAGCCTGATTGGTGAGGGGATGATCAAATCCCTATTTCTTCCGGCGTCTACTGCTGGTGTATTTCGGCGAGGGGATTCTGGTTTGTCAAACCTTCTTCGAGCCCCACGTTGGGCGCCAGTGTTACAATCTGATCCAGGCAGATGACAGTCCACCTGGATGGTTGTGTTGGGAATCTCCAAAGATTCCTGCCAGATGCCAAAGTGAATTGACTATCCGGATCTGAAGGAGCCTACTCTCACTTCAGATGGCCAATATCTCGTGGGCCTACCACTTAATTGGACTTGTGAAGATTACTAAGAAAATTAGAAGAAGTTCAACCTTCTTTATTACCTGAGATTTTCTTCAAGAGTTTATCTTCAAGTAAAATACAGTGGACAACTTGTTCTCCTTATCAGCCAAGTGACAGAAAACCCACTGACCGTTATCTTATTAAAATCCCCTTGAGCAAAAATTATTTCATGCACTGCATAACACATCATTGTCCTACCAGAAAACAATATCAAAAAGTCAAACCATAATAATGATACTGTACAGTAGGGATCTTCAGTGTGGCCAGTGTTTCTCAGGGTTGCCTTCATTATTTCCGTTGCTCTCATCCCAACAGTATCTTAAAAAGTTTAACATAGAACGTTTCAAGTTTCCTCTTCAATTTTGTGATTTAAAAAATTTCTGAGTAGAAACTCCCTTTTACCAATTTCAATATCTGCATTTTATGAAAGTGAGGGTTAAGTTTCAAAACTAGGATTTTTTACTAACAAAAACAACGACAGAAAAAAGAACATTTTGAATTTGTTAATGATAAAACATGACACCAAAATCTCTCCTAATAAAAGTTCATTTGATTCCCACCTCAAAAAATCAACTCAATGCAAGAAAAAATCTTTCCGTAAAAAAAAATTCAATTCTAGTTCTAATAACAAATTGGGTTTTTCTTCCGAGTTTAAAAAGATCAAGGATTTAAATCAACAGCACCATTTCTTTAAAATCCCTAAAATCCAAGGGTTTTTGAATAATCGGGCTGGACTGTTGTCAGGCAAAAAAGCGGTTCAACAGAAGCACATCTATTGCAAAAAATGTCTGCTACAATTCCAATCAAAATCTAGGAAGGAAAAACATGAACGAACTTGCTACGATAAACAACGCATCACCTACCCCCACAAAAATTCTACCATAAGTTTTTCCAACCACGGACATAAATTTCAAGCACCTGTTGTGGGATTATGCGATTTTGAAAGTGTGCTTCAAAGGAACAAGGAACGATCTAAATGTCAACTTTTTTCTAAATTAGAATGCTTGTGCGCTTTTCCTACTAGTGACGATATAAACGTGCATAGACCGACAGGGTATAGCTTGCTTTTTGTAGACTCCAATGATGAAGTATTCTTTCAAGAAGAATGTTTAGGAGAGGATGCAGCCAAACATTTTTTGGATCTCTATGAAAAAGTTGTTGGAGAAAGAAAACAAAAATTCAGAGATGTTCTCAAAACCAAAGCCAGTCTGCAGGAATGGCAAATGTATCGAAAAGCGACTGTTTGTCATATTTGCGGTCTCAAATTTGAATTTTTCAATTTTAAGAGGATGATGAATAATTCAATTTCAAAATTCAAATTTTAAGAGGGATCTAGGAATCGCAGAAAAGATTTGGATCATGATCATGTGACAGGGAAAATAATGGGCACAGCCCATTCGCTGTGTAATATGACGAGATCCGGACCTTATCACACACCAATTTTTTTCCACAACGCTGAAGGGTAAGGAATTTTTTGATTAGATTTATATAATAACCAATCTGAATGATGCGCGCGTTTCAGATACGATTTGCATTTGATTGTAGAGGAGTTGAACGTTCATCAATTCAAGCCAGCTCCAAAAGTCTTGGCCAGAAACAGTGAAAAGTTTTGCACTCTTACATTAGGCAAATTTAAAATTCAAGATTCATTAGAGCACATATCTGCCAGCCTGGACGCTCTTGTTCAAGATTTGAATCAGACCTCGAATTTTTCCTTTCCCATTTTACAACAGATGGAAAGATTTAAAAAAATTCCCGCTCGACAAAAATCAGAAGCTTTGAAACTTTTGAAAAGAAAAGGCGTCTTTTGTTAAGAACATTTCCAATCCCTACAAGAGATGAAGAAAAGTCGAAACCTTCCGCCCAAAGTCTCTTTTTATTCGGAATTGAATGAAAAACACATCACGGAAGCGGATTATTCACATGCTCAAGAGGTCTTCAAATCATTTAAAAGCAAGAATGTGTCGGATTACATGATGCTCTATTGTTCTTCGGACCTTGTTTTGCTATGTGAAGCATTCCTTCAGTACAGGAAAATGGTCATGGAACATTTTCAATTGGATCCTGTCTATTATCTAGGAAAGTTTTAATCTTTATCGTGGGATGTATCGCAATACTTAATTTATTTCACACAATTTTAGGAATTCTTGGATTGAGTTTTGATGTAATGCTTATGTTCTTTCAAAATTCTGAACAAACTAAAACAGACAATAACCTCGGGGATTTACCCATCAATAAGACTTCCAAATCTCTCGGATCTCTAGATCTCTATTCTGATCCTGACATGGAGCGTTTTTTTCACAAAGGGTATCAGAGGCAGGCAAAGTTTTATCTCTCAGAGTTATGCAAAAGGGAATAGCAATCCTAGAAAATGCGGCGATCACTTGCTCTACATCGACGGTAATTTTATACTGTATTATCCGATAAAATCATTTTGTTATGACCCGAGCAATTTTTCAGCCAACAACTTGTACGGGAGTATGGAAACTTTGAAATTACCAGTTTCTGATTTCGAATGGATTACAAAAAGTGATTTCAAAAGATGGACAGTCAAAGATATTATCAATATTCCTTCGCAAGGCAAAACTGGATATGCATTAAAAGTTGATTTGCATTATCCTTCTCGTCTTCACCCGGTAAATCCTATCTTTGTTGTGACACATTATTTATTACTTTCTCAAATTATACGATATCTTTTTCAGGCGCACAATCAATTTCCACTGGCTCCGTATACAGACACAATTTCTTTTAAACATCTATCTCCTTACAATCGCCGTTTGCTGAAACATCAATGCCCTCGAGACTATAGAAACAAAAGATACCGGAGCAAGAAATTGTTGAGCACTTTTTATGACCGGAAAAAGTATGTGGTGCATCTGGAAAATCTGCAGTACTACTTGAAAAAAAGGCATGAAGCTGCTGAAGATAAGAAAAGTTGTGAAGTTTCGGCAAAAAGCTTATTTGAAAGAGTTCATTGAAAAGGTCACAAAGCTACGATCAAACGCCCGCAACAACTTTGAACTTCGACTCTTTAAACTTTTTGCCAACTCTACTTTTGGAAAATTTATCTGTAAGTTTTAAGATAAGATGATTTAATGTTGTTGGAATCGTAAAAGATGCAAGAAGCGTGACTTAACAGGCGGAAATCCTAAATTCTGCAAAAAATGAATTTGTTGTGTACTCAAATGAATTTTGGGAGTCATTTTTATATTTTTCTAAATTTGTGGCACATGTGCCTGGTGGTACCAGCGACAGTTGCTATTGATGATATTAAATATTAAATGAATATTGAATATAGGCTTTGTGGATTAAAGTTTTAGTTGATAGACTATAGATGACACTAGTATCCTTTTTTACCTTCACAAAGAGTATTGATAAATAATGAATCGTAAAAATCCTCGAAATGAATTTGTTGAGTACTCAAATGAATTTTAGGAGAGTCTTTTTTGATATTTCTACTTTTTTTGGTCCGGAGCAGGGTTACTGTGGTTGTTCGGTTGGGTCACAGGTTCCCGCACCGGTGGAAGTGCCGATCTTTGCGGCACTATCTGCGGTAACGGTGGTGCAGCTTCCCAGGGTGGCAGCAACGAGAGCACCCTCTGGACCTCTGGAGGTGTTGGTGGTGGTGCCCTGTATGGCTCCAGCAGCTCTTGCAGTGGCGGAAACACCGATGACTGAGGCAACTGAATTGCCCCCTCCTTCCGACCCGCCTCTTCCATTTGTCTCCAGAGATTGCCATCATCCATATTTACCTTCTCCTTTTTCTCCTTTTTTTTTCCTTTTTCTCTATTTTGTATTTGTATAATGTATGCGACTCGAGCTCAGGAAATGCAATATCGTAGTGAATCCTAGCATATCAGTAATCATCATTCATAGATGGGAAAGAAAGAGACTATAGGACAGCTAGCTAGCTAGCTGGTGAGAATTCCGGCACGTTCGCGCGCAAAAGGAATTTCTAATAATATGATAATATTTATCCATAACATATTAATTTTATTCCGCATTTTTCAGAAAATGTTCGAAATTACTCCGAAGTGGTCCTTTGCGGAGATGAAAAAAGTTTAAGGAAAGCCAGTCTTGGCCAACACATCCACAGTTTTCAAATCATCAATGAAAATTTGGTGGCTGTCAACAAGAAACCAGCAACGATAGAGCTTAAGAAGCCTTTAGCCGTCGGATTTTCCATCTTGGAGTTGTCCAAATCGTTCATGTACAGATCGTATTATGACACTATTCAAATGACACAATCTGCACGCATCACTTCCCCTCCCCCAGCAAGTTTACACCTGTGTCTGAGAAGGTTGTTGTGCCCAGTGGTGAAGTGGATAACATGGCTCAAATCGTAGCAATTGAGCCTTCTAACAAAATGTGCCGGCACATTTTTAATTGCAGGGAACCAGACCTTTGTCTGTTGACAAGCTGCCAACTTTGCCCACCTAAGCTGCCATTTGTTGTTCCCCCATTGCTTAACTGCATTTTTAATTGCCTGCTTGCTCAGTGAAGCAGTGTGGGTCTGGACCAAGGCCCAGTCCACTCCTACCCCACCTTGCCCAGCAGCAGAAAAGTGATCCAACCAACTTTTGTTGTTGGACACACAAACTTTATTGCCCGTTTTCTCTGCCAATTTGGACATTGCAGAGAGAAGGGCCTTAGAATCGGAGTCCCTAATCAGAGGTTGTTTGAGGGAGGATGGGCTATGATGGGGGAGGATAATTACCCTCACCCCCACTCCACCAGGTGACATAAGGCCCCTAAAATAGTCTCAAACCCCTTGTACAAACAATTCAGTTTTTTACCAATAACTATGCACTGATGTGAAACCTTGCCCATCAAGCCACACCCCTCAAAGAGAGACATGAACCTGACTGAGCAACGAGAGCACCCTCTGGACCTCCGGAGGTGTTAGTGGTGGTGCCCTGTATGGCTCCGGTGGCTCTCGCAGTGGCGGAAACACCGATGACTGAGGCAACTGAATTGCCCCCTCCTTCCCACCCGCCTCCTCCATTTGTCTCCAGAGATTGCCATCATCCATATTTACCTTCTCCTTTTTTTCCGTTTTTTTTCCTTTTTCTCCATTTTGTATTTGTATAATGTATGAGACTCGAGCTCAGGAAACGCGATATCGTAGTGAATCCTAGCATATCAGTAATCATCATTCATAGATGGGTGTTGTATAGAAATGTACCTACATCAGGCTCTTTCAAGCCTGATGTAGGCACATTTCTTCTCAAAACGTTCTCAAAACACCTTAAAACAGGCTAAAACGAGCTTTTAATCATCCGTTTACGCATGAAAACCATCTTAAAGTGCTCTCAATCCATCTTGATGGCATCTACATTGAGCCTGTTGCAGGCTCGATCAAGCCTGTTTTTGTCTGTAACCGGCCTGCAACCGGCTTGTTTTCGTCTGCAATCGGCTTGCAACAGCCTCGATCGAGCCTGTAATCGGCCTGCAACTGGCTTGTTTTCGTCTGCAATCAGCTTGCAACATGCTCGATCGAGCCTGTAATCGGCCTGTTGCAAGCCGATTGCAGACGAAAAGAAGCCGATTACAGGCTCGATCGAGCCTGTTGCAAGCCGATTGCAGACAAAAACAAGCCGGTTGCAGGCTTGTTGCAACATCTATTTTTCTCCGTTGTCAATTTGTTTTCGGTTTAAAAGCGCGAAGAAAGGTTCTGAGAATAAAAAATGTTTAAAAATTCCGTCATTTTTCTTAAAACCCGCTCAAATGTAATTTTTTAAACTCCAAATTTTAGAAAGAAGAATTTCTAATGTTGCTTTTGATAAGACAAAAATTTGATCGCGTGTATCAAAGTTTTCATCCAATCCTGTTAAAAATACAACTCACAGTCGTTTTCAATCGTTTCAAATATCAAGACATCTATTTTCTCATAGTTTTTTGATAAATGTGTGGGGTTAAAATTTTTTAATTTTATTTTATCTCTCACATTTATTTTAAAATTGCGAGTTATTACTCCACTCAAAATAATTCCGAAGACCATCTCTATTTCTCATGCTTTTTTGACAAATGTGTGTAGGTCTAAATTTTTTTCATTTTAATTTGACCTGTCACATTTGGCATTAAATTGTGAGCTATAACTCAACTCTAAAATCCGAACACTGCTTATCATCTCATGCTTTTTTTACTCTTGTATGAGTCTCATAATGTTTTCATATATGACACTCGCCACAAGAGTAATTAAATTGTGAGCAATTATCCAGCAGAAACGTTGTTAAATCACAGTCAACTTTCATCACATATCATCATCAAGATCAACGTCTTACGCTTTTTTAGCTTTTGTGCGTGATTTAAATCTTTTAATTTTAATATTTGAATCCACATAAAAGTTGTAAAATTGTGAGCAATTACTTCACATTTGAAAATGTTAACATCTGATCTTCATACTTTTTTGGCACTTGTTTGACTCCAAAATTTTTATTTTATTTGGATTTGCTCAAATGCCATTAAATTGTGATCACCAACTCGTCCAAATATTTGCCGAGCACGCTTTTCTTTATTAGTTGTGTTTATGTTAAATGCTGTTTCAGTCATGCAGAATGGGTGGACAAGTAAACAACCAACCAACATCAGGATCGCCGCATAATTCTGACAGGGATTCTGGTCCTGACGAAGCTGGTATTTACAATACTTCAGATCCAACTCACATTGTGCATTGTATGTGCCGCATTTCTGCTCATCTTCGCAGAATTAACGAGTCTTTGGAATCATTGGACAGTGAATTGGTAAACTACAGGACCTGCTTCAAAGACAAACTTCTTGGAAAACCTGATATTTCTGGCGACTCAGCTACCAGGTTGTGGTGGTATCGTGAAATCCAAAACGAACTAAAAGTGTTTCATTTTTATGCATCTTTTTGCATGAAATTGTTGGGCAAAGATTTTTGTTTGGAACAACACTCAGTTTATGAAGAAGAAGTATGAACAACACGGTTCAACCAAATACGCGTCAACACTCAGAATCAAACCACCGTTTTGAAGAATTGGATCAATTTCATCAAGATTGCAATCTCCTAGCCTCTACCGTCTTTACTCTGACCCTTGCACTGATTTATGTAGTGTGATTGGAACGATTTTTACTATTATTATTGCTATTTGTGCTTGTATATGGTTAATATCAGTATCAACTTGTAACGCTCTAAAATTGCTCGCTTTAACAAATCGTACTTTAGAACTTTCTTTAGTAAATTTTACCAATAATTCATTGTTCTTAAATGATTCGTTTTAATAGAATAAAATTTAAATTGGGTTTTTAATTGCAATATTTAAAACAACACTTTTTTCGTCGTCGAATTCAATTAAGTCTCCGTCTAATCTCCTCAATTCAATCTTCATGTTGTCTAAATAATCAACATTGCATTTGATAAATTCTAAATGCACAAAATGGATAGAGCAGTAGCCATTTTGTTTTGACTGACCGATCGTGGGAATAATTCTAAGTATTGGGTAAAATTTGTCTCCGACAATAGAATGCTGAACAAAATTGGCATAACAAATCATAACACCAGGATACAGTTTGTAAAGGTCTATCGGTTGTGGTGCTTGATAAACTGAGTAATTTCTCGCAGCAAAAAAATGGTAGTTGTTTTTATCAGTAACTCTTTGTTTTTCTTCATTGGGGTAATCGTACATTCCTTAAATCGGGCAAAGGCTATGTGGAAATCCAATTATAAAAATTTCATTAGTTGTAGCCGTAATTCTTAAATATCCATTGATGTTGTCAAAATATACTAGTTCCTTCAATTGTTCTGTCAATAAACGATTCATTGCCACTGTTAGATCGTTAGAGTCACAAAAATAATTTTTTGGTATTTTCAATTTGTGTTCTTCCTCTATGTTTTGACCATTAACCAGTTTTATAATTATTGGTTCATTAGCGATTGATTCTGGAATGCTGCATATGCTGTCGGGAAAAGAAATATCCATCAGGGCAATTTTCGCGTTTGGATTTAAATACAGCGGATGTATTAAATGCACCCAAAAGCGACTATTTGTATTTTCGTAATCTAATTTGGCATCTACTTTCGAATCGATTCGCACATGTTTCAATTCGTGATCCATGTTTTTTTCTTTCTCTCTCAAATGGTAATGAATTAGAGACGGTTGACCTTCGTTTAAGCTCAAAAGATTTCCAAAAGAATCTGTGAATTGAGAGTCTATCGTCTCAATATTGGTTTGCCGCACTTGATAATATCTGACTTTTTTTACATTATGGTAAAAATAATGACCCTCCATTTGCTTAGGTAAAGTTGTTGTAAACATAATTGTGGAATAATTATCACTGTTAGGAACGTCAGAAATAATATTTGATTTTACGTGAACCAAACCGGGCTTTAAAACGGAATACA
>CBDDTI010000289.1:0-3295 GCA_965233585.1 bacterium
AGTCAATAAAGTAACAAAATTTCCCGTTTAAGGCATCTATCGCGTACTCAAACTGAAAATGAACACATAACTTGAGCAATTGTTAGGCTGTTTTCTACTCAGTAGCGGTTGTGGGAGGTGCAGTAGCGGAGCCCTGGCCGGGGACTCTGTGTTGTGTTGTTGGGCAAGATACGGAGCCAGGAGTACAAACGGGTACTGGCGAATTGTTTGGAAAACTAACAAATTTCTTGGAAGTGACCTGCGATAGACTAGCTTCCCGTCCAGGGAGAGTAGAAACACTCATAGCCGCTCCATGCTCCAGCAGCTATATGAGCCGTGATCATTAGGCAACAAATATACACGGACACCGCCACAACAGAGGTATTATTAAGTAGCGCATTTTGTTCGGAAATTTTCCTTGTAAGAGTGGTTTCAATGCAACCTTTCACTGTGCTTGCGCACTCATGCTAAACGATTAAGCGTTAGTGAACACCAATTAGTATCTTCAAGCGATAACGAGGAACCACTAACACTATCAACGGGCGAATATCAGTAGTCAAATATTACCCGAGACTGTAACCAGTGCTCTGACGTCCCTAAAGCTCAGTTTTCAAAAGATGCAAAGCATCCAGACGTCTGACAGGCTCCAAACTGGCAATAGTCGTTATTGGTGCAGCCCGACGCCAGATATTGAGCCATATCCTCCGTCATACAGCCTCGGGCGAAGTGCCGGAACGACTCATCCTCCTGTTTAAAAACAATGCACCTGGTTTCCGTTGGCTTACATTCCTGGATCTCAACATTCTTGTCGCAGTCCTCCAGTGACGTGAAGCTATCACAGTAAGGACACTTCAACTGAGAAGAACCTGAAAGTCATGAATACTCTCAGTGATGTTAATGGCCTTAGCATTAAAAAAGAGACGATGATCTCTTTTCAGCAAGGATGTCACAAATCAATGTGATTTCATAGATCTAACTCCTTCTGAAAACAGCCTTTTTATTTACAAGACAAAAATGACATATTGTAACACAGAACGAAGGCCAAGAAAAAAGCTATGAGCCACGTCCAGTCAACACGATGTCGCTTCCTGACTTTGACTTGTATCAATTCTTTGACCTTGCGGGCTGCGCTGTTGTGACCGATACATGACCACAGCCATAAATACCTCTCTCAGCTTTTATCTACGTGTGAGCAAAAGCGCAGGGAAATTACAACATATTTACATGTTTACAAAAGCGAAACACAAGAACCAAAATGGCCGCTCTCAACTTTGGA
Source organism: bacterium (assembly GCA_965233585.1). Lineage (GTDB taxonomy): Bacteria > SAR324 > SAR324 > SAR324 > NAC60-12 > CBDDTI01. The sequence goes on from CBDDTI010000289.1 coordinate 1,256, forward strand.
CGTCTTCAAGAAACTCGTACTCATGCTCTCCAGGCTATCGGCCAAAAGTTTACATAGTTTATCTGAGTGAGTGATACATTTGCATATTCTGCCCTGCGTATCCAGGACTGTAAATGACTTTGGCTTACCATGTGCAAGGCTTTGCAGAAGGCCGGAAGCTGTAAGAACAGCAAACACAAAAAAACCCAAATGCATCATCGTCTTGTCAAAGAACCTGGTGAAATGAAAAACAACCAAGCGAAGTGAGACTGTTCATGGTTGTGTCCTCGTGTACCGGTTCACAAGAGCCGATAGAAAAGACCAATCAATACACAACAGCTAACCAATGACTTCTAAACAAAGAGAGAACAATGGTTATTCCCTTGTGAACCGGTACACCAGGACAGAACCCTGTTCATCATCATTTCATCATCATTTTTCATCATTTTAATTAAATAATTTCACTTAAACAAATTTATAAATTAATACAACAAGCATGTAGGAATGCTAATGGAGGCGGGCTGTATCACTTAACAATAAAATTCAGCAAAATATATCATTATTAAAATCAGGTAAATAAATAAATATAATAAATAGGTATACACATACATATATTCACAAATAGCTAGGATTTACATGAGAAGAGAAAGAACCTATAATAAGACATAGAACATAAGAAATTAATAATAATAGCTACTAGAGTTTGATTAATGATAATTAGTAATTTTCAACATTAATGTAGAGGCATCAACATAATCATCCTCATTACCATGTACCGCAAGTAAAACTTGGTGAATTTTATTTTTGAAAGTTTTTTTCCTAAGTTTACGCAGGTCAGGCCTCAGGCAATTCCACAACTTAACTCCGAAAATGGGAAACGAATTGAGAATTTAAGCGTGTCAAAATGCGCGTCAGGCGGGCCAAAATATTGAACATTATTTAGTGCGGCCCTCGAAAAAGATTGGAACTGACCCTAGCTGGGTCACGTTGGAGAACGTTTACCCCCTAACCCCCTCTTCGGTATACATTTCTTTGTAAAAATTCTTTTGTTTAAAGTTAACTCCCACATTTTCATGAGTTTGCGACGGATCCAGTCCTGAAACGCTGCATGTTTTCTGCAAAAATCGGAAAAGCCTGACAAAACACCAAATATTCCTGCAGGTCATGATTATCAAACAAAGGAAAGTGATTTAACAGACACAACAGGGCGAGTTTACCCTGGTTGTTCTTTATCCAAATTTAGGTTTTTCATGGCGAAGGTTGCCCATTACGCTAAGTGTGCTATTGCCGATGTACAAAATCGAGACATACTGTGCGCAGGGTTTGGAAGAGTCAAAAACATTTTTACTTTTTATAATTTTATGAGGCGATTTCACGCAACTCTTTTTTCGGGAGCTGTTTAAAGCTATACGGTTGTGTTTCCGATTGAATGAGGTCACCTGCGCTCGAGCGGCAGGTCACACAGATATCATTTGTTGCAAGCTTGTCGTATTTCAGTCGAATTGTAAATGCAGTCTGACGCAAGAATTACGCGAAACAAGCAGTGACACACTTACCCTAAGTGCTTTTGATTCACTGCAAACTGCGGTCAGTAGAACTAAAGTTGTATGAACGTGTTTCTTCGTCTAGTTTAGAATCAACACTAAACTAGCCCGCCGTTTCTGACTTACATCAATTTTCTCCAGAAGCTTTCAGCGTAACCACGCATTAAGCTGTCACGGGTTGTAGGGTTACCCTAATCGGCTGTGAAATTTGGTTGTAAACCTGGACTATCTTTTGCTATCCTACTAGAGTTAATCCGCTTTGCTAAGATAACCCATTGCACGACGGGCCCTTAAGTTGCGAACGTGAGCTCTCGACGAAAGATCGCTGGGAAAAAAATTACTTTCATTCGCAAACTCAAACCTAGAAATACTTTTTACAGATGTAATAAGGTTCCAATAAATGAAATATGGCGAGAGGTGAAGATAATTGGTTAAGTTTTCCTTAGTTTCGGGAAATTTTATCAGAGTCTCTATTTACTTAGCAAAAGAGTGTGCTTTTGGGTATGACCCCAACAAT
>CBDDTI010000290.1:5000-9106 GCA_965233585.1 bacterium
GCAGATTTAATGTCGGCTCACTACTCTGTGAAGATTCAAGTCTCCGCTAATCCTCAAACATGGTTTGGAATTGAAAGCATCATGGACAAAGAACGTAATTGTTCTTGTCTATACGTCTCCTATTCTCTTGACATGATATATTTCTGGATTCTTAAAAGAAGTGGACTCACACAGTTCCGAGAAATTAAAGGAAAAGATCATATTGCTTACAAAGGTCTTGTTAAAAATCTGGATGACTTTTTTTGCCACCACGAGCTTTAGAAGTTTTGGCATGTCAACAACGGAGCTACGCAAGGATGAGTCCTTAAATGTCAGACAAGGTAAATACAATTCATGTGAGGAAGACAGCCATGAAGGTTTCCGACTTGGAAATGAAAGTAAAAAGAACCAAGGACCCAAAATGAATCTTCCTCTGTGTTACAAACTAATCATCGCTCCTGTTGTTGAGTTGCTTGACGGCTCTGAAATCATCATTGCTCCCGATCGTTCTTTATACAACATTCCATTTGCCGCGTTGCCTGATGAAAGTGGAAAGACCTTATCAGAAACTTTCAAGATCCGCGTCGCTCCTTCTTTAACAACTCTCAGGCTCATCCATGACAGTCCAGCAGACTATCACAGTCAGACCGGTGCACTGATAGTGGGGAATCCTGATGTTGGTGAGGTCATTTTCAAAGGACGTCTTACGCCCATTTCGCGACTGCCTTGCGCAGAAGAGGAAGCAAAGATGGTAGGAAAAAAGCTGGGTGTAGAGCCTTTACTAGGACAGCAGGCTACTAAGCAGGCCGTCCTTGAAGCCATGGAATCAGTGGCTCTGATACATTTGACTGCGCACGGTGATGCAGAAAAAGGAGAAATTGCCCTGGCACCTTCTTTTCGCATTCCGAACGGCATACCTCGAGAAGGGGTCTACTTATTGACAACGTCTGACATTTCAAAAGTTCGATTGCGAGCTAAATTGGTAGTCCTTAGCTATTGCCATAGCGCACGTGGAGAGATTAAAGCCGAAGGAGCTGTCGGAATTGCTCGAGCATTTCTAGGATCTGGCGCACGCTCAGTCTTGCTGTCACTGTGGGCTCTGGATGACAGCGCAGCAGAGAAGTTAATGAGTCATTTCTACGATCATCTTGTTCGTGGGGAAAGCGCTAGTGACTCTCTTCACCAGGCCATGACGTGGATGAGATGTAACGGCTACTCTGACGTGAAGCAGTGGGCGCCTTTTGTACTGATTGGAGATAACGTGACATTTAATTTTAGAAAGTAAGGTAAGATTCATTTCAAAAGCTCTTCTCAGTTTCCAACATTTCTTCCTTGTAATTGTTCGGTGTTTTGCTGAGGAATAATCAATCAAGCTGAGTGTATTTTTAAAAAGCGTAAGATAAACCACATCTGATTATTTCTTTTAATCAGTTTGTTCTTTAGTAACCAACTTATAGTATTTATTAGAACTGGCGTGTTTTGGATGAGAATAGAGAGAATCACGTAACGTAAAATGCGGCGTGCACGACTTTTCGGATACAAAGCAAGTTCCTTAATTTAAACTGTACAATGAAACTGCCGCCATGGTTCCCGCTAATGCTATATATGAACATATTTGACAGTCACATTGATATGTTCTTTTGTAACCACGAATTACGTTTGAGAAATTAAGAAAGCACAAGTAACGTGCCAATGTGTTCCACATTTCGTAGTGTTCATAGTTTCTCATAGAACATTAATCTATTTCTTTTGCTCATTCACTTGGTCTATGATTTAGACACAACCAATCACGATTTTCTACGGTTTATACAAAGCTAAAACATTACTTTTCAGCCAATCAGCTAAGAGCTTTACAAGAAATTACGCGATCAGATTCATCTTTCACTCAAGAGGCTGAACATAAGCCTTATTAATAGTGATGCAATTAATTTGTTTCTGTGTTTGTTTTTGTTTTTCAGCAGTTTTCGTTGGACTGATTGATCCGCAGAAACAAGTGAGAAGAATAAAGTGCATTGACCTCAACTAACAGTTATCAAGCCGGGGTTTTGTTGGAATTAGTGATATTTCTTGACATTTCAGTTTTGGTTCCTTATTTTAAACAAAACATTCTGGATGTGCGTAATGCGCAATAATACAACACGTAATCCTTTTCAGATTTTAGTTTCTAGTATTTTATAGTTTTACACTGGCAAGTATACAATGATTCTACCGGAGCAAGTTCTTTTCAGTTTAGAATAGGGATTCTTTGTTTATAATATTTACTACTGGACATTACAAAAGCTATCGTGTGGAGTAAAGCACATAAGCTGGCTAAAAACAGGCTCCAGCAAATTTCAAAACGTAGATTTTGATGGATCACTTTCACCACTCTTTATCAGTTGATGTTACAATCTTGAAATAGAAAAGCTGCTCAATGATTGTTTAACAGTTGGTAGCATTTTCTTGAGACAATAGGTTACCATAGAAACGGTATGACCTGCTAAAAGCATCGTTAATTTCAGATTTTTGTGCTTATAATTCAAAAGGCGTCAAAGAGGCTGCATATTCTTCGTGTCCTCAAACGCGGCGGAGTACCACCTGCCGACCTACTTAAGGTTCATTTTGCGCTCATTAGGTCTGTCCTTGAATACTGTTGTCGTGTGTGGCATAATGCCCTCCCTGTCAAACTAGCACCTAGCATCGAGCGAGTGCAGAAGCGGGCGTTGCGTATCATCTTTCCTGCACTGCACTTCCAAGAGGCCTTAGCTACTACCGGGTGTGTATCACCTCATACAAGAAGAATGAAAGATAAAAGAGCCCGAGTACCGTCTTTGCCATCTTGTTCCATTGACTAGATCGCAAGCGCACGGCCGCTCCCTTCGCAACAAAGACAGACCATTCCTTGTAAGTTACAAAACTGAACGCTTTGAACGAATTTTTTTTTTCCGGCGATGTGCCTTTATGCTCATGGCATGTAATTTAGGAACTTATGGGAATTCAATGTATAGCTTGTTATATATTTCTTGTTTCTAGTTTTTTTAATCTAATTTTATTGTATCTCATTCTATCATTATTGTAAGGCCCAGTCCATTTTGAACATGATGTAATTAGTTTTACTTTTGTAAAATGATTTCGCGATTCGGATTGGGGAGGTACAAATGTCAGTTGTCAGTTAAAATTTTGGCCATTTGTCAGTTGTCAGTTGAATTTAAGGCCTATTAAAAAATTTAAAAGACGTTCACTGGCTATATACAATTAAAAACTTCAAGCTTTCGGCTGTCAGGCTACAGCCTTCAATGGATAAAAATGGAAGAAATGACAACTACAATAAATACAAAAATAGGTGAGAATATAAAAAGAATATATTAAAATGGGAGAAAAATATGTGTTTAAGTGTCAATAAACTAATTGTTCTTTTTCAAAAGAATAGAGTATTGATTAGGGAGCGGCCTTGAATTGTTATCTGCATGACTTGTCGAAGCGGTGTGCCATGATTCTAGTGTCTTGCGGATACGAGAAGAACCTTTGTCAATCACTTAGGAATTTTTAAAGTCAATAGAGTGATTTGAAGACCAGGCGTGTTTAGCGATGTTGGAACCTCTTGCGAAAGACTTCACATTCCTCATGTGCTCTTTTTTTCTAGTTTCAAAGCATCTGCCAGTCTCGCCTACATAGTTCCATGGGCAGTCAGCACAAGGTATTTTCTAAACAACGTTTGGTTGAAGATCAATTGGAGGTCGGGACTTAGGAGAGGGAAACTCCTGTTGTAATGTCTTGAATGGCTTACTGACAACTCGAACATCATGTTTTTTAAGAAGTCTTGTTAAAGGCTGAGAAATTCCATTAATATAAGGGAGGACTGCATAATTAGAGAATTCGGAGGGTGTAGCCCATTTGAAAAACATGCAAACAAGTTCCTCAGGTGTTGGGATGGCGTTAGTACGCTGAGTAGAGGATTTCTTCTTTAAAATGTTAGAGATGACGTTTTGGGGGTAATTGTTAAGCCGTAGAGCGTCGGTGACATGAGTAAGTTCAGTCTCTTTACCTTGTTTCGTCTTTAGGAGATTATTTGCGCGATATAATAAAGTCTCAGCTGCACTGATCTTGTGTCGTTTGTCGTGGTGGGAGTAGAAATCCAAATACCTATC
>CBDDTI010000291.1:0-25276 GCA_965233585.1 bacterium
AAAAAGGAACATGAAAGGAATGTGAAGTCTTTCGCAAGAGGTTCCAACTTCGCTAAACACGTTTGGTCTTAAAATCACTTTAAAAATTCCCAAGTGATTGACAAAGGTTCTTCTCAACACTAGAATCATGGCACACTGTTTCAACAAGTCATGCAGATAACAATTCAAGACCGCTCCCTAATCAATACTCTATTCTTTTGAAAAAGAACAATTAGTTTATTGACACTTAAATACATATTCTTCTCCCATTTTAATATATTCTTTTATAGTCTCACCTTTTTTGTATTTATTGTAGTTGTCATTTTTTTCATTTTTATCCATTGAAGGCTGTAGCCTCACAGCCGAAAACTTGAAAATATAATTCCTCATTTGAAATTGGTAGATAGGTATTTTTAAAGGGGCATTTTGATGATATTTGGCAACTTTATAAAAAGCTAGAAGGTGTCTTTGCATCAATTGAATTCCAAAACTAATGATCTAGTTTTGTTATTTAAGACTATTTGAAGGTACTGAAACTGTTTCCTGTCTCCTGTAGCTACGGATGGCATGAATGGAAAAGGATTGAATTTTGAAAAAAATTGGCCAATTTTTTCAAGTTTTGATGCTACGTGTTCCAAAACTCCTCAAGAAATTTATTATGGTTAACCCTTTCTGATAAAATTCATTTGATATCTTCGTCGTAGCTTTACAGAAGCATTTTGTTTATGATTAAAGCCTTAAAGCAATGATTTTAGCACAGAATTGACCTAAAACAGCAAAATCCTTGTGACACTGCTCCTTTAGATGGATCAAACATTCAGTTGGGAAGCTGAATTAAGAAAGGCAGGTAGAAGGTAGAACATGTTTTTTTTTTCCACACAAAGTTGAATAAACCATTTGATCACATGGTTTTATGTCTTTACAGTCAAACTAAGTGAAGCGTACCCCTCAAGATTGGATTAATGAACTGATTATTTGAAACTTGAACCCGCTAGTCGTTTCAAGAATGCAATAATAAATTGATTATTCGAATATTGAACTTGCTCACTTGATCCAAGAATATGGCCAATAGGTTCCGTTTTTGAAAAATTAATTCACTGTTGCGACTAGTAGGTTTCAAACCAACTAGTCTTTTGTAGAATGCAACAGTGAATTGATTTTTCGAAAACGGAACCTGTTAGCCGTATTCTTGGATCAAACGAGCAAGTTTAATATTCGAATAATTAATTCATTATTGCATTCTTGAAACGACTAGCGGGTTCAAGTTTCAAATAATCAGTTCATTAATGCAATCTTGAGGGGTACGCTTCACTTAGTTTGACTGTAAAGGTCTGTTAGTTGCAGAAATATTATTGTTATGATAGAAAGTTAGCTTCAGTGTGTCACTATGTGGGTTTTGTTTTTCCAGAACGTTTGATTAAATCATTGTGAGAATGATTGTTCTTTTGTATTATTTCCTTATAGGCTATTATTTTTTCCATACAAGAGATTGACAAAGTAGACCGAGAAAGGGCCGAGGAAATGTTCCAAGCTGGAAGCGAGCTTGCTGTCTCCAACTCGGAAGTCCAAGAATTTACGAAAAACTTAAAGCAGAGAAAACCAACTGCAGGGCAAGTACAGGAAAGAGTCAAGATGGCCAAAAGAGCGCTGGCAAGATATAATGCTGGCGAAAGCTGAGAAGTTTTCCACTCCGTGGAAGATATTGTGTCAATTCGACCATTCATGGCACATTGGTTTGCATGAATAAAACAAAGTTCGCAGCTGCTGAGCCCGCGATCCAGTTATCGTTCAATGGTCATTCAGGTTGCTATGCAACAGAGTATGATCTACCTTGTCTCTTATGAGCTATTGCCAGTTAGTCTAATAGTTATTTTTAGATAGGCTGTGGAATAAAATGTTGTGGAATGTCCCCAACGTACTATGGGACAAATTTGGAGATCTTTTGGAGTTCATAACCAAAAATGTTCTAGACAAGGGTTTTGCCAAAAAAAAATCTTTCTACTTTTTTAAAAAGTACGAACTCAGTTCCTGGTGAGTTAGAGGAACTCATTGCTGGAGATTTCTTATCCAGTCAACCAGTTTATTTGGTTGTGAACAATTCCTTAACAATTGTACCGTTTTAACTTAGGTTAGTACAGACAATTCAAGTCTTAAATTGCCTTATGTTGACACCAGTCTTTTTGAATGAATTTAAAAGTGAATTTAGAAGATTCTTGATGACTTATCTGGCATAAGAAAAGTTGTTAGTACGTTTACAAAAACAGAAAAGTGTGACAATACAAGTCATGTGCTGTATGGACAGTAGTAACTTTATCAGTTATTTCTGCATGACATAAGGACAATTTAGCAATTTCTCCATGAAGGAGTTGATTAATGGTAGGTTGGAAAAGATATTTAATTCAAAACATAATTTCAGTGAGTAGAGATTGTGTCTCACTTGAAACCATTACGATGGTAGACCAATTCTGCCTTGCTTTCTGTCACGCAACGCTACCCACTTGAGAGCGTAGCGTTGCGTGACAGAGAGAGGGGCCAGAACTGTACTATTTAATATGATGAAAGATGTCAAGAGTACTTAAGCTTACTGATGAATAGATGCACTAAAATAAAGACACTGTTTCAAAATTCTTGTTATGCGTATTCTATTCAAACATTAATGTATCATTTTCAGAAGAATCTTAGAGCCTGTTCTCTGATGGCATCCTTACCTTTAATAGAGGGTTTTTACGCTCATTATTCGAATAAAATTGTCAACTGAAAGGAAATATACAGTTCCCAAGTCAGTGGGTCGCTGTGGGGATATCCAGGTGGTTACATGGATAGATGATTGAGTAATATAATTGGAGTGGATGACTGATTTACTGGATGATTAATTGACTGATTGATTGATTGATTGGTTGATTGATCGACTGATTGACTTCGCTTTAACTGTTTTGATTTTGGTAGTCACGCAACGCATAGCACGTTGCGTGACAACTGTTGTAAAAATACCGCAAAGGAGATTAGGCGATGTATATAACACTTTTCGATAGTTTATAAGAAAAATACTTGATTCGATTTAGGGTCGTTTAGGGTGTGGAAGGAAATATTCACAAGTTAAGATGGTCTCCTGATGGGGTAGATAAGAGGAAGTAATAAACGCGGGAAAGTGCCAGTCGCCAAAGGGAATGGGAGGTTACCAAGCTCTTTGGCGCGTTTGTTGCAGATTGGCGTGGCATATTGAGACGCATCGAGTGAGTTCTTTTACTAAAAGCGAGCACTATGTCCAAGAGAGTAAAATCAAAAGCCACTGTATCCGACAGTGAAAGCTCTGAGGAAGAAGAGGTAACTGCTTGCACGATAGTGTGTTTAAATTCCGTTTTGTAATCTTGTATACGTAGTTAGCTTGCCTTGATTTGCCCCAATTTCGATTCTCTTTTCAGGTGAAACCAAAGAAGAGCAAAAAGTCCGAAAAATCTAGCAGTAGCTCGAAAAAGTCTTCTGGAAGTTCAAAGGATGAAGACTTCGGCGTTTTTGAGGTTGTAGAATGAAATTTACACCAGTTAGCGTACACTCTGAGCGTACGCGAAAAGAAGCGCAAAAGTAAAGCGAATTGTAATTTATGCACCCATATGGCAATGTTTAGCCCTAGGGGGCGAAAACCTGGCGGGCAAGGTGTGAGAATTTTGATATTTTCTGAAGAAAAGGTTAAAATCCCTACTCCCGAGACAGAGTGATTGGTGTAAAAAGGGGTAGGGGGAGGCAGGGCATAGGGCAGGAATTTGATTGATTGATCGCTTTGGCTTGGGGATTTAAGGCCTTTGAATTGTCTCGCTGTCCCAAGGGTAGGGATATTTAAATATTTTTGTGTGCTTGTGACCACAAATCATTTCCCGGGGTGGGAAATTTCAGTTATATTTGACCTCACATTTTTGCCTGGTGGTAGGGAATTTTACAGCAATTTTTTGGAAAATGTCAAATCCCCACCTTACGCCCGCCCCCCCCCCCCCTTCCCCCACCAGCTTGACATTAATAGGTGCATAAGTTAACATTTATAAAGCAAAGGCTCTTTCAGTACACACAAGTACAGAAAAAGTATTGAGGAAACTGCCAAAAGAAAATATGTGCACTGACTGGTTTAAAATTGTGTTTCTATTAAGCAAAAATTAGATTATGAGCTCAAGATCACATGATGAGCGCACAGCCAGAGTCCTCTATCATGCGTAGAAATCGACAGTGGATAATCTAATTGTTTCAGTATTAATCTGCTAGTCGTTCAAAACTTTATCTAAATCCTCTTCAACGACACCTCAAAATCACCAAGAAGTGTTGTTATTTTGTTAACAAGGGCACACTGCTATGCTACCAGTGTTTCTTCCAGACTGCGCCATTGCGGGAATCCCGTGCTGCAATCAGAGAAGGCCTTCAGAAAAACGGAACAAGAGCCAATGTAACCCTTCATTTTTACAAGGCTGCAGGCTTAACACAGGCATAGTATTTTAATAGCCATCCCAGGGCTCAAAATTGTGACTGATACGGTCGCCATTGCAACTAAAATGTCTTTCTTTAAGCCAAAATTCTGGTTTAGTTGCCATAATGGCGACTTTATTTCTCTACGTTGGTGATCAATAACAGTTATTTTTGCACACCTTAGGCCCGGTTCATACGTCGCATTTCTGCTGTGTCAAATGCAATTCAAACAAAAGATAATGAAGCAAATCATCGCATTATCTTTTGTTTGAATCGCATTCGACATGGCAGAAATGCAATGTATGAACCGGGCCTTATGTTCTTGTAGAAAACCATATTGAAAGATCTTTGCTTCCAAAACACCAAACATAAAAAAGAAGTCAATCCATCCTTTAGCTTTGCTGTATTGATCTTCTCACATCGGAAAACTTCCAATAGCTCACCATGTTTGAAATCGTCCTATAATGCATTGCAAACCCTTGATCATTGACTATGTCATGTACATGTATGCCTTTGTATTGTTCTCTTGGCCCCTTTCTTAAAAATAAGGCCCCTAAAACAAGTCTTCAGGGGCCACTTTGGCCCTCAAGTAAAATTTACTGGCTGGAACACTGGCTACTCACTATCAATCACGGAATAGATAGCGAGCATTGTAGCCAATCAGAGAACAGCATTAGTGTTAGAATGCTGGTAGATTCATACTAAAACTTGATAGAGACAGAACCAGTACAAGCTGTTTACGTGACCATGGTGCAAGAGAGAGAGATAATTTACATTTTGATAAATGTTTTTTATTTGTTGCTCTTTTTTCTAAAAGAAATAGAAAACATGTTCTCTGTGTTTTTATCCAGTTATAGAGATGCTGGTGAAAGTTTGGGAGAACTCAAAAACGCTGCAGAAACACTTGCCTGGAGCTTGTGTTCCCACAGCATAATTCATTCTCCCAAACTTCCACTCATGTTTCTATTAAGCAATTAGATTATAAGCGCGAGATTTCTATCATGTACAATAGCTTACGAGGGTACAGCTCTCCCCTCCATCTTGGGCTTGACATTGATAGGTGCATCATTCACAGGTCCAAGTTAGAAAATAACTGCTTTTAATTTTTGCCTACCGGTATTTTCCTTGTCACATATGTATGGGGGCTGGATGAAGGTGGATTACCATAGTTGGGGATGGGATGGAAGCTTACTGGACGAGCACTTTGGCAGGCTTCTGTTACTGCCAAGGTCTTCAAATTGTGCCTTATAAATGGCTTTTAAAAACATTTTAAGTAACTCATTCCCCTTTTCTTGCCAAGATTAAGATCTGTTGACAGGAACAATTCAAATGTACTGTTGGTTTACTTTCTGTTTATGCCTTGCACCTTTTCCAGGAAAATATTAACCCACGAAACTTGAGTTAGACAAGCACTCACGACTTGTGGTAGATTCAAAAGAAATTTCTTCTTACATATATTTTATTACCTTTTTTTTCTTCTCAGATTGGCAACAAGCGCAAAGTGTCTGTGAGGGAATTTAAGGGCAGACTACTTATAGACATTAGAGAATTCTATGAAAAAGATGGAGAGTTGATGCCAGGAAAGAAAGGCAAGTACATACTAACCAAAACAAGGTGCTCAAAACCAGGCTTGTCCACCTTATAATTTTAGGAAAGACAAAGGTTGACTTGAACAGATTGTTCATCCCTGTGCTGAATAAGCCTTTGCACTCATGACCAGGTTATACATGTGAACTTGTCATTCATTAAAGAAGTAATTGTCATGGTGCAAAGGAGAAACGAGAATGGAAAAAGTTTTCATACCGGCCAAGTGGCCCATGAAGCTGGAGCGTATCCCAGTTTCTGTAGCATGAAGCAACTAGGAGTATGTCAACTTCAACCCCCCCCCCCCCCCCCCCCCTTCCTCTGCTGGATGGGCTAGTCCATTGCCGGGCTACCCGCAGCAATAAATCTGCCGGTACCCATTTATACACCTGGGTGGAGAGATGGAAGTGAGCTAGCAATGTGCTATGCATATACTGTATGCATGTGAAATTCATATCAGTGCTATCAATGTTTAAGTTTTGATGATGATAATAGACCAATTTCGATATATTAAAATTCAACCTCAAACAACAGACCTCAGTACGAGGCTCTGGGGAATAAATACAGAGTTTGTGGGGTTTATTCCCCAGAGCCTCGTTTTGAGGTCTATAAATTATTGTTTGAGACTGAATAATTTTAATATATTGAAATTGGTCTATTGCAGTTATATGATATACTCAACTGTGAATAAAATTAAATCATATCTTCATATCTTTCTCTTTACTTCAAATAATGTGATCTTTCATATATTCACTTGCAAGGTTTCCTAGGAACAATAGGGTGTCTGTTTCTAATGTACATAATTATTTTCTGAGAAATTCCATAAACTTGAAAATGTAGTAATGTTATTTTAGCAGTAAGAAATAATTTGCTAAGAAATAAATAAGATGCATTGGCTGCTTCTTGGGTCTACAGCCTTCAGTTGTGGAAAAGACAGCAGGTACATGTATCAATAATATTTTATGTTTTTAATTCAATTGGTAGGCATATCTTTACAACTGGAACAGTGGGAAAAGCTGAAGAATCTTGTTGGTGACATTGATGAAGCTATCGAGGAACTCAGAGGATAGCAATGCAAAGTATTAATTTTATTATTACATTTTGTAGACAGTTGCCGCGGCCTAATGCAAATCTGAATGTTTCTCTCAAGGCTGACTATTCACTGCCTATGCTTCATAAGTTCTATTTTTGAACTTCAAATGGGTTACGCTTAATAGTATCCATTCTCTTGTCTTCTCACGTTTGATTTCTATTTAAAATTTAGTCAACTCTGCTGCCCTTTTTGTCACTAAACACCTTTTGAAACAGGAAGTGCCCTCTTAAGAGATATCAACACTAATATGGGACATTAAATATATTGTTAGAAGTGTGTTGCTTGGACCATGACAAAGTGTTCACAGACAAGAGTTGTCACCCCACAGGAGTCTTTTAAGACTCCCATGTTGTATCATGACAAAAAGAAAAATCAAGTGGCCACCAGAAGGATTTTTTAATTTTCTTATTTTTCCTATTTTTTTTCTTTCAGAGTTTTTGTCAAAAGATAGACACTGTAGTTCTACCTAGTAGGAATTTATATTGTTTGTTTATTTACTTTCAGTGTTCATGAAATATTAGCTAAGATGTTTTGAATTAGGCAGCCTAAACAGTGTACATTCAGCAACCAATTTATTTCTCCTGAAAGTAATGATAGCAAGCCACTCAAGCTAAAATTACCTCAAGATGGAAATAAATATTATTGTGCAAAGACCTCTTAAGAGAGGAGTATAACTAAGAAGATCTTGTCTGTTTGTCAGGACTTGGAATTGACGCATTTGATGTTTCATGAAAGAAGGTTTCTAGTTTTGTTTTGGCTGCAAGTTTTATTTAGTCAGTTTGTTTTTGTGGTCAATTTTTCTATGTTTAGTATTGCAACTTTTGGCTTGTATTATATGGTCATCGAGTCAAGATTGGTAGACTTGTAAGTTCTCCAAAAAAATAAATAAAACAAAATTAATATTATTACAATGTTTTTGTGATTAATTTTTATTGTTATATAGCTGGCATTTTTCCCGCTACAGCGCGCCCATTCATTGGCTAGTTCATGGTCACATGACATCTAACAGTGAAACTGTTTCTTGCCAAATGCCATGAGCTGGCAACATTGCGAAAACTATGATGTCAAACAGGAAACAGTTCACTGTTACCCGCGAAATGTTGACCGCTGTTGCACATGATTGCTGGAATCTCAGTGCGGTTTTCAAATTTTGCTTTTGTTTGTTTTGCTTTATAACAAATCACTTAATGACTGGTCCCTTGGGGAAAAGTGAATTTTGTTTCCCTTGAATCTCAATGTTTCCCGAGACTTCGTCTCAGGAAACATTGAGATTCTCAGGAAACGAAATTCACTGTTCCCCTCGGGACCAGTCCAGTCTGGGACCAGTCATTAAGTGTAAAGTATTACAGTGTTACAAAATTGTTTTGATGATTACAATCAGAGTACGAAAGAGAAACAGATGTTGAAGATGCCAGAGAATTAAAGTCAGCTTAAAGTTAGCAGTCTTGCGAATATGCCCCATATCTTTGTAGCCCTGAATTTGACTCCTCCACCTTGTTGTGTATAGCCAACTGGTCAGCCTACCCCCAGTTGGGGAATGTTCTAATTATCTATAGTGTCCCCAATTAACACAACAATGACTTGACACTTCAATAAAATTTATTTATTTTACTACATTGTAAAGACTGTTCATTTGCAATCGTTTAAAAATCATGTCTGGGCCATACGAAGGAAGAAGAGCCATAAATGTCTCACCAGTTTTGAATCAAAGCCAACTTGATATCGTGTTCGAGGGTTGTTTGACATTAGGGCATCCAAAACAGCATTAACAACCTTGTACGTGCGAGAGGAACACATAGCCAAACCTTTGCGGAAAATCTTGATCACTGCAAAATGAATGGCAGTTTATTAAGTGAAGTGCATTTAGAGTTACTACTACATGTATGTTGACCCACTGTAGCAATCTGTTGTTAACTGGAATTTTTCAGGACTTCTGTGTCTCTTCTGTAGTCTCACCCAGTTGTTTGGTCAGCTGGAGATACAGTGAAAGCACACAGAAGAGCAAAAGAGGAAAAAAGAAGCAAATAATTCTTCACAACTACTCTGCATTCTTTACGCTGCTCCTCAACCTCCTGATCAAAAGGACTAGAACAAGGTCTTCTGAACAAAATAATTGGTGGTGACAGTGATGCAAACTTCAATAGAATTATCAATTTTGGCAGAGTAGACTTCGCGGCATACTGTAACTAGGTGTCGGCTCCAAATTATTGTGAACACAGGAAAACAGGTCAACTCTAAGGAATGTTTTGTAATACATTCATGAGCAATATATCCCTATACTATCAAATGATGGTCATTGATTGATGATTGACAATGCTTGTCACTTTGCAGTGGGTTCATCACCAGTTGCCTCATTCCCTTACAAAACGTAACCCGGTACTTGATCTATTGTCAGCCTCTGAACAGGCTGTCAAGTGCAGGAAGGAGCAAAGAGAAATCCACTTCACCTCTACCAGTTCCTTCACTGCCCTTCCAGCCTGTTCATAGGCCACTTTATTGTGAGCAGGGAGATTTTCAGTTTCTATGCATATCATGGTTTTATGCTATTCAGTATTCTGCCAATCTTTAAGACTCCTTACTTCTCTCACGGTATTCTTCAGAGTAATCCTCTTTGATTTCTTTACTCAGAGACTCCCAGCAGGGCTCGAGACTAACTTTTCAGCTTGCTAGCCCAGTGGCTAGTGACAGGTTTGATTCACTAGCCAAGACAAATTTTTCACTAGCCAGATACTCTTCTATATCCATCATCGCATCAAGTCAAGTAAAATATAATTAATGCTAGTTTGTGTAGTTTATGCTTTGAATGAACAACAGAAGCATAGGTGATATAGTACAAAGTTTTGATGCTCTTGATTCCATCACAGAACCACCGTCAAAACTTAGAACTGGCGCCACTAAAAACATTCTTTTCTTTCAAATTACGGATTCATGATTTTCACAAGCAAAATAATTTGTTCAGACACCTTAACTAATATGTTGCAACATGGTGTTGTAGGTATCAACGTTATAATATTATTATAGGCATCACACAACAATGAAAACCAAAGTTTTCACTTCTGCGATAATTTCTCACAGAACTTCGCAACTCGCTGTCGCAAAGCATACCTTTCTTCAAAATGCTGATTCGCGATTCATTATTATCATGGGCATCATTCTAATTTTCGAACAATTGTGAATTTTTAATTTTTATAATGGGTATGTGATCTTTAGATGTTGAGTGTATGAAACCTAGGGTTCGGCATGATTTCACTCACAACTAATCATTAGCGGCAAGCAGTTTATTTGTTGTTTGTTGCCCTTTACTAAAGGGAAAGAAAAAAACAAAGAGCCAATCATTCTTTCGCATTTTAGTAATTTACAGTTCTTGTTTGGGTCAATAAATAATATACGATATTTATTACGGTAGATGTTTTAAATTCTGCATGCTTTGACTCAATTTCGTTTTGTGAAAAATTTGAAATCAACTTTTAATAAGGTTTGCTCTGGGCCTCCGATCCAGTGCTCACAAATTTTCATTAGCCAAAATGGCTAGTAAAGCGCAAAAACCACTAGCCAAATTGGAATTTTTACTAGTCTGTGGCTAGTTGGCTAACGTTAGTCTCGAGCCCTGTCCCAGCATCCTCTAATTATCCTCTCAGCTTTGTCGCCGTCCATGAGACCAGTGGTGAATGACCCAGGTTCTATGATGCTGATTCTTACATTCCATGGGCTCATCTCTCGTCTCAAAGCATCAGAGAAAGCTTCCACACTGTACTTCGTGATACAATAAGCACAGGAAGTGGGAACTGAAAATTGTCCTGTTGAATTTACAGGGGTACATTAATTGCATGATTACTGAATCAATTGCACTTAGACATGCATCTATTCATGGTCTTTCAAGTTATTGAACATGAAAATTTTGTTTTCTTCCTTGAAAAGCCATTGACAATTCTTGAATTTGCAGATTTCAGGATAAAACCAACATAATCTCAAAAATTGATTTTGATGAAACAGGATTTACCTGATTATTATACAAGGGAGAACCTAACAGTGTTGCAATCTTGCCCTTATGGTGGGGTCTTGAGCATTCTGTATTTTTTTTTGAGTGCCCATGTGCCCCCCACCAACTAACAAATTTTACATACAATTCCGAGGGAAACAAATCCTTGAATAGTCCTAGGAAAAAGAAGTTTGACATTCACATGAGCCATGATGCGTGAGCAACACTCTGTGCAAACCAAATACCAACACCAACAAGTAGGCCTGGGAGGCCATGGAACAGCTGACGATGTTCAATGGAGGGGGAGATGAGAGAGGGAGGCCTCAACTGGTAACAGTCAAAGAGACAGTCGCAAGACAGACAGGTATGGAGAAACCTATGCCCCTCATGGGGTGAAAGGGAATAAGTCAGTCATTCATGATGTCAACTGGTACAAATAAATCAAGAAGTTTCTAAAAGTGAGTGGTGAAGTTAACAAGACAGGTCTTCTTGTGCCCAGTGGGGCCTTAAAGTTTCCAACGAAATGGCCGAGCCTGGACTGGACCCCTAGGACCCTCCCCTCCAAAACCTGAGAACAGTATATCTCTGTCAGCAAGCTTCAACTGTAAAAAATTGGAGAAATCCAATATTTAATTATAGTTACTGATCATTTTAGAATGTTTTAACATCATGTACTTCTGACCTAACATGCTGGAAAAGTTCACCACTCGTCCTTCAGCTTTTTTAACAAGTGGAAGGAAAGTCTTAGTGACTTCAATTAAGCCCCAAAGATTGACATCGGCAATTTGCTTGAATTCATCCAATGGCATCCATTCGATCAATCTAAGACTTGCCACCCCAGCATCGTTGACCACACCCCAAAGGCCTGCAAACCAATCAAGATAAACATAAAGATTTAAGGAAAACATGATAAATACATCAGTCTTTAATTAACAGCAGTGAAGCTCAGAGATGGATCTGTCCCCCTTTCTCCGGAACAATATTCTCACAGGGTCAAAAATTCCCCTTCCTGTCGCTTTGCCTCCTATCTCCCTTTTCTAAAGCAGATTGTTAGCATACTGGTAACCTGAGTGGTACTTCAACCCATGCGATATTTGGGGTTGGTATTTGGGCAACTGACACTAATGGACACCTGATAACCTACATGTAGCCATACCCACCCCCTAAGGAAAAATGTTTTCCTTGAGAGGAGGGGGTGGGGCTAGGAAGAAGAATCCTGGATCTACCCCTGGTACGGCTACATGTAAATTTCACCTATGGAAACAGATCTGTCCTAAAAACTTTAAGAACTGTTTTCATTCCATTTGTTCCCATGGAATCTTATGGTTAGAAGTGCTACCAATTAAACAAAGACTAAAACAATGATTAAAAATGCTCTTACCTTCCGACACCAGGGAAGACAACAATTATCCCCACCCCCCTGCTAGCTTCCTGTTGATGAGGTTAAGTCAAAATTTACAGACAGACAGACAGACATGTTTACTTGGAGTATTAGGCCAAGTAAAAAAAGCATGTTTCTCATCCCTGCCCGCTTTATTTTTTGGCGCCACCTCTCTTTTTTTATTATTTTTTATGAGCAAAAACCAACAGGTGTCACTTGTAAAGCCCATTGCTGCTGTGTACACACCAAAATAATGTAAATTTTCACTGTTAACCCTTTGGGTATATCAAAGTTAAGGAAACTTGTTTTTAATCAATATCTGATGTTTCGTTTTATTAATCTTTGACCTAAGAGCTCCAACGTATCCCTGGGGGAAGGTAATAATGTGTAAAGAAAGCATGCAATAGGAAATAATAAATAACAAAAAAGACTGCCCGCCCGCTCTCTTTTTTATAGATATCCGGACGAGAAACGTGGTTTTTTTTTTACTTGGCCTTATACAATAAATAGTATATTGACCACAATTTCCAAATAACTAAAAATTACAAACAAGTTGTTAATTAAGCTTACTTAAGGTGACTCGACCCAGTTTTTTTGGGGGGGTACCATCCTACTTTGAAGCTCTCTGGTATTTGCACCTTTACTTTTATCGTAAGTCCAACACATAGAATGGATAACATATAGATCAATCTACAATGTAACATAAAATTTTTGGCGATCGGAGTAAATGTCACGTGGTTATAATGCAACGCCCCTTTGAGGTCTGAGTCGAAAATCTGCTGTTGCTGGCATTTTTTCGTGAAAATCTCTCGGCTACATATAGTACGCATTAGTGCCTTGCGCTGAACAGAGTCTCATCAAAATCGCAAAGACCCAATTCGAGAAATTCAGCAGTTTCCAAATTTAGGTCATAATTTATGCGAGAATGGTAAGCAAACTTTACACAATTATATCTTATAAACTATGAAGTTGATCCCTTTATTTTGGGGATCGTTATGACAGATGGGTCCTTGCAAGTCAGCAAAAAGCTTTAGGGCCTTGTAAATGCACGCGATTTCGAGCAAAGCAAACATATAGAAATTATAGTTTTAGCTATTTGTTGACGTTTGTCAGTGTTTAAGAGTCCTTCTCACAAAAAAAGCTTTTTCTTAAAAATTCGTCCACCAACATGTCGCATTGTTTGTGCGACGATCATGCCCAACACAAAACTGATATTCAATCAACAAACGACATCATTCGCATCACAAGCAAAATCAACAAACCGTAACAAAGAAAGCAACACATCTTGCAAAAAAAAAAAATTTAGAAAAGAGTAAAAATACCAGGTACTATCCCTTCCAATTAAAAAAAAGAAAAAAAAGTGACATAAAAGCACATGTGAGCAGAGCTCAACCACAGTCAGTAAACAAATTACCTTGCCACGGAAAGTGAGTGGCTTAAAGCTGCCCCAGATCGGAACAAAGCAGCTCGCCAGCAAAGCCTGCACACGTAAGTACAATGATGGGATGATGAGAGAGGAAAACAAACCACCAGAGGGGGCTACTCAACACACATACACACACGCGCGCGCGCGTGCACACAATAACACACAGTGAATGAAGCTGGTAGAATCCAAAATGGAGGATCTCCCGAACTGAGTGAAATCTGCTTTTCAAGGTTTCATCAAAAACTGACTCCAAAGCAAGAAGTTGGACACTTGTCGTTTGCTTCCTCTTCTTAAAGCAAAACAACAACAGGACGCACACGGCTACCTGCCTGTACAGGTCCACCCTCGTTAGCATGATTCACACATGCACGCACCCTCTGTAGTACACAGGTTTTAGTATGTCCCAGTTTTCGCCGATGGAAAACCTATGCAAAAAATGTTTGGAATTCGGTGATTCGATAGCATGCAAACCCCAGTCACAAGTATTGATTCTCTAGTCAAAAAGAACAATTTCCCCTGGTCAAAAAGTAAAAAAAAAAAAAAAAAAAAAAAAAAACCACACTTCCACATGATCATTCATAGGTACATTTACACCCACAAACTCGATAACACGTAAAAAACTGCACCCCCCCCCCCCTCACCCCATTGAGAAGTAATGTCACATGCACGTAAACCTCGTTAAAGGAAAACTGCACTCCAAAATCATAAGCTCTGATATGAAAGATTTTTTTCCGTAGAATCCAATGGTGAAGGTCCGAGGTCGAAATTCGAACGGGAAGACGGTCAAACAGACGGTCAAAAATGGTCGAAAAATCTCGGGTGACGACGCCGCGCGGCCGGCATGAGTCACTGGTGCCAGGCGTCAGCAGTTCGCGGCTGCGTCCCGATTCTGATCAATCCCGAATTTGATGCCGCGCTCGACCGTGACTCGTGTGTGACTCACTGAATGAGCTCACTGGGTACACTGACATCTGACAATCTTTTTTTTTTTTTTTTTTTTTTTTTTTTGTCGTTTCGTGAGTGTTGTTTGACAAGACAGTGACAGCATACAGAGTGTGACAGAAGGTACATGGTACAGCGGAAGAAGTTCGATGTTATCCTCAGATTCCTAGTTCAAGACTAAGTTGATAGATATCAGCGAACGAAGCCACCCAAACCCGATGCATCGCAGTTCGTTGTTCCAGCGCGACTTCCAAAACCGGTAATACTAGTAGGTTCGGGTGGTCTTTCTTCTTCGCGGTTTGACGACGATGTGCCAGAAGTCAACTGCACATGAACAGCGTCGTTCTCGTGGAGAGTCAAGGAAGCTGCGCTTTGGTTCGAATCGTACAGCTCCAAAAATTTGACAGGATGGACAACATGATCTTCTCAGTCCACCTCAACCGATTGATTGACGAGAACACACCATTGGAGCAGTCCACGATCGAAACTTGCCTACAAGAAGCCTACAAGTACCAGAAAGTTACGAAAATTTCCTGTGACATCGGGGTCAAGGTTCGAAGCATCGTGACTGGACTGCGTCACGCTGATGAGCGAGATGACGATCGCAGTCATCGTCGTGTCAGCATCATGTCATCACTTGACGCGGGCTGATTCCGCCTGATCACGAATATCTTGATTCAGTCGTGTGACCTTGCCATGATTGCGAGGTGGCACCAGTGTGGCACCATGACGTCACAAATGGTCTCACGTGCCAGTTTTCCGCCGTCTGTTTGACCGTCTTCCCGTTCGAATTTCGACCTCGGACCTTCACCATCGGATTCTACGGAAAAAACTCTACCATATCAGAGCTTATGATTTTGGAGTGCAGTTTTCCTTTAAACATCTAAAAACTCTGGAGACCCGAAGATTGACCTGTTTTACTGGAGGCCTTCCAGATTTTGACGCTAACCACAACTAAAAGAAAAAAAAGAAGAAAAAAATGGTCGGAACAGCTGTTCATAACAGAGTCATATCCTCCATCAGCATGATTCAAGACAGCAGCCACTGGCACAAACTTGTAATCTACTGTAAATCCAGAGTATTTCGTACGTACTAAATTTTCGTATGCTGGGGACCTCCGACCTTTCGTACGCATTAAATTTTGGTACAGCCGCAAACCGCTATGGACTCTTGACTTGCTTTGAAGGTTTAGTACGCATTATATTTTTGTACGGAGGCCGCCACGTACGAAATATACAAAAAGAAAGTGCATA
Organism: bacterium; assembly: GCA_965233585.1. Classification (GTDB taxonomy): domain Bacteria; phylum SAR324; class SAR324; order SAR324; family NAC60-12; genus CBDDTI01. Next base: position 16,087 of record CBDDTI010000291.1, read on the forward strand.
ATTATGCAATATTCTGGATAAATTTTACAGAATTGCCCCATCAGGGGGGCTCCATAGGCAATATCAGATCTCTGTCTGGCAGTCTGCTCGTCTTTCTAGCTTTATGTACTTCGGGCACGCGGCGGTGTGCCTGTGCCAGTTGTGGGCGCTTGATAGCATCACGGTGGCCAAAGCTCGTTTTCCAAACGTATTTTGTCACTTTCATGTTTCACTGCCGGCTTTGGACAAACACACTGTTGGATACTGTCAGCCTCACAAAGCTTTAAAAAGTCTCTGTGCAAGGTTGAAGTTCCTGCGTTTCTCTTTCGTTTTTTTTTTTCAAGCTTTACCATGTGGTGATCGAACTTTCCGCGTCCAAGCACAAACTCGCTGTACATGTCTCTGCTTTGACTCGAGATCGCAATCTAGATCTATGCGCGGTGCGGGGTGTTCCTGCATTTTTATTTTATTTTTTTCAGTAGAGTGTTCACTCTGTTGGAGTGGCGCTCGCATGGACAGCCTAATCCAGCGCTGATACTGAGTGATAAACTTCAGGCTGGTGCCAGGAGCTGTGTCGAGCTGTTGCGTCGGCATCTGGTGCAGACGACTCTTGCATGCTTGATGTCGTCTTTCGAAACAATGGTTGCAGTTTCGGTCTGCGAATGCCATCAGATATTCACTGAGTGGTGAACAACCTACTTCAACATTCACCTCACCAAGTGGTAAATATACGGAGACAAATATTAACCCGTTGAGTGCCACATGACGGATATATCCGTCATCAAAATGATCATCTCAGTGGCCGTATGACGGATATATCCGTCATGGGTGAAAGACAAGTTGCAGGCGTGGGAGGGACTCGGCTACTCTGGAATGTTTTGGGCCAGGCTATCGAGGGACGATTTTCGTTCGAAGCTCGAAATTATCTCTTTCCTTTCCAGAGCTATGTCCGTTTCGAAGAGTTTTTCTGTTTCCCGCGCTTTTGAAAGATTTGGCGCCAAATGTTCAAGCTCTGGGGCTTTTGGTTTCGACGATGTTTTGGGGCTCTTTTTGAAAACTCCGCTCCGTCACCGGGCATTTTTTTCGAACTCTGACTATGACCACAAGTATTTCTTGAAATTTCCTTTCTTTTTTCCAAAGCAGAGCTGGTTTTACTTGCCTGACAGCTATGGCGATCCCAAGTCTGAGCAAAGCACTTTGGTGATGGTACGTCGAAAACTAGAATGGAAACTCGACTTCCGGGCGTTGGCGAGATCGACCGCAGAAGGACCATCGATCGTCGTCGCGATTGGTACGAGTCGTGTGCGATGATCCATGGTCCAGAAGAGAAAAAAACACAAGGAAGTCAGCGTGTGATTGTGAGAAGGCTCAGCCCTTCATCATCTACAAACCAGCGAGTTTTGAGGAGCCGGTTTCCGAGACCCGACGTCGCTACCGTTTCGCACTTCGCTGTTTTCGCAGGACGGTCAGGCTGCAGCGCGGGGAGAGCGAAGAAAAGCAGTCATCCGTGACATTTCCGGTGTTGATCACTGAGGCGTAACGAACTTGAGTGCACCGATCTGGTTCACTGGACAGGGGCATTGCACCGTTTTTCGTCACATGATGCAATTATCGTTGTTGGTTCTGTGTTGGAAAGCCACTTTGACGGTGGTTTTACCCCAGACCAAGAAAAAGAGATCACTTTCAAACGTTGGCCACCGGGATACCAACTGGCTGAAATCTTGGCTTGGCACTCAACGGGTTAACAAGTAGTGAGCGACCGGCTCCAACAATCCACTCCTCTGAGACAGTGGAGGCCATCTGTAAGAGACTTTCGCAGTCATTACTTCGAAGAAGGAAAAACTCGAAATGGAAATACTGTAATCCTGGAAATTTTCGTAAGCGATTAAGGCAGGACCCCCTCCCTTGAGGCTATTTTAGTCATCTTTGGTCGTAGAGCCTTAATTTTTTTATTTGTTTGAAAGCTCTTGGAAAATTATGAAAAATGACACCACTTTTGTGTGCATGCGCAGTAGTGATCACCTTGGAGACGCAAAAATGTCGAAAAAGGGCACCTCGCTTCGTCGAATTTAACTTTTTTACGAATGGCAATAGACGAAAACGGTTGTCGCAGAATGAAAGAAGGGCAGATATACAAAATTTGCCTCAAAAATTTTAATTTTTGCCTGGGGACTAAGTTATGATCTTTCAAAGTTTAGTGATGATTTTACCCCGTTTTTTCTACTTTGAAAGACCATAAGTAAGTCCCTGGGCAAAAATTAAAAAATCTGAGGCAGCTTTTGTAGCCAGGAGCATGCTGAACAAGTGTGCCAAATTTCATGGAGATAGTCCAAGCGGTTAAAAAGTTAAATTCAATCTCGCGAGAGCGATTGAACTTTCGGAGACGGCCGATTTTGTGTACAACTTTGTGTAGAAACCCTATACAAACGAGCAACTTCGGTGGCGCATTTGACCAACTTTTCCTTTGAAATTTTTTATGCAATTTTCACACAAGATGCCTCTCTACTTTTCCTATACCATGGTGCAAAAAAGTCAAAAATGACCAAAAACTCAAATCATGGGGGGCCCTGCCTTAATTTTCGTATTATTCGTAAGTTCTTGGAGTTTATGAAAATTAATAGCTTAGTAAGTTACTAATAAAATTTCCAGGATACAAGTGTACTGTGAAACACTCCCAGTTATGAAAATTAGTAGCTTATGAAACACCATCCCCAACATCATCAATTTATGAAATTAAATTGCAAATAGCTTACAAAAATTTTCAGGATTACAGTAAACCTTTAATAGAGAGATGGGATTCGAAATGTCAACTGCTTCATCAGAAATCGTTGAACTTCCACATTGGACATAACGAAAATACGCATTCAGAAGGTTGAAAAGCCTATTTCTGTCTTGGTTGAGATTTCCTTAGTCGTGCGCTGTTGGTGCACATCGTGCACCAGGTCAAAACTTGAAAGATCTTGAAAAGCATTTTTTTCAACGCACTGTGAACATCGGCCGACATACTGTAATTTTACAAATTTTCGGTGTAGTTTTATCTTCGGTATTTTCGGTGGTCAATGGTTTTACCGAAATTAAAGAGACACCTAAATGAGAAAAATACATGGAGCGATCACGGCAGCATCCACGGATACCGAAATTAAAACGAGACCGAACGCTCCGCGATCGCTCGCCACCGACATTTTAACGCACCGAAAATTTGTAAAATTACAGTATGCCTCTTCCTGTGCCCTTTGTGCTCGTGCGTACCTTATCCTCGGCATACTTTCCTCGCCTGCAGCGTGAGAAATATCTCACCTTGGTGCACATGCAAACTTGCAATTGGGGCACAGGACTCGGCAAACATCAATCGATCAGTATTCATGTGTGATCGGTGAATAAAGTATATTTTATTAGTCGAATATGTATTGGGCTCATATGACATTACACAAAAACATAACATGCAAACGCCCTCGACTTACCTGTATAAGATCTGGACGAGATTCAAATTCGGACACCAGGTGATTCTTCAAACCCCGCCAAGCTGTCAACGACACGAACAGGCGACCACTGGCGAGTTCATGAGCGTCCTCGGGCAAAAACGACTTCAGCGTTGATTCTATATCACCCATCATATCGAAAAACGGACTGAAGTTCCTCAACCAACGACTCTGGGTGACTCTTGCTGAGCGCAATATCGACTCAATGACGGAGTCCACAGACATCCCACAGGCAAGCATCATGGCAGCCAAACTGCCAGCGGAAGCACCAGCGATCCGCTGCAGAGATCCGACCAACTCCGGGGCGTGCTCTCGAAGGCATTGCACAACACCCAGATGGTAAAGACCAGCAAATCCACAGCCAGAAAAGGAGATATTCATCGTGTGTGTGTGCAGACGGGAAATGGCTTCACCGTCACTGCGCTGTGCTTTCGATCCGTCAGCTGGAGCGCATCATCTTATCTGAGGACTAAAACTTGAAAATCGACCTAACATACAACGTAAAACGACTGGTCAGTGCAGTTCCATCTCTTTGAACATACTGCAGAGACCTTCCGACGACGCTCAGATCTGCAGGGTGACGGACTTCGTCGAAGGTGTGCCAAAGGAGAGTGATCGGTGTGCGGCGGCGCGCGGCAACACGACGGATTTTTCTTTGGCACCGGCGGCGACAAGAATGCAATGACGTCGACGCCATTTTCTCGATCAACCCGCATGCGCCATTATGTGTTTAACGCGCGCAGGGTATCCACAAAAAGGGGAATCACCCTGAGTACCTTTTGATGTGAAAGAACAGTCGTGATCGGCGTCCCCAACCCCTTTTGCAGAACTTCGACGTTTCTCTGCTCGTCGAGAACTGCCTGACAGGCGCAAAGAAGTCGTTCAGCGGGGAGTTTGGTGAGGTTTGTACTCAAATTTTGTTAATGCCCGTGCACCCGGCGTCGTGCTGGGCCGTCGTAAAGACTGTGTGCCAGACGCCGATGGCCTCTCGCTCAGAATGCCAAGCCGCAGAGCAGGAGGGCAGCCGGTCGTCCCCTCAGCCTCAGGCTTGCGGGTCGAGCGAACGAAGTTCGAAGCAACAACCCAGTGGAAGCGTTAATGACGAGTCCCCGGCCATGGCCGTTGCGAAGTGCTCGGGATCGAGCAGCTCGTCAGGCGTAAAGAGGAAGTCAAGAAGTGGATCTCCGCAAACTTTCCGAGAGAAGAAGCGTCCCAAGCTGGGGCGCACCGAGGACAGTGCTCCGGAGAAGGTCGTTGTCCTGCAAGCGGTTTCCCGAGCCATTGGGACCGTTTCCGACGAGAACGGCCGAAGCGTCGACGACTGACCGAGCGAAGCCTGAAGCTCGGCCCGGACCGGCATCGAGCTCTGGCGATGTGGATAAGAACTTCAGTCTGGCACGGGAGAGCCTGGTCTTTGCCACCGAGTGCCACTTGGCAGTGCTGCAGGACGAAGATGGCGACACACCGCTGCACCTCGCCGTGGTGCAGGCACACAAACACCTCGTGCACCATTTGGTCTACCTGGTCTCGCTGTCCAGTCGGAAGGTGGACATCGCCAACAAACTGAGACAGACCCTCTGCACCTGGCGGGTGATCACGAACCAGGCAGATCTGGTACGACTGTTGCTGGCCAACAAGGCCAGCGTCAACTTGCCCGATCGATTGGGTCGCACTGGCCTGCACCTCGCTGCGGAAAGAAATTACGGCGAGTGCGCCGCAGCGTTGCTGGAGTCGCGCGACATCCAGCTTGAAGTTCGGAATTTTGAGGGGTTCACTCCTGTGCACGTCTGCGTGTTTCACAACAGTTTCACTGCACTGCAGCTGTTACTTCAGGCGGGGGCGCTTATCAACCCCCGTGACGGGAAGAGTGGACGTACCCCCTTGCATCATGCAGCCGAGACTGGGGCTGGCCAAATGGTACAATTTCTCCTCGCGCACGGCGCCGATGTGGACGCCACAACGTATGCAGGCAACACGGGCTCTGCACGCGGCAGCGGGCGAGGGCACGAGCACATAGTTTCGCTGCTTGTGACGGCCGGTGCCGACCCACGCTTACAAAACACCGAGGGTGATGTTGCCGCTGACCTGGCGAAGAAATCCGTTGCGGCGCGCGACGTGAAAGTCGGTGGCGGGCATAGATAGGTCTTCTTGCATACATTGTTAGAACAGCAAGAGGACAGGAGAAAGATCGAAGTATGAAAAAAATCCCCCGTAAGCTCGATAATTGTAAAAACATTCATTGGCAGAGAGAAAGGACCTTCATAACAACTGTATTTACTGGTCCCGCTCACACAAACACGCGCATACACGCTCGCACGCCCTCACTTGTTGGAAGAAGCACAGACACAGTCCGTCATATCATTTTTTTTCTTTTCTTTTTCTTTTTTTGTCGACGAAGTTCCCGGGCGACTATTTACTACTCACATGGATTACTCATATGGTAGTCGTTCAACTAAGCTTATCTTTGCAAAAACACTCCACGAGAATGAAAGAAATATTTTCTTGATGCATCCTTCCCATTCCTCTCTCTCTCTCTTTCTCTCTCTCTCTCTCTCTCTCTCTCTCTTTCTCTCTCTCTCTCTCTCTCTCTCTCTCTCTCTCTCTCTCTCTCTCTCTCTTGGTAAAGAGGTGTTCACAGTTCAAGTTCTGTTTTCTTGTCATTGTTGATTGGCAAAAAAAAAGAAATCCATGTATTGAACTGCTCATACTGCCTGCCGTGCTTCAAATAGTTCCCCTGTGTTTGACTCTTCTCCTTTAGGAACCACCTGTGCACGTACAATTCGTTGTGGAAAAAAATGAAAAAAAAAACTTCCACTGCACAACAAACAATTTCGAGAGATAGCTATGTTTTTTTTTTTTTTTTTAAATTCTCAAGCCAGAAAAGCTTGGTGACCGGAAAGATTCACCGGAAGAAAAGTAAACCTTACTGTGACTAGGGGGTACTGATGGGATAAAAATTCCACTACCCCTACTGTGACATAGAAAAGCTCCATGCCGTCTGCAACTGCAGCACTCTTTGTCAGGGACTATGACCAAACAAAAAAAAATAGATCTGATCATGATGAGATACACACAAACAGAAAATTCATCTTTTTCACTTGTTCTGAAAGTTACAAAAAGTTTAGAATGACAATATTCTTTGCTACAGGTTCTCCTGTTAACGCCTGCCGGGACCGCTCACATTGTTCACACCAAGTTCCACAGTTTCGACAATTCAGATTGATTGCCCTGCTGCTCCGTAAGTTGTCCAGAAATTTCCTTGACAAAGACCAGGCCAATCCTGGTTGAAACGGAACTGTAAAGAGTTTCCTGACAATTTGATGATGCACAACATTGAACAGAAGAGATCAAAGGAATGCCAATAGTTCGCCACAAGGTTTCTTCGGTTGTAGTGAAATGTTGTACTGCTCTGCCTTCGTTCTCTCCTATTTGTGATCGATATAAAAAAAAAAAAAAAAAAAAAAAAAAAAAAAAAAAAAACATACATGCTTTCTATTTTTAAGACTGTGTAATTTTTCAGTGGGTGTGTTGGCGGGACTTTGGGTGGTTCTCGAGCTCGGGTAAGCCATGACCATGCACATGACCTCATCGGCATGAGCGGGGGATACGGTTCTTGGCACTTGTGAGAGTGGGTGAAATTTTAATCCTGAACTTTTTGCGATGTGACCGCCTTCAGTTAGAATATGAAACGTTGCTGAATGGTACTGCTCAAAAAGTCATTGGAGTTCCAAATAAACTTTGAACAGTGGGTGGAGATTGGATAAAGCAGAGTGCTTCTGGTCGGCTAGGTGATTCAGTGTCGTAGGGTTCGAGCCCGGACTTTTCCAGGGTTCAACGGTACAATATGAGCTTCTAGCCATTGCCTGGAAATCGTCTTTCATTGTACTGAACAGTGTCGGCAATGCTCTCAGTGAGAGGCTGATCAAACACAAGCGAACTCGCGATACAGTGTGTGAAAAAGACGGATGAATGGGAAAACGATGCAAACCCAGCAACCAGAGTACAGCCACCCCCTCCACACACACACACACACACACACACACACACACACACACACACACACACACACACACACACACACACACACACACACACACACACACACACACACACACACACACACTGGCACACGCGAACACACACACACAGCGCCATGACCAGTGCATCCCCGTTTACAATTGGACACGGATCACCAAAATGTTAAAGCAATAAGGTAATCCTCAGCAAGAATATACCCCTATATGTACATGCATATGACTACATGGCAAGAGGAAGAAAAACCTCAGATAAATGCAGACAAAAAAAAATTGTGTAATGTGTACAGAGAAAAGAATTTGTACAAACGGCAAAGCAGCCTTGGTCATGGTCATTGATAATGCAATGAAGGACAAAATATAGCGCAGTGATTTTCAGTGGTGTCAGGCCTAAAGGCAGTGTGGTTCAAATATCAAAAACCAAAGAATAATTACACATTGGTGCACATCAGCCTCAGATTGTTTTTTACAGTCGATTACACATGAGAAATAGCTGGTTGAAAGTGAGCCTTTTGACCACAACTAAAATTTGTACAAATCGAGACGGCCACAGACGTCCTTTTCCCAACGAAAGTTATTCGTTCTTGGATGTTGCTTTCCCTCTCAATTGTTGCACTTTCCTTGGGGTTCCATGTACACTTCTTTTCGTTTAAAGAGTACAACTTTTGCAATGCCCTCTCCCTTTGCAAGATGCGAGCGGGTCATGGTCAAAGGATATTGCAGCAGCGGCAGGCCCGGCGACGGCCACCGTTGGCTGATTGTGACGGAGTGCTCGGCGCAAAGTACGCATGGACTTCAAGATCGGGATGTTGGCTCTGCAGAGACCAAGTTTAGATAGTCAGCAGGATAGAAAAAAATTGAAATGGAGAGAGAGGAGAGAGAGAGAGAGAGAGAGAGAGAGAGAGAGAGAGAGAGAGAGAGAGAGAGAGAGAGAGAGAGAGAGAGAGCGAGAGAGAGAGAGCAGGAAGTGAGAGCGAAGGCAGGGAGGAGAGGTTGCAAACAAAAATATAAGCAAGAGCTCAACTATAAAGATTTCAGCATTTCCACCCCACCAGCACCACCTTAGGCCTAACCAAAAAAATTCCTTGTTTCCGGTCGCCCGACCGGGTCACTTTTCCCCAAATCGAGAATTTTTTTTTGAAAATGTACGCATGCGTGTACCATGTGCATGCGTATATTTGCACGCATTTGAGCGTTCCTGCACGCGGTGAATCAAACTTTTCCCGGAGAGGCTGACTCTTCACTGCACGAAGTGTTTGTGAACTTGACCCTCCGCTGCCAGGAGCATGTTGAGTTCGCCTACTACTGTATGCTTGTGTGAGGAAGATGGCTGAAGTTTGCTGCTTTTGTGCTGGTGCAGAAGCAATGCATGATCTGAAGCTTCTGCAGAAATGGAAGGTGGTCCTGCCTATGTGCGATATGTGTTGCTCTTTGTAAAAGCGCCTATGCGTCAGCCAAAGAAGAAATGACAGCTTCATCAATTGTACAGTTTGAATGTGTCTCATTATTAGTCAGGCTAACTTGCCACCGCTCTTACCCAACCAGTCACTCATTCACTTAAAAAAAAAACAGTTCGGATCCTGGAATGACGTTTCGGTCGTTGACCGTCGTCAGAAACATTAGTTTTTCTGTGTGAAGCTTGGACCACATGCGTGTCAGCGTGCTATATAGCAGTGCCGAGTCTGTGATTTTGCTATG
>CBDDTI010000292.1:0-8500 GCA_965233585.1 bacterium
TCTCGTCATTTCAAAGCGACTCTTGAACTTCTCAGAAAAATAGAGGTATAGCGGACTTCGGATTAGGGTTAGAGAAAGGGCCAAGAGCTTGCTACTACTGGTTTTCAGTGTCACGCCATTCAAAATAAATCAAAATCAAAACCGCTCAAGAGATAACGTCCAGAATCTGGGAAAAGAGAGAAGGTAAAGACTCTCGCCAAGTTTCAAATTTAGAGGGATTTTCATGGAGACGCCACGCTAGTGCCCATCCGTATGGGCACCAACATGGCGACCGGAAACCAACAGAAACATTTGTCACAGCTGAGTTTTGCTATAAAAGCAAGAATTTATCTCTTGAAGAACTCAAAAACATTACAATAACACTTTTAATTTTTCTAATACACAAGCTGTTCAGATAGCCAAACTTCTCGAAAAAAGTCACTTTTTTTAACCAACATGGCAGCTCTCTTGGCTGTCATGTAAATGCCGTTACACAAGAGCTTAAAAAGTGTAGTCTATCACAAAACCAAGAACCCATCCGGAGCGAACATTTATATGGCTATTAGTTTTCAGCCGCTCTTCAACATCATGAAATTAAAATCTCAGGAATATTAAAACTTTTGGTGACGTCAGGCAGGCAGCGTGGCCGAGTGGTTATGGCGCCGGACTTGAGATCCGGAGGTCGCGGGTTCGAGTCCCGCTCTGACCACTAACCTGGAGTTGTTTCTCGGTGGACCCTAGTTCAACTCCTCGGTCATGCATGTAAATAGTCAACTGGTCTGCCTCCCACCAGTTGGGATTTTTAAGCCTGTTATGTTCATTTGAAATATTGATTTCCTTCAGTTTGAGTGGCATGCCTATGAACTAGCTAGGTGCAGCTAAGTGCATGACCACTATAAACAAACATTTGACATTTGACGTCATGTGCAAACCAGGGATATATCGTCGTCCCCACCTGATACATCGTGTTTTTCAACTTCAAAGTCGTCGAGCAACTCCAAAGCAAGTAAAGAATGTCAAAAAGACAAAGTGTCCGCCCCTTGTTTTCTGTGTATACGTACAAATTAGTATATTCGTATTTTCGCCCGAAACTTGAAAATTGTCCTCGCTCCCAATGTGTGGCTTCATATCTGACTTCACAGCTCAGTTGGTAGAGCATCGCACCGGTATCGTGGAGGTCACGGGTTCGAATCTCGTCCAAGCCCTGATTTTTTCAGGCTTCTTCTTTCCAATTGCTTAAATTGGAAAATTAACTGCGATGATCATTCTTCACTTTCATCAAATCAAAATTCTCGCTTATCCTGGGTTAGCTTAATCGGGCTTTGAACATTTCTGGAGCTCCGCATTTAGGCTTGGCTAAATCTATAAATTGAAGAGACTGCGAAGCATCTTTCATACTAAAAGTTGCTTAATGGCGGTATAAATCAACCGACGTTTAGGCGTTATTGCCTTTCTCAGGGTGTTTTAGAGGCGACGTGACAGCTAAAAAACCCGGGAGAAGGCAGTAATGCCGAAATTTCGGTTGATTTATACCGCCAGCGTTATTTTAACAATAACATTTACTAAATCTCTATATCAGCATTACTGAAAATTATACGCTTTGCACATGAATTTCGGCGGTAAAAGCACCACCTATGAAGAAGGTCCACTCTTAAATCCGACCAGTCAGGCTGAAATTTGCCGTCTTACATCTCTCCAAATAGATTTTCAATCAAGAACAAGGAAAAGAAAAATTAATGATAAGAGCAATTATCTTCAGCTGGCCTGATTCCATCAGAAAATGTGGTTCTATTTTGCAACAGCTGATCAGGCGGGGCCTGATTGGGCTGATCAATCTGATAAAATGGAGAGCACCTTCATGCGATGAACTAATTAGTAGGCTAAATCTATCTGAAGTTAAGAATTTAATTTGTTGGCAATGTGCATGAGATTCGCTAAGGTAAAATCACGTTAATTTCACGTGCCTAGTCCCTATCTGACGTCACGCTAATTGAAAAATCTTGTCATGTTATTTAATGAGCGCAATTAGAATATGTGATGTCATTTAATTTCTTCCTTATTACGGAGACCATCATAAGTGCCTAGCCTCGCGCTGGAGCGAGATGGTGAATGAGATGAACCTGTTAAGCTTGCGGATGCATCATCGCGCTATTTTGCCTTTAGAGGTGCGTTAAATAATCTCCGTTTCATTGTTATCCGTACAATTTCTTTCAGATTTTAATTTTGATGCTCTGTTCGCCAACAAAATAACATTGTGACGTGTCCATAACCACTAAACTGCGTGTAATTAGTGCAAGGTTTTTTCATTCCAGAGCAATAATAGTTACAATCGACGACGAAATGTAAAAGACGGAAACAAGACAAGAAACCAATGGGATCGCTCGTACGAAACAATGCGCGTGATCGGACTTAAGGCGGTAAAACGCGAAACGTGAACAAATCGTGATGCACGCCGGTTGATCGAGATAGTGACCCGAGTTTGCAATCACAGCACTAAGGGAAAGCCGAAGGAATTCTGGATCGCTTTGAATTTGGCTTTGATTTCTCAGTGCTCTATGAGTTTGAAAGAAAAGTTTATAAATTAAGTATGGTAAGCCAAAGGGAGTGATAGCTATAGGACCGTGAGGAAGCTGGACCGTCTGCGAATCAGGCTACATAAACCTGCCGAATAAATTTATTCCTTGATCGTTGGAATCCAATTTCTCGAACCCTCGATTTTTCGAACCTCCCGATAACTCAAACCAAATTTGTTCCCATTTCACCCATTGATCTAATTTATTTATTCTTTCGCAGGCAACCGCCATAAATGTGTGACGCTCGAGTTTCCAACAAACCACACTTAAACCGGTCCTTCCTTGGACTTATATACTGACTCTTTTTGTTGTTGAGTTCTTTCTTGGTTTGAGTGACTGGCTGGTTTTCTCTGGAATGCCTGAAAGCCATGAACGGCATAAAGGGGAAAAAGACGTGGTCTCCCGTCAAAACAGCGCTGGTGGAAACTATGACATTCCACACTTTGACTCCGACATTTCGTGTGTTAGTATAGATGACCACCGTTTGAATGCTACACCTGACGGTTCGTCGAACATAAAAGACGATATTTCACACTGTAAAGATTTTTCAGAGGATGATTCGAACGCACTGGAAGCCGTGTTAAATGCATCAAAGGGTTCCTTGCTTAATCAAACGGAATCCAGTAAACTCCAAGATGTCTCGTTCTTGCATAGTGACATAAATGTGAACACAACCAAGGAGGCATCAGATGAAGAGGACGAAATAGCACATGGAATTCGGAGTGCAGTTTCCATAGGAAAGGAACTCTCATTGTTAGGTGGGACGGCGTCATTTACAGATGGTCGTTCACTGAGGAAATCAGAGGAGAATTGTTCCCTACAGCAAAGCGGGCTGAGTATATCCGTCGTAGATCAAAAGGCTGCTGATATTGTATATGATACTCTGCAACTTATAAACGGGCTGCTACAGCTAGAGGGCGAAATACCTCAACGAGAGCGAAGCACTGTGGACGCTGGAATTGAAGAACCGCAATTCACAAACCTGGTGACTTTAGGCATCGAAAGAGATTCAGTACTTGATAAACAATCATTGTTCGCAATTGAAACGCAAGAAGTTTCTAATATCAGAGGACACAGAGCGGCAAACAACGATGGTGATATAAGTTCTTTATTTCATAGTGGTGAAATAAGTTCCTTATTTCATAGTGCACCACTTATATTTCCAGAAACGTCGGATATATCACTCTCCATGACTACAGCACCAAAAATGAAGATTAAAAGCTCGCGATCACCTAGGAAGTCATCTCGTTTGAGTGACCTGGAAACTGGTATTACCTGCGACTGGGGGGAGATCACGGAAATAAATTCCACCGACAGTCGCGGTGTAAACCCACCAGACAGCAGTTTGATTGACTCGACCACACGTCAGTTTCACATTGTCGTCCAAACTCATCCCGACGGAGGGTGGGGTTGGGTTGTCTGTCTCGGTGCATTCCTCGTTCAATTTATTGTGCTTGGAATGCAAAACTCAGCAGGAATTGTTTACACGGAGCTCGTAAAGGAATTAAAATCTCCAAGAGGAGCTACAGGTTCGTATCAGATTCACTTTCTTTCACTTCTGCTTTGAACTCTTTAATCTCAAGCAGATGTTTCCCGAGCTTGAATTCCAGAGTTTTAAAACACGTTATGGTGCTCAGGTAATTTGGGTTAAACCCATAAAGGATTCCAGTTTAGATTTCACTCAAGGGCCAGGCAATGACATACTATTACAAAACAGATAGACAATTAAAGGATCTTATTTTATGACCGAGAAAATAACTTCATTGTGAGCCTGAGATCAGGGTTAATGCAAATAGGTGCGTGCGTATAATAAATGAATAACCGTGTGAACGTTCGAGCAATTAAGGATTTATATCAATAGCAAGTGTAAAACTTTAATTGCATTCGCATTCATACGATTAGCCATACCTGCCTACTGCTCTATTCTATAAAATTGTTATTACCACGGAAGAAATTTCCATTGTCACGTCTGTGAAATCACTCCTCAGCAAACTGTGCTGGAGTGTTTTTCCTTTTTCTTTAAAATACTAAAACAGTTCCCAGCGAGTAAAAGTGATACATGTGGGTCTCGCCTTCGTTATTCACGCTTTAGAACTGGAAAGAGATTCCCTGTAAGCGTGCGTTTCTGGAACTAGACGAAAATAGAGTTAATTGTTAAAAGGCTAACCAATTCTTTCACTTTGCTATCCTTTTTCTAGCCTGGGTCGGCTCCCTCGCAACTGGCATCATGTTTTTCCTTGGTCCCCTTGCCACGTCCCTGTGCGAAAGAGTCGGTTGTAGAATTGTCACCATATGCGGGGGTCTCATCTGCATAGCAGGACTGCTGCTATCTTCATTAGTTACCACTCTCCTTCCGTTGTATCTAACCTACGGCTTGATGTTTGGCTCTGGCACAAGCTTGTGCTACTTTCCCACCATAATAGTACTCTCGAAGTACTTCAAGGAGCGAATTGCGATCGTAAATGGCCTGGTAACGGCCGGAAGTGGTGTTGGGACAGTTGTGATTGGCCCAGGCGTCCAAGCGCTCTTTCTACATTTCGGCGTGGCAAACACGTTTCAAATTGTGGCGGGAATTTTTAGCCTTGTTATATTATGTGGTGTGACGTTCCGACCTGTTCCTGCCAAGTATTCTCAGTACAATAACTGGACTGAAGGAGGAGAGGCGAAGAGACTTTTTGACTGCAGCATATTTAAGAACAAAGGATACGTTGTCTGGATCGCATCTTTAGCGACGTTTCAGCTTGGCTATTTTGTGCCATTCGTTCACCTGGTAAGAGTTTTAAAGGGGCTTTGTCACGGTATTTTGAGTTTCTTTGACCACCGACAAAATTACCTTTAACTTGAGGGAAACCTGAAAATAATACTTTACTCTGAAAGACAGACTGAAAACACCAAAGAGATAATAATAAACCACAAAGGAACAAGGATGGCCAATTAAGGATGGAGAAAATTGATACGGATTACATACAACGAAACTGAAAAATTTAACGTCACTAAGAAAATGTCGTTTTGCTAAGTTATTTTAATTGTGCCTTCCTGCTAATTTGGCTATCTCTTATCCCCGGAGTTAAGAGAACAGATATTGCCTTGTTTAATTGCTTTACCTCACAGAGAATGGCAATAGACTACAATATAGCAACAGATATGAAAACTGAACGCTTATGTTTTCTACACGTTTGAATCGCAGACGCGTACGTAACCACAAGAATTTTGTCTCCCTCGAATGCGTTCCTAGCAGTTAATTAGGGAGTTTAAGAAACCACGACGGCGACGCCAAGGACAACGTTGATTAAAAAGTGAACGTATATTTTAACTACGAATCTCGCGGTATCCTTAAGTCGTTAAGATTGTTTCTCACTGTTCAAACTATCTCTAAATTGAATATGGAACGCAGCGTTAAATTCGGAATATAAGTTTTAAATTTTAGCCGTCGTCGTTCGCGTCCTCCGGACAACCCAGAATTTGGTCATTTCACGTTGCTGTTTTGCAGAGGACGGCAAAGAAATATGCAAAGAGTTAAAACGCACGTGTACAGCTATTGTTCGGCTCGTTAAACCTTTTGTTTGGTGACGTTACCGTTGCCGTTGCCGTCGTGGCTTTCTTAAACTCCCTACTGTTTTCCTTGCACGTAAAGACAACAGATTACAACATAGGTATACCTGTAATACAGATGAAATAGAAATACAAGACATATAAGGCTAAACAGCTCTTGTAACCTTGGCTCCCTCATTTACACATACTGGAAGCGGGCCAAGCCCGAAACATCTGATTCTCTCTAACGAGGTGACATTTTCAAGAGCTTTTCGGTCGTACGTTTAGGTTCATCGTCAGAGTTCCCCGTATCTTATGATTTCTCTTTTTGTCCATTTTCACAGACAGATGAAAATGTTTGGCTTAGTATGTTTTATACACGTTTAGAGGGCCGATACATTTAAAATTCAATTGTCAAAATATTTGCTTCACACGGAATTTCTTTTGGAAATTGGTTCTTGCATTTGAAGGTCAAAATTCTTTAAGGTCTTGCTATATAACCATTTGAATAAGGGTGTTCTCCATGACGTGCACGCATGCGATCTGAATGCTGGAATTGATGAATTAATTGGAAATGTTGCGGACTAATGCACCCCTGACAGCCTGGTTACCTGTATATTGTAGGTCATGGAAGGAATGACACTGTAAATTTAGATTTTATCCAGCTATGCCGTGAATAGGCTAGAAGAAAGCAACGAAAATCGAGCCTATGTTGTGGATAGAGGTATCATAGAAAGCGACCAATGTTAATTTTTATAACAGTGACAATTTGTTTTATATCAAGGTCAGACACGCCGAAGATCTTGGTGTTTCTCCGACAGACGCTTCGTTTCTGATCGGTTACTTGTCGGTAGCGTCGACAGTTGGCCGACTGTTTTTCGGCAAAATGGCAGATCTCTCCTGCGTCAGTCGAGTTCGCATGTATCAGATGGGTGTGTTTGCAATCGGGTTATGCTCCTTCTTGGTTACCTTGGCAACGGGTTACGGAGGACTGATTGCTTATGCTGTATCTTTCGGGTTTTTTGAAGCAAGCTTCATCCTGTTGATTCCGCTGGTCACCACTGACATCGTCGGCGCAGAAAAAATGTCGTACGCTCTGGGAAGTGCCTTTACAGTTATGGCGTTTCCGATGTTTCTTGGACCACCTATTGCAGGTACAGGGCTTATGTGGCAATATTTTTTATCTTAAACAAAACACGTTGCATCGTTAGATCGGTTTGCAGTTGATTGTCATAAAACCAAAACTAAAACCAAACCAATTACTTAACAATTAGACTTCTCAGCCAATTTCGAACTGTAGTAAAACCAAAACCAAAGTTATTGACTGATTCCTCTTCACACTCAATTGTCTTACTAATACGATTTTCTAGGCTTCGCTACATTAAAGCTATTTTAAAACATTCCCTTGCAACCCTCATCTCCAGGCTTCTTGTTTTTGGCTGATTGATGGGGAGAGGTTGGTCCAATTAGACAATGATTTCAAATTTTACAGATAGAAACCAAGAAAGTACAGCCTAGACATAATTAAGATAAACAAACAAAACTAATTTGACTTATTGAAATGGAAGGAAAGCTACACGCGCGTGTCTCAGAATGAATAACTAGTTTGCTTATGGGTCAGGTGTGAATTCAAATTGTCCTCTCTGCCTGTCTGTCTTTCTCTCTGCCTAGGCTCTGCGTGCCTATCTGGGTTTTTCTCTGTCTGCTGTCTATCCCATCTCTGTCTGTTTCAATCTATGCCTGTGGCTGTGTCTGTGTTTGCCTATCTTCTTCAGACTCTATGTCTGTCCGTCAGTCTTTTTCTCACGATCTGCTGTCTGTCTATCTGTCTTTCCATGTCCATTTCCGTCTCTGTGTTCGAGTTCGTCCCCGAATCCGTGTCTGTGTCCGTGTCCGTGTCCGTGTCCGTGTCCGTGTCCGTGTCCGTGTCCGTGTCCGTGTCTGTGTCCGAGTCCGTGTCCGTGTCCATGTTCGTTTCCAAGTCCGTGTCCGTGTCTCTATCTTTATCCGCGTCTGTCTGTTGAGCTCTGCCTCTGACTTTGTGTCGCCGTCTCTTTCTTGGTCTCACTGTTTGTATTTGTTTTTTTTTCTTTCTGTCACATAGACGTTTAGTGCAAGTCGTGAGAAATGCGTCAAGACAGTATCAATAAATGTAACTGGTAACTTTAACGTTCGTATTCCAAATGATACACTGAAATGATGATTAATCCGCGCTCATTGCAGGCTGGATGTATGACATATTTGGTGACTACGCCGGAGCTTTCTACTCGTGCGGAGGCATCTCTTTTCTTGCGGCCTTTTTGATGTTTTTCGTCCCGCGGATGTCGCAACAATCCAGCAGGGAAAGCAACCAGAGGCTGCCGGCGAACCTGTTAAAGATGAAAAAACCTAGCCATCACTACGAGGTGATGCAGGAT
>CBDDTI010000293.1:5000-10000 GCA_965233585.1 bacterium
CCTAATTTACGGGGATTTTGATTCAAAAGTCGAGCCACCGTAGATCTGAATACATTGCTTTTAAACAGGATTAAAGTGAACTTTATTGAACTTTATTTATTTATTTATACACGGTAAAAAAATTCATCAGGAATACAAATGTCTAAAAAATCCCAAAACCTAAAATACTAATCCTATTATTACATTACACCTGATTTCCATGAATGCCGTGTATTTGATTGGTCGTAGTACCACTTTAATATAAAAACCTACCCCTCCACCATTTCTACTTCTGTCACGACGGATAAATTCGTAGCCTGGTATATGGAGCTCGGAACTTTTTATGGATTCGTCAAGTTTTGTTTCGTTAATTGACAGAATATCAACAGAAAACTCAGAAAGAAGGACTCTAAGTTCGTCAACATGCTTGACAAGACTGTTAATGTTTAAACAGGCCATTTTGAAACCAGGCTTTGCTGGTAAAAAACTAGACGCATTGGAAAGACTCGAACTGGCAGCAGATATTTCGTTTTCAACTGATTCTGGGAACGTTAAAGAAATAAGAGAATTATCAGCATTCATGGAATTAAAAAATCAATTGGATCTCAAAAAATTTACAAAGTTCTTTTGCAATAACTCGTTACCTTCCTTATTAAGATGCAGGCCACCTTTGTTAAGTCCTTTTGAACTGATGTTGGCGTGGCTGATGAGTTTCCAGTTATTTTGCTGGCAAAATTGTTTTAAACGTTTGTTTACCGCTTTAACTGCGTCACTGTAATCATCATTCCTTGCAGTTAGTTCAGACAGAACTACTTCAGACTCGGAAGTATTCTCAACCTCTCTGGCCGAGTCGATAATAGCGTCTGCGACGTCTTTCGGAGTAGATGATTTCATATCGTAGGTCCCCACGTGTAGACAAATTTGATCAAGAGCTTTTTCAATTGTAGGGACAACATGCGAACGCATGTCGCGAATTGTAGCTCCAGGAAACGGCTTGGCCACTACCCGGTGTCTTACACTCTTGGCTAGTTTTATTCCCTGGACGTTCTTTATTATGGAGTCTCCAAGGATGACTAAAGTCCGCTCGTCGTTCGTTATTTGAGACGCAATGCCAGTAGATTTATGGGCCGACATATTTCTTCCATTTGGCATTTGTCGCACCCCTAGAGTTTTGTTCCTGGGCATTGTCTTGTGCGACACAAGTACGACTGAATTAAGATGATAGAGTAATCAGTGGTAGAACTGAGTTGAACTGAACTACAAGTGAGTTGGACACGAGTATAGCGCGTTGTTTGAATCAACTGTCGAGCTGCAGTGATGCTTAAGTGAGGTATGTCCAGGATTGATCAACCGTAGTGAAAGAGATGGCGCCTAGTACATTATTACTTTTGTAATTATTAGCGCACGAAAACACTAAACACGCTCATAAAAACGCGAAACGGGAAAGAGAATAATTCATGTAAATACATAATCTTTAACGTTTCAATATAGCGAAGATATCAGTGACGTCACGAACACTGTTACGCAATATTTATGGTTGGCAAAAAGCGATCAAAACAAAAGAAATGACTGAAAATTTGCGTACTTCAAACGACTGTCGCTTCACATATGTGCTAGATTTCATCCTGAAACCTGGAGGAAAGTTAGATTATCAGGATAATGCTTCACTGTTAAAGTTTAAAGGAAGTCCGAGTATCGACGCCTGTCGAAAATCGCGTTGGAAATTCGTCTGTGAGTAGAGGATTTGACCAGGTCGAAAGAGCTTTTGCCAACCACACACACCAGTGATTTTGCGCGCGCGAGCGAAAATGACGTCAATGTTTGTGAACAGATATCTTCGCTATCGTGGTCGCTTACTTATCAAGCCAATTGTTTTGCAATTGTGAAAAATGGTTTAATAAATACCTGTGTAAATTAACAATGACACGGGGATAAGTGAAAACTGAAAAAATTGAAAAAATGCTGTCTCGAAAAAAGAAAGTGATGGTCACTTTGCGATTCAATAACACAGTAGCAACATTAAACAAAATGTTTTGAATGGATGTAGAATTTACTGAATTGCTGTTCAATCGTTCAGTTCAGTGCCTTCGGCCCAAGTTCGCTGCTAATTTGTAACTACGCTTTGCACAGGTAATGAAACAGTTATCTACTAAAGTTGTAAGTGTTAGACTTGATGGTTAAGAGTGCATGGATACATTGTCAAAGATTATGTCGTCTGTCGCCAAAATATAATTATCATTGTAAATTTTAGAAATTGAACACAAGTGGGTGTTTGAGAAAACGAGAATGCAAAAGTGCAAACACTGTTCGGCGCGCGGTGTTTACACAGCTCTTTTGAGTTCTCACAAACTTTCATGAATGTTTCATTACTCGGTGAAAACATGGAAAGGAAGCTTGTACTTTCTTTCATGGAAATAAATTTTGGAAATACTTTCCTTCTTCATAGCGTTTTTATAACAGTTTTTTCAAAGAATATTAGTGATAGTGTCAATTTGACTAGTGTTATTGTTGACTAGATTTTGTCGCAGTAACTGCAGTGAAACATCAGTTAAGCAGGTTAAGCTATTGTAGTCAAGAATGCTGTCCTATTAATTCTAGTGTTCACATCACTGTCAACAACATCTTCAACGTCAGTTTAATGATGTCTGTCTCGTTGAACCCTTGACCATAGATTAAACTTTCTAATTCATTGTTATTTGTTAGATTTAACTTTCTTAAGTCCATGCCTTTGTGGCGATTTGTAAATATGTGAAGAACATTTTTAGCGTATTTTTTATTTTAACTATGAGGAAAAGAGAACCAAATGTACAAAGTTGTTTTATGTCTGTTTGACGAAATTGCCTTCTAAAAAAATTAGCTAGCCTTATAAACATTTTGCGAAAGAGGTATGCAGGCGCCTTTGCTTTTTTTTTTTTCTTAATCAACACAATAAAGAATTTTGTCTAACTCGCGGAAGAGTTGATCTTGTGTTTGTTGCCCGCAAGTAATTGTTTTTCTAGATAAAATAGTGATAAAAAATATGTCATTGTACAACAGTGACACCAATGAGCAAAAGTAATAGCGCCCGAGTGTATACCCCGAGGTACCAGCCACTCCCCCCACCCCCTTGAAAAATTCTGGAACCGCTCCTGGCACGAATATAAAACATAGTACTGTACAGGCCCGCAAATGATCCTAGGACCGGAAATGATGGCTTCTTGGAAATGTATGAATTCAGACTTTGAACAGTGGAATTAAATATTCCTAAAGACAGGTTGAGAGGATGAAATCAAGTTTTCCTTCGTATAATATCCACTGGTTTATCTCTAACTAATGCCCCATTCACACCAACTAAACTAGTTTAATTAAATCAGGTTAAGGTTTTTCCAGCTTGTCAAATACTTTGAAGTCATTTTGAGAAGACACCTTACAGGGTACCTGGCTAACGTATTTTAATCAAACAGGTTTTTACCTTGATAAGTTGTCAGGGGGGTGTACGGTATAAGCTATGATTATTTAAACCGCTTTTAAACATGTTTAACATGGTGTGAGCGGGATATAAAATTACAGTCAAACTTCTGATTGCGACCACGTCTCCTCAGCGACGAAATTCGCCCGGCTTCAAGTTATTTTCTGAATGGGACAATGGCTGATTTAATTCTAACTTACGAGTTGCCAATGAAACGTCTCGTGTCAAAAAGAGTCACGTACAAGAATTTTTCTTCCCTAAATCGTAATTTTCGGTCACATTCAGCACCTCGCAAGTGTCCGTTAACGATTTTAAAGTGTCCGTTGTCCGTCTTATGGAGGTGTCCGTCTTATAGAGAGTTTGGTTATAGTAAAATGACTGAGAAACGGTCCGGACCAGCACCAGGTGTCCGTCTTATAGAGGTGTCCGTCTTATACAGGTGTCCGTCTTATAGAGGTGTCCGTTAAGAGAGAGTTGACTGTATACAAGGTGGCCCTTTTTAAACTAGGTGCTTGGTTAGTTAAGAAGCAGCGCACAGCTGAACGGAGAGAGACAAAATAGGAGTAGAGAGCTGTAATCCATGTCAACTTTTCCCTCTTGCCTCTTTTCTTAAAGATCTAAACTAACCGAAAGCCTGAAATTAACAGGTAAAAATGAGGACAAATGCCTGCAATCGAACTACTGCTGTCAAATCGTATGTCCATCCTGCATAATCTAATACCCAGTCGACGACTTTTGCTCCAGATGAATCTCAAGTACGGGGCAATAACAGGTTCTGAATTTAAACGACCAAATTTAAACCGTAGCAGACATCAAAAAGGAAAAGTGATTCGATATTTAATTTAGTACAAATAAATGACAACTGGTTTGATTTTTGAAAGCTCTTTATTCTATACTCTACGAACTTGAAGATGTTACCAACAAAACCCCTACAACTACTCCATGTGCTTCAAGTTTCTGCACCGTCGCTCGTTTGTACGGCGCCTGACTGAGCTTTTTTCTTCATCAGATTCCCTGAAAAATGATATTACACCTTCATCACTGAATGCGCACACCTTTATAAACTTAAAATGAAATTGTATTAGATTTTATTTTCCACTTTTTCTAATTAAATTCCTTGCAAAAATAGACCTGCAGTTTCTTGGTCGACTCTTGAAGACTAAAAACATCACGCTCGTGCTGAATCATTACATTTAGCTTATGCCCACTTCTCAAACTTATTTATACTTAATTTCTGGCAGTGTGCTTGGAATTATGTCTGTCATGTATTGACCAGCAGATATTTCTAAAATTTCATTGCTCCATTTTTCCTTTATTTAGTTTCGACTGAGATGATATACCAACAAACTGCTCGCTTCTCGGTACAGATAAAACCTGAGGACAAATGTCCAAGCATATTTTCGAAAAACATATGACAGATAGAAGAGGAGACCCAGAACAGAATCTTGCCAAACACCACACGCTAGACTCAAGCAAAAGAAAGGAATCTCGTGTCCCAAGTAGAGACAAACTGTTTTCAATTAATTAACATCATTTTTATTTGAGCCCATTCTCACCTTGATAGGACAGCCGT
>CBDDTI010000294.1:0-5000 GCA_965233585.1 bacterium
TAAAGTGGAAATGTCGAACGTTGTTTCTAAAGGAAGGAGAAAATGTCAAGATTGTTTTGCAATAGAGGCTCGATTGAAAAACCGTACTCTTTGGGGCTACAGAAGTACATACCCATATGGCCAACGTAACGGAGTATCCCCCGCCCCGGGTATCTGCCCAACCTCGCGCCATTGAATTTTTGTGGCAAAAATTCTCGGCATTTTTTAGTGCGACGATTTCTTTGAGGAAATTCCCAAGCTCCCCACAAACAAAGATTTGGCCTTTGTGGCAGTCCCCTTTTTCCTTATGCTACGATGACATTTACGACGACACTTCTGCGAAACCTTGCACGTGCTCCAAAGCGATAAACAAACTTGCGGTCACGATCTTATCGGGGAAAAAAAGCAAGTAAATACAAGAGTGAAGGGATTTCTCAAATATAAAAAAGCTCCTGATGGCATGTGAGATCTTGGCTTGATAGGCGTCACATAATGATAAAAATTCAGAGATTTCCCTTTACGCGTTAATTAGTAATGCAACAGGTTTACGTATGTAACTTATTCAGAGAGTTGAATTGTAAACAAACGATTATCGTTTCTTGGGATAAACATCTTGAAAATTTCGTTTTAATTCGGGTGTCAGTAAAACGCAGGGTCGGGGCCGGGGTCGGGGTCGGGGTCATTTTTTTATATATATATTTTTTTTAATGTCTTTTTTTCTTTCTTTTAACCTAAATTCTGATTTCTCGCAATTTGCATCAGCTGTGTATCGTTACAATATTTTCAGATATTCTTGGTTTTCACTTGACGTCAGAAAAAAAACTAAAATTAAACTAAAATTAAAAATTTTAAGCTTTTACCTGGGTAAAAGTCATTTTTAAACCAATATCTGCTGGCCTGTCTTCAGCTCGGTAGACCGCTTTGCTTTGAAAATAGAACACAGTTTTTTCACAATGCGTGACAATGCGTCACAATGTGTTTCTGGGTAACATGTTACATGCACGAAAATATTGATTCGCCTTATTTTTTCAAGTTCTGAGTGACCAATATGTTGAGAGAAGTGCCTATGCGAATGTTTTCAAGTTTAACAGAGAGAATAAACGTTTGAGAGAACCAAAGTAAACGCCAGGCTCCAGCTGTTCAAAGGCTGGATAACGCTATCCACTGGATAAATCACTATCCAGTGGATAGCGCGGTTTGTTTTGTTAACACTTATCCACTGGAAAGCGATTTATCCAGTGGATAGCGTTATCCAGCCTTTGAACAACCGGGGCCAGATGGATATTTATGGAGTCCCTCAGACGGGCTCCAACATGGCGTCTCCATACTAAACGCTATAATTTTCAGTGAAACCTTTTGCCGAATAACTCGAGTTCGGAATACCGCACATCCCCGAAACTTTGGCGCGTTGTTTATTTATTACTCTTCTACGATATTTCAATTTCTTGACTCGACATATTGAATGGTAAGCGATTTTATTTTTCACTTGCGTGATAATCAAGCTTACTTGCGTGACGTGAAAACCACCAATAAAGAAAATAAAGAAAAGAAAAAAAATGTGCTGGAGCTGCTTTTTTCGCATCATCCCAAACAGTCTTGTCATATTTCAGTCAAGACGATATAAAAGTCGAAAATTTCTTTTCTAGTTCAACATCGATTTTTGCAAGTAAGTTGAGTCAGTAGAAAATTAAGCGGAAGCTGACGGAGGGGGGTGAATAGGGGTATGTAAATCCGCCGATCCGCTAAAATTAATGGCTGAATCCGTCGATCCGCTCAAAAAATCAACTAAATCCGTATCCGCAAATTGTTTGCCGCGTTAGAAGATACGCGAAATACAAAGCGACTTCAGTTGTTGCAGTTGCCTTGCGTGATATTATGTTTTAGCGTTGAGAATGACTATCAACGAAATATTTGTGACCAACGTCTGTATCGAAACAAAATCTTGCAGATACAAGAAAAAAGAGCAAACTTGTGGCCAATACCATACTGCTCTGTACTGATCAATAGCACACTTCAGTGAATTTAAATTATCTCAGTGTTGAAAAATTTGCTTTAGCACGGTCGAACGGCCAATCTCTACTTAAAATTCTCCTTATAACACAACATGCAATGTCCTTCAAAAACACGGGGCCCCGGGCACGAGGCAACAAGGGTCGAGAGGCCGAAAAGAAAACGGCGATTGTACAAATGCCACGTACGAATCATAGAAGTCGTGTAGGCCTGTCAACCCCATTTTTCAGATATGATTTTTATCGACAGACGTGCGAGACATAACACTCAATTAACGCCGAGGAACATAGAGCAAGAGGGTTTTGCAAAAGGAACATGTTTATATGACCTTTATATCAAAATAGCTCCACAATGCAGATTTGCCATCGAGTGCGTGCCTAGAAATCTCGGAAAAACGCCGTCAGAGAAACACAAAATAACGAGGTCGAGCTTCAAACAAATTAGGATGGAAAAGTACATTACGTCATTGGCTAGCTGTTATAGCCAATAGAAACCAGGTATTTTCGATCCGTCACGAGGGTACACACCACCAGACGATTCCTCAAAGCGGCAGAATGTCTTACATTCTCATACAGTATGTGTACGAGTTGCGCTAGCAACTTCAGTAGAGTATTATAGATTTACCGGCAACTGATGAGATCCATATGGAGGATCGAAACCATGGTCCTGCCTGCACCAAGCTGGACAATGCATATACACCACGCAAATCAGTCTACAGACTTGCGCGCAAACAGCTACATTTAAATAAGCTTTGAAGGTTAAAGTTTCCCTATCTTGACCAATAGGAGTCGTGTTTGGCCTGTCATCTAATTGTTTCCTCAACGCAAAGGAGACGATGGCCTAAGAACAAGAGTTTGACCTCTTGAACTTTATTGGTTTCCTAAGAGGTCGGCGAGTGTAAAATATACTGTACTAGAGTAAAACTTAGGTTTTTGCGCGTGTATATTGAAACTCTTACAATGTCTTCGCAAGACTGATAAATCATTTAGTCCTTTATGGACTGCGCTCTTACGGCGCAAAACTACAGAGATTCAGACCATTGAGGATCCTAAGTTACGGCATGTAGTACTTCCAGGAACACCGGAACACGGAACATTGGAACACCGGAACATCACGGAACATTCTGGAACACCCGAAAAACCCGGAACACCCCCCAAAAACCCGGAACACCCCCAAAAAACCCGGAACACTCCCAAGAAAACCCGGAACACCCCAAGAAAACCCGGAACACCTCAGAAAAACATGAACAGTGCAAAATCTAAAAGAATTAACATAAAATAAAAATTTAAAACTGAAGAGAACGCGAAGTAAGATGAAAAAAAGAATCATGAATAGGAATAACTTAAGGAGGCTCGGAAGGGTATTTCGTTGCTGTAGTGTTTGTGAAACGACGGAAGATTACAAAGAAGGATATTTAATGGTGTGGACAAACTTTATATCTTCTTGCAGCTCTATTGTTGGGCTATACTTTAAGGGTACTTGTGACGTCATATAAGTTACCATGGCAACGCACAAGGTCCACAAAAGTGTCCTCTAAATTTCAGTTTCTGTAAATTATCTGAAAAACTAATTCGGTGACCTACCATTTTTGTTTATTTTTTGGAAAGTTCCCTAAATTATTTAACTTTTCAGACGGTAAGGAAAAAAGTTATCTATTAGAATTAAATCTATTTAAAGAAAACGCGTTTTATCGCTTACAGAAAATTCTACTAGATAATTTTTCCCGAAACTTTTATATTTAAAGTGCCATCGTCAAAGGTACCTGCATGCAAAAAATCGAGATAAGTCACCGAGCTAAATTTCGAGCAAAAAGCAACTGTTTTCCGCAGATTTTATTTCCGGTTCGCGCGATTTTACGCAGGATTTAACTTCCGGTGAGCTTATTTTGATTCATTCAGCTGACGCGTGCATCTTGGTGTAGATTGCGCGCGATTGTCGAAACTCAACAAAATATAGAGCTGATGACCTTTGGGGTAACTTGATCTGCGAATATTTTGGTTGGATGCTCGGTGACCCCCACTTTTTTTCGTAACGTTTTCATAACTTGGATATGATTCTTTAACTTAAATATATGCCGATAGTAATGAATCGGGCCAGAATCGCCTCCAGTGACTGGAAATCCTAGAAATGCTATGATCTTGGATACGCCTTATCTTCAAAACGAGTTCGGTGACCCCCGATTTTTTTTGCGTTTTTAACCTAACTTTATCATTTTCTACCTGCAGTCAAAGTTTAAAAAAAATCTGTGTGTGGGAACTTTTGGGCGCGAACGTCCTTAAAAGACCCAAGACACAAGGATTTCAATTACAATGCAATTGCTCTAGCTTTTTTTGGTTTCTTTAATGAAACAACCCTTTCCTGGCAACTTAAACACCTTTTCAGTACAACTTACAACGTCAAGTACTATCGAAAGAAAGAGCCACTTTAAAATCATGGGTTGATTCCAAGATGATTATACAAAAACGTTTTTCCAAACGTATTAGTGTTAAAATGGAAACAATGTCAAGCAATTTAATAACAGTGCAAAGATTTGCACGTTGTGTTGGGACTTATTTTTTATCTTAAGTTAACTTTCATTTTTCATTTTTAACTTATTACCATGCAAAACATATCTAAAACAAAGAATGAGAAAGCGTAATCAGATATAAAATTAATCTTCAACAGCTATATAAACCTGTGAAACAAAGCACAGAAACATGAAAAAGATTAATGACATTAATTAAATCTAACAGGCTCTCAGACCGAACTCTTTTGCAATGTAGTTTTTGTGGCACTCTGTGAGAAGCAATCCGTCGGGGATGACCAGAGAACATGGCACAAATGACGGCTCAGCTGCTTGAATGCACGAAACCCGAAGATGATAATGTGAGTCCGATTCCCTAGTGGGTGTGCACAGCTGTCTTGTTTGAGGGTCTTTGTAGGTCCGCCGCTCCTTTCTGGCCACACAGAAATCAAATGGTGCGTCTGTAACTGTTGCTGATGATAACTGAAGTGGTCCCCTGCATCCTTGA
>CBDDTI010000294.1:10000-17681 GCA_965233585.1 bacterium
GGAGGGCTTTACCCCCCCCCCCCCCTCCCCACTTTTGCTTAAAATAAATTAAGCAAAAAATAATTTAACAAAAGTAACGGAGTGAAAAATAGCAAAAAATCGTTAATTCGAAAGTGACCAGAGTCACTGGCAAAGACAAACGCGCAGATAAATAGACAGAATGAAGCATTAGTCGTTACAATTGTAAAATATTTTTTCGCCTCTAACCTAGCAGAGGTAAACGTCTTTTAAATGGCTTCTTTTTCCTGCGGACCTCTCAGGAAAACGCGTTGTTTCGTAGTTGGTCAATTTCGATCCAAAGTAATAACTGGGTTTAGTTTATAAGGCGATTCTCAAACAAATTGATCGGTCGACAGCCAGCGAAGCTGTAGAGATCAATATAACGGAACCATTCCAACCTGCGGATTTCAACTTCCAAAATAGCATTGTGGCAAACAGAATTGCGCTTTTCAATCCAAGTGGATTTCGGAATTTTCCTGGCTACACTATAATGAGCAAAGCGATTCTGTGGACCTCCAACATGGCGGCCAGTAAATAGTGTAAACATCTGGAACTTACTTTGCCCATCTAGTCGACTGATTATCTAACTGAACGAAAAAATATTTACAAAAGCACTTTTCCTGATACTTTAACTCCTAAAATGGCCAAAAATCACGAGATAAGTGTATATTTTTCGACAAAAGCCATCTTCGCTTTATGTCACGCACCGCCATAACTTCGAAATTCAAACTGTGTTGGTTTCCAAACGAGGGATGCTATTGGGCTGGAAAGTTGTAAACAGGAATAAATTTGGTACCTCTTGTGCCTGATGAAGATAAAACCTTCAGTGGCTGTTTAGTTTTGGATTTGAGAATTTGATGACGTCACGTGCACACACTCTATAGTTTTATCATTATAATAGCATTCTCCATCACTTTAGAGAAATTGAATAGAAATCCACAAGCATGCCCCCTCCGCCCCCCCCCCAAAGTTTCCTTCACCCATTCTTCTTTAGCCGCCCCCCCCCCCCCCCCAAATCGAAAACTTGCTGCGCGGTCCCTGACGGAACAGATGGCACAAAACTGCATCGACATTTCGCAATCCAAGAATCAAAGAGAGCGCAAGATACCGTTTAAGGTGGCTCAAAACAGTTTTCTGTTTTTAAGAGACTTTAAGAACTAAGTGCGATTTTTCAGGCCTGGAACTGTACTGTTTGAAATGACAGTGCTATCTTTTAAGGTAACTCTCCACTGTACCTTTCATTGTGTTCAAGTCATAAATTAAGGTTGCACTGTTCTGTTGCATAGCAACAAACTTGACCCACTTTTTACCATCAGTTGCATATATCTTAAAAACTAAGCCGGTGACCCTATATTTTTTTTATTAAAATCTTTTTATCACACTTAGAAGAAAAAACAGGGAAAATTAGAAAAAATTCTGCAGGGTAGTTTTTGCTTAAATTGAAAAACATGGAAATTTCAAGCTTGAAAAAATTCCACTCCACAGATTTTTTTACGATTTTGCACATGTATTCCCGTCTTTCTGTTGAATGATTTCTTGCATTAAAAAAGTGGGGTCACCGGATTAGTTTTTGAGATATTAGCTTCGTGGATAAGGAATTTTTAACGCGCGTTGCACGCGCAAATTAAAATCTTGACCTTGCAAGATCGCTCTTTGCGCACGCGTGAAGGCAGTCCGCTACTCAGTAAAGCCCGCAATTCCACGCGAAGAAACGTGAATACCCGCGAATAGTGTTTTCTTTTTCGCTGTCGTTGTTAGCAGCACAAGCGGTAGAGGTAGACGGCCATAACAATAATAATAATAATAATAATAATAATAATAATAACAATAATAATAATAATAACGGAATTTGCAGTGGCATTTCCACGAGGTGGCTCTTCATCCACTGTTTCCAGATCGAATTAGAATTTAGAATTGTTGATTTTTGTGGAGGGAGGAAAACCGGAGAACCCGGAGAAAAACCCTCGGAGCAGGGACGAGAACCAACAACAAACTCAACCCACATGTGACACCGGGTCCGAGAATTGAACCCGGGCCACAGCGGTGGGAGGGGAGTGCTCTCACCACTGCGCCATCCCTGCTCCCCCATAAATACCCGAGGGTGAAGCTGGCCTAGTAAAAAGAACGAAGAAAACTTGAAGAGTAGTTGTTTGCTGCCGTTTTCAAGATTGATTGCCGGCACGATCAATCGCAACATCAACATCACAATTTTCGTTCACGTTCTAGCACAGCGGTTTAAAAGAATAATTTTTCATTTGAAATTGCCTGAGGGATGGATATTTTCCAAAGTAAAAACAAGCGATACTGTAAACGGCTCACTAAATTTGGTAGAAACATAGTTTTACGAATAAAGCCTCGCGCCGCCGTGTTTGTTGTGAGGTTTGCAAACTTAAGTCTCTCGCGCTATCTCACGAAGCCTCGAGTGATTGCGTGATTGCCCGCGCTAAAGGGCGCGTTAGAGCCCAAGCTTCTTACGGAAATATTACTGTTTTGAGCCACCTTATGTGACATGTATAATCACTTTACGTAACAGTTATTTCTTGTTTCCATATTATTTTACGCCTGAGTAAACCTAAGTCGGGGGGAGCTTATGCCTTGAATCTTCTTCTGCCGCATTTTTTCGATATCGAGAGAATGTCACAAAATGTAGTTCTGAAAATATATGAGAGAAATGTCTCAAGTCCTCCTTTTCGCGGAATTTATACTGGATATTGATAAGAAAATACTTAGGTAGATTTTTCTTGTTAATTTCGAATTAGGTTAAGACAGAAAAATGGCTTTCGTGTTTTAGTGAATGTTCATAAAGTGGCCAAAAATCTTGAAGTCCTATGTAAACAGTATGCCAGCACAGAAAAAATATTGAGGTCCCCAAACATTTTGTGGCTTTTTTGAGAACTTCAGTGATTGCTCTCCAAGGGCGTAGCCAGGGGGGGGGGGTCCTGGGGTGCCCGTAAACCCCTCCGCCCCTTTGTAAGCCTTTTTGGAAGCAAACAACCTACAATATTCAGGTGAAAATCTGGTGAGTACCCTATGTATGACTCAGTGTGACCCCCCTTTGAAAAATCCTGGCTACGCCCATGCTCTCACTATCCATGTTAGAAGAATGCGTATTTGCTGTTGCTCAGTGCATATATTTGCCATTAATTAAAGGCTATTCACAGCACTACAAAATATGCACCTTACTTAAGATGGATCTGCGGAGAGAAATCAAATTGTCTGGTTCAAATGAATATCTGTGCTTTGAAACTAATAATAGTAGAACAAGATCCAGTGGATTTCATTTTCACATGGGTCGGGTTGTTCAAAGCCCGATTAAGCTAACCCAGGATTAGCGAGAATTTGATTTGAGTTTTGTAACTTTTGCAATCAGGTTTTTGTTTTCTCCTGTTCGTTCTTAAGTTTTGAACTTGACTAAGCTCAAACTACACAAACGTCAGTGGTCAAAAACCGTTTTATACAAGAAAAATAAGTACTCCGGTTAACTTTTAATCGTGGGTTAGCGTTAATCGGCTTTTGAACAACCCGGCCCATGGCCTTTCTTGTTGTAGAAATACTAAATCAAAGACAGCTAATTAAATATGCATAAATTAGTGACAAAGGGCCATTTTTGGAGGGGGTCCCCCTAACTTGAAGGGAATATAATATTTTAACCTAGGCTTGTACTAAAACATGGAACGCCGGAACGCCGGAACGCCGAACCCCGGAACGCCGAAAACCGAAACTGCTTGTAAAATCCGTTATAATAATTTATGCATTAGGTTCGGCACATGAAAAGTTCGGCGTCTGAATCAAAGCCGTTCCAAAGGCGAAATTCCCGGCTGAGCCGTTCAAAATTCAAATAGCCGTTCTCAACTGATTCAGACGCCGAACTTTTCATGTACTTAATTCAAGGTATTAGGTTCGGCTCATGAAAAGTTCGACGTCTGAACTGGGCCTTACTTCTAGAAATGAGAGACTTAGACAAATTGAAATCAAAACTTGAAATAATTATGGAGAAGAGAATGCATGATACCTGGTAACATGAGTATGGTTGTTACGAAAAATTATTGCGTGACTTGGAACATTCGCGTATATATGCTAATCTGCTCTGGAAGTTTCGTGTATATTTAATTAGTGCCGTATCACCATGATTCATCAGTTTATTTCAGTCGCTTACGTCTGCTGCTGTAAATAGTTTTATATTGTAATATTCAGGACTTTATTTAGTACGACCGGAAAGTTCTAGAATCTCTTGCTGTAAAGTATATAAGTGAATCGTTGCAGTTTCTAGATGGTTTTTCCCAGGAGTGTTGAGAGAATAATGCACCTATCAATGTTAAGCCCCAGGGTGGGGGGGGGGGGGGGGGCAGACCCAGGGGATTTTGACATTTTCATGGAAGCCAGAGTCAAATTCCCCACCCCTGGGCACCTAGGGAATGTCAAATTCCCGCCCCTGGGGGCTTTTGTTCTGTTAGCGACATGTCATAGTAGCCAGTGAGGCTTGTCTAACTTTAAATGGTGTTCACAGCAATACAAGAACCACAGTCCCAGAAGATGGCATCATCTGCAGGGCAAATTTTTGGTGAATATGTAAACGCATAGAGAAAGCAATCCTAGGAAAAATAAAAGAAACGAGGGCGATTGGACTCGTAAAAACACGAGAACAAGCGAAAAAGAAGCGATGACCAAGATGTAAGGAAAAATAAAACAAATTTGCTTACCTTTCGTTCGCTCATGGTGAAAAAAGCTCCACTGAAAGCGGGAAAAAGCAATGGAGATCTTTGCGCAGTGACTCATTTCCAGGTTCTCTAGGTCTTCCAAGATGGCGGCCATGTCAAATTCCCGACCCAGGGGCAGCGCTCAACTGTCAAAATCCCGACCCAGGGGAAAGCTGGCTGAGTCAATTTCCCGTGGGCAGCCCGCCCCCCCCCCCCCCTCCCCAACCCTGGGGCTAAACATTGATAGGTGCCTAAGCTCGTTGAGTCAGTAGTGTTTACTGAAGTGTGACAAAGGTCGCGTGTTTAAGTGTTGGCGGAGGCCGTGATTTTTCTAGTGTGACAGAGTTCACGAGTAAAGTGTTGGCGGAGGCTGTGTTAATCGAAGTGTAACAGAGAGGTTACGTGGATATCTGGCAAGAGGCCGAGTTTATACAGGAGTGACGGAGGTCAAGTGTAGTCACAAGCCTAGAGTGAGCTTGTTGTGAAGTCTTGTGTGGAATTACTGCGTTCGTGTCAAATAAATTATCTTTGTTGTGTTTTCCGACATCCCTGTGTTCTGTTTAGACACAAACTACCTACCACTTTAAACATCGAACCTGTAACAATGGTCTGTGATCATTACAAAAATCTATCGCAAGAGACGTATAGATCTGCAATCCTTTTGAGAGTCTTTTGAATGTTACTGCATTGCTAGTGAGATTAGCACAAACAATTACTAAGATATATAGGAATAAAATACTGTGATTTGTGTTTCCAAGAAAGAAAGAAATTATTGTCCAGACAATGAGTAATTCATTCTATCCCTCGGTTAATATTTAAACTTAACTTGCTATGCTGGCTGGGGTATGCCAATGGGGGGCGCAACGTATTGAAACATTCTTCAAACCTTCTAGGCAGTCTATTCATCCCATGTGCTTTTGGACTTGACTGGACAGGTTTTTCAAACATTAATAATTATTGATTGTTTATCCAAGAAATAAGATGTATTGGGGCCACATTAGGTTTGTGAAAGGGGTTTCAAGCTAGAAGCTACATGTATACATATGAAAGAATAGTCTTTCCTGGGCCTCCTTTTCTGAAATTATCTACTTAGCAAAAAAACTTACAAATTCTATATGAAAACATCCCCTTCACTTTAGGTTCGAGTTGAAACAAGACTCCCAGCAATTCCTATAATATTGAGGGAAATGTACTTCTCTTTCTAGATTTCCCATTTACCAGCAAGCTAAAGTCGAACTGTTTATATTTGACATGGCTTAAAGTAAACAAGATTTTGCCAATATCCGTATCTCACTTAAGTGAAATTCGGGCAAAATGCTATTGGCAGTCTCGGCATTGTCAAGTTGATTGTCTAAAATAAATGCTAAAATCATGTGTTATAATTTTTCATAATGTTAACTGAACAAGGACCATAACCAGTTTAGCTTGACCCAAAATGTACTGCCAACTCCCTGATATTTTACATTTATTGTAACCAACTTCAGTGATTAGGTGTCAATTTTGGACTGACTGGTGAATATGGTGAACTCATTTAATGATTTCATTTTGTACAAAGTTATTTAAAAACAGTGTTCCAGTTCCAATCAAAATAAATTATTATACATTTTAAAAGTTATAAGCAGTCTGTGTGAGTAACCTGTTATTTGATTTTTGTATTTCATTTCTATTTCGGGTAGTCTGGGTTCCTGGGCGAGACAATTTACC
The DNA here is from genome assembly GCA_965233585.1 of bacterium. Classification (GTDB taxonomy): domain Bacteria; phylum SAR324; class SAR324; order SAR324; family NAC60-12; genus CBDDTI01. Next base: position 16,402 of record CBDDTI010000294.1, read on the forward strand.
CTCACAGTGCCTCAGTATCCACTCAGGTGTATAAAAAGGGTACTGGCAAATTAAATGCTGTGGGTAACCCTGTGATGGCATCCCATCCAGGGGAAGTAGAAATACTTCTAGTCACTTCATGCTACAGAAACTGGAATAAGTGCTGGCCTGGTGGGCCGCTTGGCACATGCATATGCATGCAGACTTTACTTCCACTTCTGAGCTGCCGTTTGCTTCTTTAGAACGAGTGCTTGTGTTAAACGTTTCACATGAAAATGACTTGATTTTCATGCGAATGAGCAACGTTCAGGTGACATATATTTTCATACCAATAGTTTCGCACAAAGACTCGTTTTGCTACAGAGGCAAAAGTGAACTTGGGATTGGGCTATTCATCCATGAGCTGCTCAGGGAGCCTTTGATTTAGATCCAGAAATGACAGAACATCGCTTGGCCAGAAAAAGTTTCCTTTCGAGACTACTTACTTTTCGTTTGGCTGGCTTTGTTGCTTTTCTCTCAAATTGAGCTTTTGCCTGTTTAAGCTTTTTTTTTGCAGTGCCACTAATTGAGAGGCTGGGACAGGGACGTCAGGAAAATCAGCACGCGCGTTCTCTCTATATCCACGGCTCCAATGGTCAGGTTGTTTCTGTAGGTACCGGAGCACAGTATGCGTCATCGAACTGAGAATAAATTACTACTGTGAAAGCGCATAATTAGGGTTAATTATTTTTAAAAACGAATAATTGAATGCCAGTTAAATCTCTTCGTAAATAATTATGTCTACCAGGTCCACAAGTCTACAGGTCCACAGGTCCACAGGTCCACATTACTTTATATTAGTGAATGTCTTCAGTCCACAAGTCCACAGGTCCACAGGTCCACAGGTCCACACTACTTCATATAAGTGAATGTCTTCAGTCCACAAGTCCACAGGTCCACAAGTCCACAGGTCCACAGGTCCACAGTTCCACAGGTCCACAGGTCCACAGGTCCACAGGTCCACAGGTCCACACTACTTCATATAAGTGAATGTCTTCAGTCCACAAGTCCACAGGTCCACAGGTCCACAGGTCCACAGGTCCACAGGTCCACAGGTCCACAGGTCCACATTACTTCATATAAGTGAATGTCTTCAGTCCACAAGTCCACAGGTCCACAGGTCCACAGGTCCACACTACTTCATCTAAGTGAATGTCTTCAGTCCACAAGTCCACAGGTCCACAGGTCCACAGGTCCACAGGTCCACAGGTCCACAGGTCCACAGGTCCACAGGTCCACACTACTTCATACAAGTGAATGTC
>CBDDTI010000295.1:0-256417 GCA_965233585.1 bacterium
AATCTTGGATACATAAAAGCTAACCAACCGCTATGGCTTCGGGTGCCATAGACATTTTGTAGAAAATCGGTGGTATTTTCATCTAAACCAAAGTTTTCTATAAGGTCGGCTTCGTCTGTTTTAAAATTGTCGTTGTAAATAAAGTTTTCGCTTTTGGTGTTATAGGGTGGGTCTATATAAATCATTTTGATTTTCTCAAAATAATTTTGTTTGAGAATTTTGAGGACTTCTAGGTTATCGCCACGAATGACTACATTTTGAGATTGCGAGTTTCTGGATTCCGTGTCAAGCCTGCAATGACTGGTACCGTTGACATTGTCACCATTCCGTACTGGATTCTCCCCCTTTTTCAAAGGCAGTGTTTAGTTGGTATTGTCATTGCATGTGAGAGTGAATTTGAGGAATGGAAATGGGAAGTTGTCATCATTGTGGGAGTCAGACTTATATCAAGAATGGAAGTTACAAAGGGGTTCAGAGGTATCGTTGCAAGTCATGTCAGAGAGCATTCACCTCAAATGGGTTGAGAATCCCACTAGAGACCAAGCGTCAAGCCTTAGAGATGTATGTCAATAGTGTAGGCATCAGAAAGATCGCTCGTTTTTTGCAGGTGTCTCCCGCTTCAATTGTCAACTGGATCAAAAAAGCTAGAGTGTCTCCTTCACTGAAGGGGAATAAGAAGACGAAAAAACAAGCCTGCAAACTCCCTTTGTCATTCCGCACTTGATGCGGAATCTCAACAAAGAAGAATGAGATTGCGGGTCAAGCCCGCAATGACGGTTGTTTAGAGCTTGTAGGTCAAGATGAGTAATGACGTCAACTTAGTCATTCCGTGCTTGATGCGGAATCTATCTTAAACCAAGCACAGATTCCTACATGACTGGATTCCTGCTTTCGCTCCGAATGACAATAGTAGTCATTCCGCACTTGATGCGGAATCTCAACAAAGAAGAATGAGATTGCGGGTCAGGTCCCGCAGACGCCAACTTAGTCATTCCGTGCTTGACGCGGAATCTCAAAAAATAAGAACCGTTTGAGAAAAAAGCGAATAAATGGGGAAAAGAAGTAGAGACAAAAAGTGAGATTGCTCACTCAAGGTGAGCCATGACAGCGTTTTTATTTGGCAGGAGGAAGAAAAGAAAACAAAAAAGCTAATACGACTCCAAGCGTCACCAGATTTAAAGAAATGCCAAAACCCACCATCCATTTCAGGAGTTTTTGCTCTCCTTTTAAAGAATAGACGTCTTCTCTGACATTCTGAATGTCTTCTTTCAACTCATCTCTGACATTTTGAATGTCTTCTTTCAGTTCATCTTTGACGTCTTTGATTTCATTTCTGACATTTTGAATGTCTTCTTTCAGTTCATCTTTGACGTCTTTGATTTCATCTCTGACATTTTGAATGTCTTCTTTCAGTTCATCTTTGACGTCTTTGATTTCATCTCTGACATTTTGAATGTCTTCTTTCAGTTCATCTTTGACGTCTTTGATTTCATTTCTGACATTTTGAATGTCTTCTTTAGTGGCTTTTTGCTCCAGTTTTTCATTAAGACTTGTCTCTAAACCAGAAATTTGCTCTTTAGTAGAAAGTTTTGCAAAGTTGCTTTCTACCACAAACTTAAATTCTTCTGTCAATGCCTCTGCTTGCTCTTGTTCAAAGCCTGCAGCTTGCAAGTGTTTGGAAGTCTTGAGTGTGTCAAAAAGTAATGCGGTTTCCATCAGCCGATAAGTGAGAATGTCAAAACCAGAATCATAACAAATTTAAAGACAAAATGGAAATAAAGAGAAAAAAAGAAAAGAAAAGCGAGAAGTTTGAAAGAAGAATGAGATTGCGGGTCAAGGTAAGCAATGACCAAAAAACAAGTCTGCAGGTGTCAGAGTAGGGACAAACCCAAGTGTTTGTCCTGTGTTTTAAGAAAAAAAGAAGAGATTGCGGGTCAAGGCGAGCAATGACCAAAAAACAAGTCTGCAGGTGTCAGAGTAGGGACAAACCCAAGTGTTTGTCCTGTGTTTTAAGAAAAAAAGAAGAGATTGCGGGTCAAGGTGAGCAATGACGGTTGTTTAGAGCTTGTAGGTCAAGGTAAGCAATGACGAAAGGCAAAGTGTTTCAATTCCCCTCCATTGGAGGCAGTGTTTAGTTGGTATTGTCATTGCATGTGAGAGTGAATTTGAGGAATGGAAATGAGAAGTTGTCATCATTGTGGGAGTCAGACTTATATCAAGAATGGAAGTTACAAAGGGGTTCAGAGGTATCGTTGCAAGTCATGTCAGAAAGCATTCACCTCAAATGGGTTGAGAATCCCACTAGAGACCAAGCGTCAAGCCTTAGAGATGTATGTCAATAGTGTAGGCATCAGAAAGATCGCTCGTTTTTTGCAGGTGTCTCCCGCTTCAATTGTCAACTGGATCAAAAAAGCTAGAGTGTCTCAACTTCCAAAAGACGCACCAAGTTTCCATGCACAAGTAGATAGTATAGAGATGGATGAGATCTACACTTTTGTTCAAAAAAAAGCCAAAGAGTAGCTGTTTGGACAGCCTATTCTCGTCAAGAACAATGTGTGATTGCCTTTGTGATAGGCAAAGGATTAGCAGCAGCAAAGAAGCTGTATGCACTAGTCAAAGCACAACGAGCTAGAATTGAAACGATTTATACAGATGCCAACTCATGCTATCAAGTGGCATTTGCACAACTCCAAATTCCACAAAAGCATCAGATAGGCAAGGACAACACTCATCTCATTGAATCTTCTAATTCTTCCATCAGAGATAACCTAGCTCGCTTGATGAGAAAATCTAAACGACATTCCAAAACTTTTGACATGCTGGAACACTCTCTACAACTCTTCTTTGACTATAAAAGGTTTGAAAAATATCATGCCAATATCAAGTGAACACTGCCTTTTTCAAAGGGGGCAAGGGGGATTTAGATTGCCCTGCTTCAAATTGTAATTCAAATTCTGTTTCACTATCGGCTTTGGCACGTGCGATTCCTTTACCTGCAAAGGTGAGTTCGTAGCCTTTGTTGTTGCTGGTCGTTTGTGCAATATCTACAAAATCTTGTAAGGCGTTGATGTTAAGTTGTCCATCGCTATTGACTAAATGAGGGATTAGCTTTTTAAGGGCTTGTAGCTTTTGGTTTTTTTCTTGTTGTAAAGATTTGTTAGGTTCAATGGTTTTGATACCGTTTGCCTGTGCTTGTTTTTTATCTATCATTTTCAAGTTATATTTTAGTATGGAGTAAAAGCATGACAATCCCTATCATTTTTTCCTGATCATTAGGGTTGGATTCGGCAATTAAAATGGTCAACGTTGCTAAAGTTTCAGGGCTTATTTTCTTGGTAAAATTAAAGCCTGCTTTTTGCAAAAACCAAATAAAAGCAAATGCTGCACTGCGTTTGTTTCCATCATTGAAAGAGTAATTTTTAACGATAAAATACAGCAAATGGGCGGCTTTTTGTTCTACACTTGGATAAGCATCTTCACCAAAAATCGTTTGAAAAACATTGCCAATAATTCCTTTTAAATTTCCGCTTTTCTTTTCTTGTGCAAAAAGGTCAGTCGCTTCTTTTCTGTCTATGAGTTCCAATTTTAATTTTTCTAAATCTTGCTGTAACTTTTCTGCGGAAATTTGTATTTCGGTTTGAGTTCCTTTTTGCGGAAAAGAATTTTTATCAAAACAATCCAAAGTCAACCAAGTTGGAGCAAAGCTTTTTATAAGTTCTAAAATATCTGATGCTTGTATAGTTTTATTATCTTTAATGAGTTGTTTCACATCTTCCACCGCTTGTAAAAATTCTTGGTGGTTTTGCTGGAGGCGATGTTGATTGATAGTAAAGCCTTTGGTGATGTGTTGTTTAAGTGTCTGGGTTGCCCATTTACGAAAAGCAATTGCCCTTGATGAATTGGTTCTATATCCAACCGCTAAAATAATATCCAAAGAATAATAGGCTACGGGCTTATCAGAATGTGCAATATGCAAAAACTGCATATTGCTTTTTTCATCTACTTCGTTGTCCTTAAATATGTTGCGAATATGACGCGATATAACCGACTGGTCTTTCTCATACAACAGGGTTAAATCTTTTTGACTTGCCCAAATCGTTTCGTTGTCAGCATCGGTTTTCAGTTGCAATGCTCCGTCTTTGGTTTGGTAAATGGCGAAGGGAGCTTGTGGTTTTTCAGGAGGCATTTTTATATGTTTTTTCAACGTCTCTAATTGTTAGTTTTGATGCTCGGCTTGCGTTTGTGAGCTGTCAATGGTGTTGATGCCTTTTGCTTGTGTGTCTTGTTTGTTTATCATTGACTAGTTGATTAAGATGAGATTATAATGCGGGATTTTGTGAAAGTGGCAGTTTGAGACACATCTTTTGCACTTCTCTATTGTTTACTTCTAAAGTTTGCTGTCATCTTATGGGGAATCAGCAAAACAGTCATACCTAATTGGATAAGTCAGATGGTCACAATAAAAATTAACGATGTCATTCAGCAGTATGAAGAGGGGACTTCTCTTTTAGAAGTCATATCCAAAGAGGTGTCTTTTTTAGAGGGCATTGCTGTGGCACTCAATCAAGAAGTCATTACCAAAAAGCAATGGTCAGGTCAAATCTTAAAAGACCAAGATAGTATATTGGTCGTGAAAGCAAGTCAAGGAGGTTAATTGATGATGAAGAAAAAAGATCAAGCACCCAAAACAGATGGCATTACAAGGAAGCCGTTTCCAAACTCAAAGAAAATTTATGTTCAAGGGGAACTTTATCCGCAGTTGAAAGTGGCGATGCGTGAGATTTCATTGAGCGGCACGAGAGATTCCATCACAGGAAAATTCAAATCAAATGAACCTGTCACGGTTTATGATACTTCTGGACCCTATACAGACCCCAATAAGGAGATTAATGTACATCATGGCATAGAACGTGTTAGGGAACAGTGGATTTTGGATAGGGGTGATGTGACGCAGTTAGAGACTTTTTCATCGGAGTATTGTCAGGAACGTCTCAATGACCACCGTTTAGACCAGATGCGTTTTGCACATTTAAGAAAACCTTTGAAAGCCAAAAAAGGCAGAAATGTGACGCAATTACACTATGCTAAAAAAGGCATCATTACGCCTGAAATGGAATACGTGGCGATTAGAGAAAACCAACGTATTGATGAGATGACTGCGATTACAAAGCAACATCAAGGGGAAAGCTTTGGTGCGGCAATTCCTTCAAAAATCACCCCAGAATTTGTGAGAGAAGAAGTGGCAAGAGGGAGGGCGGTCATTCCTTCAAATATCAACCACCCAGAAGCTGAACCGATGATCTTGGGACGCAATTTTTTAGTCAAAATTAATGCCAACATCGGAAATTCAGCCACGACTTCTTCCATAGAGGAAGAAGTAGAAAAAGCTGTTTGGGCTTGTCGTTGGGGTGCGGACAATATCATGGATTTATCTACGGGTCAGAACATTCACGAAACACGTGAGTGGATTATTCGTAACTCCCCAGTTCCCTTGGGAACGGTACCCATTTACCAAGCATTAGAAAAGGTAAGAGGCGTTGCAGAAGATTTAACATGGGAGGTTTTTAAGGATACGTTGATAGAACAAGCAGAGCAAGGAGTGGATTATTTCACCATTCATGCAGGTGTGTTATTGCGTTATGTGCCAATGACAGCAGGTCGTGTGACAGGGATTGTGTCCAGAGGGGGTTCTATCATGGCGAAGTGGTGCTTGGCTCATCATCAAGAAAGTTTTTTATACACACACTTTGAAGAAATTTGTGAGATTCTCAAGTCCTATGATGTCGCTTTTTCTTTGGGTGATGGGTTGCGTCCCGGCTGTATTGCCGATGCTAATGATGAGGCACAATTTGCAGAGTTGGAGACCTTAGGAGAGTTGACCCAAATTGCTCGCAAGCATGAGGTTCAGTGTTTTATAGAAGGACCTGGACACATTCCTATGCACATGATTAAAGAAAATATGGACAAGCAACTTGAGTCCTGTGATGAGGCACCTTTTTATACTTTGGGACCTTTGACTACTGATATTGCCCCGGGATATGACCATATTACTTCTGGGATTGGAGCCGCCATGATCGGTTGGTATGGTTGTGCGATGCTTTGCTATGTCACCCCAAAAGAACATTTAGGCTTGCCTAATAAAGAAGATGTGCGAACAGGAGTCGTGACTTATAAATTAGCGGCACATGCTGCTGATTTAGCCAAAGGGCACCCCGGTGCGCAACATAGAGACAATGCGTTGAGTCAGGCGCGTTTTGAGTTCCGTTGGTTAGACCAGTTTAATTTAGGCTTAGATCCTGAATTAGCCAGAGCATATCACGATGAAACATTGCCTGCAGAAGGTGCGAAGGTGGCTCATTTCTGTTCTATGTGTGGTCCAAAATTTTGTTCTATGAAAATCTCACATGAAGTGCGCAAGTTTGCAGTAGAAAACAAAGTGGAAGAAGCAGAAGTTTTTGCAAAAGGAATGGAAGAAAAGTCAAAAGAATTTAAGCAAAGAGGGTCAGAAGTTCATTTATAACATGCTGATACTTCTTTCTCCTGAAAAAGAGGCTGATGATGAAATAGACACAGTGAATGGGCTTTTTGAAGCAGGCTTGTCAGTCTATCATTTAAGAAAACCCCATAAAACTTATCAAGAACATTGTCAGTATTTAGACCAAATCCATTCAGAATATCACCACAGAATAGTCGTTCATTTTTTTGATGAATTGCTGGAAACTTACGATTTAAAGGGAGTTCATTTTAAGGAGTCGCAACGGAACAATGACGGTCTTGTTTTAACAGAAAAAGTTGATGTTTTGAAGAAGAAAGGGAAAACTGTCAGTAGTGCGTTTCATCATATTGAGGATTTGTTGACATGTCCTTTCTGCTTTGATTATCATTTACTCAGTCCTGTATTCTCATCTATTTCAAAAAAGGGGTATCAAGGAAAAGTCTTTAATGTCAATGGCATCAATAAAGTCGTAATAGGAATGGGTGGAATCACTCCCCAAAAAATACCTGAAATCGTCCAACTAGGGTTTTCTGGAATTGCAGTTTTAGGAGCTGTCTGGCAAACAGTGAATCCCGTAGCAAGTTTTGCTCATCTGAAAAATAAATATAATCTTCATTATGAAAAACAGACCTAATGTACTCACCATTGCTGGTTTAGACCCCTCTAATGGTGCAGGATTAGTAGCTGATACCAAAACGTTTGAAGCCTTAAAATGTTATGGACTTTCGGTGTGTTCAGCAAACACTGTACAAAATGACGTGGATTTTAAGGATTGTTATTGGATTCCTAGCAAGGTGATAAACGCACAGTTACAAGTATTGTTTGCACGCTTTCAAGTAACTTATGTGAAAATTGGCATCATGCAGAATTGGAAAGAAACTTTAGCATTGATCAATGAAATTCTGAGCTATAATGCTCATGCAAAAATCATTGTAGATCCAATTCTAAAATCAAGCTCTCATTTTCATTTGAATACCGATACTGAATTTAATGTATTAGATGCAATTTTAGAGAAGATTTATTTGTTAACTCCTAACTATCATGAAATTCAGCAATTATACCCTGCCAAAAGTATAGAGGACACTATCAAACACATGACAAGCAAAACAAACCTTCTCTTAAAAGGAGGGCATGACCCACATCAATTAGGTCAAGACAAGTTGTTTAAAAAAGGAGGGCAAATGTATGTCTTGAATCCCAAGAAAAAAAATTGCTCAAAAAAACATGGCAGCGGCTGTGTGTTAACAGCGGCAATTACTAGCTATTTAGCATTGAAAAATCCATTATTAAAAGCCTGTTACAAAGGTAAAAGATATACTGAAAAAATATTGAGTTCCAATGAAACTTTGTTGGGTTATCATGGATAAATTATATTACATATCACAGGGGGAAACTGAAGAAAGGCAGTTGCAAAATATTAAAAATGCTTGTGATTCGGGCTGTGAATTAATTCAATTAAGAGTGAAAAATGTGCCAGAAGCACTTCATATAAGAATTGCTGAAAAAGCACTAGTCATTTGCAAAGAATATCAAGCGGCTTTGATCATTAATGACTCGGTGAGCATTGCAGAACAAATCAATGCAGAAGGTGTGCATTTAGGTAAAAATGATATGCCCCCTTTGTTAGCTAGAGAAAGACTGGGAGAGAAAAGGATCATTGGAGGAACTGCAAATACTTATGAAGATTGTCTTTCTTTAATCTGTCAGAAAGTGGATTACATTGGATTAGGTCCTTTTCAATTCACAACCACCAAAAAGAATTTAAGCCCTGTGTTGGGATTTGAAAAAGTTGCAACAATTTTATCAAAATTGGAGTCAACGAAACATACGCCTCCTATTTATGCCATTGGTGGTATTGAAGAAAAACACATCGCTCAACTTTATGAGACAGGTGTTTATGGAGTTGCTTTTTCAGGACTACTCTCTAATAAGCCGATACATATTACCAAAAAAACAATCAAAAAATTAAGAGAATATTTTATTTAAAAAACGATAATAAAGATGGGATTGTTACAAATAGGAGACAAAAAATTTAGTTCAAGATTATTTACAGGAACGGGGAAATTCAGTTCATCATTGTTGATGCAAGAGTCTTTGTTAGCATCGGGTAGTGAGCTGGTGACTGTTGCTTTAAAAAGAGTAGATGTAACAGATGAACAAGATGACATTTTAAAATATTTAAAACACCCTAGAATTAATTTATTACCCAATACTTCTGGGGTCAGAACAGCTGAAGAAGCCATTTTTGCTGCACAATTAGCACGTGAGGCTTTGGAAACAAATTGGATCAAATTAGAAATCCATCCTGACCCAAAATACTTGTTACCCGACCCAATAGAAACATTAAAAGCGTCAGAAAGTTTGGTCAAAATGGGGTTTGTGGTCATGCCATATATTCATGCAGACCCTGTCTTGTGTAAACGTTTAGAAGAAGTTGGGACACAATGCGTGATGCCTTTGGGGGCACCTATAGGAACTAATAAGGGATTAAAAACGTTTGATTTTTTGGAAATCATTATTGAACAAAGTAACGTGCCTGTCATTATAGATGCGGGGATTGGCAGTCCGTCTCATGCGACACAAGCTATGGAGATGGGGGCAGATGCAGTACTCATCAATACTGCCATTGCTGTCTCTCAAAATCCTATAGAAATGGCAAAGGCTTTTCAAATGGCAGTGCAGGCAGGGAGAATGGCTTATGAGTCAAAACTAGCTCCAATGATACACAAAACAGCTCAGGCAAGTAGCCCTTTGACCTCTTTTTTAGAAAATCCATCATGTCAGCATCAAGAATAGTCAACAATGGTCAAAGTAAAAAACCTACCGCGAGAGTCCCCAAATTTTAAATCGGTCTTTGAAAACTATGATTGGAACTTGGTTTTACAAGAAATCTATGAAAAAACTACCAAAGATGTAGAAAACGCATTGAACAATCCTAGAAGAAATTTAGAAGATTTTAAATCTTTAATCTCGCCATCTGCAAAACCGTATTTAGAACAAATTGCAATCATAAGTCAGCAACTGACTCAAAAAAGATTTGGCAATACTATACAAATGTATGCCCCTATGTATTTGAGCAACGAATGTCAGAATATATGTACTTATTGCGGATTTAGTTTGACCAATAAAATTCCTCGTCAAACTTTAACAGAAGAAGAGATTTTGAAAGAAGTCACTTATATTAAATCAAAAGGATATGACCATATTCTTTTAGTCACAGGTGAAGCTCACAGGACAGTTGGTGTAGATTATATCAAAAATGCAATGTGTTTAATACGCAAGTATTTTTCTAATATCACCATAGAAGTACAGCCTTTAAAACAAGAGGAATACGAAACTTTGATATTGCATGGATTGTATGCAGTGTTGGTGTATCAAGAAACTTATCATAAAAGCACCTATCAAAAGCATCATCCTAAAGGGAAGAAATCCAATTTTAATTATCGTTTAGAAACGCCAGACCGTTTGGGAAGAGCAGGCGTACATAAAATAGGACTAGGCGCCTTATTTGGCTTGGAAGATTGGAGAGTAGATAGTTTCTTTACAGCATTGCATCTAAAATACCTACAAAAAACTTATTGGAAAACAAAATACTCCATCTCTTTTCCTAGACTGCGTCCACACTCTAGGGGATTGACCCCAAAAGTAGCTATGATTGATGCTGATTTAGTACAGCTGATCTGTGCTTTTAGATTATTAGACGAAGATGTAGAATTGTCTATTTCTACAAGAGAAAGTGAATGGTTTAGAGACCATATTGTGAAATTAGGGATTACTTCTATGAGTGCAGAATCAAAAACCAACCCCGGAGGTTACACTATAAATTCACAATCATTAGAACAGTTTGAAATTTCAGATGAACGAAGTACAGAAAGTATTGTAAGCATGTTAAAATCAAACGGATTAGAGGCAGTGTGGAAAGATTGGTCAAATAATTGGGAATAAACAAGGCGGGTCAAAAATGATCAGAATTAACTAAACACATGACAGAAAAATCTATAACAAACAAAGACCGATTTTAGCATCAATACATCGTGGGAAAGTCTGCCATATGTGATTGATATATTAACTGCTGGTGTCTATACCATTGCGTCAGTCAAAAAGATCAATGAAGTCATACAATACAAGTTAGGTTTCTTGTCGTTTGAGACTGTTGATTGGGAATTTACGATACATGAAGTCAAGTATAAAAAAGAACTTTTCAAACTACTAACTGAGTTGTACGAATCTGCAAACCTCTTGAGAGAACCCTTTAATCACAAGACTGTTGCTTTGAATGTTATTAACATTCTTAAAATGTTCTAATCAATCAAATTTTGATATTTTCGTAGTTTGTCACAGTTCATTTAAGTCAAATTGATGACAGACAAAGCAAATGAAGTCTTGTTTACCTCATTCTAATTTTTTGGGTTTGGAAGAGATGCAGAGGTTGTTGGATTTGTCCTGATTTGTCAAAAACAAAAGGTTCATCTGCCAGTAGGTTTGGGTTCAGTAAGGCTTGCTGTAATTGACGATGGGTTTGGACTGTACCACTGGCTAAAATCTTTCGGAGTTTGCGAAGGGTGTAATAAGCGTATGCTGTGTATTTGGAAGGCATACGGTAATAGTTAGGTTTGAAAAAATATTGATGATAAAGTGTCAAGAAAGGGTCATCTATGGTGGGCTTGAAGTAGTATTCAAAAAAATCTGTAAAGACTCCTTTCAGGTCTTTGTATTGAGTCCATTCGGTTCTCACTCTGTTGTCATTCCAGAGGCTGTCACCCAAAAGTATTGATTTTTCTAAATGGTATAACCTTAAATATGGCAAGATGACTTTAGCCAGTTGGGGATTGTTGCGATTGAGGGGAATGAAGAGTGCGTCAAAGTCGTTCCAAACCTGTGTGGCTTCATCTTTAAAGTCTCCTGTCAAATCTTTAGGAGGTTGGAAGGCAGGCATGACCCATCGGTTTTTTCCAGTCAATGTGTCAAATTGCGGGATAAATGTTTTTTCAAGACCAGTGAAGTGAGACACAGCCACAACCTTTGCCCCAAGATTTTCTACTTCCTTCCAAAATAATGTCGCTTTGCGTTGACCATCTTTGGTTGCAGGGTAGAGAATAGCAAAGCGTCTCCTGCCTTCGTTCAGCACAGCATACCTTGCCAAAGCGGTGATTTCTTTTTTCCAGTGGTGATGACTTCTAAAAATAAAATTTCCAATATTGGCAATTTCTAAGGTTTGGGAAAAAGAGATAAGAGGGACTTTTAAACTTTGGGCTTCTTCTGCGGCGGCAATGGAGGTTTTCAAAGTCATTGGTCCCAAAATGGCACTGACTTTTTCTTCTTCTATCAAGGTTTGCACAGCACGTCTTGTCTCAATGGCAGAGAGTTTGGAGTCACGAAAGACAAGCTGAAGTTTGCCAAGCCCTTCGTCTGCAATGGAAGGGTCAAGCAAGGCGAGCTTCAAACCATCTATGACTTGCGATGTAATCTGATTGACTTGAATGTTTGGCGAGTTCATGGGCAACACCACGCCAATTCTGCGCAAGTGCAAAGACCTTTTAACTCTAAGTTGCTTTTTTAAAAGATTCAGCTTGCTTTCCAACTCTATATCCCCGTAACTTTGTGCCACTTGCAACAAGATTTTAATCTCTTCCCATGCTTCATCTGGAGCGACGCTAGCTAACATTTGCAAACGCAAAATGTCTTTGCTTCTTTGCACAAAAGTATGATTGGAATAGGTGTCAATGAGTGTCTTAAAAAGGTCTTTGGACTCCAGTGCTTCAAGTTCTGTCAGCAGTTGTTGCTCCAATTTGGAATCATACTTTTCTTGAATCTGCCAAACGCCATATTCAATCGCAGTATTGATTTTATTTTGTTGTAACGCCAGCTGTCTTAAATCTTTGAAGATTTGGAAACGGAGGTTTGAATTGAGGCGAAAAAGCCATGTCAATTCTTGTTCGTGGGGGATTTCTGGTAGTTCTTCAAGATAGATTTTGGCTTGTATCCAATAATAATAAGCCATTGGGGAAACTTCTGTTTCAGGGAATTGTGAAAGAAGTTTGTGTGCCAACGATTTGGAGTGGTCAAATTTTTTGAGGGCATTTGATGAGATGACAGCCAAAAAAAGCGTCTCATCGGTTTTGAGTTCTATCTTTGGGGAATCTAAAACCGTTGCCAGTTTTTCAGGATTCTGTTTTAAAAAATCAATGAGTTCGGGGAAGGTTTTGGGGAGTTCTTTTGATGCGGAATACAGAGAAGTTTCTGGAATGGGTTCAAAATCTTGGTCTTCAAAAACTTCCTTTAAAATTTGGTTAGGTGTTTGAGCCACGGCTTGCCATGACAAAAAGAGGCAGACCATGACCATTCCAAAGCGAATCATTTAGATTTGATAAGGATTGATGTTATTCAACCACTTCGCGTAACACAAAAGTCGGAAGTTTCATAAAAGGTTCGTGGTTGATTTGTGCCACTGCTTTTTGTACCTGGGATTCTAAGCAGACCTCTAAAACGATGACAAAAGCCGTTTCTTGCCCTGTGTTGCCAAAATACTGATATTGAGGAAGTTGCAAAACAGAATGGATTCCAATGTCAAATTGTGCCAAAAGTTTGGTAATCCTTGCAATGACCCCTTTTTGTTCCTGAATCCAAAAACGCAAAGTATGTTGGAATTGAATGTCTGACAGTTGAAGAACAGGCAGAGGTTTTGGATTTGAGAAAGCATGGTAAGGTGTTGCTGAAGAAAGCTCCCATAAATCTGCCAAAATGGCAGAGGCTGTGGATTCACTACCTGCACCTTGACCTTGCAAATAGAGTTCTTTGACGTGCGTTCCAAAAAGTTGCAATCCATTTTCTACACCCTGCAAATTGGCAATGGGTTTCTGCCAAGACACTAAAGCAGGGAACACTCCAACACCCCATTTTTGAACACCTTCATCAAACTGTAAATAAGCCAGATGTTTCACTTTTTTGTGTAAAAGCCTTGCATAACTAAAATCGCAAGGGGCAACACGTTCAATGCCTTCTAAAGGGATTTGGTGGACATCTAAATATTGATTGGTGATGAAATGGGCTAGAATGGACAACTTGTATCGTGCATCAAAACCTTTGACGTCATTGTCAGGCGTGGCTTCCGCAAATCCTGCTTCTTGTGCCATCAACAAGACTTCATCAAAACTTCTCTTTGACTCCTCCATCGCTGTTAAAATGTAGTTGTTTGTACCATTGACGACGGCAAGGCATTGCTGAATTTCTTTAGACCGAAAGTAATCTCCTAAAAGTTTCAAGATAGGAATCCCCCCGCAAACGGCGGCGCCAAAGAGTAAGTGGACACCATTGCTTTTGGCAAGTTGGGCAAGTAAGAGACCATGCGTTGCAATTAAATCTTTGTTTGCACTAATGACGTGTTTTTTGTGGCAAAGTGCTTTTTCAATCACGTCTTTGGCAAATTCTACTCCTCCCACTGTTTCAATGACGACATTGACTTGTGATGAATTTAAAACGTCATCCAGGCAAGACACAAAGCAGTCAGGAATTTGTTGGTAAAGGGCAGAAGACTCTGGAGTGCGTGTGAGAATTTGAACAAGCTGAAATTCTGGGTTCTGCTCTTTGAGTAAAATCTTTGCAATGCCAGAACCCACCGTTCCAAGACCAATAATTGCAATTTTGAACTTCATAAAAAATAATATTTATTAAAATTTCAGATGCCAATGATGGTGAAAAGAATGGAAAAGATGGCATCTGCAATGATGACAAAGAAAATAGAACTGACCACCGATGCTGTTGTTTGTTGCCCAACACTTCCTGCACCACTGGTGACTTTCATGCCACGATAACACCCCATGAGGCTAATCACAGCGGCAAAGACGAAGCACTTACCCAAGCCAATCAAGGCATGCCTGAGTGGCACCTCTTGTTGCAACCTTGTAAAAAAGACATAGTAGGGAATGTCTAAACTCCAGTAAGCAATCATTGCCCCGCCAATCACACCCAACAAATCTGCCCAAAATGCAAGCAATGGTAAGGCAATCATCAATGCCCAAAACTTTGGAGCAACGAGGTATTCAATCAGATTTAAGCCGATGACCTTCATTGCATCAATTTCTTCAGAAGTTTGCATCGTCCCTATCTCTGCAGTAAATGATGCACCAGAACGTCCTGCGACCAAAATAGAGGTCATCAAAGGTGCAAGTTCTCTGAGCATGGTGATAGAAACCAGTTCTACTACAAAGATATTTGCCCCAAATTGCTTGAGTTGAGCGGCTGATTGAAAGGCGATAATCATACCCATTAAAAATGAAATGAGTCCAATGATAGGCAAGGCTTGCAGTCCTGCCGTCTCAAGATAGTAACAAGTGTCTTTCCAACGGATTTGATGAGGTTTGAGAAATTCTTTGAAAAGCTCGGTGCTAGCCCGACCAAAAAACTCAAAAAAATCTAAGACAGACAAGCAATTTTGAACAACCGCTTTTCCTAATTTTGTGAAAAATGACTTGTTTTTGAGTGGAAGAGTGGGAGGCGATGGAGTGACCTCTGAAAACTGTAACAGAGGCTCAATCGTAGAAGAAATATTGACAAACTTAAGAGCCTTCTTTTGTTGCAAACTTTGCTGACTGCAACAAATGAGCAGACCAACACCAGAGACTTCTAAGTGTTCTACTTTGGCAAAGTCTAATGTCAGCTCTTGACCTTCATCTAGCAAGGCTAACTTTTCTTCAATTTGGGGAAGTAATTCGCCAATATTCTGAAGTTCAAGTCTTGGAGGAAGGGACAGAATCATGGGCAATATAAATTTTAAATCCGTCTTCTTGAATCCCTTTCAGTCTTGGGTTTTGCTGTTGCTTGGCTTTGAGGCAGTCTGGACATGAACAATTTTCAAAGTGCGTTTTTTGGAATTTTTTGATTTTCAGGAGGGATAAATCTTTGCCTTCTTGTTGCATCTCTTTGAGCCGTTTTTCAACTTGTTGGAGTATTGTCTGCAGAACGGCTTCCTGCATAGAAGGTGTGGAAAATTTTGAAAACATGGGTTAGATTTTTTCGTAATCCAACGATGCTAACTTTTCTTGAAACTCCTCCTCACTGATGCTTCCTTCTGCAAATTGATGAGAAATCTCGTTGATTTTGACGCTGATTTCAGACATCTCTTCTTTGATTTGGTCTTCGCTATTTGAATAATATGCTTTGCCTTGTTCAAAAAGTTTTGAAACACTTTTTTTCAAAAGTTCACTATCCAACGTCTGACCTGATTTGATCCACTCTATAGCAACATTCCCCACTGTCCATGTAGATGCGTAAAATAAAGCAGAGCTGAGTTGAGAATGACAAGCAGGTAAAAGTTTTGACAAGCCTGCGACCAGCAGTTTTGAGCCTAAAACATTGTAAGTCAATGCTAGAAAGTCTTTGATTTGAGTGAGAGAAATGTCCTTCCTCTGTATTTTAGAGATTAAAGACACAAGGCGATACTGAAGGGGCAACAAAAGAATGATGTCAGAGACAAAAGGACTAGGGACAGCCCCTGCAGCTGCTGAGATTGCAGCATAACGTTTGATGACTGACTCAAAGTCACTACCCCCACTTTCACCAGACACACCTGATTCATTGAATGTAGAGGCTAACTCTGAAAAGGATTCTAGGGAGGTATAATGTTTGCGGATTTGTTCTTGTTCTTGGTTACTCAACCCAAAAATATCTGCAATGGTTTCAATAATCTGTTGTTCTTCGTGAGTAAGAATGCCATCTGCATATCCAATCCCCCAAAGGATTTCAAAGATAGAATGTTGAAGTTGCCTATTATGAATCTGCTTTGCCAGTGCAGGAAGTTGAGCTTTGTCAACTTCTATGTCTGACAGTTCCAGTTGAAGCCCCAAACGTTCAATCACCTCCCGAAGATATGAGGCTTCATCTTCAGAAACGTCACCATCAACTGCAGAGATGATATACCCGATTTTCAGTGCTGAAATAACCTCTTCTTCTGCCACTTGTAGAGAACGGGACTGCTCTTGACCGCAGTAAAAACAAAAGTTTGTCACTTTCATCAATTCTCGGCCACAACTTGGATTCTTGCAATTCATCTGAACTTCACTCCTGAGTACAAAATCAAATCCAGAGAGTGTAACATAATTTTTCCTCAAATAAAAACTTTAAAAAACGTGGTACAATCACCTTTGACTTCATTTAGAAGATGATGAATGTGATTGCCAATCATGTTCACCTTCTTCGTGCCTTGAAAGAATGGTTTAACATGTTTGAACTGCAACAAGTTTCTAAATTCTACCCTCAACATCGTGTGCCAATTTTCTATCAAACAACATGCTGTTTTTCAAGACATTCATTTAATTACGTTGGGGGGTCTTCGCAATGCGGAAAAACGACGTTGATGAAGTTACTTTTAGGTCAAGAAAAGTCTAATTCTGGTGAAGTTCTTTTTGAAGGGCAAGGCATCAATCATTCTAAAAAGCAGATTGCAGATTTGAGAAGACAAACCAGCTGGATTGCACAAGAGCCTCTTTTTTTGTCAGACCAAGATGTCTGGTCTAATCTTGTGTTTCCTTTGAAGTTGAGGAAGCTCAAAGAACCAGATTTTTCCAAAGCTATCACCTCGCTTGCTGAAAAATTAGGACTGACTGCTATTTTCAAACAACCATTAAAACAGACCACTCCCACAGAAAGACAACTGCTTTCTATTGCAAGAGCATTTGCAACAAACCCTAAAGTCATTCTTGCTGACGAACCCACACAACATCTTTCAACCGAACAAGGCAGGCAAGTTTTGAAGTTTCTGTATGATGCACACAAACAAGGCGTGACAATCATCATCGTTTCACAACAAATTTATTCCTTTTGGAAGCTCAAGCCTAACTTTTTCATCAAACAAGGCAAGATCATTGCCAATGTCTAACAATGTCTCACACTGATTTTCAAGGAGATGCCTATGTCCAATGAATACACAGACGGAGAATATCTGGCAAAAAATCCCAAATGGCACGTTGCAGATTCCGCATGGAAGGCATCAAAGATTTTTCAAGTTTTAAAACAAAATCAAGTTGTTCCCAAAACTCTGATTGAGGTCGGTTGTGGGGCAGGTGAAATCTTGAATTGCCTCAGCCAGTCTTTTCCAGAGACTCAATTAGATGGATATGATATTTCACCCCAAGCACACCAGCTGGCAATCAAACGTCAAAAAAAACATCTTTCATTCTATTTAGGAGATAGCTTTGCTGATGGCAAAAAATACGATGTTGCCCTTGCCATAGATGTTTTTGAGCATGTAGAAGACCATTTTGCTTTTTTAAGAAATTTAAGACAGAAGGCAAGTCATCATGTACTTCATATCCCGCTTGATTTATCTGCACAAGCAGTTTTGAGGGGAACACCTTTGACCTACACCCGTCAAAGTGTTGGACACTTGCATTACTTCACAAAAGACACCGCTTTTGCAACATTACACGAAACAGGTTTTGAAGTCCAAGATTGGTTTTATACTGCGGGTTCTCTTGAATTACCAGCAAAGTCTGTCAAAACTTGGATTGCCAGAAGCCCCAGAATGTTAGGATTTAAGTTTTTACCTGATTTGACCGTGAGAACGTTAGGAGGGTTTTCTTTGATGGTCTTGGCAAAGCCTAGGCAGGATTTACAAAGTGAGATATGAAGCAAAAATGGCAGCTGATTATTGATGGTGGCTATTCTCCTTCCTTCAACATGGCAGCTGATTCTTACTTAATGAAGCAAGTGACTCCTCATTCTTTGCCTGTGTTAAGGCTTTACCAATGGAATCAACCCACCCTTTCTATTGGCAATAATCAAAAATTGGAGACTCTGGGATTGCAAGAAGGTTCGCCAATACGTCCTGTCATCATCAGAAGAATGACAGGAGGACAGGCTGTTTTGCATGGCAGCGATTTGACATATTCCATGACTGCTCAATCTACTCTTTTTGGAGGAGTTTTAGAAACTTACAGGTCACTCGCCTCTGCATTTGTTCAATTTTTCACAAATTTGGGACTGACTCCTAACATTGTTCAGCCATCACGGCGCAAAAGAATACAGTCTGCTGGTGCTGCTTGCTTTACAGCAGTGTCTTCTTATGAACTGACAATCGGTGGGAAAAAAATCATTGGCAGCGCTCAAAGGCAGACGTCCAAAGCATTTTTGCAACATGGCTCAATTCCCCTACATTCACAAAATCTTGATGACCTTTTTATTGCAAAAGCAGGAATGACCTACCAAGACCAGATGACCTCTCTTGAAGAACAAAATTGTTTGCTCAATCAAAATATAGACTCCTTACAGCAAAACATGATTGATGTGTTTCAAAAGACCTTCAACATAGATTTTGAACAAAAACTTTGGACTCCTCAAGACTTGCAATCTATTGAACAAGAGCAAGAAGAGTTTCCAGAGCTACCTTTTGAAAAATATTTGGAACTTGTGCAAAATAGAATCCTTATTGTTGGTGGTGATTAATCGCCCCAAGTGTAGCTATTTTAAAATAACCCAGCTATAGTGAATCCTTGCACTTTTCATGTAGGATTAGTAGATTAGTTCATTTCCAATCAAGCAAGATGTAGAGAAAGTACTAATCTTAGGTAGTTTAATGACTAAATTATGGTTTAAATATGAAACTAACAAATGAAGAGGTTAACCGATATTCAAGGCATTTGAGGCTTCCTGAAGTAGGGCTTGAGGGTCAAGAATGTTTGAAAGAGGCAAAAGTTTTGATTGTAGGTGCAGGTGGCTTGGGGTGTCCAATCGGTATGTATCTTGGAGCGGCTGGCATTGGAACAATCGGCTTGATGGACTTTGATGTGGTGGATTTGTCAAACCTACAACGTCAAATTGCGTACGGAATTGACGACATTGGCAAGCCTAAAATAGAACAACTTCGCAAGACCATTCGTGCCTCAAATCCCAACATTGAAGTCCCCGTTCATTCAGAAGGTATCAACAACGACAATGCACTAGAAGTTTTTGCACAATACGATGTCATTGTTGATGGGTCAGACAACTTCAATACTCGCTATCTTGTCAATGATGCGTCATTTTTGACAAAAAAGCCGTTGATTTATGGCTCTATTTTCCGCTTTCAAGGGCAAATGACCATCTTTAACTATGAAAACTCTGCATGTTATCGTTGTTTGTATGAATCCCCACCTCCTGCCGCTTTAGTCCCAAATTGTGCAGAAGGCGGAGTTCTTGGTGTCTTACCCGGGATTGTAGGAATGATTCAAGCCACTGAAGCCATCAAACTTTTGCTGAACCGTGGGCAAACGTTGGTCAATAGGCTCTTACTCTTTGATGCGATGAAGATGAGCTTTAAAGAATTGAAAATCTATAAAAAGCCTGATTGTCCACTTTGTGGAGAAAACCCAACCATAGACAAATTGCAAGACTATGATGCCTTTTGCAATGTTTCTATCAGCCAAGACAGCCAAGATGAAGAAGAACTTGATGAACAAGCATTTTCTATGACCCCTGTTGAGCTGAAAGCCATCTTAAAAGAAAGAGCTGTCAAATTGGTAGACGTCAGAGAACAACACGAATGGGACATTTGCCACATTGAAGGTGCTGTGTTGATTCCAAGCAGTGAATTTGACCAACGTTTGAATGAGCTGGATCCCAATGATGAAATCTATCTTTACTGCTACAAAGGGACACGTTCTATGAAGGCATTGAAAAAGCTTTACGGTGCAGGTTTTAGACACATTAAAAGTATTGAAGGAGGGATTGACCGATGGGCTGAATTGATTGACCCTGCTATGCCTCGTTACTAAACTCATTTTGCAGAGCTGGACAATCGGAAGTGTCCTTGACTGGACACGTCAGTTTTTTAAAGAGGCAGGCATTGAATCGTTCAAACTGGATTCAGAGTTGTTGCTGGCTTATGTGTGCGATTGTTCTCGCTTACAACTCCTTTTGCAACATGACAAACCTCTTGTTGATGCAGAATTGACAAAATATCGTCATTTGATTAAAAGGAGAAAAGCAGGAGAACCCGTTGCTTACCTCACACAGCAAAAGTATTTTTGGGATTTAGCAGAGCCTTTAATCATCAATCATGGTGTGTTAATCCCCCGACCTGATACCGAAGTTTTGGTAGAATTAGCAGTGCAGGAAATCCAACAAGTTCAAGAATCCTCTCCTGAAAGAAATGTCAAAATCTTGGAGCTTGGCACAGGAAGCCTTGCACTGCCCCTCGCTTTAATGACATCGCTACAAAATCTTGAATGTCTGTCTATTGACATCAGTCATCAGGCACTTCAAGTGTCCAATGCCAATCGTGAAAAGTTTCAACATGTGATGGATTCAGGGCATCACAAGCTAACCTTAATCCAAGCTGACCGCTTTGAATGCCTTGCACAAGTGGCATCTTTTGACTTCATTCTCTCCAACCCTCCTTATATTCCCTCAAATGACATTCCAACTTTGCAAAGAGAAGTCAGCCAGCATGAACCTCATCTTGCTCTTGATGGCGGAAGAGATGGATTGGATTTTTACAGATATTTGATGAAGACCGCTCCGCAACTGCTGAAACCCAACGGAAAACTTTTGCTTGAGATAGGAGAGTCTCAAAACGAACTCATCAAACATTTACTTCCTGAATCCTTACAACTGTCAAAAACATTCCATGATTTGCAAAACATTCCACGTGCCATTTGTTTAAGCTACTTCACTGACAAATGAGCATTCATTAAAACATTCATCAGTCAAAAGGAGGTTTATGAAATATCGTGTTGACGTCAAAGAAATTTGGGAACGTTCCTATGTCGTGGAGGCAAAAAGCAAAGCACACGCAAAGAAAATTGCACAAGACCAATCCAAAGCCTCTGCTAAACCCTTAACTTCCATCAGATTTTGGGGGTTGATTAGCCCTGAAGCATGGACAGTGGAAGAAGCAAAAAATTGAGTTTGTTAAAGTTGACGATGGATTCCGTGTCAAGCACGGAATGATAGACTTGTCATGGTTCACCTGACTCTGCAAACTCTATACTGCCGTCATTCCTGCGAAAGCAGGAATCCATGCGATGTTGACGATGGATTCCGTGTCAAGCACGAAATGACTGCTACTGTCATTCGGAGCGAAAGAACGTCACCCCTGTGAAAACAGAGGCAGGAATCCATTGTAAAATCTGGGTAAACTCCGAATCCAGTCCTGAAGAAATCCATGCCTTGTTTAAGGGAGATTCTGCATCAAGTGCTACAATGACGGAAGATTTTTTTACAAAACACTTGACAACAGCAATATGTTAAACATAGAATTGATGCCTTTGTGTTTTCACTCTTCGCTTAAAAGGTTATGATGAGAAAAAAAGTAAAATCCCCGTTTGCAAATCAAACTCAAATCTTATCTAAAACATTGGAAAATAGAAATATTTGTCATAAAAACAACGAACTTTACCCCCCCCCCCCCGAATAACACCTTTTTATGACAAAATAAAAGCCTCACTTCTTTCCTCTTCCCCCTTTCATTTTCCAACACGTTTTCTTTCTTTTACCTTCACTCTCATCTTTTTTCTCAAATGTTTTGATAGAAGATTGAGATTATCCAGAAAACATGGGTTAAGTTTGACCAAATCGCTCACTCTGTTCAGTGCAACATTGTTGGTTGTTGTGGGTTGTGGTTCTCCTTTTGTTTCCGAAAAAACAAGTGAGGATACACAGAATCCACCACCCAAACCAATGGCTCAAGAAACTCAAGATTCTATCCCTTCAGTCAATTTGCAAACAGGGTATTTTGATAATGTTTCAGGAGTAGCTTACCAAACTTCATCAGGTCAAACAGGAATTGTAGGCAAAGACTTTTCTTATCAATACATACCAGATGATACTGTGACATTTTTCATTCAAAAAAAGAATGAAACCATCATACTTGGAGAAGTGGAAGCGGGAGATGTGACTGTCTATGATTTTGTAGATGAAATTCCTGTCATTCAAGTCTTGTCTGCAGAGGATAGTGATTTTGATTCAGGTAATGGTTACCAAATCAAAAATCAGCCACCTGCTCAAGTCGCTCATCATCCATTGCATTGGTCAGACCAACAAAATCTGCTGGCATCAAACCAAAACGATCACTCCTTACCCATCTCGTTCAGCTCAAACTTCATTGCAAGCAATCCAACACCTATACAAGAAATTGACCTGCAAGAATTGAATGATGAAGATTTACAGAAGCTCTCTCAACTCTATCCTGATGTCCTTGACCCTGATGCTGTTTATAAAAATATAGAAAATCTCTTTGCACAATACGCATCAGAAAAACCAAGTAAGACCTTGGAAAATTATATGAAGGGTGGAAGGTTCAAACTACTACTACCTTACAGCGCAAAAGTATCTAATTTAATGCGATATTTTCCCAAAGCCAAAGATAGCAATGGGAATGTCATCCGTGGGTATGACTACGAGCCACAAATTGGAGTAGGAACTATTGATACAGAAGCAAAGCTTTACCAAGCACGGGCAAAACTCTATGCTGTCATCAATAAGTTACAAAGTTATGAACGAAGTGTTTCCACAAAACGATTACAGACTACCAATAGTATTGTTGAAACACGTGCTGATTACCTTGATCAAGCTGAAAAAGTTTTTGATTTTGCAGAACAGGTGGGGGACGTTATGGCTGCTGCTGCTGGCGGAGGAAAATCAGCAGCACTCAAGGCGGGAGGTAAATTTGCTTTGAAACAATCAGTGATTTTCGTTCAAGACCAAATCACTCAATATTTATTTGATCTAATAAAAGAAAAGTTAGAGAAAAAATCAGAAGAACTCCGTATGGAGTATGCTGAGAAAAATAATCTTACCCCAGAAGAAGTGGAAGAATTGATTAAGAAGCAAGAGCAACTAGTCACTGACCTCATCAAACTCTTAAGTCTGCCTCAACAAATAAAGGTAAGCATCATCACAAGAATTGATAACTATCAACTACCCATTCAAATCAAAAATAAAAGTTTAAATCATGCTGTTCATGCTGTCATAAGAGAATCAGCAAAATGTGCAGTGGATGAAGTTTTTAATATGAGCCCAGATAATATGAAAGTTCATTATAAAGGATTTGTGAAAAAATCTGTAAATAAATATGTAGCCAAAGTACAAAACGGGAAAGTGTATTGGGGTACAGATAGACGTTTTAAATATACCAAAGACTACAGATCCTTTTTAAAAAAAGGACTCAAGAACATAGTGAAACGTTGTATAGAAAAGAACAGGCTTAAGATGCTCAAATACGGTCTAAAAAAAGTAGGAGTAGAAGACCTTGATAAACACGGACATGCAAAAATGTTGGATGACATTATTTCAACTGCTACAAAAATATCAAGAGGATGTGTAAAAAACAAGGCGACTTGTGCAATAGAAGCCCAAGCTAGATTAGTTCTTTTGGGTGGTAGATTTGCAAATAATCTTGGTGCAACTGCAGCTTCAATTGCATTAACTGAGATGGCAGAAAAGCAACAAGTTCTTAATTTAGGTTATTTAGAATACACCAGACTCCTCACCATTTTTGAATATGTGTTTGGAGAAGACCAAAGTGAAGCAAAAGTACATGAGTTTATTGAAAATTATTTGAGACTCAACGTTCCTAAAAAAACGGGAGCAACAACGAAATACTATGAGGATTTAGCTGATTTTGCAGAAGATTACTGTCTTCCACATTTGCGTTTGACTCAAGTCTATGCTACTGACAAATGGGTTTCAAATAGCAAGGCTTGTAACGAAAAAAATCAGACTGATGAATACCGTCAGGATTCAACAGCCCTCATTTTGGGCAATATTTTTATGAACTATTATGCTGGTCATCCATACATAGACACAGTGGATGATTTTTTCGCCAAAAGATCTATTAGAGAAAGCATACCTCTTCCTGATGGCTTTTTTAGTTTGAGAAGACATGTTTACGACACAGGGAAAGTGGCTTTTTATCAACATATCACCTCACTCATGCAAACAGGTTTTTTTAAATTTAAGCCAGAAAATGAGATTAAGTTAGAAAATGTTGTAGGAATTACAGGTCAACAAGATCAAGGCAATGTGAGTGTTCATAATTTTATTAAATTTGATAATCTCAAATATCTTTACAATGATGAAGACGCATCTAGCACTCTTAGCCTCAAATTATCCTCCAAATCTTTAAAAGGAGGTTATTTTAAAATTAAGGAAATCAAAATTTTAAATCCACAAAATAAAACCTCTTTAGATTTAGCTTATCAAGGAAATTGCTTAAATTTTGTTCAAGTCAGACCACTATCATCAATCACATGTGAGTTGGTGTCCTCCATAAACCGACCACTACCTCACCAGTTTTATGTCTCTGTTCAATACTTCAAACAGCTTAATCGCGAAAGTGCGGACGATTATCTGGTTACTATGGCAAAACTGGCTCCCCCCACACTTGATCTTCAACCTAAATCATACCAAGCAGAACAAGATGAACTGCTCATCAAAGTCCATTTTAACAATCAAGGCTATGATCTTTCAGAAATTGAGTATGAATTTCAGATTGTGGGTTCCATGGAATCAAATTTCACTTCATCAACTTTTCAAAGTGATACTGATCAACTTGGTGAAGGAACAAAAGTTGTTTCATCTGACCCCTCTTACATCATTCAAAACCCATCAGGCAATTATGATGTGACAGTCACTGCTTATGACAAGAAGACACGACAGCAGTTAGCCGCAGTGAGCCGATTGATAAGAGAACGTCAAGCTGCGATCCAACCAGATTTAGTCTGGACTGCCAATCAACCTCTTATCTCTACAGCATTAGGAAAGAGTTTTAAAATTGCTCCTCAAGTGAAGCAGACCAAGAAAAATCATTCTGTTGATTTTTCCAAAATCCAACACAACTGTTTCAAACTAGGGTTGGCTAAAAACAAATTTGCGTTCTATCAAGTCTTGTCTGATCCATCTTGTGCAGGAAAAGAGATTCCTATCTCTTTAAAGGTCTCTGTTGGTGATCAGACCAAAGAAGTGAAGTCTAATATCAAAATTGCCACACTTTCCAAAAAAGCCTTTGTCTATTTCCGCCCTGAAATGGATTTACCTGCTGATGGAAGCTCTATTGTTCAAGGGCAGACTCTCACTAAGAAGTGGGGATTTAACAACAATGGGGGAATCACGATCAAAAATTTACGAGTCAAATCAGTCAAAACTTCTGGAATAGAACAAGGAGCAGTCAGTTTTTCAAAGACCAACTGGAATCCGGGCGAGCTGAACGAATTTTCACTCACATTGAAAAATACAAAATCTAATCAAAAAGAGTTTTATGGTCGTTTTGAGCTAGAGCATGACTCAGATGGCGATGGTCAATATGAACCTCTCCCTTTCAGGGATGGTCGTCAAGCATACATGACATATCAGTTCAATGCTGCTCAGAATGGGATTTATTCTGTCAAAGTTTTTAAAAGATACGGTCAAACAGTGATCTCTTTAAGGACCAAATACCCTGTTTCACATAACCAAATGAGTTTGATTATCAGTGGTTATGATCAAACTCAATCTTTAAGACGATTAAAAAGTAAAACTCGTTTTGAATTCAGCAAAAAACTAGCTGATGGAAAATATGCAGGTCTTTTCAATTTGCTTGATCAAAATAAGCAAGTTGTGGGGTCTAAGTCATTTTCTTTCGCAGTAGGGCAACCTCAAACTCCTGTGAATCCACCGCCTAGCCAAAAACCTTCTATCTCTTCCATGACTCCCCAGCAGGCTACTCAATCCATTGGAAAGAAATTTATAGTCAAAGGAAAGGGTTTGCATCAAGGTTTAAAAATGTATCTTGACCGAGAAGCAAATTGTTTGTCTCCCCAGATGAATTCTGATCAGACACAAGCCACTGTTTTTTGCACTCCTCACAAATCAGGCAATGTGAACTTTTATATTCAAGACAGCAAAGGTCAAAACATCTCTGCCTCTCCATATTCTGTCAGAGTCTCTGCATACTCTGCTAAAAAACCAACACTTTTACAAATTGCACCAACTCACAAAGTCGCTGATAACATAGGCTTCACATTGTCCTTGCATGGGGCAGATTTTAATACTCAAAGTCGCATAGAACTTGGTTTGATAGGAGGAAACACGGGGAGAGTGAAACCCATTTACGTTTCTAGCACCAAGCTAGAAATCAAAAAATTCCCAGCATTGAAAAAACTAGCAGGCAAAACACTCATGTTGAGAGTCAAAAATGGAAGAAAAATTTCTGATTGGAAATACTTGACTTTCGCTCAACAGGCATCACCCAAACCCAATCCTCCCTCTCAACCTAAACCAACACCATCCAATCCTCCAAATCAGCCTAAACAAGATATTGTAACCATTACATCTAATCCTAATCGCAATATCTTATCTTCTCCTAACGGGGGTGAAGTTTGGATTTATGGCAAAACAGAAACGGTTCGTTGGAATCAGAATGCACTAGGAGGAAGCTATCTGGATATTTATGTTTTGCATGATGACCCAACAGTGCTCAGCAACAGCCAAGTTGCAGACCTGTCTGTGATCAATTCTAAACGATGGTATCGTTTTGCAACCAAAATTAGGAATACAGGAAGTTATACAGTAGATCCAGCAAAACTAAACTCACGTGGAGATGCATACCTGATTTTAATTGTTTCAAGCAGTGACAAGACAAAATTTGATTTAAGCGATAAGACCTTCGGCATCTTCCCAAAACTTCCAAGCCTACCCCCTTCAGGTGGAGGAGATAGCACAACTTCTAAACCTGTCTTCAATAGTGGCGTGGCACTTTCTCAAGGTAACGGGTACATCAACACTGCTTGGAATGCAGCATACAATGCCACCAGATATGAACTCTATCGCTCCACTAACAGCTCTTATTGGGGAAGTAGAATTTACAGTGGCACTGGTACTAGTTACAGAGACACCAATGTCTCTGATGGCACCACTTACTACTATCGTGCCAAAGCATGTAATAATGCAGGTTGTACCGATGGCAGGCAAAATTTCTTCACATATCGCAAGCCTTCTTCAGGAAGTGGAGGAGGCAGTAACCCTTCTAAACCTTCATTCAATAGTGGCGTGGCACTTTCTCAAGGTAGCGGGTACATCAACACTGCTTGGAATGCTGCATCCAATTTCACCAGATATGAACTCTACCGCTCTACTAACAGCTCTTATTGGGGAAGCAGAATTTACAGTGGCTCTAACAACAGTTACAGAGACACCAATGTCTCTGATGGAACAACTTATTACTATCGTGCCAAAGCATGTAATAGTGCAGGTTGTACTGATGGCAGGCAAAATTACTTCACATATCGCAAGCCTTCTTCAGGAAGTGGAGGAGGTAGTACTCCGACACCTTCCGCACCAACTTTGTCTTCTCTGACACCTGACACTCAGAAAGCCAAAGGTCACTATTTTGACGTCTATTTTTATGGTTCAAACTTCACTTCTAGCAGTCAAGTAGAAATAGACAATGGGCGTACACCTTCCACGACTTATGTCTCCAGTTCAGAATTAAAAATTAGCATTCAGGCTAGTCAAAACTTGGCAGGTCAAACCCTGAAATTTAGAATCAAAAATGGCTCTCAAACTTCTGGTTGGAAGACCATCAGCTTTTTAACACCAACCAGTCCAACTCCTGAAGTCACTTCTATTTCTCCAACGACAGTCACTGAAGGAACAAGCACCACTTTCACTGTAACAGGACAACACTTACCCAGCACTCTTGCTATGTCCCTACAAGGTTCAGCAAGCTGTGGCAGTGAGTCTGTCAATTCTGCAGGAACACAAGCCACCATCACCTGTATTCCTAAGAGAACTGGCGATGTTGCTTTCTATGTCGCACCTCAAGATGGAGGAAAGGCTGTTCAAGGTTCTCCTTTTACCATCACAGTCAAATCTTCTAAACTCTCATTATCCAGACTTTCGCATACAAGAGTGTCTGCAGACGGCTCATCTTTCAATCTCTACTTTTATGGCTCCAATTTCACAAGGAATGCTGAAATAGAATATGGACGGACTACATCTTCTAGAAGATACACTTATAGCTCTCCCCGATACCTTTCAAGTTCAAGATTGGGAGTGGGTTTCACAGCAGCAAAGTCTTTAGCTGGCAAAACTCTTCAGTTTAGAGTGAAAGATGGTTCTCAAACTTCTGAGTGGAGATACCTGGGCTTTACAAATTGAGACTGAACTACTCAAGCATGTTTGAATCACGGAGGTTCAAAAAACTCCCTGTCAAACTGCTTGACTCCTCACTTTTTAACAAAAATCAACATTAGAAAAAATTATGAAGATCAATCATTTTGCAAGATGGGTCAGTTTGATATTACTCATTAATGCTTGTGGAGACTCTGGTAACAACCAGAACTCCCAAGCACCACAACCAGCAGTCGCAGTGTCTGAAAGTCAGGAACAAGTGCCTTGTCCGCAACAAGGCAACCTCACCATTAAGAATGAACGTTCGTCAGATGTCGTGGTCGGCTATTCTCCTTCTTTAGAGAATAAAGATGCCCAACTGGCTCTGGTGCCTCCTCACTCTCAATGCCAACTTGACCTCTCCAAAGGGCAAGGTGATTTCGTCAAATTATACTGGGCAGACTATCAAGACCTATACGCAGGAGAAGCAGCAACGCCATCTTCTGACAACCAACCAAAAAGCAAAGCATTCAAACGTTCTGAAATCACTACTTGGGTCATCACTCCCACAAATCCCCAAACTCCTCAAGACTCTCCTGGGTCTGAATCAGGAGGGGGAGAAGACAATCCACCACAAAAACCTGACAACCAACCGCCAAGTACACCACATACACTGAATATCAGAGATGTTGGAGCAGATTACGTCACCATTGACTGGGCAGACTCTATTGATCCTGATGGCACTATTGCAGGCTATGAAGTCTCTTACAAAACAGGCAACGGGTTGTGGACGGGAGAACAAATCACCACTCAAAACACTTACACCTTCAGCAATTTACAATCCAACACTAGCTACACCTTCCGAGTGCGTGCCAAAGATGATGAAGACGCTTGGAGTGCTTACATCAATAGTCCTGAAATCAAAACAAAGGCTTTAGGTAGCTCTTCAGGAGGAGGAGGCGGAGGCGCCAACCCACCACAACAACCTGCCAAACCCTCCAGTTTGTCTATTTCAAACAGAACCTTAACTTTTGCCACTCAATCAGGCAACAGCTATCAATGTAGCAAAGATGGAGGTACAAATGTCAGTGATTGCAGCAGTCCCTTTCCTTTTGGCAACAATGCCATTGCCTCAGGCAAGCTCTGCGTCCGTGCCAAAGCATCAGGCAATGCCCCTGCTTCTGACTGGGCTTGTTACCAGCAAGGCATCCAACCTTCATCCGCTTGGAAGGAAATCAAAGCTAGTGATGATATTTTTTGGAAACACACCAGCGTTGTGTTTGGTGGCAAAATGTGGATGCTGGGCGGAAATGGCAGAGATGTCTGGAGTTCTTCTGATGGCAGGACTTGGACAAAAGAGACTGCTTCAGCAGTTTGGGGAAGAAGGCATGGCCACACCAGCATTGTGTTCAATAACAAAACGTGGGTACTAGGTGGACATGACGGAATAATTGATTACAAAAATGATGTCTGGAGTTCTTCTGATGGCAAGACTTGGACCAAAGAGACGGCTTCAGCAGGCTGGTCAGGAAGGTATGGACACACCAGCATTGTGTTCAATAACAAAATGTGGGTGCTGGGAGGATATGAGGGAATGGCAGGTCGTATAAACGATGTCTGGAGTTCTTCTGATGGCAAGACTTGGACCAAAGAGACGGCTTCAGCAGGCTGGTCAGGAAGGTATGGACACACCAGCATTGTGTTCAATAACAAAATGTGGGTGCTGGGAAGTGGCAACGATGTCTGGAGTTCTTCTGATGGCAAGACTTGGACCAAAGAGACGGCTTCAGCAGGCTGGTCAGGCTGGTCAGGAAGGTCTGGACACACCAGCATTGTGTTCAATAACAAAATGTGGGTGCTGGGAGGATATGAGGGAATAATTGATTACAAAAATGATGTCTGGAGTTCTTCTGATGGCAAGACTTGGACCAAAGAGACGGCTTCAGCAGGCTGGTCAGTAAGGTCTGAACACACCAGCATTGTGTTCAATAACAAAATGTGGGTGCTGGGAGGGAGTTACAAAAACGATGTGTGGAGTGCTTCTGATGGCAAAGCTTGGACAAAAGTCACAGATGTAGGGTCTTCAGCAGGCTGGTCAGTAAGGTCTGAACACACCAGCGTTGCGTTCAATAACAAAATGTGGGTGCTGGGGGGAGGTGACAAGGGTGTGTGGAGTTCTTCTGATGGCAAGTCTTGGACAAAAGTCACAAGTGTAGCAGGCTGGCGAGGCTGGCGAGGCTGGGGAGTAAAGGGTGGACACACCAGCATTGTTTTCAATAACAAAATGTGGGTGCTGGGAGGGAGTTACAAAAACGATGTCTGGAGTTCTTCTGACGGCAGGAATTGGACCAAAGAGACTGCTTCAGCAGGCTGGTCAGGAAGGGATAGCCACACCAGCGTTGCGTTCAATAACAAAATGTGGGTGCTGGGAGGAAAGGGCACAATGGGTAGCAAAAACGATGTCTGGAGTTCTTCTGATGGCAAGACTTGGACCAAAGAGACTGCTTCAGCAGGCTGGTCAGGAAGGAATAACCACACCAGCATTGTGTTCAATAACAAAATGTGGGTGCTGGGAGGAGGTGGCGAAAACGATGTCTGGAGTTCTTCTGATGGCAAGACTTGGACTAAAGAGACTGCTTCAGCAGGCTGGTCAGGAAGGAATAACCACACCAGCATTGTGTTCAATAACAAAATGTGGGTACTGGGAGGGGGTTACAAAAACGATGTCTGGAGTTCTTCTGATGGCAAGACTTGGACTAAAGAGACTGCTTCAGCAGGCTGGTCAGGAAGGGATAGCCACACCAGCATTGTGTTCAATAACAAAATGTGGGTGCTGGGAGGATATGGTCCCAAATCTGGTAGCAAAAACGATGTCTGGGCTTTTGAACCTTGAAAATCCTCATACTGTCATTGTGAACACATATCTACAATCTCAAAGAGCAAGAATCCCCCATCTACTTCAAAGGGACGGGTTTCTTCATTCCCCCTTTGATAGGCAGTGTTCACTTGGTATTGTCATGATATTTTTCAAATCTTTTATAGTCAAAGAAGAGTCAGTCATTTTGCTTGACTCTTCATTTTTTAACAAAAATCAACACTAGGAAACATGATGAAAATCAATCATTTTGCAAGATGGGTCAGTTTGATATTACTCATTCATGCCTGTGCAGACTCTGGTAACAATCAGAACTCCCAAGAGCAACCAGCAGTCGCAGTGTCAGCAAGTCAGGAACAAAGTGTGC
Source organism: bacterium (assembly GCA_965233585.1). GTDB lineage: Bacteria > SAR324 > SAR324 > SAR324 > NAC60-12 > CBDDTI01. The sequence goes on from CBDDTI010000295.1 coordinate 31,798, forward strand.
CTTGTCCGCAACAAGGCAACCTCACCATTAAGAATGAACGTTCGTCAGATGTCGTGGTCGGCTATTCTCCTTCTTTAGAGAACAAAAAAGCTCAACTGGCTCTGGTGCCTCCTCACTCTCAATGCCAACTTGACCTCTCCAAAGGGCAAGGTGATTTCGTCAAATTATACTGGGCAGACTATCAAGACCTATACGCAGGAGAAGCAGCAGAACCATCTTCTGACAACCAACCAAAAAGCAAAGCATTCAAACGTTCTGAAATCACCACTTGGGTCATTACTCCCACAAATCCCCAAACTCCTCAAGACTCTCCTGAGTCTGAATCAGGAGGGGGAAAAGACAAACCACCACAAAAGCCAGACAACCCTGACAATCAACCGCCAAGCACACCGCATATACTGAACATCAGAGATGTTGGTACAGATTACGTCACCATTGACTGGGCAGACTCTATTGATCCTGATGGCGCAATCACAGGTTACGAAGTCTCTTACAAAGCAGGCAATAATGGATTTTGGACAGGGACAAGCACGACAGACAGCACAACTTACACCTTTAACAACTTACAACCTAACACCGCTTACACCTTCCGAGTCCGTGCCAAAGATGATGACGATGCTTGGGGTGATTACATCAACAGTCCTGAAATCAAAACAAAGGCTTTAGGTAGCTCTTCAGGAGGAGGCGGCGGAGGCGCCAACCCACCACAACAACCTGCCAAACCCTCCAGTTTGTCTATTTCAAACAGAACCTTAACTTTTGCCACTCAATCAGGCAACAGCTATCAATGTAGCAAAGATGGAGGTACAAATGTCAGTGATTGCAGCAGTCCCTTTCCTTTTGGCAACAATGCCATTGCATCAGGCAAACTCTGTGTGCGAGTGAAGGCATCAGGCAATGCTCCTGCATCAGACTGGAGTTGTTACAATCAAGCCATTGCTGCAGCTAACCAAGCACCAAGCAAGCCCAGCACGATTCAAACCAGCAATGTTGGAGCAGACAGCATCACGGTGTCATGGACTGCTGCCACAGATTCAGATGGGAGCATTGCAGGCTATCAAGTCTCTTACAAAGAAGGGAGCAACGGCTGGACAGGAGAACAAACCACCACCCAAACCACTTACACTTTCAGCAGTTTGCAATCTAACACCAGCTACACTTTCCGAGTGCGTGCCAAGGATGATGACGATGCTTGGAGTGGATACAAAGAAAGTAACCGTTTTGGTTTTAATCTCAAATTTAAAGCGATTTCTAAATCTGGATTGGCAAAATCAGAACCTTCTTTTGCAATAAACGAAGAAGGGTATTTATTTTCTTGGGGCAATAATAATAAAGGTCAGTTAGGGTTAGGTGATACAGATAAGAGAACTAGACCGACACGTGTGGGTAACAAAACATATCAAACTGTTTCTTCTGGAAGCTTTATGGCTTTGGCAATAGATACGAAAGGGCATTTGTTTTCTTGGGGAGAAAATATAGCAGGATCGTTAGGATTAGGTGGCGAAAGCATTACTTACAAAACAAACAGATTCGGTGAGCAATATGTAACTCAACCTTATCAAATAGGAAGTAGAAAATATCGTCTAATAGAAGCAGCTGGAATAAGTTCCTTTGCAATTTCAACAAGTGGTGGATTTTATTCTTGGGGCTATAATGGCACTCTGGGACACCTTGCACTGAGTGATAATAGTAGTGATAATCATTATGGAACTCAAACAGGATGTCTATTGAATGGGATTAATTCTAAATCAGACAGCAATCATAAATACTATTTAGATCAACCTCACCTAAGAAACCCTAGTAAAACAGGAAATCTCACTGCTATATCTGCAAGCATAACAGGTTCTCACGTATTAGCTATAAGCAGCAATGGCACTATTTCTTGGGGATTTGGCTGGTTTGGCTTACTTGAAGATTCTACTACATCAGTACTGTCTAGCGATCAAGAGGGACGTCCTTGTGTTGGTTATCACATCAGCGTCGGTAATACAAAGTATCAAAATGTTGCAGCAGCTAAATGGGTATCTTTTGGAATTGATAGTCAGGGTCATCTTTATAGTTGGGGAAGACCTGGTGCCAGACTTGGTAGGTCTGTTCCCAGTTCTCAGATAATTATGTTGCCATTTAACAAAAATAGTAAGTTAGCCTCTACAAAAAGAGGTCGGATAGGAAATAGAAAATACAAAACGATAACAGCGTACTACGAAAGTGCTTTTGCTTTAGATGAAAATGGTCATTTGTTTGCTTGGGGAGGCTTTAATGGCAAAAGTACACCAACACAACTGGGTAATGAAAAATACAAAAAAATTAGCAACGGATTAGGCATTGATGAAAACGGCTTCCTTTGGCAATGGAACAAGGAATATCCTACTCCTAAACCAGTGAGACTTGTGCAATATTGATAAAACCTCACAGTCAATGGCATTTGCATCATTCAAAAAACTCCCATGCGTGTTCCCATTTTTAAGTAGAAAAATCTCTGACCCTGTGTTCATTCATTTGCAATGGATTCCTCATCAAGCACAGAATGACAACTATTGTCATTCGGAGCGAAAGAACGTCACCCCCTGTGAAAACAGGGGCAGGAATCCAGTCACGTTAGGAATCTGTGCTTGGTTTGGTGATAGATTCCGCATCAAGTTCAGAATGACAAAGAACGTCTTCACCTTGAAAACCGTCATTGCGGGCTTGATACGCAATCTTCTTTGTCTTGCGTGTCTTGGTCATCTGTGGGCTTGCCCCGCAATCTCTTTTTTCCTAACTACCCCCGTCATTGCTCACCTTGACCCGCAATCTCTCTTTTTTCTTTGCTTTCCTCTTCCCAATAACTCCATTTTTTGAGATTCCGCATCAAGTGCGGAATGACTGAGAATATCTTCATTTTTCCTAACTACCCCCGTCATTGCTCACCTTGACCCGCAATCTCATTCTTCTTAAAACACAGGACAAACACTCGGGTTTGTCTCTACGCTGTCATCTGTGGGCTTGACCCGCAATCTCTCTTTTTTCCCAGACTACTCCGTCAGGCTTTGTTTTTTCGTTATGGCTCGCCTTCAACTCTGATAGAAGCGATCCCCAAAGATACGATGCTTTAAAAAGGGAGAACTTCCTAAAATGATTGACAACTTGGGGGCAGTCGTTATACTCTTTTGCTTTTCAAGAATGATGGTTTATTGAGCAGTATTATTTAGAATAAAGGAGTCTTATGTCTAAGCAAGCAACACTTCAGCTGCCGTCTGGCAAGTCTATTGAACTTCCTGTTGTGGAAGGAACAGAGTCGGATCGTGCTGTGGATATTAGTCGGTTACGTGCCAGCACGGGATTTACAACTTTTGACCCGGGCTTTGGCAACACAGCAGGTTTTAAGAGTGAAATCACCTATTTAGATGGTGAGAAAGGAATTTTACGTTACCGCGGAATCCCCATTCAACAACTTGCAGAAAATGCAGATTTTTTGGAGGTATCGTATCTTTTGCTTTATGGAAGTTTGCCCTCAAAAGCGACTTTGCAAGAGTTTTCAAGTCAGATAGAAAAAAGTAATTTTTTGCCTGAAGACATTTATAACTTTGTTCAAAATTCTCCCAGTGCGGCACACCCTGTTGCCAACTTAGCTTCTGCGACGGTCTCTCTTTCTGCTCATTATGCCAAAGTTTCAGGAGAGGCAGCAGTTGAAAAATTTGGGTCAAATGTAATTCAGATGCTTGCAAAAATCCGTGTGCTTGCTGCATACGCTTATCGTAAATCTGTGGGGCAACCTTTGCTACCACCTGAAGAAGGGCAGTCATATTGTGGGAATTTTTTAAAAATGATGTTTGCGGCGCCGGGACAGGATTATCAAGTGCAACCTGTTGTTGAAAAAGCCTTGAATCTTCTGCTGATTTTGCACGCAGACCATGAACAGAATTGCAGTACTTCTACTGTACGGACAGTGGGTAGTGGCATGGCTAATTTTTATGCTTCTATTGCGGCGGGAATCTTGGCACTTTGGGGACCTTTGCATGGTGGAGCAAATCAGCAGGTGATTGAGATGTTGCAGCGCATTCGTGAAGAAGGGGGAGACATCAAACGTTTTATAGAGATGGCTAAGGACAAAAGCAATCCGTTTCGTTTGATGGGTTTTGGGCATCGTGTTTACAAAAATTACGACCCACGTGCTGCCATTGTCAAAAAATCATGCGACTCTGTGCTAGAGCAACTGGGGGTCAATGATCCTTTGCTAGATATTGCCAAAGAGTTGGAACATGTGGCTCTGAATGATTCTTATTTTCAAGACCGCAAACTCTATCCCAATGTTGACTTTTATAGTGGTGTGATTTACCGAGCGGTTGGCATTCCAACCAATATGCTGACAGTCATGTTTGCACTGGGAAGGCTACCGGGTTGGGCGGCTCAATGGTATGAATTAATGAATGACCCCGAAAAAAGAATCATCAGACCCCGACAAATCTATACTGGGGAGCAGGAACGTGGGTATGTTGCTGATGACCTGCGTTGATTCCTTACAACCTTAATCAAAGGCAATTTAAGAGACCATGCTGTCACATTGCTTGCAAACATGAATTTAGAACACTACATCAAGAAACGTCAAGAACACAAGTCAACGTTGCTGATGACTCATTTGGTGGTTGGGTATCCTTCGCTTGAGGCGAACTATCAGATGTTGGAGGCGATGGAACAAGCAGGGGTTGACCTTGTTGAGCTTCAAATGCCTTTTAGTGAACCGATTGCTGATGGTCCTTTATTTGTGCATGCCAATCAACAAGCATTGGAACAAGGGGTAACGTTCCAAAAGTATCTGCAATTTGCCAAAGAAGTGACGCAGAAATATCGCTTTCCTGCACTGATGATGGGCTACCTCAACACAGCTTTTCAACAGGGGTACCATCAATTTTGCAAACAGTTGCAAGACGTTGGTTTGGCAGGATTTATCCTTGCTGACCTGCCTGTTGAAGAAGGAGCAGAGTTGTTCCAATCTTGTGCAGAATTTGAGCTTTCTCCTATTTTGATTTGCACACCAACCAATACAACTGCTCGCCTGCAAGAGATTGTTCAACAAGCCAAAGGATTCCTTTATTGTGTGGCAAGAAAAGGAGTGACAGGTCAAAAAACAGACCTTGATGAGGAGACATTTTTGCTTTTGGAACGTTGCCGAGAAAGGTCATCTATTCCTCTGGGATTGGGGTTTGGCATTTCTTCTTCAGAACAAGTGAAGGCATTGCAGGGCAAAGCAGATTTGCTGATTGTTGGTTCTGCGTTGTTGCGTGCTTGGCAAGAAGGAGGTTTACATCAATATCAAAAACAACTTCAAAAACTTTCTGTGAAATGAGGCTTTCAAGGAGTTTTGAAGGGTCATAAGTTTCTTAAAATCAACCTAAACAAGATTGAAACCATGCGTTCTATTTTCCTTATTTTCGTTGCTTTGTTTGCTTATTCTCATTCGCTTTTTGCTGTGGATATTCTGACCCCTGGTGAGATTCGGAATCAACTGCTTTCTCGGGATAAAACGTCCAAAGTGCCATCATTTGAGGGTCGGATCACCCGCATCACAGATTCTGAAAGCGTTTGGGTGCATATCAGCTCAAAACCACTCTTTAGCAAATGGACTTACAAGTTGTCCCGTGCCTCGCTTGATGTAGATCGTCAAGAAATCAAAGTCTGGCTTGACTATGTTTCGCCTGCTCGTTCTATCAGTCGTGGCAAAAAATACAATGATTGGTTTAAGAAAAAAGTGGCTTATGAGATGGCACAGAAGTTTCAAAATCAAAAGGTTCGTGTACAATACAGAATCATCTCACATGCTTACCGCATGAAAGGCATGGTTTGGAGTTCAGAAGAATCTGTCAATTTGTGGCTTGTGGAGAATGGTTGGTCGTTCTATCTATTGCCCCAAGACTCTAAACAGAGGCGATTTCACAATGAGTTGGTCACTGCAGAACAAAAAGCCCAGAGAGCAAAAGTAGGACTTTGGAAAGGAGCAGAATAAACTTGATGCTTGAACAGAAACAGCTTGATGAGGCGTTCCAAAAACTTTCTCAAGACGTTGCTTCTTATTCCAAACGTTTTCATTCGCAAGAAGTCAAGGTGATTGCAGTCAGCAAGACAATGCCTGCTTCTATGGTCAACATGGCAGTTAAGGCAGGTTTTAGACGATTTGGAGAAAATAGAGTACAAGAGGCGTTGGAAAAAATACCACAGGTTCAAGGAAACGATTTGGAGTGGCATTTGATTGGTTCATTGCAAACCAACAAAGCAAGGTTTTGTCCTCAACACTTCCAATGGCTTCATTCTTTGGATTCCATCAAACTTGCAAAGCGACTGAATCAACACTTTGCAGATGCTAACCAGACTCTCAACGTCTTAATTCAAGTCAATGTTTCTCAAGAAGACTCTAAACATGGACTTGATTCGTGGGAAGAGGTTTTGCAATTATCAGAATTTTTACAAGAATGCCCTGCCTTAAAACTAAAAGGTTTAATGGGGATTGCAGGATTACATGATGACGAAAAAGGAGTGAGACAATCCTTTTCAAAACTTTATCAATGGCAAAATCAGTTGCAAAGTGTGGTCTCATCATGCACAGAGCTTTCTATGGGCATGAGCCATGATTATCTTTGGGCATTGGAAGAAGGAGCGACCATGGTACGCATTGGGTCAGCCATTTTTGGCAGACGTTCCCCATGAAAATCGGAATCCTTGGGTTTAGATCATTTGTTCAATCTCTTTTGCAGGATTCACCAGCTGAACTTGAAGTCTGGATTTATCCAGAACATCAACAAGCCCATGAGATGACATTGCCCCCAAATTGGCATGTTGAATACTCGCTAGAACATTTGTTCCAAGAAGTCAATTTGATTTTTATTGATCTTTCATGGAATGAATTTTCCTTGCTTGCAAACCAAATCCGCACCCTCATTGCAGACCGACACGTTTTGGTCTCTTTGAACAAGGGTTTTTCATTGAAAAAACTTGACCAGCTACTGAATGAACGCAAACAAATCTTGATGACGAAAAGCCCCCTTGCCAACTTGTCTCAATGTCCTGTGGTTCTTTTGTTTGGGGACTCTGTGGAATCCCAAGAAAAGGGAGCATTGATGCAACTTTTCCCCAAAACAACAGAAAGCCAGACAGAAGAAGAATTTCAAATTTTGCGTGGCATTGTGGAACAAGCTCCTTTTTTGGTTGCCACAGTTTTAGATGCGTTGTGCGATGGGGCGTGGGTCAATGGGGTTTCAAGGCAACAGGCTTTCCAGTTGGCATGGCAAAGCGTTCAAGGTTTTCTGGGCAGCACTTCACAACCGTTCCCTCTTCAAAAGATGATGAATCAGCACAGGCTTTCTTCTTCTTGTACTTTAACTTTAGAAAAACATAATTTCCGCTATGCAATCATTGATGCACTTCAACAGGTCAAACAGCCATGACTTTACATGACTTGACCTACTTTTTAATTGAGGCACTTAATATCTATTCCTATCTACTTATCTTGAGAGTGTTGATGTCATGGATTCCTGTTGATCCGTCTTCGTGGTTAGTGCAAACTTTAATCAAGATAACAGAGGTTGTCCTTGCTCCGTTAAGACGTTCCATTCCTCCTGTTTATGGGATAGATTTATCAACGATGGCAGCACTTTTAGGTATCTACTTAATCAAATATCTCCTACTGAGGTCTCTTGCTTAAAAAATTGACACTCATCGTACTTTGGAAAGTGTGGTTAAGTTCTGCCTATGCAGGTTCTGTCATTGTGATTGCTGATGTGCTAAACGTCAGAAGTGAACCTAAAGGCAGGAGGATTGCCAGAGTTTTAGAGGGGCAACAATTTCAGATGTTCCAGACTCAGCAAGGGTGGGGTCAGATTCTTTTTAGAAAAGGAGAAAAAGGGTGGATTCATCTGGATTATGTCAAGCCATTTATTCCCAACTCGCCATCTATTCTCTTAGACCAATTTTGTCAGCAAATCAATCGTGAATTTTCAAAGTTGGCACAGAAAGAAACCCAATGCCTTGCAGAAGATTGGACGGCAACACACTATTCAGCACAGGGCAGACCACTCCTTTACACAGTGCTAGGGACAGAAGGGCAAGTCTCCTTATTGTTGTGTAGTGTGCATTCTGATGAAAACACGACTTATCATTGTTTCCGTCTAAGGCAATGGCTCAAAGAGAGAGAAGACCTGATTAAAAGACGCTTGGTGATCATGCCCTTGGTCAATCCTGATGGTTATTTTCACTCCCCTAAAACCCGTCAAAACGGGAGAGGGGTTGACCTCAATCGGAATTTACCGACGGCTCGCTGGGTTCAATTAGCTTACAAAACTTGGAGAAAGAAAGGTTCATCAAAAAGACGTTACCCGGGAAGACGCTCAAACTCCGAGCCTGAAAATCAGTTTTTGATTGATTTAATCCAGAAGTATCAGCCTGATCGGATTATTTCATTGCATTCTCCCCTACATTTTATTGACCTAGATTACTCATCAAACAATCGTTCTGTCTTGAAAAAAGCCAAATTGCTGGCATGGACATTTTCAAAAGATAGTCATTTTAAATTTCTTGATTACAGAACCTTTCCGGGGAGCCTTGGACGCTATGCGTCAGAATGGGAGATTCCTGTTTACACTGTGGAGTTACCCTCTGCCACTTCTAAAAATCAGCAAGGCTACTTCCAGCAAATCCACCAAAGTATGCTAAAACTGCTCAATGATTCTTTGTGATGAACACCCCGCTTTGCAAAATGTCATGGCTTTTTAAAATTTGCTTTGTTTTCCTGAATGCCTTCCTTTTAGTGCTGTATGGCGATTCCATCTTCAATTCGTTAGACAGAATTTCAAAAAAAGGCAATTTAAAGGTCATTCTTCAAGAAGAAGAGCCTTTTTTCTATCAGGAATTAGGCATGCAAAAAGGGATTCATTATGACCTTGCTAGATTGTTCGCTCAAGAGCTTGGTGTGGTGGTGGAGTTTGTCAGAATCAAAAAAATCAATGAAGTGTCTCATCTGCTGAAAACGGGTCAAGCAGACATGGCATTGGTTGGCAGAATCACAAAATCATCTCAAGAAAGACTGTTTTCTAGGCCCTATCTCTACACAAGTCAAATGGTTGCCTGCCGACGTGGTGGCGACATTCCTAAAAGAGAGACTGCCCCTGAACAAATTCAGCTGACCATTCCTAGCAGGTCTTATGCACAAGAAGATGCTACCCCAGCTCTCTGGAGTGTGACAGATGCCTCACCCTATGAGCTTTTTGAACAACTTTCATCTAAAAAATCTGGTTGTTTATTGGTCAATGAGACAGATTTTTTAACATTCAGAAGATACTTTCCACAAATCAAAGAAGTTCAAATGCTACCCAAAAAACAAGGCATTTCAGCAGAGTTTCCTCAGCATGCAAAGGTTTTGAAAGACAAATTTGATCAATGGTTGGTGTTAAATGCTCAATGGGTTCAGTCATTAGAAAAAACTTATTACGATAGATTCCATGAGCTGACTTATTCTGATTTAATCATTTTTCACTACCGAGTGACCAATCGTTTGCCAAAATTCTTAAAATATTTCAAGGAAGCAGGAAGACGTCATCAATTACCCTGGCAGCTTTTGGCAGCGCAGGCTTATCAAGAGTCTCATTGGAATCCTAGGTCTAGGAGTAAAACAGGTGTGAGAGGGATGATGATGCTTACAAAACCCGTTGCTAAAGAGTTGAATGTGAATCGTTTAGACCCTGTTCAAAGTATTTTTGGAGGCACACGGTACCTGAAACAACTGATTGCACGAGTCCCTTCAAATGTCTCTGAACAAGACAAAATGTGGTTTGCCCTTGCCGCTTACAATGTGGGAATGGGACACGTACGAGATGCACAAAAGTTGACAGAAAGCAAGCAACAAGACCCTGGGGACTGGCAAACCGTGAGAGCTATTTTGCCCAAGTTAGCCTTGAGAAAATATTACAAAAAACTCAGATATGGCTACGCCAGAGGATATGAAGCCGTCCATTATGTCAGACGTATTCGCGAGTTTTATGCCATTATTTTACGATTCCCCAATACTCAAACGCTTTCTCTCCAACGTCTGTAACATCATTCACTTCAAAAAATTCCAATAAGCCTGTTTAGCAATTCATCTTTTTATGTTAGAATCTATTTTCTTCTCCATCACCTTTAACCTCAAGTTTTTGGTCTGATGACTTCAAATTTAAAGAAAATAGACTTCTTTTTTAAAAAAGAGTTTTGTTTTGAAATAAAAAACTTGCATCATTGATACAAAATCGGTTATAAATAAAGTCTTTACTTTTTGAATCAGTAACACCTATGGACATTCACTCTAAAAAAAATCAACCCCTTCATTCAAAGGATATTGACGAACTGCTTCTGAATATCCAAAAAAATCTTTTCAAGTCTCCTAAAAACAACAAAATTGGCATCATCGCTATTGTTGTTTTAGTGTTGTTGGCTTGGTTGAGTTCAGGTTTTTTTATTGTTGAACCACCAGAACAAGCCGTTGTCAAACGTTTTGGAAAATTTCATCGCATTGAAGGACCAGGTCCACATTTGGCGTTCCCAGTTCCGATAGAAAGTGTCATTGTTGAAAATGTGCGTCAGGTTCGCCGTTTAGAGATAGGCTTTCGCACGATTGACCCAGGTCCCCCCGCACGTTACCGTCCCGTTCCAAAGGAATCACTGATTTTGACAGGTGATGAAAATATTTTAGATGTCCAATTCACCGTTCAATATCGTATCCAAGAGCTGGATAATTATCTGTTCCAGTTGACCAATCCTCAGCAAACCGTGCGTGCAACTGCAGAGGCTTCTATGCGTGAAATCATTGGACGCACCACCGTTGATGACGCTCTCACAACAGGAAAAGCTCCGATTGAAACAGCAGTCAAGGATTTGATGCAAAACTTGTTGAATATTTACGAATCGGGGATACGAGTAGACCTTGTCAAGCTCCAAGATGTTCACCCTCCTGAAGAAGTGAAAGAAGCGTTTAAAGATGTCGCCAGTGCCAAAGAAGACCGTGAGAAGTTGATTAACCAAGCTCATGGTTTTCGTAATAACCTTTTGCCAAAGTCCAGAGGAGAGGCGGCAGAAAATCTCAACAAAGCCCATGCCTACGCAAAACAAGTTGTCTTGGAAGCCTTAGGACAAGCCAGACGTTTTGAGCTGATTTATGACAAATATAGGCAGGCTAAAGAGATTACAAAAGACAGGATTCGTATTGAAACGATGGAAAAAATTCTTCCCAATGCTCAAAAAATTATTGCAGATCCTCAACTTGGCAAAAACTTTTTGCCATTTCTACCGATTCAACAGCAATTAGCAGACCAGACTAAAAAGACAGCTCAAGGAGAGTAAAAATTTAAAGATGACCTTGAATTATGCGATTCAAAACAAATGTTGCGTCGTTACAGTTCAGGGGAACATTGCGGGTGAGTATGCGGCTCGGTTTCAAAGGGAGATGTTGCAGATACTCATGCAACAGAAGGGTTACACTTTGATATTGGATTTTTCTAATGTCAAAAAAATTGATGCGACAGCCTTAGGTTTTTTGCTGTTTTGCATCAAAAAGCTAGAAGCACAGGCACAGAAGATCTCAATATGCGGGGTCAATCTTAAGAATCAGAGACTGCTCGCCATGTCTGGGCTTGAACAGCTTTTGAAAACCTTTCCTTCAGTACAACAAGCGATGGCACAGTAACACTATCTAATGATTTTTTAATATGAAAACTCTATCATTCCTCGTTCTCTCATTCTTTCTTTTCACCTTCTCACAGTCCTTTGCTCAAGATGACTTGACGTCGTTCCTTCAGGAGTCTCTGAAGGAATCTAAGATGCGAGCCAAATTGATTGAAATCCTTCGCCCTGCTGTTGTACAAATTAGTGTAGATAAGGAGGGAGAATTAAGCGAATTGAGGGAGCGATTCAATTTACGTATTCCTCCTCGGTCTGGGGTGGGGTCTGGGTCTATCATCTCCCAAGATGGCTACATTCTTACGAACAATCATGTCATTGAAGAAGCATCATCGGTGAGCGTGCAGCTGGCAGATGGTCGTGAATTTGAAGCAGAGATTATCGGTAGCGATCCGCTCTCTGATATTGCAGTGATTAAAATTGACGCAGAAGATTTGCCTACGATTGGGTTTGGTGATTCAGATTATCTTCAAATTGGCGAGACCGTGATTGCGATAGGCAACCCGTTTGGTCTTTCTTTAACCGTGACAATGGGCATTGTCAGTGCAAAAGGTAGAGATGTGGGCGTTGCAGATTATGAAGATTTTATTCAAACTGACGCAGCAATCAATCCGGGAAGCAGTGGCGGACCTTTGATTAATCTGGAAGGCAAGTTAGTAGGCGTCAACACTGCTATTTTTTCAAGAAATGGGGGCTATCAGGGAATTGGATTAGCTGTCCCAATCAACATGGCAAGTCGCATTGCCGATGATTTGATCAAACATGGCAAGGTCAAGAGAGGTTGGTTAGGCGTCAGTATTCAAGACATAGATAGAGAACTTGCAGAAAAATGGGATTTGGAAACCCATGAAGGTTCTTTGGTGACAGAAGTTCTTCCAGACTCTCCTGCTGAAGAAGCAGGTTTGCAAAGGCGTGACTTCATTATGACAGTCAACGGCAAGAAAATACGCAATAGCAACCAACTCCGTAATGTTGTCGCAAGTATAGAACCCGAAACAGAAACCACCTTTGAAATTATTCGCGATGGTCAAAAAATATCGGTGGACATCTTCTTAGAAACCCGCCCACAACGAGTTGCCCTTCAAAGATCTACTCCAAAAAAGACGTCTCCGATTGGTGTCACTGTTCGCAAAATGGACGCTGATGCTTCCTCAAGGCTGGGTTATGACCCTCCTATCACGAAAGGAGTCTTGATTACTGATGTAGAAATGGGGTCTCCTGCTTATCGTGCAGGGCTACTTTCAGGCTACGTGATTTTGGAAGTAGAAAACACAGAGGTCAATTCAGTGAGTCAGTTTGAACGTTTGATTGAGGAAGGAGATTTGAAAAAAGGAATTGTAATACTGACTGCCACACCAAATGGAAGTCGGTTTGTTGTGTTGCACAGATAAAACTATTCCTTAGGTCCCATCTCATTGCTAGATGGGAGATCTTTCATTCTTCTGTCTTTGCCCCCAAGATATACAAAATAGCACATCTCTTTGAGTCTTGAGTACACTCTTTTGCCAACTCGTTCTGTCAGGAGATCATTGATTAAATAGGTTTCATCAGGTTTTTCTTTGGTTCTGATTCGTTCTTGCATAGTGGTTTCTTTGCTTTCTGTGTAGTTGGAAGTAATCATCACAGGTTTATGGCTGTTGTAACGTTCGGAAATCAGCAAATCCAAAACGCCCAGCTCCCATGCAGTGTTGCGTCCTTTTCCTAGATCATCAATAATCAACATCTGTGTTTCCAAATGAGGTTGTATGACCTCACTTTCAGAAATTCCTTGTGAGTAGCCTGAACGTAGCTCAAAAAGCAGTTGTGTAAACTCTTGAAAAATGCAAGAAATGCCATACTTGACAGTGCAGAGAGACGCCACTGCTGCCATGAGGTGTGTTTTTCCAGTACCAGTCGGACCAAGTAATGCAACACCAAGATAAGCAATTTTGCTTTGTAAGTCCTTATCAGAAGGATTTTGAAGAGTTTTGTGATAGTTTCTAAGATTCAAATCAAGATAATTGACGGTGTCTGCATTGTTGCTATCTTTTTCGTAGTTAGAAAGACTGGCTAGTGCAAACTTTTTAGGCATTCTCATTTGATTATAGAGGTTGATGCGATGGTTGAGTTCACGGCATACTTGACATGGGTTAGCAAAATCACGTCCCAAAGAATCTCTGTAAAAAGTAAAACCCATGCCTTTGCAATCTTGACATTGTCCAACACAAGAACATGCTTTGGCTTGTGCATATTTTGCTGATGAATCAACATAAATCTCTACTCCTGTATAATCACAATGTTGGCAATATGTTGGGGACACTGAAGCTGACATACTCTGTTTTTGAAAAATAAAAAGAATGTTAAAAAATGATTTGCTTTTACGCACACTCCAAGCAAAGCCTGTTGAAAGGACTCCTGTTTGGTTGATGCGTCAAGCAGGTAGAACTGACCCACTTTATCAGCAAATCAGGCAAAAAGACGGACGTCCACTAGATGAACTCTTTTGTGATGTAGAACTTTCAACAACCATTTCTCTTTTACCTGAACGAATGGGAGTTGATGCAATCATCATGTTTCAGGATATTCTGACGCCACTCAAAAGTCTAGGAATCCCTTTTTATTTTAGACCTGCACCACAATTTGATGAACCGCTGACCGATATTTCTCAAATCAAAAAATTTAAAAAAATCAATTCACAGCAAGATTTTTATACAGTTGGTCAATTAATTCAATCGGTCAAGACTCAGCTGAACGGGAGGCTTCCTGTTTTGGGCTTTGCAGGTGCGCCTGCAACTGTTGCTTTATTTTTGATGGCGGGTCAAAGTCCTAGCTCCAACTTACCCAAGTTATTAGAATTTGCCTCGCAACGTCAATCTTTTTTCCAAGAACTCCTTGACCGCCTAACTGAAATGACGGTGGAGTATCTTCAATCTCAAATCCAAAACGGAATTGATGCCTTCCAACTCTTTGAATCTTTTGCAGAATCCTTTTCAGACAAGTTTTACGAAACGTTTGCACTGCCAACGCATCAAAAAATTTTTGAGGCACTTCCCCAAACAACACCATCAATTTTGTTTGCGAAGGAATGGAAAAGGCTGGATCACCTGTTGGCAAGTGGTGCAAAAGTTTTAAGCATTGGAACGAGTCTTGACTTGCAAGAATGTTATCAAAACATACCTGACGACACCATTTTACAAGGCAATGTTGACAATGTCTTGCTAAAAGATGCAACGACCCAAGAGGTTTGCCAAGCTGTCACAAATTGTCTTCAACAAGGAAGAAAAGGTCGGCATATTCTCAATTTGAATCATGGACTGCTGCCTGACACCCCATTTGAGAATGTTTTACAAGTGATTGAAACAACAAGACAATTTCAAAATCCATGAGTTTTGAACACATTCAAGGACAAGAACAAGCAATCGGCTTTCTTAAAAGCCTTGTACAAACTGGCAATATTCCCTCTGCCTTGCTTTTTTGTGGCATGCCTCATGTTGGTAAAGCAACGACTGCCAAAGCTCTGGTACAAGCCCTCAACTGCCAAAATTCTGAAAACAAACCTTGCTTGACTTGTGAGCATTGTCGTCAAATTGCAGATGACTCTTTTCCAGATTTTATGGAAGTTGCTCCTGATGGAAAATTCATTAAAATTGCACAAATTCAAAAAGCGATTCAATGGATTCAATTTAGACCTGACCCTAACATCACAAAAACTTTGGTCATTGACCAAGCAGAAGCAATGAATTTAGAGTCTGTCAATGCGTTCTTGAAAACACTGGAAGAACCCCCTCCCAACACACTTTGTCTTTTGCTTGCATCTCAAAGAAGTGCTTTGCCTGAGACTATTCTTTCTCGTTGTCAAACAGTCCGATTTAAGCCTTTGTCTAAAAACACGATTCAATGCCTTCTGCAACAGGCTGGGGCATCGCAGGAAGAAAGTCAGTTTGCTTCACAATTTGCAATGGGTTCATTGAATCAACATTGGGTTTCCAATCAAAATGAGTTGAAAGAATTGCGTCACTTTTTATTGGAGTTGTTAACCCAAAACTCTTTGGAGTCTTTCACAGCTTTATTCCAAAATTCAGACAAATGGGGTGCAAAAGATGGAGTCTGGTCTGATGTCTTAGACCTTGTGGAATCTATCTTGCGTGACCTGCTATGGCTTATTCAAACGCAAGACACAGCAGGACTCCTTCATATAGATTGTTTGGAAGAGTTAGCCAAATGCCATTTTTCACAAGAACGTTTGTTGGAGCTTTATGAGGCTTTGCAGTGGACAAGGAGTAACATCAAAAGTGGGGCGAATGTCCCCTTAGCACTAGATTCATTTTGGATTCAATTAGGAACATGATGAGACGTTTCATCATTACATCATCTTTTTGTTTGCTTGTTGCCTTGCTTGTCCCCGATTTTGTGTTGGCTCAAGAAGAAGAAACACAAGCCCCTGCTGAAAATAGCTTGCCTTTGCCTGACGTTTCCCCAGAACAGAGAGCAAAAGATGAGTTTGCTGTCTTACCGACTCCTTTTGAAGTTGAGACTGCCAAAAAGCAAGTCAAAGACATGTTTAAAACTCTTTTGAGACTCTGGCAAGAGGAAAGGTATTTTGAGATGTATCAGATGGGATATGTCTCCTCTCAAAACACGGTGGAAGAACAAGAGTTTGCAACACGCATGGTGAAGCTGGATTACTTACCTGTCTTTCCTGAAGACGAGCCAACGCTTGAGTTGAAGTTTCGCTACCGTTCGTTAATTTACGTCACAACCCGCTTACAGTTCAAACATAAGACCAACAACACCATCAAATTCATCAAACCTCACCAATTTTTGCTGATGTATGAAAACGGAGCATGGCGAGTGGATTTGATCCAGATTCTCCGTTCACCCTTTTATTCTGCCTTTCCTGCAGAACCTGTGCAGGAGTCCAAATCTTAGAGTCATCATGCCTGAATCTATCCTTATTGTTGACGATCAAGAAAACAATCGTTTGGTCATTGAAGATGCCTTGCGAAAAAGAAATCTTGACTTCTCCCATGCCTCTAGTGGTGAAGAAGCATTAAACATGCTCAATGCTCAAACACCTGACGTGATCTTGATGGACCAAATGATGCCCGGTTTAAGTGGCATTCAAACCATTGGACAAATTAAGCAACAAGAAAGGCTGATGGATATACCCATTTTGATGATCACAGCCCGTGATGACACGGCAACACTCAAAAAAGCATTTGATGCAGGGGCATCAGATTACATTGTCAAACCCATAGAACCTGTTACACTCAATGCCCGAGTCAGTGCGGCATTGAAAACAAAATTTGCACTGGAACAAGAAAAGACATTGACCAAAGAATTGGAAAGTCAAAAGCGTGAGCTTTCCAAATTTGTGCATGTCGTCAGCCATGATCTGAAGTCTCCCGCCGCCAGCGCTGCCAGTTTGTTTAACTTCTTCCTGTTCCGTATCAAAACAGACTATCCTGACCTAGTCAACAATCCAGACTATCAAGAAATTTTGCAACGGATACCAAGCTCATTGCAGCGCATGTTAGATTTTGTTGATGTGACTTTGGAATATGCCACAGCAGGCAAAACAGTTGGCAAACTCGTACCAACGCCAATGCAAGACATTGTCAATGAAGTACTACAAGACCTTGCAGATGCTCTCAACCAACCATTGATTTCTATTGAGATACAAGATGATTTTCCTGAAGTTTTGTGTGATTCTTTGAAAATCAAGCAAGTCTGGCAGAATTTACTTGCAAATGCGGTCAAATACCGTGTGAAAGACCGAATGACTCATTTGCATTTAGGTTGGAAAGAAAGCGGGACAGGCTATGCGTTTTGTGTGCAAGATAATGGTGTTGGCATTCCAGAAGATGCCAGAGAAAGCATTTTTGAACCCTTTGTCAGACTAGATAATTCACAAGAAGGTTCAGGAGTAGGGCTTGCCACCGTGCAACAAATTATCGTTGCTCATCAAGGTCAAATTTCTGTTGACCCAAATTACACACAAGGCACAAGAATTTGGTTTACACTGGCTCGGTTGTAGTTGTCTTAATTCTTTTCATTCATCACAAAATCTAAACTCATCTTATGAGACCACTTCAGAAAATTATAGAGTCTTCTAAGGTTCAGAAAGTCATCATTGCTCTCATCGTCATCAATGCCATCATTCTTGGAATTGAAACGATTGAGATGCCCGAAAATTTATACACATTTTTTGTTTGGATAGATCATTTGATTCTGGCAGTTTTTGTTCTGGAGATTGTTGCTAAACTACTGGTGTATCGCTTTGCATTCTTTAAAAATTTTTGGAATCTTTTTGATTTAGCGATTGTGTCCATTTCACTTGTTCCTTCAGCTGGAGCATTATCGGTCTTACGTGCATTGCGTGTGTTGAGAGTCTTGCGTCTGATTTCTACGGTATCCAGCTTGAGACGCGTGATTGAGGCACTCATTCGTTCTATACCAGGTCTAGGCTCTGTCACAATTATCATGGGCTTGATCTTTTATGTGTTTGCTGTCATTGGAACAAACCTATATCAAGATGATTTTCCCCAATGGTTTGGCAGTTTAGGCAAGACGATGTACAGCCTGTTCCAAATTATGACACTAGAAAGCTGGTCAATGGGCATTGTGAGACCTGTGATGGAAAAATTCCCGATGGCTTGGTTTTTCTTTATTCCCTACATTCTTATCACCACTTTCACCATTGTCAATTTGTTCATTGCCATCATTGTCAGCTCTATGCAAGAACATACAACAGAAGAAGATGCACAGCAAAAAATTGACCTAGAAAAACGACTTGACACAATGGAAAAACGGATTTTAGAAGAATTACAAAAATCTTTGAACTTGAAAAAATAGTGTCATTCCAACAGGTGCAGAAAAATTAGACAAAGTTCTTGTTTCAGGTTAGTCTTGCTGGGTTTCATAACACCTGTGAATGATGACTTAAACAATCACATCACACAGAATCACTGGCTTACAAAAAACTCTTTTTTGAGAAATTCCAGAATTTTGTCTTTTAGATAGAAGTTTGTTAGGCTGTGTGAATGAAAACTTTTTTACCGCTTACTTCATTTTTAGCTTGATGGATTTAACAAATGGCATCACATACCCTCATTGACTCCTGACAACAACACATGCAGAAAACTTTGGTTTTTTCTTTTTTAGGAATTTGTTATGAGAGACGTTTTTTTACAACAAATGAACGCATGCCTTGCTGGAATTGGAGGAGGTTTTGCGTATCTGCTAAGCAATCAAAGAGAGTTTACAGTGGAAGTCATAGCGGGAATGGCTTGTCTAACCATAAGCTATGTACTGCTATACTTCAAAATTCAAAACATAAAGGAGGACAAATGACAGGATATTTTATGCTAGGATTGATCATCATATTTTCATCAATCTGTATTCACAATGCAATCAAAAACGGAAAGAAAAAAGACTAAGTCTTAGGATTATCTGACTTGGTTTTTTTAATCTTCCTAAATCAACAGCATGAAACAAATCATCTAATTGATCAGGTATCAGATCATACGCATGTCTTTGTCCAATCTGATAATCAGTCAAATGAAGTTGACATCATTTAAATAAATCGGTTATCTTTGTTGATTTTTACAAAATGTCTCACTTGACTCCCATAGACTATACTACCCCAGATGCCAGTCAACGATTTGTAGAGTCGTTGTATCATACTGGTTTTGGTGTTTTGAAAAACCACCCACTTTGTATTGATGAAGTCCAGTTGATTTATCAGCAATGGCATACGTTTTTCCAAAGTGATGAAAAGGAACGTTACCAATATAACCCTGAAAAGATGGACGGCTTCTTCTCAACTCAAATTTCTGAAACAGCCAAAGGACACAAGACAAGAGACATCAAAGAGTATTATCACTACTATCCTTGGGGCAGGTGTCCTCCACAGCTTAAAGACATCACACATCGTTATTATGAATCTACCAAACTTTTTGCTCAAAAATTACTTGGTTGGATAGAGGAACATTCACCAAAAGAGGTGAGGGAAAGGTATAGTATTCCACTTTCACAAATGCACTCTGACAATACTTTACTGAGAATCTTGCACTACCCCCCCCTGCCAGAAGAAAGAAAACCAGATGCTTTGCGTGCTGCTGCCCATGAAGACATCAATCTCATTACCATTTTGCCAGCATCAAATGAGCCGGGTTTGCAAGTCAAAACCAAAGATGGTGAGTGGCTGCCAATCCCTTGCGATTTTGGAAACTTGATTGTAAACATTGGAGACATGTTACAAGAAGCATCAGGGCGATACTTCCCTTCTACTTCGCACCGTGTCATCAATCCTGAGGGTATGGACAAACGCAAGTCTCGTATTTCATTGCCACTTTTTTTGCATCCAAATAGTGATGTAGTCTTGTCTGACCAGTACACTGCAGGCAGTTATTTGGAAGAAAGGCTCAAAGAATTGGGAGTCAAGGCATCAAGTGCTGGTCAAGATAGTTGATAAAATTGATAAAATTGATTGACAAAGATGACTTTGCCAATCTATAATCCATCACTCTTTATTTATTGTTAACCTTATTTCTAAACAGGTATCAAATGAAATTGATTAAGCATATTGTGAAGCTCTCGCTCATCGGGGGCTTGGTTGGGTCTGTCGCTTCTGCTGAGGAATTCAAACCGGCAGTCATTTATGACGTAAGTGGCAAGCATGATAAATCTTTTGGCGAGGCTGCCTATAACGGGGCAGAAAGATTCAAAAAGGACACCGGAATCAAATACAAAGACTTTGAACCGAGTAAACCAATCCAGATTCAACAAACAATGGAACGTTTTGCCAAGAGGAAATATAGCCCCATTGTGGGCGTTGGCTTTATCCTTGGACCAATCATGGAAGGAGTGGCAAAAAAGTATCCAGATGTTTCTTTTACCGTGATTGATGCAGTGGTTGATTTGCCTAACGTGCAGTCTGTTCTTTACAAGGAACACGAAGGGTCGTTTTTGGTTGGAATGTTAGCCGCGATGAAGTCCAAGACAGGGGTTGTAGGTTTTGTTGGAGGTATGGACATTCCAACTATTAAGAGGTTTGGTTGTGGATACGAACAAGGAGCCAAGCATGTCAATTCTAACATGCAAGTGATCCATAACATGACAGGTACAGACCATACGGCTTGGAGTAATCCGACTCGTGCAGGGGAGTTAGCAAGGGCACAGTTTCAGAAGGGTGCAGATGTCATTTTTGCTGCTGCTGGGGGGTCTGGCTTGGGTGTCTATCAGGCGGCTAAAGAAGCTGGCAAATATGCAATCGGCGTGGATAGCAACCAAAATTATCTACATCCCGGGACGATGCTGACTTCTATGGTCAAAAGGGTAGACGTTGGTGTTTACAATTCTTTTAATGATTCCCATCAAGGCAAGTTTCAAGCGGGGGTTGTCACACTCGGTTTGAAAGAAGATGGGGTCGGTTGGGCATATGATCAATACAACAAAGACTTGATTACAGCTGAAATGAAAGCAAGCGTAGAACAAGCCAGAAAGGACATTATCAGTGGCAAAGTCAAGGTGGTTGACTACATTGCCAATAACAACAAATGCACCTATTGACTTGACCCAAGCCTGTGTCTTCTCAAAAGTCTCTTGGGATTTTGAGAAAGGTTTAGTGTATCAATCTTTTTTTTCAGAGGCAGCAAATTAACATCATGCTGTCTTTGGAAATCCACCGAAGCGTCAAATGTTGCAGTGGCAACTCATTAAGCTCTGCAACTATCTACAACCATAAAAACATGTTGAACAAGCCATGAATCAAAAACAACTACAAGAGAGTTTTCAAAACTTCCATCATGCTGGTTACTGCGTGATAGAAGATGTAGTACCTCAGCAAGAGTGTCAAAGACTTCAAAAAGAAATAGGTTTGATTGTTGACGGATTTGACACTGATGAAATGGTCTCTGTTTTTAGTGGCAGCGACAAGAAAAAGAGGAGTGACCAATATTTTCTGACATCAGGAGATACCATTCGTTGCTTTTTTGAAGAAAAGGCATTTGGCAGCGATGGTCAAATGCTGAAAGCCAGAAAAGAATGTATCAACAAAGTCGGACATGCGTTGCATGATTTGAACCCTCAATTTGAGTCGTTCTCTTATTCTCACACCATCTCTGAGATTGTGGAACATCTGCCCTTGAAAGTCCCTCAGATTATCCAGTCCATGTATATTTTCAAACAACCGCGTATTGGTGGGGAGGTTCGCTGCCATCAAGATAGCACCTACTTTCTGACTGACCCTTTAAGTGTTGTTGGTTTATGGTTTGCGTTGGAAGATGCTACGTTAGAAAATGGTTGTTTATGGGCAATCCCTGGAGGGCATCACCAGCCTTTGAAAGAAATCTTTAAAAGAACAGAGGACAATTTGAGTGGATACCATGAAGAACTTGACAGTTCAAGCTGGGACACAGAACAAGCGATTCCTTTGGAAGTGCCTCAAGGGAGCTTAATCGTCTTGCATGGGCAACTGCCACACTTTAGCAAAGACAATCTTTCTGCAAAAAGTCGTCATGCCTACACGCTCCATTTGGTAGATGGCTCTGCTCATTATCACGAAACTAATTGGTTGCAACGTCCCAACATCCCTATCCGAGATTTTAAAACGGTTGCCAACTCTCTCACTTAATTTGCTCAGATTTGTTGAGTCCTGTCTAAAAATGACGGAGTCAATTTTTTGAGTTTAAACTACCAATCTACAAATTCCCATTCATTGCTAAAAAGCTATGTCTTCGTCTCTTGCGATTGAACTGGTTGACGTCTGTAAAACATTCGGTCAGGTGGCTGCTAACAGGAAGGTTCACCTTCAAGTTGAACAAGGGACAATTCACGGCATCATTGGAGAAAATGGTGCGGGCAAATCTACTTTGATGAATATCCTATATGGCTTTTATCAAGCAGATGGTGGACAAATCAGAGTTCATGGAAGGGAAGTCACCATGACAAGCCCCAAAGATGCTATTGAAATTGGGATTGGAATGGTGCATCAACATTTCATGTTGGTAGAGAATTTGACTGTTTTGGAAAATATCATACTTGGTACAGAACAAAGCGTTTTGATTCGTCAAAACTTCAAACAAGCAAGACAGGTTCTTGATGAAATTGAGAAGCAATATGGTCTGTCTGTAGATTTAGAAACAAAGGTAGAAAATCTGTCTGTTGGCGCTCAACAACAAGTAGAAATCCTCAAAACACTTTACCGACAATCTAAAATACTCATTTTAGATGAACCCACTGCGGTTTTGACACCACAAGAAAGTGAAAAACTTTTTAAAATACTAGAAGCCCTCGCCAAAGGTGACGTGACTGTCATTCTCATCACGCATAAACTCAAAGAAATTATGGCAATCACAAATCACGTCACAGTGATGCGTGCGGGTGAAGTCGTGATGAACTCCCCTACTTCTTCAACCAATATAGAAGATCTGGCAACTGTTATGATTGGTCGCAAACCCCATACAGAACGTCAGCATAAGCAAAATATTGCCAAAACACTTAAATTCCACGTAGAGGGTCTTTCTTATTCAGACAAAAGGGGTGTTCAACTCCTGAAAAACATCAATTTAAAAGTCCATACAGGTGAAATTGTAGGAATTGCAGGAGTTTCTGGTAATGGTCAAAGCGAGCTTTTGGAGGTTTTGACAGGAATGACCCCTTTTGGAAGTGGGTCATTGACACTGCATCACCAAGACGGTTCTACTACTACCATCACGCCACAGCAACCGATGACTCCCAAGCTGATGAGGCAACTCAAAGTGGCACACCTTCCAGAAGACAGACTGAAAACAGCCATCATTAAAGACTTTTGGGCAACTGAAAATGCCATCTTAGGCTATCAGGACAACAAAATTTACAATCAAGGTTTATTGATGAATCAAGCCAGTATCTTGGAGGACACCAAAAACAAAATGCAAAATTTTGATGTGCGACCTAGTAATCCTTGTTTATTGATGAAACATTTTTCTGGTGGCAATCAGCAAAAATTAGTCATTGCCAGAGAATTGTCAGCAAAGCCTGATGTCATCATCATTGGACAGCCCACAAGAGGGGTGGATATTGGAGCGATTGAGTTCATTCACGACCAAATGATTCAGATGCGTAACAGTGGCGTTGCTATCATTCTTGTCTCTGTGGAACTAGATGAAATCAAGGCACTTTCAGACAGAATTGTCGTGATGTGTCAAGGAGAAATCACAGGTGAAGTCTCTGCCCAAGATGCAGATGAGCAAACTCTTGGGTTGATGATGGCAAACGCACTCAAAAGAAAAGAAACAGCATGAGCAGCGCCAAGAAAGTCACGCCTCTACCTTCTTACATAGATTACTTTGTCTTACCTCTCATTAGCATCGCACTATCCTTCTTTTTTGCAGGGTTGGTCATTCATCTTGTCATTGGCGAAGACCCGATGGAGGCTTTTGGCTATATGTTTACTGGTGTCTTTGGTTATAGTGAAGGGATTGGATACACGCTTTATTACACCACTAATTTTATTTTTGCAGGATTGGCATTTTGTGTCGCATTTAAAGCATCAATGATCAACATCGGTGCTGAAGGACAAGGTTATATTGCTTCTTTAGGAGCATCGGCTGTGATTTTATCAATAGACCAGACTTTGCCTAGTTTGATAGTGATTTTGCTCGGTATGACTAGTGCTGTGGCATTTGGGGCATTTTGGGCATTTGTACCCGGATACCTTAAAGCAACCAGAAGCTCCCACGAAGTCATCACAACCATCATGTTCAATTTCATTGCCAATGCTTTGGTGCTTTATGTCATTGTCAATTTTCTAATTCCTGAGGGTTCAGAAAGCACTGTCAGCAGAAAATTTGAACCTGATGTGTGGCTTGTGGACATGCAAACTATCTTGAGCTGGTTTGGTTTTGAAACTGACAAAACACCTGCAAACCTCAGCTTTTTCATGGCACTACTTGTTGCATTTTTACTCTGGATTTATGTTTACAAGACACGATTTGGTTTTGCGATTCGTACGGTGGGGCAAAGTGAAAATGTTGCCAATTATGCAGGGTTAGACACCAAACGTGTCCAAGTGACTGCCATGTGTATCAGTGGCGGACTAGCAGGAATGATGGCAATCAATGCAGTCATGGGCAGTCAACACCATATGATGTTAGAAATTGTTGCAGGTGAGGGATTTGTTGGGATTGCAGTGGCATTGATTGGTCGCAATCACCCTTTGGGAATTATCCTATCGGCACTGCTCTTCGGTTTTTTGTATCAAGGCGGGACAGAAATGTCTTTTGAATTGAGCAATATCTCCAAAGAAATGGTCATCGCCATTCAGGGAATGATTGTGTTTTTTGTGGGAGCTTTGCCATTAGCATTTAAAGCACCAATAACCAAAATTTATCATCGCTATTTGACACGCTAACCGCCAGCCAAGCTATCTAAATGTTTGAATTATACACAGCATTTTTGCAAACCATTGATGCAACATTCAGGCTGTCAACGCCCCTAATTTTGGCATCTATGGCTGGGTTATTGTGTGAACGTTCTGGAATCATCAACATTGGTTTGGAAGGCAAAATGCTGGGGTCTGCTTTCGCTGCGGCAGCTGTTGCCAGTTTAACTGGAAGTGTCTGGCTTGGCATGTTGTCTGCGATGACGCTGGGAGTCATCTTGGCATTATTGCATGGACTGGCTTGCATCACTTACAGAGGAGACCAAATTATCTCTGGGGTTGCTATCAATATGCTGATGAGTGGCTTCACTGTTTTGATGAGTCTTGCCATCTTTTCAACATCTGGTACGACCCCCCAACTTTCAGGAGAAGCTCGCTTTAACCCAATCGGACTTCCATTTGCAGAAGTTTTTGGTAAGATTCCCGTCCTTGGTCCTATCTACCAAGAAGTCATTTCTGGGCATACCTTCCCAGTTTATGCGGCTTTTCTTTCGGTTGGCGTAGTCGCTTGGGTACTGTATCGGACGACGTTCGGACTGCACTTACGAGCTGTTGGAGAAAATGCCCAAGCCGTAGAAACTGCTGGAATTTCTGTGTACAAAACAAGATATATGGCATTGGTGGGGTGTGGCATTTTATGTGGTATTTCAGGGAGCTATTTATCTACTGCACAAAATGCTCAATTTTTAAGAGAAATGAGTGCAGGGCAGGGATACATGGCTCTGGCTGCTCTCATCTTTGGAAAGTGGCGCCCCAGAACGACACTATTCGGTTGCTTACTCTTTGGGTTTTTAGATGCCCTCTCAGTGCGTTTACAAGGCACGTCTTTGCCCTACATGGGCGAAATCCCAGTACAGCTTATCCAAGTACTGCCCTACTTGCTCACCGTCGTTTTATTAGCAGGATTCATTGGCAATGCCATTGCTCCTAAAAACATTGGACAGCCCTACGAAAAACAGGCGATTTAAAGTTAGGAGAGAGGAACGTTTGGAGGAAAATTTGAAAAGGGAAAAAAGGGAATGGCAACGATTGAACATTGCCATTTTGTTTGAAAGTCTTGAAGTCTTTTAACGTTTCATATTGACCATCGTGTCAATCATTTCATCAGACACAGTCACCGTCTTCGCATTCGCTTGGAAGGCACGTTGTGTCTCAACCATCGCTACAAATTCCTTAGCAAGGTCAACGTTGGATTCTTCAAGAGTTTGATTACGTGTAACACCAAAGCCACCCACACTCGGATTGCCTTTTGAGATACGACCTGCCGCCAGGGAACGTTCAAACAGGTTATCTCCCGCTTTGGTCATTTTTTCTGGATTGTCAAAAGCCGTGAGCGAAAGCATGCCCATCGGTCTTCGGTGTCCGCTGTCAAATAATCCTTGAATGATGCCATCAGAGGTGACAGAAATGCTTTCTAATGTTCCGCTGGGGTGTCCATCTGCTTTGATTGCAAGAACTTTGGAAGCTGAGGCAAATTGTGTTACGCCTTCAAGACCCGTTCTTTCGTCAAGTGGGTCATCAGGGTTTGAGCCTTTTCCAAGATTAACCCCAATAATTTGTGGAGCATCTCCGCCAAAATCTACAACAACTTGTGGAAATCCCGTTTCAGGGTTCACAGGAGCAGGTTGTAAGATGGGAGGACCTGAAGTAATCGGTTGCCCCGTGGCAGGATCCACTCCCGAAGTTTGTGCCACAAACTGACCTCCTGTTGTTTGAAGCAAACGACCATCATCATCAAATTGCAAAAATCCTCCACCGACAGCAATTTTTTGACCGGGACGCTGTCCCAAATCACCACCATCAAAAGTCATATACCATTCCCATTGATTCTTGACTCCGGGGGTGGTTTGTCCTGTGGCAGGGTCTGTTTGGGGTGGCACATCAGGTCGTCTTCTGAAGACAACATTTGCGGTGTGTTCTGCCCCAAGGTCGTCAAACACTGTGACACTTGATGCAAAGTTGTACATGTGGCTTTTGACATTGGTTGGGTCAAATGGAGTGTCGCGAATAGGAGAGTTAGAATCTAGGTTTGCCACAGCGGTCACACCACTACCAAACGAGCCATCGCCTGTGCGTTGAGGCGGATCCACCACTCCTAACACTTGCAATTTGTGGGGTAATCCAACAGCTTCATCTGTCTGGGGGTCTACATCCTGCACCTGAACAAAAAGCCCTCTGTCAGTGGTCAGCATGCCATTTTCATCAAATGTAAAATTTCCTGCTCGTGTGTAAAATTCCTTGCCAAAGCGGTCTTGCACTGTAAAAAACCCTTTGCCATTGATGGCAAGGTCTGTTTGCTTGTCAGTCATTTTAAATGACCCTTGTTTAAAACTGGCATTGACGCTGGAGATTCCAACACCTTTGCCAAGTTTTGTAGGACCAATGCCTTGTGAAAAGTCTGATGATAGAATGTCTTCAAAGTCCACACGGCTCCCCTTGTAACCGACAGTGTTGACATTTGCAATATTACTACCAACAACAGTCATGGTACGACCCATCGTACTCACACCGCTTGCTCCTGCTCCTAATGCTCCAAGTAATGCCATAGTTTTTTCCTTATTTAAATGTTAATCATCATTCGTTGAGTCTATTGGTTTCATAGACTCAAATACATATTTTTTGAAACCTGTATCAAGTGAGAGAGACAGAAAGTTTTGCCTCCATCTCCCATTGGATCATTAAAGTTTATTCATTCGTTTTGATTGAAGGTGCTTGAGCATTTTGCACAGGCACCATCGGCTTAGGTTCTAACTCCGTTTTGATTGGGAAAGGAGTTGCCTGAGAAAATCGCTTGCTAGTTTGATGATCCAACCCTTGAATTTGAGAAAGAGGAAAACGTTCCCCTGCAATTTCAACCATAGGTTTTCCATTGTCAAAATAGATAGAAGACACACGACCTTGTTTATATTGCTGCGCTTCAATCGTTTCGCCTGTGCTAGTTTTGGCATTGATAGAATAACGATAAGTACCAGCAGAAGCGAGGTCTCCTGAGTCATCACGTCCGTCCCAAGTGAAAGAATGTGTTCCTTTTTGTTGCACTCCTAAGTCTAGGACACGAATCACTTCGCCTTGATCATTAGCCACTTGCACCCTGACAGAGTCTGCCTCTGCATCAAGCGAATACACGCCCTCTGCGCTTTGCCCCTGTTCTATGTTAAGAAAGCTGGAACTCACACGGACGTCTTTGTCCAAAAAGGAATAGGCAGAAGAGGTCACAGAGTCTCCTTGAATGGCAAGGAGATGATCCATTTTGCGATTCATACCCTGCAACTGCTCCACTGTTCCCATTGAGGTCATTTGTTGCATCATCTTGTTGGAATCCATTGGGTCAAGGGGGTCTTGATGAGCCAACTGGGTCATCATCAAATTTAAAAAATCCTGCTTGCCAAGTTCTTTTTGATTCCTTGAAGCACCCTCTGCCCCATGAGTCTTAGCAGACTGCTGACGAAGGGAAGAGCTTGCTTGATTCACTGCTTGATTCACTGTTGCCATTTGATCTGTCCTATACGTAAAGGTTAAGTCCTGAGGCACTCACTGCCCTTTGATACACTTGAGAAGGTTTGGGTTCTACAACACCAGAAGACGCTCCATGATTGCTCCCGTAGTTTTCACGAAACCCTCCTTGTTCTGCTTGTTGTCCATCACGTTGAAATGGATTTTGTTCCACGTCTACCGCTAGCTGAAGTTGCTGAAATTCCATATCTTCACGTTTCATTAACATTTCACGCAAAGAGGCAAGGTCTGATTCAATCATCTGCTTGGCTTCTACTGAGCCAACTAGCATCTCAACTGACAAATTCTCACCTTCTTGGCTTAACTTCATACGCATTGAGCCAAGATGCTTTGGGTGGAGTTCAAGAATCAGTTCTTTGACCTCGTTGTCTTCCTTCCGAAATTGAATTTGCGAGGCAATTTTTTCAAGATTCATTCGTTGTTCTGTACTTTTGGTTTCTTGTACTTTGGTTGCTTTTTCTGAATCTTGAGTGAATAAATCTTGGGGAGTGTCAATGGAGATGTTGCCATCTGACGTCATCTCTTGGGAGTCTGTCAAAATCTCTTGAAGTTGCTCTTCCTGTTGAGCAATAGAATAAGCTGGCGAAAGGGGAGTTTGTGATGAGGTTGTTTGTTGTTGATTAAATAGTCCAAGTGCCGCTGCAGTAGAAGTTGTTTTGACTTGGGTCTCTGTGGGGGCAAAAACACGTCCCTCTTCAAGAGAAACACCTTCTCTAGCTAAGATTTCACTTTCTGTCAAGATATTTTGACGGAAGTCTTTCAACAATGATGAATCGTGTTCTATTGACTGTTCATCTAAGACACCAATTTGTCTGGCGTAAGCATGTTCAAGGTGGTTTTCAATGGTGACTTTATGGTGAGCAGATTGTTGTCCTGTTTCGTTAAAAATGGGGGTCTTTTCACTCATGGATAGAGGAAGCTCTGCATTGGTCAACTCTCCCATGCTTTCAAGTGAGCCATTTTGCAAAGGACTCGCTCCTAAATTGGCTTTTGACGCATCAGTTTCAACACGCCATCTTAGCATCTGGTCCACTTGTTCTTGAATTTGTTCTGCCTCAAAAGTCATGGAATGGACATTTGAACTCATAGGACTTGCCACTGCCAGCAGACTGGCTTGTTCCATCTGTTCTGCTTGTTGCTCAAGCAAAGAAGGGTCAAGCTCAGTTTCATTCAAAACTCCCTCTATATCAAACGCATTGACGAGACCTTGCTCTTTAAAGGCTTGAGAAAATTTGCTTGAGCTTTCTGAATTGGGAGTTTTTTGGGGGATGTGGGATTGTTGAAAAGATGTGGGTTGTGATCCAATTTGCATGGCAGCCTTTTCTAAAAATTGATTTACTGTTTACTGGCAATCATTCCAATCAACTTGGCAGATTGCGCCCCGTCCATTTGGGAAAGAATGGCAGCAGATGTTTTTTCTTTCATTTTGATTAAGATTTTGACAGCCACTTCAGGCTCCAATGCTGCAAGCGATTGAGCCGCCCTGCCAACTTCCATACGTTCGTAAAACGCAATGGTCTTGTTAAACTGCTCATTATCAATGACTTTTTTGCGTTCAATGTCTTCTTGAATAGATTGCTGTAATTTCTCAAGTTGTTGAATTTGCCGCTTGATGTCATTTTCCAGAGACTTCAGTTGCTGTTCTCTTCTATTGAGTGCAATTTCCTTGGCATCTAACTTTTTTTCTTTCTCGAGCAATTTGGTCAAGACTTGCTTCTCACTTTCTGTAAACTTACGAGGCTTCTTGACTTGAGTCTTTTCTTCATCTTTTGGAGAGCAAAAGTCCAAATTCCCTTTTTTACAAAGGTCTTTCACAAAATCTGGAACATCTACTGCCAAAATAAGACTTGGAAAAGCAATAAACATACCCAAACAGATTGTTTTTTTGACAAAGTGTTTCAACCTCTTCATGCCCACCTCTGTTTTGATAGTTTCATTGTCAAGTCATTTTTTTGTAAAAACTTCATATCTGCTTCGTGTCTTTTGAAAGGATTCAGACTTGATGGTTTTGTTTCAACACATGATTTTGTGCAATTTCATCCATTTGTGAACGTTCTAATTGTTCCTG
Source organism: bacterium (assembly GCA_965233585.1). Lineage (GTDB taxonomy): Bacteria > SAR324 > SAR324 > SAR324 > NAC60-12 > CBDDTI01. The sequence goes on from CBDDTI010000295.1 coordinate 62,460, forward strand.
CTTCTTGCGGGCTAAGAGTTCCCTTTTTTCTTTAATGATTTCTAAAGCTCGTCTTTTTTGACCTGCTTGAGCCACTTCTGAACGTTTGCTTTCCACAAGTTGATTTTGTTCTTGTAGCCTTTGCTGAAGCAAGTTGATTTGATACAGTAACCTCTTTTTAAAAGCATTATGTTCTTGTAACACTTGCACCGAAAGAATGCCTGTTTTCAGGCTGTCTGCTTGGAGGTCGCTTTGTGCAATAGATTGCTGTGCTTGTGCAATTTGGACTTCAAGATTTTTGGCAACTTGAAGCTGTTGGGCATATTCCTTTTGTTTCAGCTTCTCAAGTCGTTTACGAACATCTAATGCAGTTTGTAGGCGAAATCTTTCCATCTTGTCTTCTGCTATACAAATAAAATGCCATTTGAAAGATTTTGATTTTGGAGTAAGCTATTTGGCTTGGACCAATCTGCAACCTTGACATTGATGAGCTTTTTGAACCAAGACCTTCAACCCCCTTTTTATTGTTTGTTTTATCGTGAAAGTCAGCTGACTTTAGGCTGGGTTGAATCCCAACAAAACACGAAAGTTGAACTTTGGACAGCACACTCCTCCAAGTCTTCACTCCTCAAACTTAACAGACTTGAATTGTTTTGGAAGCCTCCCAACATGAAGACTGAACGTCAAGAAGCCGTTGCAAGCCTTAAAGCACTCCATGAAAACCTTTTGCACCTTGCTCAAAGTTGTCCGATTGAGGAACTTTATGAGTTGAGTGAGGCAAATGTAGAGTATTCATTGGAAGATTTGGTGACTGTGGTCTTTGCCTCGTCTGACCAAATTCACGAGGCTGTCTCGCTCTTTTTGGCTCTGGAACAAGACCGACGCTTTTTCAAACGAAAACACAAAAATTACATTGCACGCACGTCTGAAGAAATTGCTCTCATAGACAAACAGCAGGAAGCCTTGTTGAAAGAACAACAATTTGCACAACAGACAAAAGATTGGATTCAAGAATTAGAAGATGGCATTTGGACTCAAAAGACGGCTTCTGAGGAACAAAAGTTGTGGTTGAGGCAAATTTTGCATTTGTTGGTTCATGGGAAAAATGCTCCGCATTGGTCAAGATTTGCCAATGTGCTTGCTCTCAAACAAGTCTCTCGTGGTGAACCAGATGAATTGTTTTTGCTAAAAATTCTGCAACAGGCAGATTGCAAACCTTCATTTGGCAGGCTGACTTTGTTGCGTGCAGGGGTCAAGTATGACTTCCCCAAAGCATTGGAAGAAGAAGCTCTTGCTATCACAAATGCCCCTTTTACGACACCACAAGCACCCATGAAGGCATTCACGATTGACGGGGTCAAAACCAAAGATTATGACGATGCGATTTCAGTCATTGAATATGGCGATTCTCAAATCAAGTTAGCTGTGCATATTGCTGACTTATCCTCTCTTGGCAAAGAATCGTCATTGTTCCAAGAGTGTTTGAAACGCGTGTCTTCCGTTTACACAATCAAGCAAAACTTTCCCATGCTTCCTGAGGTGCTTTCAGAAGATTATTATTCATTGCGTGCGGGACAAGTCAGGCAGGTCGTCAGTTTTTATTTTGACATCTTGCATGACGGACGCACCACCTTGCAAGGTATCAAACAACAAGCCATTGACATTGAAACAAACTACACTTATGAGGAAGCCGATGAGTTGATTGAGACACAAGAGACTTTTTGGGGAACGTTTTCAAGGTATTTGGAGGCAGTACGATTACTTCGTTTGGAAGAAGGGGCTTTGGACTTTCCACATCAAGAAGTAGAAATCAAAACACAAGATGCAATCCAAATCACTCTGGTAGATCGCAATACTGCTGCTAATCGTTTAATAGAAGAACTTGCTGTTTTGGTCAACCAGACATCAGGAGCCTTTTTTTGTCAAAATCAAATCCCTGCTTTGTACCGCACTCAAACCTATGACATTTTGCAAGAACCCCCGGAAGGTGAGCCATTCAAACGAAGCGATGTCAGACTAGCAAGCACTCAAACCTCCACAATCCCCGCAGCTCATCAAGCACTGGGTTGTTTAAATTACGTCCAAAACACCTCTCCTATTAGAAGATTTTCTGACCTCGTCATGCAATCGCAAATGACACACTTTCTACAACATCAAACCCCTTTATTTGATGAAGACACTTTGATTGGCTACATGCCACAAATTGACACACGTCAACGTGCTTACAACTCTGCCACAAAAGACCTAGAAACCCACTGGAAGTTTAAATACCTCAAACAACACGAAGGAGAAACCTTTACAGGACGCATTCAAAGAAGCCTGTCTTATGGACGTGTAGAAATCTTGCTAGATGCCATTCTTCTCACCTTTGCACATTCCAAAATTGACGCACCTCATCAACTCCCCTTACTCTTCAAAATCCAAACAGTTGACTTAGAACACCGCACAGCCTCTGTCTTTCTTCAATCACTTTAAAAAAGAACTGACCAGATTGTCCTAAATTTCATAATCAGAAGGGAGAATTTGGGAAGCAAAGAAGGAACCTTGCCTTTGAAAGAAGTTGAAAGAAAGAGAACTAAATCGGCTTATAAAGGAAAAGAACTCTAGCTTTTTTGCAAAAGCTAGGTTTGAGATTTAGAATTGAGGAATCCCTAGCCTTCTTTGCAAAAGGCTAGGAAAAGGGGAAGATTAGAAACTGACCCAAGAAGAACACCCATTTGCGTTACAAGCTTTGACTTTATAACTTTTGGTCACTGACCTAAATGAGGTCTGTGTCGTAGTCCCACCTCCTCCTCTATCACTTGTCATATAGTAAGTAGCACCTGAGACAGATGACCAGCTATGAGAATACCCACCAGAAATGCGTACCCTTCTAGCATTTCTTGGAGGAAAGGGATAACTAGGAGTCATAATAGAAGCAGTGTTAGACCAAGAGCAACTACCACTAGAATTACAAGTTTGGACTCGGTAATAGTATCCTGTATTGATACTTAAACTAGATGAGGTATCTGTGAAATTTGGCGTGGTCGGTATCCCAACCTTTGTATCAGAATCTGTCACAGTGCTACCAGTATCTCTGTAAACGTGATACTTAGATGCACCAGAAACTCCAGACCATGAAATCCTCACTCTTCCTTTATTAGAACCACTGGAAAGAATAGACAAACTAATGCTGACAGGAGAAGGTGCAGTCTTAATAGAGGCAACGTTAGACCAAGAACAACTACCGCTAGAATTACAAGTTTGGATTCGAAAATGGTAGGTTGTGTTGGCAGTCAATTCAGCACTCACTATGAATCCCACTGTGGTAAATATCCCAATTTTCGTACCAGGAGGGTTGCTGGTATCGCCGTAAATGTGATATTTAGACGCACCTGAAACTGCAGACCATGTCCCCTGAATCTTCCCTTTGTAAGTCCCTGAAGTGACAATAGACATGCTGAGGCTGACAGCAGAAGGTGGAGACTTAATAGATTTTGCAACAGATTTTGCAGAACAGCCTGCCGCATTACAAGCATCTATTTTGTAGTAGTATGTTGTGTTAACGCTAGCAGTGGTGTCTGTATAGTCTGGTGTGTTCTCTGTACTGATTTTAGAGAATCCACTGCTTGCACTGGTGCTTCTGTAAACAGTGTAGCTTGTCGCTCCAGTCACGCTATCCCAGTTTATTCTGATCTTTCCTGCACTACTATCATCAGCACCAAGTATGGAAACGCTCTTGATTGTGGGAGTGTTAGGCTTGGACACTGCCCCCGGTAGATTCACACCAGCAGAAGCAACAGAAAGAGATGAGCAACCTGCAACATTGCATGCCTTCACTTTGTAGTAATAAGTTGAGCCTCTGGTTGCCGTATCTGTGTAAGTCGTGCCTGAATTGACTGTCGCTACTTTGGAGCTAAATGCACCACCACTGCTTGTGTCACTGTACACCTCATAACTTGTTGCTCCAGACAATCCACTCCAAGACACCGTGATTGTCGTCGCAGAGGCTTTTGCTGCTGTCGGCTTGCTAGGTGCATTGGGCTTGGACACTGCCCCCGGTAAATTGACACCAGCAGAAACAACGGAAAAAGATGAACACCCTGACGCATTGCATGCCTTCACTTTGTAGTAATAAGTTGCCCCTCTGGGTGCTGTATCTGTGTAAGTCGTGCCTGAATTGACTGTCGCTACTTTGGAGCTAAATGAACCACCGCTGTTGGTGTCACTGTACACTTCATAGCTGGTTGCTCCAGACACTGCAATCCAAGACACTGTGATTGTTGTTGCAGAGGCTTTCACTGCTGTCGGTTGAGATGGACTGCTAGGTGCAGAACCAGATGGCGAACTCGGAGACGAAGGAGGTCCAGATGGAGAATCAGACGGAGAGCTGGAAGGGGAACGTGGAGAACTGGCAGGAACAACCTTGAAGTCTTCACTAAATTTAGCACCTAGCACCCTGCCTGACACTTTGCCTGTTCCCATTTTTAAACCCTTGACCTGTACTTTCTTCTCAAAATCTGACTTCTTGTCTAAAATCAAAATCAAAGATCCTGTCTCTGCTTCAGAGTCTAATTTGCCATCTTCCTTGTAAACTTTGATAGAAATCAGGTCTTTGTTATATTGAACTTTTAACTTTTTGCCTTGATAAAGAGAGCCAATATTTGTGCAACTGATCTTTGCCTCTTTCACAACGTCTTTTTGCAACGTCCCTTTTGCACTCAAATCACATTGAGGCTTTTCTGAACTCTGTGCGTCGTCTTCACTGCTTTCTCCTGCTGGAGGTTGACAAGCCACGAACACAAACATCAACAACCCAAACGAAAGTTTCCATAACTTCCACGATTTTTTGACTTTTCCAAACATCTCTTTTCTCCCGCATCTTGGGCTAGGCAATAAAAGGGAATTATTCTACCCAAGACTCACAGGAAATGTCAATGAAAATTTTGATCAGGGTTGATGTGTCTCAACTCATGTTTTGAATCAGGCAGCAACTTGAGCCTTCCTTTGCCAAAGGAGTGTGTTTGAGAATGTGGTACGAAGCAAGACAACAATGAGAGTGAGAAGAAAAGAACCCAGCTTTTTTGCAAAAGCTAGGTTTGAGATTTAGAATTGAGGAATCCCTAGCTTTCTTTGCAAAAGGCTAGGAAGGGAGAGATTAGAAATTGACCCAAGCAGAACACCCATTGGAATTGCATGCCCTGACTGATGTGTATGTTCTAGGTGAGAAAAGTGCAACAGTGCCATGATTTATAATAGAACCGTCAGACTTAAGGAGCTGGTATGAAGCCGATGAAACAGGTCCCCATCTGTAATAATCTCCTGACTTTTTAGCAAATCCTGGAGCAGAAGGATAATTAGGAGTCGTAATAGAGGGAGTGTTAGACCATGAACAATTACTAGAATTACAAGTTTGAACTCGGTAATAATATTTTGTATTACCACTTGCAGACGTATCTGTGACGTTCGGTGAGGTCTCTGTTGAAACCTTTGTATCAGAATCTGTCACAGTGCGACTGGTGTCTCTATAAATGTGATATTTAGACGCACCTGAAACTCCAGACCAAGTCACCCTCACTCTCCCTTTATCGGCACCGCTAGAAAGAGTGGACAAACTAATGCTGACAGGTGAAGGAGGAGTCGTAATAGAGGCAGTGTCAGACCAAGAGCAACTGCCACCACTATTACAGACTTTCATTCGGTAATAGTATTTTTGATTTGAGGATGATGTTCCATCTGTTCTTTTTCTTGAACTCGCACGAGGAATATTAGGATAAGTGGCAATTTTTGTATCAGAGTCTGTCACATCACTACTGGTGTCCCTATAGACGTGATATTGACGTCCCTGTGCGGCCAAAGACCATGAAAATACTACTTTCCCTTTATGGGAACCATCATCTCTGATGCTCAAAGTGAGGGGAGCTGGCTTTGGAGGTGCAGACTTAATAGACTTGACAGCAGAATCTGCAGAACAGCCTGCCGTATTACAAGCATTTATTTTGTAGTAGTATGTTGTGTTAACGCCAGCAGTGGTGTCTGTCATGCCTGACGTGGTCTCTGTGCTGATTTTAGAGAATCCACTGCTTGCACTGGTGCTTCTGTAAACATTGTAGCTGGTCGCTCCAGTGATGCTATCCCAGTCTATTCTGACCTTTCCTGCACTACTATCATCGGCACCAAGTATGGAAACGTTGATTGTAGGGACACTGGGTTTGGACACTGCCCCCGGCAGATTGACACCAGCAGAAGCAACAGAAAGGGATGAACAACCTGAAGCATTGCATGCCTTCACTTTGTAGTAATAAGTTGACCCTCTGGGTGCTGTATCTGTGTAAGATGTACCTGAATTGACTGTTGCCACTTTGGAGCTAAATGAACCACCATCGCTTGTGTCACTGTACACCTCATAACTTGTTGCTCCAGACACTCCACTCCAAGACACCGTGATTGTTGTTGCAGAGGCTTTCACTGCTGCCGGCTTGCTAGGTGCATTGGGCTTGGACACTGCACCCGGATTGACACCAGCAGAAGCAACAGAAAGAGATGAGCAACCTGCCGCATTGCATGCCTTCACTTTGTAGTAATAAGTTGACCCTCTGGGTGCTGTATCTGTGTAAGATGTACCTGAATTGACCGTTCCTACTTTGGAGCTAAATGCACCACCACCGCTTGTGTCACGATGCACTTCATAACTGGTTGCTCCAGTTTTTGCACTCCAAGACACTGTGATTGTTGTTGCAGAGGCTTTCACTGCTGTCGGCTTGCTAGGTGCATTGGGCTTGGACACTGCACCCGGTAAATTGACACCAGCAGAAACCACGGAAAAAGATGAACAACCTGAGGCATTGCATGCCTTCACTTTGTAGTAATAAGTTGCCCCTCTGGGTGCTGTATCTGTGTAAGTTGTGCCTGAATTGACCGTTGCTACTTTGGAACTGAATGACCCAATACTGCTGGTATCGCTGTACACTTCATAACTGGTTGCTCCAGACACCCCATTCCAAGACACTGTAATTGTTGTCGCAGAGGCTTTCACTGCTGTCGGTTGAGATGGACTGCTAGGTGCAGAACCAGATGGCGAATCAGACGGAGAACTCGGATACGAAGGAGAGCCAGAAGGAGAATCAGACGGAGAACTTGGTGAACTCAAACTAGCAGGAACAACCTTGATTTCTGCACTAAATCTGGCACTTAATACTTTGCCTGACACCTTGCTTGATCCCAGTTTTAATCCCTTGACCTGTACTTTCTTTTCAAAATCTGACTTCTTGTCTAAAATCAAAATCAAAGACCCTGTCTCTGCTGCAGAATCTACCTTGCCATCTTCCTTGTAAACTTTGATAGAAACCAAGCCTTTATTATACTGGACTTTTAACTTCTTGCCTTGATAAAAGGAGCCGATGTTTGTGCAAATGATCTTTGCCTCTTTCACAACATCTTTTTGCAACGTTCCTTTTGCACTCAAATCACATTTGGGCTTTTCTGAACTCTGTGTGTCGTCTTCACTGCTTTCTTCTGCTGGAGGTTGACAAGCAACAAAGACAAACATCAACAATCCAAACGGAAGTTTCCATAACTTCCACGATTTCTTTGCTTCTCCAAACATCTCTTTTCTCCTGTATCTTGGGCTCAGACAATAAAAGGGCTCTATTCTAACCAAGACTCACAGAGAACGTCAATGAAAATTTTGATATAGAGTTGATGCAATTCAATCCATGTTGTGAATCAAGCGGTTACTTTAGCTTTCCTTTGCCAAAGGGGACAACAATGAGAGTAAGAAGAAAAGAACCCAGCTTTTTTGCAAAAGCTAGGTTTTGGATTTTGGAATTGAGAACTCCCAGCCCTTTTGCAAAAGGCTAGGAAAGGGAGAAAAGTGACCTAAAAATAAGACCAAGACGAACACCCATTGGAATTGCATGCCTTGACTCTATCGTATTTTGTACTTGAAGAAAATGAGGTAACTGACTTATTCGCACTTCTCCCATAATAGTCCACCACATAGTAAGTAGCTCCTGAAACAGATGACCAACTGTAAGAAAAGCTAGCCCAACTAGCAGTCCTGCTAGCATTTTTTGGAGCAGATGGAGCTGGAGGTTTGGGAGTTGTAATAGAAGGAGTATTAGACCAAGAACAACTACCACCAGAATTGCAAGTTTGAACTCGGTAATAATATTTTGTATTTGCACTTGCAGACGTATCTGTGACGTTCGGTGTGGTCTCTGTTGAAACCTTTGTATCAGAGTCTGTCACAGTGCTACTGGTGTCTCTGTAAATATGATACTTAGATGCACCAGAAACTCCAGACCATGAAACCCTCACTTTTCCTTTATTGCTACCACTGGAAAGAGTAGACAAACTAATGCTGACAGCAGAAGGTGGAGTTTTAATAGAAGGAGCATTAGACCATGAACAACTGCCACTAGAATTACAAGTTTGGACTCGGTAATAGTAGGTTGTGTTGGCATTATTCAAAGAAGAAGTATCTGTGACGTTCGGTGTGGTCTCTGTTGAGATCTTTCTATCAGAATCTGTCACAGTGCTACCGGTGTCTCTATAAATGTGATATTTAGATGCACCTGAGACTGCAGACCAAGTTACCCTCACTTGTCCACTGTCAAGAATAGACAAACTGATGCTGACAGCAGAAGGTGGAGACTTAATAGATTTCGCTGCAGATTTTGCAGAACAACCTGCCGCATTACAAGCATCTATTTTGTAGTAATAGGTTGTATTGGGGGTGGCAGAGGTGTCTGTTTTGTCTGGTGAGTTCTCTGTGCTAATTTTAGAGAATCCACTGTTTGCATTGGTGCTTCTGTAAACATTGTAGCTGGTCGCTCCAGTCATACTATCCCAGTCTATTCTGACTTTTCCTGCATCACCACTACTAGCACCGAATATAAAAACCCTTTTGATTGTAGGAGTAGGAAACGCACTTGGTAAATTGACACCATCAGAAACCACGGAAAGAGATGAACAACCTGCAACGTTACATGCCTTCACTTTGTAGTAATAAGTTGCCCCTCTGGTTGCTGTGTCTGTGTGAGTTGTGCCTGAATTGACCGTTCCTACTTTGGAGCTAAATGAACCACCACTGCTTGTGTCCCGATACACTTCATAAGTAGTCGCCCCAGTTTCCCCACTCCAAGACACCGTGATTGTTGTTGCAGAGGCTTTTGCTGCTGTCGGCTTGCTAGGTGCATTGGGTTTGGACACTGCCCCCGGTAAATTGACACCAGCAGAAGCAACAGAAAGAGATGAACAACCTGACGCATTGCATGCCTTCACTTTGTAGTAATAAGTTGCCCCTCTGGGTGCTGTATCTGTGTAAGATGTGCCTGAATTGACCGTTCCTACTTTGGAGCTAAAGGAACCACCACCGCTTGTGTCCCGATACACTTCATAACTTGTTGCTCCAGTTTTTGCACTCCAAGACACTGTGATTGTTGTTGCAGAGGCTTTCGCAGCAGTCGGTTGAGATGGACTGCTAGGTGCAGAACCAGATGGAGAATCAGACGGAGAACTCGGAGACGAAGGAGAGCCAGATGGAGAATCAGACGGAGAACTGGAAGGGGAACGTGGAGAAGATGGCAGACTAGCAGGAATAACCTTGAAATCTTCACTAAATTTAGCACTTAGCACCCTACCTGACACTTTGCCTGAACCTAATTTTAATCCCTTGACCTGTACTTTCTTTTCAAAATCTGACTTCTTGTCTAAAATCAAAATCAAAGAACCCTTCTCTGCCTCAGAATCTAATTTGCCATCTTCCTTGTAAACTTTGATAGAAATCAGGTCTTTGTTATACTGGACTTTTAACTTCTTGCCTTGATAAAGAGAGCCGATGTTTGTGCAACTGATCTTTGCCTCTTTCACAACATCTTTTTGCAACGTTCCTTTTGCACTCAAATCACATTGAGGCTTTTCTGAACTCTGTGCGTCGTCTTCACTGCTTTCTCCTGCTGGAGGTTGACAAGCCACGAACACAAACATCAACAATCCAAACGGAAGTTTCCATAACTTCCACGATTTCTTTGCTTCTCCAAACATCTCTTTTCTCCTGTATTTTGGGTCTAGGCAATAAAATGGGTCTATTCTACCCAAGACTCACAGAGAATGTCAATGAAAATTTTGATACAAAGTTGATGTGTCTCAACCCATGTTGTGAATTAAGCAGTGACTTGAACCTTCCTTTGCCAAAGAAGTGTATTGAGAATGTCATACAAAGTAGGGACAACAACGAAGTGAGAAGAAAAGAACCCAGCCTTTTTGCAAAAGCTAGGCTTGGGATTTTAGAATTGAGAACCCCCTAGCCTTCTTGCAAAAGGCTAGGAAAAGGGAGAGATTAGAAAATAGTCCAATCAGAACCCCCAATGGCATTGCATGCCCTGAGTTTATTATGGAGTCCTAACAGAGACAGTATTAGACCAAGAGCAACTTCCGCTAGAATTACAAGTTTGAACTCGGTAATAGTATATTGTATTTCTATTTAATCTGGCTCTGTCTACGACGTTGGGTGTGGTCTCTGTTGAAACCTTTGTATCAGAATCTGTCACGGTGCTACTGGTGTCTCTATAAATGTGATATTTAGATGCACCTGAGACTGCAGACCAAGTGATCTTCGGTCTTGAGTTATACAAATTCACAAAATGCATAGATCCGCTGATGCTGGCAGCAGAAGGTGGAGATTTAATAGATTTCGCTGCAGATTTTGCAGAACAGCCTCCCGCGTTACAAGCATCTATTTTGTAGTAATAGGTTGTATTGGCGGAGGCAGTGGTGTCTGTCTTGTCTGGTGAGTTCTCTGTGCTAATTTTAGAGAATCCACTGTTTGCATTGGTGCTTCTGTAAACATTGTAGCTTGTCGCTCCAGTCACGCTATCCCAGTCTATTCTGACTTTTCCTGCATCACCACCACTAGCACCGAGTATGAAAACCCTTTTGATTGCTGGGGTTGGAGGAGGCATTGCAACACCAGTAGAAGCAACAGAAAGAGATGAACAACCTGCTGCGTTGCATGCCTTCACTTTGTAGTAATAAGTTGCCCCGCCGGGTGCTGTATCTGTGTGAGTTGTGCCTGAATTGACCGTTCCTACTTTGGAGCTAAAGGAACCACCACTGCTTGTGTCCCGATACACTTCATAAGTTGTTGCCCCAGTTGCTGCACTCCAAGATACCGTGATTGTCGTTGCAGAGGCTTTCACCGCTGTCGGCTTGCTAGGTGCATTGGGTTTGGACACTGCCCCCGGTAAATTCACACCAGCAGAAACCACGGAAAGAGATGAACAACCTGCCGCATTGCATGCCTTCACTTTGTAGTAATAAGTTGCCCCTCTGGGTGCTGTATCTGTGTAAGTCGTGCCTGAATTGACCGTTCCTACTTTGGAGCTAAAGGAACCACCACCGCTTGTGTCCCGATACACTTCATAACTGGTTGCTCCAGACACTGCACTCCAAGACACTGTGATTGTTGTCGCAGAAGCTTTCACTGCTGTCGGTTGAGATGGACTACTAGGTGCAGAACCAGATGGCGAATCAGACGGAGAACTGGCAGGAACAACCTTGAAGTCTTCACTAAATCTGGCGCTTAACACCCTGCCTGACACCTTGCCTGTTCCCATTTTTAAACCCTTAACCTGTACCTTCTTTTCAAAATCTGACTTCTTGTCTAAAATCAAAATCAAAGATCCCGTCTCTGCTTCAGAGTCTAATTTGCCATCTTTCTTATAGGCTTTGATAGAAATCAGGTCTTTGTTATACTGGACTTTTAACTTCTTACCTTGATAAAGAGAGCCGATATTTGTGCAACTGATCTTTGCCTCTTTCACAACATCTTTTTGCAACGTCCCCTTTGCACTCAAATCACATTGAGGCTTTTCTGAACTCTGTGTGTCGTCTTCACTGCTTTCTTCTGCTGGCGGTCGGCAAGCCACAAATACAGACATTACCAACACAAACGAAAGTTTCCACAACTTCCACGATTTTTTGACTTCTCCAAACATTGCTTCTCTCCTGTAATTGAGTTTAAAAAATAAAATGGGTCTATTCTACCCAAAACTCACAGAGAATGTCAAGAAAAATTTTGGGCATTGTTAAGTAATAAGTGATAGCTGATTATTCCGTTTTGCCATGAACAAAAGAACAGAATATTGTAATGCTTTAAGAGACTTGCTGTAACATTTGGTTTTCCTTCTCATTCTTGCCAAGAAATGTCTCAAGAGAGAATTATACCCTTCTATCGTGTATGTTTCTGCCTTGGAACATGTATGAATTTCTTTGGGAATGACTTGTTTGTAAGCCTTGCAGTGATCAGTCATCACCTGAAGAGGTTTTGTTTCCTTGACCTTGTCCCATAAATGCCTACAGGCTTTTGAGTCTCTGTTTCCAAGCACATAATTGATAAATTGCTTCCCACGTCTATCAACAGCAATCCAGAGCCAGCAGTAGTTTTTTTTGACTGGATGTAGGTGTGCATTTCATCAATTTCCATAATTTCAATGTCTGTGTCCTTTCTTAATGCCTTGAGCTGTTCGCCAAAACTACAGACCCAATTATAAACTGAAACATGAGAACAATTCAGCAAACGACCGATTGACCTGAAACCAAGACCCTCCAAATACAACTCTAATGCTCTTCTTTTGATCTGTGGTGAGATTTGACCACGATAGGACTTGGTATATTGATAGTTGCAGGCATTGCAACGCCTCCTCGGTTTACCATATAAAAAACCATTCTTAACCGTCTTCTCACTTTCACATCTAGGACACAACTTCATTGCTACACCATGACTATCAATTCAATTAAATGAAATTAATATCGCATATCACTTATAGTTTAACAATACCAAATTTTGATATAGAGTTGATGATTCAATCCATGTTGTGCATCAAGCGGTTACTTTAGCTTTCCTTTGCCAAAGAGGTGTATTGAGAATGTCATACAAATTGGGGACAACAATGAGAGTAAGAAGAAAAGAACCCAACTTTTTTGCAAAGCTAGGTTTGAGATTTGGACAGCTTTTTTGTAAAAGCTAGAAAAGCTAGGTTTGAGATTTGGAATTGAAAAACCCTAGCCCTTTTGCAAAAGGCTAGGGAAGGGAGAGATTAGAAAAACGTCCAATCAGAACAACCTGCCAAGTTACATGATCTGACAAAGGCATATGAGTTGGTAGATATAATCTTGGTGGATGTGGTACGTCTTATTGAAAAGTCACGAGTGTCCATCAACTGATAGTAAGAAGCCCCTGAGACTGCAGACCAAGAATAGGTATTTCCCCTATGCTTAGCATTGGTTGGCTTAGCTGGAGCAGTAGAAAGCAGTGTAATAGATTCAGTGCTAGACCACGAACAAACACCACCAGAATTACAAGTTTGGACTCGGTAGTAGTAGGTTTTATCCGTACTGACAGAAGTATCTGTGACGTTTGGTGTGGTCTCGGTTGAAACCTTGTGGTCTGATCCACCTACACGGCTATCGGTATCTCTGTAAATGTGATATTTAGACGCACCTGAAACCCCAGACCAAGTCACCCTCACTTTTCCTGCATTAGGACCACTGTCAAGAATAGACAAACTGATGCTGACAGGTGGAGGTCCAGTTTTAACAGAAGCCGTGTTAGACCATGAACAACTACCGCTAGAATTACAAGTTTGGATTCGGTAATAGTGGGTTGTATTGGGACTTGGGTCATCTAGGGTGTCTGGTGAGGTCACAGTTGAAACCTTTCTATCAGAGTCTGTTACAGTGCTGGTGGTGTCTGTATAAATGTGATATTTAGATGCACCTGAAACCCTAGACCATGTCACAAATACATTTCCATTGACAAAAAGAGACAAACTGATGCTGGCAGGAGAAGGTGGAGACTTAATAGATTTTGCAACAGATTGATCAGAACACCCTGCTGCATTACAAGCATCTATCTTGTAGTAATAGGTTGTGTTAGGGGAGGCAGTGGTGTCTGTCTTGTCTGGTGTGTTCTCTGTGCCAATTTTAAAGAATCCAAAGCTTGCACGGGTGCTTCTATAAACATTGTAGCTGGTCGCTCCAGTCACGCTATCCCAGTCTATTCTGATCTTTCCTGCACTAGCATCATCAGCACCAAGTATGAAAACGCTCTTGATTGCTGGGATTGGAGGGGGCAGTGCAACACTAGCAGAAACAACAGAAAGAGATGAGCAACCTGCCACATTGCATGCCTTCACTTTGTAGTAGTAAGTCACCCCGCCGGGTACTGTATCTGTGTAAGCCGTTCCTGAATTGACCGTTCCTACTTTGGAACTAAATGAACCACCGCTACTTGTGTCACGATACACTTCATAGCTTGTTGCTCCAGACGCTGCACTCCAAGACACCGTGGTTGCCGTCGCTGAGGCTTTCACCGCTGTCAGCTTGCTAGGTGCATTGGGTTTTGACAACGCCCCCGACAAATTCACGCCAGCAGAAATAACAGAAAGAGATGAACAACCTGCCGCATTGCATGCCTTCACTTTGTAGTAATAAGTTGCCCCTCTAGGTGCTGTATCTGTGTAAGTCGTGCCTGAATTGACTGTCGCTACTTTGGAACTAAATAAACCACCGCTACTTGTGTCGCTATACACCTCATAACTGGTTGCTCCAGAAACTGCACTCCAAGACACCGTGATTGTTGTTGCAGAGGCTTTCGCTGCTGTCGGTTGAGATGGACTGCTAGGTGCAGAACCAGATGGCGAATCAGACGGAGAACTTGGTGATGAAGGTGAGCCAGACGGAGAACTTGGAGATGATGGCAGGCTAGCAGGAACAACCTTGAAGTCTGCATTAAATCTAGCACTCAATACTTTACCTGTCACCTTGCCTGAACCCAGTTTTAAACCCTTGACTTGGACTTTCTTCTCAAAATCTGACTTCTTATCTAAAATCAAAATCAAAGACCCTGTCTCTGCCTCAGAATCTACTTTGCCATCTTCCTTGTAAACTTTGATAGAAATCAGGTCTTTTTTGTACTGAACTTTTAGCTTCTTACCCTGATAAAGGGAATTGATGTTGGAACAACTAATCTTTGCCTCTTTCGCAACATCTTTTTGCAACGTCCCTTCCGCACTAAAGTTACATTGGGGCTTCTCTGAACTCTGTGTGCTTTCTTCGCTACTTTCTTCTGCTGGCGGTTGACAAGCCACAAACACAGACATCACTAATCCAAACGAAAGTTTCCATAATTTCGGAGACTTCTTTACTTCTTCAAACATGACTTCCTCCTTACTTCTAATTTAATGAACAAAAAATAAATAAAAAATGAAATTACATTTTACATGGTTTTTAGGACGGTTCAAATAAAAAATAATTTTTTATTGTTTTTACAAAAAATTCTTCTGCAGGAAGAGACTTCAGACGATTCATCAAAGTCTTGTATGATGACAAGTCTCAAAGGCAGACTTGAATCAAATCAACCAATTTTCGCCAATTCCGATTTCTATTTTTAAGGGAACTTCTAAGAAGATGACATGTTCCATGTCTTGTTGAATCAAGGCACAAAGCTCCTGTTGTTCTTCTTTTGGAACATCAAACACTAGCTCATCATGTACAGACAACACCATTTGGGATTGCATCTTTTTTTGTTGCAAATGGCGGTCAATGTTGACCATCGCCAGTTTGATGATTTCAGCAGCAGAGCCTTGAATGGGGGTGTTGATTGCCGCACCTTCAGCCGCACTTTTAGCAAGTCCTTCTCCTTGAATGGCAGGCAAATAACGTCTTCTTCCCATCAAGGTCTGAGCATAGTTTTCTTTGCGGGCAAAGTTTAAAAGCTCTTCTTGCAAAATGTGAATGCAAGCATATTTTTCAAAAAACTTAGCAATGAAGTCTTTTGCTTGGTCTTTGGAGGTATTGGAGACGTTTGAGAGTTTGTCAGCCCCCATGCGATAAATGAGACCAAAGTTGACTTCTTTGGCTTTTGACCTCATCTGCCTTGTGACGCCCTCTAATGGAACATTGAAAATGGTTGAGGCTGTGATGGCATGAATGTCCTCATCGTTACGAAATGCTTGCAAAAACGTTGGGTCTTTGGAAAAGTGAGCGGCAACTCTTAATTCAATTTGACTGTAATCTGCCTTGATTAAAAGATGGTCTTTGGAAGAAGGTATAAAAAATTGTCTGATCCTTCGCCCATGTTCTGTGCGGATTGGAATATTTTGCAAATTAGGGTGGTCAGAGGCTAAGCGTCCTGTGGCAGTGGCAGTTTGCTTGAATGAGGAATGAATCCGACCTGTCTGGCTGGCAAACTTTGGCAGTGGCAAGACGTAAGTGTTTTGAAGTTTAGACAACTCACGGTATTTCAAGAGTAATTGAGGCAGTTCCAGTTGTTGCATTTTGGCAAGGGTTTCTTCATCAGTTGACATGCCATTGCCTGTTTTAATTTTTTTAGGCTTAATTTGACACTTTTTGTGAAGTTCCAGCTTGTCATAAAGAATTTTCTGCAACTCAACAATAGAATTGATGTTAAAAATCTCTCCTGATGCTTGGTAGATTTTGGCTGTCAGTGTGTCAAGTTCTGTTGCAAGCTCTTTGGCATATTCTTGACAGGATTCTTGATTGAAACAAACCCCAACTTGCTCCATTTTTGACAGCACACGGACAAGAGGAAACTCCAAAGTCTCATACAAATCCACTGCACCAATCACTTGGAAACGTTCTTTGAAAAAAGGCGCAAGTTGCCAAAGCTGTTGAATGTATTGATGCCCAGCATGCTCCACTTTAGGGAGGTCATTTGTCTGTGAGGTGAGATGAGCTACCAGCTGCACGTCAAACAAGTCAACCTGTTGCCAGTCTATCTCAAAATGCTGTAAGCCACGATAAAGCTCTTTGGCATCTTTGACAATAACCTGACGAGAACCATCAAAGCATCGTCCAAAAAACGACACTAATTGCTCTTTGGAAAAATCCTTAAACCCAATGTCGCACACTTGATTTGATTGGTAGCAAACCGAAACACCTGACACCGCATCTGAATCAGTACAATAGTTGAGACTGATTGCAAAATTTTTGACGACTTGTAGTAATTCATCAAGCTGTTTGAGAGTTTCAACAGCAATCACCTCTGTTTGTTCAGAAACAACAGGTTTGGTTTTTTTCAGTGAGAATTGTTTCAACAAAGAGGGGAACTCTAACTCCTCTAAAATTCCAATCAATTCGTCATTGCCTTCTAGGAGTGTTGGGTCAAACTGCATGGCGTCCCAGTCAAAATCAATAGGGACATCACGTCTGATGGTGGCTAATTTCTGTGAAAGCCAAGCATTGTCTTGGGAGCGGATTAAATTCTCTTGAACCCTTTTCTGTCGGATTGCACTGATGTTGTCATAAATACCTTGCATTGAACCATACTCTGCCAGCAGCTTTTTTGCAGTTTTTTCACCAATGCCTGCTACACCGGGAATGTTATCGGAGCTATCACCTATCAAACCAAGTGCATCAGGAACGTATTGAGGGCTACAACCAAATTTTTCAAAAACTGCCTCTTGGTCTAGCAAATCACCTGCTGAATTGAGAATGCGGGTAGTGTCAGAAACAAGTTGCAAGTAGTCTTTGTCATTGGTCAAGATGATGGTTTCCATTGTTTTTTGTTCTGCAAGGCTTGAAAGTGAGCCGATGATGTCATCAGCTTCCCAGCCGATTTGAGTCCAATAGGGAATGTCTAGGCTTTTTGCAAAACGTTTCAAGTATGGGAATTGGGCAATCAAATCTTCAGGAGTCTGCTGACGTGTCGCCTTGTATTGCGGGAAGATTTCATGCCTAAAAGTAGGTTCTGGCAAATCTGATGCCAGTGCAAAGTAGTCTGGTTTTTCTTTTTTAAGTAGGGTTAAGATTTGTTTAAAAAATCCATGCAAGGCACTGACGTTCATGCCTTTAGAATTGATCAAAGGTCGGTGAATCAAGGCAAAATGATGACGATAGAGCAGTGCCATGCAATCTACTGCAAACAAACGTCTCATGCCCCAACCTCAAGGTAAGACTTAAGAAAAACCAAAATCGTCTGGCTAAACTTAGGACCGCGTCTGAAGAAGAATTGTTGAGCTTGGGAATACTCCAACATCTCTGCTTTTCCTTGCAAAATGAGTTCTCCGTTGGAATCACGTTGCGGCTTGGTCTTTTTGCCACTGACAAAAATGACAGCCTCAAAGTCAATCGCTTCAATGTCAATGATGAGTCTTGATGCAGCTAGGGTCAAAGGAAGGTGAAAGGCACGTTCTACAAAATGGAATCCCACAAACTCTGCAACAGCCTGAATGTCACTTTCAGACATGTTCACAGCATAAGTCATCATGTCTTGGCGGAATTGCTCAAACAATGGTCCTTTTCTCTTGAGGTATTTTAAAGGGATTGATTGTGTTTCAGAATATTTGACAACCATGTCCTGGAACAAATCAAAGAAGCTCCGACCACCCAAAACGGGTTCATACTGCAAAAATTGTGAGATAAAATCATTGACAATGGCACGTCCTCTTTTCAACCTCTGTAAACTTTCAACACGAACGGTGAGACGGTCTAGTTCTGCCAGCAATGCTTTGTTTTGTTCTTCAAGAGACTGCCGAGCCACGTCACCGCTTTCTATCAGCTGTTGAAGCTTTGTTACTTCAATATTGTCTGGTTCAGAAGTTTCAGGTTCAGAGTTGAAAGCAGGTTGCTGTTTGGAAATTTGGACTTCAAGGGCTTGAATTTGACGTTGCTTCCACTGGGAATAAAGCCAATACGAGCCAAAAGCAAAAGTGACCAGTAAAATCAGCAGGAGTGAGACCCAACGAAAAGTGGTAGAATCAGACATCAGCTTTGGTGACGGTTTCGGACGTGATGAATCGTGCGGAGTGGCAAAGCATTTAAGCGAATGAATCCATCAGCATCTTGCGGACAATAATTGCCCTCATCTGCTTCCATCGTTGCAATGTCTTCATCATACAAGCTATTTGGAGATTGACGACCTGTGACGTAACACCCCCCACGATAAAGCTCAAGACGCACTGTACCTGACACTTGCTTTTGAGTCTCTTTGACCATTGACAACAAAACTTCCATTTCAGGCGAGAACCAAAAACCATCGTAAACTAATTTTGCAAAACGAGGCATCAAGGTATCTTTCAAATTGATTACACCACGGTCTAAGGTAATAGATTCCATGGCACGATGAGCTACATGTAAAATAGTGCCTCCGGGCGTTTCGTAAACTCCACGTGATTTCATTCCAACAAAACGAGACTCTACCAAATCCATTCTGCCCACACCATGCCGACCACCTAAATCATTCAAACGATGTAATAATTGAGCAGGTGACAGAGGTTCTCCATTGACTTTAACAGGCACACCTTCTTGAAAATCAATCAGAAGCTCTTCACGTTCATCAGGAGCGTCCCAAGCAGATTGAGTC
Organism: bacterium; assembly: GCA_965233585.1. GTDB lineage: Bacteria > SAR324 > SAR324 > SAR324 > NAC60-12 > CBDDTI01. The sequence continues at coordinate 81,805 of CBDDTI010000295.1, forward strand.
AGCTCAAACATGTTTTGTTGTGGTGCAGTCCAGGGGTCTTCTAACATGCCTGATTCAAAGCTGATGTGCATCAAATTTTCATCAGAACTCCAAGGGCGTTCAAGTGATGCCTGAATTTTTAAATCATGCCGTTCAGCATATTCAATCAATTCTTTTCTGCCGGGATATTTTTGATAAAAGTCTGGAATTTTCCAAGGTGCAACAACTTTGATCTGTGGTTGCAGTGCGTAATAGCTTAACTCAAAGCGGACTTGATCGTTGCCCTTGCCTGTTGCTCCATGACCTACAAAGGTTGCCCCTTCCTGCTGTGCAACTTCAATCTGTTTTTTAGCAATCAAAGGACGAGCCAAAGACGTTCCCAGCAAATAGCAACCCTCATACATGGCATTCCACTGAATAGCAGGAAAGACGTAGTCTTTGACAAACTCTTCTTCTGCCTTTTCAACCATGACCTTTGAAGCCCCTGCACGTTTTCCACGCCTTGAAATCTCCTCTAAATCGTCAATTTTCTGTCCCAAATCCACACATACGGCAATCACTTCATAACCTTGCGAAGCCAGCCAATGTGTCAGAACTGAGGTGTCTAAACCGCCTGAATAGGCTAATGCTAATTTCCCTTGACTCATGTTTTCTTCTCCAAATTTTTGATAAAAATCAACCAGTCTATCACTCTTGCAAGAGTTTGAATATAGGATTTCAAACTCCAAATGCACTTCAGTCAAACAAACTTCCAAAAGACTCTATCTTCGGTTTTGAGTTTTGAAAAAAGATTTTTTCCATGAATGACTTGTCTTTTAAAAAAATAAGTGCCATACTAGAGGGTTTTGGTTTCTATGGCAAATTTCTGTGCTGCTCCCCTTTTTTTCAAAATTTTTGAGTCTTCCTTTGGTCTTCATCAATTCTCTGACATGTTCTGAATTTGGGGAGGTCTCCCTTGCCAGCAAAGAAAGCCTCTTTTTTTAACTTTATGTTTAGGATTAGATAGTATGAGCGTGAGCTTTAAGAATAGACATCGTTTCCGCAATTCATTTGGAAATATCTCTACTTCTCTGGAGATGCCCCATTTGCTGAATCTTCAAACTGAATCGTATCAACAATTTTTACAACCTGACGTTCCCCCCACAGAAAGGAAAAGACAAGGTCTTGAGCAGGTCTTTCAAAGCATTTTTCCAATCAAAGACGTCAGTGAGACATGTATCTTGGATTATCGTCACTACACCTTGGGTAAGCCTAAATACCATGCCAAGCAGTCTCGCACCAGAAGCGTCAGCTATTCTGCTCCTTTACGTGTGACTTTAAGACTTATCACGATGGACAAGAACAATGCAGGAGTGATTCAAGACATCAAAGAACAAGAGCTTTATTTTGGAGACATTCCCTTGATGACAGACACAGGGTCGTTCATTATCAATGGAACAGAACGTGTGATTGTAAGCCAAATGCACAAGAGTCCAGGAATCTTCTTTGCCCAAGAAAAATTACAGGCAGGTTCTACAAAACTTGCTTACACTGCAAGGATTATCCCCCAAAGAGGTTCTTGGATTGACTTCCAATACGATTCTAAGGAAATTTTTGCACGCATTGACCGACGACGTAAATTTCCTGCCACTGTTCTTCTACGTGCTATGGGGTATGAAGAACCAGAATTGTTAAGGAGATTTTATGAGATAGATGAGATTTTTTTGCAAGACGCTCATGGTCTCCCTAAAGAAGAGCAAAAATTTTTTAAAAAATTAAACCCAAAAACCCTACTGGGTCAACGAGCCTCTGCAGACATTACGTCACCAGATGGTTCAACTGTCTATGTCCGAGAAGGTCGCAAGATTACAAATAAGGCATTGTCTCAAATGCAAAGTAATCAACTTGAAAGGGTGCCAGCGCAGTATAATGACATCATCAACCTCTATACGCTCAGAGACATTTTTGACACGGAAGGCAAAGTGATTGTCAAAGGAAATACGCAAATTGGTGAAGAAGGACTTGAGAATCTGCTTGAGGCAGAAGTCAAAACAATAGAGGTGCTGTACATCAACCCCAAAATAGGTCCTGCCATGAGGGACACTCTTGCCTCTGATAAAATTGGCAGTATTGATATTGCTTTGCTGGATTTATACAAGAAGCTCAAACCCGGAGACCTTCCCACCATTGAAGCCTCTAAAAAACATTTAGAGACCCTGTTCTTTGACGACAGTCGCTACAATCTTTCACGCGTCGGTCGTATGAAACTGAATGACAAACTTGGTCTTAAGTACGATTTAAGTGACACTGTTTTGCACCATGATGATATTTTTGCAACACTTCATTATCTGATGTCTCTGAATGATTCAGGCATCATTGATGACATTGACCATTTAGGCAATAGGCGTGTGAGAAGTGTGGGGGAATTGCTGGAAAATCAATGCCGTATCGGACTGGCTCAAATGCAACGCACTGTCAAAGAAAGAATGAGTTTGCAAGAAAATGAAATCATGCTTTCAAACCTCATCAATGGCAAGCCACTGTCTGCAGCGTTACACGACTTTTTTAGTGGAAGTCAACTTTCTCAATTCATGGACCAAACCAACCCTCTTTCTGAAATCACTCACAAAAGACGATTGAGTGCTTTGGGTCCGGGTGGTTTAACACGGGAGAGAGCAGGTTTTGATGTGCGAGATGTGCATGCTTCACACTATGGTCGGATTTGCCCCATTGAAACCCCAGAAGGACCAAACATTGGATTGATTGCATCACTTGCCACTTACGCACGAGTCAATCCATTAGGATTTATTGAGACTCCATATCGCAAAGTGATAGAAGGCACAATTTCTGATGAAAGTCCAGAATATTTGACTGCCACACAAGAAGACCAACACTTTACTGCACAAGCCAACGCCCCGATTGACGAAGAAAGAAATCTGGTCAATCAGATGGTTTCTTCCAGAAAAGCAGGGAGCTATTCCATGATTCCCAAAAATCAAGTTGAATACATTGACACCGTTCCTTGTCAATTAGTTTCTGTGGCAGCATCATTGATTCCTTTTTTAGAACATGATGATGCTAACCGTGCTTTGATGGGGTCAAACATGCAGAGACAAGGTGTTCCGTTAGTCAGGACAGAAGCTCCTCTTGTTGGAACAGGAATTGAGTATAAAGTTGCAACAGACTCAGGCTCTTGTGTTGTTGCCAAACGTGCAGGTGTTGTGGAAAGTGTGGATTCTTCCCGTGTTGTTGTTCGTGTGGATTTTGACAAAAAAAGTAGAGATGAAAGTTACGAATTTTCAGACCTTGTTGACATTTATTATCTCACCAAGTTTGCACGTTCTAACCAAAACACATGTATCAATCAACGTCCCATTATCAAACAAGGTGATTATGTCAAAGTAGGTGATGTCATTGCTGATGGACAGAGTTCAGAACAAGGCGAGCTAGCATTGGGGCAAAATGTCTTGATTGCCTTTATGCCGTGGAATGGATTCAATTTTGAAGACTCCATCATGGTCTCCGAACGCCTGGTGCATGAAGACTACTACACTTCTGTTCATATTGAAGTCCACGATGCCGATGCAAGGGATACCAAACTTGGCAGAGAAGAGATCACTTGCGATATTCCAAATGTTTCTGAAGAAGCAACAAAAAACCTTGATGAAAGTGGAATCGTCAGGATTGGTAGCTACGTCAAAGGGGGGGACATTCTTGTTGGTAAGGTTACCCCTAAGGGTGAGGCACAACCAACACCTGAAGAAAAATTACTTCGTGCTATTTTTGGCGATAAAGCAGGAGACGTTAGAGATACTTCTGTCAGACTACCCAGAAGTGCAGAAGGGGTCGTTACCGACGTCGTTGTCTTTAACCGTGAAGGTGTGGAAAGAGACCAACGTTCTAAAGAAATTGAACAAGAACAGTTGCGTCAGTATAAGCAAGATTATCACGATGAGTTGAAAATCATTCACCGTAACTTGTTGGAAGTCACTAAGTTTTTAATCGGTTGCAAACTTCAACAGGACATAGTTTCAGAATATGAAGAAACTCTTGCATCACAAGGAGACAAAATCACCCAAGAGCTTTTAGAAAGCATTGTCTTTGCTAAAGAGAATCAAGACAATTCATCAATGACAGCATGGGAGTCTGTTCAAATTAAAAATGAGGAGTCAAACGAAAAACTTCAGGTCATTTTGGAAAGTCTCACGTCACAACGAGCATTATTGAAAAATGTGTTTGAGGATAAGTGTGAAAAAGTGGCAAAAGGTGATGACTTAAAGCCCGGTGTCATTCGCACCATCAAGGTTTATGTGGCAACAAAACGCAAACTATCGGTTGGCGATAAGATGGCAGGAAGGCATGGAAACAAAGGGGTTGTTTCAAAAATCCAACTACTTGCCAATATGCCTTATATGGAAGACGGAACTCCTATTGATATTGTCTTAAATCCTTTGGGTGTGCCATCTCGTATGAATGTCGGGCAGGTGCTTGAAACTCATTTAGGCTGGGCTGCCAGAGAATTGGGACAGCAACTTCAAAAATTCGTTCAAGACAATCACCCCGTCAACCAAATCAAAAAGTTTATGAAAGATATTTATAGCTCCCCTCAAATGGACGACTATTTAAAACAGATGTCAGACCAAGACTTTGTGGAGTTTGCCAAAAAATATTTCAAAGGTGTTCACATGGCAACTCCTGTTTTTGACGGAGCGCATGAAGAAGATATTCACAGGATGCTAGACCTTGCAGGTCTGCCCCGTTCAGGACAGACCAGACTTTATGATGGGCTGACAGGTGAACCTTTTGACCAGAAGGTTACGGTGGGCTGTGCCTACATTCTCAAACTCCATCATTTAGTTGATGAAAAAATTCATGCACGTTCTATCGGTCCCTATTCTCTTATCACCCAACAACCTCTTGGGGGTAAGGCTCAATTTGGGGGACAACGATTTGGTGAGATGGAGGTTTGGGCATTGGAAGCGTACGGTGCGGCTCACACACTCAAAGAGCTTTTGACAGTCAAATCTGATGATGTGCAAGGACGTAATAAAACCTATGAGGCGATTGTCAAAGGTCGGCATCACGTAGAGACAGGACTACCTGAAGCCTTTAAGGTTTTGAGCAGTGAGCTTAAAAGTTTAAGTCTCAATGTGGAATTGATAGATGAAGAAGAAATGGAACCCAGTCTTGAAGACTAAGGTTTTTCAAAAATAATAACACTCAAAAGCAAATAGGAAGCCTGTGGATACGAATCTTTTTGAACAAGAACATGCTACAAAAAGCAAGGCGTTACAGATCAAAGTTGCAACAACTGATGACGTCTTGTCTTGGTCTCATGGTGAAATCAAAACTTCTGAAACAATCAATTATCGTACATTAAAGCCTGAACGAGATGGGTTGTTTTGTGCAAAAATCTTTGGTCCTACACAAGACTATGAATGTAATTGTGGCAAATACAAACGTATGAAACACAGAGGCATCACCTGTGAGAAGTGCGGAGTAGAAGTGATTTCATCAAAAGTCAGACGAGAACGTATGGGACACATCAAGTTGGCAAGCCCTGTGTCTCATATCTGGTTTTTAAAAGGAGTTCCAAGCCGTATTGGAACACTCTTGGATATGACTATGCGTGATTTAGAGGAGATTCTTTACTTCAAAGCCTACATTGTGGTCAACCCAGGAAGCTCTCCCTTCAAGGAACGAGAGATTGTTGATGAGTCAAAATACTATGAATTTTCAGAGCAATATCCTGATTTAGAATTGGGAATTGGTGCAGAGGCAATCCAAGTCTTACTGAAAAATTTAGACATTGATGAGTTACATGAATATCTCAGCATGGATTTGGCAGAAGCCTCATCAGAAGTTAGAAGAAAGCGAATTGTGAAACGTCTGAACATTGTCACTTATCTCAAAGAGTCCAATTCTGCCCCAGAGGCGATGATTTTAGAAGTCTTGCCTGTCTTACCCCCAGAGTTAAGACCACTTGTTCCACTAGAAGGTGGACGCTTTGCCACCAGTGACTTGAACGATTTATACAGACGGGTCATTCATCGCAACAATCGCCTCAAGAGGCTCAAAGACCTCCGCGCTCCCATCATCATTGTTAAAAATGAGCAACGTATGTTACAAGAAGCTGTTGATGCTCTTTTAGACAATGGAAGACGAGGCTACCCCATCTTAGGCTCAAACAAACGTCCCCTTAAATCGTTGAGCGATATGCTCAAGGGTAAGCAAGGAAGGTTCAGGCAGAATCTGCTTGGAAAACGTGTGGACTATTCAGGCAGGACTGTTATCGTTGTTGGTCCTGATATGAAGTTGCATCAATGCGGACTACCTAAAAAAATGGCTCTTGAACTCTTCAAACCATTCATCTATCACAGACTCATTGACAATGACAAAGTCACCAGCATCAAGCAAGCCAAACAACTTTTGGAAAATAATGCCCCCGAAGTTTGGGATATTTTAGAAAAAGTCATCATTGACCACCCTATTTTGTTGAACCGCGCACCAACACTACATAGGCTGGGAATCCAAGCATTTGAACCTGTTTTGATTGAAGGCAAGGCAATCCAACTGCATCCGCTAGTCTGCACTGCCTTTAATGCCGACTTTGACGGAGACCAAATGGCAGTGCATGTTCCACTTTCCATTGAAGCACAACTTGAGGCAAAAATCCTCATCATGTCCACAAACAACCTCTTGTCCCCTGCCAATGGCAAGCCGCTTATGTCTCCAAGTCAAGATATTGTTTTGGGAATGTACTGGATCACCACCGAGCAAGATGATTTAATCGGTCATGGAAAATGCTTTGCCAATTTTGACCAAGTGTCTGCTGCATACGATCATCAAAAAGTAGAGCTTCATACCAAAATCAAGGTGCGAATGGATGGTCAACTCACAGAAACCACTGTTGGTAGAATCTTACTTTTTCAAATCATTCCACCAGAAATTCCTTTCAGCTTAGTCAATCGTCAGCTGAACAAAAAACGTCTGGGCAATTTGATTGATATGGTTTATCGGCAAGTGGGAAGTGTCCGAACAGTCAAACTGCTTGACGACATTAAAGCTCTTGGATACCGCTATGCAACGACTGCTGGTTTTTCTATCAGTATGGCAGATATGGTCTCGCCTCCCACAAAAGCGGAGCTTCTCAAGGCGGCTCAAGAAGAAGTAAACAAGGTCAATATTGAGTATCACAACGGTATCATCACAGATGGGGAACGTTACAATCAGGTCATTGACGTTTGGGCACGTGTTACAGATAAAGTGGCAGAGGAAATGACCAAAGCCATTCAAAAACCAACTATGGAAGATGGGAAGAGAGTGTTCAATTCTATCTACATGATGGCAGATTCTGGTGCAAGAGGAAGTCAGCAGCAAATGAAACAGCTTGCAGGAATGCGTGGATTGATGGCAAAGCCATCAGGAGAGATCATTGAAACCCCCATCACTGCAAACTTTCGTGAAGGGTTGAATGTCTTGCAATACTTCATCTCTACACATGGTGCAAGGAAGGGACTGGCTGACACAGCCCTCAAGACTGCAAATTCTGGTTACTTGACCAGAAGGCTGGTGGATATTGCCCAAGACTGTGTCATTCTTGAACATGATTGCGGCACACTTGATGGAATTGAAATGACTGCCTTGATTGAAGCAGGAGAAATTGTAGAAACTCTGGGTGAACGCATTTTGGGCAGAATCTCACAAGAAGACATTCCAGACCCTGATAACTCTGGTAGTTATATCATTCGCACAAGCGAAGAGATTACAGAAACGGTTGTTGAACAAATTGAAAAAGCTGGGGTTGAGAGAATCAATATCCGTTCTGCCTTAACTTGTATCAACGATCATGGTATTTGTCAGCTCTGCTACGGTCGTGATTTGTCACATGGGAGGATTATTAACTTAGGTGAAGCCGTTGGTGTGATTGCCGCACAAAGTATTGGTGAACCTGGCACACAATTAACCATGAGAACCTTCCACATTGGAGGTGCTGCAAGTCGTCTGGCAGAGCAAAACACTTGGGAGCCACGATTTAGCGGAATCTTAAAATTTGAAAACCTTAAAGAAGTTCGTAACAAAGACAACCAATACGTCGTCTCTGGAAGAAGAGGCTCTGCTTTGATTGTTGATGAACAGGGAAGGGAGAAAGACCGTCATCCTCTACCCATTGGAGCTGTCTTGCTCAAAGAAGAAGGAGTTCATATTTCACAAGGTGAACGAGTGGCAGAGTGGGACCCGTTCTCTATTCCAATCCTCACAGACATTTCAGGATTTGTGAAATTTAAAGACATTGATGAAAATGAGACAATCAAGGAACAAGTAGATGAAGCCACAGGTTTAGCAAGGCAAGTCATTCAAGAATCGGCTAACCCTGAAAAACGACCTCATATTCTGATTCGTGATGACTCCGGAAAAGTTTTAAAAAATCAAAATGATGCACCTGCAAAGTTTTCTCTTCCAACTAAAGCAGAGTTAGTCGTTGTTGATGGTCAAGAAGTCCATGCAGGGTCTATTCTTGCAAAAATTCCACGAGAACTTGCCAAAAACAAAGACATCACAGGGGGTCTCCCACGTGTTGCAGAATTGTTTGAGGCTCGTGTTCCCAAAGACCATGCCATTATCAGTGAAATTGACGGAGAGGTTGTTTTTGGGAAAGACATTAAGAAAAAACAACGCATTCTGATTAAGCCAGAAGATGAAAAGGGAGAATCCAAAGAATATCTCATCCCACTTGGAAGGCATATTACAGTGCAAGAAGGTGAATATGTTCGTGCTGGTGAGCCTTTGATTGATGGGTCTCCTAACCCCCATGACATTCTTGCCGTCAAAGGAGCGAAAGAATTGCAAAAATATCTTGTGGACGAGGTGCAAGAAGTCTATCGTCTGCAAGGAGTGGACATTAATGACAAACACATTGAAGTCATTGTGCGTCAAATGTTAAAGCAGGTTTCTATTCAATCTCCGGGTGAGTCTCCTTTGTTGATTGGACAAGTGATTTCAAGAGTCCAATTTAATCAGATGAATCGTGAATTGAGAGAACAGGGTAAAGAACAAGCAGTGTCTAAACCGATTTTGTTAGGAATTACCAAAGCCTCGCTAAGCACTGATTCCTTCATTTCTGCCGCATCCTTTCAAGAGACAACCAAAATTTTGACCGATGCTGCGTTGGGGGGTAAATACGACACGTTTAGAGGACTCAAAGAAAATGTCATACTTGGTCGTCTGATTCCTGCAGGGACAGGATTCCAGCAATTCCAAGATGTGCAGTATCATTTGAAAGAAAAAAAGGACGCTGTTCCTCAGACACAACTTGAGAAGGCAGAAGTATGACAAATTTGGGTTCAGATGCGTTTTGCTTTGAACAAAAATTTGATGTCCGTGATAGTGAGATTGATATGTTTGGTGTGGTCAACAATAGTGTCTATCTCATCTATCTACAACATACGAGGCACAGCTTTTTCAAGAGTCTGGGAATTGATTTGTCAGAGTTGGGAAACAGATCTTGGAACCCTGTTGTCACGAGGATTGACGTCAGGTATAAGAAGCCACTAACAAGTGGAGATTCCTTTGTGGTCAAGTTGGCTGTTGTTCAAATCAAACGGGTCAGGTTTCAATTCTTGCAAAAAATTTTTCTGCAAAATGCCTCTTCATCAGCTGAAGTTTTAGAAGCATTTATTGAAGGCACTGTCATTTCTCCAGAAGGGAGACCTGCTTTGCCCGAAAAGTTTCAAAAGTTAAGAGATTACATGATTCAAAAATAGTTTGAATTAAAAAAGCGATGTCTCGTCAATTTTTTATTACAACTCCCATTTACTACGTCAACAGTTGCCCCCATATTGGGCATGCCTATACGACTGTGATTGCAGATATTTTTGCTCGCTACCACAAACTTTTTGGTCAAGACGTTTTTCTATTGACAGGCACAGATGAGCATGGGCAAAAAGTAGAAGAATCTGCAAAAAAAGCCAATACTTCTCCCCAAAAATTTGTTGATGCTGTTTCAAAAGAGTTTCAAGATTTATGGGGGTCTTTGGGGATTGAATATGATCAGTTTATCCGCACTACAGAAGACTTTCATAAAAAGAGAGTGCAAGACGTCCTAGCACAACTTTATGAAGCTGGAGAGATTTTTTTCAAAGAATATGAGGGGTTGTATTGTGTAGGGTGTGAACGTTTTTTAGATGCAGAAGAGTTGCAAGATGGGCTTTGTTCAGACCATCTTGTAGCACCTCAAGTGCATCGGGAAGAAAACTACTTTTTCCGTATGAGTGCCTATCAAGATTGGTTGATAGAAACTATTCAACACAACCCCCAATGGATTTACCCTGAACAATACAAAAATGAAGTCTTAGGTTTTTTGAGAAGTCCATTGCAGGATTTATGTATCTCCAGACCAAAGTCCCGTGTTTCTTGGGGAATTGAGCTACCTTTTGACTCTCAATTTGTGACTTATGTTTGGTTTGATGCTCTTCTCAACTATCCTAACGCCCTTGGAAGTCCTGATGATGAACGTTTCCAAAAATTTTGGAAGGAAGCACATCATATCATTGGCAAAGACATTCTGAAAACGCATGCGATTTATTGGCCTTGCATGCTCAAAGCATCAGGATTCCCTATTTTCAAAAAATTAGTGGTGCATGGGCATTGGAATTGTTCAGGTTTGAAAATGAGCAAATCTTTAGGCAATGTCATTGACCCTTTGCAAATGCAAGCTCTGGTTGGGAGAGATGGATTGCGATTTTTTCTTGCAAGGGACATGTCTTTCGGCAATGATGCTGTCTTCACTGAAGATTTATTGAGAAGCCGCTATAACGCAGACCTTGCAAATAATATTGGAAATTTAGTCAGCCGTGTTGTCAAACTTTCACAAAAATATTTTAAAAAATGCACTCCCATTCAGGGGGAAATTGGCACGTTAGAAAAACGTCTTGCTGATGATTTAAAAAAACAAGTGGTTCTAGTTCAAAGGCAGATTGACGATTTCAAATTGCATCAAGCAATAGAATCTATCACCGAAATGGGTGTTGCTATCAATAAATATTTAGATGAAACTAAGCCTTGGAAACTTGCTAAAACTCCTGAATGCCATGAACAACTTGGAACTGTACTTTATACAGCACTTGATGGCATTCGTCTTGTTGCCAATCTCCTTTCACCTGTGATGCCACAAAAAGCGGCTGATCTTTTGGACTTACTTGGTGTTCAAACGGCAAATCGAGAGCAACTGACTTTAGGATTGTTGCAAGAAAACTTCACATTAAAAGAGATTCCAAATCTTTTTCCAAGACTACCAAATCAAGAAACGGCACAAGAACCACCTACTCAAGAAGATCTTCAAAAGACAGACAAAACAGACCCAGAAATTACAGTTGAAGATTTTGAACGTGTTGTGCTACAGGTAGGGCAGATTATTGACTGTCAAGTTGTGCCAAAAGCAAACCGTCTTTTACATTCCACAGTAGATTTAGGAGAGCCTCACACCCGTTCCATTGTTTCAGGCATTGCAGAATACTACAAACCTGAAGAACTCATTGGGAAGTTAGTCGTGGTTGTCAGTAATTTAAAATCTGTCAAACTACGTGGTGTTTTGTCTCAAGGTATGTTACTATGTGCCATCTCTGACCGTGGAACAATTTTAATAGAGCCTCCTCCTCATTCAGAAATAGGCTCAAAAATCCAGTAGATTGCCATGATGACCAGTGTTGCTGTCTTTTCACCTTATCAAGATCTTTTTCAACAGATCAATCAAGGATTGCCTTATCTTGTAGAATCCATAGATTTTGAGAAAGATTCTTTTGAACAAATCCACTATGACTTAACCATATTGGACATAGAGTTGTTGGATCAAAAGCTTTACCCTAATTTTATGGAAAGATGGAGTCATCTTTTCAAAGAAAAACCCCTGCTTTTGGTGACCAGTGCTGTCCCTCAAGTAAAACACATAGAGATTGATAACGTTTATGATTTCTTGTTCAAGCCTTTTAGCGACATTGAGTTAAATTTGAGAGTCAAGAGGATTTTAAACCCTGAATCTTTTCAAAGGCTTTCGCAGGAATACACAAAATCCCGAGAACAAAATAAACAACTAGAGGAGACAAACATCTTCTTGAGACAATTAGTTGTCACTGATTCTTTGACGGGGGTTTCCAATCGACGTTATTTGCTGGAACGTCTGGAAGAAGAATTTTTAGAAGCCCAACGACGGAAGAGACATATTAGCATGCTGATGATTGACATTGACTTTTTTAAAGATGTCAACGACAAGTATGGTCATCAGTGCGGGGATTATGTGTTAGCGGAATTTGCTGGTATCTTAAGAAAGAACGTAAGACGAAGGGAAGTTGTAGCACGTTATGGAGGCGAGGAATTTGCGATCGCTTTGTTTGACACAGACCTTTCCTCTGCTATGTTGATTGCAGAACGTGTGCATCGGGACGTACGTAGCAAATTATTTGACTATCAAGAAAGAACTTTACAAATCACTTGTAGTTTAGGGGTGTCGTCTTATCCCCAAATTTGTCCTGAACCTGATTGGAATCAACTTTTGCGTGCGGCTGATGCTGCACTTTATCGTGCAAAAAATACAGGTAGAGACAAAATTTGCTTGCCACCTGATTCTGCTCTCACCCCCACAGAATCAAAGGATTAACAACCATCCATCTTAACCAACACAAACTGATTGGAATGCGATTGATTCTATTTTGCATCATCTCAAACCTTGTGTTGACCGCATGTATTACCAAAATTGTTCCCCGTGTCTCAATTCACGAGTTTGATGACCGTCCCAGCCTTTTAAAAAATCCTCCCTCTCCTCTTGTTTCTGAATTGTTTGTCAGACTGCAACTTGACTACATTGAGGTCAATCGGCTGAAACCCGATGCCATGCTTATTTCCGCATTTCATCAACTTGACAATGCTGTTCCAGAGATTAACATTCAGCTCAAGCAAGGATTGGAAGATGCCAAGTCGCCCATTCTTGCCATTCAAACCTCTGTGCAAGATTACCAAATCCCTGTGTCTGATTTGTCCGATCTGTCTGATTTAAATCTGACCCTTCAACAAACACTCAATCTTTTAAAAAAAGACTTGCCTCAATCAAAATGGGTCAAGGCAGAACAAGCCATCGTCAAGGGAATCCTTGCAACACTTGACCCGCATTCTAGTGCAATCTTCACTGCTCAATACCAAAATTTTCAAGAACGTGTGCAAGGACAGTTTGGAGGAATTGGTGTTGTAGTCCAACATGATGCCAAAAAAGGCTTAAAAATTTTGCAAGTCATTCGTAACTCTCCTGCATACACTTCAGGTTTAAAATCTGGTGAATGGATTACAGAAATTGATGATGAATCAGTCAAGTCAATGGACCGGACTTCTGCAAAATCACAGTTGCAGGGACTCATTGGGACTCCTGTCAAACTTAAAATTCTCAAAGCTGACCAAAGTAAATATCATGTCAACTTGCCACGAGCTATCATTCATGCACCTAGTGTTGAAGTAGAAAGGATTCAATCTAAAATCCTTTTGATTCAAATTAAAGTGTTTCAGCAGAACACTGTCGCTCAGTTGTACGATGCACTAAGTCAAACCGAAGGCATTGAAGGCATCATTCTTGACATACGAGACAATCTTGGAGGATTGCTGCAGCAAGCGGCATTGACTGCAAATTTTTTTCTACCTCCAAACAAAAAAATCACCTCCACCGAAGGCACTTTGGAACAGGCTTTTGTCTCTCAATGGATTTTGAAAGACCAGAGATTGAATACAATCCCTCTTGCTATCCTTATTAATCGTGTCAGTGCATCTGGTTCAGAAATTGTTGCTTCTGCATTAAAAGAACGCCCCAATACAGTCTTGCTTGGTGAACGAACCTTTGGCAAAGGTTCTGTCCAACATCTCCAAGCAGTTGGAGACATACACGGGTTGAAGCTCACTGTCGCCAAATATTTGACTCCAAATGGGGACTCTATTCAAGCGGTTGGGGAAGTTCCACACATCAAAATTCTCCCAATCTATTGGGATCAAACATATCAAAAATTCTTGGTCAAAAGCTATCCCCCCAGAGAAGAAAATTTAGCAAGGGTGTTTAAATGGGGTGAACCTACCACTTCTGCTGACTTTGAGTTACAATATCTTCAAGCCTTTGGTTCTAACCAAAGTTTAACAAAAATATTTAATTTTTTACCCTCATACGATCCTCAAATGCCAGAAGATTTTGTGAAAGACTTTGCAGTCAAAAGTTTAAAACAAATCTCAAACGTCAAAGATCATCTGAAAAAAGATGACCTCAAAGAAATTGCACTCGCCCTTGCAAAACAAGTACAGGTAGAAGAAGAACAAAAGATGCTTCAGGTTTTGAAAGATTCTGGAATTAATTGGGGAAGGGAATCTGGTTTTGTAAGTGAACCAGATGTCAATTTTCAAGTGTCATGGGAAGAATCTGATGTTTCTACAAATTTGTCTAAAGACGGTCATACCTTCCGTTTGCGTTGGAGTCTTCAAAGTCAAAATGACGCACTGGACAGGCTTAAAATGAGAGTCAGAGTGTTGAATCAACCCGGTCCCATTTGGGAGCTTCCTATTGGACGTTTGGAAGCCAACAAAACCATTTCACAAGAACAAGAATTGCTTTTGCCATACCGTGAGGCGTTCAGATTGCAAGCACAACTATTGGACGAAAAAGAAAGGGTTCTTTCAAAACATGACAAAATTGTCATTCCTAAACCAGTAGAAGCACCAAAATTGAAAGTGCAATTTGCTATCAGAGACAATGGAGACTGGGGGTCTCGTGGCAATGGCAATGGGGTTGTTGAACCTGATGAAAAAATTGCATTGAGAATCAACATTTCCAATCATGGCAGCCGAGCAACGGGAAAGCTGAGAGCCACTCTAAAACCCAAACATACTATTAAATCTATTAGGCAGACAGGACGTCTCCCAAAATTAAAATCAGGTGAAACGGGGTCTATGACCATGCTTTACACCACAAAACAAAAATCAGCGCTATTCATTGACCAACTTGACCTTTCAGATTCACTTTTTCAATCCAATCATCTATCCTATCGCTTGAATCTCACACAAGCAGAACACCTCCAGAATTGTTGTGACATTCCTGAAGTGTCTTTGAAGGTTTTGGAAAAAACAGAAGATGGTCAGGTCAAAATTCAAGCAAAGATCATGGCAAACGAAACAATCCAGTCTGCTTTACTTGCCAGAAATGAAAAAAAGATTGCGTTCTTTCATCTTCAAAAAAAGACTTTTGACGAACAAAAAAAAGTCAATTTGCAAAAAGGTTTCAACCGTTTCTCAATCACCGTCACGACACAACATGGTTTGACACTCAAAAAATCTCTGACTTTATGGCATCCCTATAAACCATTATGATTCTTGCCACTCAACTGGCTTGGAGAAGCCTTAAAAATCATCTCCGTTTCAGCACCTTCTTTACTTTCAATCTAGCGCTTGCGCTGAGTGGTTTAACCATACTTTACTCTTTGCAAGAGTCCATCAATGTCAGCTTGAAAGAGCGAGCAAAAGTTTTACTAGGGGCTGATTTGTTCATTTCTTCTTACCAAAAGTTTGATAAAAATCAGGTCAAATTGATAGATGACACCTTACAACCTGTTGCATCACAAAGTGATCAAGTCAAACTTTTTTCAATGGTTGTCAGCAATCAGAGGTCTAAGTTAACTCATGTCATTGGCATTGATTCACAGTTTCCATTGTATGGAGAATTGACGCTTGAATCAGGTGAACCTTCTCTGGCTGAAAAGCAAGACTTTGCAAGTCAACCAAAAGTTTGGGCTTCACCAGAGTTTTTAGAATCTTTGAGAACGTCCCAAGGAGAGATGGTCAAGATTGGTCAAGTTAACTTTGAAATTACAGGCATCATTGCAGAAGCACCACCAGAGACCCTTTCATTGTTTGCAGGGATTCCTAAAATTTATGTGTCTGTCTCACAACTGAAACAGACAGGGTTACTGGAATTTGGAAGCCGTATTTTGTATGGGCGGTTTTATAAACTAGACCAACCAACAGAGGAAGTGGCAGAACGTTCAGAAAAAATCAGAGAAGTGTTGAGACCCTCAAAAAACACAGTGTCTGAAATCAGAATCAGGACAATTACAGACAGCAATTCACAATTTGGTGATTTGACACAACGTCTTGGTCGCTTTTTAGGATTAAGTGCCTTGACAGCGTTGTTTTTAGGAGGCGTCGGCGTAGCTTATCTGTTCAGACATTTTTTAGAAAGTCAACTGCAATCTTTTGCAATTTTAATGAGTCTTGGAAGCTCAAGAAGCCAAGCACAACTTGTCGTTTTGATGCAGTTGGTTTTGTTAGGCATTGCAGGGTCTTTGCTGGCACTTGGTATGACTAGCCTTTTCATGTCTTTGGCTTCCTTCATGCTATGGCTACTGTGATGTCATGACAACAGAACTCTATCAATTTTTGGAACATCATCAAATCCGTTACCAACTCTTTGAACACCCCGCTGTCTTCACGGTGCAAGATTCTGAAAAATTGAATCTGCAAATAGAAGGAGGAAAAACCAAAAATTTGTTCTTGAGAGATGCCAAAGGTAAGAAACACTTTTTGGTCACTCTTGAGGCTTCTAAGTCAGCAGATTTAAAAGCACTTGCTAAGCAGATGAATTGCAGTCGTTTAGGCTTTGCCTCTGCAGAAAGACTACAACACCATTTGGGGGTTGCTCCGGGTTCTGTGAGCTTACTGGCATTAGTCCATGACCAGCAACATCAAGTAGAAGTTTGGATTGACCAAGATTTATGGAAAGAACAATTTGTCTTATGCCACCCCATGACCAACACCAGTACTCTACAAATTCCTTTATCCGATATGGAACAATTTTTTAAGAAAACGGGTCACAACTTCCAGCTGGTCAAGCTCAAAGCTCAACAACCACCTGCAATAGAAGGAACGATTTGAATAACATCATCAGCTTTGGTCGGTGTTTCTAAATTAGAGCTATAACGAATGTCATCATCATTCAGATAAACATTGATAAAACTGCGAATGTTCTGGTCTTGGTCATACAGATTGGCTTTCAAATCGGGATAACGTTGGCAAAGTTGTACAAAAGCCTCACCAACGGTCTGAGCCGATTCAATGGAGATGGATTCTTGATTATTGGCATGACGTTGCAGTGCAGAGGGGATTTCAATGGTAATGGACATAGTCGGTTTTTTAATGATTAGGGTTTATAAAGAATGGGGAAGTGTTATTTTGTAAAATCCCAAAATTTTTCTTCCAAATATTTAGAGGCGTTGTCAGCTAGCACGGTGGCAACCACACTATCGGGGGCATCGCAAGCCACTTGACGAGCGGCATGTAAAGATGCCGCACTAGACACGCTTAACAAAAGACCTTCTTTTTTGGCAACTTCGTCTATCACTTGATAGGCATCTTCTGTGGAACAGGACATTTTGACATCAGCAAAGGTGCTGTCATAAAAGTCTGGTTGAATGGCAGATTCCATGTGCTTCCAGCCTTCTATTCCATGCAATGCTTGGTCAGGTTGCACTTCTATCACTTGAATTTTTGGGTTGACTTTTTTTAAATAGCGTCCAACCCCCATCAAAGTCCCTGAAGTGCCAACTCCTGCCACAAAATGCGTGATGGCTTCTTCCGTTTGTGCATAAATTTCAGGTCCTGTTGTTTTAAAATGAGCCTTCCAGTTGGCTTCATTGGCATATTGATTGGCATAAAAGTACAAATCGGGGTCTTCTTGAACAAGCCTTTGAGCCTCCCTAATCGCACCATCTGATGAATGCTTGGCGTCAGTCAAAACAAGTTCTGCTCCGTATGCAGAAATGATCCTTCTGCGAGAACGCGTAACACTTTCAGGCATACAAAGTTTGACACGATACCCCAAAACTGCTCCAATCATAGCATAAGCGATTCCTGTATTGCCTGATGTGGCATCAAGTAAAATTTGGTCTTGAGTGAGTTCTCCATATTTCGCTGCCTTCTCAATGATATGACTTGCCGCACGGTCTTTGACAGAACCACCGGGATTATACCACTCTGCTTTGGCATAAAGCACGCCTTCAGGACAAAAACGATTCATGCGGAACAAAGGAGTATTTCCAATCGCAGAAAGATATTCAAAACTTGGCAATGTTTTCACCACACTTTTAAGATAAGATGTTTGATAAACAAACCTAAAATTCTAGGCTGATTCAGCAGAATTTTCAATCACTTCTTATGAGTTTTTTGAAGCGCTTTTGAAAAGTGATTGAGTCTTGCTAAAGAAAAAGTCAGAATGTTTTGAGCCAGCTCAATCTTGATTAAAATTTGACTAAAAAATGATGGAATGGATTTTGAAGTTTTGGATTGCCACATGGTCTTTACTTGCAATCCTTTTTGGGACATGGACGATTTGGGGGCTGTCAGATTCATCAAAACGTCCTGAGAATAGACCAACTAAAAAAGTATTAGGAGTTTGTGCAGATTTTTCAGTTCAAGCCAAGATGCCCCTTTGGTTTGTGCGAATGTGTGCTGTGCTTTTCATTCCTTTACTGCTGGGCATCGTGTTTTACCTTGCCTATTATTGGGCAATACTTCAAAGACGTCCCAAAGAACCACCAACCCCAAAACAAAAACCACCAGCCAAATCACACGACGTCCAAATCACACGCATGGACTCTTATCACTTTTGAAAGATTCACTTGCATTTTTGAACTACTCTGAACACCCTAGCAACTGACCAAACATGACAAAATTTTGACCATTTTGACTTTCTTTATAAAAAATATAGACCTTGTTTTTTTTCAAAACACCCTTTCTAAGTATCGTGTTCAGAGTCTCTTTAAAACTAAAATGAAGAGATTATCAAGGCTTTGGAAGATTTTATGAGTGATAAAATACTCGTGAATGCTTAACACAGCAAGTAACCGAAAAAAGAAGATCAAAAAACACTTGACTCTTATTTCTTTAATCAGTTAGAATCTCTCCCTTCTAAACATAGTGTTTAGGTTTTTTGGCATTGTTAAGTAATAAGTGATAGCTGATTATTCCGTTTTGCCATGAACAAAAGAACAGAATATTGTAATGCTTTAAGAGACTTGCTGTAACATTTGGTTTTCCTTCTCATTCTTGCCAAGAAATGTCTCAAGAGAGAATTATACTCTTCTACCGTGTATGTTTCTGCCTTGGAACATGTATGAATTTCTTTGGGAATGACTTGTTTGTAAGCCTTCCAGTGATCAGTCATCACCTGAAGAGGTTTTGTTTCCTTGACCTTGTCCCATAAATGCCTACAGGCTTTTGAGTCTCTGTTTCCAAGCACACAATTGATAAATTGCTTCCCACATCTATCAACAGCAATCCAGAGCCAGCAGTAGTTTTTTTTGACTGGATGTAGGTGTGCATTTCATCAATTTCCATAATTTCAATGTCTGTGTCCTTTCTTAATGCCTTGAGCTGTTCGCCAAAACTACAGACCCAATTATAAACTGAAACATGAGAACAATTCAGCAAACGACCGATTGACCTGAAACCAAGACCCTCCAAATACAACTCTAATGCTCTTCTTTTGATCTGTGGTGAGATTTGACCACGATAGGACTTGGTATATTGATAGTTGCAGGCATTGCAACGCCTCCTCGGTTTACCATATAAAAAACCATTCTTAACCGTCTTCTCACTTTCACATCTAGGACACGACTTCATTGCTACACCATGACTATCAATTCAATTAAATGAACTTAATATCGCATATCACTTATAGTTTAACAATACCGGTTTTTTTAATCTGTAAGGAGAATTAACATGAAACAGAATTTTAGCGCAAAATTATCCGCAATCCGCAATCCGCAATCCGCAATCCGCAATCCGCAATCCGCAATCCGCAATCCGCAATCCGCAATCCGCAATCCGCAATCCGCAATCCGCAATCCGCAATCCGCAATCCGCAATCTATATAGGCTAACCCCGCTTTTTCAAAAGTCAAGACAAAAATGGAAATTCTTTGCGTTTTCGTCAAAAAATTCTCTCACCTACTCAAATCTCACTTCTTCAAACTCTTTCTCATTCTTCTCACGATTTTTGCGATCTTTGCCTGTGGTAAAAATGGCTTTGATGATCGGAATTAGCTGGATGGCTGTTGGTTGTACGCTCCCTTTTGTTGCTCCTGGATTTGATCCAACGCTCTACCCAAACCCACCAACCTACCCCAACAATTCATTATCAGAGCGAGCAGTCAAAGTACCACTCGGTTCAGAAGCATTTAGAGAAGGTTTATTCGGTGCAAAATGGACACGAGGCGTCGAAATATTATGGTTTGATACAGATACTCTTGCTATTGCTTATCTAACTACTGAAGAATCTGAAGAAAAGGGACAGAATGCCTTTTACTTTTCAGTGCCTAAAAACGCATTTATTGAAGGAGATTCAACTCTTTTTGATGCAATGGATAATTTTCGTAATCTCACTGAATTGAGTTACAAAAATGTGGATAGCACTGCCTCTCGTGCCCTCACTTTTTTGAGTGTTGCTGCAGGAAATGACAACTATCAGCCATGTATTGAATCTGAAAGTTCTCCAATTAGCACTTTGGATGGAAAATATTCAATAACCCTGTTGCTGTCAGACTATACTGGTGATGATTGCGATAGACCAACACAGGATGGTGATGGTATATTTGATTACCAAGATATATACATGAGATACAGAATAAAAGGAGACAATTCAAAAAAAGAACTTATATTTACGAAGAAGTTTGAAAGTATTAGTCATTATAATAGAGGACGTGGCGCCCGGACTATGTATCTTACAGAAGATAAAAAATATTTGGTTACGTCAAGGGGCATTGTTAGTCTTGATTCTCTCAAAATGATTGATTATGCACCTACTTATCCTGAGGCAGACGGACTGCAGACTCGGACTCCACCCGCAATGTATGGAGCTTTTATTAGCCCAACTTTAGATAAGGTTGCCCTTTTGTATTACGTAGAAGATGCTAATTCAAAGACGGAATACTACCTAGAAATCACTGATTTTATTTTACCTGAAACGGAGTAGAACGATGAAAAAGTTATCACTCCAGCATTTTTCAAAAAGTAGAATGGGTTTTACACCCAGAGTCTGGACTCCTGCCCCTGTTTTCAAAGGGGGTGATGTCCTAGTCAGGAGGAGCAATTGGTATGTTGCTTTGGTCTTTCTTTTTGTCATCGGCTTTGTCATTGGATGTCTTTCTATTGCCACTCGTATTGACAATGCTGGTAAGGCAAGAGATGTAGATCAGTTAGTTGAGTTTATTCAATCCGAAGAAGTTTCAATACCAGACAAAAGAAAAGCTATCAGGTGGTTAGGACGTTATTCGGGGAATGCTGCTGCAGTACAGGTATTAGTCGCTTTGAATCCAAGAAATAGAGGCTTAACTTTTGAAGTGGTCAAGGCGTTGGGCAAGCATACAAACTCTGTTGATGCTTTTGAACGACTTCAAAGTCATGCTCAAAAGCAAGACAATGCCGATGTCCGAGCTGAAGCTTTCATCCAAATCTCTCTAACAACAGCGGTAGAAAATGATCAGGTTATTGAAACCTTAAAAACGTCTCAAGAGGATTCAGAAGCAGCAGTCGTCATCACAGGAAGCAGGCTTTTAAGAGAGAGAAATGATTTTTCGGGAGGAAAGAAGGTTTATGAAATCTTACAAAAGACCAGTTACAGCCCTGTCAAAAAATTAGCTCTCAAAGAGTTACAACATCATAAAAGTAAAGACTATTTACCCTTAATATCTGAAGAGGTCAATTCCACTGATCCCAAAATCAGAAAATATGCAAGAGTTTATTTGAAAAACATAGGATTAAGTGGAGAAGAAATATCAAAACTGTCTTCAGATAGAAGAGATTTACTGAATCAAATTGTGGCACTTGAGAAAACAGTAACTGATCTTGAGGCAAGAATGCGGTCAATGCAAGAAAATCAAAGTAGTCATACCAATTCTGGAACGGCTACAGAGAGTCAGCAATCTGGAACTAATCAACTTGCTAGTATTGCGACAGAATGTGCCAAGAAACTCGCTGCAGTAAAAGCTTGTGAAATGTTGACCTGGCCTGCTTCAACAGTTTGTACCAAAACAGCCGAAAGTCAATTCTCCCTCTGCCCAATCTCACCATAGGTGAATTATAAGTAACCCCAGTTGCTAGTCATCAAAAATGAGATAAACTTTTCTCTTTCCTCTATCCCTTGCTTCACTCTAAAACTGAGCAGGGGATTTTTCACGCCTGCCATATTTGGTGAAGTAGGCATCTTCTATTCAGACCACTTTTTGAAGTTTGTTGACGCATTGAATAGTTTTTCAGAATAAAGTTAAAGGTTTTGGATTTGTTGTGGAGAGAGTCCAGTGATAGATTGAATCAAATCCATCTCCAATCCTTGAGCAAGCATCTTTTGAGCAATGTCAAGTTTCTCTTCTTGTCGTCCCTCTTCTCTTCCTTCTTCTCTTCCTTCTTGCTTACCTTTCTTCTCACCTAGCTCAATAGAGCTTTTTTGAATGGCAACAAACTCTTTTCTTTTGTGGTGGAGTTCTAACTCTTCAGATGTCATACCTGCTTCATTGACAATTTCTAAAGCCTTTTGGACAGAAGGATTGAAGGAATCAGGCACAAGATCAAACTCTTCAGCATGCTTGACAAAATAAATCCACTGATCTTGGAGTTCCTGTAAGTCTTCAAAGTTTTTTTGAAACTTGGGAAGTTCAATAAAGACCAGTTCAATCTCCCCTGAATATTCAGTAAGCTGTTCTTTTTCCAATAACCTGAAACAGTTGATAAGTCTATCATTGTTGTCAAACATGACAAAATCCACCACACTGACAGCAATGACAGGCTTGAGCAAGTGATACTGACTTCCTGTAACCAACTGCATAGAATACTTTTTACAAGCATTGTAGAGGACTCGTTTCTCAAAGCCATCATGGTTGATGACTTGCATCTCAATCATCACCTGCTCACCTGTGCTTAATGTGGCTTTGACATCTACATAGCTGTCTTTCATACCTTTGAGCAAAGGCGGATTGTAAGGGTCTTGAATCGTCAAATCTTCAATCTTTTCATCATTTTGAAAAGTTAAAATAGAATTGAGGAAGCTGAGCAGAAGGTCTTGGTGCTTGGCATTACCAAAGACCATCTTGAAAGCATAATCTGTTTTGACATCTAAAAAACGCATCACGTTTCTATGGAAGAGGCAAAAGAGTCCATTATTTAATAAGGTTTTGGATTTGTTGTTGAGAGAGTCCAGTGATAGATTGAATCAAATCCATCTCCAATCCTTGAGCAAGCATCTTTTGAGCAATGTCAAGTTTCTCTTCTTGTCGCCCTTCTTCTCTTCCCTCTTCTCTTCCTTCTTGCTTTCCTTTCTTCTCACCTAACTCAATAGAGCTTTTTTGAATGGCAACAAACTCTTTTCTTTTGTGATGGAGTTCTAACTCTTCAGCTGTCATACCTGCTTCATTGACAATTTCTAAAGCCTTTTGGACAGAAGGATTGAAGGAATCAGGCACAAGATCAAACTCTTCAGCATGCTTGACAAAATAAATCCACTGATCTTGGAGTTCCTGTAAGTCTTCAAAGTTTTTTTGAAACTTGGGAAGTTCAATAAAGACCAATTCAATCTCCCCTGAATATTCAGTAAGCTGTTCTTTTTCCAATAACCTGAAACAGTTGATGAGTTTGTCAGTGTTATCAAACATGACAAAATCCACCACACTGACAGCAATGACAGGCTTGAGCAAGTGATACTGACTTCCTGTAACCAACTGCATAGAATACTTTTTACAAGCATTGTAGAGGACTCGTTTCTCAAAGCCATCATGGTTGATGACTTGCATCTCAATCATCACCTGCTCACCTGTGCTTAATGTGGCTTTGACATCTACATAGCTGTCTTTCATACCTTTGAGCAAAGGCGGATTGTAAGGGTCTTGAATCGTCAAATCTTCAATCTTTTCATCATTTTGAAAAGTTAAAATAGAATTGAGGAAGCTGAGCAGAAGGTCTTGGTGCTTGGCATTACCAAAGACCATCTTGAAAGCATAATCTGTTTTGACATCTAAAAAACGCATCACGTTTCTATGGAAGAGGCAAAAGAGTTCATTATTTAGTAGAGAATAGAATCTGTCAAGACTTTGGTGGCTAGAGAAAGCCTCTTAAAAGACATCAGAAACTCAACCAAACAGGATATTTTTCTCCTGACCCTATCCCTCGCTTCACTCTAAAAATGAGCAGGGGATTTGTCCCGCCTGCCATATTTGGTAAAATAGGCATCTTCTATCCAGACCACTTTCTGAATTTTATTGAGAGTATAGACAATTTTCAGGCAGTCGCAAGAAAGCTCCTCAATGTGAACCATTTCATAGCCCCCCATGGACAAAGTATTCGTTTTCGTCAGCAAGCCGACATTTTTATTGACTTGAGGCTCCCACCGATCCACAAAAAGATTAATCGCTTCTACTAGCTTTAATACTTCTGGTTTGTGAGATGGCTTTTTGTATTTTTTGAGGATATTCAATTTAAAATCCTCTGAAATTTTAATGGCACTGTAACTAACTGACATCTGACTCCTCCAATTTTTCTAGTAATTCTTTCACAGTCACTCCCGTCCTTCCCACAGTATTGTCAATAAGATGTATTTTTCTGCAGAAATCAGGATCTGCATCAAAATATTCTCCTCTTTCTTTTGCGGCTAAATCTTCTTCAAAAGACAAAAGTTCAAAATGTTCTTGTTGCTTGGTTTGACTATTCTGACTCAAAGTGCCTCGCAATAAACGCCATTCATGTTTCGTCAACTGATGGTGTTGTTCCTGTGAAACGGGGCTTTTAATTTCAAGACCTGTACACAACATGAAAGTGACTTCAGACCCTTCTCCTGTCACACTAACAATTTTGGCAGGACTGATGATCTGTTTTTGTTGAGATTTTTGACAGACTGACATAGCAATTTAACTCCTTGAAAATGATGACGTTAGTTTTGGCTTTGACCTTCTTAAAATGAAAGATGCTTATCCAAAATAAAGTATTAATGATACAAACAAAATTGATTTTTGTAAAGAAACATACAAAATATTTTATCAATATCCTATTTTTCCATTCAAAAATCAATCTTTTCTGTTGTTTTTATTACTCTGTGACTAAATCTTCAGGGTGCTGGCTGGCGGCGCAGCGGAATCCCACGTCATCGTTTGCATTGATGGGAGAGTCATCTCCACGCATGGAAGAACGTAGGTATTCCAAAGGACTACTCCATGAACCCCCACGCAACACACGGTATTTGCCATGTTCTGCACCTTGCGGATTTGTCAAACGTCTCGCAGGATACGCCCCGTACCAGTCATACACCCACTCCCAGACGTTGCCGTGCATGTCATAAAGCTGATAGCGATTTGGTAATTTATCTGCAATCAGATGAGGTTGCCTGTTTGAGTTTTGGTTATACCAAGCATATTCATCTGCACGTTGTTTTTGAAAGCTGTAAGAATCAAGACCTCCTGCACGTGCAACTTTTTCCCATTCTGCTTCTGAAGGCAGTCTTTTATTGATGGCTTGGCAGTAATACCGTGCGGCATACCACGTGACATAGACAACAGGATAATTACTGCGGTTGATGGGAGAGGTTAAGTCACCCACCCAGTTTTGCAAGTAGTTTCCGTTGTGAAATTCTTGGGGAAACGAGCTTTTACGCAAGTAAGGGTCTTTGATGAGATATTTGAGATAATCAATATTGCTCACTTCACAGCGGTCAATCCAAAACTCATCTAATTCCACAGCATGAGGCACTTTTTCGTCATCTCGCCCATCTGAAGAACCCATGATAAACACACCTTTTGGAATCAAAACCATGCCTTTTCTGACGGTCATACCCCCTATTTGCCCAGTTGCCACACATGGAGAATTGGGCAGGTCTTCAATGATTGTTTCTACAACCGCTTCCTCAGGAAAAAGTTTTTTGTCAAGATTGGTCAGAATGTGCCGATACAATTCCCTTAAATTATGCTGATTGCCAACTAGACGACCAATCAAATTGACTTCATACCGTCCACAAGAAGAACGACTTTTCAGACAACGCAATTTACGATGAATCCATTTTCTCAAAGCCTTTCTAGCCTTCTTCACCTCCACTTCACGCAACAAAAATGCCTCGTGCCGAAAATAAGTTTTTTCAAAAATGTCTAAGGTAGAAACCCCTTGTTTAGCAGTGTCTATGATGGTGTCATATTTTTGACAGAACTCTTGTTGACTGACAGGCACAGGCTTTTGTTGATTGCGTCTCAACGAACAAGATCTGGTGTCTGAACGACTTTTGATTCTCAAAGACTCTTTTAAAATTTCATAACGCATGTTGGAAATGACGTGCAGCAGCGGATAAGTTTCTCCACGACCTAACGCCTCTACAAATGCTTGGATCGCTTGCTCTGCAAATCGGTCTGAAAGCTCACGGAACAAGCTCTTTTGCTGTCCATAAACCAAAGATGCCCAAAGCACAAAGGCAATGATTAAAAATGATTGTCTCACTTTTGTTGATTCAGTCTTGTCATTAAAGGGTCTTCTATACCTGCCTCCTCAAAACCTTGTTGACGCAAAAGACAAGAGGGGCAATTCATACAAGGTGGAATCATACCTTGATAGCAAGTGTGGCTGTGAGCCAACGCCTCCATTGCCCCACATTCTACACCAAGTTTCACAGTACCCGCTTTACTCATGTCCATCAAAGGAGTTTGAATGGAAACAGGAGAGTCCAACCCAAGAGAAATAGCAGTCTCAAGAGCTTTGATGGTGTCCTCACGGCAATCTGGATAGTTGCCACAATCAGCTTGGCTGACACCTGTGACAATGGTGTTGCATTGATTTTGATAAGCAAATGCTGCGGCAAAAGACAAGAAGATTAAATTTCTGGCAGGAACAAAAGTGTTGGGGATTTCACCATCTGCCACAGATTCTGGAATGTTCATGGAAGCATCAATCAATGAATTGCCTGACAGCTTTTCAAAGGTATTGATTGGCAAAATGACATGAGGGACTTGAGCCAACCCAGCTACTTTGTTGGCACAATTCAGCTCAATACGATGCCTTTGCCCATAATCAAAGGTCAATGCTATCACTTCTTCATACTCCCTTTTTGCCCAATAAAGACAAGTTGTAGAGTCTTGACCCCCTGAAAAAACAACAATCGCTTTTTCCTTTTTCATAATTTCACTTTAATAAAGTTGATTTCAAATTTTTAAGTCCATTTGTTCCTCACCTCCCAGCCCGAACTGTCAAATTTTGAACGTGCGAAACAAGCATCTATTTTCTCAAAATTGATTTGATTTGAAAGTATTAGTCTATTTTCAAGAAAGCCTTTTGCCAAGACTGAGGAACACTTTTGAAGGATCTCGCAGGTCTATTTTGGCATGTTGACGATTGGCTTGCTTTAAAATCTGCACTCCCACTTGTTGCAACTGTTTGATCTTCTTCGGATAATCACCCAAACCAAGAGACACCTCCACGACAGGATAAATGAGTTTGACATTCGTTTGGTCAGAAAGGTCAATCGTGGTGTTTTGCCACTCTGGAGCATCGTTTTTTAGAGACTTGATAATTTGCTGAATCTTCTGAAAGGTCTTTTTTTGGGGCATTTGCGTTTTTCCACCTTTGACAATGATAGGCAAGACACTTGGGTCACCTTTGTCAAGAATGGCAAGAAGTTTTGAGTTTTCATCTAAGACATGAAATTCATCTTGAAACTTCCAAACCACAAAAGGTTGATTTTCCTCAACAATCACATAGACTCTATCAGGGTAAATTTTCCTGACCACAACTTGTTTGAAAGTGGCGTATTGAAAATGAGACAAAAGTTCTAAAGGGTTGACATCATTCCAAACGTCTCCTAATTCCAACATTTTTAAAATGTGCTGGGCTGAAAAAGTTTGATTCCCACTTACAGTAACTTGAGCCACAGGTGCAGGTTCTTTTGTGAAGAGATACCTCATGCCCCCAAACAACATTCCCAAACAAGTGATGGCAACAATCATCATCAACGCCGCATGAATGACCTTGGGCATTCGTGTCACTTTTGCCTCAACACTTTGGCTTCTAACTCCAACTGCACCCCATGTTCTTTCATCACTTTTTCTTGGGACATTTCAATCAATTTTAAAATATCGCTTGCGGTGGCTTGACCATGATTGACAATGAAGTTTGCATGCTTCTCGCTGATTTGTGCCTGACCGTTAGAGACTCCCTTCAAACCCACTGACTCAATCAACTGCCCAGCAGGTGCAACTGATGGATTTTTAAAGACAGACCCACAGCTTGGCATTTGTAGGGGTTGTCTGGCTTGCCTGAAGGCAGAATGCTTGTCTAAAAGAGATTTGACTCGTCTCACTGATGAATGTTGAAGTTGGAACAATGCCCCCGCAATCACCCCTTTCCCAGCCACCGACGAAAAACGATAGCTAAAACTCAAATCTTCTGCTTTGGACTCGTGATACTTTCCTTGCCAATCTACCCAATCAATCTGTTTGAGGAAAAGGCACGTCTCGCTCCCGTATGCCCCTGCATTCATCGCCACTGCACCACCAATCGTTCCGGGAATTGATGCTAAAAACTCAATCCCCCCCTTGTTCCATGAAGAACATCTTTTGACGAATGTTGTATTCAAAACTGCTGAACCCGTATAGGCTTCTAGCCCTTCAAGGTTTTTCTTTTCTCTAAAAGACCCAGACAAATGCAAAACCACTCCTTGCCAATAACTCTCTGCTAAAATCAAGTTGGAACCTCTGCCTAAAACAAAAAATGGAATTTGAAACTCTTGAAGGACAGGTAAAATGACCTGTAAATCTTGCACACAACATGGCTCAATCAAACACTCTGCAATAGAGTCAAGCCTCAATGTATTGAATCGTTGCAGGGAATAATCCCAGTGGATTAAAGACGGGTCTATCTTTTGGGGCAAGATTTTTTTCCAACTTAAAGACATGTTTTATTCAACAGAAACTGGAATTTGAGAAAAAATAGAATAAAGCTCTTCAAGGCAATAATATTTGCGAGCTTCAGGATGAAAGATGTGAAGCATGCACTCATGGTAATCCATGACAACCCATGAGCCTTCAGCAAGCCCTTCAATGGCAGACGCACGATGCCCTTGCTTTTTCATCTCCATTTCCACACGGTCTGCAATCCCTCTTACATGGGCTTGGGAATGACCTTGACAGACCACAAAATAATCTGTCATCAACGACTTGCCTTGTGTGTCAAAACAAATAACCTCTTGTGCCTTAGCCTCAGACAACGTAGAGATGATTTTTTGAGTAAATGTCATTTATCCTTTGAAAAAAACTAAATTCTCCAGTGTAGCACGATTCGGCTTCAAAAGTCGCTCAATGCAAAATTTGTGAAAACAAAAAACTTTTTCCTCTGCTTTGCTAGTATCACAAAACTCATCAATAGCTCTTCGCCTCTCAATCATCTTGAATTAGAGGAAGAAATAGATATACACTAATAGCCGATTTTCAAAAAAATGAATGAGGTTGAAAAATCCTCAAGAAAAGCATTTTAAACGAGCTTGACACCATTCCCACATCACATGCACTTACCCATTGGAGAACTTGTAACAATTCTTATTTTTACGCCATTTTTGATTTAAAAAGTCAAAAATTTCAAGGAATGATAAGCTACTTACGGGTTCAAGAAGAGGCAGTCATTGGAATAGGGAATGTGATTTTTCAGATTAATCAAATAGGAATGTCAAAAAGCAGCAATTCACTTACGAAACCAGAAGGAAAACATTATGACAGCACATTTACAACGAGAGATAGAACAACTCAATCAGCAAGTGATGAAACTAGGAGGTTCAGTTAAAAATTGCTTACAGATGGCATTGCAAGCATTGAAAGAACAAGACACAGCACTAGCACAAGAAACAATCGCTTATGATCTTGAGATTGACAAAGCAGAAATTGCCCTTGAGGAAGAATGCTTGAAAATCTTTGCACTGTATCAGCCTGTTGCAGTAGATTTGCGATATTTGGTCTCTGTCCTAAAAATCAATAACGACTTGGAGAGGATTGCAGACTTAGCCGTAGATATTGCCAAATGTGTCTTGAAACTAGGTCATAGGAATTGGGAAGAAACCTTTGACTTTGCAGAAATGGGCAAGTCTGCTCAGCACTCTTTAGACTTGGCGCTAGAAGCCTTGATTGAGTCAGACACAGCGAAGGCAACCCTTGTCTGTGAAGAAGAAGACCGCCTTGACAACTTCAATAAACAAGTAGAAAAGCAACTGTTGCAAGGTATCAAAGACAGACCTCACAACCTCGTTTACTTTCTGAACTTTCGGTCTATGGGCAAATGTTTAGAAAGGATTGGAGACCACACCAAAAAAATTGCTGAAGATGTCGTCTATATGGTAGATTCCAAAATCATTAGACACCACCACAAGTTAGGAAAAAAAGAATGACACGCAAAGCCTTTAAGAAGTCTCTGATAACATATAAAATACCCTGTTCTAACTTTTGAAAAATAAACCCAATCTGATTTAGGAATGCCATGAAATATGCTTACCATGATCACAACTTTTTATTGGGTGCAGACACAGAAATTTTGCGAAACCTTGCCAACTCCCTTTATCCCCAATATTTGCAAAGACTCTATCAAGAAGGCAAGACCATTCAACCTGCCCCACTTCCTGTTCTTGATGCCGATTTTGTAGAAAGTAGTGAAGCTCTTTGGTTCCGCGTCTTGTCTGAAGTCATGTATGCAGAATTAAGTCAAAATCAAGAAGGAATTTTGCACACATTGCTCATGTTTGGCAGTGCCAGAATTGGCAACCAAGATTGGCACTCTGAAATCCCAGAAGTCAAAGACTCACTTGATGCAGCCAGACAAATTGCCAAGGAGTTTACTCAGTGGAGTCTTGAGCAGTCTCCAAACTCCAAGCAAGCCTTTGCGGTTTGCACAGGTGGGGGCGGAGGCATCATGGAAGCAGGCAATCAGGGGGCGCATGAGGCAGGCGGTGTTTCTCTTGGAATGAATATCATTCTGCCCTTTGAACAAGAACACAATCCCTACATTACAGAACATTTTGTTTTTAACTTCCGCTATTTCTTCACAAGAAAGTTTCATTTTTTAAGGCGTGGCAAAGCCATGATTGTTTTCCCCGGTGGATTTGGCAGTTTTGATGAGCTTTTTGAATCGTTAACACTCATTCAAACCAAAAAAATTGAACCCATTCCCATCATTCTTTTTCATACAAAATTTTGGAAAGATGTTGTCCAGTTAGAAAAACTTCTTGAATACGGAACGCTTAGTCAGGAAGATTTGGATTTATTCCGCTATGAAGATTCTGTTGAAAATGTGCTTGAATTAATCAAGGCAGAGTTTTCTCAATTCATACCTTCTTCTTAACCTTCAAAATAGAACTCAACAACTATGGTCAAGTTTCTGCTTTTCTTTGTTGCATTTTCCTTTTCTTCTATCATCACTTTTGCTTCTCAACCTGAAAATTTAATTCTTGGCAAACATGCTCAAACCGTCTTACTTGCAGACAAATCAGGGTGTCGCTTGTCTGTCTTCCAATACAATCAAGACCAAACTCAGTTTGAAAAAATCAAATCATATGTTTGTGAAAGTGGAAAACGTTCAGGCGATAAAAAAATAGAAGGAGATGAGCGCACCCCAACAGGTGTTTATTTTTTGCAAAGGGCATGGACAGGTCGCACCTTAAAAAGCAAATATGGTAAATATGCAGATGTTTATGGCTCTGGTGCATTTGAAATGAGCTATCCAAACTATTTAGACCGCTATGTTTTGAACAATGGAGGGTCAGGAATCTGGTTGCATGGGACAATAGAAGTCCGCCCAAAAGCCACAAGAGGTTGCATTTCTTTGGGCAATGACCACTTATTAGATGTCGGGCAGTACATTTCTCTACGTCAGACACAAATTGTGGTTTCTGATTCTGTCAAAGAGATTTCAGATGAACAAATGCAAAGCCTTCGTCAAGGATTACTTGCCTTCTTAGAATCATGGCGTAGCACATGGGAGTCTGGCACAACACAAGACTATTTGAAGCATTACTCAGCAGATTTTAAAAATGCAGGGTTTGACTTTCAACAATGGCAGGGCTATAAAACCAAAATCAACGCACGCAATCAAAATAGAAAAATTGGGGTTTCAGAAACTGTCATCTTCAAGGCAAAAAATATTTTTCATATCCAATTCAAACAAGACTATCAATCTTCTCACACGAATCAAGTTGGTTATAAGACACTTTACGTCAAGGAAGAAGATGGTCGTTATCTCATTTTAAGTGAAGAATGGGCGCCACTGAATCAGCACCAATCTGCCCAACATGATGTTTTGCCAAGCCCAAACTCTTCAACATGACTTCTCCTTCTCATCAACCAACCCAAGCAGAACAACAGGCGATTGAACTTGCCCAAAAATGGCTGGAAAACTGTCACAAATTGGCTCATCGTCAAGAAAAGCAAGAACAAAATAAATTTGCCAAATTGGTTTCTGACCCCAAAGGTAAGTATGTCCTGACTCACTTGCTAGACCGTGCCTTCCGCTCTACTACGCCTGCTCGGATTGTAGAACAAACACAGTATCTTTTCGCAAGAGACAACTTGCCACAGTTTTTGAAGTTTTGGGAGAAGGGGTTGATTCACTTGCTCCAAACATTTGGCTCATTCCTGCCTCAACTGACAGCTTTTTCATTGACACAAAAAATCAAGTGGGACGTCAAACGGGTGATTTTGTCTGGTGAAGAACCTGCTTTGAGCAAACATCTTGCCAAACGTTATCAAGACGGTGTCTCTATGAACCTCAACATTTTAGGTGAGATGGTTTTGGGAGAAAAAGAAGCACAGAATCGTTTGAATGCTTTTTTAAAAGCACTGGAACGTCCCGATGTAGATTACATTTCTATCAAAATTTCTGGAATCTTTTCCCAAATCCACCCCCTAGGATATGAACAATCCAAAGAGGCACTCAAGCAACGACTTGCACAACTTTATCGTCAGGCACAAAACTATCCTTCGCAACGGACAGGCAAGGCAAAGTTTATCAATTTGGACATGGAAGAATACCGTGACACTGAATTGACGATTGATGTCTTCAAAGAAACTTTGGAACAAGAAGAATTTCACCAACTGCATGCTGGGATTGTGTTACAAGCCTATTTACCTGATTCGTGGCATTATCAAAAAGACCTGATAGCGTGGTCTAAGAAACGTCTCATCAACGGAGGCACTCCCATTAAAATTCGTTTGGTGAAGGGGGCAAACTTACAGATGGAGGCAGTGGAATCTGCCATACACGGTTGGGAATGCCCTGTCGTCAGAAGCAAGGTGCAAGCTGATGCCAATTATAAACGTATGCTAGAGACAGGGATTCGCCAAGAAAACATTCAAGCCGCTCATCTAGGCGTTGCCTCGCATAATCTGTTTGACCTCGCTTATGCTGCTGTCCTTGCTGAAGAAGGACAAGTTTGGGAACATTTTACTTTTGAAATGCTAGAAGGCATGGCAGAGTCCCTCTGGAGGACTTTGCATGCAGAGTCTAAACCCGTTTTGCTTTACGTCCCTGTTGCAGAACCCCAACACTTTTTAAACGCTGTCGCTTACCTTGTGAGAAGACTTGATGAAAATACTGCACCTGATAATTTTTTAGCTCACTCTTTTGGTCTTTCCTGTCCCAGTCCAGAATGGGATTTTCTCAAACAACAATTTTTAGACTCTTGCCAAATCAAGCACACGCTGACAGACCAGCCTTATCGCACACAACACAGAACACTAGAAGCAGGCAGTGTGACGCCTCATCATCAACCTTTTCAAAATGAACCAGACACCGATTGGCATCTTCCCCAAAATCGGCTTTGGGCTGAAGCAATTCGTCAAAGATGGCAAAACCACAAGCTCATTGAAGTCCCTGTCCAGATTGGCTCAAAGCAACTTCAAAGCAACGAATATCAAGACTTCTACGACCCTAACACTAACGACAAACGACACGTCTATCGCATCTCTCTTTCTGATGAGCAGAATGTCCTTGAGGCATTGAAAGTTGCTGAAAATGACCCAAGTGAGTGGAGTCAAACCACAACAGAACACCGTTGCCAAATTTTAAGCCGTGTTGCCCAAGGGTTCCGCAAGAAACGAGGGGATATGATTGGGTGCATGGCAGCAGTGACAGGAAAAGTTTTTTTGGAATCTGACCCCGAAATTTCAGAAGCGATTGATTTTGCAGAATACTATCCAAGGACGTTCAAAGATTTTGAAGACACTCTGCCACATCTCAAATTTTCTCCCAAAGGTGTGATTTTAGTCATTGCCCCTTGGAACTTTCCAATGGCAATCCCTGCTGGCGGAGTCTTAGCCGCTTTGACTTGTGGCAATCGTGTGTTACTGAAGCCTGCCCCGGAAGCCTTTCCCATTGCGTGGGAATTTGCACAATGCTTTTGGCAGGCAGGAGTTCCCAAAGAAGCCTTTCAACTTGTCTGTTGCGAGGAAGGCAAGGTACTGGATACACTGGTTGGTCATTCCAGCATCAAACATCTCATTTTGACTGGTGGGACTGAAACAGCTTTAAAAATTCTAAAAAGACGCCCTGACATTCCTTTGTCTGCTGAAACAGGAGGCAAGAATGCGACCATCATTTCTGCAACTGCTGACTTAGACCAAGCCGTGAAAGATGTGGTTCATTCTGCATTTTCTAATGCAGGTCAAAAATGTTCTTGCACTTCTTTGCTTGTGGTAGAAAAAGATGTCTTTGACGAACCTCAATTTGCAGAAAAGCTCAAAGATGCCGCAGAAAGTTTTAAAATAGGGTCTGCATGGGATTTGTCATCTGACGCAGGTCCAATGATCCAAATGCCAAATGCTCTACAAAAACGGGGTTTTGAAGAATTGACTCAAGGAGAACAGTGGCTTGTGAAAGCAAGATCATTGAATCCTAAAATTTGGTCTCCTGCAGTGCGTTGGAACACGCCTCCTCAATCTTTTGCTCATCAATTTGAATTTTTTGCACCCATCTTGTCTGTCATGCGTGCTGAAAGTCTGCAACATGCCATAGAACTTGCCAATGCCACAGAATACGGACTCACCTCAGGCTTACAAAGTCTTGACGAACGAGAGCAAGAAGAATGGAAGAAACGCATTCAAGCAGGCAATCTGTATATCAACAGAGGCACAACTGGTGCAATTGTACGAAGGCAACCTTTTGGAGGTCTGAAAAAGTCTGCCATGGGTCAAGGAACTAAAGCAGGGGGTCCAAACTACGTCTTACAATTCTGCAATGTTGAAAGAATTGGCAAAATTGAAGAAAAGGACAGTCAAACTCATTCTGTCAAAACACAAAATGCTTTGAAATCTGTACCAGCTTTGCTCAAAAATATTGAAAAGGAATCACATCTTTTACACTCGGTCAAAGAGTTTGCATGGCAATATCAATCTTGTTTTGAAAAGCATTTTTCCGGTGAGGTAGATTTTTCTCATGTTTTAGGACAACATAACGTATTCCGCTATCTTCCTGCAGGTTTAGTGAGCCTGAGAATTGGAGAACATGCCAACCAAGAAGAAGTCTTGCTCACCATACTTGCAGCGCATTTGACTCATAATTCTGTGCAGGTCAGCATGAGTTCAAAAAGTCCAGCGAAAGAAAAAATTAAAGAAATTTGTAAGTTGTGCCGATATGATTGGAAAGAGGAAAAACTTGATGATGCCATCGGGCAAATCTCAAAAGCACAACGGATTCGTGCGGTGGGTTGCACGCCTGATGAAATCAGTGCTTTGGCAAATGCTTTGGCTGAAGTTGGAAAACAAGTTTTTTCTGTTCCAAACACCCAAGAGGCAAGAATTGAAATGCTTTATTATCTACAAGAACAAAGTATCAGCGTCAATTATCACCGATACGGTTATTTGGGAATTTAAAATCTTTTTCAAAGCACACGTCTTTGTTTCAAGGGCATTAGATAAATTTCATAAAAATACATTTTACTAAAATGCGTACTCTACTTTTTATGACTTTGTTTTGTTTGATTTTGTCTAGCATTCCAGATGATTTACAAGCAAGAAGAAGGCAGAAGCCCAAAAATATCAAAATCGGTTTGCAAAGGTGGGTCAATAACGTGACCTACAATTACCAAACTCGTACAGATGAAGGCTTTTCTAACGGAGAACTGGAAGAAACTAATGTCTCTTCCAGTGGGGAGATGTCTGATACAGCATTGCTGATGGAATATGTGATTGCAACTCGTGTTGGGGTAGAAGCAGGGGTGGGTCTCATTCCATCTGTGAGAGATTTTGAGCTGAAAACAGACCGCCAAACGATTGGAGACGTCAAACAAACACTAACACTTTCATACTATTTTGGACTTAATGCCTATTTTTCTGCATTCACTGGCAACGGATTCAAGCCATTTGCAGGGATAGGCATCAGCTCATTTCAAGTCAGTAGCGTCTATTCTAATGGTGGCAGAATCAATATAGATTTGTCCGCAGATGAAAGTGCCGAGGTAGTCAGTAACTTCCCTGAAAAACAAACGATGTCAGCAGTCGTGCAAGGGCAATATCTTAAACTAGGTTTTGATTGGATGATTGATGCGGCAGGGCTAAGAGTGCAATATGTTTATTTGCAAGATGCAAAGACGACCACAGAACAAACTAAAAAAACATTGTTAGACCAAAAGCAACAAGAAACTATTCAATTGAATGGTGGAATCAACATTGGCATCTTTTTTGCCTTCTAGCCTGACTGCTTCTTCAAATCATTCAAATTGCAAAGGTTGTCTCTTCATCACTGATGAAAAAATAAAACCGTCCATGAACCCAAAAAAGCGATTTTTTGGGATTTTGCTTGCGTTTTTGTCAAAAAACTGCGACAACTTCAATCTGGTTAAGAAAGAAATCTGATTAAGACACATTGACCTAGTAAACAAAATGGACCAAACAGTTCACGGAATCATCTCACTAATTTGTATGGGGAACCGTCAAAACTATCGGATTGAATTGAGTGCATACCAATCATGGCAGATTGATGGAATGACATTGGAAGAACTCAATCTTTACTTTCCTGAGGTATTGGAAACCTGCCACAAAGAAGCATTTGACCACGGCAGACTTGATGATTTTATAGAACAACAAAGTGCTAATGACGTCAGAGTCATTTTTACAATCGTTCCTCACACAAAGCAAACGATGCAAAAACGACTGGAACATCATCGCAAAATGGTTGCAACCTTTGAAAGCTATCGCAACCTCCAACGCTACCTCAAAGCAACCTTCAAACACACTTCAATCCGAGCAGACAAATCGCTCAATACTTAATCAGTCCGTTTGGAAGTTTGCCTGCCAAAACTGGTTTGAAAAGCCCCCGAACCCAGCATGCAACTGCTTTCAAAAAACTTACATGTTTGGCAGTAACATATTGATAATAGGAATGGACAGTTGATTGGCTTGAGCCGCTGCTGCACTAGAGGCATTGGTTAGAATCTGGTACCTTGTAATGTCAGACAAGGTTTTGACAATGTCTGCATCACGCACTGTAGACTCTGCTGCCAACAAATTCTCTGCTGTAATTCGCAAAACTGCCACATTACTTTCCAGAGAATTTTTTTGAGTCGCACCCAAATCCCCCCTCATTTTTGAAACTTCAGTGATGGCTTTGTCAATCAAACGTATCGCATCGGACGCATTTTCTACAGTCTCTACTTCAATGTCAGAGAGACTTGAAAATAGACTGTCATTTTGCACCCCTCTGCCCAATGAACTGGTAGAGACACTATTGAGAGCCAGCCCAACTCTTTGATCCACATTCTGCCCCACCTGAAACTGCAAGGAGTTTTGAGAGACACTGACAGTGCCATTGAACCCCAAAACTGGCTCACGCACAAAGACAGAAAGCCCATCAGTAAAGCGATTCCCTTCTGCACCTGTGAGAGTCCGACCTTTCCCAACTGCTGCCTCGCCATTAATTGTGCCTTGAATGTCTGACCCGTTGCGAATCTCTTCAGTCTGACCACCGATTAAGCCCAAAGTGTCTTCAGAGACAGTGATAGAAAAGCTATTGTCTTGACCATATTTTTTATGGAAGATGAAGAGTGACACGCCATCATATTCCACCTCTAAATTCAGACCTGCCCGTTCTATTGAACTGGATAAGCGACTCACAAATAAATCAGGAGCCTCATCTTCTCGTCCAACTAAACGGATAGATTTACCCCCTTCATTGAGAGTCATCACTAATCCCTCAGGATCATCAGCAAATTGCCCAGAGATTTCAGAACGTGTGGCTGTTTCTATCACGTCTATTTCATAGCCCTCCACAGGTGAAGAACGTGTTTTGTCTGTTGCTCCCAAGAAGTCCACAAACTGATTAGAAGCCACGCCTGAAACACCATTGCTGCCATCAAGCAAGAATTTATTCCCAAAACGTGTGGTGTTGGCAATTCTTTCAATGGTATCGAGCGCATTTCGGAGTTGATTTTGCAGAGAGGCTCTTGCAATTTCGTCATTTGAGGCTTCATTGGCAGCTGCCAATGAAAGTTGCCTTGCTTCAATGAGTAAATTATTGACCTCAGACAAAGCACCTTCTGCTGTTTGCACAACAGAAATAGAGATTTCAGAGTTTTTAATGGCTTGTTCCACACTTGCAATTTGCGCTCTCAAATTCTCTGAAATGATCAAGCCCGCAGGGTCATCTCCACCATGATTGATACGTTGCCCTGAAGACAATTTTTCTAATGATTTGGAGAGTTCACTTTGAGTCCAAGACAAATGTCTTAAAGCATTCAAAGATTGTGTATTGTTTCGGATATTGATTGCCATGATGCCTCCAAATTATTGAGATGCTAAAAGCCCCAAAACGTTTTGGGGCATGGCATTGGCTTGTGCAAGCTGTGCAGTTGCCGCTTGTGTCAAAATTTGACTTCTTGTGAAGTTTGTCAACTCTTGAGCCATGTCTGCATCACGCAAGACGGATTCTGCGGCAGTCAGATTCTCTGCTGCCACCCTGAGAGAGTAGATGTTACTTTCTAAGGTGTTGCGTTGAAATGCTCCAAGTAGCCCCCGATTTGCAGAGATTTCCTCAATCGCTTTATCTACAAGCCTGATGGAATCTTGGGCACCTTGACCCGTACGGACATCTACATCAGCAAGAGAAGAAAACCCGCTGTTGTTGTTAATGTCTCTTGCAATTTGAGTAGAGCTTGTGTCAAGCATACTGACAGCAACCGTCTGTCCTTCGTTTGCACCTACCTGGAATTGGAGTGCATTTTGTTTGACACGCACCAGTCCGACCACCGAATTTTCAGGTGCAGAACCATTGACCCGCAATCTGAGACCATCAGTAGATCTGTTGCCTCTCTTGCCAATCATCACATCGCCATCGCCAATGGCAATTTCTCCATTGATGGTGCCGCGAATATCTGTTCCGTAGCTGACAACTTCCTCATTCTCAAGAGTCGTCCCTTGTTCTCCAAGGAAAATACCTGCTTCTGTGCTAGAGGCACTGAAACCTTTTTTGCTTCCATACTGATTATGAACAACGCTAAAAGCCCCTGAGGCTGCCCCCCTTGGCACGTCATGCTCAATACTGATGTCAAGCCCTGCCCTTTCAATCGCAGCTGCCAGACCTTCTAGTGCTGTGCTGACAGAGTCTTGCTCAGTGGCTTTGTATTTGACAACTTTGCCCTCTGAACGGACAGAAAGCACGACACCATTTTCAATGGCATCTTGGGACAGAGTTCCATCTAAAGTGGCTCGTGTTGCATTTTCTGAGACAAAGACTTCATACCCTTGATCATCTCCGACCTTAGTTGCCGCAGATGCTTTGAGAAACTGCACGACTTTTTTCCCATCAGCAGACAAGACTAAATCTTGGGTGCTTCCAGTGGTTGCACGACTTCCATCAAGCAAGCGACGTTGTCCAAACTGCGTGTTTTGTGCAATTCGGTCAATCGCAGCAAGTGCATTTTCAATTTCTGCTTGGTCTGCCGCAAGTTGTGTCTCGTCATTGATTCCCTCGTTGGCAGCATGCACAGCTCGTTGCCGAATGTCAATTAAAAGACGATTGACTTCTGTCAATGCACCTTCTGCTGTTTGTACCAATGACACAGCAGCTTCGTTGTTATCCAAAGCCTGCGTCAAGCCCCCAATTTGGGCACGCATGTGTTCTGAAATGACTAGCGTCGCAGGTCCTTCTGCTGCTGAATTGACTTTGATCCCTGAAGATAAGCGTTGAAGTGTTCTTCCTAAATCTTGGTCGTTTTTTAACATCAAACGGTGTGCATTCATTGCATTGATGTTATGGTTAATTCTAACTCCCATGATAACCTCGTTATAGTTTAAAGATTAAAAAATGATTCCTCCATAGAACTACATTGATTCCCTCCATAGGTTTAAAAAGAAGCCTATCAAACATAGACTTCTTCAAAAATTGAAAGTCTTTTTCAAGACAAAGATTTATCCAAGTAAGGACAACACCATCTGGTCTTTGGTGTTTGCCTGTGCCAGCATAGCGGTTGCCGATTGCATCATAATCTGATTCTTGGTGAAGGTTGTCATCTCTTCTGCCATGTCTGTATCACGAATCACAGACTCTGCAGAGATTAGGTTTTCACTAGCCACACGCAGATTGTTGAGATTACTTTGCAAGGTGTTTTTTTGGAATGCCCCAAGCTTTCCACGTTCTATGGTCGTTTCTTCTATCGCTTGGTCTATGATACTTAATGAATCCTGTGCAGAACGAAAGGACGTCACATCTACTTCTTCCAAAGATTTGATGTCACTGACGTTCTCCAGTCCTTTCCCCAATGCAGAAGGCGCCATGTTTCTTAACGACACAGCGATCGTTTGACCTTCATTTGCACCAATTTGAAATTGCAATGAATTTTGAAACACTGACACAGTCCCTGCAATTTGGGCTTGTCCTTCTGAAATGGCTTCTCCGTTATAACGAACGGCAAGCCCTGCAATGTTGGGTGCATTGTCTTTGCCTGTTAAAATCTGCCCACGACCGACGGCATCTTCCCCGTTGATTGTGCCTTTGACGTCTGCTCCTCTCTCTGCTTCCTGTGTGACATTACCTATGTCAGACAACACACCCCCCGTCTCTGATGACACCGAAAAAGAGTTCTCACTCCCGTATTCTTGATGCGTCAATGTGACACTTCCATTGTCATTCTTAGAGACCTCTATCTTCAGTCCTGCGGCTGCAATTTTAGATTTCAGTTCATTGATGTTGCTGTCCAGATTCTCTCCTGCAATGGTTGTGAAAGAGACAGTTTTACCCCCCTCACTGACAGTGAGAGTTTCCCCATCATCTATCAGCTGTTGAGTCAAAGCCACACTACCTGTGACAGAAGTCTTAGATGCCACTTGCGAAATCTCAACATCATAACCCTCTATGGGTGATGTGTTGGTGTTGGGTCCTGCAGAGACAAACTGCAGACCTTCTCCATTTGCCACTCCGTTTGCACCACGACTGCCATTGAGCAGTTGCTTTTTGCCAAATTGGGTGTTTTGGGCAATTCTTTCAATGGTAGCAAGGGCATTGTCTATCTCTGCTTGGTCTGCCTCAAGCATCTTTTCATCGTTCACACCTGTATTGCTGGCATGAATAGCAAGCTGACGAACATCTACAAGCAGCTTATTCACTTCTTGCAATGCTCCTTCTGCGGTTTGCACCATAGAAATCCCACTTTCAGAGTTGTCTATCGCTTGTTCAAGTCCTGCAATCTGCGCTCGCATTTGCTCTGAAATCACAAGCGATGCAGGACCATCTGCGGCACGATTGATCTTCTCCCCAGATGAAAGTTTTTCTAGGGTTTTGGCTGAATTAAACGCAGCACTCCCTAATTGACGCTGCGTGTTGATGGCACTAATATTGTGTTTGATTCTAAACATCATAACCTCCTTGGTTTGATTGAAATGCTATCCATAGCATAAAAAAACCCCTGATACATTCAAAGGCAACTTAAAAATTGTAAATTGTGAATGGTTAAATCTATTTATCCGTTGTCATTAGACACTCCTCCCTGAATCTCTCATCAAAAAACTAGAGACTCTTAAAAAATGCTCCTTCCTCTTCTCCAATCCTTTCCAGAGACAAAGAAGAAACTCAAAAAAAACAAAAATCCAAAAAACTCCTCACGTTCTGATGACTTTTGTCAAATCCGTTGATCCATTGTCAAAGACACGTCTCCCTGAATCTCTCATCAAAAAACTAGAGACTCCTAGAAAATGCTCCTTCCTCTTCTGCAATCCTTTCCAGATTGAAAGAAGAAGAAGCTCAACAAAACAAAAATCCAAAAAACTCCTCACGTTCTGACGACTTTTGTCAAATCCATTTATCCGTTGTCATTAGACACTCCTCCCTGAATCTCTCATCAAAAAACTAGAGACTCCTAAAAAATGCTCATTCCTCTTCTCCAATCCTTTCCAGAGACAAAGAAGAAACTCAAAAAAAACAAAAATCCCAAAAAACTCCTCACGTTCTGACGACTTTTTGTCAAATCCGTTGATCCATTGTCAAAGACACGTCTCCCTGAATCTCTTAATCAAAACATCACGGACTCCTAAAAACTGCGGTTCGCTCTCCAATCCTTGCCAGAAACAAAGAAGAAGAAACTCAACAAAACAAAAATTCCAAAAAACTCCTCACGTTCTGATGAATTTTTTGTCAGCATCAAGCAAAGACTTCCTGCCTGATGCCAATTCAAAAATCCATCAGCTTAATAAGGAAAGCACCATCTGGTCTTTGGCGTTTGCCTGTGCCAGCATGGCGGTTGCTGATTGCATCATAATCTGATTCTTGGTGAAGGCTGTCATCTCTTCTGCCATGTCTGTATCGCGGATCACAGACTCTGCTGAAACCAAGTTTTCATTTGCCACACGCAAGTTGTTGAGATTACTTTGCAAGGTATTCTTTTGGAATGCCCCGAGCTTTCCACGTTCTATGGTCGTTTCTTCTATCGCTTGGTCTATGATATTCAAGGAATCCTGTGCAGAACGAAAGGACGTCACATCTACTTCTTCCAAAGATTTGATGTCACTGACGTTCTCCAGTCCTTTCCCCAATGCAGAAGGCGCCATGTTTCTTAAAGACACCGCAATCGTTTGACCTTCATTTGCTCCGATTTGAAATTGCAATGA
Organism: bacterium; assembly: GCA_965233585.1. Taxonomy (GTDB): domain Bacteria; phylum SAR324; class SAR324; order SAR324; family NAC60-12; genus CBDDTI01. The sequence continues at coordinate 124,907 of CBDDTI010000295.1, forward strand.
GTTCTGAAACACTGACACAGTCCCTGCAACTTGAGATTGCCCCTCTGGAATAGCTGCTCCATTGTAACGAACAGCAAGCCCTGCAATGTTGGGTGCATTGTCTTTGCCTGTTAAAACTTGCCCACGACCGACGGCATCTTCCCCGTTGATTGTTCCTTTGACGTCTGCTCCTCTCTCGGCTTCCTGCGTGACATTACCGACGGTGGACAAAACACCATTTGTCTCTGATGCCACTGAAAAAGAATGCTCGCTTCCGTATTCTTGATGCGTCAATGTGACACTTCCATTGTCATTCTTAGAGACGTCTATCTTCAGTCCTGCAGCTGCAATTTTAGACTTCAGTTCATTGATGTTACTGTCCAGATTCTCTCCTGCAATGGTTGTGAAGGAGACAGTTTTACCACCTTCACTGACAGTGAGAGTTTCCCCATCATCTATCAGCTGTTGAGTCAAAGCCACACTACCTGTGATGGACGTTTTAGTGGCAACTTGAGAGATGTCAACATCATAGCCTTCCACAGGCGATGTATTGGTGTTGGGTCCTGCAGAGACAAACTGCAGACCTTCTCCATTGGCAACTCCGTTTGCACCACGACTGCCGTTGAGCAGTAGCTTCGTTCCAAACTGAGTGTTTTGGGCAATTCTTTCAATGGTAGCAAGGGCATTGTCTATCTCTGCTTGGTCTGCCTCCAGCATTTTTTCATCGTTCACACCTGTATTGCTGGCATGAATGGCAAGCTGACGAACATCTACAAGCAACTTATTCACTTCTTGCAATGCTCCTTCTGCCGTTTGCACCATAGAAATCCCACTTTCCGAGTTGTCTATCGCTTGCTCAAGTCCCGCAATCTGCGCCCGCATTTGCTCTGAAATCACAAGCGATGCAGGACCATCTGCGGCACGATTGATCTTCTCCCCAGATGAAAGTTTTTCTAGGGTTTTGGCTGAATTAAATGCAGCGATCCCTAATTGACGCTGCGTGTTGATGGCACTAATATTGTGTTTGATTCTAAACATCATAACCTCCTTGGTTGATTAAAATGCGTTCCATCGCATAAAAAGCCCCCGATACATTCAAAGGCACTTAAAAAAATTGTGAATTGTCAAATCCATTTATCCGTTGTCAAAAGACACTTCTCCCTGAATCTCTCATCAAAACATCAGAGACTCCTAAAAACTACAGTTCGCTCTCCAATCCTTTCCAGAGACAAAGAAAAAGAAGCTCAAAAACAAAAATCCTAAAAAGCTCTTTGCGTTCTTATGACTTTTGTCAAATCCATTTATCCGTTGTCAAAAGACACTTCTCCCTGAATCTCTCATCAAAACATCAGAGACTCTTAAAGCTGGAGACTCCTAAAAAATGCTCCTCCCCTTTCCAGTCCTATACAGATTGAAATAAGAAGAAGAAACTCAAAAAAACCTTGCGTTCTTATGACTTTTGTCAAATCCATTTGACCGTTGTCAAAAGACACTTCTCCCTGAATCTCTCATCAAAACATCAGAGACTCTTGAGACTACTCTTAAAAAATGCTCCTCCTCCTCTCCAATCCTTTCCAGAGACAAAGAAAAAGAAGCTCAAAAAAACCTTGCGTTCTTACGACTTTTGTCAAATCTATTTATCCGTTGTCAAAAGACACTTCTCCCTGAATCTCTCATCAAAACATCACAGACTCTTAAAGCTGGAGACTCCTAAAAAATGCTCCTCCCTCCTCTCCAATCCTTTCCAGAGACAAAGAAAAAGAAGCTCAAAAACAAAAATCCCGAAAAGTTGATTGCGTTTGATTTTTTCAGGATCAAACGACAACCTTCCGTCTGATGCAAATTTAAAATCTATTAACTCAATAAGGAAAGCACCATCTGGTCTTTGGCGTTTGCCTGTGCCAGCATCGCAGTTGCAGATTGCATCATAATCTGATTTTTGGTGAAGGCTGTCATCTCTTCTGCCATGTCTGTATCACGAATCACAGACTCTGCTGAAGTTAAGTTTTCACTAGAAACCCTAAGGTTGTTCAGGTTGCTTTGTAATGTGTTTTTCTGGAATGCCCCAAGTTTCCCTCGTTCCATAGTCGTTTCTTCTATCGCTTGGTCTATGATATTCAAGGAATCCTGTGCAGACCGAAAGGACGTCACATCTACCTCTTCTAGGGATTTGATGTCACTGACGTTCTCTATTCCTTTTCCCAGTGCAGAAGGCGCCATGTTTCTTAAAGACACGGCGATTGTTTGACCTTCATTTGCACCAATTTGGAATTGCAATGAGTTCTGAAACACTGACACAGTCCCTGCATTTTTGGTCTGTCCTTCTGGAATGGCAGCTCCATTGTAACGAACAGCAAGCCCTGCGATGTTGGGTGCATTGTCTTTGCCTGTTAAAATCTGCCCACGACCGACGGCATCTTCTCCGTTGATTGTGCCTTTGACGTCTGCACCCCGTTCTGCTTCTTCTGTCACATTACCTACGGTGGACAACACACCTGCTGTCTCTGATGCCACTGAAAAAGAATGCTCGCTTCCGTATTCTTGATGCGTCAGTGTAATCGCACCAAGGTCTGTTCTGGAGACATCTATCTTCAGACCTGCGGCGGCAATTTTAGACTTCAGCTCATTGATGTTGCTGTCCAGATTCTCTCCTTTGAGAGTGGTGAACGAAACGGTTTTGCCCCCTTCGCTGACAGTGAGAGTTTCCCCATCATCTATCAGTTGTTGAGTCAAAGCCACACTGCCTGTGGTGGTCGTTTTAGTGGAAACTTGAGAGATGTCCACATCATAGCCTTCCACAGGCGATGAGTTCGTTGTTGGTCCTGCAGAGACAAATTGTAAGCCCTCTCCATTCGCCACGCCGTTTGCACCACGACTGCCATTGAGCAGTAGCTTTGTTCCAAACTGGGTGTTTTGGGCAATTCTTTCAATGGTGGCAAGTGCGTTGTCTATCTCTGCTTGGTCTGCCTCAAGCATCTTTTCATCGTTCACACCTGCGTTGCTGGCATGAATCGCTAACTGGCGAACATCTACAAGTAATCTGTTGACTTCTTGCAAGGCGCCTTCTGCTGTTTGCACCATGGAAATCCCACTTTCAGAGTTGTCTATCGCTTGCTCAAGTCCTGCAATCTGCGCTCGCATTTGCTCTGAAATCACAAGCGATGCAGGACCATCTGCGGCACGATTGATCTTCTCCCCAGATGAAAGTTTTTCTAGGGTTTTAGCTGAGTCAAATGCTGCATTCCCTAATTGACGTTGTGTATTGATTGCACTGATGTTGTGTTTAATTCTAAACATAGTTACCTCATAATAGTTAGGTTAATGCTGTCCATAGCATGACAAAGTTCTTTTGAATCATTCAAAAAAACGTTTAAAAATTCATTAAATTTGAGCTGGGGTGTCAGATGCGTTGCTTAAAATTGAAAGCATGGCTTGTTCATTCTGCACCCGATTTTCTTCCCCGATGCTGGTTTTTTGGGGCTTTGACCCTGCCAGCAACATAAATCCTGTCATTTGCAATGTTTTGATGGATTCTTCCATCTGTTGAATGTCATTGTTCATCTGTCTCAACATGTGTTGACACAGTTTTTGTGCTTGAATTTCTGGCAAGCTGGGCAGTTGTAGCATGTTGTACCACTGCCCATCGCTAAGCACTCCTCCTAAATCGCAAGGATTCAGCGATGGAATTTGCATAGACAAAGGCTCGTCTTGATGTTCTAAATTGCCAATCAGCCGCTTTGTTCCATCTTGAATCGTTAACAATTCCTCGCCTGAAAATCCCCCATACCATAAGATATGCGTTTCATGGTCTGTCATCTGGTTGCCTTCCCATAAAGCGTGCATGCCATTGATTTTGGCACTTCCTAATTTGCCAACTTTTGACGTTTGCATGATGCCCGGTGCCACAGAAATCAGGGCTGTCTTTTCACTGTAACCAAAGAAAAGGACTTGCGATTTGGACAAATGCTGAATTTTTAAAAATCCTTCTTGGTTGATAGTCAAGTCAAGTGACAATCCCTTCTGAAAAATCATGCGTTGAGCGCCTAGTAAAAAGCTCTCAATGGTTTCATCTGGTGCAAGACAATACACTGCCGTTTTGCCCCCTTCATAAAATCCAACATACGTCTCATTGCGGAGTAGCTTTTGAGTCAAAGGGACTGAGCCGTACAAAACACTTGGAATTGGTGCTTTGACAGTTTGCACACGAATTGTCTGACCATGCCTCATGTGTAGCGGTATTTTGACCGCTCTGCAAACTTGTCCTTTTGCCAAAAGCTGAAAGCGACCATCTAGCAACATGTCTCCTTCAAAGTGAGTGGTTTTGAGCCTCCTAAGCATGTTTTGATGCAGTGTTTCAAAGCTGGCACTTTCAAAGTCTTCAGACAGTGCTTTCAATTCTTTTTGAGTTTTTTTGAATTGAAAGAGTGCATTTTGTAGGCTGGAGACCGATTTTTCTATCTGTTCCAATAGTTCATTAGAACCTAAAAAATCTAACGACTCCCTCCACAAGACTTGCTTGGGTTTTAATAATTTTCTTTCCACTTTTTGCCTCTTTCTAAGTCATTAAAAAATTATTTTTGGTATAAAAATAAGACAGAGAACCCTTGAAAAAATAGAGATACTTTGAAAAACCAGAATCCCTTTTTATAGTTTTTCAGAAACGTGCGTTTTGTCTTTTTACATGTTCTCTTTTATGAGCGAACGCAAAAAGCCCTGAATACTCTTAAAATTGAGTACTCACGGCATTCTTTCATCTCCTTTCTTCTTTCTAATTTTTAATTTTTAGCAAACGCAAAAAGCCCTGAATACTCTTAAAATTGAGTACTCACGGCATTCTTTAACCTTCTTTCTAATTTTTAATTTTTAGCAAACGCAAAAAGCCCTGAATACTCTTAAAATTGAGTACTCACGGCATTCTTTCATCTTCTTTTCTCAATTCAGAGAGTTGACCACTGATTTAGTCTAAATCAACCTTGTGCTACAAACTTCTGCCCCTGTGCAAGTTGTGCTTGCCTTACATTCATACGTTTGGTTTTTTCTGCTTTTTGTTGCTCTCGTATCTGCTTCCAACCATTGCTTAAATTCTCCATAATCTGGATAGATTCTTGAATGGGCGGAATTTCTTTAGTCAAATTGGCATAGACAATTTGTTTGAACACGTAGACGTACAGGTTCTTCAAATTACTTCCTATTTCCCCAGACTCATCAACACGCAGTGTAGAAAGCAATTCGCTGACGATGTTCTTGGCACGTGTCAAATAATGATGAGCTTCCTCAACTTCATTTGCCTCAATTTTGGTCACTGCTTTCTTCATAAATCGTAATGACCCATCATAAAGCATGATGATTAAAGAAAGCTGGTCGGAAGTTTGAACATTTGCTTGATAATAGGCTTGATAGGTTTGTTTAGCCATGACTGTTCTCCTTTGAGTTATCCTTGAACATTAACACGTTTGGCGCCTGGTGCAGAAGGTTCTGCTTGTTTGTTTTGTGTCGCAATAGAGACCCATGCCTCCCGCAGTTGCAGTAAAAGTTTCAACACGCTTGCCGTGATAGCGGCATCTTTTTTGATGTTTGCTTCAATCAACTGGTCAAACATGTAGAGGTATAAACTTTTAAGATTCGCTGCAATTTCTCCCCCCTTTTCCATGTCAAGTGAAACGGACAGTTCTGAAATAATGCTTCTTGCTTTAGTGATGCCCTGATGTGCTTTTTCCAAATTTTCCGAACGTATGCTTTCAATCGCCATTTTCAGATTGCGGATTGCCCCATCGTACAGCATGACCACGAGTTTTGAGCGGTCCATCGTGTTGACTGAAGCCTGCCTGTAAGCATGTTGATACTGATGACTCATACCATGACCTAATAATGTTTTAGTGAATTAACTTTGAATTAACCTTTTTTCTTATTACCGCCACCGCCTTTGTTTCCTGACAATGCAGCAAACTGCTGGCTTAAATAATTCTGCTGTGCTTTCAACTTTCCAAGCGTAGAATCCAGTTTTGCAAATTTGACTTGCAATTCTCCTCTTTTGGCATCAACTCTCTCATTCATACGTTTGAGTTGATCATCATAGGCTTTGACTTGCTCTTGAATGTCTTTGGTCACATTTTTCACCCGACCTTCTGCAGGGTCTAGCATCGCTTGAATGCTTTCATCTAATCTTGAGGCAATGCCTTTGCTGACAAGCACCTTGGCTTGTTTGTCGGCAGATTTGACCTCTTCTGGGGTCATTTCCACAAACAGCCTGAGACCTTCAACGGGGGTGTCAACGACACCTGAAAGAATTTGCCCACGTCCTGTCATTTCCCAGCCCTCAACAATCCCTGCAACATCTACGCCTTCTACTTGAGTTGTGTTTTCCAAGCCCAATGAATCCAATTCTTTGTTAGCATTGGGTTCTACTTCAATCGTAGAACTTTTGCCAAATGACCCAGAGACAAACTTTAATGCTCCATTTTCAGTGGTGACTTCAATTTTACGTGAGCCGAGTTTTTTGTCTTCATTCAATTTTTGCTGAATCTGCTGAGCCAATGCTTGTGCTGAACTATAAGTTTTTTGGTCTAACTGAATCGGATTGGAACGTCTCCCACGTTCAATGACAATCAATTCATCATTTTGCTCATTCACAACAATCGGGTCTCCATCGTCTAATAATTCACCAATCAATTCACTTTTTTTTGCCGCTTGTGTGATTTGGACTTCAAAACCATTTTTGGTGAGTTGAGTTTTGTCTGTGATGTTCAAATAGCTGACACGAGGGTTGTCAGATTCTCCTCTTGTTCTGAACACATTTGCCACATCTGTAAAGCTGTCAGTCATTTTTTCATCAAGTTTTTTTTCGTCCAGAGACATCATACCTTTGTCATCTAAACGGAGTCCTACTGAAAACAACATGTTCGTACTTGATGGCAGTTCAGGCACTGCCAAAATGGAGGTGTTGGCAATTTCATTTTGCATCTGCACAACATTGCGGTCACTGAGCAAAGGACCTGCCACCTGAGACCCTGGGTCGTATTTGGTAAATTCTGTGACGGTGGCACTTAAAGTGTTGTAAGCATCTACAAAGTCACGCAAGAGTTCCCTGGCTCTTTCATGGTCTCCTTTCACAGTAATCGTAATGGGACGATTATCGCTGGTTGTCAACAATTCAAGTTCCACACCTTCTATCACATCATCAACAATGTTGCTGGGTCTTGTTATTTCCAAACCTCCCCCTGTTTCAGAGGCGCCCAACCTTAATTTGGCATTTTGAGCTTGTTGAACTGTGGGGGTTTGCGTGGTGACAAAAAAATAGTCTTCCTCAAAAACTAGACCTCCATCTAGGGCAATGGACAATCCTGAATCAAAAGGAATGGGGACGCCCGGTTGGTAGTCTGCTCCCACAGCCACAGAACCTGTATTGCCCAAATTGTCCTCCCACTGTAATTGTAAATTTCTAGTTGTTCCCACTGTTCCATCTCCCTGCATTGTAAAGATGTAAGTCTTCTCGTCATCTTGGTCATAGATTCCACTGACTTTGATGTCTGCAGTACTTCTCCTCCTCATCAGGTCTAGCAAGCCATCTTGTACCTTCAGGTCATGTTCTCTATCGGGGTCAAAAGGTTCAAATTTAGATTCTGTGTCAATGATTCCATCACGTGACCGCATCTCATCATCAAACCACCAAAAATCGGAGTTGACAGGGGCAAACAAGTCTATCGTTGCAGTATCTCCATCATGCAAGATGCCGGGTGGAATCTCAATTTCTACCCCATGAGGCAGTTTAATTTTAGAGGCATTTTCTCCAAAAGTGTTAAAATCCAACTTAAACAACCCCTCATCATCTTCAAAATCATAACCGATGGCATCTTCAAGGCTTGTGTCATCTATGGTTTCAGACAGATAAGGAGCGCCAATGTTGACCTTCCCTGTCTCGCCTGTCTCAGTAAATTCATAATGCAAGAACAGCTTTTTGGGACCTCCAACCTGACCTCCATCTTCAGCACGCAACACAAGGGTTTGGTCTACTTCTGATGTGTAAGTTCCTGTGGCTCTGACCTGACCTCTGTCATCTTGTGTTCTCCAAGCAGAGACATTCCCAACCCTTGACAGACGTTCTTCATCAGAAAGCCACCACAACCAGTTAGAACGTTCTGAAAAGGCTTGAAAAGTAAAAGAATCGCCAAGCTGTGCTTCTCCGTCGCTGACCATAATAGCTGCACCATCAACAATGTGAATCGGCTCGCCCGGTTTGTAGGTGCGTTCATTGACTTCTATATCTCCTGAACGTCCCTGATTGTCCTTCCAAGATAAAATGATGCCAGACTCTGAGTTGATCACACCACCTTGTGAGACACTGACGCTAATATCCAAGTCATCTTCTCCTGTGTATTTGCCTGCGGCTTCTACAATAGGAGTAGAAGCCCCCCAACGTTTTGAATCTGTACCAACCTCAAGCACTGCTTCGCCTTCCCACTCAGGGTCTGTGTCATAGCTATTTTCGTAAAGAGGAGGGGGGACTTTGCCATTTTTAAGGTCAATTTCCACATTGATTCTTCCCTCTTCACCTGTGATTTTGCTGGTCAGCATCAACTGATAGGGTTTTTCAGAACTCCCTGTTTTGATGACGAAGGCTTCTACGTACTTGCTTTCTGAATTGATTGCAGAGCGAATGCCCTCTAACGTGTTGTTGTTACGACTAATCAAAATCGTTTCTTCAGGGTTCTTCTCAGGGTCTCCAACTTGCAGTTTAATTCTGCCAACGCCAACGCTTTCGTCAGGAGACTCAAAACCTTGTGAGGTGATTTGATGAGACAACGCCAGCTGATCTACAATCACTTTGGTTTTTCCAACCTTTGCTCGTTGAGTGGCTGTTGGAAAGATGACAGAAGGGTCGCTTGACTCAACATTCTTGGCTTCCCAGACATCAAATTTGCGGAGTTCCTTGATCACTGCATAGAGTTTTTCTAACTCTGTCTTCACAATCTGCCACGATTCAAGTTGCGTCAATTTTTCATCTTTACGTTTTTGAATCGGGACGGCTTTGCGCTTTTCTATGTCAACGAAGCGTCCAATAATCTCACGGGTGTTCAGCTGGGAGCCTAAACCCATGATGGCATTGGGATTCAGTTCTGCGGCCAAGTGTTCCTTATGTTTAGAAGTATCGGCAAAATCTGCCGTGTTCGTCTGCACTGGCGGAGCCTGTCAACTCAAGCAACGCTTAGGTTTGAAAGCAAACCTTCATCGCATGTCTTGAGTTTTTCAAAAACTATTCCATAGTTTTTGCTGATGTCAATGTCAAAGAGCGTGTTCTATACTTGACAGAACTTTAAGATTGCGCACCTCCAAGCAGTTGTAGAACAGACTGAGGTACTTGATTAGCTTGTGCAAGCATGGCTGTTCCTGCTGAAAATAAGATTTGATTCTTGGTGAAAGAACTCATCTCTTCTGCCATATCGGCATCAGCCAGTTCAGACTCTGCTGCAGTCAAATTTTCGTGTGCAATTCGCAAGCTGTTTAAGTTGCTCTCCAGTGCATTTTTTTGGAATGCACCCACTTTTGCACGGAGCGTTGACACTTCGTCAATCGCAGCATCTATCAAAGTCATTGCATCTTGAGCACCTTCTGAAATAGTGACGTCAATGTCTGCAAGACTTTGGAATTGGTTTTGATTTTCAATATTTCTGGCAAGGTCGCTTGCTCTGGCAGACCCTACTGCAATTTTGGTTTGTTGCCCCTGACTTGGTCCAACTTGGAAGGCTAAAGCACCTTGTGTCAAGTGGACGTAGCCGTCAATCTTAGCATTTTCTCCATTGGGCTTCTCATTGCCAATTAACGTTTCATTAGAGCGGACATCAAGCAATGTTTTAGGCGTTTGAAAGCCACGCAAGGCAAGGACTTGATAAAGGACATCATCTGTGTCTTTGGTGTATTTGATGGCTAAGCCTTCTGCCTCTGAACCTGGGGCAGACTCTAACACGTTTCCATTTCCAAGAGCAGGCTCACCCAAATCTAATTCGGGGTGTCCTCCAATTGTGCCTTCAATGTCTCTGCCAGGACTTGCAATGATTGCCTTATTTGCCTGCGTTCCTTGTCCAAAAAAATCATTCAACGTTGTTGTGACAGTAAAACTTGGCATACTTCCAAATTCACGATGCCGAATGACGAGGATTTTTTCATCAGTTTGTGGCAAGCCTTCAGGGACTCTTGCCACTTCGTTCAAAAATTCTTGGGTCATATCCCATGTTTGAGTGACCTCTCCATAAAAGTTAGCAGGTGTGTAAACCATCACTTCAAGGTTCAAGCCTGCTTCATCAATCCTGCCTTGTAGCGAAGTGGTAATCAGATGTTGAATAGTTTCTTCTGCTTGACGCTTCGCCTGTTGTTCAACAGCAGGGTCAGTGCCTTTTTTCTGTTGAGCAGCAAAATAAATGCGTTGAATTTTTTCAGAGAGTTTTTTGTCTTTGTGAATCTCCAAGCTGGCATTTTTGCCTTCTGATGTGACAACAATAGAAAAGTTACTTTCGGGAGACACTTCATCTAATGTCAAACGATGTTGTGCTGCCACCATTGCCCTTGTTGGAATCTGTGTGATGTTCACTTTGTAACCTTCTGAAGGCGAGGCAGGGGTGTCTTCAGTTGCTGCAACAAATTCTATCCCATCGCCAACGGCAATGCCTTTGATGGCATTTTGTCCATCTAACAAACGGCGTGTGCCAAATTGCGTGTTGTCTGCAATTTGATTGAGTGTAGAAAGCAGATGTTCAATTTCACTTTGGTCTGCTTGCAACATTTTTATATCGTTTGTGCCTTCGTTTGCTGCATGCACTGCAAGCTGTCTTAAATTAATCAAGATGTTACTGGCTTCTTGTAATGCACCTTCCATCGTTTGCATCATAGAAACAGAAGTTTCAGAGTTAGAAATCGCTTGCTTGGTAGAGGCAATTTGGGACTGCATCTGCTCAGAGATGACCAATGCCGCAGGGCTGTCAGCCGCACGATTCAACTTTCTACCTGAAGAAAGACGTTCAAGATTTGTCTGAATGCGTCCCTCTGTTGTAGATAAATGCCTTAAGGCATTCAAAGCAGCTAAATTCGTATTGACTCTCATGACCATGACGGACTCCAGTAAAATTAAAAACTTTCTTCAAGTATCGGCAGACTTTCAATTTGCTTGAGCTTTTTTTGAAGTTTTTTTAAAACGACTGCACGACTTGACCAGAGTATCGGCACAAATCACAAAAACATGAGTGTTTCAGCCAGATTTGTTTGCCTCCTTCTCTTTTTTTCTTCACTTCTTCACTGCCTCATTCCCCTCTAGTAGGGCAGTGTTCACTTGATATTGGCATTGCATGTGAGAGTAAATTTGAGGAATGGAAATGAGAAGTTGTCATCATTGTGGGAGTCAGACTTATATCAAGAATGGAAGTTACAAAGGGGTTCAGAGGTATCGTTGCAAGTCATGTCAGAGAGCATTCACCTCAAATGGGTTGAGAATCCCACTAGAGACCAAGCGTCAAGCCTTAGAGATGTATGTCAATAGTGTAGGCATCAGAAAGATCGCTCGTTTTTTGCAGGTGTCTCCAACTTCTGTTCTCAACTGGATCAAAAAAGCCAGAGTGTCTCAACTTCCAAAAGACGCACCAAGTTTCCATGAACAAGTAGATAGTATAGAGATGGATGAGATCTACACTTTTGTTCAAAAAAAAGTCAAAGAGTAGCCGTTTGGACAGCCTATTCTCGTCAAGAACAATGTGTGATTGCCTTTGTGATAGGCAAAGGATTAGCAGCAGCAAAGCAGCTGTATGCACTAGTCAAAGCACAACGAGCTAGAATTGAAACGATTTATACAGATGCCAACTCATGCTATCAAGTGGCATTTGCACAACTCCAAATTCCAGAGAACCACGAAATAGGCAAGAGAAATACTCATCTCATTGAATCTTCTAATTCTTCCATCAGAGATAACCTAGCTCGCTTGATGAGAAAATCTAAACGACATTCCAAAACTTTTGACATGCTGGAACACTCTCTACAACTCTTCTTTGACTATAAAAGGTTTGAAAAATATCATGACAATACCAAGTGAACACTGCCCGTTTTCACAGGGGTGACGTTCTTTCGCAGGAATGACGGCAGTATAAAGACTGCGAAGCAAGTCTGGAATGACATTTTTCAAATTGAGCTATGAAAAAGGCAAAGCCTGACGTGGTAGTTTAGGAGAGAATTTTGCGAATTAGGGAATCTTTTAAAAGGTCTTGACTAGGGGGTGGTGATGGTATGTAATAATTTTTTGTTTTTAAAAGTCAGATGATTGATTCAAACCAGAAAAGTTTCAGAGCAATAAATGAAAATCAAACCGATTTTAATCATTGTTATTTTATCAGCTTCTTTTATACCGTTGGAAAGTGATGCAGGGTGTGGGAGAGATGACCATTTTTTAGGCGCTCCAGCTGGTAAAAAAATGATGTCTTCTTTTGACGTGACGTTTTTCCCAACTTTTGCATTCAGTTCTACATCAGGCACATCGGGTTGCAGAAATTGGGATTTAGTGCAAATGGAAACAGAGCAAGCTCAATGGTTGCTTGGTCAGTGGAGTCAAATGTTGGAAGACGTTGCTCGTGGTCAGCAAAATCATACTTCTGCATTTTCCAGCCTCTTGGGGTGTCCATCTCAAGCACAGGACATTAAGCTGTCTTTACTGAATAATTATCATACATGGTCTTTAGTTCATGCCCCTAACGATTTGAATGAGGCAAGGGAGCTTTTACAGCAACTCTCTCTTTCTTTATCTCAAAATTCAAAGATTCAAAAAATATGTTTTTCAGACGAATTTTAATTGTTGTGGTCGTGTTTTTGAGTTTATCTGCCCCAGCAATGGCATGTCATGAGGGAGGTGCTATGGGGTTTGCATCAGGCAATATTAATGGATTGGTGATAGATATTATTTCAATGCCAACTTTTGTGTTTGCAAGCACATCGGGTACATCAGGTTGTAAAAACTGGGAATTTGCAGAAGCAACTGAAAAAGAACGTTACGTTGCGTTGAATTGGGAGGTTCTGGCACAAGATTCTGCAAGGAGTTCTGGCAAAAGCCTTGAAGCCTTAGCGATTCTTTCTCAATGCACTCAAGAGGCATTTGTTAGCTTTCAGAAGGCAATGCACACAAACCATCATCAGCTTTTTATAGGACAGATTCACTCACGGGAAGACTCTCAAGTGTTTTTGAGTCAAATCCAACAACTTATTGAGAACAACCCGAAACTTTCTGTTTTATGTTTGTCGCCTCAAAACGTGAATGAGGTCAACTGAATCGGATTTTTACGATGTTTCATCTTTGACCCAATTCAAAAAATCTGGCAATCCTTGAATGGAACATGAAACTAAACACGGATTTTCGTAGGGGTGATGTTCTTGAACAAATTCTTGTAATTCTGCAAGTCTGTGGTCAGTTGTTTTTGCAATGAGAATAGATTCCTTTTCTTGACAAAACTGACCTTGCCATTGGTAAAGAGAAGTGACATTGTCAATGATGTTTACACAAGCAACTAAGGATTTTTTTAGGAGGGATTCTGCAAGTTGAATGGCTTGGTTATGGTTGGAAGCAGTGATATAAACAAGCTTTGCTTCCATGACTAGCTTCGTTTTGCAATATTCTGACGAGTGATGGCTTTGACCAGTTTCATTTCGTAATAGTCGCCTCTTTTTTCTTCTGTGGAAAGCAATTTATTCTGGGCTTTCTTTTCAGCAGTTTTAGCACGATCTAAGTCTATTTCATTAGCTAACTCTGCAATGTCTGCCAAGACAATCACTTCATTATTTTCCACAGATGCACAACCCCAATGCACAGCAACAAAATAAGTTTTTTCTTGATCTTGATACGAAAGGACTCCTGAATTTAAATTGGTAATCAAAGGAGCATGTTCTGGCAAGATGGTCATTTCTCCAAGTTCACCGGGCAGTGTGACCCACTTGACTGAATCTGAAGAGACAAGACTTCTGTGAGGTGAAAGGAGTGAAAGCTTCATAAATGGCTGGAGTTAATTGGCAAGTTGTTTGGCTTTTTCTTGTGCTTGTTCAATAGAGCCAACAAGGTAAAATGCTTGTTCTGGCAGGTCATCGTGCTGTCCCTCAAGAATCTGTTGAAACCCTTTGACAGTGTCTTGAATGTCAACATATTGCCCTTGAATGTTTGTGAATTGTTCTGCCACAAAAAATGGTTGCGATAAAAATCTTTGAATTTTTCTTGCACGACTGACGGTTGCTTTGTCCTCTTCAGACAATTCATCCATTCCTAAAATAGCAATGATGTCTTGCAAATCGTTATAACGTTGTAAAATTTCTTGAACATTCCTTGCAATACGATAGTGTTCTTCTCCAACGATGTCAGGTGAAAGAATACGAGAGGTAGAGTCAAGCGGATCAACAGCGGGATAGATTCCAAGTTCTGAGATGGCACGGGAGAGAACCACGGTGGCATCTAAGTGAGAAAATGTTGTTGCAGGTGCAGGGTCTGTTAAATCGTCAGCAGGAACATAGACGGCTTGAACAGAAGTGATTGAGCCATTTTTGGTGGTTGTGATTCTTTCTTGCAATGCTCCCATTTCTGTGGAAAGAGTTGGTTGATAGCCCACAGCAGAAGGAATCCTGCCAAGTAATGCAGAGACTTCAGAGCCTGCTTGTGTAAATCTGAAAATGTTATCAACGAACATCAAAACATCTGCATTCTCTTGGTCTCTAAAATATTCTGCAATGGTGAGTCCAGACAAGGCAACCCTTGCCCGTGCGCCTGGTGGTTCGTTCATCTGCCCATAAACCAAACACGTTTTATCTAAAACCCCCGAATCTTTCATCTCGTGCCACAGGTCATTGCCCTCACGTGTCCTTTCTCCAACACCTGCAAAGACAGAGAATCCCCCATGTTCTGCTGCAATGTTACGAATCAACTCCATAATGACAACAGTTTTTCCAACTCCAGCCCCTCCAAATAGTCCGATTTTGCCACCTTTGGAAAATGGACAGAGTAGATCAAGCACTTTGACACCTGTTACAAACATTTGTGCCGATGTCTCTTGTTCTTCAAACTCTGGAGGTTGACGATGAATTGACCAGTTGCTTTTGACTTCAACAGGACCTGCTTCGTCAATCGGGTCACCTGTCACATTTAGAATGCGACCTAAAACTTCACGTCCGACGGGTACCTGAATGGGGTGTTCAAGGTCTGTCACCTGCATGCCTCTTGCGAGTCCCTCAGTTGCGCCCATAGACACAGTTCGCACGGTGTTTTCACCCAGATGCTGTTGGACCTCACAAACAATTTTTGTAGACTCACCATCAATTTCGCATGCCACTTCAAGAGCATTAAAAATGGCAGGTAGTTCAGAGCTATCAAACTGGACATCTACGACAGGTCCCATGACTTGAATGATCTTGCCTCTATTCATGTAAAAATCTCTGTAAAAATTTAAAAATTATAAACTCTCTGCACCACTGACAATCTCAATCAACTCTTTAGTGATTGCGGCTTGCCGTGTACGATTGTAAAAGAGCTGGAGCTTCTTGATCAATTCTCCAGCGTTGTTTGTTGCCGCATCCATTGCTGTCATGCGGGAGGCATGTTCGCCTGCAAAGGTACTCAACAATGCGATATAGGCACGGTTTTCAATGTAACGTTTTAGTAAAGTATTAGCAATGGCAGATGCTGAAGGGGGTTCAAGGATCAACTGAGAATTTGATTTAACTTCAGATGTTGGGGGCTTCACAGGTAGAATCTGCTCAAACGTATGGGTTTGAGTCAACGCATTTTTAAAATACATGTAGGAGAGAAAAACTTGGCTCAAAGTTCCCTCTTCAAATTGACTTGCGTAGTCCCAAATGGTTTTTCTTAATTTTTGGATTTGTAGGTCTGTACTTAAACTATGCTCACTTTGAACAATTTCAAACGGAGTGCGATTAAAAAAATCTTTAGCTTTGCGACCAAACGTGCAGATTTGAGGTTTTTGCAAGTGAGACTTTTCTATATGATTCAGAGTTTCTTTGCATAGAACTGTATTGAAATTGCCACACAATCCCCTGTCAGAAGAAATGACAATTACAATAGATTTATCACCAACACCCTGCTTAAAAAGAGGGTGTCCTTCTGATAAATCTGCACAGACTTTGGAAGAAAGTCTTTCTAATTGGGAGGCATAAGGAAAGGCTAGCTTGAACTGGTCTTCAGCACGTTTGAGCTTGGCGGCTGAGACCATTTTCATAGCACTGGTGATCTTTTGTGTGTTTTTGACACTAACAATTCTGTTTCGTATTTCCTTTAAACTAGCCACTGATGCCCTTTAAAATTTAGTTGGAGAAATTGGAATGAAATCGTTTGATATGGTCTGTCAATTTTTGTTTGAGGTCATCATCAATCGCTTTCTTTTCCTCTAATGAAGAGCGAATCTGTTTTGCGTCTTCATCAGAATTAAAAAACGCCAGTAGCTGTTGTTCAAACTGATTGATAGAGGTCAAAGGTAAATCGTCAAGCCAACCTTGAGTTGCTGCAAAAATAGCAATCACTTGGTCAACTCCTTTCAAAGGGGCATACTGACCTTGTTTCAAGGATTCTACCAAACGTTGTCCACGAGCCAGCTGTTTTTGGGTAGCTACGTCTAGGTCTGACCCAAATTGGGCAAAGGCTTCTTTCTCTCTAAATTGAGCCAAATCCAGTCTTAACGTTCCTGCCACTTGTTTCATTGCTTTTAACTGTGCGGCACCTCCAACTCTGGAGACCGAAAGCCCAACATTGATTGCAGGACGAATCCCTGAATTAAAGAGTTCGCTTGAGAGAAAGATTTGACCGTCAGTAATTGAGATGACATTGGTTGGGATATAAGCAGAAACATCACCTGCCTGTGTTTCAATAATGGGTAATGCTGTGAGCGAACCTGCTCCTAAATCATCGTTTAATTTGCAAGCTCTTTCTAGCAAGCGACTATGAAGATAAAAGACATCGCCCGGATAGGCTTCTCTTCCCGGTGGACGCCTTAACAACAGAGATAATTGCCGATATGCCACTGCTTGCTTAGAAAGGTCGTCATAAATGCAAAGGACATGCTTACCTTGGTCTCTGAAGTATTCGCCCATACTTACGCCAGAATATGGGGCAAGAAATTGCAGAGGCGCAGATTCAGAAGCTGTTGCAGAAACAACAATCGTATAATCCATGGCACCATGGTCTTGGAGTTTTTGAACGATTTGAGCCATCGTAGATCGTTTTTGACCAATCCCAACGTAGATGCAAATCATATCACCACCTTTCTGGTTGATGATGGCATCTACTGCCAATGCAGTTTTTCCTGTTTGTCTGTCACCAATGATCAGCTCACGTTGTCCTCGTCCGATCGGAACCATAGAGTCAATGGCTTTCATGCCTGTTTCCATCGGTTGATGCACAGATTTTCTTGCAACAATACCCGGAGCAATGACTTCAATCCTGCGTGTTGCTTTGGTGGGAATCGCCCCTTTTCCGTCAATGGGTTTGCCTAGAGGGTCAACGACCCGCCCCAGCATTTCATCACCAACAGGGATTTCTGCAAGTCTTCCTGTTTTCTTAACTTCCTCACCTTCCTTGATATTGCGGTCACTACCAAAGATGACAATACCCACATTGTCCTCCTCCAAATTGAGAGCCATGCCAATAGTCTGGTCTGAAAATTCTACAAGTTCACCTGCAGAAATATTATCTAATCCGTGAACACGTGCAATTCCATCTCCGACTTGCAGGACGGTACCCGTTTCTAAATGAACTGGTGAAACATCAAACTGTTCTATTTGCTTTTGAATAATGGAGCTAATTTCTTCTGCTCTAATTTTCATAATTTTTTAACCTTTCACAATAGATTGCCTAATACGATCCAATCTCCCTTTGGTGCTTCCATCAATAACCACTGAACCTGAACGAATCATTGATCCCCCAATGATAGAGTGGTCAACTAGATTGACAACTTCTACTTCCTTTTTAAAATAGTTTGAAGCAATTTTAACTAATTTTTGAAGGTCTTCTTGGGAAAGAGGAGATGCGGAAATAATTTGAACTTGGACTTTGCCAGCTGCAGCACGAGCAATCTCAATGAATGCTTGAGATGCTGCATCTATAAGGCGGATTCTCTTTTTAAAAAATAAAAACTTGAGAAACTTAATGGACAAGGGTGAGATTTTAAGTTTTTCTAAAGACTGAATCAAAATCGTTTCCCTCTGCTGAAAAGGAATTTGCCCATTTTGTAAAACATTTTGCAATTCTGAAGACTCTTGAAAGAGTTCACAGACAAGAGCCAAGTCGTGTTGAACTGTCTCTACTACTTTTTCTTGAGAGGCAATTTGAAAAAAAGCCTTGGCATATCTTTTTCCGATTAAAGTTTGGCTCAAAGCAGACTCCTACGCTGAAACGTTTTTGTATTGTGTGACAACATCTCCGAGTTGTGGGAGTTCCTTAAGTTTGCCTCCTACGTCTTCTACAAGATGACATGCTGCCCATTCCAAGAGGTCAGCCTGCGCTTTTGAGTATCCATGTTGAATGGTCTGAATAGCCTGTTCCTTCATTTTTTCTGAACGTAATTGAGCCTCGGCAATGATCTTTCGTTCTTCATTGGCAGCATTCAAACGAGCTTCAGCCAGAATGGTCTCTGATTCTGTCTTATATTCATCTAACTCCCGTTTTTTTAAGGACAGCTCTTTTTCTAGGTATTCCAGACGTTGTTCCACTTGAGAGATGTCCTCTTTTTCTGCAACAGCTTTTTGACGAATCATGGCTGATACAGGCTTTTTAGCAAAGAAAACAATGATTCCTACCAAAGCGGTGAAATTTATCACTTTGTAGGCGAAGTCCAGTATGGGGCTTCCTGATTCTCCTGCTGCATAGGCAACTTGAGTGAAAAACACAAAACTGATCAATAAGCAACGGAGTATCATATTTGGGGACATATCAGCAGGCTACTCTCTTTTGTAGGGTTTGTTTAAGCGGCTGTATCTCGTCTTGAAGAGCTTGTAAGGCAAGTTGAAATTCAGACTCTATTTCAGATTGTGCTTGTTCTAGCAGTTGTTTATTTTCTCTTTGAGAATCTCGCAAAATGGCAGCAGATGCTTCTTTGGCAGAATGCTGAGCTGCGTGATAAATTTGAGCCACCTTTTCCCTGTTAAGGTTTTTTTGAGACTGCAAGTCTTCTGAAACTTTTTGAAGCTCCTTTTCTAAAACCTGAATAGAGGTTTGATTTTTTTGAAGAGTGTTTTTGCGATGGTCAATAGTCTTGAGTACGGGCTTAAACAAGAGTTGGTTCAACAAGAGAATCATGCTGAGCAGAATGAACAAGACGAAAATTGGGGTTGCCAACTGCAAATGGAGCAATCCATAATCCATATTAAATCCAAACCAAGCATTCTCTGTAAAAATGCTTCGGATTTGCTCATAACTCATAGGACTTTCACTTTCTAAATCAGACCAAAAAACCCAACATTGTAGTATGCAGAAATGAAGGAAGTCAAGTTTTTTTCTGACTCAAATCTTTTTGGGAAAATTCCTGCACTTTGTCCCACGAAAGTTTCTGAAAATAAATGCCTTGATTCTGCAATAACCCTCTTAAAAAAATATAAAAACAACCGCCAATTTTTTCTTGAAAATCCTGTTTATTGTTAATTTGCAACCAATACTTGATCGCTTGTGAATAGATTCTAATTTGTAGGTCATAATGTTTTTGGGTCTCTTTTTTTAAAGCAGGTTCTTCATAACTTTCTAACAAATTGCTTTTCCAATCTACAAAATAGACTTGATCTTGGTATTCAAAAACTAAATCAATTGCCCCATTCAATAGTTGTTTCCCATGATGCTTTAGGATAAATCTTGGTTCTCTCACCTGTTTAATGGTCTCGCACAAAGACCAATCTAAATCTGTGAGCTTGTTTGTCCATGCCTTCCAGATGATGTCTAAAGACGTTGCTTCAAACTCTGTTGAGATTCCATACTTTCGCATCAACTCTGCAATCCATTCCTCAGAGTCTTTTTTCCATGCCTCTACTTGATTGTTTGGAAAATACTTTTTGAGAGTTGCAATATCCACATTTTCAAGGGCTTCATGCAAAAAATTTCCTGTGTTCACTCCTTTGGGTAGCTCTGCCTCCTGCTGATGATCGTTTGAATCAAGAATATGTGTTTGATTTGCATCAGATTCCAAAGCATCACCTTGGCTTGATTCAGTTTGGATTGTTTGCTGACGAGATAAGCTAGTATAAGATCCCATCAGGAAAGGGTTTTGTTGTTCTTGTAATTTGACTTGAGAAGGTGTTTTTAGATTCAGTTGAATATTTGGAAGTTGTGTTAAAGTTGCTTCTTCTTTGGGAGGGGAAGAGTTTTTTGGAAAATTCTCAAAAGAAAAATTATTTTTTTCTTTGAGTTTTTCAAGTTCTTGGCAAAACTCACCGTAAAAACTGTTGTAACCTCTTTTGTTTTGATATTTTTTCAGAATGGGGAGGTACAACATGTTTTTGGCTCGTGTGCATGCAACGTAGGTTAAATTCAGCAATTCTTGGTCTAGTTCAATTTGTAGTTTCTGCTTTCGTTCTTCTGACATTTGGGAGTCAAAATAAATTTTCCTTTCGTCTCCATCATGGATAATTGACCAGCCTTGAGATTGTTTCTTTTCATGCCATAGTCCAAAAACAAAGACATGTGAAAACTCTAATCCCTTAGAGGCATGAATGGTCATGATGAGGACTTGATGATGTTGCAATGGTGTTACATTTTCTTGGTCAGTTTCATCATCAATGAATTGTGATTCTTTTTGGATAGACCTTTTTAGAATGAGTAATAAAGCATCAATATGAGTTGTTTCTTGAACAGACCAATTTATGATAGATTCTACAATTTTTTGATAATTACTAAGGCTTTCTAGTTTGCCTTGTAAGACACAATTTTCTGCGAGATTGGTTGCTTGAAATAAATCCTGAAAAAGCTGGCTGTATTCTCCTTTGCTTGCTCTCAAAGCCCAATGAGACCACTGATAATCATCTAAAAGGGGTTGGACTTCTTGAATTGACTGTTGTTTGGGGTTAAATAGGTATGTGAAATGTAATTTATATTGATTTTCTTGATTGATAAGAGCCTCTAAAAAGTAATAAATATCTCTAGCTTCTGGTGTTTGGAACAAGGCACTTTGCTTATAAAAAGAATAAGGGATTCCTTTGTTTTTAAGTTGTTTAGCAATGTCCTGTCCTTGCTTTTTAGTTCTCACTAAAACGGCTATTTGTTCTTTATCTGGCAAAACGTTATCTTGCAATAATTGCTGAATTTTCAAAGCAACACTTTGAATGATATGACTTTCGTTATTTTTTTTGTCATCTTCAGCATTGTTCAGCCAAATCTCAATGCCTGTTTGGCAATTTGGCTGTGATTCCTGCCCCTTGCCTGATTTGACCTCAACATTGGCGAAACACTCTTGAAATTTGGGATTTGTGGTATATCTTTGAAAGATTTGATTTATGACACAAATTAGTTCGGGAGTAGAACGAAAATTTTGATCCAAAATAATGGGGTTACGTCCTTGAAGAAGTTCTTGTTTTGCCTTTTTATAAGTTTCAATATCTCCTCCTTTGAAACGATAAATGGCTTGCTTTGGATCCCCAACAACAAAGAGTTTTGTAGAATCGGAGACAAACAATTTTTTTAAAATATTCCACTGCTTCAAATCTGTGTCTTGAAATTCATCAATAATGACATATTGAAATCGTTGCCGTACCGCATGAACAAACAAAGACTTTTTTATCGCTTCTTCTGCTGTTGAAAGCATATCGTCAAATGTCCAAACGCCTAAACCATGTTTATAATCTTTCCATTGACTAGCAAGGGTTTGACAAATGGTTGGTATCAATTCTTTTTTGGACGCACAGGCAACTTCTCCTTGTTCAGATAAAAAAGACAAAATATCACTTGGCAATCTTTTAAATTGAGAGTTGTTTTGGTCTTCAACAAATTTTGCCAGTAAATCTCTAATGGTTTGGTTTTGGAGACTGTGAACCCATGATAAAAAGAATTTTGTAAATCCTGCATCGTGAGTGATTTGAGGGTCAAGCATCAGAGAGCAAATCAATGCAAATTCTTTGGTCATTCTGGCACAAAAACTGTGGATTGTTCCAATGAAAGCTGAATCAAAATCATTGAGAGCGTTTGACAACAGAAGTTGTTTAGCATCGTCAATGATCCAACGTGTTTGGTGAGTGGGTGCAGAATGTTCTTGTGAGTCTTCTCCTGCAAGCATTTTTTCAATTCGCAATCGGACTCTGTTTTTGAGTTCTGTAGCAGCTTTTTCTGTGTAGGTGATCAATAAAATCTGGCTTAAATTGGCACCCTTTTCCAAAATGAGTTCTACGATGATTTGTTCAATGGTATAGGTCTTACCAGTGCCTGCTGATGCCTCAATGACTTGATGATGATCAAAATCTAATTTTTGTATGGCATCTGCTTTATCAAAGGAACGAGCTGACATTAGAGAACTGAGAAGGAATCAAGCGGAAGGAAGAAAGGAAGCCTAGACTTCCTGAAATTTGGGAGGTTTTATTTCTCTTCTGTGACTTCTTTGTTAACTTCTTGCAAGACAGAAGGAGTCTTAGGTTTTGAAGGTTTTTTACTAGCTAAAGGGTCTTTTGCTCCATCAACTAAAAGAATTAAAGACATCTCTGAAGAGTCACCTAATTTACGAGTTCCCAAACGAATGATTCTTGTGTAGCCTCCTTGACGTGAAGTATATCGTTCAGGTAGTTCTTCAAATAACGTCTTCATTGCTTGCTTAGATTTGACAAAACGAAGAGCCTGCTTTCGGGCATGCAAATTCCCACGTTTGCCCAAAGTAATCATTTTGTCAACATAGCGACGTAACTCTTTTGCTTTTGGCGTAGTGCATGTGATTTGTTCATTTTCAAGCAATGACGTGACCATGTTACGCATCATTGCTTTGCGATGAGATGTTGTTACACCAAGTCTTCTACCAGATTTTAAATGACGCATCTTATCTTTTTAATTATTATTTTGAGCCTCTAAGTCAATTCCTAGTGAAAGTCCCATTTCTTCAAGAATTGCTTTGATTTCGTTTAAGGATTTTTTTCCAAAGTTCTTCGTTTCAAGCATCTCTTTTTCAGTTTTTTGGACTAAAGTACCAATGGTATCAATTTTTGCATTTTGCAAGCAATTGATAGAACGCACTGACAATTCCAGCTCACTGACATTTTTATTAAGGTGTTCATTGATTTGGACAGCATCAGTATTTTCTTCTGGTTCAGTTTGTTCCTCAAAATTAATGAAAATGTCCATTTGGTCTTTCAATATTTTTGCTGCATAAGTGATGGCATCTTGGGGAGGAACAGAATGATTAGTCCACAACTGAAAAACTAACTTATCAAATTCTGTTTGTCTCCCAACACGAGCATTTTGCACTTCATATTGGATTCGTTTTACCGGAGAGTGGTTGGAGTCCAGATAAATTGTATTGACTGGTAAATTAGCATCTTGATTTTCTTCAGAAGCGACATAACCTTTGTTTTGACGCACATAAAGTGTCATGTTGAGCTGTGCATCTTGATTCAAAGTGGCAATTTTTAAGTCTTTATTCAGAATCTCTGCCCTCCCAAAAGTAGAAATATCTTTTGCAGTCAAAACTGTTGGTCCCTCTCCAATTAATTCTAATTCTACTGCATTATCTTCAAATTGTTTGATTTGCAGCTCACTCAGATTGAGGATAATATCAGTGACATCTTCAACGATGCCGGGTATGCCTGTAAATTCATGTGCAATATTTTCAATGTTGATCGCATAAACAGCACTACCGCGAATAGAAGAAAGCAAGATGCGTCTGAGTGCATGCCCTATCGTGACGCCATAACCTTTCTCTAGTGGCTCTGCTACAAATCTAATGTAATCGCCAGATTCTGAATCTTTATCAATCTGCAACCCTTTTGGTTTAACAATTTCTGTCCAATTTTTAGAAAACATATTTGATTACACTCTTCGTTGTTTAGGGGGTCTACACCCATTATGAGGAACAGGTGTAACATCAGAAATTCTAGTTACCTTTAGCTCTTCAGCTGCTACAGCACGTAAAGCTGACTCTCTTCCTGCTCCTGGGCCTTTGATATGGATGGCAACTTCTTTGACTCCAAACTCAAGAGCTTTTTGAATAGCATGTTCTGCTGTCACCTTAGCGGCAAACGGAGTGCTACGTCTAGCACCCTTGAATCCATGCAAGCCTGCACTAGACCAAGCAATGACATTCCCAGACTCATCAGAAACGCTCACGATTGTATTATTGAAAGAAGATTGAACATGAACAACGGCTGAATCAATCTGCTTTTTCTCTTTTTTCTTTGCTGTTTTTTTCACCATGATTCCATATTAGTTATCGCTTTTTCTTTCGTCCCCTAGACCCTTTACGAGTTCTAGCATTTGTCTTAGTTCTTTGTCCCCGAGCTGGCAACCCTCTACGATGTCTCAGACCTCTGTAATTTCCCAAATCCATCAACCGCTTAATACTCAAATTCACTTCACGTCTCAGATTACCTTCAACTTGAAGGTCACTTTCAATGATCTCACGAATAGAATTGACTTCTTGGTTACTCAAATCTTTGACTCGTTTGTTCAAATCCAATTCAATTTTGGACAAAATTGATCTTGAAGTTGCTTTGCCTATTCCATAAATGTAGGTCAATGCAATTTCAACACGTTTGTTTTTGGGTAAATCTACTCCCGCAATTCTAGCCACTAAGCAACTCCTTCAATTAACCTTGCCTTTGTTTATGTTTTGGAATTTCACAAATCACGCGAATAATGCCATGACGTCTAATAATCTGACATTTATCACATATTTTTTTAACAGAAGAACGAACTTTCATAGTTAAATTTTCCTTTGAATTAAAATTTTAATCGTCTCTTAGAGACGTTTCTACGACGAGCTTTGCTTAAAAAACCATCGTAATTATGGTTCAACAAAAATGTTTCTACTTGGTTGATTGTGTCTAATCCCACACCAACAACAATCAAAAGAGCTGTGCCTCCAAAGAGAAAAGGCATGCCCATATTGACAAAAGTAACAGAGGGAAAAACACAGACTGCCACCAAATATAAAGCACCAACAAATGTCAGACTTGTTAAAACAACATTGATGTATCCTGCTGTTTTTTTACCGGGGGGAATACCCGGTATGAATCCACCATGACGTTTCATCTCTTCTGAGATTTTCAAAGGATTATACTGAATTGCAGTGTAGAAAAAACAGAAGAAGAAAATCATGATAGAAAACAGAACAGAATACAATAATTGTCCTGGTACGAGCTGATTCCCAATAGATTGCATCCACGGAACAGTCAAGAATGTTGTGATGGTTGCAGGAAAAGCTAAGATAGAAGAAGCAAAAATTGGAGGAATCACACCAGCAGAATTAATTTTTAGTGGCAAATGAGAATTTTGCCCACCGTACATCTTGTTACCTTGCAACCGCTTTGCATACTGAACTGGAATTTTACGATATGCTGTTTCAACAAAAATGACGCCAAACAAAATAGCAAGTGTGATTAAAATTGTAACAGCTAACAGCAGGATAGGAAGTTGCCCAGCTTGGACAAGACTTGCAGAATTGATCATCGCCTGTGGTATATCTACAATAATCCCTGCGAAGATTAACAAAGAAATCCCATTGCCTATCCCTCTTTCATTGATTTGCTCACCAACCCACATCAAAAACGATGTCCCTGCTGTCAATGTAATAATGGTAATGACTTGGAATGCCCATGGCTCCATTGCAGAAATGACAACAGGTGATCCATCAGGAGCTGCCATGCTTTGAAGTCCTGTAGAAATCCCAAAAGATTGGGCGATGCTCAAGACGATTGTTCCGTAACGTGTGTAAAGAGTAATTTTTCTACGACCTGTTTCTCCTTCTTTAGAAAGACGTTCCAATGTAGGAAAAACAACTGTAAGTAGCTGGATAATGATGGAGGCACTGATGTAAGGCATCACACCAAGAGCAAAAATTGTTAAGCGTCCCAATGCTCCACCTGTGAACATATCAAAGAACCCAAGTATAGAACCCGCTTGTGCCGCAAAAAAACTGGATAATGCTTGACCATCAATACCTGGGACAGGAATATGAGCCCCAATGCGAAAGACAACCAGCATTAAGAGCGTGAAGATGATCCTTTGTCGTAATTCTTCAATTCTAAAAATATTTTGGATAATTGACCACATATTAGCTTAAAAGAATGACTTCTCCGCCTGATTGTTTAATTTTTTCAATTGCCGAGTGACTTGCTTTATCTACTTCAATTTTGAAGGAACGTTTGACATCTCCGTTGCCTAAAAGTTTCACAGGTTTTTTAGTTGATTTAATCAATCCATTTCGTAATAGAGCTTCTTTGTCCATGAGATCTCCGCTATCTATCTGATTTAAAGATTCCAGATTGACAATTTGATAGACTTTGCGAAAAGGACTAGTAAAACCAAATTTAGGTAGCCTACGATAGAGTGGCATTTGACCTCCCTCAAAGCCTCTTCTAATACTTCCCCCAGAACGTGATTTTTGACCTTTTTGACCACGTCCACATGTTTTGCCCCAACCACTACCAGGACCACGTCCAACACGTTTTCGCTTTTTAGTTGAGTCTTTTGGTTTTTCTAATTGATGAAGATACATTGATTATTTATTAAGTTGTTCTACTTGAATGAGATGATTGACTTTTCTAATCATTCCTAAAACTGATGGTCTTGCAGTAAAAATGGATTCTTGACGTATTTTGCGAAGTCTCAAGCATTTTAAAGTTTCTCTCTGTGACTTTGGCTTCCCGATGGGGCTTTTGACTAACGTTAATTTGATTTCGCTCATAATATCATGCCTTTAATTGTTCAACACTTTTATTGCGTCTTTCTGCAATTTCTTCAAACGATCTTAATGACATTAGAGCATCAAACGTAGCACGGACAAGATTGTGCGGATTTCTTGAACCCAAACTCTTCACACTAATATCATGGATTCCTACGGCTTCCAAGACAGCACTAATTGACGATGCTGCAATCACGCCATGTCCCTTATTTGCAGGTTTCATCAGAACTTCTCCTGCTCCAAAATGCCCAATCACTTCGTGAGGAATAGTACTGCCTGACATGACAACCTTTTTCATATTTTTAGAAGCATTGTTGGTTGCTTTTCTGATTGCCTCCGTCACTTCTCCAGCTTTGCCAAGAGCGTGACCAACATTTCCTCTGCCATCTCCTACGACAACCAAAGCATTAAAACTAAACCTTCGTCCACCTTTGACGACTTTTGCAACTCTATTGATTTTGATGATTTTTTCAATCAAATCATTCTTGTCTTTCTTTTCTGCCAAAATTATCTCCTTAAAAATTTAAACCTGCTTCTCTTGCAGAATCAGCTAATGCCTTGACGCGACCGTGGTAAAGAAAACCTCCACGGTCAAAAACAACAGAGGAAATAGATTCATCTAATAGTTTTTTTGCAATAGATTGTCCGACTATTTTTGATGACTCTACATTACCAGCATATCCTGTAATCTGCTCAGTTATTTCTTTGTTAAGCGTTGAAGCTGAAGCAATCACATGTCCTGTCTCATCATTAATGGCTTGTGCGTAGATGTGTCTGGCTGAACGAAACACAAACAAACGAGGTCTTTGCTGCGTCCCTTTGATTTTTCCTCGTATCTTTTTATGCCTTTTTTTTCTAGCTAAATGAGTTGATGCTGTCATAGATGTTTACTATTTTTTGCCTGATTTACCTGATTTACGACGAATCATTTGTCCATCAATTAAAATTCCTTTACCTTTGTAAGGTTCTGGGGGACGGTGGGCTTGAATGTCTGCAATGGTCTGACCTAATAATCTTTTATCGCAACTTTCTAAGACAATTTGAGTGTCTCTGTTGATAGTAGCCTTAATGTCTTTGGGAAGCTCAAAATGAACGGGGTGAGAATATCCCAGGTTTAAAGATAACTCCTGACCCTTGACCGAGGCTCTGTACCCTACCCCAACCAAATTTAAAGTTTTTGTAAAACCTTGATTCACCCCCTGCGTCATATTTTTGATAGTTGCTTGCACGGTGCCCATAACTGTACGAGCCTTTTTGTCATTTTTGTAATCCGCATCTACGCAAATCTCAGAATCTGTAATTTTTAGCGAGATGGATTGTGGAATCTCAAAGTTTAAAGTTCCTTTAGGACCTGAAACTTCTAGTATGTTGTTAACATACGAAGTTTTTGTTTGACTTGTTAACAATACTGGACGTTTACCAATTCTTGACATGACATTTTAATATAAATTACCATACATGAAATAAAACCTCACCCCCTGTGTGAAGCCTCCGACAATCAGTGTCAGAAATCACACCTTTGGAAGTGCTGACTACTGAAATTCCTTGACCTCCCAACACTTTTTTCATTTGACCAACTTTTGAATAAGACCTTCGTCCGGGTTTACTGATTCGTTTTAATCCCCTAATGACAGACCCTTGAAATTTGTCATACTTGAGTCCGATGACAATTTGCTTTTCTGCTATCAATTGACCCTCTACTTTCCAACTTTCAATAAAACCTTCTTGGTGTAAAACTTCACTCACGTTTGTTTTAATAACAGAGTAAGGAATGTTGACATATTTATGCTTTCTAGCAACAGCATTTCTAATACGAGTTAAATAATCAGCAATGGGATCAGATAATGACATATGATTTTCCTAAAAAATTACCAACTGGACTTTGTAACGCCGGGGATTAAACCGAAACCTGCCTTGATACGAAAGCAAATCCGACACATTCCAAATTTTCTCAAATACGCCTTGGGACGTCCACAGAAATGACAACGATTGTAGCCTCTGACCTTAAACTTTGGTTTTCGCTTCGCTTTTTCTCGTAATGTTTTTTTTGCCATATGTTTCCTACTTTCTAAATGGAAATCCAATTCCTTTTAATAAACTACGTGCTTCTTGGTCAGAATTAGAACTCGTGATGATAGATATATTCAGCCCTCTGATTTTGTCAATAGAATCAAAATCTATTTCTGGAAAAATGAGTTGTTCTTTGATTCCCAAATTATAATTACCTCTCCCATCAAATGAATTAGGAGATAATCCTCTGAAGTCTCTCATTCTTGGCAAAGAAACAGTGAGAAATCTGTCAATAAAATCCCACATTCTTTGAGACCGCAGCGAAACATAACAACCTATTGGCATTCCTTCACGCAGTTTAAATGCAGCAATGGATTTTCGTGCTTTTGATTTGACTGCTTTCTGACTTGCAATCAAAGACAACTGGTCTATTGCCAATTCCAACACCTTAGGATTTTGGACAGCTTCTCCTAGTCCCATGTTTAACACGACTTTTTCAATTTTGGGAATTTGATGTAAATTCTTATAACCAAATTCCTTCTGTAAAGATGGTCGGACTTCGTTTTTGTAGAGTTCAAGTGATTTTAACACAACGTTTTTTTAATCAAATAGGATTAGAAGATTTTGCGGACAAACGTTTTTTTTCTTGTCCTTCTTGCTTCATTTTAATTCGGACCCCTTTTTTGTCAGCACTGGAGTACACAAGGACATTGGAATAATGGATGGGGCTTTCGTATTCTTGCCTTTTGCCTGATTCGTTTTGCTGAGTGGGTTTAAGATGCCTCATTGTCAAGTTGACACCAGACACTAAAATTCGGTTTTGTCTTTTATAAATTCTCAACACCTTCCCAACATTTCCTTTATCTTTGCCTGCAATGACTTGGACTTGGTCTCCAACCTTGATTTTTGCTTTTTTCAATATAGTGTTTTTTTTCATAAGACTTCTGGGGCTAGAGAAAGAATTTTACGGATTTGTAACTCACGTGCAACAGGACCAAAAACACGGGATCCAATCGGTTCATTTTTGTTGTCAACGATGACAGCTGCGTTTCTGTCAAACCTAATATAAGACCCGTCTTCTCGTCTGACTTCCTTTTTAGTTCTTACAATGACAGCTTTAATCACGTCACCAGATTTAATTCTGCCATGTGGTAATGCCGATTTGACTGAGGCAACAATAATGTCTCCTACTCCAGCGTAACGTCTTTTTGAACCTCCCAAAACCTTGATACACATAATACGTTTTGCACCCGAATTATCCGCAACATCTAGCATGCTTTGCATTTGAATCATAGTGCCTCTTTAGGAAATATTTTGTGGAGTTTTAGATTGCACAACTTCAAATAGTCGCCAACGTTTCCTACGACTGATTGGACGACATTCAATGATTCTTACAACATCGCCAATTTGACAACTATTTAATTCATCATGTGCCATATACTTTTTAGAACGTTTCACAGTCCTCTTATACAAAGGATGTTTGATAACTCTTTCTACTAAAACCAAGATAGATTTGTTAGCCTTATCACTGACGACAGAACCTTGCTTGATTTTTTTACTTCTTCTATTCACTGATTTTTACTTTTCAAAAGTTGTTCATTCATAATTGTTTGAATGCGAGCAATATTTCGCCTGCCTTTTTTGATTTCCTGATGATTTAAAAGCTGACCTGTTGTCAAGTTACAACGCATTCTCAACTGTTCTTCTTGAAGTTCTCCAAGTTTTGCTTTCAATTCTTTTTGAGATAAACCTCTTAAATCTGATAACTTCATCTGACTATTTCTCTTTTTAAGATTTGTGTTGGAACAGGCAATTTGAAAGAAGCTTGAAGGAGAGCTTGTTCTGCATCTTTCATAGAGACGCCATCAATTTCATAAACTACTCTGCCCGGTTTGATGACAGCCACCCATGAATCAACAGAACCTTTGCCTTTGCCCATACGAGTTTCAGCAGGTCTTTTCGTGATTGGTTTGTCAGGAAAAATTCTAATCCAAATTTTTCCGCCTCTTTTTAGCTTTCTTGTGATAGTTCGTCTTCCCGATTCAATTTGTCTTGAATTGATGTACCCTCTACCAACTGCTTGTAAACCTATTTGACCGAATGATATATGGTTACCTGTATTTGAGTTTCCTCCAAGCCTTCCCTTCATTTTTTTGCGGAATTTGGTTTTTTTAGGCATTAACATAACTATCTCTCCTTACGTTTACGAGGTTTAGTTCGCTGCTGTTCAAAATTTTCTCCACAATAGACCCAAACTTTCACACCAATGAGACCATAATTTGTTAATGCTTCTGTGAAACCATAATCTATTTTGGCTTTGAGAGTGTGCAATCTGACGCAACCTTCTCTAATCCATTCTTTACGAGCCATCTCTGCACCATTGAGCCTTCCAGAAACTCTAATTTTGCAACCTGCAATTCCAATTTTCATAGCAGAGGCAATGCTTCTTTTGATAGCTCTACGATATGCGACTCTTCTTTCAAGTTGAGAGGCAATATTTTCTGCCATTAATTGGGCATCAATTTCTGGTCTTTTCACTTCTTTGATGTTTATGACAATCTCTTGTTGAGAAAATTTTGTGAGTGTCTTTCGCAGTTTTTCAATTTCATCACCTTTGCGTCCAATGATAATTCCCGGACGAGCCGTATGAATGTCAATTTTTGCTTTTCTTGAGTTTCTTTCAATTTCAATTTTTGAAACAGAAGCATTCTTTAACTCTTTTTTAAGAAACTTCTGAATTTCTAGGTCTTCTTGAAGTTGCTTTGCGTAACCCTTTTCACTGTACCACTTGGAGTTCCAAGTATGAGTGATTCCTAACCTTAAACTGATTGGATTAACTTTTTGTCCCACAATTCCTCAAAATTTTTAAATTCATTTTCCTACAACTACTGTGATATGTGAACATTGTTTATTAATGCGTGCGCCTCGTCCCATTGCACGAGGTCTAAATCTTTTGAAAAGCATGCCTTTATCTGCATACGCTGTCTTGACAAATAATCCATCAACATCAGCAGTTTCATATTTTTGATCATAGTTAGAGACTGCCGATTTGAGTAATTTTTTGATGATAGGCGATGCTGATTTAGGGATAATATCCAAATAGGCAAAGGCATCATTGACTTGCTTTCCACGAATGACGTTCAAAACGATTCGCACTTTTTGAGGCGATATTCTAATATTTTTCGCAACTGCTTTGGCTTCCATATTTTTTACTTAGAACGTTTATCATTTTTGGTTACATGCCCTCGGTAAGTTCTGGTTGGAGAAAATTCTCCAAGTTTGTATCCCACCATCTCTTCTGTAATAAAAACTGGGATAAATTTGTTTCCGTTATGGACAGCAATATTCAGTCCAATAAATTCTGGCAGTATGATTGACCGCCTAGACCATGTTTTGATTGCACGACGGTCTTGGTTTTTTTGAGCTAGTTCTACCTTTTTAAGCAGATGCTTGTCAACGAATGGTCCTTTTTTGAGAGAACGTGGCATATAATTTATTTCTTATGTCTTGAGCGAATGATATATTTAGAGGTTCTTTTAACCTTGCGTGTTTTGTATCCTTTGGTAGGGACACCCCAAGGAGTCACGGGGTGTCTGCCACCAGAAGTGCGCCCTTCACCACCACCATGAGGATGGTCCACAGGATTCATTACAACACCTCTTACTGTTGGGCGAAACCCTTTCCAACGTTTCCTGCCAGCTTTGCCCCATTTGATATTTGAATATTCTGAATTTCCAACCAAACCGATAGTTGCTAAGCAATTTACTAGTACCTTTCTAATTTCTCCTGATTTGAGTTTAATCTGCGCATATTTTTCATTTCTTGCCATCAACTGCACGGAACTACCTGCACTTCTAGCTAACTGAGCTCCTTTTTGGGGGAATAGTTCAACACAATGCACAACTGTTCCAATGGGTATTTTGGAGAGGGGTAACGTGTTTCCTACGCTAATTTCAGCAGACTCACTTGACACAAGTGTCATTCCAACCTGAAGTCCTTCTGGTGCGACAATGTATCGCTTCTCGCCGTCTAAATATGAGAGCAAAGCAATATGAGCATTACGGTTCGGATCATATTCTATGGTTGACACCTTTGCAGGAACATTAAATTTATTCCTTTTAAAATCAATCTGACGATAGCGCCTTTTATGACCTCCTCCACGATGACGAATAGTGATTCTTCCGTCAGAGTTTCTTCCACTAATTCTTTTTAAAGGTTTAAGTAAAGACTTTTCAGGAGAAGAGGCAGTGAGTTCTTGAAACGTTGCACCGCTCATTCCACGCCTGCCTGCAGATGTTGGTTTATAGTTTCTAATCGCCATGTTTTCTAAAATCTGGAGCTTTCAAAATATTCAATGTTGCTATCTTCTGATAGCTTAATAATGGCTTTCTTGCGTTCTGAAGTATGACCAATAAAGCGACCTCTCCTCTTCTTCTTACTTTGGATTTTTGCAGTTCTCACCTGCAACACGGTCACACCGAATGCCTTCTCCATTGTTGCTTTGATTTGTTTTTTATCTGCAGTTTTTGCGACTTCAAAGACAACTTGATTGTATTCTTCACTTTGCAAAGTTGTCTTTTCAGTAAAACGAGGTTTTCTAATTAGATTATAGTTTGTCATATTTTTAACCTTGACTCTAATTCTGGAATCACTCCTTTTTCAAGAATAATGGTTGAATACTTCAACATTTTGTAAACATTGAGTGAATGGTGATGAATCACCTCAACATTCTGAATATTTCTGGAAGCTAACATGAGTTTCTGAGTATGCAAGAGGGTCACAATCAAGGTTTTTTCGCAATTCAGATTTTTTAATGTTTTGCAAAACTCTTTTGTTTTATGAGTTTCTAACTCCGCACGTTCCACCACGACAAGGTCTTGACTCCTAATCTTTGTTGCCAATGCTGAAGACAAGGCTTTCTTCAAGACTTTCTTATTGATGGATTTTGCAAAGTCTCTGGGTTTAGGACCAAAAACAACCCCCCCCTTCCGCCAAATGGGAGAAGACGTTCTACCTGCTCTGGCACGACCATTGCCTTTTTGTTTCCAAGGCTTTCTATTACTTGCAGAAACCTGCGAACGAGTTTTGGTAGATGCAGTGCCTTGACGCTGACTTGCTAAATAACAAACGACAGCTTCTTTAATCAAATGGGGGTAATAAGGAGTTTCAACAATTGAGTCACTAAAGCTGACTTCTCCCACAGATTCTTTTTTCCAGTTGACCACTGATAATGTTGCCATGATGACTTTTACTAATCTTGTTTGATTGCAATATCAACTCCGCCTGAAATATCCAGACGCATCATCGCATCTACAGTTGACGGAGTCGTTTCCAATATGTAAATCAATCTCTTGTGAGTACGAATCTCAAATTGTTCACGCGATTTTTTATCTACGTGCGGAGAACGTAAGACCGTATATTTGTTGATGCGGGTCGGCAAAGGAACAGGTCCTACGATCTTAGCCCCTGTCCTTTTGACTGTGTTGACAATCTCTTGGACTGTTTGATCAAGGAGCTTATCATCATAGGCTTTAAGACGAACCTTGATTTTATTTTGACTCATAACTCTTACTCAATAATCTCAGTCACGACCCCTGATCCTATCGTTCTTCCTCCTTCACGAATGGCGAATCTCAATTCTTTTTCCATTGCAATTGGAGTGATTAGATCAATAGATAATTCTGTATTATCTCCCGGCATAATCATTTCTGTTCCTTCTGCCAGAGTTGTCACTCCTGTAACATCGGTAGTTCTAAAATAGAATTGAGGACGATAGTTATTAAAAAATGGGGTATGCCTTCCGCCTTCATCTTTAGTCAAAACATAGACTTGAGCCTTAAACTTCGTGTGAGGAGTAATGGATCCTGGTTTACATAAAACTTGACCTCTTTCTATCTCATCTCGCTTTAGACCTCTCACAAGCAAACCCACATTATCGCCTGCACGACCTTCGTCCAAAGTTTTACGGAACATTTCTACACCTGTGATGGTTGTTTTTTGTGTGTCACGGATTCCGCAAACTTCAACTTCCTCACCTGTTTTAATGATTCCTCTTTCAATCCGACCTGTTGCAACTGTTCCCCTACCTGAAATAGTAAAGACATCTTCAACAGACATGAGGAAATCCTTATCTAAATCTCTCTTAGGTTCTGGAATGTTTGTGTCAACAGCTTTCATCAACTCTATGATACATTTGTATTCTTCTGAGCTTGGATCAGTGGAGCTGGACTCCATGACTCCCAAAGCTGAGCCTGTAACAATCGCAATATCATCACCCGGGAAGTCATAGCTACTCAACAGATCGCGAACCTCCAATTCAACCAATTCTAAAAGCTCTGGGTCGTCAACCTGATCAGCTTTGTTCAAGAACACAACTAAATGAGGCACATTGACCTGACGTGCCAACAAAATATGTTCTCTGGTTTGGGGCATAGGACCATCTGCTGCAGAGACAACCAAAATCCCTCCATCCATTTGAGCTGCACCAGTGATCATGTTTTTGACATAATCTGCGTGACCTGGACAGTCCACGTGAGCATAATGGCGACTTTCTGTCTCGTATTCAATGTGAGCTGTGGCAATGGTAATTCCACGTTCTCTTTCCTCAGGAGCGGCATCAATTTGGCTATAATCTTGAGCTTCTGCTGTCCCCTGCATCGCTAAAACTTTCGTAATCGCTGCGGTTAACGTCGTTTTTCCATGGTCTACGTGCCCGATTGTACCAATATTGACATGTGGCTTAGACCGATTAAATACTTCTTTTGCCATAAGATTCTCCTCTAAATAATATAAAAATTGAGTCAGTAAAAAATTGAGTTTCTACCAAAATATGTTAAAGACGAAGTTTGGTTTAGTTGATCAATTGCTCTGTTACAGTCTGGTAATGACTAAAGTTCATTGTATAATTTGCATGACCTTGTGTGAGTGATCTGATTTGGGTTGAGTATCCAAACATTTCACGCAAAGGGGTATGAGCAAAAATATGCTGATTGTTGTCTTCTACTTCTAAAGTGTAAATTTTTCCTTTTCTCATATTCAAGTCATTGATGATTTCTCCTGCATAGTTTATGGGAGTTGTGACTTGAACATCCATGACAGGTTCTAACAACTCAGAACCTGCTTCTAAAAGAGCATTTCTCAATACCAAATTAGAAGCTGCATGGAATGCCTCCACAGAAGAATCTTTGTTGAACTCCACCTCTTCTAAAAGAAACTTTACGTTGACTAAAGGGTAGCCAAACTTTGGGCTGCTCTGCAGAGTCTGCACAACAGTATCTTGAATTGCATCAATGTATTCTTGAGGTATATTCAGTTTTGGTGGAACGATTTCAAAACTTGTTGCTTCATCTTGATTTTTAGTGACTCTCATTTTGAGATAAGCACTTTGCTTCTTACCAGCTATGACTCTGTCAAATTCGTAATCTGCCACAACTTCCTTTTGAATCGTTTCCCTATAGGAGACTCGCGGGTTCCCCGTTTTACATTGCAAGCCAAATTCTTTCAATAAACGATCTACAATAATCTCTAAATGCAGCTCACCCATACCTGAGATGATACACTGCCCTGTTTCTTTGTCTTTTTTGACTCTGAATGATGAATCTTCTTTGGTTAACCACTCCAAAGAGTTCTCCAGCTTTTCCTCGTCTGATTTTGTTTTTGCTTCAATGGCAACATCAACCACAGGTTTTGGAAAATCAATAGAATCTAACACAATCGGGAATTTTTTTTCGCAAAGTGTGTCGCCTGTGGACACAGAATTTAGCCCGATGATTGCACCAATCTCCCCCGTATGCAGCTCCTTGACTTCTTCCCTCTTATTTGAGTGCATTCGGAAAATATGACTCACTCTTTCTGTCTTTCTCTTAGAGGAATTGAAAACATTCTGGTTGGTTTTCAAAGTTCCAGAATACACTCTCACAAAGGTCAACTGTCCTGCAAAAGAATCGTGCGCCAGTTTAAATGCTAGAACGCAGAGGTGGCTGTCTGAAGGCTTGCATTCAACTTTTTTGTTTTGATGCTGATGCACTCCTGTCACAGGGGGAACATCTAAGGGAGAAGGCAAGTAATCTACAACAGCGTTTAATAAATTGTGAATCCCCTTATTTTTATAGGCGGCACCACATAAAACAGGCACGACCTGATTCGCAAGAACCGATTTTCGTAAAGCACATTTGATTTCATTAGACTTGGGATTCAACCCACCTACAAACTTTTCAAACAAACTGTCATCTAGCTCTGCCAGAGATTCTAGCATTGTTTCCCTAGCATGCTCTGCTTCTTCTAAAGAAGTTTGAGGAATGTCTTCCATCAGCAAAGAATCTGACTGTTCCCCCCTGTAATAGTTAGCTTTCATTTCAATCAGATCAACCACACCTTGAAAAGTATCATCAGCAAATAAAGGCAGTTGTATTGGGATCGTTTTAACTCGTAATTTAGATTCAACAGATTCTACAGCTTTTTGAAAATCAGAGCCAACCCTGTCCATTTTATTAACAAAAATGATTCTAGGAATTTGGTAGCGATTAGCCTGCTTCCAAACCATCTCTGTCTGGGCTTGCACACCAGCAACAGCACAAATGACAACAATCGCACCATCAAGTATTCTCAAACTTCTCTCAACCTCAAAGGTAAAATCAACATGACCCGGAGTGTCTATGATGTTAAGAGAATAATCGGATTGATCTACTTTCCATTGACACAATGTCGCAGCAGAAGTGATAGTAATCCCTCTATCTTGCTCCTGTGCCATCCAATCCATTGTTGCGCAGCCATCATCAACCTCACCTATATTCCTGATTTTACCAGAGTAATAAAGGATTCTTTCAGTTGTTGTCGTTTTACCAGCATCAATGTGAGCCATGATGCCAATGTTACGGGTCAGCTGCAAATGTGACCTAGTCATCACCATCTGTAATGAGCAAAAGCCTTGTTGGCTTCTGCCATTTTATGAGTGTCTTCCTTCTTTTTAATAGAAGAACCTCTGTTGAAATAGGCGTCAAGAATTTCTCCTGCAAGTTTTTCTTTCATGGAGCGACCAGACCTTTTAGATGCTGATTGAATAATCCACCGAATAGCAAGAGACTGTTTTCTCACAGGTCTTAACTCCATCGGTACTTGATAAGTTGATCCTCCAACCCTCCGAGATTTTACCTCTAAAGAAGGTTTTACGTTTTCAACTGCTTGTTTAAAGATTTCTACTGGGCTTTCGCTTTTTTCTTTTTCTTCAATCAAATGAAAAGCTCCATAAAGGATTTTCTCAGCAACAGATTTTTTACCATCACGAATTAAACCATTGACGAAACGACTGACTAAAACTTCTCCGTATTTGGGGTCAGGAAGAACTGGTCTTTGTTCAGCTGTGCGTTTTCTTGCCATAATTTAGCCCCTCTTTGCTCCGTATTTTGACCTTGCTTGTTTGCGGTCTTTAGTTCCTGTTGTATCCAAGGCTCCTCTAACAATGTGATACCTTACACCGGGTAAATCCTTGACCCTTCCACCTCTGACCAAAACGATAGAGTGTTCTTGTAAATTATGACCAATGCCAGGTATGTAGCTTGTCACCTCAATTCCATTACTCAACCTGACACGAGCAACTTTTCGCATGGCTGAATTGGGCTTTTTGGGGTTAGAGGTATAAACACGGACGCAAACTCCTCTTTTTTGAGGGCATCCTTGCAGTGCAGGAGTGTCACTTTTGGTTGTCTTCTTCTTACGACCGCGACGCACAAGCTGATTCAGAGTAGGCATAATTCCATCTGTAATTTTGAAAAAAGCGACCATTCTAACACGCTGATTTAAGATAGGCAATACCCAAATGACAATATTTTAGAAAAAATTTATAAATTCTTGTCAAATGCCTACAAAGACTTTACAATCCTACCTTAATGATAGCGAGGATTTATGAAACATTTGTCATCTACTTTTCTTATTAATTTCATCAGCATCTTGGGTTTGTCTCATTTTGCTCATGCTCAATTCATAGGCGTTGGTGCGGACGTCCCTCTTTCTTACTCTAATTCAGACTCCCAGCCTCAAGGTGTCTTTGTCCAAATCACTCATACGACTCCATTTCTTCCCAATCTTAATATGGGTTTTTTCTCATTTGAAAAAAAATTTGAATCCTCCCAAGCAGAAGGTCACAATCTACAGGTTGATGCAACAGCTTCTTTGATTGAACTGTTCTATCATGTCCCTGTTCCATTGCTTTCTTTGGGTTTTGGTTTGGGAGGAGGGAGCATGCTGACACGAACTGAAGTGGTGCAAAATAATTCTGTTTTACAAAAAGCCAATACTTCTGGGCAGATTATAGCTTGGTTTGTCCAGTTGGGGATTCCTTTTTGGAACACAATAGAGTTGCATGCTAGCTACCACCAAATTCAAGCAAAAGACCATAAACTTCTCAAGACAGATGATATTGAACTCATAGGGGTTGAAGACACACAAGACCTTTCAGGAACATTGATTGCGTTCGGTTTTCAAATTGCTTTCTGACTTTACCACTGAAAGCAAAGGGTTCACCCTTTTGGAAAATCTTGTCGTTTTGGCAATGATTGGCATTTTGACTTCTCTCTTGGTTGTAGATTGGGGACTTTTTTGGGAAAAGCAAAGTTTGCAGGAAGCGAGTCGTGTTGTCAAAGATGCGATACAGCACACTCAAATTTTGGCGGTCACAAGGCGTCAAAATCAAAAATTGGAGGTTGCTGGGCAATCCATCTGGATTAGTGACTCTCCCAGCTCTGCAAACAAAATATTGTTTGATCAAGTGGCAGAAGGTATTGAGCTTCAGATGACAGGTGTTTTGACTTTTACACCTTATGGATTCAGCCGTGCAGGTTCTATTACCATCCAGTCTGCTACCTACTCTGCACGAATTGTGGTCAATTCCATAGGAGGAGTGCGTTCTGAAAACACAGCTCTCAAATCCCCGTAAAGCAATGAAGCAGGCATGGACCTTATTAGAGATGCTTGTTGCGATGACATTGTTGTTGTTTTTTATGGGGTTGTGGAGTCAAGTTGTCCAACAAACGATGGTGAGGCATCAATCAAGAAAAAGCACAGAGTGGGTGGTTCAGTCCATGGATCTGTGGACAAGTCAAGTTGTTGCAAAGGGCTATGACGCATACCAAAACGGAGATAGCACAGAAGAAGCCAAAACATCTTTCTCTGGTCAACAGTTCGTCTTGCGTTATGAGACCAGATTTGACAGCGATTCAAAGTCAAAAGAAATCACTTTTCAAGTCTTGACCCTCCCTGACAAAACCCAAATAGCTCAGTGGTTTGCTTTGCTAGAAATCACTCAACCTTAACAACTTTGATTTTGCATTCAAAGCACTTGAGGTATAATGTCCTATTTTCTTCAAAAATTTAAACACACTTATTAAGTTATGACAACGATTGTTTGTATTCGCAAAAAAGATTCTGTGGTATTAGCAGGAGACGGGCAAGTCACACTAGGAAATACCATTATGAAAACGGGGGCGAGGAAAATTAGAAAGATGGGGGACGGCAGTGCTATTGCAGGTTTTGCTGGTTCAACGGCTGATGCCTTTGCTTTATTTGAAAAATTTGATGAAAAACTGGCGCAATATAACGGTCGCCTAGTGCGTGCAGCTGTAGAGCTGGCGAAAGAGTGGCGCACCAGCAAAGCACTTCGCAATCTTGACGCACTACTGGCAGCGGCTGACCAGCAGTCTTCATTGATTGTTTCAGGAAATGGCGATGTCATTGAGCCTGATGATGGAATCATCGCCATTGGTTCAGGAGGCCCCTATGCCCTTTCTGCTGCACGTGCGTTGATTGACTTTGACCTAACAGCAAGAGAAATTGCAGAACGTTCCCTTGCTATTGCCTCTGAAATCTGCCTTTACACCAATTCCTCTGTCCATTTTGAAGAACTTCCAAATCAAACTAAAGACAAATCAATATGACTCTATCACAACTACAACAAGACCCATTAGGTGCGCCTCCTAAACAAATTGTTGCCGAACTTGATAAATACATCATCGGACAATATGAAGCCAAAAAAGCGGTGGCTCTCACACTAAGAAATCGTCAGAGAAGACTGCAACTTGCACCTGAAATTAGAAGGGAGGTCTTGCCCAAAAATATCCTGATGGTAGGACCGACTGGTGTTGGAAAAACTGAAATTGCTAGGAGAATGGCAAGATTGGTTCAAGCACCTTTTATCAAAGTAGAAGCCTCTAAATTTACTGAGGTAGGATATGTCGGAAGAGACGTTGAGTCTATCATCAGAGATTTGACACAAGTTGCTGTTGAGATGGTGCGTAGGGAGTTAAAAGAGAAGGTTCAAGAAGACGCCAAAAAAAATGCTGAGGAACAACTCATGGATGCTCTTTTTCCAAATCTTGGCGAACAAAAAGATTCTCCAACCTACGTGAAGTTTTTGAAGCAACTCCAAGAAGGAAACCTTGAGGACAAAGAAGTAGAAATTGAAGTGCCAGAAAAAAGCCCTATGGTGGAGGTCATGCCTATCCACGTAGGCGAGTCAAGTGATTTTAACCCCGGCAATTTTCTTTCAGAATTATTCCCCAAACGCACAAAAAAACGAAAGCTCAACGTCAAAGATGCCCGTAAGCTCTTGGAACAAGAGGCGACAGAAAAGCTGATTGACACAGACAAGGCATCAGAGATTGCCATTGAACGTGTGCAGTCAAGTGGTGTTGTCTTTTTAGATGAGATTGACAAAATTGCATCGGGTGCTTCAAGTAGTGGTGGCAAGTCTCCTGATGTCTCACGCGAGGGTGTGCAGCGAGATTTATTGCCAATCGTTGAAGGTTCAACAGTCAAAACACGTTACGGCTTCGTGCAAACAGAGCATATTCTTTTCATTGCCGCAGGTGCGTTTCATGTGTCAAAGCCTTCTGATTTAATCCCAGAACTGCAGGGACGTTTTCCTGTGCGTGTGGACTTAGAGGCTCTTTCTCAGGAAGACTTTCAAAGGATTTTAAAAGAACCTGAAAATGCGTTGACTAGGCAGTATATTGCATTGCTTAATACAGAAGGATTGAGTCTTGATTTTACAGATGATGCCATTGATGAGATTGCAAGAATCTCTTACGAAATCAATGATTTTTCAGAAAATATTGGAGCAAGAAGGCTTCATTCGGTGATGGAGAAGTTGCTGGAAAAAATTAGTTTTGAAGCACCAGAAAAGAAAGGTGAATCTATTCAAATCACCCCCGAATATAT
Organism: bacterium; assembly: GCA_965233585.1. GTDB lineage: Bacteria > SAR324 > SAR324 > SAR324 > NAC60-12 > CBDDTI01. Next base: position 166,972 of record CBDDTI010000295.1, read on the forward strand.
TCAAGAGCAACTTTCTGCATTCATTGAACGTCAAGATTTGAGCCGATACATTCTTTGATGCAAGCAAAGCCATGACTCGTGATGAAGTTCTTGTCCAAGCACGGTTGCATTTAAAGCATTTGGGGCATCAGGGCATCAAACGTTTGACTCTTGAAGCGATGCCTTTGGATTCCATGCCTGATGCCACAGACCAAACACAAATAGTGCAAGAGGACATTTCAGAGGCACAAGCAAAGCTCCAGCAACTCTATCTTGAGGTCAAAGATAAGCCTCTTTGTAACCTTGCTCAGACTTGTCAAAACTTTGTATTTGGAGAGGGTTTAGCCACTTCACCTTTGATGATTATTGGAGAGGGACCGGGAGCAGAGGAAGACATTCAAGGGCGTCCTTTTGTTGGTCAATCTGGTCAACTTTTAGGAAAGTTTTTGCACGCCATCGGAATTGACCGTGCCGATGTTTATATCACTAATGTTGTCAAGTATCGTCCCCCTAACAATCGGAATCCCAAACCTGACGAGATTAGGGCTTGTTTTGGCTTGCTTCAACAGCAAATTGAAATTGTCAACCCCAAATTGATTATGATCCTTGGGAATATTGCTTTGCAGACCTTATTGCCACAGGCACCGGCAGGCATTACTAAAGCACGTGGGAAACTTTGGACATATCAACAATGGCAAGTGTTACCTTCATTCCACCCTGCTTATCTCTTGCGCAATCCACCTGCTATTGAAACGGCATGGGCTGACTTTAGACAAGCTCAAACACTTGTATTTGAATCATGAAAAATTTGATACTCACTGGCACGCTCCTTTTCTGTATTGGTCTGACACAAGGGCTAGCATATCAGCCAACTTGGCAAGATTTGGTTTTCTTTATTCAGAAGCAGTATAAGCATTTGAACAAAGCAACGATTGATCTGGAAGTAGAAATTTTCACAGAAGAAGACTCTACAAAATATCAACAAGTTGTTTATTGGACGCCCCAATTAAAAGCTATGAAAACGTTTAATGTCTCTAAAGAATTGGTTGACTTCTATTATGAAAGCAATGGTCTTTCTGTCAGGTTTTCAAAGCAGTCATTGCCTTACAACGTTCCTCAAATGCTTCCTCCTTATTTGCGTCTTGTCCACCCAACGCAAATTCACCAAAATTTTGAGACTTTGCAGATCAAAGGGCGAGAAGTCTCTCTTTTTGCACATGACACTGATGGGGCATTTTTCAAAGTTGGAAATGACCGCAATTATGTTTTAATTGACCCACAAACCCTGTTACCTGCACAGCTGATTTATGGGGTTTGGCAAGACCATCAAATCCAAACGATCAAGATTCAGTTTTCCCATCTAGTCCAATTCAGTGTGCGTTATCCAAGAGAAGTTGACTATTTTTACAACGATTTTTTATTTCAACGTGTGATTTTGAAGTACATTAGCACCAAAAAAACAATTCCCGTAGAAAAACTTCAAAAGCAAGCCCAAGAGCTTTTGGAAACCCGTCAAATAGACTTCAACCTTGATTATACCCAATGAACCTCCGATTTCTATCTATTCTGTTTCTGGTATTTTTGGCAAAAGCTGTGTTTGCAAATCAAATTGACTTTACGCAAATCATTGTGGGTGATGAAGTAACAACGCACCTTGAAGTGGAAGAAGCTAAACAGGTGGCTCAATCACAGATTACCAGAAGCAACTTACCTGCCGAAGAAAAACGCAGACAATTAGAGAAAGTAGAGCAAACTGTGGTCAATAATCTTGTGCAAGGATTGCTGCTCTTGAATCGTGCTAATAAGTTGAATCTGACAGTCAATGACCAACAAATTGAGACAAGGTTACAAAGGCTGGCTGAAAATAACCCTGCATTTTTAGAGCAAACAGCAAGCGAAAATGAAGATGCGGAGGAAGTGAGAGAAAACATTGCCCAAGAGTTGCTAAAAGAACAAGTCCTTGCAAGGGAAGTCAACGCCAACGTTCAAGTTTCTACTGCTGATGCACTGAGGCTTTGTTTGCAAGAAGCTGAGTTTCAAAAAAAAGTTGACCTCTATCAAATTCTACTTCGTAACACATCAAAGCAACAAGTGTCTCAAGTGAGAACGCAAATACTTTTGGGACTTTCACAAGGTCAAACGATTGACACCCTCACCAGACAGTTTTCTCAAGACCCCAGAGTTCAGCAAGATTCAGGGTTGGTTTCTGCTTTGCAGAGGGGGCAACTGATTTCTGCACTTGACCAAGCGGCGTTTTCCCTTCGCGAAAAACAGCTTAGCCAACCCATTCAAACCCAATTTGGCTATCATTTGTTATATGTTTCTAAAGTTATCAAACGTGATGAAAACGAATGCCGACAACTCACGCAAGGCACATCAAACGTTTACTATTTTCAAGCCTTTCGCACTCGGCAAAGTCAGTTTTTAACAAAACAATACTTTCCCAAACTGAGAAGAGAATTTGATGTCTCATGCTTCCAACTCAAAACATTGGGTCAAAAATGCCTACCTTTGCAAAAAAAGTAGGCAAGAATGTCCTACCCCAAAAATAAAGATTGTGATTGTTCGTGAGTTTGCATATCATGCTTGTTCTTAAACTTTTCAACTTTTTGTATTGGTAGTATTTATGGCTCTTTCTTGGACGATTATTTTTCTTTTCATTGGCATTTGCTTGGTCGGTATTCCTACGCTAGTGCTTCTCTCACATCTCATCAAACGCAAATAGTAAAAAAGACAATTTTGTCCTGCGATATTTGTCCCACGCAATCAGTGCAGTTTTTTCAAAATTCAAAGAGACCTCTGTTTGTCATCAGTGATATAGTTTCATTTTAGACCAAGTTTTGACCGCCACATTCATACGTTCTTTCCTCATTTGCTTTTTTGTTCTTTGTCAGACTACTTTTGCATCAAGTCTGGTCATTGCACTAAAAGCCTTGCCAAGCCATTTAGACCCTAGAAAAGTCAATCAACAAATAGGCAGGCAAATTTCACAGCCTCTGATTTATCAAACACTCATCACGCAAGATGATACTTTGCAGATTGCATCAGGGCTTGCCTCTTCATGGACAAGCGATGCAGGTCAGCAAGCCTATACCTTCAATTTGAACCCTCAATCAACATTTTCTGATGGTTCACCAGTGCTGGCAAAGGATGTTCAGCAGGTGATTGAATACTTTTTGACCAATACCTCACCTTTTCGTTTTTTAAGAAAAAGTATTCAAGGGGTTTCTGTGATAGACCAGCACACGCTTAGAATTGATTTGTTTCAGCCTGACCCAACATTCCTTTTTAAAATGGTTCTGCCTGTTTACAAAATGGTGGATAACAAACCCATTGGCTCGGGTGCATTTGTCATTCAAGAACACACTGCCACAGAGTTACGACTTGTTCCAAATGTTCACGCTCTTCAAGCACCTCTTCTCAAAGAAGTCATTTTTCAAGTGATTAAAGAGAAGCAGAAGCTGTTGCAAAAGCTGACAAAAGGAGAGGTTGGCTTGGCAGTCAATCAGCTTTCACCAACTGAAGCCCAAGAACTTTCCAAAGAACAATTTCGTTTCACTTCATCTCCTGCGCTGGATTACCAATACATTGCGGTCAACACACAACGTCCTTTTTTACAAGAAACGGAAGTCAGGCAGGCATTGGCTTATGCGATAGATAGAAAGCAGTTGAAACAAAGCAGCGGACGCACCCAAGCGATTCTTGCCAAAAGCCTTTTTCCTGAAAAAACGATGTTTGATGTTGCAAATTTGGAGGAATACCCCTACAATCCCAATCTTGCTAAAACGCTTCTTCAAGGTAAAAAGTTAAAATTGAGTTATCACACAACAGAAGAGACTCAAAACTTTGCAGAGACTTTGAAGCAACAACTTCAAAAAGTGGGTGTTGCATTGACCATTCATTATGAGAATGCAACCAGCTTGTTAGGCAGGGTGAATCGTGGGGATTTTGACCTTGCTTTCATGCGATGGCGGGGAGTGAGTGACCCAAGTCTTTATTTTTCTTTATTTCACTCTTCTCAACTTCCTTCGCAAGGTGGTTTTAATCACACTCGGTTTCAATACCCGATGCTTGATGTTCTGTTGGAAAAAAAAGATTTGGCACAAAAAATGCTCAAGGCACACTATGGCAGGGTTCAAGCCCTGTTATCCCAAGAGTTGCCCTATTTGCATTTGTGGCATACTCAGAATTATGGGGTCTTTCACAGGTCTCTTTCAGGCTTTCAAATGAATCTGATTGGGAACTATGAATCACTCCAACGAGTCAGATTGCAAAATAAAATGCAAAAATGACTTGACTTTCAACTTCCAGTCAAATACAATGGCTGGTTTTTCTAGTTTGGCTGCCATTGGGGCAGTCATTTTTAACAGGGTCCATTGATTTTAAGGAGAAAAAATATGACTCTCAAACAACTCAAATCTTTGATGTTAGTAACATTCTCAGCTGCTGTCTTGTCTCAAGCTTCAGCCGCTGACGTCAAAGTTTCAGGAAGTGCAACTGGATATATCAAAAGTTTCTCTTCTAGCACAAAAGCAGCAGAGAAGGATGCTAAATCTAAATCTGTTAGCAAATGGGTGCATAAAGGTTCAGGTGCCGTCAAATTTTCAGCTGAAGAGCAGAAAGGAAGCACAACCTATTCTGCTGTCGTTTCAGGTGAAGGATACACAGGAGAAGCATTTAAATTAGATGACACTTACTTAGGAATCTCTATGGATTCAGGCTTGACCATTAAGTATGGTGGTGTCCGTGGAAGTGGTGTTGATGGCAGTTTTAGTGTTGGAGAATCTGTGGAAGCAAAAGGTGGAGCAGATTATTACTTCGGACAATACGCAAGGCAACGAAAAGGTGCTGTCATTGCATTTGCCACAGGAGACATTCATGCAGAATTAGCACTCGTTACTTTTAGTCAAGCCAAAAAAGATGATGGTACAGCTGAACTGAACTATCTAGGCTTCCGTCCTTACTTCAAATTTGACAACGGCATGATCCATGCTGATTTTGCCTATGACACCATTACTGGTGAGTCCACTGATGAAGATGACAAAGACAAAGACGAGAAGTCTGGTTTTGGACTCAATGTTCAATATTCAGGTGCAGGCGTCAAAGCTGGTTTCAACTATGGCTCTGGTGAGGATAGTGTCACAGCCTACACTCCTGCTGCTAAGGCAACCACTAAAAAAGTAAACAGGGTCGTTGCTGATGGCGATGGCTTTAAAGAGGAAGAAGTCGTAGTTCCTGTTGCTGAAGTCAAAGCATCCAAGAAAGTCACCAAAAAGGCTCCAGTTTCATTGGGAGTTTATGCTGGGTACGAGTTTGGAAGTGGCATGGCAGCTGGTATAAACTATAAAGCGACAACTGACGTTGAAAAAGTGGAAACTGATGCGGGGACATCTGAAACGAACCTGGCTACTGACAAAATTTACTTGGGATTTTCTCATAATGTGGGTGAAGGTCCTGTAACTTACTATGTCACTTACGCAACGTCCACTGCGACGAGTGAGGCTCAAAAGAACGCAAAAGGTGAGGATATTTCAGAGAAATTTAAATACGAGCAGAAGGTTGATGGCATTACTTTTAAAATGTCTTATGACTTCTAGTCTTATTTGACTTTTCCCATTCAGGAATCTCTTTTAACAGAAGGGATTCCTTTTTTCCTTCCTCTCCTCTTTCTTCCCACCCTTTTTTTCTTTGATTCATCACAACCAGATAGAGAGGTTTTAAATCAAGACGTTTCTCTTTTCTCTTCTCTTTCATCTCTTTCACTGGTGTTGCACAGAAAAAATTTTGATTGTGAATCACGGTTGAGTTGTTGCGATTTTTTTCAACTAAACCATTCAATTTTTTTGAAAAACTGCCGATACTAAAGTTTTTGACGTGTCCTCATCAACTAAAAGTGGATATGAAAAACTTGATTGTGCTGACCTTGATTCTGACCATTCTGACTAGCTGTTCTACATTGAGGAGGCAGAACCAACCTGTTGTCGTGCAGTGTGCCTCTATACGAATTGCACAAGCCTATGACATGCACCATCTGGCAAAAATGAAGCTGGCAGAGTATTTCAGCGGTCGTTCTCTACAAAATCTGGTAGAAGCCTACTATGCCGCCATTGACTCGGTTTACATGGGACGCCTAGCCTCAAAATGTCAAGACCGTAAAACCAATGACCTCTTCGCCTATCAAAATCTTTTCAGACTAAATTATGAGATTTGGAAGGTTGTCCGTATCAACCTCCGTGATGAAAACGAACTATTGATGCTCTATGGAGACCAAGCATCTGATTTGATTGACATGCCCCAATGAGACGTGTGTCTTGAATGATTGAACAATCAAGTAAGCTATTGCTTGGGAATGTTCTGTAAAAAAGGAATGTCTATGTCTGTGGAGGTAGAAAGTAGTAACAACAAATCGTGTTCTTCAATGATTAAATCATTGGCAGGGTGGACAAAAAGTTGCCGATTCCTTGACACTGCCAAGCCGATGCAATCGTATTCAAAAAGTAAATGCGAGACCTCCAGCCATGAAAGCTCTTTGAAACCTTCTTTGACCTGAAACACACGCAAAGAATTGGTCTTAATTTTTTGTGTCACAATCCTTTTAATGAGAATTTCATAGCCTTCATTAGAAAGACTTTGAGCCATGAGCGGTGCGCTTAACTCATCTGCATTGATATAAAAATCACAACCAATGTATTCCAAATTGGTAGCAAATTCAGGCGAGCGAAAACTGGCAACAGTCTTGACAACTCCTTGCGTCAGCGATTCCAAAATTAAAACACACATCATCGTATAGCTATCGCTACGGTGGTCTAAAAAAGCAACTTTCACATGGGAGGGTCTCATACGTGAAAGCTCATAATCTGCAACCAAATCCATCTGAACCCATTTGGTATTGTTCTCCAGTGGAAAATCAGACGGAGGAGTCTGGCGAGAAATGATGAGAACTTCTTCATCTTGCTTGACAAATTCCAGCTCTGCCAGCAGTCTTTGAATGAATAACAGAGAATCTGAAGCAATCAAGACAACTCCTTGACTAGGGAAGTCAATTTTTTCAGGCAGTTTTGTCCCATAAGCTAGATTGTGTTTGGGAGGTTTCAAGCTCAACACACTGTCATTTTGACGAATGACGAAATCTTGGGGCGGGCTGATGTGAATTTGCTGGTCTTCTGTCAAAATAGCAATAGGCGTCTCATTGTGGTTTTTCGCCTTGATGAAGTAATCCTTCCAAGAAAGACTACCCTCGTTTTGAGGAAGCAGTTGAGTTTGAATTTGAGGAAACATGGGATCCCGCAGAATCACCTCCCTTGTCCATAAATAGCTTTCTTGAGAAAGAAACGCCCTCACCATCATCGGAACGAAAATGTCAAAAGGATTCAGCACTCTATCGCAACCCAATTTTCTAAAGTTGGCATCGCTCCGTAATCCGTAATCAATGGCAGCGACAGTCATTTTCTTCTGGGAGATATTTTTCAGCTGGATAATGCCTGTTGTTGTCTCGCTGTTGTCTCTAAAAAAAACATAGGCATCTTTTGCATGGGCAGCACCTGCTCGTTGACTGACCAAATGCTCTGACGGATGCCCTGCAATCCAAGGCAATTTTGCAAATTCACTCCTTTGCAGAGGGTGTTTTTTGGAGGGTGCAACAATCACAATCTTGCCTTCCTTTAATTTTTGAGGATATTCGTGAATCACAGATTCAATGAAGCGAACATCATCAGAACAGATTAAAAGATGCCCTTTTTTACGGAAGGGCTTGATGCCCAAATAGGCGGCACTTTGAAACCCAAAAAAGAGTTGTGAGAACAAAGAGATGATGAGTGAGTTGACAATCACCCCAGAAGAAATGACAAAAATCGCAAAGACTTTTCCTTCAATCGTGACAGGAGCATGATCTCCATAGCCGACTGTGGTAATGGTCACAACTGTCCACCATAAACTTTCAAAGAGGTCTGCAAAGTCTTTGTTTGTTCCTTCTTCAATGATAAAAATCCCAAAAGTGGCAGTGATGACAGAAAGGAGCAGAAAAAAGCATGCAAAAATCCATTGTCTAGACATGAATGAAGAGAAGTTTAGGGTGAATCAAAATGTTGAGGATTACTGCTTAAATTTGGCAAAGAAGTCTGCCCTTGCAGATTCGGTAGCACGCGCCTTTTCTTCTTTGGTGCAAATGAAGTGTGGAGGGTTTTGGAACAAGTTTGCTGATAAATCTTTGACAAAACATGAGGGTTGACAATTAATGGTTTCTTTGTAACGTCTTTTTGTTCTATATGCAGAAAGTGTGAGTTCTTCACAGGCACGAGTCATGCCCACGTAGCAAAGTCTTCTTTCTTCCTCCATTCGTTGCTCTTGCATAGCAATCTTATTGGGAAATGACTCATCAACCATTGATGTCATAAAGACGTAAGGATATTCTAACCCTTTCACACTGTGATATGTTGCAAGGGTGACTAAATTTTGTTGGGCGTCATCAGACCTGTCTTCGTTTTGGAACAAGGCAATCCGTTCCAAATAGTTTTTGAGCGTGGCATCAGGATAACGTTCGGCGTAAAAATGGAGTCCACGAGAAAGCTCTAACACACATGAAACACGTCTTTCTTTAGTTTGGGTGTCTGTGTCCTCTTGTCTCAATGCTTGTAAAAATCCTGTGTGTTCCAACAGAGCATCAAAGGCATTTCCTAATGTTTCTTTTTCAAACATGTTTTGAAAATGCTTAATCATCTCGCAAAATCTTCCCATAGAATCTGCTGCTGTGGCAGAAAGATTTGGAATATGAGAGGCATAAATCATGGTGCTAAACAATGAACGTTCATTGTCTCTGGCAATCTGTGTGATTTTGGTCAAAGACACCTGACCAATTCCGCGTCTTGGAAAAGCAACAGCTCGTCTTAAACCGACTTCATCACTAGAATTTGCAATGACCCGCAAATAGGCTAGAACATCTCTAATTTCACGCCTTTCATAAAAGCTCAGTGAACCTTTGACTTTGTAAGGAATTTGGCATTCTCGCAAGGCTTCTTCAATTTGACGAGATTGAAAATTAGAACGATATAAGATGGCATAATCTCCATACTTTCTGGCTTGTCCTTGTGTTTCGCTTCTCAAGACTTTGGCAATACGAGCCACCTCTTCTCTATCATTGTCTTCATAAACCCAGCGAATCTTTTTGCCTTGTGGTTTGCTAGACCATAGCTTTTTGTCAATGCGATTGGGATTATTTGCAATGATTTGGTTTGCCGCCTCTAAAATCACGGAAGTAGAACGATAATTTTGCTCAAGTTTAATTGTCTTGGCTTGTGGAAAGTCTTTTTGAAAATCTAAAATATTGCGTTGGTCTGCACCCCTCCAGCCATAAATAGATTGGTCATCATCTCCTACAACACACAAATTTTGGTGTTCCTTTGTCAAGAGTTGCAACAGTTCATATTGTGGTCTGTTGGTGTCTTGATATTCATCAACCATGACGAAGCGATTCTGTGTTGACAGCTCTGCATTGACATCAGGAAAAGTGCGGAGCAACCTCAAAGTTTGTAAAAGCAAATCGTCAAAATCCATCAATCCATTGGTAAACAAATAGCTTTGATATTCTTGGTAAATGGGTTCAACTTCTTTGGCAGTTTGCGACCCCCACTGTGCATCAAGTAGCTGAAAGAAGTTGCCATTTTGCATTTTGCAAGTGCTGATACAACGCAAGATAGCTTTGTATTCATCTTTTTTCAAATCGTATCCTTGGTCTTCTGCAACCTGTTTGATGAGGGCAAGTTGGTCAGAGGCATCATAAATGGTGAAGTTTTTAGGATATTTGAGGCGGTCTGCATATTGACGTAAAACACGAACACAAAACGAATGAAAAGTACAAACCCTCACTTGTTTGGCACGCCCCCCAATCATTTGCTTCAGTCGGTCTTTCATCTCTTCTGCGGCTTTGTTGGTGAAGGTTACAGCCAAAATCTGATGGGGTAGGATTTGATGAGACTCAATCATGTGTCCAATTCTCGCGATGATGACACGTGTTTTGCCGCTTCCTGCCCCTGCAAGCAAAAGCAAAGGTCCTTGAATACTCATCACTGCTTGTTGCTGTTGAGGGTTGAGCTGTTGAATTTTGGGAGGAATTTTAGACATTGAAACTATTGCTCAAATGGTGTGTAATGGAAAGTTTTTTTGACTCTATTTGGAGGATTTGAACCATGGATCCAAATTATTATGTCATTTCTCTTGCGCCCGGCTGTATTGAGGGTTTGAAAGTTGGTGTTGAAAAGAAAGGCTCTGCTTTTTGTGATGAGACTTACTCCAAGTTGTGGGAAAACGATTTGATTTTGGACTCTGAACAAAACCTTGAGCAGTTTATCAAGTTTCATGGCTGGAATCAAGGGTATGTTCGTGCTATCCTGCCAGCCAGCCTTGTTTCCACACGTTCCATCTCCTTTCCCTTTAACGACCCAAAAAAAATTAAACAAGCCTTGCATTTTAAAATAGAATCCGAACTGCTCCAAGAATTGGATTCTGTTCAGTTGGCATACCAAATCATACTTTCTGACCAAGATGCAGAGGTGATTGTTTACACAACATCTAAATCTGAGATTGAGCGACTAGACCAAGTCATCAGTCATTACAACCTGCTTTTATATGAGGTCAGCTTTTACGGGCATGCTCTACTTCATACCTTGCCCCAAGTTATTGATGAAAATGACTATTACCAAGTTTATCTAGGTGTAGAAGAAGTTTTTGTCAACTGCATCAAAAATAGACAACTTGTCAAAAATAAATTTTTTCAAACTCAATTTCTTGACATTCTAAAATATTTGCTTGCGACCGAATTGGAAATTGCACCCAACGAAGAAATAGAACTTGAAGAAGACGAAGCCTTTGCCCTGTTGGAAACAGAAGGTAGCTTGGAGGGAACTCCCGTTTTTGAAAATGAACCACGCAAGGAGTTAATTCAGGAAATCACCCAACTTTGTCATCAACTTAACTTTTTCTTTGGCACTATGCCAGAGCAAGAGATTTTAATTTACGGCAAACTTTCGGATTTAGTTAGATTTGACGGACAGACCTTTCAACCACATTTGGCGCAACTAGACCAATGGATTGAAAGCAATGATGAACAATGGGGGATTCTTTCTACACTTGCTGACAGTTCTGACTTTCTGAATGCTCAAAATGCCCCTGTCACATTTTATTCCAGAACCAAATTTCTTGGCTTTTTGATGTTGAGGAAGTTTGCAATCCGTGCGTTCATGGTAGGTTTTTTGTTCATTGCAACTGGTTTCTCTTTGGCTGTTGGAAGGTATTGGGAGCAAACCTTATCTGAACAAGCCACCGTCAAAAATCAAAGATTATTGCAAGAACGTTTACAAATGTTATTGCCTGACGAGGCTGTTACAAATCTGACTCAAGGTGTAGAGCTTTTGAAGGAAAAAATCCAAAAAAGGCAGTATGAGTTAAACATCAGTACTCCCTTCTTTGAAAGAAACTACTCCAGTTTGAATTTGTTGAAGCAAATCTCAAACACCTTTCCTTCCTTTGCGGAGTCCTCCATTGATCATATCAAATTCTTGGAATCAGAGCTTTTGATTAGTGGTCAAACTAAAAATTATGACCAACTTGAGGAAATTAGGAAGATTGTTGAGGGTTCTCAATTTTTCGCCAATCAAGTTGTCAAAGTCACCAATAATAGAACATCAGAAGGGGTGCTGTTTCAAATCATTGTGCGATCTGAAAATCTAACAGAAAGTACAGATTTGTGATTTAAAATCTGATTTTTATGATATAATCCCTTGCTTTTGACGTATCATCAAATTTTATTATGAACCAAGAACAACTTCATCAGTTTGAACAAAAACTTGTTCAAATGAGGCAACAAATTTTAGATGAATCAGACCATACTCGCTTTGATCTAAGACAAGAAGACACTCTTTTATCTGATGCTTATGATCGCGCATCTTTGGAAACAGACCGCAGTACAGTCTTACGTATTAGAGACAGAGAACGTAAATTACTCCTGAAGATTGAGCAAGCATTAGAGAGAGTTCACCAAGAAACTTTTGGCTTTTGTTTGGAATGTGAAGAAGAAATCCCTTATGAAAGATTGAATGCCCGCCCGATGACTACATTGTGTATTGAATGCAAGGAACAACAAGAAAAAGGAGAAAAGTTTTAAATTCAGACTAGTCAAATTGTTTGGTGACACCCGCAAAGCATTCAAATTTCCTATGACTGACACGACCAGATCAGACTTCAAAATTTTGCCATCAATCATTATTTACCTTCCTAATACATTTTTCAAACAGACAGGCAGACACTTAGCCACATGATGAAAAAGTAGAACAAGAGCGGTGCAAAAAGCCTTGATTGATTTGTGTCTCAAGAGACTCGTCATTGGGAGGCAGAAATGGCATGGATTGATTCCAAACTGCAGGTTTTTCCATACACAAATAGACATTCATTTTGGGAGCAAGTTTGTAAATCTGCTTTTGTGCTAAAGAATACATCTTTTGCCTGATAGACTTGAGGTAACGTTGTTTGCCATCTTCTGCCTGTACGAATTCTCCTAAAAAAATCTCGCTTTTGGGAAATCTTTCATCAACAACTGCTCTGAGTTTTGGCAAGCAACGCAGAGTCCCAAGGCTCAGCCAGACTATTTTTTCAGGAGGTATGGCATCAAAAAGTTGCTCAATAAGTTCTGAATAGTTTTTTTCCCAACCCTGATGCCAAATCATTGGGTCAAGATGAAATGCCACAGGGTAGCCCGCCCGCACTGCTTTTTGTGCAGCAAGAAGTCTTTCATGCAACCGAGCAGTTTTAAATTCTTCACGGTTGACAATCACTTCAGGGTTGATAGACCAGCTGATGACGGTCTTTCCACGATGCTCCAAATCCAGCAAATGATCCACGTAATCTGATTTGGTTTTTAACTCTAAAATGGTCTTGGGTAGTGTTGCAAAAAATGGAATAACTTTTTGATTGATTTGCAAAATGGGGTCAAATGCCAAACTGTCCGAATACTCACCAGTCCCAACTCTCAACAAACGATGAGGCTGTTTCAGCACATACGATTTGACATCAGCAAGAATTTTGTTGAGGTTGGCATGAACGGTCACAACAGGTTTATTCAGAAACGCTTGTAAGATGCAATAAGTGCATTCAAAAGAGCAATTTTCAATAAAATCAATCGTGAGATAGTTGCAACACAATGCAGATTGAGTGTTGCCCGGACATGGCTTGATAGCAATGCCGGGAAAGTTTTTGAGGTGCAAAATTTTTTTGGCTTGCGTCAAAGGATTTTTCGCAGGGTCAGAAATGAAGGTGTCTTTGTGCCACTCATACTTTTCCACAGTGCGAGCTTCAATAGAAGAGAAAGTTTGTAAAATTTCCTGCACGAAGGGTTCATTTTGGATACTTTGGTCAACAATGATTTGGTCAGGACGGTAGGATTTCATAAGGAGTGGTTTCTAAAAAAATTTTCAGCTTGTTGTAGATCGGACTGAATTTGTAGTTTTAAGTCAGAAACGGAATCAAATTTGATTTCACCCCGTAGCTGTTTTTGTGGTATGACCTCTAAATTTTGCTCGTAAAGAGAACCTTCAAAGCCAAAGAGATAGGCTTCTAAAAGTGGAGTCTTTTTGTTAAAAGTAGGTCGGATTCCCCAGTTGATGATAGCGTGAAATGAACGCTGTCGGTAGTGAGCAATGGCAGCATAGACACCATATTGCAAGGGCAACTTAAATTCAAAACTTAAATTGGCAGTGGGGAAGCCCAAAGTGCGTGCAAGTTGCAAACCTTGTTGCACTTTGCCCCTAATGCTATACGGACGCCCCAGCAGCTTTTCAACGTTTTGAAAATCACTCTCTGAAATGGATAATCTAATCTGACTACTGCTAACCTTTAAACGATTATCTAAAACAGGCTCAAGAATTTTGACATCAAAGCGATGTTGCTTTCCTTCTTCCTGAAGCAATGCTATGTCTCCCTGACGATCTTTGCCAAACCTAAAATCTGCTCCTGTGACAATGCTCTTTAGGTTGAATTGGCTCAAAAGGAATTGATGGATAAATTCTTTGGCAGGCACATTGGCAACCGATTCGTCAAAAGTGACCGAATACATGGCATCAAGACCATTTTTTTTGAAAAATTCCCTTTGCTGTTCTGGAGAATTAATTCTGCCTAGAAACCCAGATTTTTGAAAAAACTCTTTGGGATTGGGTGTGAAGGTCATTAAAACAGTAGCACCACCTAATTTTTGTGCTTCTTGTTTCATCACTTGCAAGATATGACGATGCCCCAAATGGAATCCATCAAAATTCCCAATAGTCAGAACAACAGGCGTTTTGGTGAGATGATGTTGAGTGAAATTGAAAAGCATAATCTACAACAATAGCCTTCAAGTATGTCATGGAATGCTTGGATTTTGTAGAGTTTTGAAAATTTAAAACGTTCTTGTCAAACCTCCCCAGCATCTGACTTGATTTTTTAGTCAAATCAGATTGTTCTCTTTTGATTTGTGTTACAATGTCGGCTTTTCAAGTTGATTTATGGTGAAGTATGCGATTGACTTCCAAGCAAAAAAAGATTTTAGATGTCGTGATTCAGAAATCTCCAATCAGTGCAGTTGAGATTTTTGACACTTTAGAACATGTTGTCGGTCAGAAGCGTCGTTCTCGGCTCAATTCATTTCGTAAGATTTTGGGGCGAATGGTGAATCAACATGTGATGAGCAAACGACCTGATGGGTTGTATGTGCCTTTGTCTGACGATCAAATTTTCCGTTGCAAGAAAACAGAAGTGATTTTGAATGATTTGAGAAGGATTAGGCAAGATGGCAAGCCCTTCAGCCTGACAACTTTGCTTGGTTATGAGTCATTCCATTATTGGACAACAGCTCTTGTCAAGTTTCAGCAGACCACAGGCAGTCCAAATCTTTCAATCTATGAACCGCTAGACTTTGACACAGATAAGCTGGAATTATTGATGATGCTCATGGAAGTAGATTTAGAGGCTATGGTACGCAGTCATCTTATTTTTTGTCAAACACATCAAAAGACTTTGCAACAAACGGTTCATCAAATTTTGTGTGAAAAAATGAGTCATTACAAAATCTCTCGTAAAAAGCTGATGGCGGAAATTCAAGCATCTGCTTCTCATTCTTCTCCTTTGGTGGTGATTAAACAAATGCTAGAACCTGCAGGTATGCTCTCACCTAATGATTTGTCTAAAATTCTACAATCTTTCCAGACTTCCTTTTTACAAAACTACGTTCAACAAAAGTTGGAGCATGCGACTTTTGAAAAAGGAGAATCTTCTTTGGCTAAAAGATTTCCAAGCCTATTTTCTGGGCAATGGAAGTGGGATTTGCTTTACACAAAAATGATTCAAAAGATGGTTCAATTTGCTAAATCTCAAAAGATTTATCAATCCCAAGAAGAGTGGCTTGCCAAGCAGAAGAATGAATCCAAACAACGTTTTCAGCAAACGCAAGTGAATGACCCCTATGCCGTTTTGGGACTGCGGAGAGGAACATCTATTGAAGAAGTCAAAACAGCCTTTCGCCAACTCTCCAAACAGCACCATCCTGACTCTGGGGGAAGTGCAAAAGAATTTCAAAATATTCTACATGCTTATCGTCAGCTTATGGAGAAAAAATAGCTTGCATTGTGATTTTGATGTGGTACAATGGTACGTTTTTCTCTTGGGTGCTTAGCTCAGCTGGGAGAGCGGCGGCCTTACAAGCCGTAGGTCACAAGTTCGATCCTTGTAGTACCCACCACCCTTAAGCGGGGTCGTAGTTAAGTTGGTTATAACGCCGGCCTGTCACGCCGGAGGCCGCGAGTTCGAGTCTCGTCGACCCCGCCACTTCTTGAGGCTTTGTCAGAAATCTTGATATTCAAAAAAAGCCATGACTCTTCAAGTATTACCTTCTTATGTTTCTGGAAATTGGGAGGCAGGACGAGCTATTCATCAACCTGCACTGAATGCTTTAACACAAGAACCGATTTGTGATATTAGCTCAAAAGGTTTTGATTTTGCTCAAATTTTACACCATGCTAAATCTCATGGTGCTTGTTTGCGGAACTTGACCTTCCATGAACGAGCCACGAAGATCACGGCATTAGCCAAGCATCTCAACGGTTTGAAGAAAAAATACTATCCAATCTCTATGCAAAGCGGAGCCACTCTGGTTGATAGTCAAGTTGACATAGATGGTGGTATCCAAACCTTGTTTGCCGTTTCCAGTCTTGCCAGACGAGGCTTGCCTGATGAAAAAATTGCCTACGAACAAGGACATGAAATGCTATCCAGAAACGGCACTTTCATTGGTAAGCATCTTTTAGCACCCAAGCATGGCGTAGCTCTTTTAATCAATGCCTTCAATTTTCCTTGTTGGGGCATGTTAGAAAAGCTAGCCTCGGCTTTTATTGCTGGTGTACCTGTCATTGTCAAACCTGCAAGCATCACTTCTTACATTGCTCAAGCTGTTGCTGAAGACATCATTAGCAGTGAAATTTTACCGATAGGAAGTTTTCAAATCATCAATGGGAGTTTAGGAAATTTATTTGACCTGTTAGATGAACAAGATTCAATTCATTTCACTGGTTCGGCTCAAACTGCCAATTTGCTCAAAGCACATTCAAACCTTTTGAAACAAAGTATTCCCTTTCATGCTGAAGCAGATTCCTTGAATTTTGCCATGTTGAGTGAGAAAGCTGTGGCAGATGATGAAGAATTTACAGCTTGCATTGAAGAAATTGCAAAAGAACTCATGACCAAAGCAGGGCAACGTTGCACTTGTATTCGCAGAATTTTTGTTCCTGAAACACTGCTTGAGGATTTTCAAAAAAAACTCAAAGCAAGGCTGGTTCAAATCAAAATAGGCGATCCAACAAATGAGCAAACTCAAATGGGAGCATTAGTTGGGCAATCTCAAAAAGATGATGTTTTAGCGGGGGTTGAAGAATTACAACAGCAAGCCTCTATCATGTTTGATGGAAGTCAAAATGAAAGGCTTGGCAGTGCAGAAATTTTACAAAAAGGAGCATTTGTTCCTCCTATGTTGTTACTAGATGAAGCTGCTGCCACAAAAGAAAACTTAGTGCATCAAAAAGAAATTTTTGGACCTATCGCAACGCTCATTCCTTATGCTCATCTAGATGACGCAATTCAAGGTATTCGTTTAGGCAAAGGCAGTTTGACAGGCAGTGTTTATAGCAACTCTCCTCAAGAAGCCAAAACTTTGATTGCAGAAATTGGTGCATGGCATGGGCGAATCAACCTCATTAATCGTGAAGGACTAAAAGAAAATCCCGGGCACGGTACCGTCATGCCTCAAATGGTGCATGGCGGACCGGGACGTGCTGGTGGCGGTGAAGAATTAGGCGGGATTCGGGGCATCAAACATTTTTTGCAACGAGTTGGCATTCAAGGTTCAGCAGCCATGATCAGCCGTGTCAGTGGGGATTGGTCTCCTCATGCCCAATCTGAGAAATCCCAAAAACATCTTTTTCGCTTCACTTTCAATGAGCTTCAAATTGGTCAAGGTCTTGAAACCCACCGCCGTACCATCACAGAAACGGATATTGTCAATTTTGGTTGCTTGAGTTGGGATCATTTTTATGCTCATTTTGACAAACAAGCAGCAGAACGTTCTATGTTTGGTAAGCGTGTGGCTCACGGATATTTCGTACTTGCTGCTGCTGCAGGATTATTTGTTGATCCTGCAGAAGGTCCTGTTCTTGCCAATATCGGTTTAGAAGAGTTGAGATTTTTAGAACCGGTGTATGCGGAGGATACGATTTTTGTTCGGCTCACTTGCAAACAAAAAACCATCAAACCGCATCGTGATTTAACACAACCTCCTTGTGGCGAGGTCAAGTGGCTTGCACAAGTTTATAATCAAGATGAAACTTTAGTCGCTCAATATGTAGTGCTGACCTTGGTTAGAAGAGATGACACATGCAAGAATGTCAGCCATACCAATTCTGAATATCAACCTGCATAAAAATTGATGATGCCTCAAGCCTTCATTTGTGATTATATTCGTACTCCAATTGGTCGTTATGCCGGTGCATTATCCCGTCTGCGAACTGATGATTTAGCTGCTTTAGTGCTTCAAGAAATAACAAACCGCAATCCATCAGTGGACTGGGAAAGATTAGATGATGTCCTCTTGGGGTGTGCCAACCAGGCAGGAGAAGACAACCGCAACATTGCACGAATGGCAACACTGCTAGCAGGTTTGCCCCAAACTGTACCTGCAGTCACGATTAACCGCTTATGTGGTTCAGGACTTGATGCTATTTTGAATGCCTCTCGTATGATTCAGTCGGCAGAAGCAAATTTGGTCATTGCTGGAGGAGTAGAGGGCATGAGTCGCGCTCCAATGGTGATGCCTAAAGCCACTGTAGCCTTTTCAAGGCAAGCTGAAATTTACGATACCACTATGGGATGGCGTTTTGTCAATCCTGCTTTAAAAGCACAATATGGAGTGGATACGATGCCAGAAACTGCAGAACATGTTGCCAAACGTTTTCAAATTAGCCGACAAGCCCAAGATGAATTTGCCTTTCAATCACAACAAAAAACAGCAAAAGCCATCGCCAATCAACGTTTGACAAGTGAAATCATTCCAGTCAGCGTTCCTCAACCCAAAGGTGAGAATGTGTTGATAGCTCAAGATGAGCATCCACGAGAAACCAGTTTGGAAAAACTTGCACAGCTAAAACCTCTTTTTCCCAAAGGAACGGTTACAGCAGGAAATTCCAGTGGAATCAATGATGGTGCTGCTGCAGTCTTAGTGGCTTCCGAAGAAGCCATTCAGCAATATCAGCTTGAACCCTTAGCAAGAGTGATTGCAGGAGCAGTTTCTGGTGTAGAACCAGCGATCATGGGAATCGGTCCTATTTCTGCGACACAAAAACTTTGTCAAAGACTGAAATTGCAACTAGATGATATTGGAATTATTGAACTTAATGAAGCCTTTGCCAGTCAAAGCCTTGCCGTTTTGAATGGATTAGGAATAGATACAGATGATGAACGGGTCAATCCTAACGGAGGTGCGATTGCTCTGGGACATCCATTAGGTATGTCTGGAACTCGTATTGCGGGAACGGCAATCAAAGAACTGCGTCTTAAAAATCAAAAACTGGCGTTAGCTACTATGTGCATTGGTGTAGGGCAGGGAATTGCTGCAGTCTTTGAGAAAGTTTGATAATAATATGTCAAAAAATGTTGACATGATGAAAATGAAGACTATAATCTAGCCCAGAACAGCGTTACAACATCACAAAACTAGCAACGATGTACAGTCAATTAGTAGAAGTTCAAGACCAAACCCTTGACGATGCCAAGCATCAGGAATTTCAACAGCGAATTGACCGCGGAGAAAAGATAGAGCCCAAGGATTGGATGCCTGACGCTTACCGTCAAACCTTGATTCGTCAAATCTCGCAGCATGCCCATTCTGAAATTGTGGGCATGTCTCCTGAACGCAATTGGCTGACCAGATCGCCTTCCTTGCATCGCAAAGCCATTTTACTTGCCAAAATTCAAGATGAAGCGGGACATGGGTTGTATCTCTATTCTGCTGCTGAAACACTTGGAGTAGAACGAGAAACATTAGTGCAAAACTTACTCAATGGTAAAGCCAAGTATTCCAGCATTTTCAATTATCCTGCTTTGACTTGGGCAGATATGGGAGCAATTGGTTGGCTTGTTGATGGAGCAGCCATTATCAATCAAGTTTCACTTTGTAAAACGTCTTATGGTCCTTATGCGAGGGCAATGGTTCGGATTTGTAAAGAAGAAAGTTTTCATCAACGGCAGGGCTACGATATTTTGTGGAAATTGGTTCACGGTTCAGAAGCTCAACGCAACATGGCTCAAGATGCTGTCAACCGTTGGTGGTGGCCTGCTTTGATGATGCTGGGACCGATGGATTCAGAATCAGTGCATGGAGATCAATCCATGAAATGGAAGATTAAAATCATGGGTAATGAAGAAACACGTCAAAAGTTTTTGAATCAAACTGTGCCTCAATTAGAACAACTAGGACTCACTGCACCTGACGAGCAACTCAAATACGATGAACGCACTGGTTCATATCAGTATGGTCCCATTGATTGGAAGGAATTTTATCGCGTCATTCAAGGTCAAGGTCCGTGTAATAAACAAAGGTTACGTACACGTCAAAACGCTCATGATCAGCAACGTTGGGTGAGTGAGGCTGCTGGTGCATACAGCCAATCACAACACAAAAACAAGAAATCAGCTTAAGTTTGACTATAAAATCCAACTCAGGTGTCATGGAATCTCAACAAGACAAGCCGATTCTCTATGAAGTTTTTGTGCGGTCTCAAAGTTCTGTTGGTCATCAGCATGTTGGTAGTTTACATGCCACCAATGATCGGGAAGCTCTTTTGAATGCACGTGATTTGTACACTCGTAGGAATGAAGGCATCAGCCTCTGGGTTGTTCCTTCGGAATCCATCATTGCCAGTGATTTTGCAGACAATGATTCACTTTTTGATCCTGCCAAATCTAAGGTTTACCGACATCCTACCTTCTTTCCTCCTCCAGAAGGAGTGAAAAATTTGTAGAGATAGTCTTATTCATTAACTCTGTTATAGGAAAAAATTATGTTCAAAAAAACATGTCTCAAAAGTTTCATCTTCTTTTCAGGATGGCTGATGGCATCGGCTGTTTATGCAGAAACGATGAAGATTGGAACGTGGCTCTCCCCTAAACATCCTCAAAATGCAGTGGTTCTGCCCACTTGGGGAAAATGGATTGAACTCGCAACGGATGGGCGAGTGAAAATACAACTAGTCTATCACCAAGGACATCCAAAAGGTGTTTTTGGTGATGTGGAAGATGGCAATTATGATGCAGGTTGGTCTTTTCATGGATACTTTCCCGGTAAGTTTAAGCTGACAGTGATAGCAGAATTGCCTTTGCTTGGTGCAGAACCAGAAGCCGCTTCTGTGGCACATTGGCGAATTTATCAAAAGTATTTTAAAACTGGCAAAGCCAATGAGCATAAAGGGCTGGTTCTTGCTGGATTATTTTTACATGGTTCAGGTGAAATTATGATGCGTGAGCCTGTGGAGAATTTGGCAGAGATGAAAGGTAAAAAGATACGTGTAGGTGGTGGTGTTCAAGGTGCTATTGCTGAACAACTAGGAATTAAAGCAGTGCCTGCTCCCGGTTCAAAGGTTTATGAAATCCTCTCTCAAGGGATTGCTGATGGTGTGTTCATGCCAGTCGGAGAACAAAAAACTTTACGTCTTTCGGAAGTCACCTCGTTCATCTATCAATCCCCACAAGGCATGTATCTAGGCAGTTTCAGTATCTTCATCAGCCCAGATTTTTTAAGCAAGTTGAGTCAGAAAGATCGTGAAGCTGTCATGTCCGTTTCTGGAGAATCACTATCGGCTTTAGCTGGTCGTATCTGGCAAAAAAATGATGCAGAAGGCTATGCCAAAGCACGTCAGGCAGGACATCAAATTGTAAAATGGTCAGCATCGGATCAACGTGAATTTGAAAAAATTGCCAAAGAGATTGAAAGCGACTGGCTCAAAAGTGTTGAATCTCGCAGAGTTGATGCCAAAAAAGCACTTGCTGAATTTCGTGCCATTGCCCGAAGTTATCAGTAACATGCAATTCCTCTATTCCTTTTTTAAGGAGTAGAGGTGACAGACTCATGTTTTTTAAATCTGATGAAAAAGGCAGTTTTACAGAACCACCATGAACCTTTCCAAAATATCTCATTTCGTAGAAAGTCTTTTAGAAATTATCGTGTGTTGTTTCCTTTTCGCCTTGATGTGGATCACCACGGTTGATGTGATTGGTCGCTATGTGTTCAACTCGCCCTTGTTTGGTTCCACAGAATTGACAGAATTGACACTCACTTTTGTTTTTTTCGCAACACTTCCGTTACTCTGTTTGAAGAATGAACACATTTCAGTAGATTTGCTAGAACATCATTTTAGCTCCAGATTCAAATATGTTCGTGAAATCATCAATCAATTTTTATTAATCTTGTGTATAGCAACTATGGGCTGGGGCATGTATTTACTTTTATTACGTGCTTGGCGTGATGAATTGGTTAGCGAAATTTTAGAGATTCCTACCTCCTACATTCTTCAATATACGTTGGCTTTGTTAGTCGTTGCTGTGTGGTCTTGTCTGATGTTTGTCATGGGTCACCTCAAAAAACGATAATTCCTATATTCTTCAATATGGAACTTGCTCTCATTGGCTTTGGCAGTTTGATTGTTTTACTACTGCTTCATGTTCCTATAGCCATGGCGATGGGAATCGTTGGTTTTTTTGGGTTTGCGGTTTCTAATGGCTTGTTCATTGAAGAATCATTGATAACTTTTCAATGGAAGTCCTTATTTTATTTGGTAGGCAGAACCACCAATTCCCTGGTGCAGTCCTATGAATTATCTGTCATTCCACTGTTTATTTTGATGGGAGATTTTATTTCTCAAGGAGGTTTGTCCAAAGATTTATATCGCTTTGCCAACGCCTTAGTTGGGCATTATCGTGGTGGACTTTCACTTTCAACCATTTTGGCTTGTGGAGGATTTTCATCGGTTTGTGGGTCATCGCTCGCCACTACGGCAACCATGTCCAAAATTGCTTATCCTGAAATGCAAAAAAACGGATACAGTCAAGAGTTAGCTTGCGCTTCTGTTGTAGCTGGAAGTACCCTAGGCATTTTAATTCCACCAAGTGTCATTTTGATCATTTATGGATTGATTACAGAACAAAGCATTCGTGAACTCTTTGCTGCAGGATTCTTGCCCGGCTTATTAGGAATACTTTTGTATCTGGGGGCGGCACGTTATGTGGTTTGGAGAAAACCTGAGGCAGGCCCTGCTTCTCAAAAATATTCTTTTCAAGAACGTTGGCATGCTCTCTTGAAAGTGTATCCTTCTATACTTTTATTTTTAGTGGTGATGGGTGGAATTTATGGAGGAGTTTTTACACCAACGGAAGCGGCAGGAATTGGGGCAACCGGTGGATTTCTCATTGCATTGCTGAAACGTAGTCTGAACTGGTCTTCTTTATTTCACGTTCTCAAAACTTCATCTATCACTTCAGCAAAATTGTTTCTACTGCTCATCGGTGCTTCTATTTTTTCAAGATTTATCAATGACACAGGGGTTGCTAATGAACTGACCATGACCATTGCTAGCTTACAAGTGAATCCTTATGTCATCATTATTTTGATGATGGTGGTTTATATTCTCTTGGGAATGGTGCTTGAAAGTTTATCTATGATCTTATTGACGGTGCCGTTGTTTTTTCCTGTCGTTTCAGTCTTGGGTTTTGATTTAGTGTGGTTTGGAATTTTAGTAGTGGTGGTGACAGAAATCAGTTTGATTACTCCCCCTGTGGGGTTGAATGTCTTTGTCATGTCTAGTGTTCTCAAAGGAGTTACACCTACCACTATCTTTAAAGGAGTCACTCCCTTTTGGGTAGCTGACATGATTCGTCTCATTTTGCTGA
Organism: bacterium; assembly: GCA_965233585.1. GTDB lineage: Bacteria > SAR324 > SAR324 > SAR324 > NAC60-12 > CBDDTI01. The sequence continues at coordinate 190,453 of CBDDTI010000295.1, forward strand.
TATTCTTTCCAATGATGAGCCTCTGGCTTCCTAGTTTGGTTTACCGTTAGCATCTAATAAGCAAGAAACTTAGTTGGATTTGGCAACTTTCAGAAACTTTTGGAATGGAATAGATGGAACTTGAAAACTTAACAAGCATTGAAAAGTTTTTGCTGCAATTAGCAGACAATGGAATAGTGCATAGTCATCGGCTTTGTCAATGGTGTTCTCATGCCCCAGAGTTGGAATTAGAAATGAGTTTAGCAAACATTGGTCTGGATCATTTAGGTCAAGCAAGACTTTGGCTAGAAGCTTTGACTCAGGAATTGTCAATCAAAGGCATCCACATGACCGAAGATCAAATGGCTTATTTTCGCGAAGATAATGAGTTTTTTAATTTGCTTCTTCTTGAACAGGAAGATGAAGACTTTGCTCATGCAATATGCAAAATGTTTTTTTATGATTTATATCATCAGCTTGTTCTGCAACAACTAGTCCATTCCAATCACCTTGTTTTTGTTGCCACTGCTCAAAAAGCACTGATTGAGGTTGGCTATCATGTCAAGTTTTCAAAGCACTGGTGTCAAGTCTTGTGTCAAGGTACACCAGAAAGCCTCAATCGTATGGAATCTGCTATTGATTATTTATGGCAGTATTGCGGCGAGTTCTTTGTTCCCGCTAGGCAAGAGGAACAACTGATTCAAGAGAACATACTGAATTTAGAACAAATCAAAACAATATGGTCTCAAGAAGTTTTTGCTGCGATGCCTCAAGTCAAAATTGACAAAGAATTAGATTTTCATCTTCCTTTAGGCAAGCAAAATCATCACACAGAATACTTAGGATATTTGCTAGCAGAGATGCAAGTTTTAGCACGTAAACATCCTCATGCTCAATGGTAATTCCAAATGCAAACTTCATTCAGTCTCAAACATGTTGAACGTATTGTTGCACAAGTGCCGGATCCTGAAATGCCGATGGTCACTATTCAAGATTTAGGAATCTTAAAGCGTGTTGAGGTTTTGAAGAATCATCATTTTCAAATTGTGATGACTCCTACCTTTAGTGGTTGCCCTGCCATGCAAGAGATTGAGCAAAGCATTGCCCAATCTTTGCTTGATGCTGGTGTTCAAAATTTTAAGATTGTCAGAGAACTTGACCCCCCTTGGACTTCACAAAGGATTACACCTCAAGGAAGAAAAAAATTGATTGCCAATGGTATTGCTGTTGCTGATGAAGGGTTGCTTTGTCCCAGATGCCAAAGCTCCAAGGTTGCCATGTTGAGTGAATTTGGTGCAACTTCTTGCAAAAGTTTTGCACGTTGTCGCTCATGCCAAGAACCTTTTGAAGTCTTCAAATCGCTTGCTCCACCTCGTTTTATAAAAAAAATTGATGGCTAATGCTTTTCAACCGCTTCGTATCCAATCAGTTCAGGCACTGACTGATGATGCCTTGTTGATTGAATTGAAACGTCCCAAAACTTTTCACTTTAAAAGTGGTCAGCATCTCTCCATTCAGTCCGAAATTGACAATGAAATGGTGTTTAGAACTTATTCTATTTGCACAACACCTCAGTCTGAAAAACTTGCAATAGGGGTGCGTGTTTTACCTCATGGAATTTTTTCTAATTGGCTACAACAAAATGCAAAAGCAGGTGATTTCTTAAACTGTTCTGTACCAACCGGTTTATTTCATTTGCATCCTCCCAAATCTCATAAACAGCATAATTTGTTTATTGCTGGAGGGAGTGGAATTACACCGATTGTTAGTATGCTAGAAGAATATTTGGAAAGGTTTGAGCAAACTCAAGCGACCTTGCTTTATTCCAACCGTAGCTTTGCTTCAACCATGTTTTTTGAACACCTGATGCAACTGAAAAATCGTTACATCGGACGATTGCAACTCTTTTTTCTCACCAGCAGACAACAACAAATTCAAAACTGGTTACATTCTCGCTTGAATGGAGAGGCATTGATGCAGCTACAGCAATTCAAAGTCATTGATCTACAGTCTTATCAAGATGTTTATTTGTGTGGTCCCAGAGGTATGATTGACGGATGCTTAGAAATTTTAGATGAACATGAATTTCCTCAAGCACAACTCCACTACGAGTTGTTTACTTCTACTACAATTTCGGCAAAACAGGTTCAACATCAATCCAGTCCAGAATTAAGGGAACATCAAAAGCTGGCTCAAATCTCATTTCAATATTTAGGAGAAATTCATCAAATTGACTTTGTGGAAGATGACCACTCTATTTTGACTGCTGCAGCAAGACAAGGGCATCAATTACCTTATGCTTGTGCAGGGGGAGTTTGTGGAACTTGCCGCGCTAAAATCTTAAAAGGTTCTGCTCAGATGTCAGAAAATTACGCACTGGATCAAGAAGATTTAGCAGAACATTTTGTGCTGACGTGCCAAGCGATTCCTACAACCGATGAAGTGTTTTTGAATTTTGATTATTGAAGTCAATCTTTTTTCTGATACTTGATATGCCATTCTATGAATTTGAAGGTGCGAAACCTGTGGTGAGTGATAAGAGCTATGTTCACCCCACTGCAGTGATTATAGGAGATGTTTGGATTGCAGAAGATTGTTACATTGGTCCGTGTGCTTCTTTGCGTGGGGATTTTGGCAGAATCCGAATCTGTCAAGGTGCTAATGTACAAGATTGCTGCATCCTCCATTCCTTTCCAGAAAAAGAGCTCATCCTCCATGAAAACGTTCATGTTGGACATGGTGCCGTGATTCATAGTGCCGTGATTGAAAAAGATGCCATGGTGGGCATGCACGCTGTCGTTTTAGATCATGCTGTTGTAGGTGAGCAAGCAATCATTGCTGCAAATTCTACCGTGCCAACACATTGCCAAGTTCCTCCTAGAGTCTTATTTGCAGGGACACCAGGGAAAGTGAAACGTGAGCTTTCTCAAGACAATATCCAAGCCAAACGGCTTGCAACTGAAGCTTACCATCAGCTAGCTCAACGATCTTTAAATGGATTGCATGAAACAGAACCACTCAGAGAGGCATCACGCCAACGTCCTCAAATCCCTTGGCAAATCCAATTTGATGCCAATTTCAACATGAAACAATGATTTCAAATAAGCAACTTCTTGATTTTGAATGTCGCTGAAAAAGATTCTATTCGTAAAATTATGCCTATCCTTCAATTTTTGTATCACCAAAAACAAACTTTAGTCCTTCAGCTAACCAGTGAGCAACGTTATAACACCGTAGATGATGAAACGTTGAAACAATTAATAGATGCCTTACTTCAAGCAAATGCTGATTCATCGGTCAAAACCATGATCATTTATGGTGGAGATAAAAACTTTGCAGTAGGGGCAAACCTTCATGAATTGAAAGCTAAAAGTAAAGAGTATTTACGAACTGATGAAAGGCGAAAAAACTGGCAACGTTTCCAGTTGTGTCAAAAACCGATCATTGCTGCGGTCAATGGATTAGCACTAGGAGCAGGCAATGAATTGGTGATGAATTGCGACATTGTCATTGCAGGAAAGAAGGCACAATTTGGACAACCTGAAATCAATCTAGGACTCATACCAGGGGCAGGTGGAACACAAAGACTGACTCATCTCATTGGAAAAAAACAAGCCATGCTGATGCTTTTGACAGGATTGACTCTTTCTGCACAGGAAGCCTTACAACATGGTTTGATTTCCAAAGTTTGTCAAGATGATCTGGTCTTAGAAGAAGCACTTGCTGTGGCAGAGACCATCAACCAAAAATCATCTGTTGCTGTTACTGCTGTTAAATCATGCGTTTCTCAAGTAGAACAACTTCCTTTGCAAGAAGGATTAGCCGTAGAATATCAAGCCTTTGTTGAGCTTGCAGACTCGCAAGATCGCACCGAAGGCATCAATGCTTTTTTAGAAAAACGCAAACCTCATTTTATTGGAAAATAATTCAAATCACTCAAATATTATGGAAACTATTGATTTAGAATGGATTGAATCTGTTGCGATGTTAACGCTCAACCGTCCTGATTCTCTCAATAGCATCAATCTCACAATGCACGAAGAGCTAGCCCAAGCGTTGAAACAAATCAAAACTTCTTCTGCACGTGTCATGTTGCTGACAGGAAAAGGTCGTGGATTTTGTGCAGGACAAGATTTAACCGACCGAACTGTTGCAGCTGATTCAAACTCCAAAAAAACAGAAACACAAATAGATTTAGGAAAGTCTTTAGAAAAACACTACAACCCTTTAATCCGCACTCTTCAGTCTTTAGAGATTCCAATCGTTTGTGCAGTCAATGGTGTTGCCGCTGGTGCTGGAGTGTCTTTAGTTTTAGCATCTGATATTGTCTTGATGAGTAAAAAAGCCAAACTCACATTAGCCTTTAGCCGAATTGGATTAGTACCTGATTCGGGCTGTAGTTGGTTTTTGACACAATGTTTAGGAACTAAACGAGCATTAGCTCTAGCCATGTTAAGTGAAAGCATCACTGCAGAACAAGCTCAAAACTGGGGAATTGCATGGGAAGTTTATCAAGAAGGCTCTTTACAAAAAGGAGCTATGGAATTTTGCCAAAAGCTAGCAGCGGCGCCCACCAAAGGTTTAGGATACCTCAAACGATGTTTTGCGACTGCCGACACTTCCAGCTTAAACGAACAACTGAACCACGAACGAGAGTTTCAACAGCTTGCAGGAAGAACCAAAGACTACCAAGAAGGCGTCGCAGCATTTCTTGAAAAAAGAAAACCCAAATTTACTGGAGAATGAACAAGATGCCACAGCAAGCAGTCATCATTGGTGGTGGAGTCATGGGACGTGGCATTGCACAGACCTTTGTGCAAAATGGCTATACTGTCTCTATTGTTGAAAATCAAGCAGAACACGCTAAACAAATTTTAAAAATCCTTGAAAACTCTTGGCAAAAATTAGTAACACGTGGGAAATTTACCTCAAACCAGACACAACAATTTTTAGAACAACTGACAATCACTTCTGACCTTTCAGTTGTCAAACAAGCTGATGTTGTCATTGAAGCGGTGTTTGAAGACTTAGAACTGAAACAAAATATTCTGGCTCAAGTAGAACAAATGGCATCAGAGAACACTTTGACAGCTTCCAACACCTCTACTTTTTCTATCACTGCTCTTGCCTCTGCACTTCAAAATCCTCACCGTTTAGTGGGTTTGCATTTCTTCAATCCTCCTCCAGTTATGAGACTAGTTGAAGTGGTCAAAGGCTTACAAACTGATGAAACCATCATTCAACGAGCAATACAACTTGCTGAAAATCTAGGAAAACAACCTGTGTTGTGTCAATCCTTTCCCGGTTTCATTGTCAATCGCATTTGCCGTCCTTATTATTGTGAATCTTTCAAAATGCTAGATGAACACGCTGGCAGTATTAGCAACCTTGATACAGCACTGGAAGGTTCTGGACTTTTTCCAATGGGAGTCTTTCGGCTAGTAGATTTGATTGGAGTAGAGACTAACTTTCGTAACACCAAATCCATGTTTGAAGCCTTTTTTTATGATAACCGCTACAAACCTTCCTTCATTCAAGCAGAATATGTGAATGCAAAACGTTTTGGTCAAAAAGTAGCCCAAGGTTTGTACAGTTATCAAAACCATCAAGCCATGCGGCAAAGTGAATTTGTTCCAAAAAGTCAAATTTTTTCTGAAGAGGTTCTACTACAATCTACCGCAACTGCTCCTTTTTGGATTCAAAATTTACAAAACATTGCCAACCAAAAAGGAGTTGCATTGAACATGCAACAGGGAGCGAGTTCTTTTCTAAAAATTGGTTCAGTGCAAATGTTAGCAACTGATGGGCAACTTGCAGAAAGTCTATTGCCATGGAAGCAAATGCCTACCATCATCATGGATTGGATATTGAGTGAAAAAGCATCAGTTTTAGCCATTCAAGCCAATCCTTTAGTAGAAAACGAAATGCTAGAACAAGTAGCATCATTTTTTGATTCGCTTGGTATCCAGTTGGTTGTAGTTCATTCACCTGCAATGGTGGTGATGCGGTTAGTAGTGATGCTCATCAATGAAGCCTTAGAGGCGATCCAACAAGGCGTGTGCAATGAGCATGATTGTAATCTTGCTTTGAGGCTTGGCATGAATTTTCAGTTTGACATCCTGACCCTAGCAGAGCAAATTGGCTATTCCAATGTGATGCAAATTCTTAAAAATTTGTTCCAACTGTTTCAAGATGAAAAATATCGTTCCTCCTTGAGATTAAGAACAATGGCAACTTGAAGGATTGAACACATGACTATGAATTTATCTCAACAAGACATTGCTGAACGTGGTGTCAAAACCATGCTAGCCAGTGATCAATGTTCTCATTCGCTGGGAATTGAACTACAAGAGATCAGGCAAGGTTATGCCAAAATGACCATGACGATTAGGCAAGACATGGTCAATGGTCATAACATTTGTCATGGAGGAATGTTATTTACTTTGGCGGATTCTACTTTTGCTTGTTGTTGCAATGGACACAACCGTGTGACTGTTGCTTCTGCTTGTAAAATAGATTTTTTACGACCAGCTGTTTTAGGAGATCAACTCACAGCAATTGGTACAGAACGCAAAAGAGGCAAGCAGACAGGACTATGTGATGTTGAAATTTACAATTCTCACAATCAACTTGTTGCATTGTTTAGAGGCAATTCACACATTTTAGACCAATCTATTTTCAAAGAATAATTACCATGACCAATCTCACTCCCTTAGATGCAATTGAACGATCCAGCATTGATGAAATACGAAAAGTCCAGTTAGAAAGAATGCAATGGAGCATAAGCCATTGTTATCAAAATATCCCACATTATCAAAAAACCTTTAAGGCTCAAGGCATTCATCCTCAAGATTTGAAACAACTGGAAGATTTAAAGCATTTTCCTTTCACCGTGAAGGAAGACCTGCGCCAAAATTATCCGACAGGCTTGTTTGCTACACCAATGAAGGACGTTGTGCGTTTTCATGCTTCTAGTGGTACTACAGGCAAGCCAACCGTAGTAGGTTATACTCAAAAAGACATTGAAACATGGTCTCATTGTGTGGCAAGAAGTATCCGTGCAGCAGGAGGTGATGCACACAGCATTGTTCACGTTTCTTATGGTTATGGTTTATTCACTGGTGGATTAGGAGCGCATTATGGAGCAGAAAAACTAGGGGCAACCGTCATTCCTGTTTCAGGAGGTATGACAGGTCGTCAAATCCAGATCATTGCTGACCTCAAGCCAGACATCATTATGGTCACCCCTTCCTATTTTTTAAAGATCATCAGCGAATCTAAAAAACATGGAGTAGATCCACAACATTGGTCTCTCAAAGTCGCTATTTTAGGAGCAGAGCCTTGGACAGAAGCGATGCGTGAAGTCATTGAAACTGAGTCTTGCACTCAAGCCACCAATATCTATGGTTTATCTGAAATTATTGGACCGGGAGTTGCTCAAGAGTGCTTAGAAACCCAAGATGGTCTTACAGTGTGGGAAGATCATTTTTATCCTGAAATCATTGATCCTAACACCTTAGAAGTTTTGCCAGATGGTCAAGAAGGCGAGCTAGTTTTTACTACATTGACCAAAGAAGCAACACCTTTGGTTCGTTATCGTACAAGAGACCTCACCAAAATTTTACCCGGCACCTCAAGAACCATGAGGAGGATTGACAGGATTCTTGGCAGAAGTGATGACATGCTTATCATTCGTGGTGTCAATGTCTTTCCAACACAAGTAGAAGAACAAATCCTAAAAATTCCTGAATTGGAAAGCAATTATCAATTAGAAGTCGTACAAGAAGAAAATACCAATGCCCTGCATGTTCATGTGGAATTAAAGAATGCCAACCATGATGCCAAATCAATCAAACCGCATTTAGAACATTTGATCAAAGATTTCATTGGAATTTCTGCACAAGTCAAAATCCAGCCTCAAGGCACGTTACCTGAATCACAAGGCAAAGCTGTGAGAGTGAGAAAAGCCAACCCGAGTTGCTAGGTGATTCATAAAATTTGCACCATAGCCTAATTGCTGCGATTTTAAGCATAGCCATCAATGTTGAGAAGTGCTTGTCGTATCGTATTGCGATAGATCTGCCTGATTGTTGGAGGTGACCCAACGCTTTCTCAATAGGTTTCCTAATGAGTTCTGCTCTGTTTTGAGCATCGGCATCAAGACTTCCTGTACAAGCCTCAATCAATTTGCTAACGGATAAAGAGTTGAGCCATGATTTTTTTAGCAATGATTCTGACTAAACCATGTGTTTTTGGATTGAGTTGTAGGTTGTTATTGCTTCTTAACCACTTTTTGCTCAATGGTGCCAAAAATATTATTGCCTTGATCGTCAGTCATTTCAATTTTGACAGTGTCTCCAAATTTTAAAAAAGGTGTTTTGGGACTGCCTAATTCAATGGTTTCAATCATACGAGCTTCTGCCAAGCAACAGAATCCTTTAGAGGCATCTTTGTTAGAAATTGTCCCAGAGCCAATGATAGTACCTGCTTTCAGTGGACGAGTCTTGGCAGCGTGTGCAATGAGTTGAGCAAAATTAAACTGCATATCTACCCCTGCATTAGGAGAACCAAATGGCTCGTTGTTAATCCAAGTTCTCAAAGGCAAATGCACTTTGTAATCCCTCCATGCACTGCCTAACTCGTCAGGGGTAACAAAAACAGGAGCAAAAGCCGTTGGAGGCTTGCCTTGCACAAATCCAAAGCCTTTAGACAGTTCAGTAGGAATCAAGTTCCGCAAGGACACATCGTTCAAAATGGTAATCAAAAGAATATAATCACCTGCATCTGCTTCACTGACTCCCATGGGGACATGATCAGTGATGACTGCCACTTCTGCTTCTAAATCAATGCCATAGTCTTCACTAACAACTTCAATATCTGAAGTAGCAGAAAGCAGGGGATCTGAGCCTCCTTGATACATGAGTGGGTCAGTTAAAAACTCTGGGGGCATCACGGCACCTCGTGCTTTCCGCACCAATTCTACGTGGTTTAAATAAGCCGAGCCATCTAACCACTGATACGCTCTGGGCAAAGGAGCAAGAAAGTTTTTTATCTCAAAAGGAGAGGGTCTTGGTTTTTCAGATGTGCCAGCTTCCAACTCTCCAGCTAAATATGACAATTCCAAGTGGGAGTCATCCCAATAGTCCAATGCTCTTTGCATGAAAGGGGCAATATGCAGGGCATGAACATATTGTGTCAAGTTGCGATTGACGATGACTAATTGTCCATCTAGGTTTCCGTTATTGAATGTTGCAAGTTTCATAATGATCTTTTAATTAAAAAATTAGGTTAAATTGAATCAATCGTCAGTCATCTCTTGACTCAAAGGTGTATAGATGACATCTACAACAACCCCACAACTACAAAAGGTTTTGGAGTTGTTTTTCAGAAAGTCCAGTGATTTGGCAAATGAGTTGAGTCTCTATGCCTTGAGCGAGCATCTTTTGAGCAATGTCAAGTTTCTCTTCTTCTTTGCCTCTTTGGAATCCTCGTTGTTCTCCTTGCTGTTCCCCGAGTTGAACAGAGCTTTTTTGAATGGCAACAAACTCTTTTCTTTTGTGATGGAGTTCTAATTCTTCAGCAGTCATGCCTGCTTCATTGACAATTTCTAATGCTTTTTGAATAGAAGGATTCCAAGTAGTAGGCACTTTGTCAAAGTCTTCAGCATGTTTGACAAAATAAATCCACTGGTCTTGAATCTCTTTTAACTCTTCAAATTTTTTTTGAAACTTAGGGAGTTCAATGAAGACCAGTTCAATGTCTCCCGAATACTCTGTGTGCTTTTCTTTTTCCAATAACCTGAAGCAATTGATGAGTTTGTCAGAGTCTTGAAACATGACAAAGTCCACTACACTGATTGCAATGACAGGATTGAGTAGGTGGTAGCTGTTCCCAGAGACCAACTGCATAGAATACTTTTTACAGGCATTGTAAAGGATTCTTTTTTCAAATCCTTCATGGTTGATGACTTGCATCTCAATCATCACCTGCTCACCTGTGCTTAGTGTGGCTTTCACATCTACATAGCTGTCTTTCATGCCTTTGAGCAAGGGTGAGTTGTAAGGGTCTTGGATGCTTAAATTCTCAATCTTTTCATCATTTTGAAATTCTAAGATGGAATTGAGAAAGCTAATCAGAATGTCTTGGTGTTGATCATTACCAAACACCATCTTGAAGGCATAATCTGTCTTGACATCTAAAAAACGCATCTCGGTTTTATGGAAGCTAAGGTTTTAAAAATTATCATCTCTCATGCGGAGAGGCATTTTATCCGACTGTACGCATAATAACATAGTAGATTCTGCCATTGAAAATTCCATCATGGTTGAAAGTGTTTTTTCAAGCCTGCCCAGCAATCGGTGTAATTTTTTTGCAACGTTTCTAATTCTGCTGCATAGTTGGTGAGCCGTTGTCTCAAATGACTTTCAAACATGAACGCCATGGTGTTGCTTAATTTTTCGGGTTGAAGCTCCATAGTGCTTGCCTTTTCAAAAGCATCAACATCTGGTCCATGAGGAAGCATGAGATTGTGCAAACTGAACCCACCGGGAGCAAAGCCGTCAGGTTTTGCATCATAAACTCCATAAATCAAGCCCATAAATTCAGACATGACGTTGCGATGATACCAAGGTGGTCGGAAGGTCTTTTCAGCAACCAACCAACGTTCAGGAAAGATGACAAAATCTACATTGGCTGTTCCTGCAATGGTAGAGGGAGAAGTCAACACGGTAAAAATGGAAGGGTCAGGGTGGTCAAAAAGGATTGCCCCCACTGGAGAAAAAGTTTTGAGGTCATACTTGTAAGGAGAGTAGTTGCCATGCCATGCGACTACATCTAAAGGAGAATGTCCGATGGCGCATGACCACACATCTCCCCCCCATTTCACCCATAAACGACAAGGCTTTTCTTGCTCTTCGTAAGCGGCAACAGGATACTTGAAGTCTCTTGGATTTGCCAAACAATTTGCACCAATGGGACCTCTATCAGGCAGAATGAAACGGCTGCCATAATTTTCGCAAATGTAGCCCCTTGCCTCATCGTGTAGTAATTCTACTTTGAACATCACACCACGTGGAATGACAACAATCTCACCGGGTAAGGCTTCAATGATGCCTAATTCTGTGACAAACCGCAGTCCATTTTGCTCTGGAACAATCAAATACTCACCATCAGCATTGAAGTAATAATCCTCGTTCATGGATTGATTGCAAGTATAAACATGCGATGCCATGCCTGTATTCGCATCGCTGTCTCCCGCAAGCGTGATGGTTTTGATGCCTTCAATGAAAGTATGTAGCTCTTTAGGAATAGGAATGGCTGACCAACGCAAGGCACCAAGTGGCAACGAATGTGGCTCACGGTTGGGGGCAGTTCTGACTAAGCCTTGAGGTTCTTTGTGAAATGTTCCAACATGCTTGACCGATGGACGCAGGCGATACAACCATGAACGATAATTGGCATGTTGTGGCATTGTGAAGGCAGACCCGCTCAACTGCTCTGCATACAAGCCATAGTGGCATTGTTGCGGAGAGTTCTGACCTTGTGGCAAGGCATTGGGCAATGCTTCGGTTTCAAAATGATTTCCAAATCCACTCATGTATTGCATGGTTTTTTTCCGCTAAAAAAAGTTAATTAGTTGAAAATGTTTAGAAAAATAACAGTTGGGTTCAAAAGATTAACATCAGCCTTCAAAAAAAATCTCTTAAACATCAGAAAGTTAGTTTTGATGTTGATAGCACTTCAACCAACATAAAAACTAGATTCAAAAATGAGTAAAAAGACTTGACCAAGCCATTTTTGTCCAAATTCTAAATCGTTTGCCTTTGCAGGTATTAAACTCAACTCATCATTTTGTACTTGACTTGTCAAGTGTTTCATGTATAACCACTTTTTTCAACGTCTTAACATTTTCAAGGAGAAAAATATGAATAGTCAAAAACTTTCACGTAGGTCTTTTATTGTAAAGACAGCAGTAGCCTCTGGTTCGTTAGCGCTTAGTGAAGGCTTATTGAGCCAAAATGTCTGGGCGGCAAATGGAACAATCAAGGTTGGTGTCTTGATTCCCTTGTCAGGACCTGCTGGCTTGTTTGGACCTTCAAGTCAAAACTGTGCCAATCTAGCCATTGATGAAATCAACAAAGCAGGAGGATTATTAGGCAACATGATTGAACCAGTTTTTGCTGATGTTGGAGGGGCTCCTGCTGATGCCAAGCAAGCTGCACTCAAATTGTGGAAGGGTGAGAAAGTCAAAGCATTTATTGGAATGCACGATAGCGCAGTTCGTGGTGCATTGACCAATTTATTCAAAGGACAGATTCCTTATATTTATACACCAGTTTATGAAGGCGGAGAATGCTCTAAGGGTGTTTATGTCATTGGAGAAACACCAGCTCAACAGCTTCAACCTGTCATTCCTTACTTGTCCTCTCAAAAAGATGTTAATCGTTGGTATTTGATTGGAAATGACTACAACTGGCCTCGGGATACAAATGCGATTGCCAAAAAGTACATCAATGAAGCAGGTGGCAAAATTGTGGGGGAAGAATATTTGCCCTTCACAGCAGATAATTTTGACTCCAATTTAGCCAAAATCAAACAATCTGGGGCAAATGGTGTTTTAATCACTTTAGTTGGTGGAGCATCAGTAGGTTTTAATCGTGCCTTTGCTAATTTTGGACTATCCTCTCAAGCCATTCGTTTAGGGACTTTAATTGAAGAAAATACTTTAATGGGAATTGGTGCAGAAAATTCTAAAAATTTGTTTGCTTCTGCAGGCTATTTTGCCAATATTGATACTGGATCAGCCAAATCCTTTGCTCAAAAGTATTATCAAAAATTTGGTCAAGATGCCGCCATTTTGAATGCTTTAGGAGAATCATGTTATGAAGGTGTGATTTTACTACAAGCCCTTGTCAAAAAAGCAGAGTCTTTTTCAGTGGGGCAAATAGAAAAGATGGCTCAAGGAGTCAGCTATACAGGTCCACGTGGACAGGCTACTTTAGAGGCAAGGCATTTTGCTAAAGATATTTATCTAGCAGAAGCCCAAGGAACAACTTTCAACGTCCTGAAGACTTTTAGTGATGTTGATTCTGGTCAGACTTGCACTTGAATCAACTGAGAACATGGATTTGCTTGTCACTTATGCTTTAAATTTGCTTTATGTGATCATGGTCACAGGTCTAATTGCCTTGGGACTTGGAGTTGTTTTTGGACTGTTGGGAGTCATGAACATGGCACATGGTGAATTTGTGATGCTAGGTGCTTATAATGCGGTCATCTGTCAGCAGCTTCAATTACCATTTTTCTTTGCGATTCCAATGGCAGTTCTTGTGTCAGCAGGTATTGGATTACTCATAGAATGGTCAATGATCAAGCATTTATACCATCGTCCTTTTGATACCTTTCTTGCCACTTGGGGCATTGCTATTCTCATACGTCAAGTGGTAGAACTCATTTTTGGTAAAGAATATCAAAGCCTGAATCAACCTATTGTTGGCATGTTCAATTTATGGGGAGCAACTTATCCCACCTATAGAGTCATCCTGATTATGTTGATTGCGCTATTTTTTGGTGGGTTATGGTTTTGGTCTCAACATAGTTTGATAGCAACCAGAATCAAAGCCATGGTTGCTAATCCTGATTTAGCAAAAGCCGTTGGTATCAACACAACATGGCTTTCACGTTGTGTTTTTATCTTTGGTGCTGGTACAGCAGGGTTAGCAGGGGCATTACTTTCACCACTGGTAAGGATTGAACCATACATTGGTTTAGATTACTTACTTTCTTCTTTTTTCATTTTGATTGTTGGAGGTTTAGGAACATTAGAAGGCTTGTTTCTAGGCACAACAGTCATCAATAGTATTGATGTTGTCGCTTCGGCTTTCATTAATACTACAGGCGGGTATTTTTTGGTACTCATCACATCAATCTTGTTTTTATGGTTGCGTCCTCATGGGCTTTATTCCAAAAGGATTTAACCATTGAGTATTGAGCAAGGTTTTTTATTTTCATTAGGAGATTAATTATGTCTATTTACCCATACTTAGGAGAACTTAACGAAAAGAGATCTATTCAAGACGAACCCAGTACAATAGCAGACTTAGATCAAGGCTATAACTGGTATCCTGATTTGATCAATTTTGATTATGTTGGAACCATAAGAAGATTAGCACCCAGTGAAAAATCTTTCCTTAAGACTTCTTTATCAGACAGTGAAGCAAACACAGATATTGCTATTATTGGAGCCGGTCCGGCAGGTGTGATTGCAGCCTATGAATTACAGCGAGCTGGTTTTAAAAAAATTACCATTTACGATGGTGGTGAAATGGCGAGTCATTTCACTAATTATGACGACAATAAAACTAAAACTGTTTCTCGTGCTTATACTAGCAGTGATGGTTTTGAAATGGGGGCTATGCGATTCCCTGATAGAGCAAAGCTGTTCTGGCATTATTCAAGTGTTGCACTGGGTTCCAGTACTAAGGTAGAAGCTTTCCCAAATCCTGGAACTGTACCTTCCTTATTAAATTATCAGGGACAAACTTATCCTTTTCAAAGTGAGGTAAAAGATTTGCCTGAAAAATTTACTGCTGTGAGAGACAAATTTATCACTGCCGTTAAATCAGCTGTTCCAGGGTACGAAATTGTATCTGGTTTATTGCAAAAACAAACTCTGAATTCTGATGAGAAAAAAATTGTTGCAATTTATTGGGATACTATGATCAAGAAATATGAGAACAAAAGTTTTTTTGACTTTGCCAAAGAAGATGTTCAATTGACAGAGGAGGAGATGGACATTTTGTATAGCATTGGTTTCGGTACAGGCCCTTTTGGTCCATTATTTCCTGTCTCATTTTTAGAAATAGCAAGGATTTTGATTTGGGATTACGGAAAGGAATATAAATATTCTTCAGAGAACACAGTGCAGCAATTGATTTATTATATGATGAATTATTTGTTGAATCCTTCCGGAGAGGAAAAAATAACTTACAAAAAGAATACAACTATCAAATCAGTACGTAGAAATAGCTATCAATCGTTGACTCTAGGTGATGCAGCAGGTCAAACGTACGATCATGATAGATTGGTTATAGCCACTAGTCATACAAGTGCTACTGTTTTGATGGATTGTTCTGCTAGGTATGCTGACACTGAAAAACAACATCCTACATTTGATCCTGATTCACCGTTATCTGGAGAAACAGTATCTCAAGCTGCGAAGGAGAAGTTGAATTATTTGATCAGATCATTACAAGGAAATTTCTTAATTAGTGCCTCAAAAGTATTTGTTACATTAAAAAAATTCCCTTGGGAGGAAGGAGCAGTCGCCAATTGGCCTAAGGTAGGAAGTAACCCTGTAAAAGTAGTGCTTACTGATGCGTTACCTCAACAGTCTTACTTTATTGAGAGTTCTGCCTTTCAAAAACCGGGCTTGTTGATAAGTTATGCATGGGGAAGAGAATCTAACAAGCAGGAAGGACTAGATGATTTAGCTTCAGGTGATTCGACGAACCATAATACTTCAGACGTAGGTGCTAACATGCTTTTGGGAGCTTATGACAGACTTTCTGGATTTGGTTCTAGTAGTGCTTTGTCAAATCCTATTTCAAAAATGTATGAGGTAGTAGCTGATTGTAACCAAGGTGTGCCCAAATCAGATATCAAGGTTCATAAGCTGTTTTGGAATCAAACACCGGGTGTTTTTGGAGGGTTCAAGCTCAATGTTCCCGGATCATTGGGCAAAGTGAATGCACTTGCTTTTCAATATCGCTTTGTAAATGATTCAGAACTACCTGCTTCTTACAAAAAGATCGTCTTATGTGGAGACAGCTTTAGCTATTATGGTGGTTGGATAGAAGGTGCTGCTTGCTCAGCTGTCAATGCTGCTGCTGCAATTATGTATTCTATTGCTCCGAATAAACTAGATGATGAGGTCAAATCTTGGATCACAGATGATCCTAGACCAAGCACCGATTCTTAAATATTCACTCCACATTAGATGCTTTTTCACAGTATCAAGCCTGCTGTTTTTATAGGATTGTTGGCTGTTCCTTGGATTTGGGATAGTTTCACAGGATACCAATTAGGGCAATATCTTCTTTATGGCATTGTAGGACAAGGAATTGCTTTGTGCTGGGGAAGAACAGGTTTTTTACCTTTGGGACAAGCGTTATTTTTCGGCATAGGAGCTTATTTATCAGGTGGAGTTTTGATTCACTTTGAACAAAGTGAGTGGTCATTGTTTCCTCTTTTGATCTTGGTCATCTTTGTTCCTGCCTTCCTAGCATGGGGTTTAGGTATGATGGTTTTTAAACGTCAGGTTGGCTCTGGTGCTTATTTTTCCATGATCACTTTGGCTCTTTCTATGCTAGGATTCCAGCTTGCTAACTCAATGACTTGGTTGACTGGTGGTTTTAACGGTCTGGTTGGTATTCCTAATTTACCTCACATAGATAGCTTTGAGCATCTCTACTACCTCATCGTTTTCATTCTGATTGGCACAAGTTATTTCCTGAGTTATCTCTTTCGTACCCCTTTTGGACAATTACTTTCAGCAACTGAACAAAATGAGATGAGGCTTCAAGTTTTTGGTTTTCAAACGTATCATTTGAAATCTTTGGTTTTTGCCATTAGTGCCACTCTTGCAGGGCTGGCTGGAGTTCTCTATGCACCTCATCAAGGCATTGTAACACCACAGGCTGTAGGTTTTTTGTTTTCGGCAGAACTTTTGATTTGGACTGCTGTTGGAGGTCGCAATGGTTATTCAGGAGCGATTATTGGTGCAGTGCTTATTGGCTTTCTGTCATCAGGTTTAAGAGATCGTTTTGAATATTGGGAAGTTTTAGTGGCTCTTGTTTTTTTGACGGTTGTTCTGAAGTTTCCTGATGGTCTAGCAGGACAAATTTCAAAAATTCAGAAATTTTTGTTTGTTCGTCAATTTCAATCTCCAACCTTCAGACGTTCTCAAAATTTGCCATCTTTTGTGGTGCCACCTCAGCCTGATTTGCTTTTTTCAAA
Organism: bacterium; assembly: GCA_965233585.1. Classification (GTDB taxonomy): domain Bacteria; phylum SAR324; class SAR324; order SAR324; family NAC60-12; genus CBDDTI01. Next base: position 207,448 of record CBDDTI010000295.1, read on the forward strand.
TGTTTCCGTCCAACTCAATTCAGTCAAACTACTCAATGACTTGAATTTTAGTATTGCTAGTAAAGGGATTCATTGTGTGATTGGTCCTAATGGAGCGGGTAAGACTTCCATGTTTAATGCACTAGCTGGTGTGTTGCCCATTTCTTCAGGAAGCATTAACTGGGCAGGTCAATCTTTGGTTGGTCTCTCTCCTTGTGAAGCATCTACTTTAGGAATTGGACGTAAATTCCAAATTCCAATGGTGTTTCCCAAATTAAGTATTGCTCAAAACATAGATATAGCACTTTGGTCTAATAGACTGAATTGGATCAAACAATGGTTGATGAATCCTTATCAATGGCAATCGGATTTACTGAAAGACTTTGAAGAGCAGTTTCCTTTTTTAAAAGAGAGTTCCACAAAAGCAGGCGAGCTTTCAGTAGGGCAACGTCAAATTCTTGACTTGGCTATGACCTTTCTTTCACAACCTCAACTGATTTTATTAGATGAACCTTGTGCAGGACTTTCTCATGCAGAAACAGCAAAGGTGATTGAAGTACTTTTAAAACTGAAAACTAAAACTCAAGCAACGATTATGATGATTGAACATGATATGCAAGTCGTCAAGCAGTTAGCTGACCAAGTATGGGTGATGAATCAAGGGCAACTACTGGCTCAAGGCACAATGGCAGAAATTCAACAAAATACACAGGTGCAGAACATTTATACAGGAGTTTGTCATTAAATGGATGCTCAGCTGGTTCTCAATCAACTTTCAGGGGGTTATGGACAGATTCAGATCATCAACAAATTCTCTTTAAGTCTCAACAAGGGTCAGGTGGCTTTCATCATAGGAAGGAATGGAGTTGGTAAATCCACATTGATTAAAATGATCACAGGACATCTGCCTTTGATGTCAGGGACAATCCACTTTGACCAAAGAAATATCCATCAGGTTTCTGCTCATCAATATTACAAAATAGGAATCAGCTATGCTCCACAAGAACGTATTGTTTTTGATTCCTTAACCGTGTTGCAAAATTTAGCCTTGCAACAGCATCATCTGAATTTAGAGCATTCAGTCTTTCAGAAATTTCCCAGAATCAAAGAACGTCTAAAACAACAGGCAGGAGTACTTTCAGGTGGAGAGAAAAAAATCCTTTCCTTTTGCAGAATCATGCTTGAAAAATCCAAGTTGAATATCTTAGATGAACCGACTGAAGGAGTCCAACCTGAAAACATTGGAATCATGGCTCAAATGATTCAAGAACAAACCTCTCTAGGTGCGTCTTTTATTATTGTTGACCAAAACCTGAATCTGATGAGTCAAGTCGCACATCATGTCTATCTTTTGGAACATGGAGAATGCCTTTTTTCTGCTCCAAATAGCACAGAGATTCAGGAAGAAATTGTCAAAAGATTACAAATTTAGCTTGTCATCTTTGCAAAATTACTTTTTAATCTATTGTTTTTTAGCTGAACGATAGTTTTATGATTGTTATTGTTCATTTTTTATTCACAACCATTTAAGGAGAAACAATATTATGAGTGCATCTTTTGCATCATCTGGAGATTTAGGAGAAAAGAAAATCACTTTCAGCAAAATGGGTGAGCATTGCTACGGATTCACAGCAGAGGGAGACCCCAACACAGGAGTCATTGTTGGCGATGATTCTGTGATGGTGATTGATGCCCAAGCCACGCCATTTATGGCACAAAAAGTCATTGACCGTGTCAAAAGCATTACTGATAAACCCATCTCTCATGTGGTGCTGACCCATTATCATGCTGTCAGAACGCTTGGTGCTTCGGCTTACCATGCTGATGAAATCATTATGAGTGATTCTGCTTATGACTATGTTCTGGAGAGAGGAGAGCAAGATTGGGAGTCTGAATTTAGAAGGTTTCCCAGACTCTTTCAAGGACATGAAAGCATTCCCGGACTCACCTATCCCACCACCACTTTTAGTGAAAACATGACTATTTTTCTTGGAAAATTAGAAGTGCGTTTGATGAAAATTGGAAGAGGACATACGGCAGGGGATTTGATTGTTCATGTTCCAAAGTCCAATGTTGTCTTTTCAGGAGACTTGGTAGAGTATGAATCTGCTTGTTATTGCGGAGATGCTCATCTTGGAGACTGGCCTGCCACGCTAGACAAACTTTCTGTCTTCAATGCCAATGCAGTCTTGCCCGGACGTGGTGCGGCATTGATTGGCAGAGACATGGCGAAAAAAGGGATTGCGATGACACGTGATTTCATTGTGACCCTTTATGGAAGCGTACAGGAAAGTGTTGCCTCGCAAAAAACACTCAAGCAAGCCTTTGATGCAGCGAATGAAGCCATGCGTGACAAGTTTGGACATTTTGCTATCTTTGAACATTGTCAGCCGTTTAGCGTGAGTCGTGCTTATGATGAAGCCAACGGCATAGACCACCCCACTATCTGGACTGCTGAACGTGATTTGGACATGTGGAATCAGCTGAACGGATAGCTACTGCCTAAAAAACAACTTGAAACCTAGAATTATTACAGAAAATTTTTTGTCGTTTTAAAGTCATAACTTCTTAAATTGTGAAAAACTAACTCATTCAGGTATAAGATGAAAACCAAAAAAGTAGTAAGAGAAACCATTGCAAAAAGCAAAGAGCAAGACCGAGACTATCATGCTGTGATTTCTTGGATTAAAGACTCTGCCATTGAAGATTGTCAAGAGATGGTCGTGGTCAAGGATTCTATCAACGTGCAAGGATTTCCGACGACCAATGGAACAAAAAGCATGGGAAAAACCATTGAGCAAACAAGTGCTGGTGCTGTCCAAAAGCTGGAAGAAGCAGGGTATTTGATGACTTGCAAAACGAATCTGCATGAAACCATGTTCGGAATCACCAGTCAAAATCATGCTTTTGGATTTGTGAAAAATCCTTTGACCGAGACAGGCATCGCTGGGGGAAGCAGTGGAGGAACTGCTGTGGCGATTGCATTGGGTTATGCAGATTTAGGTTTAGGCACGGATACAGGAGGCTCTTGCCGTATTCCTGCCTCACTCACTGGAACTTATGGCTTTCGTCCCTCCACAGGACGTTATCCCAAGGAAGGTGTCATGGTCATTTCTCCAACTCGCGACACGGTGGGGTCTTTTGCCAAGACGTTGCAAGGCATTGTGGAGTTAGATGCTTGTATCGCCCCGCATTCTCAAACAACAGAGATTCCTGACTTCAAATCTATTCGTCTTGGTGTGGATAAAAAAACCTTTTGGCATGATGTGGATCCAAGAGTCAGCGAAGCAACCAACAAAGCCTTGAATCGCCTAGAACAACAAGGCTTCCAGCTGATAGAAGTAGATGCTCACGACATTTTAACACTGGCTAACACTATCTCCTTTCCTATTGTTTTGTTTGAAGCCCATGATGCCACTTTGCGAAACCTAGAACAACAAGGCGTGACTCTTGAAGAGTTTCTTGGTCAATTAAAAAGCCCAGATGTGCGTGCTGTGTTTGTAGATGGCATTGTACAGGGTTTGAGTGTTTTTGGAGAAACACGCATTGCTCAAGCAGATTATGAAGCCGTCATGCAGCAAGAACTTCCCAAACTTCAAACGATGTATGCACAGCTTTTTGACACTCATCAACTTGATGCACTGCTTTTTCCTACCACTCCTGCCCCTGCTCTTGCGGTTGATGAACAAGGCATGATCACTTTGAATGGACAATCACAACCAGCGTTCCCCGTTTACATCAGACACATGGAGTTAAGCTCGCTAGTCGCTAGTCCAAGCCTCTGCCTGCCTTGTGGAAAAACGGCTGAAGGGTTGCCTGTTGGACTATCTTTAGATGGAATTTCTGAAAAAGACCACCATTTGTTGGCAGTAACACAAGCTGTGGATTCTGTTTTGTCTCACTAACTTAAAAACATGTCTATCTTTCCTCCACCTGAACTGGAAGATGGGGAGGCTCAAGATGTTGCCCCCCCTAAAACTGTTGAACATCTAGCCACTCAAGGCATTGTTCGCTATCCAGACTTAACGTCCAGAGTGGATTATGTTGAGACCATTCGCCAACTTTCAGACAGCCCTCATGGATTTTGCAAACAGGCTTTAAGCCAAGAAGAAGCCAATCGTTCTGTCGTGATTGTCGGTGCAGGAATGAGTGGCTTGATTGCCGCTTATGAACTCAAAAGAGCAGGCTTTCAAAACTTGACCATTCTTGATGCAGGAGACATGAGTCAGTCTGAAACCCAAACCCAAGAACCTTTGAGCTTTAGCCGAACTTACACCACTGCTGAAGGTTTTGAGATAGGAGCAATGCGTTTTCCAGACAAAGCCAAGTTGTTTTGGCATTATGTTGCCACCCGTCCCAGTTTGAAAACTCAACCTGTGCAACCCTTTTCTAATCCCGGTCAAGTGCCAACCTTGCTCGTCTATCAAGGAGAATCCCACCTTTTTCAAAATCAAATCCAACCCCTTCCCCCCAAATTTTTGAATATCAAAAAAAGGTTTGACCGCATGGTGGAACATCTGATGAAAGATAAAACGAGCCTACAATGGACAACTTCACAATTTACAAAAGTGTTGTATCAAGAACAACTGACTGAACAAGAACGCCACCAGATTAAAACCTACTGGAACGATTTTCTTTGTCATTTCAAAAACAAAAGTTTTTATGATGTGTTGATAGAGGAAGGACAATTTGATGAGGAAGCCGTCAATATCCTTTACACCATCGGTTTAGGCACAGGTCCTTTTGGTGCTTTGTTTGAAGTGGCATTTGCCGACATGTACCGCATTTTAATTTGGCAATACACTCAAGAATACAGCCTTGCTCCTCATTGCACTGTACAAGGAATCACTCATGCTTTTGCACAAGATTTTAAGATTCGCACCAATACCAATGTAACAGGGGTCTGGCGTTGTGAAGGCGGGCAAGTTGTCATTGAAACTAACACCTTAGAACAAGGCAAAGTGAACACAGTCCATGAAAAATATGACTATGCCATCATTGCCACTTCTCATCGCAGTATGTCACAAATGATGGGGTTGGCTGACAGTAGCAAAAGCAATCCTGAACGTCTACTAAAAAGTCCATTTAATCCCTACCATACTTTTCCCAATGAAACGATTTCTCAAGAGGCAGAAGTTTTTTTAAAACGGCTGATTGATGCCTTGCAAAAGACGTTTATGATTGACGCAACTAAAACTTTTGTCAGCCTCAAACAGCCTCCTTGGGAAGTCCCTGAACTCAAAGAAGACTGGCCCCGTATCCATGGTGAGCCTGTGCAAACCATCATCAGTGATACTTTATGCCAACAAAGTTATATCGTCACAACCAAAACAGGATATGGTTTGTTGTTAAGCTATGCTTGGGGAGATGAGTGTTCTCGTCAAGAAGGCTTGCAACATGTTCAACAGTCCTTGATTCCAGACTCATGGAAGGTGACATCAAACGTGCATGTCAATATCTTGCAACAAAGTTACAATGAACTGGCGTTGGGGGGAAAATCCACCACTGAAACCAAAGTGTTATACAATCTCATTCAAAAATGTAATGCAGGTCTGTCCCCTGAAAACATTGCCTGCTACACCTTTTTTTGGCAACAGGCACCGGGAGTCTATGGAGGGTTCAAACTCAACAAACCCAATCAACATGAAGCTGTAACAACGCTTGCTCATCAAAATGCAATCGCTCTGGCTTCTGATTCTGGTCAATCTTGGTTTCCTGAATCGTATCGTAAGATTTTTTTAGCAGGGGAGAGTTGTAGCTTTTACGGAGGATGGGTAGAAGGAGCCGCCTTTGCAGGAGTGAATGCTGCTGCTGGTGTCATGTATGAAATCAATCGTCATAAACTGCATGACAACGTTCGGAAGTTTGTGAGTCTGCCCAACGTCTGATGGATACTTCCATCAAAGAAACTAAAGTCATTCGTCAATAAGCCGAGCGAGTCAATTCATTTTTTCAAATCAAACACTTATGAAAAGTCCCCATTGGAGAGAAGTAGAACAAATGCGGTTTCAGCCTGTTCATGCCAAGCCTGCCCAAAGTGACATCATCATCGTCGGAGCAGGACCTGTTGGAATGAGCCTTGCCATTGATCTGGCACAGCGAGGCATCAAGAGTCTTGTCTTGGATGATGAAAACCGTGTTTCCGATGGCTCACGTGCGATATGTTGGGCAAGAAAAACATTAGAGATTTTCACAAGGTTAGGCATTGGTGAGACCTTGCGAGAAGAAGGCATCCAATGGACAACAGGCAGAGTGTTCCATCAAGACAAACTCATTTACAAACAACAACTCACTCCTGACACTTTCCCTGAAAATCCTTTTTTTGTGAATTTTCAACAATCCTTATGCGAGTACCTGCTTATCAAACGTTGTGAAGCCTTGAACATTGAGATTCGTTGGAAAAATAAGTTGATTGACTTTGAGCAAAATGAACAAGGAGTGTCGTTGCAAGTCCAAGCTCCAGATCAAAAGTATCAGCTTCAAACCAAGTATTTGATTGCTTGTGATGGTGCAAGGTCTTTTGTGAGAAGGCAGCTGGGTTTGGAGTTTGAAGGTCAAAGATTCCGTGACCGCTTCTTGATTGTGGATATAGAAATGAAAGGGGAGTTTCCGCAAGAACGTTGGTTTTGGTTTGAGCCTCCTTTTCATCAAGGACAATCTACTTTACTGCACAAACAACCTCAAAATGTGTGGCGAATTGATTTTCAACTAGATGCCAACCAAGAAACCAGCAATCAAGAACTCAAAAACGAGCAAGATGAAGCCTCAATCGCTAAGAGAGTGCGTGCTTTTTTGGGACGTGATGACTTGGAGTTTTCTATTGTGTGGTTTTCCATTTATTCGTTCACTTGCCGTCGTTTGAAGAACTTTCGGCATGGCAATATCTTTTTTGCAGGAGACAGCGCCCATGTGGTGTCTCCATTTGGGGCAAGAGGAGGTAACGGAGGCGTGCAAGATGCAGAAAACTTAGCATGGAAACTTGCTGAAGTTTTGTCAGGGAAAGCACACCCCAAATTGTTAGACACTTATGAAGAAGAGCGGATTTCTGCTTGTGATGAAAATATCTTGCATTCTGCACGCACCACCGATTTTATGACTCCTAAATCCCAAAAATCGTATCAGTTGAGAAATGCTGTTCTCAAACTTTCACGTTTTCATCATTTTGCCAGCCGTTTAGTCAATGCAGGCAGAATGAGCTTGCCACATTCTTATCAAGGGGCAAGCCTATCTGGTCTCCTTCCACCAAACACCACCATTGCCGCAGGCGAGCCTGCCATTGATGTCCCTTTGACAAATGTGCAAGGAGAACCAACCTACTTACTCAGACACATTCAAAACTTCACCATTGTTGGATTTAGACGCCCACCTTTAGAAAAAGCCCTTGATTATGATGTTCTCAACATCAATTCTACCGATGGCACAACAACTTTGAACGATGCAGAAGGTTTGTTAGCCAAGCACTACTTCAAACATCATAAACAAGGTGGTTATCTTGTCTTTCGTCCAGACCAACATGTCTTAGGTGTCTGTTTAGAAGAGACTCCAGAACAAGCCAAGTCTGCGATTGAGAAAGTGAGAGCAGGGAAGTTTTAGGCAAAAGAAACCGAATATTGATGACCTAAGTTGCTAGTAAATATTCTAAGTTTATGAGTTCACTGCCTAGTGTCTTTTTCAAGGAGTTTGCAAGTCGGTAATATGGCGGTAATACTCTAAGCACTCTGGATTGCCGATGGCTGACAGATTGCTAATCTGTTTGCCCATCACCACATCACGGATACAAATTTCTGATACTTTGCCCGATCTAGTGCGGGGAATGTCTGGTACGGCAATAATTTTTGCTGGCACATGACGGGGTGTACAGGTGGTTTTAATGTGATTTTTTATCTGCTGTCTATACGCATCATGCAACTGCTGACCCTCTTTCATCACCACGAACAAAATCACCCGCACATCGTTTTGCCATGGTTGTCCAATCACTGCACTGTCCCTGATTTTGTCAAAGGCGAGGACTTGGTTATAAATCTCTGCCGTGCCAATGCGGACACCGCCAGGGTTCAAGGTGGTATCGCTGCGCCCTTTAATCACATATCCAGTGGCGGTCTTTTCCACAAAATCTCCATGACACCAAATGTCTGGGTATTTTTTAAAATAAGCACTGCGATATTTTTGACCACCTGCATCGTCCCAAAAGTAGATGGGCATACTTGGAAATGGTTTGACGCAGACAAGCTCACCCACCCCATTACTGATAGGCGTGCCATGGTCGTCCCATACTTGGACAGCTTTTCCAAGCACAGGCGACACCAACTCGCCCCGATACACGGACAACAAAGGATTGCCCATTAAAAAACAACCGACAATGTCTGTTCCCCCAGAAAGCGAAGAAATATACACCCCTGACTTGACATGTGCTTGCAGCCAATCAAACTGGTTTGGTGCCAACACAGATGCAGTTGACCCTATCGTGCGTAATTGTGAAAAATCGTATTTTTTGTTGGGTTGACAATGATGATTTTGTAACATCTCGTAGTATTTTGCTCCTGCCCCCACAAACGATGCTTTTTCCACACTGACATATTCCATTAACACGTCCATATTGGGATACAAGGGAGACCCATCGTACAGCAATAAGGTTGCACCACATATCAGTTGCCCTACCAACCAGTTCCACATCATCCACCCGCAAGTGGTATAAAAAAAGACCCTATCGTTAGGCTGAATATCGCTGTGATACATTCCCTCAATGGCAAATGACAGCAACATTCCCCCCACGCCATGAACAATACATTTTGGTTTGCCAGTGGTGCCAGATGAATACATAATGAACACGGGGGCATTAAATGGCACTGGCACAAACATCATCTGTTGTGGCATGTAATCACAGATGATTTTTTCCCATGCCACATACTCATCGCCCATATGAGCTATGGAATCATCAGAATCATCGGCGGCAGTCTTTTTGGTCATGTCAAAATACACAACCTGTTTAATTTCAGGGATGCTTGTCAGCACTTGTGACACCTTATCAAGGCTGTTGTGGAATTTCCCGTTATAGAAATATCCTGTGGCAGTAAATAATATTTTTGGTTGGGTACTGCCAAAACGGTCTACAATCCCGCTCACTCCAAAGTCAGGAGAACAAGATGTCCACACCGCTCCAAGAGCTGTCGTTGCCAGCATGGCAATCACTGCATGGGGACTGTTGGGGACAAACCCCGCTACCACATCGCCCTTGACTACCCCCGCATCTATCAAGTATTGTTGCACTTGTGACACTTGGGCATGCACCATATTCCACGACATGCGGTATGCTGTATTTGCTTCAGTTTTAAAGACGAGACAATCGTCATCGCCACACTTTTTTAACAGATTTTCGGCAAAATTTAAGGTGCTGTCAGTCAAAAACTGCCCGCCAATCATGGTATGGGGATTGTCAACAATCCGCCTACCTTTGTGATAAAAAATAAGCGGAATATGACCACACAAGAACTGCCAAAATTTTTCTACTTCAGTAATAGAAAAAGTATGCAAATCATCGGCATTTTGCAAGTTTAGCCCATATTGTGTGTTCAAACCTTGCATCAACCTGCCTATATTGCTGGTATGTGTGGCATCTGCAGGAGGACTACATATGGGAGTAGATAGACGTTGTTCTGTCATAGTCTTTGAGCCTTTCTGTTTATCCATTTGAGCAGTTTTCAATGCACATGGCAACGCCCATGCCTCCCCCTACGCACAGGGTGGCAACGCCCCGTTTTTGACCAAGTCTGTGCAAAGTATGTGTCAAGGTTGTCAAAATACGGCTGCCACTGGCACCGATAGGATGCCCCAAGGCAACAGCACCGCCATTGACATTGACCTTATCCGTATCCCACCCCAGCAATCTATTGACCGCTATGGCTTGAACCGCAAAGGCTTCGTTGGCTTCAATCACATCAATCTCGTTGAGATGCCACCCCGCCCGTTGCAGTGCCATTTGTACCGCCCCCACAGGACCTATGCCCATCAGTTCAGGGGCAACGCCTGACACCCCATAGGACACAATCCTTGCCAAAGGCGAAAGACTATGACGATTGACATACTCTTCACTGCCCAATAACACCATTGATGCCCCATCGTTAATGCCAGAGGCATTGCCTGCGGTCACTGTGCCATTTTCTTTGTCAAATACAGGAGGCAAATCCTGTAAATCGGTCAATGTTAGATTGTGGCGAATGTGTTGGTCAGTGGCAATGCCATTGACAGTCACGATTTCATCGTTAAAATAGCCTTGTTCGGTGGCAGTTTGGGCTTTCTGTTGCGATTGCAAGGCAAACACATCTTGTTCCTCCCGACCAATATCATATTTTTTTGCCAAGTTTTCAGCAGTTATGCCCATGTGTGTCTGCCCAATGGCACACAACAAACCGTCCGTCAGCATCGTGTCCTTGAGTGCATCGGTGTTTTTTTGTGGATTTTTGCGGTCATAATAGGCACAGAACTGTGAGAGACTCATGTTTTCTTGCCCACCGCTAAGTACACAGTCCAAACCACTTTCAATGCCTTGTACCCCCAAAATCACACTACGTAATCCCGACCCACACACTTGGTTAATGGTCAATGCTGGTGTAGATACGGGTATTCCTGCCGAAATAGCACTTTGACGGGCAGGGTTCATTCCCACCCCAGCGGTTAAAACCTGTCCCACAATCACATCCTGCACTCTATCAGGTGCAGTGCCAGATTGCTGTAATACAGCCCTCATACAGACGGTGCCTAAGCACACAGCAGAGGTGTCAGCAAAGGTTTTCATAAATCGCCCAATGGGCGTTCGTACAGCATGTAAAATATAGACCATAATGTGGCTCTTTTAGTGTTGATGAGGTTTTCTAACCCAAGGCTAGTCAATCAGGTTGCTGGGTGATTCGGTGAGCTTCTTCAACCAAGAATTTAAGACGTTCTGCATTGCCAACTTCATTGGCAAGTAAAAAAATCAAAGTCTGGCTGAATTGTGTAGATTGCTGCTCATCAAACGATTCATAAATATCAATCAACTGATGGTACAAGTCATCGGGGTTTTCTAAGGAATCAGGAATGGTTTGGTTAGTCTGCATCAGGTTGTTGTTGAGGTTGTGCTTGTTGAAAAGCTTGCAGTTGCAAAGCATTGTTTTGAATCTGTTTTAAGCGAGGATAGGAAGACAAATCAACCTTCCAACGTTCGGCATTATACAACTGCGGAATCAGGCAAACGTCTGCAAGGGTGGGTTCATCACCAAAACAAAACAGGTTTTGGGGACTGACTTTCGCCTCAAGGATTGCAAAGGTTTTAGACATCCAATAGTTCATCCACTGCTGAGTCATCTCTTGCGTCAAACCATGTTCCTTTTTTAAATAATTCAAAACTCCTAAGTTGTTGATGGGTTGGACTTCCATGGCAATATCATAAGCCACAGATAGCACTTTTGCACGCAGAGTTAAGTCTTTTGGAATCAATGCAGGTTTGGGTTGTATATGCTCCAAATAATCAATGATAACTAAGGATTGACAAAGACAAGTGCCATCATAGAGTTCCAAAGTAGGTAATACATTTGTTGGATTTTTCTGCTGATACCAACTTTGTTGATGCTCCCTTTTTAAGAGATTGACAGGCACTAATTCATGCTCAATCTGTTTCAAATTCAAAGCAATTCGCACACGATACGAAGAGCTAGAACGCCAATAGGTGTAAAGTTTCATCATAATTTTGTAAAGCGGGAGTTATTCAAGGGTTGCCAGCAAACGGGTGATGAAAAACGCAGATAAACCACACAACCTTCGGGTTCTGCCCGCAAACTATAACCTAAAAAATCACCTTTGTCTAGTCAATTCTTGCATCTGCCTTGATATGTCTCAAAACTTCGTCATTCACCTCATCGCACTCCTGTCTATCCATCTGCTCTAAAGGACTTTAAGCCAACACTCTCTAAATTTAATCCTGAGACTCTGGGTCTTCAAGAAAAAGACTTGTCATAAAAATATATATTTGATAAATTATTCTTTGTTGATGAAAAAGCGAGGGCAATGAAGAAATTTTTGAGAAACATTTTTTGTCGCTTGGGATATTTTCAATGTTTTCTTGCCATTTGATTTGGATTCAAAATAAATCCATACACTTTCATCTTATTTGATTATGAAAAACAACTCTTAATGAGTTAGAATAGAAACGTATTCATACACTTTCATCTTATTTAATTATGAAAAACACTTTGCTTGTCTTAATAATTTTTTTGACAGTTGTCATCAGTTCCTTTGCTCAAACAACCAATCAGGAGTTGCTTGAGGAATTTCTTCAGTCTGAAAATAGAGAGATTGTTCAAGCAGTTTTTGCAAAATATCCAAATATTCAAATTCAGACAACAGAAGATGGTCAACTTTTAGTGAAAGTGACGCTTGAGCAAGCCCTCTGGATCGCCCAAAAATACAGCTCCAATATTGATTTAAGTGAACAAGCGTTGCGAATCCGGAGGTCTATTTGGATTGCCGAACAAAATTCACGCTATGGCACTCTTGAGTTTTCAACAGGCTTTGCCCATCAGCTCAGACAGGAAAGACCTGTCCCAGACAATGAGTTCAATTTTAGTAAACGTCAAACCCAGTCAGGCGGGGCAAAATACACGAAAGAATTAGATAGTGGTCTTTCTTACAAACTAGATTACACATCGCAAAAAATTCGCCAACGTTCCATCACTGCTGAAGATTCAGAAGCAGACCCTGATTTAGGAGGTTATTCTGATTGGAAACATGGAGACTCCATTGATGCGTCTTTGACGATTCCTTTGTCCCAAGATTTGGGAGAAGTCAACCAAGTTCAAGAAAGGTTGTCAGCCATAGACGTTGAAAAAGCACAAATAGACTTGGAAGCATCAGAGCTACAAGTTTTAAAAGTGATTGCAGATCAGTATTGGGATTTTTTGGGTATTTTGAAAAAAATAGAAGTTCAGGAATCAGCACTTAAATTGTCCGAAAAAATGCTTCAAGAAACTCAACAAAAGTTTAAACTTGGTCAGGTAGAAGAGCATGATGTTTTGAGTGCAGAATTGTCTGTTTTGTCTGATAAAGAGCAGTTGTTTGATTTGGAAATTAAAAAGGAAAATGCGCAAATCACGATGCTTGCCGCATTGAGTCCCAATTTTAGTCAAGATTTGATTTTTCAGCCAGTTGACACACCAGCAGAGACATTGTCTCAATTTGACAAAACCAATGTGTTGGAAAAAGTGAAAAAACACGATCAGCAAATTCAGAAACTAGATCAATCAGTCGCTCAAGAACATTTAAAACTCACACAAATTCAAAACAAAGATAAATCCGATATTGACCTGACTTTAGGCACTAAATTTACGGGATTGCGTGAACTTCCTTTGGAAAGCCTTCAAGATGCAGGCAGAGATGAACTGTTTGACCCGTACGTAACATTGACATGGAAAATTCCTTTTTCAGGAGATTCCATCGCTGAAGATTACAATCAAAATCGTCTCACAGTGGCAAGGTTGACTTTGGAAAAAAGAAACCGCATGAAACAAATTGATGTTCAGGCAAAATCTATTCTTGCCTCCCTTCAGCTGCAAGAAAAACGTATTGAGTCAAATGAATATTCTTTAGACCTTGCTAAAAGACAACTGGACAAGCAAACTCAATTTTTTAGCATAGGCAAGGTGTCTTCTCTGACCTTAGAGCAAACTCGTCAACAGTATTTGCAAGCTCAAGAAACAAAAATTGACTCTAAAATATTATATGAAAAAACGAGACTGAACCTATTGGTTCTCACACGTGACCTTTATGATTTTTATTCTCTGACTCCTCTAACTCCATAAATCACCATTTTATCTTTAAGGAACAAAATGACATATAAACATTACCTCAAAATTTCTCTCATCTGGTTCATTCCTGCTTTGACTTACGCTCAAACCAACATTGATGTTTTAGAGCTGATGCCACAAACGATTAGCATTGAAAAGGACTATATCGGAAACCTCAAATCGGAGGCAAATATTCATATCGGACTAGAAGCAGAAGGAGTTTTGGACAAAGTGCATGTTGAAAAAGGGAAACGTATTCAACAAGGAGATTTGGTTGCAGAACTCCGCAATGACAAGCACAAGGTCAGATTGAAGATTGCTAAAGACACATTGAGTTTGAGTCAAAAGACGTATGCGAGCGAAAAGAAAACTTCAAAAACTGAAATCAAGCAGTTGGAAATAGAACTTAAAAGAGAACAGCAAAAGTCTGCTTTTGCTGCGATTGATTTGAAGAACGAAAAAGAGCTTGCCAAAAAACGATTAAGTATTTTGCAACTCCAACTTAAAGATGCTGAAGATAATTTAATTTTTACCCAAAATCAGTTGGAAAGAGACCGGGAGTCTTCTACCAAAGAAATCAAACAGCTGGAAACAGAACTGGCTAGGGAGCAAGAAAGGTCTAGTTTTGCACGAGTAAACTTGGAGAATGAAAAGGAACTTGCCAAAAAACGATTAAGTATTTTGCAACTCCAACTCAAAGATGCTGAGGATAATTTGGCATTCAACCAATCAGAGTTTGGAAGGGATCAAGGTGCTTTCACCCAACAACTCTTAGCAGAATCAGCTTTTGAAAGATCACAATACAATTTGTCTGTGGCGCAAAATCAGTATGACCGAATCAAAGAACAAATTGCACAAGAACAAATTGCGACCCCCGCCAAAATAGACCAACTCCAACACAATCTTAAAGTCCAAGACGACCAAACACAACTTGCTGAACAGAGACTTTCACTCAAAAAAGTATCAGTACGGACAACCCTTGAAAGGTCACAATACAATTTATCTGTAGCACAAAACCAGTATGATCAAATCAAAGAACGAATCGCACAAGAGCAAGTGTCAGCCCCTGCGAGGCAAGACCAACTTCAACACAATCTTAAAGTTCAAGAGAATCAAACACAGCTTGCACAGCAAAGGCTTCAACAAACCAAACTCAACAAATCTCTACGACTTACAGAACTTTTGAACCATGTGCAAAAAGCCAAAAATGATCTGACGCTGTCCCAAGAAGACTTAAATCAAACTTTGGCGTACGCTCCCTCTTCTGGCTTTGTGAATGATGTTTTGTATGAGCAAGGAGAGTTTATAAACAAAGGGAGAACATTGATTCAACTCATCAAAACTGACCGAATGTTGATTGAGTTTTCTATTGCAGAACAAGACATTCCTTGGCTCAAAGTTGGGCAGGAAGCCAAAATTTCAATCCCTGCTCTCAAAAAAGAATTTCCTGCAACACTCAATTTTATCAATCAAGAATCCTCTGACAACCGAACTTTTCAGGCAGAGTTTTTGATTGAAAACCCCAAAGACTCTCTTCGTTCTGGAATGCTAGCACAGACGCATATTTTTTTGTTTGAGGAAAAAAATCAAATTGTGATTCCGCTGAATGCTGTCTTACAAGGATTTCAAGAACAGTCAGTCTTTATTGTCCAAGATGGAGTAGCACGCAAAAAAAAGGTGCAATTAGGCTATCAATTTGACAACTTTGTTCAAATCACATCGGGCTTAACCATTGATGATATTCTTGTGATACGAGGGCAAAGTTTTATTGCTGATGGTAAAGCGGTCTCTGTCAAAAAAGTAGAAAAACAAACGGCAAATCAAGTGTATCGTTAAACCAAGCTGTGGCTTGTCCAAATACATCAAATATTTTTACCAAATAATCAAAAATGAAACTTTCCCACATTCCTATCCATTTTAGAACACCTGTTTACCTGATTCTGTTTTTAATTATCATCTTGGGAACGTTAGCCTATAAACAAATTCCAAGAGAAAGTCAGCCAGATATTCAAATCCCTATTCTGATTGTGACTGTTCCTTACCCAGGTGCCTCCCCTGCAGACACAGAATCTTTAATTACGCGTAAGTTAGAAAAGGAATTTAAGGGTATTGAAAACCTTGACAAAATTACCTCCACTTCCGCAGAAAGTGTCTCTGTCATCGTACTGAATTTTGATGCAGGTTTTGACACCAAACAGGCGAGAACTTCTGTCAGAGAAGCGATAGATTCTGTGAGACCTGACCTACCAGACGAATCAGAAACAGCAACCATCCAAGAAATCAACCTTTCTGAAACTCCCATTCTCTACGTCAACCTGTCTTCCAAAATTGGGCTAAATCGTCTAAGAATTGCTGCCGATGATTTGAAAGATGAGATTGAAGATTTAGGAGGAGTTTTAGAAGTCAGAAGAATAGGAGGATTGACGAGGGAGATTCAAATCTTGCTAGACCCTGCAAAAATACTCCACCACAAACTAGACACCAATCAAATTGCCAACGCCATCAATGGAGAAAATAAGGACTTACCGGGCGGGTCAATTGATTTGGGAGGGAGCAAATACCAGTTGAGAATACCGGGTAAATTTACGAACCCCAAAGATATTGAGAATGCTTTAATTACCACCCGTGAAGGTGTGCCTATTCTGATTAAAGATGTGGGACAAGTGGTTGATGGCTTTGAAGACTTGTCTTCTCGCTCACGTCTCAACAAAACAGAAACGGTGTCTTTGAGTGTTTCTAAAAGAAGTGGTGAAAATATTTTTCTCATCAGGGACAAAGTGCTAGAGCTGATTAAAGAAGAAGAAGCCAAGTATCAGGGACAAATTCAATATGCTATCACGAACGACCAAACTGTCTTTATTGAATCTATGGTGTCTGATTTGGAAAATAATATCTTCACAGGCTTTTTGATGGTGTTTGTGGTGCTACTGGTGTTCATGGGATTTCGTAGTGCCTCCTTTGCCGCTTTTGCGATTCCTTCTTCCTTTTTGCTCTCCATTTTTATTTTGAATGCTGCAGGTATGACGTTGAATATGATGGTTTTGTTCAGTCTGATTCTTGCTTTGGGAATGCTGGTCGACAACGCAGTCGTGGTGATTGACAATATTTACCGCCATTTGCAGATGGGGAAAACACGTATAGAAGCGTCAAAAGATGGAATCAGCGAGGTTGTCATTCCTGTCTTCACTTCTAGCATGACAACGATTGCCGCATTTTCTCCACTGCTATTTATGCCAGACATCATCGGGGAATTTATGAGCTTTATCCCGAGAACGGTGATCATTGCTTTATCTTCATCATTGTTTGTGGGGGTCATTGTCATTCCTGCTATCTGTTCTTTGTTGATGAGGGCAAAAATAGAAAGTTCTCAAAAATTGGACTCCCATCAAGCAGTCGTTACACAAGGTGTGATTTTTGACGTTTACCGTAAAGTTTTGGGCGGAGCCTTGAGGTTTAAATGGTCGGTCATGGTTGGTGCTTTTGCGGTTTTGATTCTAACCATCGGGGGATATATTGCGAGCCGTCCGGGGATAGAATTTATGCCTGCAGGTGAACCGGGGCATGTCACCATCAATTTAACTGCTGAAATCGGTTCTAGTTTGGAAACCACCGACCAATACATTGCAGACATTGAGGAAAATGTTGACAAAAATAGAGCAAATGTTGAGTCTTTTCTAGCCAATGTGGGGCTAAGTCCTTCTATGAGAGTCGCAGGGGCTTCGTCTCATTTGGGTTACATGGTGATAGAGTTCCCTACATGGCAAGAGTGGAAGAAAAAACCATCAGAAGTCATTGAAGAGATTCGTGAACAATTAGCCGATTTTTCAGGAGTTCAGTTGACGTTGGACAAAGAAGAAAATGGACCACCCAAAGAAAAACCTGTCAATATTGAAATCTCAGGACCCAATTTGAATGTTTTAAGTCAAATTGCTAGAGACATTGAAGACAGGATTTTTGACCTCAAAGGGATTGTTGATTTGACTGATGATTTTGACGATAGTCGTTCAGAAATTCATGTGGTGGTTGACAGACAAAAAGCCGCGAAGCTCGGCTTGCGTCCCAGAGATATTGGGCAGATTGTTCGCATTGGGTTCAATGGTAGAAAAATTGCCACCTTCCAAGAAGGCAAAGACGATTATGACGTCATGTTAAAGCTCAACCAAGATGCAAGACAGAGCGTGGAGAGTATGGAATCTTTATACATTGTTGCACCTAGTCAGCAGTTGATTCCTATCAAAGAGGTTGCATCGGTTCAAGTCACACAAGGTTATAGTTCCATTCGGCATGTGAACGCAGAACGGGTCGTGACAGTTTCTGCAGAAGCAGAAAGAATCCCAGGACCTGTCTTGCTCGGTCAAGTCAAAGAACGTTTGCAAGATTTGGAACTGCCCGCAGGCTATCATGTGAAATACACAGGAGAAGATGAGCAACGCAAGGAGTCTCAAGGTTTTCTTGTCCAAAGTTTTTTTGTCGCCTTGTTTCTGATTTTTATCATCTTGACTGCCCAATTTAACTCATTCAAAATTCCATTGATTATTTTAGTGTCAGTTCTTCTTTCTTTGATTGGAGTCATCACAGGCTATGTCATCCATGACAAACCCTTTAGCATTCTGCTTGGGGGAATTGGTACAGTCTCTCTGGCTGGGATTGTTGTCAATAATGCCATTGTTTTGCTGGACTTCATTCAGCAATTAAGGAAACAAGGATATGAACTAAAAGACGCCATCATTTCAGCAGGTGCAGCAAGATTGCGTCCTGTCTTGTTGACCACCATTACAACTATTTTTGGATTGTTGCCAATCCTACTTGGAATTGAAGTGAATTTTTACCGATGGCCTGATGTCGTGTTGTTTGGTTCCGAAAGCGCTGTCTTTTGGAAGCCTTTTGCAATCTCTATTGCTTACGGATTGGCAGTTTCTACCATTCTCACTCTTATTGTTGTCCCCACTTTGTATTACATTCTCAATACACCCCTTTGGCAAAGGAAGGCTAAAGTAGCTGCCTGATTCATAACATGGATTGAGACACATCAACTCTGTATCAAATTTTCATTGACGTTTCCTGTGAGTCTTGGGTAGAATAAACTCCTTTTATTGTCTAAGCCCAAGATACAGGAGAAAAGAGATGTTTGGAGAAGCAAAGAAATCGTGGAAGTTATGGAAACTTTTGTTTGTATTGGTGGTGTTTGTGTTTGTGGCTTGCCGACCGCCAGCAGAAGAAAACAACGAAGAAGAGACACAGAGTTCAGAAAAGCCTCAATGTAATCTGAGTGATACAGAGACGTTGCAAAAAGATGTTGCACAAGAGGCAAAGATCAGTTGCACAAATATTGGCTCCCTTTATCAAGGCAAGAAGTTAAAAGTTCAATATGACAAAGACTTGGTTTCTGTCAAAGTTTACAAGGAAGATGGCAAGGTAGATACTGAGCCAGAGACGGGGTCTTTGATTTTGATTTTAGACAAGAAGGCAGATTTTGAGAAGAAAGTACAAGTCAAGGGTTTAAAACTGGGGTCAAGCAAGGTGACAGGTAAAGTATTGAGTGCCAGATTTAATGCAGACCTCAAGGTTGTTCCTGCCAGTTTAAGCTCGCCGTCATCGCCATCTGGCTCTCCTTCGTCTCCGAGTTCTCCGTCTGATTCGCCATCTGGTTCTGCACCTAGCAGTCCATCTCAACCGACAGCAGTGAAAGCCTCTGCGACAACAATCACGGTGTCTTGGAGTGCAGCAACTGGGGCAACAAGTTATGAAGTGTATAGCGACACCAACAGCGGTGGTTCGTTTAGCTCCAAAGTAGGAACGGTCAATTCAGGCACAACTCACACAGATACAGCAACCAGAGGTGCAACTTATTACTACAAAGTGAAGGCATGCAATGCGGCAGGTTGTTCATCTCTTTCTGTTGCCTCTGCTGGTGTGAATTTACCGGGGGCAGTGTCCAAGCCCAATGCACCTAGCAAGCCGACAGTAGCGAAAGCCTCTGCAGCGACAATCACGGTATCTTGGAGTGCAGCAACTGGGGCAACAACTTATGAAGTGTATCGTGACACAAGTAGCGGTGGTTCATTTAGCTCCAAAGTAGGAACGGTCAATTCAGGCACGACTTACACAGACACGGTGTCTCAAGGGTCAACTTATTACTACAAAGTGAAGGCTTGTAATGTTGCGGGCTGTTCTGCAAAATCTAGTGCTTCAGCAGGAATGAATTTGATTGCAGCACCAGCTAAGCCAGCACATCCATCAGTAACTAAAGCAAGCTCTAGTAGTATTCAAGTTTCATGGATTGCTGTGAGCGGAGCAACAAGCTACAAACTTTATCGTAGTGTTTCATCAGGTGGAGTTTATTCACAATTAGGCGGGTCTATCACAGGCACAAGCAAAACTGATACAGGCTTGTCTGCTGGTACTTACTACTATAAATTAGTGGCATGTAATTCAGCGGGTTGTTCTAATAAATCTGATGCTTCAACAGCAATGAATTTGATTGCGGTACCTACTGGTCTTAGTTTTACTTATGTGATTGGTTATAAAATTCAGTTAGATTGGATTGCTGTTAGCGGAGCAACAAGCTACAAACTTTATCGTGAAGTATATGGAGTCTCAACACAAATCGGTGGAGATGTGACATCAACATCACATACAGATACAGTGAATCAGCCTGCGGAATACAAGTATAGTATCAAGGCTTGTGATTCAGTAGGATGTTCTTCAATTTCCAATCAGATTAGTATTAGAACATTTAATAAGCCAGCACTTTTGACTGGTGTGTCTTTTCAGTCGGGTATCAAATTGACTTGGGGTGCTGTTTCAAATGCTAGTGTTTATTTAGTTACTTTAGACAATGGTTCTACAAGAATAACTAATAACACAAGTTTTATGGACACATCAGCTAAAGCAGGAAACAATCAATATTATGTTCAAGCATGTAATGCAGCAAAAACTAGTTGTTCCTACTCTGCCTCAATAAATGTAACAAGAACAAAATAGAGAAACCAGTAGCACCGTGACAGGTTCTGATACAAAGGTTTCAACAGAGACCACACCCAACGTCGTAGACAGAGCCAGATTAAATAGAAATACAATATACGGCATTGTTAAGTAATAAGTGATAGCTGATTATTCCGTTTTGCCATGAACAAAAGAACAGAATATTGTAATGCTTTAAGAGACTTGCTGTAACATTTGGTTTTCCTTCTCATTCTTGCCAAGAAATGTCTCAAGAGAGAATTATACCCTTCTATCGTGTATGTTTCTGCCTTGGAACATGTATGAATTTCTTTGGGAATGACTTGTTTGTAAGCCTTCCAGTGATCAGTCATCACCTGAAGAGGTTTTGTTTCCTTGACCTTGTCCCATAAATGCCTACAGGCTTTTGAGTCTCTGTTTCCAAGCACACAATTGATAAATTGCTTCCCACATCTATCAACAGCAATCCAGAGCCAGCAGTAGTTTTTTTTGACTGGATGTAGGTGTGCATTTCATCAATTTCCATAATTTCAATGTCTGTGTCCTTATCTTAATGCCTTGAGCTGTTCGCCAAAACTACAGACCCAATTATAAACTGAAACATGAGAACAATTCAGCAAACGACCGATTGACCTGAAACCAAGACCCTCCAAATACAACTCTAATGCTCTTCTTTTGATCTGTGGTGAGATTTGGCCACGATAGGACTTGGTATATTGATAGTTGCAGGCATTGCAACGCCTCCTCGGTTTACCATATAAAAAACCATTCTTAACCGTCTTCTCACTTTCACATCTAGGACACGACTTCATTGCTACACCATGACTATCAATTCAATTAAATGAACTTAATATCGCATATCACTTATAGTTTAACAATACCAAAATATAAAAACATCTAGTTTAGCAGGTCTTTTGAGAAAAGAAGAGGAGGGAGCAAAGCCGAGAGAAAATAAAAGAAGAATGAAACAAAAAACAAGGAAGATTGCGGGTCAAGCCCGCAATGACGGTTTTTAAAGTGAGCAATGAGGGAAGACACGCTTGCAACCTCTCAGTCATTCCGTGCTTGAAACGGAATCTCAAAAAAAGGAATCGTTGGGAAAGACAAGAGAGATTACGGGTCAGGTCCCCAATGACAAAAAGCCACACCTGCAAACTCTCTCCTTCATTCTAAACTTGATGCGGAATCTCAAACGTCCTCTGTCATTCCGCACTTGATGCGGAATCTATCACCAAACCAAGCACAGATTTCTAACGTGACTGGATTCCTGTTTTCGCAGGAATGACTGTCGTATAGAGATTGCGGGTCAGGTCCCCAATGACCAAGACACGCCCGCAATGAAGGTTTTCAAGGTGAGCAATGACCAAAACACAAACCCGCCCTTACACAAAACCTACCGCCCCAACTGATAAAGGCTTTGCACTTCCTGCTCACTCAAAGCCCGATTGTAAATGCGAACATCATCAATTTTTCCATTCCATCGTTTGCCTTGATGATTGGGAGGTGTGTTTTCACCAATGATCAGATCAACTCCAGTCAAATTGGCTGTTTGACTGGGAAGTGTGCTGAACGAACAAGAATCAAAAGCAATAAAATCCTTGTTGAGGTAAACCTTCATTTGACTACCATCATAAGTGAACACAAAATGAAACCATTGTTGAGCAGAGACGAAACTGCTGTAATTGATGCGGCAGTATCCTCCTTGTCCATTGTTAGTAATATAGACAAATAAGAAGCCATCATCCCAAGTTCTCGCTCTAATCATATTAGGATGAGAACTCATTTTACTGAACATGCCACCTTTAACATACATCTGTTTCTGATAAAACCAGCCACTCATAGTGAACTGCGAAGCATTATTCAAATCGCTAACATCTCCCACATTGATATGTTGAGTGTTCCCATCAAAACTCGCTGCCTTTCCAATTTTCCCACTGGAATAGCTCACGCCACCCTTGGCTGTACCATGATTGCCATTGCCAGAGCTATCTTGTGCGTCGCCTTCAAATTCGTAATGAGCAACTAAGCCATTGGTGGGAGCTTTAGGATGAGAACCAAATGCCCAAACATCGTTTCTGTGAGAACCGTCATATCCGCCCAGCACCCAGATTTTGTTTTTGAAGACAATGCTTTCGTACATGTAACGTTTTGACCATCCCGTATTATCGTTAGCTTTAATTTGCTTCCAAGTTTGACCATCGCTACTGCTCCAAACATCATTTCTGGCATTGCTGCTACCCAAAGCTCCTCCCATTATCCACAGCTTGTCGCCAAACACAACGCTGGCATGGCTATTACGTTTTGACCATCCTGTATTATTGTTAGCTTTGATTTGCTTCCAAGTTTGACCATCGCTACTGCTCCAAACATCATTTCTGGCATTGCTCCCACCAGAAGTTCCCCCCATGACCCAGATTTTGCCATCAAACACAACGCTAGTGTGGTCATGGCGACCAGCCCAACCTGCTGAACCTGTGACTCTTGTCCAAGTTTGACCATTTCTACTGTTCCAAACATCGTTGAGAGTACCAGAAGAGTTGCAACATCCGCCAATGACCCAGATTTTGCCATCAAACACAACGCTAGTATGTCCCCAACGTTTTGACCAATCTGAATTGCTAGTTTCTTGTGTCCAAGTTTGGCCATCGCTACTGTTCCAAACATCGTTGAAGGGACCACCTCCGATAACCCACAGCTTGTTTTTAAAGACTATGTTGGTGTGACGATTTCTTTTGGAGAAAAACTGATTATTATTGGCTTTGACTTCAGTCCAATTCACACCATCAGAAGAACTCCACACATCATTTCTGTCAGAACCATCGCTTCCTCCGATAACCCAGATTTTTTTGTCAAAGATAATGCTTCTTTGCCCAGATCTTTTTGACCAACCGTTGTTGTCATTGGGTTTGACTTGCTTCCAAGTGTATTTGGAAGGGGGACCAAATGCCCAAACATCGTTTCTGTAGCTTCCATCATATCCCCCCATGACCCAGATTTTGCCACCAAACACGATGCTAGTATGAACATTCCTTGCAGGCCATTCTGCTAAACCAGTCTCTTTTGTCCAATTCTTGCCATCAGAAGAACTCCACACATCATTTTTTCTGACATTTCCATTATCATTTCCCCCTAGTACCCACATCTTGCCATTGAACACGACACTGCTGTGCGAATCCCTTGCGGGCCAGGCTGAACCAGTTTCTTTTGTCCAATTCTTGCCATCAGAAGAACTCCAGACATCGCTTGTGTCAACTGCACCATGACCATCTCCTCCCATGACCCAGATTTTGCCGTTAAACACGACACTGCTGTGCAAAACCCTTGTTGACCAGCCCGCATTGTCAGTGGCTTTCGTCCAATTCTTTCCATCGGAAGAACTCCAGACATCATTTTTTCTGACACCTCCATCGTCTCCTCCTATCACCCAGATTTTGCTGTTAAACACGACACTTGTATGTTCCCTACGTGCTGACCATTGTGCATTGTCAGTTTCTTTTGTCCAATTCTTTCCATCGGAAGAACTCCAGACATCATTTTTTCTGGCACCTCCATCGTTTCCTCCTATCACCCAGATTTTGTCATTGAACACGACGCTTGTATGGTCTTGACGCCGAGACCATTGTGTATTGTCAGTGACTTTTGTCCAGTTGATTCCATCAGAAGAACTCCAGACATCTTTTTTTGAGCTTGTAGTAGCTCCCCCAATGATCCACATCTTGTCTTTAAACACAACACTTGTGTGACGGTCACGAACAGGCCAGCCTTGATTATTGTTGGCTTTGATTTGCTTCCAAGTGTATTTTGAGATGTCATTGGAGGCAGCAGAAGAGTCTGGAAAGTTGACTTGGTCAATCCAAACGGCATCGCTTCCTCCGCTTACGTGGTCGTCTTTCTGGTAGCACCATTTGAAGGTGTGACTTCCAGCCGAGACAGCATAGCTGGCTTGTGTCCAGCCGATGTTTCCACTTTTGCCACCTAGCTTTTCAGCAGAGTTGATGTAGAAGAAGAGTTTGTCATACCTTTGTTCTGAACTCACTTTGTAGTGAAACTTGATTTGTCCGTCAGAAACGGTTTGAGTCGTTTGGACACAAGTTTCTTGATTGTTCCCAATGTTTGCAGACTTGAGGCTTTTGGAAGTGTTGTTTGCCCCGCCAGAGACAACAGACCAGTTGCCACTCAAACCACTAGGCTTGTTGCCATCGTCAAAGTTCCAAGTGAGTGCTTGGCTGACAGAGGGAGCTTTTTGAGCGATGTCTTGGTCATAGCAAGCCCAGTCTGAAGCAGGAGTATTGCCTGATGCTTTGACACGGACGCACAGCTTGTCTTTGGCAATGGCATCATCACCAAAACTAAAGGGGCTGGTGCAGTTGGTTTTTGTGGTGCCTGCATCTTTGGAACATTCATAGCTGTTGCCTGAAGTCATCATAAAGGTCAGGCTTCTGGCAGACACAGCAAGCGAAGTTGGTGCATTGGGTGCAGTGCTGACAGCGGTGCTTGTCTGGTAAGGACTCCAATCTCCGTCATCGTCTTTGGTACGAATGCGGAAAGTGTAGCTGGTGGCAGGTTGAAGGGATTGAAAGGTGTAGGTCGTGTTGGCTGTCGTACTTGTGCCTGACCAGAATCCATTGCCTATTTTGTAGGAGACTTCATAGCCTGAAATGCTACCGTCAGAGTCTGTGGCTGCAGTCCATGAGACTTTGATGCTGTCTGCAGTGACATCGCTGGTGCTGATGTTGCTCGGTTTTTCAGGTGGTTTGTTGGCAGCATAAGAGTCTGGAAAGTTGACTTCGTCAATCCAAGCGGCATCGCTTCCTCCGCTTACGTGGTCGTCTTTCTGGTAGCACCATTTGAAGGTGTGACTTCCAGCCGAGACAGCATAGCTGGCTTGTGTCCAGCCGATGTTTCCACTTTTGCCACCTAGCTTTTCAGCAGAGTCAATGTAGAAGAAGAGTTCGTCATAATTTTGTTCTGAACTGACTTTGTATTGAAATTCTACGTTTCCAGCCGAGACATTGCGTGTGGTTTGGACGCAGGTTTGTTGATTGTTGCCAATGTTTGCAGACTTGAGGCTTTTGGAAGTGTTGTTTGCCCCGCCAGAGACAACAGACCAGTTGCCTGTTAAGCCATTTGGCTTATTGCCGTTGTCAAAGTTCCAAGTGCCTGCTTGGCTGACTTCGTTTTCTTCTTCTGAAAATTTTGAAAAACCTGAAGTTTCTGAAGTGTTGAGATTATCCCAGTTACAACCACCGAAGACTAGCACGATTAAAAACGAATAGATGAAAAATTTCATGTTCATTGTGTTGTTTTGAATTAAAAATTTAAAGAAGCAAAAGATGTTTGTGCACATTCCCCTCTCTACATTCTCTTGCAGTCTAGCACAGGTACAAAAAAACACAAGACTAATCGGTATTGTTAAACTATAAGTGATATGCGATATTAAGTTCATTTAATTGAATTGATAGTCATGGTGTAGCAATGAAGTCGTGTCCTAGATGTGAAAGTGAGAAGACGGTTAAGAATGGTTTTTTATATGGTAAACCGAGGAGGCGTTGCAATGCCTGCAACTATCAATATACCAAGTCCTATCGTGGTCAAATCTCACCACAGATCAAAAGAAGAGCATTAGAGTTGTATTTGGAGGGTCTTGGTTTCAGGTCAATCGGTCGTTTGCTGAATTGTTCTCATGTTTCAGTTTATAATTGGGTCTGTAGTTTTGGCGAACAGCTCAAGGCATTAAGAAAGGACACAGACATTGAAATTATGGAAATTGATGAAATGCACACCTACATCCAGTCAAAAAAAACTACTGCTGGCTCTGGATTGCTGTTGATAGATGTGGGAAGCAATTTATCAATTGTGTGCTTGGAAACAGAGACTCAAAAGCCTGTAGGCATTTATGGGACAAGGTCAAGGAAACAAAACCTCTTCAGGTGATGACTGATCACTGCAAGGCTTACAAACAAGTCATTCCCAAAGAAATTCATACATGTTCCAAGGCAGAAACATACACGATAGAAGGGTATAATTCTCTCTTGAGACATTTCTTGGCAAGAATGAGAAGGAAAACCAAATGTTACAGCAAGTCTCTTAAAGCATTACAATATTCTGTTCTTTTGTTCATGGCAAAACGGAATAATCAGCTATCACTTATTACTTAACAATGCCATAGTTTTTTGTTTTTGCAAAGACAAAAAATGGTTCTGTTGCCTGTATCAATTTTCTTTGATCTTGCCTCGGAGTAGGATTAGGCTTATTCCAAGTGATTTGATTCACAAGAAAAATTTTTTCTTTTTCTAAAACTTGGATTGCAAACTTGAAGGGTATTAGAAGTAAACCTCCATTGATATATTTATCTCCAACATTAAAAACAATAATCCCAGTTTTTTTAATCACTCTTACGCACTCATGAAAAACCTTGAACAGATTCTCTAGGTATTCTTCTTCTGTTTTTTCACTTCCAATCTCACTTGTTCCATTACCATAATCTCTCTGTTGAAAGTAGGGAGGAGAGGTGACAATTAAATCAATAGAATCATCTGGAATCTGTTTTAAAATAGTTAAACTATCTTCATAGATAACTTGATTGATCAAATCTTTCATTCTTCATTTTTTGAAAATAAATCTGGCATGACATGCTTCAATCGTTTTTCTGCAATGGCAACGTAGTCTTGAGAGATTTCAGAACCTATCCATTTTCTATTGAGTAAGTTTGCAATTTTTGCAGTCGTTCCACTTCCCATAAAGGGATCATAAACAAGGTCATTTTCATTGCTCCAAGTTTGCATTTGATCTATAACTAATTGTTCAGGAAAAATGGCAGGATGCTGATAAGCAATTTTGTCTTTAGTAGAAATACCTCCTCCAATGGAATAAAAGAATACATTACCTACTTTTTTGGCTTGAGTTCGTTCTATTTTTTCATATTCTAAACTTCCATTTTGCCCCCTGTTTTTCATATTGGCTAATCCTCTGTATTTAGTCGGTTCTGTGATAGGGTTAAAAGTTTTGGGAGTTCCCTTAGAAAAGGCAAACATATATTCAAAATGTTGATGGTATCTTTTGCCAGTTTGTGGCATGGGGTTGTTCTTATAATAAATCATAGTGTCATGCAATCTAAAACCAATTTCTTTAAAAGAAAGAGCTTGCTTAAAAGACGTTCCTGTCTCACTGCCACCAATAGTCGCATCACCCACTACCCAAATCATCACCCCTCCTTTTTTTAAAACTCTCAATAATTCTTCTGCAATCTCTTGAAATTGAAAGGAATAACCGTTGTATTTTCTAATTTCATCATAAGGAGGAGAGGTGATGATAAAATCCATGAAATCATCTGGCATTTGAGCCATTGTTTTTAAACAATTTTCTGGATAGATTTGATTAATCTTGACCATGAAGTATTGCTTCTCTATCTAATAAATCCAGTTGGTTAGATTGATGAGGTAATGCCAAGCCAAGATGCTCATAGGCTCTTGGTAAAACAACCCTTCCTCTTGGCGTGCGCTGCAAAAATCCTATCAAAAGCAAATAAGGCTCATAGACATCTTCCAAAGTATCTGCTTCTTCAGACACTGCAGCAGCAATAGAATTGAGTCCGACAGGTCCACCTCCAAACTTCTCAATCATTGTTCTTAAAATCAGCTGATCCATTCGGTCTAACCCCAATGAATCTACATTGAGACGATTCAAACTTTTGCTTATCAAAGAAGCCGTCATCGTCTCTAACCCTGCAACCTCTGCAAAATCACGGCATCGTTTTAAAAGACGATTGGCAATGCGGGGAGTTCCACGAGACCTTTTAGCAAGTTCTAAAGCGGCTTCTTGTTCTATGGGAAATCGTAATTGATTTGCAGAACGAAGCACAATTTGACATAGCTCTTCAGGGGTATAAAACTCTAAACGGCACGGAATGCCAAATCGGTCTCGCAAAGGAGTTGAAAGTAAACCAGCACGTGTGGTGGCACCAACCAATGTAAAATGTGCTAAATCCAGTTTCACAGTGCGTGCAGAGGGTCCTTGTCCTATCAAAATATCCAACTTAAAATCTTCCATTGCAGAATAAAGGACTTCTTCTACAACACGGTTCATGCGGTGGATTTCATCAATGAACAACAGGCTTTTGGGCTTCAGATTGGTGAGAATGGCAGCTAAGTCACCTTGCCTCTCAATCACAGGTCCTGATGTTGGATAAATCTCAACTTCTAGTTCATTAGCAAGGATTGTAGCCAATGTCGTTTTACCTAAGCCCGGTGGTCCACTGAACAAAACATGATCAAGAGAGGTTCCTCGTTTTTTTGCCGCTTGAATAAAAATGCTCAAATTGTCTTTCACTTCAGATTGCCCAATGTATTCACAGAGACGGAGAGGTCGTAGAGAAGGCTCGTGAACATCTGCTTCAAGGTGATGCTGATCTACATCTCGTGGAAAGTCCATAAATGTTTGCTATTGGAGAGGTGGAAGTTCTTGCGCCGCCTCTTGTGAACTGATGCGCCATGTCCACAAAGGAGAAATGATGTAAATGGCTCCGTATAAAAAAGCTCCATAACCAAGATAGGGGGTGAACACAAGACCAATCAATAGAAGTAATGTCAAAATCCCCCAAGAAGGCTTTCTGCTGAACAACCGCCCAATATGCAGATAACGGATAGAATAAAGGTTCATCAACACCCCTGCAAACACTAGCACGCCAGCACAAAACAGCCCAAAAGATTCTAAATAAGCAAACTGACTTTGACTTAATTGTTGCAGAATAATCAAAGGAGGAGTCACAAATAATGCAGCACCCGGTGTAGGAATCCCTTTGAAAAAACCGGGTATGGGGTGGCGGTCTAGTGTAAAACAGACAAGACGTGTAATACCAGAAATGACGTAAAAACAGACCAAAAAAATCAACAAATATTGGGGAATGAGGTCTGTTACAAAAAATCTCATTCCCAGATAAAAAATCAATGCAGGAGCAATGGCGAAGCTCAGCATGTCAGAAATATCATCTAAAATACTACCCACCGTCAATCGTTTAGAAGGGTCAAGAGGTTGATCCACTCCAAATTTTCTTGCTAAAGCCCCATCAAGTTTGTCAAAGATTGCCGCACCAATGAGAATGATGTACGCCTCCCGAAACATGTTTTGATAAGCAAAAATGACTGCTAAAGCTCCCATCATGCCATTCATCACACTTAAAGCATTTGGAAAAAAAGACAAAATCTGATGCCTTAGTGAATCATCTCCAAAACACAATTCATCTAAAAAATACCCTCCGTATTTACGGCAATATAAAGTCATTGAACCAAAATTGATGACTAAGAATGCGATTTCAACAAAAAATAAAACTCGCAGAGGAATGTCAGAAAATTGACCTAAAAACTCAATTTGGTAAGTGTACCAAGACAAAGGCTCAAAGGCATAGCCGTACAATAGCACAACAATTGGGGAAGCAACTAAAGTTCGCAAACGTGTGATTTCTCGCTGTTCTTCAGGTTCTCCTCGTTTGATTGAAAAATTACGCATGAAGTGGGCAAAGTGGTCTCTCATCAAAACTACAATGCACAGAATCAAAACAAACAACGCATGAAAAATCTCTGCATTAGAAACTGAAGGACTGATCAAATGAAGCCTCCAAAACATTCCAGCAGCAACCAATGGAAAAGCGATTGAATACACTAATTTATTCATAATTCGCTCAGCCAAAGACGCCAGTTTCATTTTGGGATAAATGCGAGAAGCAAACCAGCTATTCGCAAAATCAAAGCACATGGAAGTGACAAGGCAAAGCACCCCCAATGTATAAAACAACGTGTTTTCATAGAACATCAAAAGCCCTGCAAAAACCATTGCAAAGAAGGCAAGAGGAGGTCTACTGTAAACTAAAATGATTGCAAGAGACCTTTGCAAACGAACTGTTGCAGAATGGGGGGATTTTTCATTCATTGAGGGGAAAAGGCTTGAAGCCTTTTTTCTTGTTGGAAGAGATACAGCAGTAATGCCGCTCTGACATACATGCCGTTGCTCACTTGTTCCCAATACTTTGCCCTTGGGTCAAAATCAATGGCAGGGTCAATTTCTTGGCGACGTGGCAAGGGGTGCATAATGATTGACTCTTGTTTCATCAAAGCAACACGTTCTGGCGTCAAATGAAATTCAGAGTCATCAAACTCTTTGGACTCTGAAAACTGGTCATATTCGTCTTGTACACGGGTCATGTACACACAATCTGATGTAGGAAGAACCTCCTTTAAAGAAGTTGTCTTATGCACAGGAATTTTAAGTTTTTTAAGGTGGTCTTCTAGGTCAGGTTCTATTTGAAACTTTTCGGGAGCGACCATGAACATTTCTATCTCTTCAAATTGAGAGAGTAAGTAGATGATAGAGCGTGCAGCACGTCCACGCCAGAGGTCTCCAACAAAACAATATTTTTTACCAGAAACTCCCCCCATTTCCTTAAAGGACTGGTGAATCGTATAGGCATCAAGCAATGCTTGTGTGGGGTGCTGGTCTTGTCCACTGCCTCCATTGATGACCACAATATTCTCTCCCCATTGTTTCATAAGGTAAGCAATGTATTCAGACAAACCGGGCTGAGGCGTTCGCATCACCATCACATCAGAGTATTTCCCCATCACGCGCAAGCCATCTTCTATGGTTTCTCCCTTGATCTCAGAAGAAAGGTTTGGATCGCGGACTTCTGAAACCATCATGCCAACCATTTGCATCGCATTGGTAAAAGAAAGAAATGTCCTTGTTGAAGGCTGTGTAAAATACAGCATGCCCCTTTTAGAGTATAGCAGTGTCGTCAAGAACTTAGAACCTTCTTGGGTTTTCGTCATCTCACGCACTTGATCTGTCAATTCAAAAATGGTCTGCAAAAAGTCTAAAGAAAATTGTTGCGACACCATAATTCCAAGAATCCTACCATCTTTTTGGTAATAAGACAGACGTTCTCGCAATGGACGATTCAGATACTCTTGGAAAGTGTCTAGTGAAGGCATGTTATCGTTTGAAATAATAATTGCGCAATGGGACTGATCATTTCAATTTATTTTCTTTGGAATTGATACGGACTGGGGGCATTGATTTTATTTAAATTTTCTATTTCTTGACCATAGTTTTTAATCTGTTGAACTATGTCTAATCCCACATTTTTTGACCACTGGTCAAGGAGTTTCTGCGTGATACTTCCCATTTTCCCATTTCCAATAGGTAAGCCGTTGAGATGAGTCGTTGGAAGAATACAAAATGGTGTGCCTGTCAAAAAGGCTTCATCGGCTTGGTACACATCGTACGGCTCAATATTTTTTTCAAAACAAGGAATTTTCATTTGTTCGGCTAATTCAAAGATATAATCTCGGCTAATTCCTCTTAAAACATTCCTGCCTTCCGGTGTCAAAATTTGATCATCTTTGACCATAAAAAAATTATCACCTGTGCCTTCTGCAATAAACCCATCAGGATCAACCAGCAATGCCCAATTGTTCTCTCCTTTCATTTGAGACACTTCAATATTTGCCATCTGATACCATATACGGCTACGATTTTTAATTTTAGGATCCATCAAGGATGCAGGAATCGCAAGTTGTGAAGGAATTACAGAGTTAATGCCAACATCATAAAATTTAGCTAGACTAGCAACTGTAAATTTCAAAGGGAAATCTGCAACCACTACAGTCGGTTCAAGTCTATTATCAAAAATTGGAGCATAAATTCCCAGAGGTCCACGGCTCACATTGATCATTAAGCGATGCTCATCATCTTTTTCAAAAAGATGGTCATTTCTTTCAATCGTTTCATAGCAAACCTCCTCCAGTTGCTCCATAGACATTTGTAAGGGTATTCTTAAAATTTTTAACCCTGCAGCAAGGCGATTTAAGTGTTCTTTGAGCTTAAATTGTGTTTTGTTAAAAGAACGCGTCATTTCAAATACCATGTCTCCAAACATCAAAGCTGAATCATAAATAGAAATTTTAGCATCAGCTTCTGCTACAAATTTTCCATTCATATAGACAACACGACCATTTGTTTTGTTCATTTTTACCTTTTAGATGATACTTGAATAAATAATCATTTGTAGATTTGAATTCTATTTTTTCTATCCTTTTATTACCCCATAAAAGAAAGTGCGGTAACCCCCATTCAAATCGTGATGGGACATCTTTCCCCAATCCTTAATGTCAACTACATCAGACCAATAGGTAAGGATTTCTTCAAGATTTGTAAAATATTCTCTTCTATATTGCTGTTCTCCAGGTGCATAAGTCATCAAAGAATGAAAAAACCCCAAACCGCTATGCCTTTCTAGTAATATTTGCTTAAATTCTTCTAGCTTCTCCAATAACATACCAAGTGATTTCTACCATCATCAAAACGTCAGGTTGAAAGTGTTTAAAAATATCTTGACAAAGTAAATCTGATTCCATAAAATTTTCCGACTTCCGACTTCCGACTTCCGACTTCCGACTTCCGACTTCCGACTTCCGACTTCCGACTTCCGACTTCCGACTTCCGACTTCCGACTTCCGACTTCCGACGAGATTTGCTTTGCTCTTTTTATAGCAGTTTTTGAAACATCTACACCCCAAACTCCCTCAAAATGCTCTGCAAGTTGCCTTGTATAGAAACCTAAACCACAACCGTATTCTAAGGATTTCTTGTATCCATATTTTTTCAAAAGTTCAATGCCAATCTTCTTTTCAATTGAAAAAATTTCTCTTGTGGATTGGTTCCAGGGATCCTCAAAATTTTGATACATTTTTTCAAATTCACCAATGAATTGACCATTTTGAATGACATAATCCTGATAATTCTTGTCTTTTTTCATAGTTGTTTTTGTGTAGGAATATTCAGCATTGTTCTCGCTCTAACAAATAATTATCTTCAAAGACTTCTTGCCACGTTAGGTTCATAATTGTAGATTTCAAATGAGTTTCATCTTCTGCATCTTCTGTTGCATATTTAAAAGATTGTTCCCAAATTGTGTTGATATAATTTTGATTTAGAGAAGGCATTTGATCTTGTATCCTCCTGATAGACTTTCTTTCATTTTTAATGGTATTCATCCAACTTTTTGAACGATGAGTAGGCTGAATTTTCCACTTGATTACGAGCATCATCAATACAATCAGATGACTTTCTACTGATCGCTTGATACTTTTTCCCATGTCTTCAATTTCTTCAATCAAGTTTTCTAAATCTAATTGATGAAACTGTTTATTCTTCATCAAATCGGCTTGTTGTTCTGACCACAAAACAAAATCTTCATCGTAAAGTTGCATCACATTTTCTCCCAACTCTAACCATTTATTTGAATAGAAACTCTTTCATTAAAGCCTCACATATTCTTAAATCTTCTATAGAATCAATTTCAAATGTTTTCCAGAATTCTATCAAAGATAATCCTATTTTTCCTCCGAAACGATTATTACACTTTTTCAAAACATCTGGTCTAAAAAGATAGAAAGAACCGTTTTCTACATATTGTTTTTGAATCTCCTGCCTCCTTTTTCTTGCTTGATAATCATAGTTAATACTTTCTAATTGACTGTCATTAGAATATTGCCATAAAAACAAATCCTCAATTTCACTTGCTGAAAAAAGAGAATCATAATTTTCTAATTCAAATTTTTCAACTGCATGATCCAAGTCTTTTGACGTTCTCAAAGGAGAGGTGACTTGAGGAGCTACTACTAAATCAATAGTATGTTGTAATCGTTGTTCTATAAACTCAATAGCATGCAACCAACCTGACTCTGAAGTTGCAAGATCACCTGACAAATCATCAGGTCTTTTTATGATTTTGACTCCATATTTTTTAGAAATTTCTAAAATCTCATCACTATCAGAACTTACAAAAACCTCATCAATTTTTTGGGCATCAAGACAATTCTCAATTGTCCATGCAATTAAAGGTTTTCCACAAAAATCAATCATATTTTTTTTGGGAATACCTTTAGAACCTCCACGTGCAAGGATAATCGCTACGTTCATTTAGAAAACTCAGTATTTTGATAAACAATTTCACCAAATTTAAGAATTTGATGCTGGAGTTGTGGATTTTCAAGTTGTTCAAAAAGGGATAAATCCAACATGTAAGGCAGATGCAGTGTTTCAATGTGTTCATCTATCCAAAAAAGATGATGTTGTGTTAGGGCTTTCCCAAAAAAAGCCAAATCAATATCAGAACCTTGTTTATAGTTTCCTTGAGAACGAGAACCATAAAGGATCACTTTTTCAAGCTCTGGATATTGCATAAAAATAGTTTGCAACTGATTGATTGTTTCTTGTTTCAAACCATATTTCATGATTTCTTTTGTTCAAGGTGTAATCGTTCTTTTAGAGAAAGGAATTCAAAATAATATTGTTCAACAATATCAAGATAAATGGTTTTTGCTGTTTTTTCATTATAAGTGTGAACGGTCAGTTGCCTGCTTTTGATAGACTGCATCCAGACTTCTCCGTGTTCAATCAAACCTCGTTGAAAGGCTAATCTGAAAGCATCTCTACTTCCTTGAATACTGCTTTCTCCTTGTGCTTCATAAAAATCTTTAATCGTTTTCCAAGCCAGTTCATAAGTGTATTCGAAACGTTGTATGACTCCTTCTCTTTCCAAATCTGATAATTCTCTTTTGGTGCTTAAAACGGTTGCTTGTTCCAATTGAGCAAGTGCTTTTTGAAAACTTTCAAAACGTTGAATCCATCGCATACTTAGAAGCTAATGAAAAGCTGATAAGATCACCTTAATCCGTTTACCATCAACACAGTTAAATTGAATTTTTGTTTGCTGCTGATCGGACTCCACGACTTGAGCATCAGCTCCTGAAACTATTTTCCATTGTCCTTGGATGGTGATCATAACAGGTTGCACCGTCGGTTTGGCATGCCATGTTTCACGTGTAGCAATATCCTTATACTCAAATGGTTTTAGAATTTTACCCAATTCAGGATTCATCACAGCAACGACTAATTGATTGTTGTTCAATTCTTGAGTCATTACCATAGAAGGAACATTCGCATCGCGAATGAGTGTTCCGATGATTGGATGAGTATTCATAATGGCATAAGCAGTAACCTTATTCGGTTGGTAATGGACAATATGTGCATCTTGATCACTTTTCAAAATTTTAAACAGTTTTGATACGTTTTTTTGTAAAGATTGAACTCCTGTTTGTCCTCCATCAACATGAATATAATATTCATAAGAGGCATTTTTAGGATTCAATCCATGAAGGATTCTTCCAGAAACATAATGTTTAGAAAAGGTTTGTAATCCTGTGTGATCAGGTGCAGTTTGGTAAGATCGTTCCAAAATAAAATTTTTACCATTAGGTAGATAAAACGCATTGTTGACAGCATCAATTACTGTAATCTCTTTGGGTTGATTAACCAGTAAGGAAGTTTCTTTTGTTAAGATTTCTCCATTAAAAAAAGTGGTCTGATTTTTTTGTTGAAGAGCAGTTTGAAAAAGGGTGGTATGCACTTTATAATTTTCGTTTTTTGAAGAAATAGCACTTCCTAAAGCCACGATATACTCATCAAAGTAAAAAACTGATTTTTTGGCTTTTAAGGAGCTTCTATTTGCTATGTATTGCATGGAAGACATACCATTGTTTTCATCTATAAATACTCCACCAACAAAGAAATTTTTAGAAAATTGTCGGTCGTTTTTAGAAGGCATCTTCTCATAAGATTCATTCAGTGCAGTGGTTCCAGGGATACGTCTCCAATCCCAGCCTTCTCTAGCAATGCCACTGCCGACTTCACTGATTGGTTGACCTCCATTGAGGATCGTTAAAGCCCCTGCACCTGCATACTTACCATAAATGTTCTCATGTTTACCAACAGGACCTTCATAATCCCATAAATATTTTCCGATACCTTTCCACAGCACCGCCCATTCTTTTTGACGATGTACGGACATGCCTGCGTGATGAAAATACCAATGACCATTGGGAGCTTTCTCTGCCGTGCCACCTTGTTGAAGTTGATTGATAGCAATCTCTAAAGTTCCCATCGTTTGATAATATCCTTTACCAGCTTTCACTTTAGCCAATAACTCACTTTTGAACTTGGAGTAAGAAGGATCCCAATACCTTAAAAAAGCACCTTGCAATTCCTTTTGATAGGGGCTTTCAATAGTGGCTAGCAGTGCATAAAAAGGAGCTAAATTGATGCTTTTGCTAAAATCACCAGACCTTCCAGCAATACCGCGATGGTAACTGTATTTGTTGCTATAAATTCTAGCCGCCAGCATCGCTTTGAAAACATTAGTAGCACTCTCTTTCTCCAGTTGATACTCGGTTTTGTTCAAAATATAAGTCAGCACAGATGCCGCTTGTAAACCCATGTTTCCATAAGTAGAAACATAGGTATTTTTGTGATGATTGGTGGTGAAATCAGACTTGATAAAATCAGCAAAACCATCAGCAACTTTCAGAGCTTTATTAGATAAACGCCAATGATAGTTCATTTGTACTTCTCTTTCTTTTCCAGCAGGTAGAGATAGGATATAGCACAGCCTGCTTTGCATCGCTGCGATAAGATGATCAGTATTGAAACCGTTCACTTCCCATAAAATGGGACGGTCAAATTTGGGACTAACCACTTCTGTTGCATAGTTCAATGTTTTGAGTTCCCTTTCAAGAAGACCCTCTTGTTTTAAGACATCACGCATTAAAAAAACAGAAACAGCATAAGCAACCATCCGATTACTGTATGAGCCACCAGCACCAATGATGCCTGTTTTTTCGTAATCTGCTAAATTTCCCCAGCCAATTTTTTGAGTTTCATTCCAGCCAGAAGCATGAATTTTGTTAAAAAGATCAACAATTTTACGTTTGACAAATGGGGAATGGTAATCTGGATTGGGGTTGTGAGGTTCTCCTGACGTTTGGTAACTGGTTGCCAGTGGTAATAATACATTTTGCCAAACTTTGGTTCGTTGGTTTCGGTTGCTATATTTTAGCCTTCCAGAATCATACCTTTGATGAGCTTTTTCAATCAAAGCTAACAAACGTTTGTATTTGAATTGAACATGCTCATTGGAAAAATCTAGCTTTTGACTTCCTAGTAGCCACTGTTCGTATTTGATGACTACCCTTGCCACTTTGTCTGTTGCTTGAGCGTTGAAGAATGAGAAAGTGATGACCAGAAAAAGAAATAATTTGAAAAGAATCACTTACTTTTGAAGTTTCATTGCTAAGCCTTCCGACTAAAGGCTTGGTTTTTTACAAAATGCTTCTTCCGCCATCTATCACAAGGTTTTGTCCCGTCATATAAGAAGAAGCATTTGAACAGAGGAATTGGACTGCTCCTTGATAATCGTCTTGATAAGCCATTCTATTCATAGGAATCAAATTTTTAATGCGTTCTACAAAACTATCGGATTGATTTACTTGAACACCACCGGGTGATAGAGCGTTAACACGAACACCTTGACTTGCCCAGTAACTAGCTAAATAACGAGTCAAACCGATCAAACCCGTTTTGATCACAGAATAGGTAATCGGTTTGACTGGTTGTAACTCATCAGGAGTATTTTCTTTTCGGTAAAGTCTTTGATCAGGAGCAATTACTGATAAATCTGAAGCAATATTCAAAATAACACCATGACCTCGTTTTGCCATTTGAACACCAAAAATTTGAGAACATAAAAAAGCTCCACTCAACCCTACATCAATTTCTTGATTCCATTGTTCTAGTGAAAAAAACTCTAACCTAGATTTCTCTAATCCTTGAGAATGTTTATCTACTTTTGCATCAATAGCGGCATTATTGATCAAAATATCAATTTGTATTCCATTCTGCTTTAAACGATTTTCTACTTCTGAAACAGATTTTTTTTTCCGAACATCCACAACATGACATAAAATATTGTTTTCACAATGATGTTCTTTTAAAAAGTTTTTTTTCTGCTCTAAATTTTCTAAATGAATATCGGTTAAAACAACCCTTGCTCCTAACTCTAACAAAGCTGAAGCGTGAGCAATACCTAGTAAGCCTCCTGCTCCAGTAATCAATGCAGTTTTGTTTGACAAATTGAATAAATCCAACATCTTTAAGTTCTAGTCTGTCCACCATCTACTACCCAATTGACACCCGTAACAAATTGAGCTTGTTGAGAAGCTAAAAAGACAACGATTGATGCAATTTCCTCTGGTGTTCCAAAACGTTGTAAAGCTACTTCTGACTGAATCATTTGTTCCACTCCTTCTTTATCTTGTTTCAATTTATCTTCCCATGTGGAACCAGAAAACAAGATATTGCCCGGAGAAACACAATTGACACGGACTTTATGTTTTCCTAAGGCACGAGATAAGTTCTTTGAATAAGTTTGTAACGCAGATTTTGCAGAAGCATAAGCAACAGGACAACCTAAAACTTCAATTCCACAAATGGAGCTTATAAAAGTGATAGATGAATTTAGAGATAAGCGAGCAGATTCAATGATCAAATTTTTCATCTTGTTCACACATGAAGCTGACGTTTTAAAATTGATTTTGAGCATCCGTTCAATTTCATCATCATCTTCTTCTAAAGGTGCAACAGATTTACCAGAACCAATATTGCAAATCAGATGATCTAAAACTCCCCAATTTTTAGTGATCAGTTCATGTAGTTTGGATAAATCTTGTTCTTGAGCAAGATCACCTGAAAAGTAAAGATTAGAATTGTGAGGAAAGCGTTTTAAAAATTCATTTTGAGTTTCTCGTAGTGCATGTGAATTTCTACCACAAAGCAACACATGAGAACCTTCTTCATTAAATCTTTGAGCAATAGCTTTGCCTATTCCTTTTGAAGAACCTGCAACTAAAACTTTTTTATCTTGTAAAAAAAGCTCCATATTTTTAAAAATAATTGCTAATCATTGTTTTATACTGAAGCAATATTTCTGCATGATTGTCATCTTTAGCACGCGCAGGTTGAAGAATATAATTACCTTGATAATTGATTTTCTTTAAATTTTCTATCACTCTTTGAAAGTCAACAGCACCTTCTCCAAATGGAACAGTTGTTCCTCGTAATAAACGATCTTTAAGATGAACGTTTAAAATATAATCTCCATAAGTTTCTATTTCTTCATCACAAGAATATCCTAAACTAGCACTATTTCCTGTGTCATAATTGATTCCAAAACACTGTTTTTTAAAATTAGAAATAAAAGCTAGCAGTTGATGAGGTCCATAATCTGATTCAAAAGCAATTTTCATCTTCTTTTCTTCCAATGAAGAAGTCATTTTCATTAATCCATCTATCAAATTTTTTTCTTCTTGTGGAGAAATGATACTGGAATGATCTACTAAGGGAATGACTATGATCTTAATTCCTATCTTTGAAGAGTTGATAATCACTTTTTCTAATGCTTCTAAAAGTTTTAATTTAAGGGAAGATTCTTCTTTAAAAAAAGGTTTTTGCATAAAAAAATCACAAGTGATGCTCACAATTTTTAATGAAAATCTTGAAGATAGTTGGACAACTTTTTCTTGACCTTCTTCTGTCATTAAAGGATTCAAAAATAAATCTTCATAATCAGCAGTCCATTCCATCAAATCAAAGCCATATTGATTTGCTATACAAAATTCATTTTCCCAATAGTCTTTAGGAAAAGCCTGTATTTTACCATCTATGATAGGGGAAAGCCTTCCTTGCATAAAACCAATATTAGGTTCTTTAATCATAAATTCAAAAAAGATAGCTATTTAAATTACTGTTTAAGATGAACACGAAGTTTTTTAGCGATTGGGATTTCTTCTTCTAACATTCTTACTTGTCCATCTCCCATAGCTTGTTCAATTTTTCTGACCGCTCCAACCAACATACTCAAACCTGAAGGTTCAATAGAAGCGGACTGATCGGATCCATACATAGAACGATCCAAAGTGATATGACGTTCTAAAGAGGAAATACCCAATGCTGCAGCCCCATAAGAAACAGCCAATCCAACCTCATGTCCACTGTAGCCCACATTGCACTGATAACGATTACGCAAAGTTTCAATACATTTGAGATTGGCGTTTTTTTCATCCATTGGATAAGTGGAA
Source organism: bacterium (assembly GCA_965233585.1). Taxonomy (GTDB): domain Bacteria; phylum SAR324; class SAR324; order SAR324; family NAC60-12; genus CBDDTI01. The sequence continues at coordinate 248,228 of CBDDTI010000295.1, forward strand.
ATGCAGTGCATGAGTTCAAAAGGACAATTTGCAGATTTAAAAATATCAACAGCTTGATCAATGTCTTTCAATTCACACATACCAGTAGAAATGAAAGTATGTCGTTGTTCAGAAGCAACGAGTTTGAGAAAATGAGCGTCCACGATCATTGCTGATGCAATTTTATTGTATTTGAGATTGAACCGTTGCAGAAATTTTTGACTTTCCACATCCCATGCTGAGGCAAACCATTCAATGTTTTGCTCCTTACAAAAAGAATCAATGGCTTGGTATTCTTCAAATCCAAACTCTAACCCCTCTTTTTGTTCTCTAGTCGTTGTTCCCCAAGGGCTTTCTCTTGGGGATTCTAAAACCTCTACCGGATAGACTAAATCAATAGTTCGTTTTTGAAATTTAACAGCATCACAACCTGCCTTCTTAGCAACGTTGATCAAGTCTTTAGCAAGGTTGAGGTCTCCATTATGGTTGATTCCAATTTCTGCAATGATAAACATGGGCATAGTTTTTATTCAATTTGAGGTTCAAGAATTATAAAATAAGTGACTTACAACAAACAATGGCTAACTTTGATGAAATCTTAACATTCCGTTGTCTCCTACCCGACAATATGTAGTACAATCGCATAGCCTTTTTTGATATGAGAGAGAACGGTAATGGTTAAATCTCACTTCAGAAGGTGACAGATAGAGATAAGGATGTTCCGTGTTAGCATCATGTACTCTAACTGCTTGAGTTCTCTCTGTATGAAAAATAATTTTAGAACTTTCTTGAAAAGCATTAACTTCTCGTTTTCTTCTATTCAACTTGATTAAAAAGTCATCTTCTGTAATGTTTGCTTGATAACCACATCCAAACCATTGGCAGCATAAAGAAAGCACTCCAAATTTGTAATTTTTTTCATATTTCTCAATTATACCTAGAATAGAACTATCATCCATCGGAAAAATAAACTCATCAAGGTCAAAATGTGCCATATATTCTGAACTATATCCGTGCAAAGAATGATTGATAGCGGCAGTTTGTGCTTGCTCTTTTCCATATTGATTACAGAAAGGAAATGGCCAAGCAATTATAGAAACTTGGTTAGACTCAATGAAAGGTTGTAAAATTTGAAAAAGATTATCAATATTAGCCGTCAAATTAAGATAGAGATAAAAATGATTAAAACCTATTTTAATATGGTGTTCTAAATATCTTTTTAAAAAAGAGATATCATCTTTAAAATGCAGTATCATAGATAAATAATGGTATTTTTGATTGAATGAATTAATCTTAAATTGTTTTTCTTTACTATCTATATACAGTTTTACACTTGCAAATTTAACTTGCAAATTTACCACACTCTCAAACTTGAGAACGATACAATAATCTCTTGAAGCAACAATAATTTTAGGTTCATATTTTGTATTTTCTATTTCTAAGTAGGTATAGTTATGGTTAATTTCAAATAGGTTTCTATGAATTGGCACAATGACAAAAATATCTTCATTTTTTATAAAAATATCTGTAATGATATAATGATCACCTCCAATTAACCAATAATTAGGTGTGTAGATATATTCTTGATAAAGATCTATTTTTTTTAAGAAAGCGTCTCTTTCTTGAATAAATAAATCTGTGTAATGAGGATGGATAAAAGCATTGCCTGATCTTTGGTCTGGAAAATATATCTTATGAGAATCTGTTTTTTTCCTAATCTGCTTTACTTTTTTCCAAAGAATTTTATTTTGAATTTTTTGCTTAATTTTTGAAATCATTTACGACCCATTGCTGTAGATTTCACCTACAATTATTTATTGGTAATTAAGTCCATCACGCAACTTGCATTAGCTTATCTGATGCAAAGCGAGTATCATATCATGTCTTTTGAGCAAATTGGTATCTTAAAAAAAGAGTGATTTACCTAGACTATGCCGCAACAGCCATTCCTTATCCTGAAGTTGCAAACATTTTTAAAGAAGCCATCACACAAATCACAGGAAACCCCTCAAGCCAGCATCACTTTGGACGCAAAGCAAGAGTCAAACTAGAACAAGCACGCCAAGAGATTGCAACATGCTTGGAGGTTCCGCATCAAGGTCTTGTGTTCACAAGTGGAGGGAGTGAAAGTAACAACACAGTTTTTAAGCAATTTTTGGATTCTCAAGAACCTTGCCATGTGATTACTAGCCAGATAGAACACCCATCAATATTGGCAACATGTCAACTTTTGGAGCAACAACCTCACATGACAGTCAGCTATTTGCCTGTCACTTCAAAAGGAGTTGTTGAACCTGACGCACTTCCATCTGCCATCACTCCACAGACTCGGTTAATTTCTATCATGGGAGTCAATAATGAACTTGGCACAATACAGCCGATAGAACAACTTGCAGAGACTGCACAATCTTTTGGAATCCCATTGCACACAGACAGCGTACAATCTCTTGGGAAATGCCATTCGCATTGGAAAAATGCCAACTTTGCTTCTTTTGCTGCTCACAAAATCGGAGGACCTCTTGGAATTAGTGCGTTGTATTTTGCACAAGAACACACGGGGGCAACACTCATTACAGGGGGCAAACAAGAAAGGGCAAGAAGGGCAGGAACAGAAAACGTCGCACTGGCTCTTGGATTTGCTTATGCCTTGAAGCAGACCTTTGAAAACTTTTCACAAATCCAGAGACGTCTCAAAACATGGAATCATCAAATCATTCAGTCACTTTCTGAAGTTGATGAGTTTTTTCTTTCTTGTCCCGTAGAGTCTTGTGTTCCCCACATTTTAAATTTTGGATTTCATGGAATCACAGCAGAAAGTTTATTGATTTTGCTAGATTTAGACAAAATTGCCATTTCTGCAGGGTCAGCATGTTCTTCTGGTGCATTAGAACCTAGTACGACTTTGCTTGCAATGGGGTTTACAAAAGAAAAGGCAAAATCGGCATTAAGGTTAAGCATGGGCTGGGCGACTACTCAATCTGATGTTGATTTTTTCATTGAACGAACTTTGATTCACGTTAAAAAACTACTTTCCAAACGCAAAAAACTCTAATCCTCATTTAATTTTAATCTTGATGTCATCTCAAAATTTATTTTTCAAAAGTCATCAGGGACTGAGGCTAGCAGCAACTCTTGACCTTCCCAAAGGAAAAGTCGTTGCTTATGCTTTGATGACGCATTGCTTCACCTGTGGTAGAAACTTCAAATCTCTTTATCGCATCAGTCAAGTTTTAAATCAGCATGGCATTGCCACCTTGCGTTTTGACCACACAGGAATTGGGGAAAGTGAAGGCAATTTTGAAGAAACTAGATTTACCACCTACCTTGATGACACTTTAGCGGCAGTAGATTTTTTGAAACAAAATTATCAAGCACCTCAAGTCTTGCTAGGGCATTCACTTGGAGGAACAACTCTTTTGGCAAGTGTTGCCAAGATTCCATCAGCACAAGCCATCATCATGCTTGCATCTCCTTCCAATACTTTGTCTCTTGCCAATTTACTTGTCTCTGAAAGCCCCCAAATTCTGACAGACGGTGTTGGTCAAGTCCAGATGGGAAGTCAAACTTTTGTCGTCAAAAAAGATTTGATTGAAAGTTTACAAAATTTTGATGTAGAGTCTTACATTCCCCAAATCAATCAAGCATTACTCGTTTTATATCCTGAAAATGACAAAACAGTGAAGCCATCACATGCCAAAAAGGTCTTTGACCTTGCAACAACAAAACATAAAAACTGGATTTATCTACCAAAAACAACTCATCTTTTATTGACTCCAGAAGAAGCAAAGTATGCAGGGGATTTGATTGCTCTGTGGCTTCAACCTTACCTCCTGAAATAAGTTGCAGAAGGTTGGGATATTTGCGAAAAATCATAGTGGATTTGATTCTTGATAATATCAGCAGGCAAAGTTAAAATAGTGGCTTTTTAATCAAAGCCAATCGTTTCTTTGAAACAAAGTATTCGTCTTTTACTACTGCTCGTCTGCACCTTCTTACCTATCACTTCACTTCAGGCAGTCCGTGTCTATGGCAAAGTCAAAATCCCTCAAGATTCACAATTCCCAGACCAGGGGCTAGATGTTGTTTTGCTCAAATTTGGTATCAATGACTCAGGACAGATTGAAACACAAGGACCAGTTGCTCGCTCCAAAACCGATGCTAATGGGCTGTTTGAGTTTGGTAAAATCACTCCAGAAACCAATGTTGCCTATCGCATCGGCAGTCGTTTTGAAGGGAGTTTGATTAGCTCTGATTTTGTCTTCTTAGCAAGAAATCAAGAAGAGCAGTACATAGAGGTCATTGTCCCATCAGTGGTGGAGTCAGTGGAGGAATTGAAGATAGGAAACTCTGCAATTTTCATTGAATTGTCTGAACCCGGGAAACTCTGGATTACAGAAGCGATTTATGTCAATAATCCTCTCAATGACATCATTTCGGCAGAAAACAATCCTTTTGAGATGCGATTAGTTGGAAGCCCCAAAAAATTTCAAATGTTAAGCGAACCAGCCAATTCTCAAAATTTTGAGCAACTTGGGGCAACATTGCGATTATTCAAAGCCTTTCCCTCTGGTGAAAATGCGGTAGCATTCCGTTATCAAATTTCTGCACCTCTTGGAGAACATCGTTTGACCAAACGTTATGCAAACCCTCCTGAATTGGCAAAGGTGTTGCTTCCCCTGAAAGTATTAAACATTGAGTCACCTCAGCTCAAAATGGCAACCACAGAACAAGTTGGCAACATGGTTTTTCGTTCATGGACTTTTGATAATCCCCAAGATGCAGTTGAATTTACTTTGAAAAATATCCCGACAAATCAACTCCTCGTTTATGGCTTTGGAGGTGGGGCGGTTCTTTTCATTTTGTTGCTTTGTTTGGCAGGTTTTGTTCTCATCAGGTTAAATAATCGTCAACAAAGCACGACTGAAGATTGAAAGCTGAATCAAGAGAGACATGCCAACTAAATTCGTTTTAGCCTGACAAATCAAAAATTTTTAAACTCTTCGTCAACAAAAATAACATGTTTAACAAAAATTTATTTAATAAAAACTTATCATCACTAGGGATACAAGGTTGGATAGACCGCTACAAGACAGAAAAAACAGTCAAGTTTGGAGTGATTGGCGCCTTGCTTGTTGTCACTTATTTTGGAATCCTATCGCCTTTTATTTCTGCAATCGCAGGGCTGGTACTAGGTTACTTTGCTTACAACGACAAGGTTGATGATTCCTGTTTAGAAGAAAATTAGGAAAAAGATGGCAATATTGGCAACGTACGTCAACACGCAAAACAGACAAAATGTTTTGAGTTTGACAAACAAAATGTATGCAAAGTAGGCAGAAACCACTATTCCAATCACAGCCTGTATTTGCATCAACAAAGAAATGTTTTGAACTTGCAGTGCGTGAAATGCCTGTATGAGGAAGCCAAGGTAAAAAAGGATTCCAAGGCTCGCAGAACGGAAATTTCCCAAAGAAGCATATTTGGAATGATATGCTTTTTGGCATGTTGTTTTTTTAGAATTTTGCAAGGCATATATTCTTGCCGACACTAAAAGTCCGAAAAACGAAAAAACAAAAACAAAAACTAAATTTTCTATCATTCTTGTTCAGAGAGAATTTTTTGACAGCCTTGCAGATAGGGTACGGCACTCCAGATGCTCAAAAGTGAGGCAGTCCAAAGTAAAACGACACCAACTTCGTGGCTAGGAATCCAAAACGTTTCTTCGTGCAAAATTAAAAACCCTGTTGCTAGCATTTGACTGATTGTTTTGATTTTACCTTCTTGACCTGCTGGGATAATGACCCCTCTTGAAGCTGCCATGGAACGGACACCTGAGATTGCAAGCTCTCTCAACGTAATCAAAACGACAGGCAGATGAGGAGCCCGATCCAATGCCACTAACAAAATAAGTAAGGCAACAATCAGCAGCTTGTCAGCAATCGGGTCAAGCAGTTTGCCCATGTTAGTAATTTGACCAATTTTTCGTGCAAGTACTCCGTCCCAATAATCTGTTAGGCAAGCAATCAAGTAAACCAGAAAGGCAATGATTAACACAACATGCTGATTAGGATACAGCATGACCAGAGCATAAATCACAGGAATTGAACAGATGCGAAAGAGTGTCAAAAAGTTGGGTGTCAGCCAGTTTGGAATCAAAGTCATCAGCTTTTAAAATAAACTAGCATAATGGATTTATTGAATATCATCAATCGCTCACAATGAACTTTTACATCGTCGGTTGGAATTACCGCAAAACTCCCATTGAAATTAGAGAGCGATTTGCAACACCCCTCCTTAAATCTCAACAATTTGCCAAGCAGCTCAAACAACGTTCAAACTCCAGTGAGTTGACCATTCTTGCAACCTGCAACCGTGTTGAAATTTATTTTTCTTCCCCAGACAGTAAATCCAGTGCTGAGGTCATTGTTCAAGAAATGGTCAAACTTTGCGGTGTTGTAGAAGCAAACCAGCTTTACTATCAAATCTCTAACATGAAAGCAGTAGAGCATCTGATACGTGTGATGGTGGGACTAGAATCTATGATTGTTGGCGAGGCTCAAATTTCAGGTCAAGTCAAAGCGGCATATCAAGCAAGTTTAGCATATGCTCATGCTGGTAGTTTATTTAAAAACCTTTTCCCCAAAGCCTTTGCTATTGCCAAAAGAATCCGTTCAGAAACGCAAATCTCAAAGATTGCAGTATCGGTGAGTTTTGCCGCAGTAGAACTAGCGAAGCAAATTTTTGAACACCTTGCAGATTGTTCTGTTTTGATTATTGGCGCAGGTGAGATGGCAGAGCTGGCAGTCAAACACTTCATCAAATGCCATGTCTCTAAAATTCTGATTACCAACAGAACTGCGTCAGCTGCAACAAAACTTGCAGAATCCCTACAAGGCATGACTATTCCATTTCAACAAATTGCTCACTATTTGCCACAGGTGGACATTGTTATCAGCTCCACAGGCGCCCCTTCTTGTATCATCACAAAAGACATGGTGGAACAAGGTCTTGCCTCACGCAAAAACAAACCTCTTTTTTTTGTGGACATTGCTGTCCCAAGAGATGTTGAGTTTGAAGTCCATGAACTAACAGACGTTTATTGCTATGACATTGACAGTCTTCAAAATGTTGTAGATTGCAACCTCAACAAACGTCAAGCACAGATTGCCTCCGCACAAAAAATCATTCTCCAAGAGTTGGAAAATCTGCGTTGCTGGTTTAAAGCATTCTCTGCCGCTCCTTATATCAGCTCACTGCGTGAATCCTTCCATGAACTCGGCTCACAAGAATTAAAAAATGCCTTAGCCAAAATGCCTGACCTTTCGGCTCAAGATCAGGAAAAAATCAGGCATCTTGTCTATTCCCTCATCAACAAACTTTTACACAAACCTTCAGTGAACCTTCGTCAGCTGAGTGAACAGGTTGATGGACAGGACTATCTTGACCTCACCAATCGTCTCTTTGAACTTCTTCCGTTAGAAGAAGTTTATGAATCTCAAAAACAACATTCATTTTTAGAAGAATCCAAAACATGCCAACCTTACGCATTGGCTCAAGAGGAAGCAAACTTGCCTTATGGCAATCAGAGTGGGTCCGCCAGAAAATCTTGGAAAACTTTCCACGTCTAAATATTGAAATCATCACCATTCAAACCAAAGGAGATTTGATTTTAGACCGCACATTGTCCTTAGTTGGCGGTAAGGGGTTGTTTGTCAAAGAACTGGAAGTGGCTTTACTCAAAGGTGAGATAGACCTTGCTGTGCATAGCATGAAGGATTTACCTGCGATGCTTCCTGATGGTTTGGAGATTTCTGTTGTCTCACAACGAGAAGACCCACGAGATGCGTTGGTCTCCTCTAAAACATTAAATGAGCTTGGGGCAGGTAGTTTGGTCGGAACAGCATCTTTGAGAAGGCAAGCACAGCTCAAACACTTGCGTCCAGACCTTCAAGTCAACGTTTTACGTGGAAATGTTGAAACGAGAATCAGCAAAATCCAATCAGGACAGTATGATGCAGGAATCATGGCACTTGCAGGCATCAAAAGGCTTGGATTAGAACATGTCATCAGCGAGGTCTTTCCAACTTCAACAATGCTTCCTGCCGTTGCTCAAGGGGCTTTAGGACTTGAAACACGATGCGAGGATTCCCAAACTTTTGAAGTGATTCGGCACATTCATCATCAAGAAACAGCTGTCTGTGTGAAAGCAGA
>CBDDTI010000296.1:2500-6714 GCA_965233585.1 bacterium
TTCGAATGATTCAAGCCGTGATTAAATGTTTTGAAAGATCAATAGTCGAGAGAACAGCTGGAGAATGGAGGAGAATTCGAACGACATGCCCCGCTGTTTATTTATACGATAATGTAAATAAATACACATAAATATGGTCATGGCGAAATGAGGAACAAAAAGTTGATTAACAAAGAAACAACATTACACAAGAATGGCAATTCTGCAGTCCTGTCGCCTTGGAAAAGGAAAGGGAAAAAAGAAAAAAAAAGGTATTGCAACACGCAGTATTCGTATTTGGTCACCCATCAAAGTACTAACTCCGTTAAACAGGGCTTAACTTTGTCGAGCGGACGAAACATGTTGCTGTCTGAACGCATTTTTTTAAATTGCTACGATGAGAAAAGGTATAGAAAAAATATCTGATACTACATGGCTGGCAAAGTAGAGAACAAAAAATTAGAGGAATATGAAAATGAGAACTATTACTTGCTTTGGTGGTCGGACAAGGGGCACTTTCCTTATATTTGCCTCGGTCTCTCAGACGAAGATAAGTCGGTCTCACGAACCGATAACTTTGTGAATGAGAATGTTTTCAGTGTTACATATTCTCGTGTTCTCTCTTACCGGAAATCGAAACTTTGCAAGAAAAGAAAAATTAATATATGAAACTATCTCAGCCTTAATTACATACAATGTCGGCCTTCTTGGCTGATAGCATAGGGGCAGTCTTACCAAGTGACATTCATGGGGCCAAAACACCATTCCCTTGATGCACCGTGATCATTGGTAGGAAATCGCATTTAAAATATATGTTTAGTGTAGAGTTACTATACCTCAAGCACAGCAACATGTTTCGTCCGCTGAACAAAGTTAAGTCCTGTAATGTAACGCTCACCAAAGCAAGTAATAGTTCTCATTTTCATATTCCTCTAATTTTTTGTTCTCTACTTTGCCAGCCATGCAGTATCAGATATTTTTTCCTTTTCTCATCGTAGCAATTTAAAAAAAAATGTGTTCAGACAGTAACATGTTTCATCCGCTCAACAAAGTTAATTCCTGTTTGACGGCGTTAGTACTTGGATGGGTGACCAAATACCAATACCGCATGTTGTAATACCTTTTTTTTTCTTTTTTCCCTTTCCTTTTCCAAGGCGACAGGACTGCAGAATTGCCATTCTTGTGTAATGTTGTTTCTTTGTTAATCAACTTTTTGTTCCTCATTTTGCCATGACCGTATTTATGTGTATTTATTTACATTATCGTATAAATAAACAGCGGGGCATGTCGTTTGAATTCTCCTCCATTCTCCAGCTGTTCTCTCGACTATTGATCTTTCAAAACATTTAATCACGGCTTGAATCATTCGAAAATTCATACAGCTCGTCAATTTTGGGACTTTCAGAGCTTCTTTTTCTTTTTCGGCAATCGAGTATGGTTAAACCTGTATGAGCAGGCACTTTCGGGAAATGAGCTATTTTCTTAAAAGAGACTTCTATAATTTTAATTCAGGTAGCCTCTATTTATAAAAAACGTTCGTGCGAGAATTTATTCAACTTCATGTTTTATACCGAGTCCGTAACGCTCGGTCCGCACTTTATACCTGAGTCCGTCTTTTATACCCAGTCCGTAGTCCGTAGTCTGTAGTCCGTGTTAACTGATTGCTTCCGGCAGCAAAGTGTGCGAGCCTGGTTACTCAGTTCAAGATGGTGGATAAAACATCAACACTGAAGTGAACAAAATTCATTGGCCGGATAAAGAAAGCGCAAAACTTCACTAAAGATAAAAAATGCTTAGAAAATTAGGGGGTCTTCGTTTTAGAGTTTTTGGGGTCTTAGGGTCTTAGGGTCTTCGTTTTAGAGGTCTTCGTTTTAGAGACACCCTCAACAGTTAGTCTCCAGCGGACTAAATCTAGTCGCATTGGCGACTCCACAGCTCGCAACGTCAAGCCCTGCAACAGACTGTGCACACTTTCATTTGTTTGAGGTACCATAAAACTGTTTCACCCCAAAAGTCACTGAGCAGGCAACATTGCAAAATGTCAGACATCAGAGCGTAACAGTGCACTGTTACCTGCAAATGTTAGTATAACCTTTATTTAAAGAGGGTAACACCAATTACTATAAAAGTATTCTCCCTAGTGGCCCTCTAAAAACAAAAATATTGAATAAAAATTACAACAATTAACATAAAAAGCCTATAGATCAATAAAAAGAAGAATCTATGTACAAAAATATACTATTAATTACAAATTTTAAAGAATCAGAAAAGCTTTTTAACTTTAAAATTATCCACCGTATAAATTGGGGCAGTATTATTAATCATAGTTGCTTTTATCGAGTTAAAAGAGGCCGTGGGATTTAGGTTGAGAGCATGGAAGTCTTTAATAGCAGAATAGAAGAATGTTCTCCTCATTTGGTGACGGAAAACCGCTGTTTTGATTTGTTTTCACATTACATCTCTTAAGGTCTTTGTTGTGCTGTATATTCTGAAGTTGCTCCTCATGCATATTTATTAAGGAAAGACTGTCCTGGATGATGGAATGTGATGCACAGCACAAGGATTTACATTACTTTTCATGATTTTTATTTTGGTATTTTGTAGGGTCCGTCCGTGGAAATTACAAAGGTGGCTCCTTCTCTTGTTGAGTTTTTGGAGGCCGTCACCACCAAAGATCATCATTATGATGGATCCAAAAACATGTATGAAGCTTTTGAAGTCTTGAACACTGCTTTGCAAGTTCTTACAAACCCAGGAGGTCATTATGGATTAAGCTGGGATCTTCTAAAAGTCTTAAACGACCTACTTATGAATATCAAGACGTATGATGAAGAAACAGTAAATGCGACAATTGTTGATCACATCCTGCTGCACTTAACAAAGAGCTGTTTCGTACTGAATAGAGGTCATTCCAAATTTGTCAGCTATCCCCAACGAACATATCTTCCTGAAGTATTTTCATGGGATGGCCTTGCCTTGGGTAAGTGAATTACCTTGTACATATTGTTAATGTCGCATATCAAGTTGTTATGGCAGCTTTTTTGCAGTGTTCTTGCCAGGAATTTTTACCTGCATGTAGGAGTCGACAGGTCCTGTGGAGAAGCTAAAAGGGGTCATTAGGGAAAAGGAGTGATCACAATTTGAATCAGGGCATGAAATTAACTTTTTGCTACAGGCCATTTGGCCCCTATATTTTAAAGTGGTGGCCAATTTCAAAACTTTTTAGTCACCATTGAGTTAAATAAAAACACAAACAGGGTCCGAAATTAACTTTTTTAGGCAGGCGCCAACTGGCAGCTGATATTTTTTTTGTCAGTCGCCATATGGAAAAATGTGGTTGCTAAGAAGTGCCAATAAAATTTTTCCTTCGCAGCATAACACAAACCAAATTTTTTGGTCGGCAGATGGAAAATTCTGGTCACCAATTTTTCTTTCAAGAATCAGAACAAAGAGAACGCATTTGGGGCTACAATGGTGACTTTTCAGCTAACCAATAGGATTAAATACAAAAACACTGATTATTTATACACCTTTATGGTGGCCGAGAACTGCCATTAAAAATATTCAAATTTGTATGAATATTTTTAATTTTGATTTATTTCTTATTTTCTTTTTAAAATAAAATCAAGTGAAAGTAAAATGTAAATAGATATGAAATAAAAGCAAAGATAAATGAAATAAAATTAAAATTAAATCAACTACCCAGCCGAGCGCTCTGTATCATTTGATTTGGTATCAGGTTCATCTTCTCTGGGAAAAAAGTAAATACATAGAAGATATGTTTTTGCCTTCTTATTGATTCAACAACAAGCAAAGAAGTAACCACAGAGAGCCCAAACCTATACTGTGTACCTCGTTGAGGATAATCCCAAAACCAATTTAAATTCAGAATTATTATTAGTGATACCTGCTGGCAGAGTGCCAATGAGTAAAAACTGGGGCAAGATGGAAACTACGGTCTTGCTTGAACTAAGCCAACCATTGGCATACATGTATACAACACGCAAAACAGTCAGTGTAAACAGCTACATTTGAATCATGTGGTGCCAGAATGCATAAAAGGAGGAATAAACCTATACATCGAACTCGAGAGACATAAGCTTGATTAGATAGGTGCAAGAAATATGTAAGAACGTGTAGATAAATATATAAGAACGTCTGTAGAAAAAGCAAACATATAGCTTTCTCAAAGTAAATCCATGGCATCTTCGAAGAAAAACATACGAGGACAAATA
>CBDDTI010000297.1:5000-10140 GCA_965233585.1 bacterium
GGACGATTTTGAAATTAACAGGTGCATTATTTCGAATAAAAGAAATCCGCCTTTCTCTGCAAAATGTACTTGTTGGAAATATCACAGGAACCGTACTCACCCTTTACATATATTGCTGAACTATTTCATAATAATTGGAAAACTTTCTTTGTGGAATTGCAGACTGAAATAACAAAATTCGCTGCAACATTCATGAATTCCGAGCGACAATCGCTGCAATATAATAAAAATAAATGTTATTTAACCAGGGTGACCTATTCAGCATAAAATGCTGATATCAATTAGGGCCCTGCAAAAAAAGAACCTAAAAAGCCTAAATACAGCCACCAACTTTAAAAATAATTAAAAAGCTTGTGATCTATACAATTCTAAAATACGAGTTTTCAAAAATGAAAGTGAGCGAAACACAATCAGTGAGAAAGATTTCTTTAGATAAAAAATAGGAACGTCACCTTATTTCTCAGCTGATGTAAGTAAAACATTGTAAGTAGTTTAAATACCGTTTTGTAACTAGCCCAAGTATCTTATTGCCATGCAATATTGTAAATATTGTCGTGTAAGTGAACTAAGTAAATGTTAGTAACGCTCTTTGTGTTGAAATAAATATAGTTGTCACTAAAAAAATCTCCACCCAGTCGTCGTTTGACGCCAAATATAGTTGATCTGCCTTGCTCATTTCATTTGGATTATCGCTAACGACATGAAATTATCTGTCTCGGTTAAAGATGCCCTTGATATTACCCGCTGCGTTTTATATAAATCCCATTGTGGTTGACCGTCTGCATTCCAAGACGCCCCAACGTTTTTGTTTACATACTAACGATTTTTTGAGCGCCCCGATCTTTTTCTGTAAAAATCTTTTATCAAATGTAAAGACGTCGAGAGACACAAACCGAGTCAGAAACGTTGTTTCTTAAATAAACATTTGGAAGCGCTCTGAAATGTTATGGCTTTTGTTTATTAAAGGCTTTTGCCAATACGTCGGGTTCTCCATCAAGTGAAAAAACTCTTGAACTTTTCGTCGTCGTACCATCTACGCCACTATGGCTACATATATGAATACACAACAAGAGATATTCAATCGAGACTTATTGGACGGGTCTATTTCCAACTGGGCAAAATGCAGTCGTTTTACTGTCCCAAGGAGAAGAGGAGGAGTGAAAAATACTACGAAAATCACCGAACTGTGAAATGGGCCCGAATTTTCGCATCACTGCCCCGCCCACTTTCTTCTACTGCCCCGCCCACTTTCTTCGATGAATTCCGTTACCGTTACCACGCTACGCCACAGTGGAATATGAGCAGGGCGGGAAGAGTTTATGAGCGTGGTCAATTCTTAAATGAATGTGGGAGCAAAAAGGTATTAGATTTCCAGGGAAAAGCATCCTTCCCAACAGTTCAGTGAAAAGTTGTACCGCTACAAGTACCTGTACTGCTTCTGTCGCCACGTCTGTCAGCGATGACCGTCGAAGAGGAAAATTTGTACCTCGAAATGGGGGTTACAGAAAGCTTAAAGTCGTACTCATTGACACCGAAAAACACTGAACAGTCAGAAATGACTAGAAGCGATAGGCAGCCTGATGTTGATGAACCTGATTATGGCCTTTGGTTCCTTTTTACTGCCGCTAAAATAGTAAGCGACTGAACAGCTGTGTCGTTATTTTCAGTGTCACGTTTTACAAATTACAGGAATGTTATAAGTTGATGTATCGTAACAAGTCCGAACATTTTCAAATACTCGCAGTGTTAACTACAGCATTGTATCACGATTTAGTAAGGAAACATTTCTCTGTTCAGATCTTTGCAGTCTTGATAAACAGTAGCGTTTGTTTACTTAGTGGCATGTTTGTATTTATTCAGGAATTATTTGAAAAACATTCCCGACACAGCATAGGCAGTATTATTTAAGTGTTGAAGATTTACTCAGAGAACAACTTATGTTTTGTTAAACCTTATTGTTGGACACATTTATAAAGTCTTTCTGTGCTACATGACAAAAACGATCGTTTGTCAAAATGATATTAGGACAAAGAAGCTATTCTTAATATTGATATAACCGCAGTGTACTTGAAAAATTCGCGCATATCAGTCGTTACTTCTTTCAGAGCTTCATGAACTGCTACATGTAAATTTTCTCGCAGAAGTTCCCGGAATTCAAATCGCTTCATTATAGAAAACAAAACACCCGCGATTTCGGTCGGTCTGGCGTGTTATTGACAGATCGGATCGAAATCCATCAATTACAGCCACTAAGTGTGACCTTCTAACCTTCTCTACGTCATGCTATCGGGCTGTAATTGGTGGATTTCGATCCGATCTGTCACACACGCAAGACTGAAGGAAATTTTGGAAACGTTTCCGCAAGTAGTCGCGCATCAACGAAAACGGTGGTAGTTTATTGAAAACATATTCGGCTGGATTCATTTCTGTGGAATACGTTGGTAAATACACAAATTAACAGCCGATATCATCCAGCCATTCACCCGTGGCCAAAGACGCTCGAGAAGTTACAAAAATCATATAAAATCGAGATCATCCTGTTGGAGATGTTTTTATCCGGCGGCGTGGATTTCATAAAGCGTGCTACCAGTTTCGAAAAATTGTTTCCAAATTCTTTAAACTGCACTGTATGTTGTCCTTTTTTCAACTCAATTTTGGAAGAACTCCTAAGAAAATAACCAGTAACTAAGTCGCTTCCCTTTTACACAACATCGTGATTAATATTTCTTCTTAAATCTTCATTTAAGAATTGACCACGCTCATAAACTCTTCCCGCCCTGCTCATATTCCACTGTGGCGTAGCGTGGTAACGGTAACAGAATTCATCGAAGAAAGTGGGCGGGGCAGTAGAAGAAAGTGGGCGGGGCAGTGATGGGAAAATTCGGGCCCATTTCACAGTTCGGTGATTTTCGTAGTATTGACAAGAAGCCATTGTGGAACCCTTTCTCCGGTAGTTGTTGTTCTCAGGTATTTAGTGAGCTAAATTGTACTAAATTTAACTGGCCGCGATCGACGCAAGTACAGTTTCGTACACCACTAACAGCTGTTTACGCAGGAGTCAAGAATTCTTGGAATTCATCGATAAAAGTGGGTGGGGCAGTAGAAGAAAGTGGGCGGGGCAGTGATACGAAAATTCGGGCCATTTCACAGTTCGGTGATTTTCGTAGTAAAACGGTTTTTGAGCAGGTGCAACATGTACCACGGTGCCGCCGCAGATGGCACTTCTTTACGATGTATCCTCACAGCATGTTTAAATTGACTTTACAGTATCTTTTCGAACATTTGTACAGTTTTAACATGTTGTGATGAGGTGCGTAAATTTTCATTTTTACCAGTCACTTATTGTACGGGTTATGAGAAATCACGCTCCACTGATTTCAATTGAAACGTACATGTAACCCTCTTTTCACCTGTCAGTTTGTTCGAAAAGTGCAATTAAATTTGAAAAGGTCAAATTCCGCTCTGTCCAATAGTCATTCTAGAAACTTACTGAGATAATGTTTTGTCAGACTTTTTTATGTTATGGTCACACTCTTGGCATTGTCAGTTAGCTTAAATAGAGGTGCGTTGTAAAAATTCTTTAATTCTGTTTAACTCAGTCAAGCCTACAGTTAGATCTGTAACAGTTTTCAGCCCTCTTCGCTGTCACTGATTGTCGCCAAGTAAGAAGCCTTTTCCAGAATTGTCCCCGGAGCTCAAAATCTTCGTATCACGGTGTGAGTACCAACATAAGTAACCTCTTTATCAGCCAGTTTCTAAGAATACTATTAAGAATTGACAGAAGGACACTGCCAAAAATCTATTTTGCATTTTTTTTGGCCAAAAATCAGTGTCTCCTTTTTACGATGTAACACAATTTTGAAACTTTTTCTTTGAACTATAAACTGAGCGCTTTTGTTACGTCAACATTTTGTCTTGTTACGCAGCATTCCCTGGGACAGACCGCGTCAAAGTTTTGGTCGCGTATCTTTTCTTCCACTTTCTATGCGGGATGCCTGGAGGTAGAGGGCGTTAAGGTTTCAGTCGCGTATGTTTTATTTTTCTCAAATCGTAATGAATAAATTGCGGTAGACTTCATTGTGAAGGGCAACCCAGATATCAAATTAGGATGGGAAATCTCACTAAGACATTTTTCTTCACCACTGCCCAAACCCGTCTTTCTTGTTTGGGTAATTTCTATGATCAAATTGATGGGGTGTTTATGGGCTCCTTGCTTGCTCCGTTATTAGCTAATCGTTTCATGGGTCACCATGAGAAACGCTGCCTACAGAATTATAATTCGGGTATTGGGTTTTACCATAGACACCATAGAGATTTTTTATAGTTTTGTACCTTTCAGCTACAAAGTAGGATTAGTTAACTGCATTAAAAGACGGATAAAGGAGGCGAGGAGGCGTAAATTGTTTAATGTCGCTCTGAAATTGATTTAAACTACAACTTTGAATGTAATTGGTTGATTTAAACTACAACTTTGAATATGATAGGGTTATTGAACTGTCCGATAACAAACTATCCAAGAACTGAAAGGTATTTTCATACAGGATAGCCCATCAGTACATCAACACTGTTACCGTGAAATGGGGTCATGTCAAAATTAACAAAAATACTAACAATAAATTAACTTATACTTAATAAAAACTGAATGTAATTTGAAAACGAGTTAAAGAAACCGTAAGAATCAATAAGCCTGATAGGTAAAGGTAAAGAATTAAAAAACTGAAGCCACTAAAAAGTAAATTAAGCTTCGAGCAAATTCGAGTTTCACTATGGGAAGATTTAGAATTGTCCCATTGTTTGAAAAAAATAAAATAAAGTAAATAAAATAATATCAAATAGTGCATAAAAGGACTATAAACCTTCTCTCGGAACACGCTTTCTTCTTAAAATAGTTTTCAATAATGGAGGGCGAAGATCACGTCTATGATTTGGCACAACAGCCACGCCACGCTTTGAATTGTTAGTCCTTGGCTTAGGTAGGAATATCTACTAACAGAATCTCTTTCTATTTTGCCTGATGGTGATTGCTTACACAAGGCATAAATTTGTGGCTTAAATAGTAGAGTGTTATCTTTACTCTCCAGAAAATCTCACTATGAATGTTGCAGTACACTTGTGGTTCTTGGCTATGTGCCTAGTGAGT
>CBDDTI010000298.1:0-15000 GCA_965233585.1 bacterium
CTGGGCATGTATTTCAAAGGAACCCTTGAAGGTGAGTCAAAGTTTTACAGTTTTGTTATTTCAATAGTTCGTCTGGCAAGGTGATGTTCAGTATGGCCTTGCTTCAGTACATGCTGAAGAAAAAGTCTAAGGAAATAAAATTCCTTTTTACACATGTTCTGAATCTTGCACTGTGGGAATATTGATCATATGGACACTATGTGGCAAACACTGTTAGCAAAATAACCCACACTATATGTAGGTAAAACCTTTCATTCGACCAACCGTGATAGACAGATGAAAACTTGTAATATATTAAGTACTCTATAGTACTATTGTGTTAGTACCCAGAGTGCATTGCTGTAATAAAAGTTGCGTTGAAACGGCCATGTTGTGTGTGCCTCGTGGTCTTTCGTATCCAAGTTGAATTACAGAATATTACAAAAACTTACTAGAACCAAGCAACGACTGCTGACAAAGTCTGCGCGAGTCTTACAGCTAATGTCATTATGGCTAGCCTGACCAATCACTTTTACCCTGCGATCAGGCTCCTGGTGAGCCCCCACAAAAGGAGGGAGCCTGTAGACATTGTAATGATGCCGCCGAGTGGAGCCACTTTGCTGTGTCATAGCACATTCTTTTAGAGGTCAAAACCATGGTTTTCAGATTTGTAGCTGTTATTTACATGTCGCTTCGCAGGATTTGACACCTATCATGTGCTTAAAATTTCTTTAGGCTTATTTCAATATTGCAAAAAATGACGTAATTTTCTTTAAAATCACGATTTGCTTTCTGCTGTTTCGACCTGTTGGTTTTAAGCTCTCCAAGTATTGACTCTGGAGTGACAAAGTTTGAAACATTCTATGAGCATGTTGCTTACTTGCACTCTATATTATGACAGAGGACCCTGGTTGTTTGATTAGCTCAATTAAAACTGTTTGCCAGTTTAGAAAATGTAGCTTCTTGACAGATCTAATTACCTTATTGACTGATTTATTACAGGCTTACCACCAAGGGCGCAAAAAAGTCTACAGGCTTCCTTGTCCCGCACCGATCACTTTACTCTCTAAATTCTTTTGTTTCGCGCTCTCCAACAGTGAACTTTTTTCCCGTCCTCGCGGGGAGCCTGCTCGCAGACTAAATCCCTTGCAACAGACTAGACTCAAAACACTATCGACTGACACTTTTTCCCTGACTCTGAAGATGACTTCCACTCAGGTTGTCAAAACGTCAGTCTCCAACAACAGTCACGGTTCTTTATATCAGAACTATCCTCACCCGGATGATTGGCAATCGCACAAAAGGAACTAAAGAACGTTTTGTAAACTGCACCTACGGTGAAACAAATTCAATCTCTTTTGCGTTGTGCATCGTAACCAAACAAACTTGTTGGATTAACCTCATCATAATTGTTGAGAGTCCAGTTAGTGCTCCTACCTCCAGGGGATTTTTATTCACCAAAAAAATAATAACCCTTGCACTACTTGCGCGCCTATGATTGAACTTGTATCCGGGGCTCAAACATCTGTTTAGCTTTGTCACAAGCTGTTGTGATCACTGGACTTCAGTAGAAGTTTGAAGAGTTAGGTGATCAACTGGCTTTGTTATCTTTTGTTAAAACAGACACCGATGATGATAGCTTGACAAGCATTGATATGCCTATCTCAGATGAAGTTGACGGAAGTTCTAAATTTGAAAAGGTCAGCGACACAAGTTTCAAATTTTGTATGGTGATTTTGTTCATAAGGGACTGGACAAAAAGTACAGGGGGCTGGGGTGGGTCGGAGCATTTTAAAATGTGGTGGTTACAAAACACATGACACACCCCTTCCAGTATTGTGCAGTATTTTTAATATTTCTGCCCTGGAACTCCTTGCTTAATCCGTTACCTTTTGAACAGATTTTACAATCATAAATTGTGGTCTATATTGTACGCCAGCCAAGTTTTTTTTTTTTTTCAATTATGGCTTGAAAAGTTTTCGTCCTTTGAAACTAAAAGGAGTTAACAAACAATAAAAGCAGCTGACACACTCAAACACCAACCCACGGTCTGCCAAGTACCGACTTATGCATGGCCAGCAGCTCCCACATGTGTTGTGTAGAGCTGGGTGTTGTGTAGAGGGGTGCTTTGCACCTGCCTCGGCAGTTAAGGGCAGACTACATAGGGCTCTTAGTTCTGTTTCTCCCCAACGGATATGCCCTGCTGATGGGGCCTAATAAGGCTGAAACAAAGTGAAGAGTGATCACCGCAGTAAATTTTCCAATTTGAACAACTGGAAAGAAGAAGCCTGAAAAAATCAGGGCTTCAACGGTATTCGAACCCGTGACCTCCGCAATACTGGTGCGATGCTCTACTAACTGAGCTATGAAGCCACACATTGAGAGCGACGTCAATTTATTGAGTTCATGTCTCTCGTGAGGAGTGAAATGATATGAAGTATATATGAAATAATTCATATTTGAACTGTGGGTGAAACAGCTGTCCAAGGCTGCCACTGCTCGGGTGATATGGCTGTGCACATGTGTAAGGTACTGACCAGACCCTTGGTTGGTGTTTGAGTGTGTCGCTTGCTTTCATTATTTGAAAGCAGTTACCTTTGTTGTTGATTGTGGATCACCCACCCCTATGGGTAGCTGCACATTGAACGATCCACCCCTTACCAAGGGCGGTTCAAAGACTGATGACCCACCCCCTCTTTGCTCCAGCCCCCTCCCCCCCTCCAATGCTTTTTGACCAGTCCCTACGCATGTATTTGTTATTTAGGGTAAGGTGGACCTATTTATTTTTCTTCCGCCGGTATAGTTTATCATATTCTCTCTGCATTAATGAATAAGATTGATTTTTCTCTTTTACTGTTTGGGTGTTTAAACTTTGCCCCTATCTTTGTTACAGCACGTCTCTCCAAGAAGGTCTCTAAGAAGGAAGGTAGATCAATCGGAGGAAGATGACACTCGTCGGCCAGCAAAGAGGTCTTTTTATAGTCCTTCTCTTAAAAAGCCTGTTGTTGCTGCTCAGTAACTGCATTTTTATATACTGTTCTGTTGATGTACACAATTGGAGACATTATGCCTTCATAGTTAGTTTGCTCGCGTCCGAATCGAGCGGTCGGGGTTCGAGCCTTTACCCTTGGTGCAATATCAGATGATCAATCTTTTGACTTTTTGCGTCGGTCTTTGAACAATTTAATGCCCTGTCGGGGAAAGGTTTACAAAGTACCTCGTACATGTATGTCAGCCTATGATATTTCATCCCCTGTTCATCATTTCAGCCGTCTTCTCTGTTTTAAGATCTGTTCACTAATTCCCGACACAACAAATAGTCAGGCTCATGCAGCTACAATCCCCGGCAAAAGTCTTGGCACACCTTGCAATATATGTCAGGGAACTTATCAGTTCGTCCCCTTCCCCCCAGTTCAATGTTTTTTATCGTGTTAAAGTTATCATTATTCGTTTACAACATCGTTGGGGGGTGGGGGGGGGGGGGGGGCGGGGGGGGGGGTTGCCCATTCTAGTGATGCCATTAGGTGTTGTCCCCAGAATACCTTGTCAGCGTATTTTTGTGCCATTTCAGGCTGATCCAGGGGTGCTAAGGACTTTTGTCGTGGATTGTAGATCTAAAGCGCTCTAAATTGATGGCTCAATTTTTTAGCAGTTTAAAACGAGCCATTACGATAGATACCTTAGTTAACTAGCTTGTTCGGTCCTTATTGGACAAATATTGTTCAAACAGATAATCTGGATCAGTAATTGTTTGGTGCAAATTTGATTGAAGTCATTTATCCGATAAGAAAATTAATAATTCACTTTGTTATTTGACTGAAGTGGTCCCCAATTAACAGGAGAATTTTGGTTAGTTTTCTTTACAGCCTGAATTTTTCAATACGGACCGCTAAGCTATACTGCACACGAACTAATTTCGGCGAATCGCTTTTTCAGTTTGTTCCACGATATAAACAGTATTTTGTAAAGTAGAGATCTTTTTACCTTCATGTTTGGAGGTCGATTTTAGTCAAAGGTTCATAAAAGCTAGGAGAGAAACGTAAAGAAACGCTAACCTTTCACATGTACATTTACCGAGATTGGATCGCGGGAACGTATCAATTTATCAGATTATTAAAAAGAGCCATTACGATAAATGCTTTATTGAAATAGCTTGTTGGGTTCGTATTATGAACCTCGCCTGCGGCTCGCTCCATAAACCTGTGGAAACCAAGAACTTTAGCAATGTTTCTCCAATACGGATTTCATGCTACTTCCGTCAGAAACGTTTATATCTCACACATCTTCACTAGCATATCCTACCTAATGATGCCCACAAGCATCAAATTGAGTGGGAAAGCAAGCTAACCACTGAGTGTTGTCTAATAGACCGGCCAGCTTTCCATATTGATCTTACATTCTTTGGATACTAAGTTGAAAAGACTTGTCTGGAAATAGAAAACTAAAATAATTAATTTTCCCTTTACAACACTATTTTCTTTTAAATTTTAACGGGTGCAATGTGGTAAATTTGAAATCTCTGCTAAAAATTAACTGAATATATAACTTCAAGTAGCTTAAAACTCAATACTAGGTTTGTGGGCAGTGACGTCATCAAACGCCCTAATTTTTTCAGAAGTCTTTCTCGAGAGTAAGCGGACAAAGGAAAAATGCGGAGTTCAAGCTACTGCCAGCCCCTTTACGATGACTTGTCTGTTCTTTGGTGACGCAAATGCTGTCTTGTCGCTACGTGTTTGTAGGTTAACGGCGACTCTTAGCATAAAGTCACTAAAGAGTATTTTTACTTCTTTCTGGATGGGATGCTAGTCCATCACAGGGTTACCCCCAGGATTAAGTTAGCCGATACCCATTTACACAACTAGGTGGAGAGAGGCACAACGCGCATCTCCAGGTAGGACTCGAACCCGCACCGCTCGTTCAAATTGGAGACGAGCACACTAGCCACGAGGCCACCGCACGGTTTGCACAGCAGTAAAAACAGGTGAAACTTGTTAGGATCCAACTGATGGATAATAATAACACCAGTGTGTTCACTACAAGATCACTTGGATCTTGGTGCATGAAGGGAACCAATGAAACCTTGCCCAGATTGGGTTTATTAGTTCCCGTGATGCACCTTGATCCGAGTCATCTTGGATTTGTATCATTATCTTGATCCAGATCATCTAGTAGAATGCATCCCAGGCCGGAAAACGCACTTATTGTAGTTAGGTATTTTAGTCAATTTCAAAGTGTACTCAAGTAAGTAGTTGTATTATTGTATCATACTAGAGGAATGCTCTCTAAACGCGTAATATTTTTGCATGCATACAATGTTTTTGTATACGTGAAGGATGCATAAAAAGGTTGATACTGAATAAGCAGGTATCTTTTAGCATTTTTTTGTTTCGTTTCCTCAGAAACAAAACGGTAGTTGTTTTCAGTTCAGGGGTGTACTATTTACATAGTGGAGGCAATATCCAATCAGAGTAAATTTCGTAATTGTCAATGTAAATATACCTGGTTTTTTTAAAACAGGGTTAGCAAAGATAAGGACTCATTCTACTACTTGACAATAAAAAACCATAAAATTCCAAAGTCCCTTTGAAAGCCTCTATCTGAGGCCGGACATTAAGGAAATGGTCCCTAGAAGCATTCCAACGAGTGTAAGTTTAAAATGACGCAAATTTTAGAGCATTTATTCAGTAACCCGACTTCCGGTAAAGTTTCAAAGCGGTGTCATTTCAGTCTAGAAATTTTTAAGTTGAGTTTGCTGCAGCGATAGAGTGCCTGATTATAGGGCTTACATAGCAATTAAATAGTCAGTAAAACACTTCTTTTCTCGCAGTCCGATTCGATAAACGACAGGATTTCGCATGGGATAGACAACAAACTGAATGAAACATAGTTCACAAATTGTCACGTTATCTGCACAAAGACTGGCCTTTGGTTAAACTCCATTATAGCCCGCTGAAACTAGACCTACATCCAATTTTCCCGAGTCGAGAGTTGCTTTTTCCAAAGCACGATCAGCTAAGGGGTGAACCATTTGATTTTTGATGGGGGGTTGCAGGATTTTTAGGCTGCTAGATATTTTTTTTTATTGTTCCAGCCCTGCAGGATTTTTTGTTTAATCTCCATGTCCTTGCATGATATTTTTTTTAATGGAAATTTAAAACACAAATTTTGAAGTTAACTTGACCGCCACTGGCCACTCAAAATTCACTCTATTAAAAATCACTTTTACATACAATGCCTTTTGAAGTTTACATCTTCCTTTCAAAGCAATAAAGAGTTTCATCTTTATTCAGTGTACAAAGAAATACAACTCCACTAACCTGCGGCTAGTTGATTTCCCTGTCATGTTAGTCGATGTTATGCATCACTTGACAACCGGATCACTTGCCCACTGAACAAGTGAACGTGCTTTTTTTCTTTCTAATTACGTAATGCTACTGAGAAAAGCCTTCAAACTTGCGTGTAATGGTTCCAACTTGTCCAAAGGGCAAGCTGGAAATTCCATCTTATTTGCACCCTGTTTATTGCTTTCAAAGCAGGAGAGAGGGACTTCATAGAAGGAGAAATTGAACAGTAATCTGGCTTCTCAGTATATGCATTTAGTATTTGGAGTTATCTAGAGTTTCAAAAAACAAGAGGGTTCAAGAAATGGCCACCTCACTGTAGATTTTTACTGTTGCATAAAATATTTATAGAGAAAATTTTAACTTATAATTGTTATTTATTGATCAAATGATTTTTATTACAAATCACAAGTTGGAGTATTCATAGAGAGAATTTCTTGTCCCCAAAAGCTGCTATTATTTTGGTCAGCACCGAGTATCGAGACTTGGCCGCTCTGCAAAGCCACTACTGGAAGTACACGATTAATGCACTAGCTGTTGAAATCTGATAGCCTGAAAATTGCAGAATGAGTGCTCTGTGCATGCCCAAAAATTGGGACCAGCCAGGGGTATCAATTCCAGGTGCTGACCAAAAGGATTGCACCCTCTGGAGATAATAATGTTAAAAATAGTTGCTAAAGCTTTGCACCTTAAATTTAAATTTGGCTAGATATGCAGATGTACAGGATGTTAAACTATGTTGTAACTTTTAAGGCTCAATTCTTATTGATGGATAAATATAGACAGTTTCTGCCAGCTTGTGGTTTAATAAAGACATTGTTAAATAAACAATTTTGTTACTACAGTTGTCAATGGCTGAAAAAAAACCGACTGGTAGTTAACCCCTTTTAACCCCATATGATCTATAAAATTACAATATTTCAATGCTTAAATAAATAAAACTAGTAATAGTTATCACTAAAGCTGCCCCCGCTTTCTTTTATTCTCGCTGATTAAAAACAATAATATTGAACATTATTGTATGAACTAAAATTTGATATTTTTTTGTTAGCTATATCACTCATACTGTTCAAGTAACTCAGGCGTCTTATCATAGATATGATCCAAAGAATCAACTGAGTTAACTAAACCAACACATTCTGTTTAACATGATATTCTTTACATGATACTCTCACGAACATCATTCTGGAAAAAAAAAAATCAAACCATTCTGTTTTTAGTTTGATACTGAAACAAATCATTTGTATTGATATACGAGCAAACGTATCCCGAAAGCAGAACAGAAGTCAAGATTTTTTCCGAGAGGTAAACGGAAGTATTGGTGGTTTTCACGTCACGCAAGTAAGCTTAATTATCATGCAAGTGAAAAATAAAATTGCTTTCCATTCAATAAAAGGAGTCAAGAAACTGAATTATCGTAGAAGAGAAATAAATAAACGTGCCAAAGTTTCGGGGATGTGCGATTTTCCGAACTCGAGTTATTCGGCTTTTTTCACTAAAAATTGTAGGGTTTCGTAGAGAAACGCCATGTTGGAGCCCGTCTGAGGGACTCCAACATGGCGACCGGAAACCAGTGGAAACATCTGGAGTTTACTTTGGTTCTCTCAAAACGTTTATTCTCTCTGTTAAACTTGAAAACATTCGCATAGGCACTTCTCTCAACATAATTATTGGTTACTCAAAACTCGAAAACATAAGGCGAATCCATATTTTCGTGCACGTAACATGTTAGCCAGGAACAATGCTGATGTCACGCATTGTGAAAAAACCGTGATCTATTTTTAAAGCAAAGCGGTCTACCAAGCTGAAGACAGGCCAGCAGATATTCATTTAAAAAATGTCTTTTACCCGATAAAGGTAAAAACTTAAAATTTTTAATTTTAGTTTAATTTTAGTTTTTTTCTGACGTCACGTGAAAACCAAGAATTGCGTTACAGTCGTCATATATGCAAATTAGAGTAAAGCTTTCTGTCCTCAACGAAAACGCCGTAAAACATTTACATTTACATTTGGATCCCAGCCAGTCTCCCAGCCGTCACATGGGCACAAAAGTATGTTTTATAGAACTCAGCCAAAACACGAATCACCCAGAGGAAAAAAAATGCGCTTCGATATATTTGATCGTCTTTTGTCTCGTGCACATATCAAGAGCATCAGTTTCACATGCTTTGTATGTTTTGAACCCTGCACCAATTCAATGTGGCCTGCCTTTACTCTTGTTTGTTCCATTTCCTTTTCTATAAAGTAAATCTTATTTTGTTACAAAAATACCTGCACGTGACAACTGTTAGGGTAGGAATCTGAATGCATGAATATCTCTGAATTATAATATCTTTCTAGATCAGAGGGTTTACTTTAATAGGAAATTTAATTGGTAAATCACGCGTCGCGCTTGCAAAATTACCAAATCACGCATCAAAAAATGTGAAGCCCAGTCCCGTATCATGTGACTCACGGCTACGTTCGGGGCCGTCACGCACC
This sequence comes from bacterium, assembly GCA_965233585.1. Lineage (GTDB taxonomy): Bacteria > SAR324 > SAR324 > SAR324 > NAC60-12 > CBDDTI01. The sequence goes on from CBDDTI010000298.1 coordinate 8,802, forward strand.
ACTCAAAATCCTTTGCCACGCGCTGATTAAGGCTGCCCGATATTTTTTTCCTTCTTAAGAATTCTGAAAGATTATTTTATTTTTTTTTTTTTAACCAGAAACATATGCTCGATATTTTTGGGGTGGATTTGCACAACCCCCCATCAAAGATCAAATGGTCCACCCCTAAGCTAAACACCGACGAAACAATATTGATGCCCAGCACAGACCATGTATTTTGGCGAAACCGCACTTAAACAAGACATCACACACCTGTGAACACCATGCGGAAATCACACAATCACACAATCACACACTTTCGCGGCAATGGTTAGCCTACGAAAACAGCCGTCCTTCTTCGCTCCCGGCCCGAACGCCGCTCGGGCCGGGAGCGAAGAAGGAGGGCTGTTTTCGCAGGCTAGGCATACAAAACACTACCTTTTTGGCGGTCCGATAAACAACAGGATTTCGCATGGCATAGACAACAAACTGAATGAAACATAGTGTACGAATTGTCACACTGTCTGCACAAAGACTAGCCTATGGTTCAATGCCATTTAAGCCCGCTGAAACTAGACCTAGATCCAATTTTCCTTGTCGACAAATGCTTTTTCCAAGGTACGATCAGCTAAGCTAAGCACCGACGTAACAATATTAATGCCTAGCACAGACTATTTTTGCGAAACTTCACTTAAACAAGACATCACATACCTGTCAACACCATGCGGAAATCACAAAATCACACACTTTCGCGGTACTGATAAGGCTATCCACAACCGCGCATAATCTTCTCACGTTCAACATAAGCCAAATATCATCGAATAACTCGGAAAGACTCAGCCTATTGGCAAATAAACACCTCTGGACTTTTCTCTCACACTTGTCTTATGCAAGTCCCGGGATGTAGAAACTAAGTCTTGGCCTGGGTCAACGTTAACCTGCAAGTTTGCTCTCACCTAATTCACTTGACTCCTAAGAGCCTGTTCCCGAGGCCAAAGACTTAATAAGTGGTCACTTTAGAAAAGCCAGCAATATCGCACCCTTCTGTCTCAGCCCGGATCAGGCTCATGGATCCGTTTAGCCAAATGAAATGAGAATATGTATGGGTTACTGACCAAGTGTGAGGTCAAGATGGCTGGATATTGGCCAAGTTCTTTTTTTGCGTGTTTGTGGACCGAGACGAAGTCGAGGTCAATAAACTCGCAAAAAAAAGAACGAGGCCAATATCCAGCCATCTTGACCGAACAAACTTGGTCAATAAAGGATTTATTATATGGCTTTCGGGGAAGTTTTTCTTGCGGGATACAGCGGGTAGTCCCGAGCGGGCAAGATGGCTCCATCTTGCCCGCTTGGGTAGCCAATCACATCGCGCGATTTGGGTCATCTTGCCCGCTCCGGAACTAGCCATATAATAAAATACGATATAGGCCCTTTGCAGGATCCGGTCACATGGTAAGGAATAAATTACACTGGGACGCAAATGACGCAGTGGGACTTCTAAAACAAAGGAACTCTTATCAGTCCAGCCCGACTTTCCTTTGTTTTGAAAGTCCCACTGCGACATTTGCGTCCCAGTGTAATTTATTCCGTACTTGACCGGATCCTACAAAGGGCCTATTGGACGATGCAGACTCTGCCAATCAAATAACTTTGTCCCTTCTCAGAGCTTTACATGATGCTCTCCGGGAAACTTTTCTCAAGGTGACCAATATCTAAGAGTAAACTGCAAAGCGGTACCGAAACAAGCTTTCAGGCGCGCACTGATTTCGAATAGCCCATTGCAGAAACGTGAGAGGAGTGGGAAAGAGTATGGTTGTTTTCTGTTTGTTGGAAAAACTAAGATATCAAAATGAAAGATCAACTAAATTTGAGAGTATTTGGCGGAGGAAAATGACAAAATGGTAGCTCTTCAAATATCACCTAAAATAGAGAGTTTGTATGGATTGGGTAGACAGGCCACCAAATTATAAGGGTCTGTATGGAATTTTGCAACTTTTGCAAGGCTCCCATTTCGACAATTTTCCGCTTGAAACTCTTAAAGTGCCTATGAAATAAAAAATAAATAGCTGCTTATTTGAAAGGCTTTTCAAAGTAAAGATGAACGAAGTTTTTCTTTTTGGAATATCTTTTTTCGTTTTAGAGATATTTACATTTTTGTATTATGCAAATGAGGGAAGTGATGACGTCATAGATCGTTCCACTAAAAAAGTACAACACTCAATCAAGAATATCTCTGGAAATATTAAAGCAGTTTTCTTAAAACTTGGCACCAGAAATGTACATTACAAAAGAAACAAAATGACAGCTGTCTTGCCGTTGCCATGAAAACAGTTATGCTGCTGGCCCTGTTTTAATTAAAACTAAAATTCCCAGATTTCATCTTACACAAGGATCATCCACTCCCAGCAATCTAATGGGGAGAGTTAATACAATGTGGGAACCATGTCTGTTCCCAGGAAGACCCCCTGTCCCACTCAAAAAGATTGCAAATGGGAATATAAGGTTTTACACAGAAAGAGACTGGAACCAAGGTGTTGCCATGGCAACAAGATAGCAGGTGTCATTTTGTTTCTTTTGTGATGTACATTTCTGGTGCCAAGTTTGAAGATCATTGCTCCAATATTTCTGGAGATATTCTTAATTCAGTATTTTATCGTTTCAGTGGAACGATCTATGACGTCATCACTTTCCTCATTTGCATAATACAAAAACGCGAATATCTTAAAAACGAAAAAAGATATTCCAAAAAGGAAAACGCCACTCTTCCTCATTTTGAAAAGCCTTTCAAAAAAGGAGCAATTATTTTTTACTTCATAGACACTTTAAACTTAGTTGGGTAGCTTTTCATTCATTGCCATTTTAGTTGAAATGTTTAGATTTTCGATCTAATCAATATAAGAAACTCGCCCAGGTTCTCTCACGTTTCTGCAATGGGCTATAACTGTCACTTGTATTAAAGAGAGAATTATGGGTAAGGGCAAGCACATAGGGGCGGGGCGGGGCAGGGCATGGCAGGGTAGGGGGGGAGGGGGTGGTAAATATCCCTACATCCATTTCTACGCAAATCCCTAACCAGAAAGCAGCAAAAAATAATAAAAAAGACGAAATCAGCCGTGAACAACACAGTAAACAAGCTAATATTAGACAAGAGAAGTTGTGAAAAACCAAAAAAGTTAGGTTTGGCAGCCCGGTTTTGGTAACTTCAGGTATAAATATTCCCTGCTAGCAGAGGTCTCTCACGACGAGACAAGCTGAAACGAGAGGAGAGAGACCTCTGCTGGCTTCCGAGGAGTTTCCTATCACGCATGCCCTCGCGTTTCCTCAACAGCCAGTGACGTTTTTGTCACGTGTGACACAACCCAGAGAACGGGTTTGAATTTGAGCGCGAGCGTCAGCGGCTGTTGAATTTGAGCGCGCGCTCAAATTTTAAATGGACCAATCAGAGTTGAAGACGAAACGACCTTGCAAGCGGCCGTTGTCGTGGACCCCATTACAAGTCTCTGAGGAAAGCCGAAGAGGCGAATTTTAAGGTAAATTTTTCGTTCTTTACGAGTCTTTCGACCGGCGAAGCACACGTGTTTGGAGTGAAATTTATTGGGCTTTATTGAACTGTTGGTTTTCTTGCGATTCGGGGCTTTCCTTTTTGAGAAGAAAGCGATTGGTGGAGTGACGTCATGGATGGAGTGGTTTATCCATGGTGGAAACCATGATCTACCGTGGGCTCTATAATTGTCAGCGTACAGCCTAACAAAGCACGCGCATTACACATTAAACAAAACTGGTTTTGAAAACCGATAAGTTTCGACCAGAAGTTTGTTCGGCGGCTTCATCAAACAACTCGACGGAAGCCGACAGAGGTCTCTCTCCTCTCGTTTCAGCTTGTCTCGTCGTGAGAGACCTCTGCTAGCAGGGAAGTATAAATACAGTGCGGCGGAAGAATTTCCGCCAAAATTCGGTCCATCATGCACAACAAAATGCGTCATTTGCAACATTTCAATTATTGCCTTGTACGAAAATGGGGAATTACGATTGAAACTCTCGTTTCTCGTAACCATGTTACAGAAGAAAACTACGAACTAGACATTTTATCGAATAGTGACAGTGAAAAGGATAAATTTTTTCGAGGTACAGACACCGCCACACAACGCGATGTGTCCAATACTGCGATATTTTAAACTGATGAAAGCAGTTGGTTTTGTTTACTTTTAGGTGCCCGTAATTTTGAAACGTTCAAATTTGGCGCCATTTTGGTCCACTACTCGCACCAGTCTTCCCTTGGTTTGGAATGAGTTGTGACGTAGATTCAGGAACACATGACTTCAGGCTAGACTCATCTCGCTTGTTTTATCTCTGTAAATGTAACTTAGTAGTTCATACAAAATGCAGGAAAGGAGCATTTTGCATGACTACGAAGCTAAATTTACCAAACTGAGGTTAAACAAGCGAGATAAGACAAGCCTGAAGTCACTCGTTCCTTAATCTACGCCACAACTCTGAGCATGTCGATCTTCTTATCCGTCAGCAGCACGGGTCGACCTCAAGAATATAGGATTTTCAGGTTTTAAAACTTCATAAAAAAACCGTAAAATTCGCAGCCAATTCACACTATCAACCCAGTTGATAAAACCAAATTAAACATGTTTTGTACTTTCCCTGCATGTGAGTCAGTCGCGTCGCAGAATAAAACGGCAAATGCAGTGTGTATTTAAATACATCCATCAACCAATTACGGCTTACGTTGTCCACACTGCGCGCAGAAATGTGCTGTTGCAAGCACACTTTTTCCACAGTCTGAGTAATACACGTTTAGCTCCATCCAGGTACATGGTTAGGTTCCATGTTGTTTGGCCAGTTTGACACCTCGCGTGAATTTTTTGTTGAAGTGCTACTGCGACCAAAATCAACTCTACGTTTTCTTTATATGTGACTGAACCACTAAATGACCGAAGTTTTAAGCCTTCGTTTCAAAAAAGACACCTGTTTACTTTGAAATTTTACTAATTAATGGTCCACCATTACCAACTTTAAAATGTTGAGAGAGCTGGATTGAGGATAAGATGACGTCAAAGACTCACTAGTTTAAAAATGGAAAAAAATGCATGCGCTTAAGGACGTTCGCGCCCAAAAATTCCCACGTACAGATGTTTTAAAACCTACTTTGCAGGTAGAAAATGATAAAATTAGATTAAAAACGTAAAAAAAATCGGGGGTCACCGAACTCGTTTTGAAGATAAGGCGTGTCACAGACCATAGCATTTCTAGGATTTCCAGTCACTCGAGGCGATTCTGGCCGGATTCATTACTATCGGCATATTTTTAAGTTGAAGAATCATATCTAAGTTATGTGTGTTTAACACAGCATATATAGGCCTATTTGATAGATCGTTGCTGCCTATGTCATTAATTCAGGTAGAATTAGCCTTAAAACAGGCAATTTTTAAGTCGCGCACACCTGTATCCATGTACCAATTCGACCCTATTTGAATAGTATATGAGAAATAATTAAAACTTCCCACGTACAGATTTGTTTTGTTTTTTAGTATAATGGAAAGAATCAGAAAAAGAAGTGATCTTCCGAAAAAAAAGTGGGGGTCACCGAGCATCCAACAAAAATTTTAGCAGATCAAGTTACCGCAAAGGTCATTAGCTCTATATTTTGTTGAGTTTCGACTTGGTGCGCGCGCTTGAAATACATGGCGTGGCACGCGCCACGTCATGTATAGTGTGCGCACTAGAGATGCGCAGTAGCAATGGGCGCGAACGTCCTTACATTAATATGCAGCGCGAGAGTTTCGAACTTTCAGACTTTTTTAAGCTCGTGTTTTACATGTACAATAAGCTGCGTTTACACGCTGCAATTTTAAGCTAGTGAGTCTTTGACGTCATTTTGTCCTCGATCCAACCCTCTGAAGTCCAGTCGGTCGGTTTTGAACGTGAACAATGGCGGACTGTGAAATCCTAAACTTACACTCGAAGAAAACAGCCTTTGAATAAAATTCGAAGCTTTTAAAGTCTGAAGGAAAAAGAGGAGTGAATTCTTTGGTCATTGTGGCACTTGAAATGAACAATTCCTGATGAGGATAAATACTTTGGGGGATCTTTAGTTTTAGATTATATTTTAGAAGGTGATGACGTCACGCGAAAACGATCTACTAGTATTTAATTAGCTGCTTTTTCGGTCCTTGTCGTTGACGGAAATAAACTTTTCGCCGTAATGATT
>CBDDTI010000299.1:0-3385 GCA_965233585.1 bacterium
TAGCAGATGACTCAAACATACTGAAAGTCATGCATATAACACTCTGCACTATCTGAGATTGTCTCACTAGGTAACCACTGTTTTAAGATTATTTCCCCACAACATTCAAGCAATAATGGCAAAAATTAAGTTACCAAAAAACCCTCATAGCATGGTAATATTTTTGATAAAGGTAAGAAGATCTTATCAAGAATTAAGCTCACAAGCTGACCCCGCAAGAGATAATTGAACTTGAAGTTATACATACTTCAGTTAAAACACGCGTTTCGTGTTAGTTGAAAACACAACAACATACGCATGAAGTATTCTCACAAGGTTTGACATTAAATTTCTCGAGAATGCTTGGGAATTTCATCACAGGGTCACCTGAAGAATCAAAGTACAGTGAGAGGTTTTAAATAGTATTCAAAACATTAAAATGTGCTGTGAGCAGACTTTCAGTAAATAATTTTTGCACTTATTGCTCGAACTTTGAGCGGAATCTGTCTTAATTTTTTTCCATTTGCATGGGTGATCTACATACACAGCAGGTAGCTAACACTAAAATAGACATAAAATAGCCTGGACTCTTCTCTGTTTTTTTACATTTTAGGTTTCTGGTGTTCTCCAAGGGGATATCTGCTCACTATATGTTCTACAGTTGCAAGTTGCCCAAAATGCTGTTGTAGTTTTGAATACAGCAGTTACAAAGACTTCAATGTAAAGACAAGGTCTCTTTGGGTAAGCAATGATATTAACTTTCAGCTGCATTAAGTTTGCAAGGCTTGAAATAATTTCCCAGCTAGCGCCAGTCCAGTTGTTTGATCAAATGTATGTTTGCTCGTCCCAAGAAAGGATGTTAGCCAGACAAATAATTATGCGTTACACTATTATTAATAACACTTAAAAAACTGCTTTGCCCCCTCATCAGGTACTTAATTAAGAAGCTCAGATTTAGTGCAAAAAGCACTGGATACACTGCTCGTCAGTCACTGATTAACTGACTGTTGACAAAAGGTTATTTTTGGCTTTTGGAAAGCACTTTAATTAGACTTTGATTAGTCCCTCTTGCACTTAGTCTGTTGAGCATGACCATAAGGAAAAAATGGCGGCCCTACACTGTAAATTCAAGGGGCGAGAAGCACGCGAAAGGAGGGGCAACCAACAAAGCCTGGAGTTTTATTGGTATGCATTGCTCTCACAAAGCAAAAATATGATTGCTTTACATTAGGAGCATTGACAATATGTTGTCAATGTTCAAGATACGGATTAAATTCAGAAGATGACTTTCCACAATCACTTTACATAAGGCCAACTTGTTTTTTTGACAACTTTATTCAAACTAGCAGTATTTTTTTGTCACAATTTCACAGGATAAACATTATGTATCATTAGAGAGGAAGGCTGCTGCATTTGCTGTCAATTCTGATGAGCAGGGTCAACAAACGGAATTAAAGTGGTTATACCACTGCTCCTGCAGTAAATCACATGGTGATTTAGTGTTGGCTTCAGCACCTCATATAAATATGCTGTATAAAGGTATGTGAGGACCAGTAACGATTGAGTTTGCGTTGAATTGGAAAAACAAACCGTGAATTGTAAAGACAAATCATTTATATCTACCTTTTAACTTTTTGCCCAATTTTTCCTCCAAACCATCTTTAAAGGACCCTAGTCAGCCTCCGCCATTTCCGATGACATAAAAATAATTAACCGCGCAGCCTGGGGCTGAGTGCGGTTTTAGTTTTTCAAGGGGTTTATTTTTTAAATCGCGCAGCCGTAGGCTGGGCGGTTTCTTGCTCTGCCTTCGGTTTATTTAATTTTTTTTTTAGTTTTGTCGGTGACTATATCCAAACCTCCACGGATGATGGTCCGCGGATGATGTCATCATAAGCCAATTACAGGCCATTTCTCGGCTCTTTTCGTCCTATCACCCCTCAGGAGAGTTTTGTTAAGTTAGCGAATTAACTATTCATGAAGAAAATGGCTGAAGATGGGAGAAATGTTTATTTGGTCAAAATTGGGCCAAAATCCCTAGAGATAGATGTCAGGTCATATGCAAGGATAAAGCATGCCATTTGGGACCAGTTGCTGGCTACTAAAGCTGAAATTGTTCAGCGTTAAGCTGTCTTTTCGTGTCTGTGAAAAACAGGAGGTAATTTTGTTATCTGAAATTTTTGTTTCTGTTCACTTTCGAAGGGAATATTCAATGCGCTAAAAAGGTATTACGTCTGACGTCAGCCATAGAATGTGCTGACGGTGATAAATTAGATCGTGGTTACTTCGCCAGAAGCAATGGTGGGATTTTCTCGGGAAAAATATGAAAACCTCAGCACTTGTCAAAAACCTTTTTAACATAGGTCAAGGTATTTTTTTTCTTAGACGTAAACAGAATTCTCCAATTTCAAGTCACGCTAGACCGACTATAAAAGAATGTAATCACGCAACTTGTACTGGTGACAAATAAGAGCGATCAATCACGCAACTTCTGATCTGTTGACCTGTCAATATACTAAATTGGAAATTAACTGGAACGGAGCGCTTAACCCTGTACTATGATTCTGTGGAGGAATTGGGGCAACTGGCATGTTTTAAGTGTATTTTTTTTTGCTTCGAGCAGGAGTGACTTCAGAATCGAGTATGTAGCTTTTACTCTTCTTACGAGTGGAAACTCTGAAAGCGATAAATGGCTTAAAAGGTTTGAGATCGCGCTGAAATGCACGATGACTAAAAAAGGACAACAAAGCATTGAGGTCAGTTCTTTTTATTACAAAATTTACTAAAAATTTAGGCTAAAATGTCTATTGAGGTTTTTCTCAATACCAACCCTTTGTAACATTGCACCTCCATATGCTGAAAGGCGAGAGTCACGTTTCGCGTAATGAAAGTTGGTTGTTACAGTATGGAACAGTAGATGACAGCAGTAGCTATGTCACGTTTCACAAGCTGAACGTTCACATAAAGATAAAAACAATAGCAAAAGCGCAGTTGGACAGTGTGAGTAGCCGTGAGCTTTACAGCGCGGTTTAAACCGCACCGCGGTCTTGTTTTTTTTAGTTTTGTTGGTGACCAAACCAAGACCTCCGCTTGGGCAAATGCTGGTCAGGACATTTAATCAGGAAACCTGAAATGTTTAGTTGCCAAAAGCTTTTGAAACATTAATACACGAAAATGTTACACATGTTTTTTTTCTCTATTGTGTGTGAAATATATATTCTTTTGGTTTTATTGAAGTGTTCGATTTGAAGCAAAGAACGTGTCAGAACATGCAAGGATTACGGCACTGGTAGGGGAATAACCACTGTACTTAAAATAGCCCTGGAAAGGGTAACTCTTGAATTATGTGACGAGTTCGTGTGACTAAATTGCTAGTTCTTTACTCGTAAAGAAAACCGATGAAATTTAA
>CBDDTI010000300.1:0-8566 GCA_965233585.1 bacterium
ATCGATGAGCCGCTGAATCGAAACATTGCAAAACTAAATTGCTTACCTGTTTTTACCAGGCTATTAGGACTGCTGCTAAACACAAAACAATGATTACTTAGCTGTTATTTAATACTTTGTTTATCTCAAGAAGCGTCAATTTCCCCACACTTTACCACTACATGTGGCTTTGATAAGTACACTATCATAATTGCATTTTGGCGGAAACCATCACCAAGATCTTTGCCATCTGGAAATAAAGGATCATCGCCAAATATTAGATGTTTCTTAAAACACATTACAATGATAAGTTGAAGATAAATACCACTGCAAAACGTTCTTACCATCAAAAATAGTCAAGTTTTTTTTGGCAGACAGGGTTGGGAATGGGTGGGCTGGGATACTGGGGGAATTTTCCTGTTTGAATTGAAGTATGTTATGGTTTTAATTGATTAATTCATTTATTTATTTTTAATTTCTTTATTTTTCATGCGTTCCGGGTTTTAGTAATTTTGTGTTCCGGGTTTTAGTATTCCGGCGTTCCGGCGTTCCGGCGTTCCGGCATTCCGGCGTTCCATGTTTCAGTACTAGCCATTTATTTACATCCAAACATCATGAAATTTAAGCTAAAACTTCAGCATTTTCACACATCGCAAAGGACGCGAACTCGTCAGAGTCTGTCAACATTCGATTCTAGAGACATGTGCGTACCAGTTAAGGATTTATAAGTCGGCTTTCTACTCTTACAATCTCCACATCTTTCGTTTATTTGGATTTGGTAAAGAGGAGGTTGATGTGTATCGTTTTATGTCCAAACAGTTCATTGCATTGTTAGCCGGTTTACTTGTCCTTTGCTCTATCCAGTTTATTAGTGTTTATTTTGTAAGAATTCCTCTGCCTTTCGAGCTGATCTTTTTTTGCATCAGTGTAACAAAATATACAGACAAAGGCCATCCCAATAAAATGTTTCGTTTCCCATCGCCCGACCGACCCATTTCTTTGGAAAAGTAAAAAAAAAAATTTTAGAATCACTAGTAAAGGAGCAAGTACTTTACTTTACAAGCACAAAATCTTGTCTTATTAACACCAATCGTCTTAAATTATTACAATTACAATTACAATTACAATTACAATTCTTCTCAATGTTTAGCCATTTGTAATGTACTAGCTCTTGCAACAACTTCATGTTCTGTACAGTATGGTTATGAAATATTTTTGTTGCGGAAACGTAAATGCTATTGTGATAACTAATCCTTTGACATAAAATCATGTAATTAGTTTGCAAATGAAATTTGCTATTACTCAATATAACTCTTCAGCATGACAGAAATATACACCATGTGGTGTAATCAGGTCAATCAAATTAAGAATGAAAATTAATAGTTATTCACCTTTTCACAGATAAGTTAAGATACAAAATGAAAACGTTGTAAATGGGATTAACAATTTCATTCCAATTTTTTGATGAAAGGGCAAAAAAGGTAATTTTTCCATATACACCTTCTGTTAACCAAAGCACAAAATTAAAATATTGTTGAATATCACTGGGTAGCAAGTCTTTCCAGTAATTAAACCATGTAATAGAACTGGAAAAGTTTTATTATTTTAGCATTTACAGTGGATGTAAGGATGAAGGAAAGAGGATGGTGAGGGGTTTGCTATCATACTAAATTAAATAAATCCCACAACTGCACTCTCCCTGACTTCTGATGTAATCTTGTTTATGTTATCTATTTCAGACCTTAAACTGCCGCATTTGAGCCTTCAAGTGAGCCCCCTTGTCTTGCATAACCATCCTTCCAAGATATTAATGTGAAGAAGTTGCTATTATTTCCAGTTGAGTTGGTTACAACAATGCTTCTTTGGAGAACATGTGTGTGGTTTTCAAAGAGACAAATCCTTGTTTGGTTGAAGCATAAGACCAGTAACTTGACTGGTGGAACAATCAATACTGCAGCAAATGTTGTTAATGGTAATTGGCCTGTAATAAGAGCCTACCTATCAGACCACATGCCAATTATCTTAACAGAATAAACATGAAAACGTAACGGGGAAAATGTGTATTTTGTTTTGTTGTTGTTTTTTTTTTTATCTGCAGCTGAAATTATCAACAGCAAATTGAAATACATGGCTGTTTTGTTGATATGTTTAGCCCATTGGAGGAGGGGGTAAAACTGGCCCGGAATTTCCTTATATTTTGGAATGGTGATCTGCACTGCTAAGGCTGAAAAAATGAGAGAATTCGTAGAAGCCGACAAAGCTGAGTCCAGACACAAAAAGTCCAGCTGAAGTTTGAAGGGATGCAGCTGAAAGAGGCTGTGTCATTTCACTGGGCTACTGTCATTTCTCCTCTGTACCCAAAACATATGGTGCATCTTTTGAGGTATGGTTTGGTTTCACAAGAATGGAGCATTTGAATTTTGATAGCTCTGTCGCAACATTCTTTTCAAAGTGTGTTTGTCTAGTGTTTGACTACTGCCCATTTGACTGTAGCCTCCATATCAAATGTTACTTTCACAGGTGACACTAATAATTGTAGTTAACTTGCTCTCTGATGAAATCTTTAATTTCCCTTCCATCTCTAAAAGCTCTCCATGGGTTTAAATACATCTTTCTAGTTCTACTACGTTATGACGTTTCTTAACTCGACATTGAAGTTCAATAAACTTGTGCAATATTTTATTTTCTGCGGATTCAATTTGACACATTCATTACCCGAGGATTAATAATTGCACTAGTAGTGGAAGCGATAAGAAACGTTTATAACTCAGGAAAAACCTAGAATATTACGCATCCTTCACAAATATTCCTTCATCCGTGTTCTAACATTACCATTCAAACTCTTTACGGTGGCCAATTCACATTATAACTCAGTTGATAAAACCAAATTATCAAGTCTAGAAGCGTTTGTTTAGGCCTTGACCTTCTGAAATGGACTTGGTTGGGACTTTCTACGAGACTCCACAAAACCATTTGGTTGATTTTCTGACTCTTTTACACAAGTTACAAAGGGAAACATCGCCCAAAAATTTGTTAAAACCACTGCCATTTTGCGATTTGCGTACACGCAAAGCAGGCGCATACCAGCGGTTACACACATTTTTCTGCAGAGCATGCGCAAACAAAACGCCTCTACGCTGTTCTGCTCAATGCAAATAATATCAGGCTATTAACAAAATGTGACGCAGCATTACTATCTTTTAGATACACTAGTTTAAATCCAATTGAGACTTCTTTCTGTTAACGATATTTGTTGTGCGTTCAATCTTGTGTATTTACTCATGTGAGATTATGATTTGTTTTTTCAGAAAAAATTGAAACAAAATCAAATTAAACGATAGAAGCTTTTATTATTGTACAAACTATCACCTATTACATATGAATGGAAATTCTCCAATTATACAATATTACAATAAAATAGCACCAAACTGTTAACATAATCTGGTAGTTGCATCGTAAAATGCCAGTTATAAAGCCTGGGTTTATATGGACTGCGAGCAGTCTCTCTTTTGTCTTCAGCTAGCCACGCGCGTGAGAGAGCGTCGAGCGGTAGCCTGCGTAGCTTGGCGGTTCGGTTTTTTGATTTGGTCGCGGCTTCTCCGCTTTCTTAGCGCGCTCAACTTGCTTAAAAACCGCCAAGCTATAGTTGTCTCTCTCCCAGGCTCCTCTCGGCTTTGGGATTTGTTATCGCGGCTTCCCCGCTTTCTTAGCGCGCTCGACTTGTTCAACGGACTAAGAAAAAAGAGGGACTGTTCGTAGTCTAGGGTTTACACGCCTTGAAGGGGTTCTGGTTAGGCTTGTACCGAAAGTAACTCATTTCTGGCGGGGAAGGTCAGGGAGGGGTCTTATAGGCCCTTGCTATCCAGAATATGTTTGCGACACGAACATTGGTCAGTCAATATGGGGGTAATGGGATGGGTAAGGAGTATAAACGAAGCAGGTACTTATAACTGGCATGCTTCATCTTAGAGCTAATGTTATGTAGTACAATAATTCTTATATCACCCTTGATGGTTTTTTTACAGTCCATCAGTAAGCTGTAAAACACGAGTAAAGATGTATTCTTTGTAGTTACATCAATCTAAGGAAAACTAAAAATGAATACATTTCTTCTACAGTAAAATTGAGCTTGCTCTGTTAAGTTATTTGGCTTATCGTTTCGTTGAAACCTGTTGGTACATTTTTAATGCTTACTAATAATACTTAAGTTACATTTTACCGGTAAGTTACAAAATATATGAGTCGTGCTTTCTCACAAAGCCCTATTCTATGTACTAAACATATCTTTGTGAAGGAAAACTCAAATGAATTCTCCTACACTACTTATCTAACGTACATAATTTTCTTTAAAGCTATTGGTTCATTTGCAACGGTTACTAATATTGTTACATTACTATATTGCTACACAAAGTTACTCTGTACTAAGCCAATTACTATGTGCAAGTTACAGGCTTAGCATGCATTTAGTAATCAGTTCTATAAGCGATAAAACTTGACATGGCTTCTCAAAGAGCTTCACAAAAAAACCGGTCCCAGAAGCTGCAACCTGACCGCCTTATTAATTTGTTTCAATGGGAATGTTCTGTTCAATTTGGTGTGAATTCTGAATGTGGCATCAAGTTCACAACGTTTTGGTTCGGTTTACGATCGTTTCGATACAAATGGAAGTCGATTCGATACCCATCTTAAGGTGGCTCAAAACAGTTTCCAGCGCTTATATTTGGATGGGTCGTTATAACCACTCTTTATCTCTTGATGCTACAATTATGGTATCAAAAAACTGCCCAATTATTGCTGAACACGTTGGCATCATTTTTTTGACACAATAGGTTACCATAGCAACACTATAACCTGCTAAAAACACCCTTAATTACAGCTTTAGGAGCTTATAATTCAAAAACGGCACGGTAAAATTTTTTATATTATCAACTTTTGATAAGCACGCTAAGACGCAACTTTTGGCAAAGTTTAAAAAAATTCTGTACATGGGGTTCAGAGCCACCTTAAATTTTCGAAAATTTAAGGTGGCTCTGAACCCCATGTACAGAATTTTTTTAAATTTTGCCAAAATTTGCATCACGTTCTGCTTATCAAAATTCTATAATAAGAAAAACTTTCACCGTGCCGTTTTCGAAATATAAGCGCTTAAAGCTGAATTAAGGGTGTTTTTAGCAGGTCATAGTGTTGCTATGGTAACCTATAGAGTCACGAAAATAATACCAACGTGTTCACCAATGATTGGGCAGTGTTTTGATACCATGATTGTAGCATCAAGGAATAAAGATTGGTTATAACGACCCATCCAAACATAAGCGCTGGAAACTGTTTTGAGCCACCTTAAGTCGATTGGATACAAACTGAAGTCAGTTTGATAAAAACTGAAGTCGTTTCGCAGCAGAAGGAGAAAAATCAGGTTTGTCTAAAGGTCTTAGAACGTTTCGAAATTTTTGCTCAAACGGCCGGGTTATGTTTACATGGCCTAATATCTACCGCAGGATCAATACATATGTAATATACAGCTTTTTTGTTTGGTTGGCCTTTGTTTGGTTTGGAAAGAAATCCTGCTTATTGTAACAGTCTAAGTTCCTGCTGCCATGTTATTTCCATCGACACTTTCATTTGCAGCAGCGCTTTCCCTCGCAGCAAACTCACTCATTTCAGTGCCATTCCACCGTGCTGTTTTTCGGTTTTTCGGTTCAGCGCTTATGAACATGATAACAAATGCACCCATGAGTAAGGCAAAAGAAGACAAAAAATGCCAAAGATCGTGCCAATCGAAAAACCCAAGAATTCCGCATTCTTTGTTGAGATCACGAGAATCTTCTGGTGACGCTGTTTTGTCGGTGGTTCGCAGGCCTTGGAATACGCCAAAAGCTGCTGCCAAAAGACCAACAGTTACGAAGATATAAAGCCCCTGAAAAAATTCTAAGCTAGTGCAGTGACAATTGCATGTAAAACACTCAGTGCAATCACATGTACATAAACACTTGTAAAAATGGCACAGTAGTGCCCACAGCTTTTGGTGAAGTTTAGCCTTGGCACTAAGAGCCCAAACACTCTCTACAATGCAGGTAAACAGAAACACTTGAGAAAGATCCATGAGCAGAAAGATCGGTACAAACAGTACAAGCGGAGTAACCACACAACCAAAAATGTAGCAGCACGCATTACAACGCATTTCGCAAGGGTCTCCCTCACACGTTCGTAATGGCAAAACCCCTTTGCGACGTGCGAGCTTGTGAAAAGCCCAGAGAGCCATTGCGAACCACCAAATGACCAGAGCGATGAAAAACACCACTTGCAACGCTATTACCAGCACAGATTCGGAGTGGTAGAATGTACCAAGGTAATTGAAGATGAAAAGTGGCACTATGAAATAAAGGAAGAAATTCAGTGCACCTATTGAGAGTTCCTTTACTGGGTGTTGCTCTACTGACCTCTCTGCTGGTTTTTCTGAGTTTGCCTCGACTTGGTGATGCTCTCCTGGGTGAGCCTCGGCTGGGTTTTGCTTTTCCGAGTGTGCCTCGACTTCCTCTACTGGTTGTTGCTCTATTGACCTCGTTACTGGTTGTTTCCCTTTTGAGTTTGCCTCGACTTGGTGTTGCTCTCCTGGGTGAGCCTCGACTGAGTGTTGCTTTTCTGAGTGTGCCTTGATTTCCTCTACTTGTTGTTGCTCTATTGACCTCGTTACTGGTTGTTTCCCTTTTGAGTTTGCTTCGACTTGGTCATGCTCTCCTGGGTGAGCCTCGGCTGAGTGTTGCTTTTCTGAGTGTGCCTTGATTTCCTCTACTAGTTGATGCGCTACTGACCTCGCTACTGGTTGTTTCTTGTTGGTTGTTTCTCTATTGAGTTTGCCTCGACTTGGTGTTGCTGTCTTGGCTTTTGCTCTGCTTGGTAAACTGGGCACTCACGCAATTCCATACCATTAAGCTATACCATTATACACCAACAGAACAGTTAAACCGGCAATTACAAACATAAACGCCGAGTCAAACTGAAATGTGTACCTGCTTGGGCACAAATGGTAAAGCAAGGAAAACAATCCTTCAAAAAGGAGCGCCCAGGCAAAGGCATACCCAATGGAATAAGAGTACTTCCTTTTCAGTGCTCGAGCCATTAGTTTCTTCTTTTCTTTGTCTCCCAACGTATGCTTTGGAACGGCCCCCTGTTGAAGGTGCGGAGTGATATCGGGACAAAGGAAAACATGATTTGGTAGGGCTTCACCTTCACAACCAGGATGGGTTGATTGACAATTATCTACATTGTAACCATTTTCCTGCCCGTTACTACGCTCAGTACCTTGGTCACTAGACTTCTGAAGATTTTCACAGAAGAGATACAGTTCTGTTTCCATGTACAACACACACACAGTTAAAATCAGGGCGTGGACTATGTAAGTTAAGTTACTTATCATCAAGTTCAGTGGAATGTCATGGTAATCGCTAACTCTATAGGAAAAGTCGTTGTAATAGCAGTCGTCTCTATCACCTTCTTGGATCATGATATACCAGTTAGCAATAACAAATTGGCACGCACCAACCATGAGTACAAAACCTGCAACCCCTGTAGCATAAGAGTAGGTTTTAGGGCCGCCTGAAAACCAGCACCTGTATGCTACCTTCCTCATGGCGCAAATAAATGCCCCAAAGTTTGTCTTCGCGCCTACGCGCTTACTCGATTGAGAATTATTACTATTGTCCTGCCCATTGCTGGGCTGAATGTCTTGATCCCTGTTACTTATATTTACTATGACTAGTGCTTCTGGAATATTAACTTTTACAAGAGATTCTCTAAAAAGGTACACTGCTAAGCCCGACACTATTATGCCCAAGCCCAGTGACACAAAAAACAAAGTACAGAGGGGTCTGGCATAACTGTAATCAAATGACTGTGACAGTTTCAAAGTAACATTTTTCGACTCACTGGGTTTTAAACTACCTGTTGCGTTTTTCAATGCTATTCCAATGAACCAGCTCGAGGTAGAGGCAGTTAAAGGAGGCACAGATACCGTGGACAGGGTAATGCGCCCTTTTTTAGCAAAGGAAAGTCGAAGTGACGCCTTCTTGTAATCCACAACTTGTATGTTTTCGTCGACATCTTGGCGGATCTGAGACACTTTCAAGTAAGCTGGTATATTTGAAGGGGAGGTCACGGTGATGTCAAGTTGTCTGTCTGAGATATCTTTTTGAGAGTTGAACGGGAAAACAATCGCTTTGGTACTCTTGATATTGACTGTCTGGGGTATGTCCAACATCATTTCTGAAGGATTTTGACTTAAGTCGACTGCAAACGACACGCCACCGGTACCCACCACTGACATGAAGCTAACCCTGGGTTTGACTGAACGGGGAGGACAAATGGTCTGAGAGTTCCATGTAGGTTTTAGCTGAGAAACGTTAACATGACCAAGTAATGACGATGACCCTTCAGCTTCATACACAAAAATGTTCAAGAAACCTGAAAGAACAAAAAAAGAATACAAGATTGATTGTGAAGAACTATTTGATCAGTGTAAAAACTGCGTAATAATTGTAGTATAAATATAATTAGTATATACCACACAAGTGAATATAGTACTTTTCGCACG
>CBDDTI010000303.1:0-7500 GCA_965233585.1 bacterium
TTATCGTGCATGAAGCCGTCCAGAGATGTATTTTTGGGTGCGGGACGTGATTTAGTCCCGTAATCGTAATCCGTTAACGTTCGGACCGCTGCATGTGACGATAATGTTGTGCTTGCTTTAGACAGCAAAGAGCCTTAGCCGCATCAATTTAGGGCTTAGACGTGCAATGTAGCAGACATTTCTAGCTGCTGTTGGCGTTGTTTGGCCTGAATTTTGATGCGGCCTAAGACTTCGAAAAAATCTGTTTTAGTGATGACATGCTACATTCCCGCTCGTGGGAAATCGAAGTACATCCGGGACATTGCTATTTGCCAGCAAAACATGGCCACGAAGAGAGTGAAGGAAAGCAACGTCAAAGGCTGATCGATCGTGAGTAAACCTTTCATTTCCTTGTTTGATCAATTTCAGGCGTTTTCGGCCTAGCTGAGTATCAGACATGTCTGTAATTCGCTAGCGCGGGGAGGATTATTGCTGTGGTTTCCGGTCGCTAATTGACCTGCTGACAATATTTGGCAATTAATTATGGCCCAGTTTGTTTGAAGTTCAATCGATCCTCGATGTAGGAAGCTCTTGTTCAGTCCATTCAGGACGATACAGGCCTTTAGAAAGCTATAGATCAACTGTTCGCTGTGGTTTTGATACCTGTACGTTCGTGTTTATTTAGACTCGAATTTCATTTTAAAGCACTGTTAATTAAATTGTACAACTCGTGATTCAACCAAAACACGGTGAATTTAGTCTTGCTGGCCTCGAAAGGCATACAGAAGAGTTATTTCCTTTTATTTGAGCTACGATAAGCCTTGTGGAGAGCTAGTTCTAGGAGAGGATTGCATCAAGATTATCAGTGACATGTCAAATTCTCTAGGTATGTTCTTGCGAATACAGTCAGATATATATATATATATATATATTTTTTTTTTTACGTACGTGTGATTTTATTCAACATTACAACACAATACACTACATTACATGGAATACGACTTACTCACACTAACAACAATACACTAATTCACTTAGGCTTATTATACATACGTTACTTACTCTATTTACAATATTAGTTGCTTTCTTGTTGCATTTTGTACATCTCTTGTTTTCCTTACTTATTAATATAATTATTATTACTATTGTCTTAAAAAATTAATTGTTATTTATTTACATTTGTTTGACTTGAAAAAAAGAGAAAAAGGAGTGTTTCAGTGACAGTCCCTCCAACGCCGTTACCAGGTGTACCCTTGCACCCGCCAACAGCACCGGAGAAGCTGAGGAAAATTTCACTCAATGAGGAGAGTCGAGACATTTTACCCAATGTTGTCTACCAAGTGCTAGTTATTGACATTGTTTTCAATTAGGTTTTGTTGTTGTACTGCATTCACAAAGTCAAGAAGGTCGATGGGTTTATTATTTAGTTTGCGACTATGGATAAAATAGCGCATGAATAGTGTGATGTAGTTGAATTTATTGATGGTGCTCTTCTCATTTGAGTCAGATATAATTCAGAATAAAATTTCCTCTATAGTTGGAGAGATACGTGAATGGTACGTTGCATTAAACCACCGAATAACTTTTTGTATGAATAATTTGGTAAAGGAGCAATGAATAAAACACAAGTATAATATACAAGAGCCACTTTCTTTCGCTGAAAGGAATTCGGAAGTTAGGAAGGGGTTAAAAAAATGACCAGAACTCAAGTTCAAGAAAACTTGCTTGATCTTAAAAGTATTTTTGTTTTGTTCTTAGGTCTCCATACTAATTGGTTACTTTTCTCTGAATATCAAATCAATTCGGATAATTAAACTAAAGAAATCGCCCTGTTATCTATCTATCACTGTTTGCATTCAAGATATCGACAGTATTGATATTACAAAAACAAATTAGACCAATATTCATGAGAATAAAGTTTTTTTAAACAGCTGGAAGGAAAGCAATCACGCTGTTAGACAAGACCGTTTAAGGACATAACTAGAGCAAAACCAGACAAAAAGATTTATTTGAATGAAACAATTATTTTTTTGGAAACAATTGATTTTTTAAAAACAACGAACGAGATATTTATTTACTTACACCTTTACCGCAGATTTGGAATTTTAATCTCAACCTCCTTCAACTGATAAAAGAACGGTGACAAAAGTCTTGTTCATAGTGCATATGCAAAGATATATATATGTCCTAGGCATTATGTGCTCCTCAAAGCTGATGGTTTTCTTTGAGCTTTGCTCTAAGGAAACCGTTTGCTGGGAATATTTTCATCAAAGTGCTTAACATTATTCTGAGAATGCATGAGTCAAGGGTAGAAGAGGTGACTCAACTGTAGCCTTTTCTATAGTATTTCTCCATAATTCTACTCAAAGGTTTGGTTACACAGGTACATGTATGTAATTAAGAGCTAGCTACACAATAACTTCACTGGCTGAACAGGGGCTTATCCCCAGCTAGAATTTCATAGGAGAACAAAGACTCGGGGTCATGCTTGGCAGAAATAAACAAAAGCCTAAATCCAAACAGGAAAGTACATCTGTGACTGTCTGCCTGTCTGTTTCTTACAGACATTTCACAACAAAAGATTTGTTATGGTTGCCAAATAGCAATGTAAAAACCAACAAATCTGACAAAAACTGTGACAAGAAATGACGATACACATACCTTTGGGAATATTGCAAAATAGCAATTTAAAAAACCAACAAGTCTGACAAAAACTGTGACAAGAAATGATGATACACATACCTTTGGGAATATTGCTGTTTCTGTCTAATTTCCTCAGATCCTTCATGATCAGTAGTATCTTTTTCCTTGTTTTCTTTGTGGTTTATATGTGAAAAGGAGCATACAAATTATAAAACTTATCAAAATAATATATTGCATATTTGATTATACTCCTTCCATTCTTAAATTGCATAAATTTCTTAAAGCTTACTTTTAACCACAAATAGTCAGTTAGCCACTACTGGTACATTTTTTCCACTGAAAGAAATTCCTGAGATTAAATAACTTTAACATACATGTGCGACGTACTTGCAGGGGGATCATGGTCGTTGTATTCATCAAAACAACTATCCAATCCAAGATGACAACAACTACCATGATTCCCTGCAACCACATCTCAAAGAGGCTATTATCCAGACAAACTAGCCAACAAAATTTTAATTTGAGTAAAGACAAATAAAGGGCTTTGTTAATTTATTTCTACTGAGTTACTATCAAATCCCCTACACCTTACATTCCCTATCGATCCCATCAATAGTTATGAATTAATCATATTAATTTTACTTGAAAATTTTGGCTTGAAAACCTGATGGCCAAACCAAAACAGCTGATAAACACTAAAAATTTAGATTCAAAACCATCCAATCAAAAAACATTTCCTGAGACTGGTCTGCAACATTCTACAACTTTGCTTCGTTTACGATTATGTATTAATGCGTGCTAACGACTTAAAAACGATTTGAAATTGACTCGTTTTGCTTTCGAGGTGCGTCAGAAATTTGAAGCCATTCCTTGTGAATAAGAATCATTCTTGAGCCCCTCAGACACACACTAGAGATATAATAAATATCTTACTAACCTCGTTTTCTCGGTCCGTACTGTAAGTTACGGATCCTCGTTTTTCCCCTTCGATTTATGACCCGCGCGCTTCGCGCTTGGGCCATAAATCTAGGAGGAAAAAACTCGGTCCGTAACTTACGGTACGGCCCTCGAACTCGGTTAGTAAGAGGTATGAATGGCAAGATTCATCCTCAATTAATTTTCGAGGTGTTTTTATGTGTTTGCTTCTGTCTAGACAAATGCGGACAAGCAATGATTGACAGGATGGACTTATCCAGTAAAGATGCATTGAGTAATTTCGTCAACGCTTCAGAACATGTCAAAATATACTTTCCGTGGAAAGCATGGGGATTCACATGACATTGACTCCGAACAAGGCAGTTTAACCACTTTGATGAGACTGAGAGATGTGGAAAACACTGTATTCGATTTCACTTCTGATGCAAGATTGAGCAAGTGCAAGTAGCACTGATAAAAGGAGAACTGCGAAAACATTAGGAGTTCCATGCTACGGAATGTGCCCTTTGGAAATAAAGGATGCTTATTCCAGTCAACTGTGGAATAAAATTTGGTACGAGTGTTAACAACAACAACAACAACTTTATTGACCCTTACACTTGACAGAAATTAAATTAACATGAAATAAAAAATCAAAACTGAAAGGGTGTTGGCTTCCTAAAATAACTAAAAAGTTAACAAAGTTAGGAAGCCAAATTACATATAATAAATTACAATATTAGGGTCGGAACACACAAACACACACACACACACACACAATGTTTATACATAAACGAAATTTACAAGTCATTTGAAGAAAGAAAAAAAATATATATGTTTATATATGTATATATATGATGAGTGTGCCTTGTCTTTCCCGAAATTTTGCGGTTATCCTCCCTATTGTCTAGTCTCACTGGTCGAAAGTTTAAGGAACTGAGAATTAAACCACAGTACTTAAATGTTAGGTAAATATGTTTTCGTGCAAAGGAAGAACTGCTGACTTTTGTTTTCACTATAGACGAAACAATTTTTTCGCCGGTGATCACACTCACATTACGTGTAGTTTGAAACCAAGCCTGTAACCTGGGTTTTTGAAGGGAGAAGGGTGAAGCCCAAAACATTTATGTAAAGTACTTGAATGTACTTACTCCTGACAAAACCGAAAAAAAAATTAAACTGAGATGAAGTTGAGTACATTAATTTCCTTAAAATCAGCAAGGATCTCTGGCCGCTTTTCCGTTAACGTTTGCAAATAGTTTATTACAAAAAACCTTATTAAAGCTGATAAATTCCTCCAAAACTTGTCAAGCATAAAACAAGGGTACGGATATTATTGCATCTTTCGTATACAGAGCTAAAAAGCCAGTCTAGGAAGCAGGAAAAGCGTAAAAAATGCGGAACGCGATGAACGGTCGCGAAGCGCGAACGGGGCGCGCGAGCGAGAAGTTCGGGCGAAACGTGCGAGCGCGGAACGCGCAAAGCACCTTTGACAAACCTTTGGCCTGCGTCACAGGTATCTTCGACCACGCCTTTCGCAAACCTTTGACTTGAATCGCAGACAAATTTACTTACACCTTTGACCCGCTTTTGACAGCAAGCAAAGGCGTATCAAAGAACACCTTTGATACGCAATTTACAGGCGTTCACAGGTGAGTAAAAACGGCCTTTACCGCCTTTGATCTGGTTGGCAAAGGCGCTTTCAAAGATGATCTTTGATGCGCGTCAAAAGTCATCAAATTCGTGCAAAGGTGGCCTTTACAAAACCTTTGACCACACATTTGATGCGCGGTAAAGGCGATTTTTCGTGCCGTGTCTATCACTGTTTGCATTCAAGATATCGACAGTATTGATATTACAAAAACAAATTAGACCAATATTCATGAGAATAAAGTTTTTTTAAACAGCTGGAAGGAAAGCAATCACGCTGCTAGACAAGACCGTTTAAGGACATAACTAGAGCAAAACCAGACAAAAAGATTTATTTGAATGAAACAATTATTTTTTTGGAAACAATTGATTTTTAAAAACAACGAACGAGATAACTAAGTGGCCTTTTTTTATATTAAAAATCGTTGTTCCGTTGAGAATGTGTGACGTGAAAGCTTCTATGAATAGACTCTTGTATTAGCCTCCAGGGTAATCACATATTCGCATACCGTATATGGGATAACGAAACATGTGAAGTGTTTATTGAGGTGGTAACAGCTCACAATATTTTGTCATTTTGAGCGGAAGTCCAATGGTAGACGTGTTATTGTTACGCTTTGACGATCGAAACTATAAAACAGTCTGAAACCATTTGCGTAGCGATAGCTATAAGGAAGGGTCTCGATGAAGTAAGCTGTAAGACAAGAGCCAATACTTCATATCAGTACTGAGCGAGTGTTTACACAAACTTGACGATAGAAGAATGGCTCAAGTTAGAAGAAAGGTCAGGAATGTAACAGAGGAGGACCGAGAAAACCGTCCAAGTGCAGCCGAAGTTATAAAAACACTGGCTGAGTTACAACTTACGAACCACGGCGAAGGCAAAGTACTGTACATTCAGGGAACTAAGAACAACTGGTCTTGGCGACCGATGTGTTATGCTAGCCAAAACTTCAGAGCTTACTACACTCTGCAGTTATTTAACGCCCGAGTAAAGTTGACCACAAAAGCTATCGAAGAAGCCATCGACGAAGGTTATGTTCCACAACGATTCTTTAAGACTGTTAAGACTGTGACAAGTTTGGGTTGTGGCCCAGGTTCGGATCTTTGTGGAGTGAAAACGTTTCTGAGCGAAGCGTTTCCATTTAGCTCAAGAGGAAAGCAATCGCCACAGTTTATTGGCTATGATGTTGAACTAGGATGGATGCACTATTTACACAATCTGGGCTTCGATTTTGATAACGTTGAAATCAATAGGACATTTGTCAACGACATGAAAAAGGTCGACGTTATGTTAATGTCGTTCTGCGCCAAAGAACTTTGCTGTGGATTTGCAAGCGGAGAGAAAGATGAAACGCTGTGGAAAGCAACATCACAGAAAGCGAAATTTGTTCTGGTTATTGACAACGAAAAAATGTCAATTGATTTCCCCTCCGAGAAAGAACAGTATAATCAATTCACTTTAACTGACATTCTGGGAAACAAGATTGTTGTCTATTGTTACTATTCGGCTGCTGAGGATTAAATATTTCCTTGCGGAAAACGTTTAATGAAAGGAGATATATTTAAGAAGTTTTAACGGTGAAAGTTGTTATCTTTTGCTTTCATAAGTTCTTGTTCACGTCAAGCAGTTGATACATGACCAAATTCCACACAAAAAGCACAGTTTCAATTGTATTTCCACGTTTTTTGTTTCAAATTCATTAATTAACGGTTTAAGAAACCCTTATCTGAGAAAAATGATAATTAACACTTACCAATTTAAGCAATATCATTATATTGTCATGGACGTGATATTCATAAGAGAAAAATAACAAAAGGTCAATAAATGTAAAATGCTATTTATTACATAAATACAAAGGCCTCTGAAAACATTCTTAGCTTGTTTTAAAAGTCGCTATGTTTACTTTTAAGTTTTAAATTACATGTAACATTTTACCTGTAACGGGTTGGGAAGTAAATAAAACAGCGTTAAACTTCACTTTTTTTTTGCTGTAAAAGATTGTGAAAAAAGGAGTTTTTGGCTAGCCAGTGGCTGATCTAGGGAAGGGACTCGCCCCTCCTTATAATCGTAAAGGACAAGAAAAGCCGAGAGTAAAAAACTAACCTAACCGGGACAGTCGGCCGCTAAGCACAACAAACAAAATGGTCGACCAAAAAACCTTCTTTTTTTCATCTTATTTTAGCTTCCTGCACGGGCACGGGCCTGTTCGCTGCCTGGCACTCACCTATTACATTGATCTCTTCAGACTGACTGTCATTGCGTTCGGCAGATAACAATAGAGAGGTTTAGCATGACGTTTACGGCAAACG
>CBDDTI010000304.1:0-14689 GCA_965233585.1 bacterium
TCGTCGTAACCGTACATAATACTTTCCCAGTCGACGTCGTTGTCGACATCTTGTTCACATTCATCGGTCGTCGCGTCGGTTGTCTTCTTTGGTACATCGTTTTTCTCGACGATCTTTTGCGGTGATTTTTGTTTTGTTTTGACAGTATATGAATCAATCACCACGTCTTTTGTAAAACTGATGTATTTCTCTTCATTGTTTGGGATGCATTTAATGTTTCCTTGGCTTGCCCCGAGATTCTTGATGAACAAATGACTGTCATACCCGCTCAAGTTATGAAACACTACAGGTATGAATGAGGGTTTCTTATACTTCAGGTTACATTTATTGTGTGCAGCCCCTCTGTATTTTCCAGTGTAGTGGCAGTGATCTCTAACTTTATCATCACCTTTCAACTTGCCTTGACAAATCCAACATTCCGTTGCTCTTTCGAAATCTTCACGTTCCTTTTCACCAAATATCATCGCTTTTGCTGGTATTTTGTAGATTTTCTTTACGTCTTCTTCCAGCATTTCTACAAATTTCTGTGCCACATCTTCATCATTTGTTTTTGCGGTATATGTAACAGGGTCTTTGGTGTAAACGTTATCATCAAAGCATTTGATGTAGTAACAGAAGCTCGATGGGGTGTGCTTCTGATATTGCTTCGTGTAACTTTTGCTTGGGTTGGGTTCGCAGGTATCTATTGGCTTAACAAAAGACTCGAAGTCGGCATACACAATAAACGGCATCCTCATAGACTTTTGTATATTCTTGAATGAAATTGTTGTTTCCTCATCGGGCATATCAACTTTCACGGCCTCATTTGAATAACAATAATCAATGTGCTTCGATAACGCCTCTTGAGAGTGGAAGGGGTTTAGACATTTCATACAGTAATGACTGGTATGTTGCTGATTGCCGGTTTGCGAAGACAACAGTCTACTCATATTTTCAATGAGACAGTAATGTTGCTTTTCATCATCTGAAATGAGCAAGAGGTTGATGGCTGTTTTGTCAACGACCTTACTAACTCTCAGAGGGTAGACGCAATCTTCATAACCAAATACATTTATCGAAATATTCGGATTTTGTTTCTCTACTTTATCGATCGACTTGAGAGATACAGGGAATTCGATCCCGTCCATGTTTATTTGATCCCGTTTGCTTTTGAGGTTTTTGTCGATTCGCTGAGGATTTTTATCCGTAGGATTCATGGCTCTGAGGACAGCCCACCTGAAACACTCGTCGTCTTCATTCTTCAAATTAATGATTGCTTTTCTTGTCGCTAGTGCACGGGGCAGAGGGATGTAAGAACTCCCACGTAACGGTTCGTATGCAACGGTATGAATCTCGAGTGCGATGATAGATTTGAATGTCCAATTGCTTCCCTGCATCTGAAAATTTGCGATATTTTCCATCACCTTGTCAATCATTGTATCGTACAATTCGTTAACATCAGTCCCTTCTAGGTTAACCTCAACATCAGAATGAAAGGCAGCGGGTTGTTCAATCCTTTGTCCATCTGCTATATTCGTCTTCTCCATGATGCATCTGAGAATTAACTTGACCTTTGTTTTTCGATTATTTTCGAGAAGAGTCGTTACTTCTCGCTTCACGTCACTGAGAAATGTTTGTGGGTCGTACCCCTCCCTCCCTTCTATAACATACTGGGTTGCGAACTTCTTTAGTGCCGATGAAGATTGTTTGAGTTCGAAAGTCTGCTGCGCACCCGCCTTAAATAGCGCTTCTACTTTTTCCTTCAACATTTTGAGATTCGGTGAAACATGTTTTACAACGATATCTTTACCTGCATTGCGCAGCCATTCAGCCCAATCGATGACGGCTTCTGTTGATTTTTTCACAATATCTTTCACTTTGCTTGCTACCGTTTTGATCATTCGAGGGACAATGGTTGGTACAAGGACGGGTACATTAATATCTGGGACTGGATCATCGAGTAATGATCTATCTGATCGCGAACCCATCGATTCAATCAAATCGATTAACTCAGATTTTCTGAGTTGTGAATATCCTTTTACCCCACGCTCTTTTGCGAGAGATCTCAATTCTTTGATAGTCGGCATTTTTATATATCATATATATTTTTTTCTTTATGCCACTTTTCAAATTTCAAATTTATGCGACGTCCCGATGCGTCTCCGACTCCCCGATGTACCCGACGATCCCCCGACATCACGGGACATGAAGATCACCCCGATGTGTCCCCATGATACCATGCGATATCCCTTGGTGCGTCCCTGGTGTCCGCGGTGTTTCATTGTGATATATTGAACCCTTGAGCAGGGTTGAATATATATCTGGTGATCACCTCATTACTACTGTCTCACATCACCCCACAGGGGGTAGCGGAGCGGGGGTGATCATTACCCCGTCCTATGTGAAGTCGTTTCAGATTCTCGGTGATGTACTGACCAGATCTTGATTGTTAACCCACGAGTTGAATGATGCAGGATACCCCTTCCATTTCACTAATGATTTTGTTTTTCCCTTCTTGACGACTTTTTCGATTCTATACACGTCTTGGTTTGTTTTTTGTAACTCGGCTTCGTAGAAGGTGCCTTGTATTTCTTCTCCGTTCAAATCTACTATCTTGTACGTTACTGGCGAAGTGTTTTGTACAGCTGATATGGTAAAGACCTCTTCAGTCCACCTAGGTGTGTATCCCTTTTCAAATGTTTTCTTTTTCTTTGTAATCCTGACTTTGTCGCCAACCGATAATCGTGCCTGATGTGTTTTTATCTCAACATGTTCTGGATACATATTTCGCCAAACCTGAATTTCATTTGTCTTCTTACTCGCTTCGACAGGTGTCATTTTGATAGACGAGTGTCTGGTGTTATTGTATTGCTCTACCAAATCGTCAAGCACATCGATGTAGACACTCGTGGAATTTGCAGAAAAATATTTCCACATTTTTTCTTTCATCGTTCTATTCCATCGCTCAACTACACTCGATTTTTCCTCGTTCTCGGTGGAATATAGCTCGATCAAACTCTTGACGTCTTTGTTATAAAATTCTTTACCCTTATCAACCCAAATCTTTGTTGGTTTTCTCTCTTTGAATATCTGTTTGAATGCAGTCGCCACCGATTTCCCCGACTTGTCTTTCAATGGAACCAACCAGCCATATTTGGAGAAAATATCAATGACGGCAAGGAGATATTTTACACCACGATTAAATCTGGAAAATGTTTGCATGTCTACTAAATCTGCCGCCCATATTTCGTCAATGCCATTTACTTGCACGCGTCGTTTGGGAAATGTCTGAATTACAGGTTTGTGTAGCTCCTCTGCCAGCTGATCAGACCATTTTACGGCTTTTTTTGTGTTTGACAGGCAGGCCCATCCCGAACCTCATCTTTGTACCGATGATCTTATCAACAATAGACCTATCTAACTTCTCTCTGAGTGTGGGGTTAACAATGCCGTCCATCTCTTGAAGCATATTCTTATCACATACTTTATTTCGGGTTTCAGTATCTTTATTTTTGAGGTAACATACATCGTGATGGTATGCCGCTTGATCGATCCTGTTTACAGGTGTACTCCAGCCCTTTGGTGTTAGATCTGGGTTCAGTCTCCTATGAAGTTTTGTACCCGGCCCCGTGAAATTATGACCGGGTAGATGCATTTCGAGAGGTAGGTTATTGATAACCTTGTTCAATATAGAACCACCTTGTGCTGGAACTCCTTTTACGAACTGTGTTTTTGTTGTTCCGCAAACAACGCATTTCCCTCGTTTCATATTTCGTCCGTTTTTAGAAACGGCATCTCGTAGATCTGTTGTGTTGGTCGCTTTTCTGCATTTTACGCAAAACATCTTTGTATATATAAGAAAATATTTATATTAGAAAATGCAAGTTAGAGACCTCTCATGGAATGAACATGTGTCCAGGCGGTTCAACCATCCGCTTTTACCGCGAAGTATCAGAGGCGTCATCGTAGGCAAATCAGGCTGTGGCAAAACCACCCTATTGCTCAATCTCCTACTCAGGTCAGGTTGGCTTGATTACAACAAACTGGCCGTATTCGGGAAGAGTCTTTTTCAACCAGAGTACCGTATACTCAAAAAGGCATTTGAGGAGAAATTACCAAAGGAAGCTATTATGCGGTTATTTGATTTGCGAGACGAGGTAATGAAATTAGACGTGTCCCCTTCGGCACTCGTTGAGGAATGGGCAAAGGAGATCCAGAATAAATCAGACATAGAATGTAGTTTTTACGAGTCTTCTGAAGATGTACCCGATCCCAGTGAAATGAATTCAAGTAACAAGAACCTGATGATTTTTGACGACTTGCTCCTAGAGAAACAAAACAAATGCGAGTCTTACTATATTCGTGGTAGACACAGTAACGTCGACTGCTTTTACCTTTCGCAGAACTACTTCAAACTACCGCGTCAAACGATTCGAGAAAACGCAAATTTCATATGTTTATTTCCCCAAGACTCTAAAAATATCAACCATATCTACAACGATCACGTCAGTCAGGACATGTCAAAGGAGCAATTTAGAAGTTTATGTAAAAAGGCTTGGGAAGATTCTCACGGGTTTGTCGTTATCGATCTCTCTAGTAAAAAGAACAACGGGAAGTACAGGAAAAATTTCGACGAGTTTTATTTCATATAAAAAATATCGCGTACATACAAAAATGGAAGAATTACTCGCGAAAATATGTAAAAATACGGAACCAAAAGGTTCACGTCAGATTGTAGTGAGTAGCAATAAGACAAGGTTTAACACCAGGTTTAATCCGCCGATGCAGCTTGACAAAAATAAAAAGTATGAAATGGCGCTTGTCAATCTCGAGACTTACTACTCGTTTCCGAATATTGATGCGTCGAACAATTATTTCAGATACTCACCTGACGGAGGAACTACATGGGTTGACATTTTTATACCGGAAGGTAGTTACGACATCGTTGACATCAATGACACAATCCAACAAAAAATGAGGCAGAATGGGCATTATGACAGAGTGAATGAGGATTATTACGATTATTACATTACAATATCTGCAAATGCGAATACACTGAAAGCCGTCATGATTTTGGATAATAATTACCAAGTTGATTTTAGACAAGCCCACTCCGTTTCTGGCGTGTTGGGATTCAATAACGTTATTTACACCACAAACTATCAAGAGTCTGAAAATGTAGTCAATATCCTCAGTGTCAACAGCCTGTATGTAAACACGGATATTATTGCAGGAAGTTATGTAAATGGATCTCAACGAAATACGATCTATTCCTTCTTTCCAAATGTGTCTCCTGGGTATAAAATAGTTGAAACGCCGGTAAATTTGGTTTATCTCCCTGTTGTATTAGATACAATACATAGTCTTGAGGTGAGTCTCACGGATCAACATGATAATCTACTGAATTTGAGGGGAGAACATATAACAATGAGATTTCATATCAGAGAAGTGTAATATAAAAAAAAATCTCCAATATACAAAATGTACACGAACGTGAAAGTCAATGTTTCTGAAGGACAGAAACAAAAAATACAGAATGCTCTTCGAACCGGAGGACCTGTAAATATTCGTTTGAGTTATGAAGATTTAGATGGTCAAGATGTTCTGGCACTTACAAGCACGCAGGTAAATAGAATTGCCAAGGCCTACGAGAGTGGTAAGGGAATTACAATCAAAATGAGTAAAGCGCAACTCAAGCATAATACAACAATTGAGGGTGGGTTTTTACCGATGCTTGCTGGTTTGGCTGCGAGTGCAATACCTATGTTAGCAAAGACAGTACTTCCCGCATTAGGTGTTGGTGCCCTCTCTGGCTTGGCTAGTTCAGGAGTACAGAAGGCTTTGGGGTCGGGCTTGTACCTCAAAAAGGGAGGATGTGTTTGCCAAATAGAAACGGATGGAAAAGGGCTTTATTTAGGTCCTGCGACTGGATCAGGTCTAGAGTCTGTTGGTGACGGACTTTATCTCATGAAGGAAGGGGGTTTGTATAATGGAAAAGGGCTTCTATTAGGACCCAACAGTCCATTTCGAAGTATCCCAATCCTCGGGGCACTCTTATAATAACGGTCATTGAATGTCTTTGAGAGACCAGATAAAAAACATCTACGTATTTAACAAATGATGTCTGTTCATAAATTTGGTCAGAAACCGATACACTGGTATAAATCAAGAAGGCAACCGAGGACGATTTATTGGATTCCAAAAATGGGTGTCAAACATCCTCCCCGGAAGATACAACCGGACACATGGGAAATTTTCAATCAAGATAGACTTGTCATTAGACCGAAAGAAAATAAAACCATAGGATTAACGTTTGGATTTATGATGTCTAGAGGTATGGTGTTGACGACGTTAAAACAAGCTCTCAAAAAGAAGCAATGCAGTATACAAAATGAAGTTATTTTAGAAAATGCCGATGACATTATAATAAATGTTATAAACAATTCGAATATGACGGTTGTTATTGAGGAAAACGAACCCTTATGTTTGATACATTATATTATTTAAAAATTATCTCACCTAGAGTAAAAATGGAATTGAAGCACAATACTGAGTCAATTTACCCGAAATTGCCATCTGCTCCTGCGGAAGATGAGGGGCAGAGTTATCGTTTGCAGAGAATAAATGAGATTCATAAAATCCTCGAGGGAGAAAAAGAAGAACGAGCGAGTCTGAGCAAAAAGTACCACAGGGCGGTGAAGATAGTAGACGGTATTGATGTCGCCCTTATCGGAACAACAATGGGGCTTGGTATCGGAGGTCTTGGTCTATTATCGACGATAGTGGCAGCACCGATTGTTATCGTGATGGAGGGAGTAGCGCTGGGCACTGGTGCCTTGAGTATCGTAGGAAAATACGTCAATAAAAAATTTTCGGCAAAGGCAGAGAAACACGAAAGGATAAAGACACTCGCGGTTTCAAAGCTCAACACCATTTCTTCTTACATCTCAAAGGCGTTAGTCGATAACAAGATTAGTGATGAAGAGTTTCAACTGATCTTGTCAGAGTTGGACAAATACCGCGAGCTGAAAGAAGAAGTGAGGCGGAAATCAAAGAAACGTATGGACTATGAACTACAACAGTCCCTTATCGAACAGGGAAGACAGGAAGCACGTGAGTCTATTCGCAAGTTGTTTGAAAAAAATAATTCTGATCAAACGATGAAAACGACGATGTAAATGACGATGAAAATCACGATGAAAACGACGATGTAGATGACGATGTAGATGACGATGAAAACGACGATGAAAACGACGATGTAGATGACGATGAAAATGACGATGAAAACGACGATGTAGATGACGATGAAAATGACGATGAAAACGACGATGACATAAAAATATCATTGTATTAAAAAAAATGTCATTTCTGAAGATAACTGATCCCAAAAAACGAGATTTGATCGTAAACGATTATCTCAAGACCAAGGAACATATTAAAACACAACAGACGGAGGAGCGGACTGGTGAACGAGATCTACAAAAAGACCTTGGGAAATTATTCAGACCCATTACAGACGTACAAAAAAGTACGATCGAAGATATTCGAGCAGATATAAAGCCCATCAATGAAAACATTTCGCAATTGAAAACAATTACATTTCCAGCGTTTCCATCAATAGAGGGAGTTCAACAACCAGACGAAGATCCCGATTCGCAGTTTATCGGGCCGATTGCGCAAGAATATCTGAGAAAATTTGCTACTAAGACCGAATCCGATAAAACATATGGGTTATACGATAAAAGCGGTAGTTTTTACATCGGCAATAAACCCGTCATCATTGTAGATGATAATATAGTCGTCGACGGCGAAGAATATCAGGGGACAGCCGGATTATGGGAACTCATTGTTACCAAAACTCCAGATCCTGCAATATACACCGACGAGGATTACGACAACTACGCGAAGCTGATGGTTCAATCCAATGCACTCAAAATGGGAAACGATCCGGAAAGTAACAGGCCAAAATCCAGCAAGGCGAAGAAATGGAGAAATGTCTTGAAACCCATTTGGGAAAAGAGGCGTTATTTTGAAGGGAGTGGCACAGGTAGTGCTACTGTTATCATTCCCTGCGATCCCAACGCATTGCTTGAAAGACTTGACCTCCTAATGGCGAGCAAAGCAGCAGGTAACACGGGTGTTCGGAATGAACTTGTGTCAATATGTGATGAACTCAAAAGGCAAAACATAATAGATGCAAACATGTATAAAAAAATAATGTCTTCTATCTAAAATGTTGCTTTTGAAGAATCGAGGATTTAAAAGACAATACGTATACGGTGGATCTGGACTTTTTGACAGCATCGCGAGTTTTATCGCCAGGTTATTTACTAGTAGTGCTGCAAAACAGATTGCATCTACCGCGGTAGATGTTGGTAAAAATGCAGCAAAGGAGGTTGGCAAAAAGGCATTCGATGTTGGTAAGAATGCTGTAGTAGATGCTGGAAAGAAAATGATTCAGAAAGGGGTCACTAAAATACTGACACCCAAATCACAAACGATATTGCACAAACACGCGGGCGTGCCAATGCAACAGTCCTCACCCGATGCAGTAGCAAAACAGGCTCAGAGTATATTGAGTAAATATATTGACACGGACATCAATACGCTCATAGATGGGAGTGGGATAAGACAACAGAAGGCGATCGCCATTCAAGATCTCGTCAGAAAATTAAATGGGTCCGGTCTAAAAATGGTATGATTTTCAGGTGCCTTAAAGAAATCCATTTTATATGAAAATGGATTTTATACGACAATATCATTGGGAATACGGAACGTCTTCTATCAAGATCAATAACGAGCAATTCGAGCTCACGGGATGCAAGGTCCTTACTAACGACGATACAAGTTTAAAGTACGGTTACATAAGAGTTACCATAAGGCTCTCTCGCGAAATGATTGGAAGGATGAAAAAACTTGAGAAAGACGTTAATGAAGTACTCGTCAAAATGGGTTTTGACAAGGTAACAATCGTATATGGAAACAGGGTTTATGCGAAGAAAACAATTCTTGTTCAACACCCAACTTATATCCAACTCCGGAGCATATACATCAATAAAGAAAAGAAACCGGTCGTCCAGATGTGGCTAGTGTAACCATTTCAAAACATTACGCACAGACACAATGTTTTGAAAATATCTCGTTTACAGAAGGTGGTCGTCAGCAACACAATTGAACATTCTCATAAAAAGTGGGTTAAAGAAATGTGAGTGCTACATAAAATGATATCTGAAGACAAGTATATTGAGGACATAGATGTTCACGGCACGGCCGCGGATATGTGGGAGTTCAGTCTCAAGGGATGTGAGATCGATTCGAAGTTGAGTTTGGACGAAGTTATGAAAATCATAGAACAAAACAACGGTTATCATACTGTTCGTGTAAAACTATCTGATGAGATGGTTGATAAAATGAAGAAGTTAGAGGAAAGAATTAATAACATACTGCAGAGCCTATTTATAGGTGATTTCGACGAGTTAAAACTCGTACACGGAAACGTGGTTTTTGCGGAGACATGTGTGAGCACTGTCTATCCCAAGACCCTCACAGTAACGGATGAGTGTGTCGGTGGTAAACTTGAGCCGCCGTTTGTCAAGTTGTCGATTCAGTAAAAAAAACAAAATGATACCATTACGGCGAGGACGTAATGATATAAAAATATTATCTCGCGTTAATAAAAAATGGATATACTAAGAATTAACGAACACCCTATGGAAGATGCCAGTATCGAAGATTATGAGCATCATGAGTATGAACCGATCACGGGAACAAATCTCAACAATCCCGGTGAGATCAGGATCAATATCGAAACCCAAGATCTATTTACTCATCCGAGTGAAAGTTATTTGATCTTCGAAGGACGTCTGACAAAAGACGATGGACAGGCATATGTAAACGCCGATAACGTAGCATTGACAAATAACGGTCTCATGCATCTATTTAGTAACTTCGAGTATCAGCTATCAGGTCAGGAGATTGAGTCCCTCTCTTACCCGGGACAGGGTACAACAATGCTCGGTCTACTGAAATATCCCGATGATTTCTCCAAGTCACAAGGTTTAAATCAACTGTGGTATAAAGACACAACAGCCACATCCCAATTAGCGCATAATCACGGGTTTGCCGCTCGTCAGACTGCCCTCATTCAACTTCCAGACCCCAAGGGTACATTTAGTTTCAGAGTCCCACTCAAACACATTTTTGGATTCTGCGAAGATTATGATAAAATTATGTACGGTATGAAACAAACCCTGACTCTAGTGCGGAAATCGGATAATGATGCGATTTATCGAGCCGCAGCCGCCGATGCAGGTAAAGTCACTCTTGACAAGGTGTCTTGGTTTATGCCCCATGTACTCCCCGCAGATGCAGAGAAACTTCAGCTATACAAGACAATTGAGTCAAAGGCGTCGTTGCCTGTGGCCTACCGGATGAGACAATGCGATTCCATCACAGTCCCACAGTCAACAAGTTTTACGTGGAGACTTTCTGTCAAATCCTCTCCCGAAAAACCCCGTTATGTCATTGTAGGGTTTCAAACTGGCAAGGATGGTGACCAGGAGGAGAATCCGTCAATTTTTGATAATGTAGACGTAAGGAATATACTGGTAATGCTCAACTCAACCAGATACCCAGCAGTTGACTACAATCTCTCCTTTCCCAAGCAGCAATTCAGTCGGGCCTATGGCGATGCCGCTGCATTTAGATCCAAGTTTTACCGAATGGACGAGTTGGTATCTAACCCCAATATCACTCCCCTTGATTACAAGTCGCTTTTCCCACTGTTTGTCTTTGACGTTAGCAAGCAGAGTGAGAGAATCAAGAATTCAGTTACCGACATTCAGATCAAGGCACAGTTCAATGCCAATGTAGCAGCAAATACAGAAGCATTTGCAGTTGTGATAAGCGATAGGATGCTCAAATTGCAGTCTGATGGAAACAAGATGAGCGTCGTTTATGGATAAAGGGTTTAAAGAAACGCTGTCACATATAAAACAACATGATAAAATTATCAGAATTGAAAGAAATACTCTATGCAAATAAAATCAAAGGATACTCACATTACACCAAGAAACAACTGATAGAGTTCTTGAAAGAAAGGGATATGATGCCGAAAGAGAAACCCAAACCCGAGAAACCCAAAAAAGAAATAGATCCCAAATACGCTAGATTGGCTACGATAAAAAATAACCCCAGACGAGTTACGTTGAAAGATATTGAAACGGAAGAAGAGTTAGAGTTTCCATCGATTTACAAAGCGGCCCAATTTCTAAAAAGAAATCCAAATTTGATATTATTTTTGAACGGAAGGGTATGGAACAACCTGTATGAGATTAAAATCATGGATTAACATGTCTTATGCAAATAAAGCATACGACATGGAACTCATCACGGGATATCGCACCAAAATGTCCCAGAATCGGAGATGTCGCCGACCATCGCGGACACCAGTGACGTCGTCGCACCAAAATCCGATTCTAAAAATAGAACTGTGCCAGAATCGGCATTTTCCTACTACTAAGGTGGTGTAGCAATTGGCTCCGAATTGGGAAGGAATTTTGCTTGTTCGTTCATGAGGAAATGGGACGAGAGATTACTCGAGTTTGATACAAAGCCATTCTTTTATAAACGTTATATTGATGATGGGTTTGGTATTTGGACCGCGGGACTGGACTCTCTATTGGACTTTTCGAAATATGCAAACAGCATACACAAAGATATTAAATTAGAGTTACGATGGAGCCGGAAAGAAATCGTTTTCCTTGATACAGTAGTGAAAATGGACCAGGGAAGAATCTACTCGGACTTGCATATAAAACCAACTGACAAGCAATTGTACCTGCAACAAACCTCTTGTCATCCGGCTCATTCAAAAGAAGTCGCTTGCTTTTATTTAGGACTCAGAATAAAGAGAATTTGCGAAAAAGAAGAGGACTATAAGAGACACAGGACGGACTTAAAGGCTCAGCTCAGAAAACGCGGTTACAGCGGCAGGACTATAGAACAACAACTTAGACGGGTTGACGACAAGGACAGGAAAGACCTACTTAATAATGGAACAAACAAGTCAAAAAATGACCGAGTACCATTAGTCATTACATACTCGAAGAATCTACCAGATGTGCGAGCGATCCTTCGAAAACACCAAGACACTCTGTACATGTCAGACAGAATGCGAGAAGTTTTTGCGGATCCGCCTCTGTTAGCATTTAGGAGGGACAGAAATATTTGTGACTCTCTTGTCCACGGGAAAACAAATCGGGCGTCACGGTCGACACCAAATCCATGTATGTGCGTTTGCTGTCAAAAGATTATTAGAAGTGACATTAAAGACACGGCGGTCAGTAGATCTTATAGAGTACAAAAAGATGTCTACTGCAGCACAACAAATGTAGTTTACTGTTTGCTTTGCGCCAAATGTAACGTAGTTGTCTATGTTGGGGAAACAGAAAGATCACTAAAGGAAAGATTTACAGAACATTTACGGGATGTTAGGAATGGGGCGGATAAACCAATAAATAAACATTTCTCAAATCATACAGATCAAGATGTCCGGGTGGCGATACTCAGAAAAATGTACGATGACAGCAAAGTGGGCCGGCTTATCCACGAGGAACATTGGATCAAGCTATTAAACACGCAATTTCCAAGCGGGTGCAATGTTATAGTGAATTTGAAGTGTCACAGCGTTGGCGCGAAAATATGACGTTACGCCGGCCGCGGCGTCTCTATTGTATGACGTCATTGACGTCATTGTTTGTAGACATCAAGTGTAAATGCGATGATGGATGTAATCTGATTTTTATGTGTTCCGTGTCTTGATAAAGGTCAAGAGACCGAAAATTTGAAAAAAAGAGTTCGAGTTTTATTTGAGTAATTTATGTTAGGCTGAATAAATCTCAAATGTGATATGTGTGGGCAAAATAATCAAATTCAGTGCAATAATCACAAGAAACTGTAGTTAGAAGTGTGAAGTTGACTATCCCTTCCAATCAACAATAACAAGCATTCTGAAATCCCCTACCGGCCCTAACAAACTTGAAAGAGGCATAACTCCTACAAAGCGGTTCAAAAGGACTCAAAAATGGTACTTGATCTGTATCATGTCGATACAAATTCATCCCAAAAAATAAAGTCATTATTTTGCAAGGCGACACAGAAAAGTTTGGAAAACAAAAATTTAGCAAAGGGCAAAAACTCAAGAGAAAGTATGTTAGACATGACGAATATTAAACTTGATCTGTAAAACGTGGAGACAATATCATGTGTTTTTGGAGGGGGTGGATTGCATTGTTTTGAGAAGTCATATTGCCACTATGAAGAAGGAAGTAGCGTGTTTTCCAAATCACTGAAGTGATAAACGGGCTCGAACCCCGGACCCCTTGCTCTGTAATCCAGAGCCTAACCACTACATCACGGCTGCCCCAACATCTTGCTATATTGCAAAATATATGTTTTATCCTACAGATGATGGAAGTTTGATACAATTATATGGACAACTTGGAGATATATATAGTATCTGAAGTGAATTTTCATTTCATACGGTACTTATGAAACGAGCTGTGTGTTTTTATTTCCCCGAGACTTTGGCGATTGGAAACAATGCGCTAAATGTACATTTTCGCTTTGGAAACAGAGTGCTAAATGTGCATTTTCTTTACTTCCGCTCAGCCGAATTTCAGAGTGCTGCTACAGGTATCGACATATAGGTGCATTGCCATGCCATGTTATTAATTCCATGAAAAAGAAAATAAGAATGCATGAAAACTGACGATATACTTGATAAATTTTTCGTTTTCTTGATTGACATCGGAACTGAAAATTAAACTTTTCTTTTCCTTTTATGAGTGACATACACATGCGAAAATTCACCCATTTGTTTTTCCATATTCATGAATTAAGATATATCAGTTCAAATTCTGGTATTATGAGACGTTTAACTGAGTTTGATAGCTATCTTCAATTGGATTGGATAGGTGTTGAAAAAAAAATTGCTGAAGGAAACGTAGACGTTGGTAAACGTCAAAACACGTCCTGTGAACAAGGGACATAATACAGTTTTAAAGTTAACTTCTCAATTAACGTTCAGTTAGAAATTTAGAAATCGAATATATATTTCAATAGAGCAACAGTGAACGCTGGGATTTATTTCAAGAATTTCCAGAAAATAAGACGTATATTCCTTTTTTTTATAACAAAATAAAAATTTGCGTGAAATTTCAGAAAACTTTTGCGTTTATATGAAATGTCTGTTATCTCGCAAGGTAATACGTCTCAGTTCATCCATTTATGTATTCTATAAGAAAATACAATGTGGACTTATTCATTTCACGTTTCCAATACCTATATGACCCACTGGCATAGACCGTGAAACTATCGAAGACACCGCCGCACGCTTTTACGTGTCAGTTTTATACTGCGTAAAATGTGACGTCGCGATGGCGTTGCGCAGCTATTTTTCACTCGCTCGATCTCCGTAACAACACAACTTATTGCCATTAAGAACACATTTTTAGAATAACAAAAGCTTATTCTACAAATCACTCGCTCACAATTTTTTAATTGAAAAACTTTCCTCGATAACTTTTCCCGCTGAACTACAAAGATGATAAAAATTAAGCAAACGTTTGTTTTTCCGGTAATACAAAACAACTGACAGATATCTCAGAATTTAGTTTTATTCCATTATAATAGATAAGAAATCATTTTC
>CBDDTI010000305.1:0-12356 GCA_965233585.1 bacterium
ATAAAAAACAAGCAATAGCCGATGTGAAAATTATTGCCTGCATCGCCTTTTTTCTCAAGATTTCCCAATTTTCTACACAAAATGACAATTTTACAAGCATACGTTAACATACAAAGAAAGACAACTCAGTCTACCCAGTATACACAGTCTGCCACGTGTGCCATTACCTAATATCTATTTTAGCCATACAACAGATCTCATTCGCCAACTCAGCCACACCCACATGTTACTTCCTTTTCTAAATTTAGGAACCAATACAACTTTTTACTACCTCATATCACGATCCCGTGTAGCTCAATGCGAAGAGCTTTGGTCTCTTAACCATGAGGTCGCGAGTTCGAATCCCGGGTGTAATGATTTTTTTTCTTAATGCTTTGATCAACCCAGCAGACATTTGACGTCAGTACGACGTCGGAATGACGTTTGACTCTGACGTTGGATTGACCTTGGAATCAGGTTGAAAATGAAAGTTTTCTAGACGTCGGATTTTGGTTGGATTGGTCGCGACCAAAAATCAACCTGATTCCAACGTCTTTACAACGTCGGATTGGTCGCGACCAAAAATCAACCGGATTCCAACGTCTTTACAACGTCGTGTGCCTGCTGGGTTATCTTTCATAAAAGTCAGAGAATCTATGAAATGCGTATTTCCAGGACTCGAAGTGTGTGAAATGTCGCCAGTTATCGCCAACATGCTAAAATATCGGGTAATATTAAGTCAATCGAGTCTATATTTATGAAATAAAGGATTCATAAAGCATTTTGTTGTTTTGCATTAAATTGGACTAAAACAGTTAAATTTTTGATATCATGACACATAGAAATAAAATGTATGCCAAATGACTGATCGAGTCGAACATCATACACAGTCAAGAAAGAGAACACATTGACAGTATGTGTTTTGAAACAAGGTACGTTCTACGGCGAAGAAACATGGATTGAAATGCACTTAAACAGAAATAACTACTCACGCTTCTTTTGTTTCTTGGATATTTGTTTCCAAATAAATCCAACCTCTAGCAGAATAAATAAATGTTAATAACACATTTTGGAGATACAATGGCCTCAATAGATATCCATATTTGTCATGAGAAGTACAGTTTACTACATTTTGCGTGAGCACCAACTGCATTGTGTTCACTGTTTACACCACGTGGTTACCGGAGTCGACTGTTGGCAATTCGCTCTTGGTCACCTCGATATCTGTCCGAGCATAGATCTTTGTTTGCACATTTTTTGGTTTTAAATGTGGGATTTGAACCGCACCATCAAAGGAATCAAAGATGAGGAAATTTGTATTGGTTGGATGGGGGAGTACGTTCAAACTCGTGATTGTTTCATTAAGTCGTTGGGTGAGGGAGATATGGTTTGGAAGACAAAACGGCCCGATTTTTTTTTTGTTTTAGTGTATCTGAGCCGAAGGTTCAAGTGCACTATTGTTATCATGCGTTGTCCGTATTCCGTCCGTCCGTCGTTAACTTTTCACATTTTC
The DNA here is from genome assembly GCA_965233585.1 of bacterium. Lineage (GTDB taxonomy): Bacteria > SAR324 > SAR324 > SAR324 > NAC60-12 > CBDDTI01. The sequence goes on from CBDDTI010000305.1 coordinate 1,493, forward strand.
GACTTCTCCTGTGAAAGCGCTGAACGGAATTGAACGAAACTTTACAGGAAGCTAGGTCTCAACGTCTTCTACCAAGTTTGTGTTTTTCGGACCGATCGGAAAAACAAGATGGCCGCCCTGGCCTCTTATTGGCTGAAACATTTTCCACTTACCCTCTGCAACCACTGAACGGTATTAAACAAAATTTGACAGAGAGCAAGATCTAAACATCCTCTACCAAGTTAGTGTTTTTCGGGACGAGCAGAAAAACAAGATGGTTGTCCTGTCCGATCTGTCAATAAAGGTGGCACATTGTACTCAGGTGCGCGATGTGTAGCCCTTTGGGCCTCTTGTTTTTTTTTCTTTTGCCGGCATAATTTATTTCTCGTTGTTTTTAGTTTTAATTTTCAATTTGAAATTGACTTTTTGTTTTCAGATTAGTGATATCTATAATCGAATTATTAATTTGCATTGTAATTGATATCACCTAATAGGTAATTTGTAGTATAAGCGGTGCAATATGGAATTCCACTGTACATGCATTTCATTGTCATAAAACTTTAATTATACACGGGAAGAAGAACGGGGTGTTTTATACACAAAGCAATGGCGAGAAGATTGGTAAAATTCATCCGTTATGAGATAAATCTCCGCCTGGGTGTGAGATTACAAAGAAAAATAAAGATATTTTTTGTTGTTGGGGTGAATTCTATGGAACGCCAAATTAACAAACACTCAAATATTGAGAACAAAAACTTAATAGTGCGAGCTTCAATTGAATTTGTGCGCGCACTAATTCAATCAGTGTGCGCACTAATTATATTGAAGAGCGCAATAATTGAATAAGTGCGCAAGCTAAATTAAATTCAAACAATTAATGCCCGTTTTAATTCAATTAAACCGCACACTTATTGAATAAGTGCCAAATAGTATTTTTACAAGAATACACAGTACTCGGTAACCATAGTCGCCTGAACGCAAATTCAATATTCTATACTTGCGCTAAAATCCCTTGAATTAGTTCATCGTTGAATTTAAATTTTAAAAAAAGTACAAGAGAGCTTAATTTCTTCATGAGTAGAAGAATTATTCGTCCTCTCTAGTGAATTATAATAGCGGAACTTTAGTTTAATCATTATTTTGCTCCAAGGCTAAAAGAACGCTAAAAAGGCAAAGAACGCCTGCTTTTTCGCCATGATTATCAAGAAATATCTGCCAAAAAATAAAAATAAAAAACAAGCAATAGCCGATGTGAAAATTATTGCCTGCATCGCCTTTTTTCTCAAGATTTCCCAATTTTCTACACAAAATGACAATTTTACAAGCATACGTTAACATACAAAGAAAGACAACTCAGTCTACCCAGTATACACAGTCTGCCACGTGTGCCATTACCTAATATCTATTTTAGCCATACAACAGATCTCATTCGCCAACTCAGCCACACCCACATGTTACTTCCTTTTCTAAATTTAGGAACCAATACAACTTTTTACTACCTCATATCACGATCCCGTGTAGCTCAATGCGAAGAGCTTTGGTCTCTTAACCATGAGGTCGCGAGTTCGAATCCCGGGTGTAATGATTTTTTTTTTCTTAATGCTTTGATCAACCCAGCAGACATTTGACGTCAGTACGACGTCGGAATGACGTTTGACTCTGACGTTGGATTGACCTTGGAATCAGGTTGAAAATGAAAGTTTTCTAGACGTCGGATTTTGGTTGGATTGGTCGCGACCAAAAATCAACCTGATTCCAACGTCTTTACAACGTCGGATTGGTCGCGACCAAAAATCAACCGGATTCCAACGTCTTTACAACGTCGTGTGCCTGCTGGGTTATCTTTCATAAAAGTCAGAGAATCTATGAAATGCGTATTTCCAGGACTCGAAGTGTGTGAAATGTCGAGTTATCGCCAACATGCTAAAATATCGGGTAATATAAGTCAATCGAGTCTATATTTATGAAATAAAGGATTCATAAAGCATTTTGTTGTTTTGCATTAAATTGGACTAAAACAGTTAAATTTTTGATATCATGACACATAGAAATAAAATGTATGCCAAATGACTGATCGAGTCGAACATCATACACAGTCAAGAAAGAGAACACATTGACAGTATGTGTTTTGAAACAAGGTACGTTCTACGGCGAAGAAACATGGATTGAAATGCACTTAAACAGAAATAACTACTCACGCTTCTTTTGTTTCTTGGATATTTGTTTCCAAATAAATCCAACCTCTAGCAGAATAAATAAATGTTAATAACACATTTTGGAGATACAATGGCCTCAATAGATATCCATATTTGTCATGAGAAGTACAGTTTACTACATTTTGCGTGAGCACCAACTGCATTGTGTTCACTGTTTACACCACGTGGTTACCGGAGTCGACTGTTGGCAATTCGCTCTTGGTCACCTCGATATCTGTCCGAGCATAGATCTTTGTTTGCACATTTTTTGGTTTTAAATGTGGGATTTGAACCGCACCATCAAAGGAATCAAAGATGAGGAAATTTGTATTGGTTGGATGGGGGAGTACGTTCAAACTCGTGATTGTTTCATTAAGTCGTTGGGTGAGGGAGATATGGTTTGGAAGACAAAACGGCCCGATTTTTTTTTTGTTTTAGTGTATCTGAGCCGAAGGTTCAAGTGCACTATTGTTATCATGCGTTGTCCGTATTCCGTCCGTCCGTCGTTAACTTTTCACATTTTCGACTTCTCCTGTGAAAGCGCTGAACGGAATTGAACGAAACTTTACAGGAAGCTAGGTCTCAACGTCTTCTACCAAGTTTGTGTTTTTCGGACCGATCGGAAAAACAAGATGGCCGCCCTGGCCTCTTATTGGCTGAAACATTTTCCACTTACCCTCTGCAACCACTGAACGGTATTAAACAAAATTTGACAGAGAGCAAGATCTAAACATCCTCTACCAAGTTAGTGTTTTTCGGGACGAGCAGAAAAACAAGATGGTTGTCCTGTCCGATCTGTCAATAAAGGTGGCACATTGTACTCAGGTGCGCGATGTGTAGCCCTTTGGGCCTCTTGTTTTTTTTTCTTTTGCCGGCATAATTTATTTCTCGTTGTTTTTAGTTTTAATTTTCAATTTGAAATTGACTTTTTGTTTTCAGATTAGTGATATCTATAATCGAATTATTAATTTGCATTGTAATTGATATCACCTAATAGGTAATTTGTAGTATAAGCGGTGCAATATGGAATTCCACTGTACATGCATTTCATTGTCATAAAACTTTAATTATACACGGGAAGAAGAACGGGGTGTTTTATACACAAAGCAATGGCGAGAAGATTGGTAAAATTCATCCGTTATGAGATAAATCTCCGCCTGGGTGTGAGATTACAAAGAAAAATAAAGATATTTTTTGTTGTTGGGGTGAATTCTATGGAACGCCAAATTAACAAACACTCAAATATTGAGAACAAAAACTTAATAGTGCGAGCTTCAATTGAATTTGTGCGCGCACTAATTCAATCAGTGTGCGCACTAATTATATTGAAGAGCGCAATAATTGAATAAGTGCGCAAGCTAAATTAAATTCAAACAATTAATGCCCGTTTTAATTCAATTAAACCGCACACTTATTGAATAAGTGCCAAATAGTATTTTTACAAGAATACACAGTACTCGGTAACCATAGTCGCCTGAACGCAAATTCAATATTCTATACTTGCGCTAAAATCCCTTGAATTAGTTCATCGTTGAATTTAAATTTTAAAAAAAGTACAAGAGAGCTTAATTTCTTCATGAGTAGAAGAATTATTCGTCCTCTCTAGTGAATTATAATAGCGGAACTTTAGTTTAATCATTATTTTGCTCCAAGGCTAAAAGAACGCTAAAAAGGCAAAGAACGCCTGCTTTTTCGCCATGATTATCAAGAAATATCTGCCAAAAAATAAAAATAAAAAACAAGCAATAGCCGATGTGAAAATTATTGCCTGCATCGCCTTTTTTCTCAAGATTTCCCAATTTTCTACACAAAATGACAATTTTACAAGCATACGTTAACATACAAAGAAAGACAACTCAGTCTACCCAGTATACACAGTCTGCCACGTGTGCCATTACCTAATATCTATTTTAGCCATACAACAGATCTCATTCGCCAACTCAGCCACACCCACATGTTACTTCCTTTTCTAAATTTAGGAACCAATACAACTTTTTACTACCTCATATCACGATCCCGTGTAGCTCAATGCGAAGAGCTTTGGTCTCTTAACCATGAGGTCGCGAGTTCGAATCCCGGGTGTAATGATTTTTTTTTCTTAATGCTTTGATCAACCCAGCAGACATTTGACGTCAGTACGACGTCGGAATGACGTTTGACTCTGACGTTGGATTGACCTTGGAATCAGGTTGAAAATGAAAGTTTTCTAGACGTCGGATTTTGGTTGGATTGGTCGCGACCAAAAATCAACCTGATTCCAACGTCTTTACAACGTCGGATTGGTCGCGACCAAAAATCAACCGGATTCCAACGTCTTTACAACGTCGTGTGCCTGCTGGGTTATCTTTCATAAAAGTCAGAGAATCTATGAAATGCGTATTTCCAGGACTCGAAGTGTGTGAAATGTCGAGTTATCGCCAACATGCTAAAATATCGGGTAATATAAGTCAATCGAGTCTATATTTATGAAATAAAGGATTCATAAAGCATTTTGTTGTTTTGCATTAAATTGGACTAAAACAGTTAAATTTTTGATATCATGACACATAGAAATAAAATGTATGCCAAATGACTGATCGAGTCGAACATCATACACAGTCAAGAAAGAGAACACATTGACAGTATGTGTTTTGAAACAAGGTACGTTCTACGGCGAAGAAACATGGATTGAAATGCACTTAAACAGAAATAACTACTCACGCTTCTTTTGTTTCTTGGATATTTGTTTCCAAATAAATCCAACCTCTAGCAGAATAAATAAATGTTAATAACACATTTTGGAGATACAATGGCCTCAATAGATATCCATATTTGTCATGAGAAGTACAGTTTACTACATTTTGCGTGAGCACCAACTGCATTGTGTTCACTGTTTACACCACGTGGTTACCGGAGTCGACTGTTGGCAATTCGCTCTTGGTCACCTCGATATCTGTCCGAGCATAGATCTTTGTTTGCACATTTTTTGGTTTTAAATGTGGGATTTGAACCGCACCATCAAAGGAATCAAAGATGAGGAAATTTGTATTGGTTGGATGGGGGAGTACGTTCAAACTCGTGATTGTTTCATTAAGTCGTTGGGTGAGGGAGATATGGTTTGGAAGACAAAACGGCCCGATTTTTTTTTTGTTTTAGTGTATCTGAGCCGAAGGTTCAAGTGCACTATTGTTATCATGCGTTGTCCGTATTCCGTCCGTCCGTCGTTAACTTTTCACATTTTCGACTTCTCCTGTGAAAGCGCTGAACGGAATTGAACGAAACTTTACAGGAAGCTAGGTCTCAACGTCTTCTACCAAGTTTGTGTTTTTCGGACCGATCGGAAAAACAAGATGGCCGCCCTGGCCTCTTATTGGCTGAAACATTTTCCACTTACCCTCTGCAACCACTGAACGGTATTAAACAAAATTTGACAGAGAGCAAGATCTAAACATCCTCTACCAAGTTAGTGTTTTTCGGGACGAGCAGAAAAACAAGATGGTTGTCCTGTCCGATCTGTCAATAAAGGTGGCACATTGTACTCAGGTGCGCGATGTGTAGCCCTTTGGGCCTCTTGTTTTTTTTTCTTTTGCCGGCATAATTTATTTCTCGTTGTTTTTAGTTTTAATTTTCAATTTGAAATTGACTTTTTGTTTTCAGATTAGTGATATCTATAATCGAATTATTAATTTGCATTGTAATTGATATCACCTAATAGGTAATTTGTAGTATAAGCGGTGCAATATGGAATTCCACTGTACATGCATTTCATTGTCATAAAACTTTAATTATACACGGGAAGAAGAACGGGGTGTTTTATACACAAAGCAATGGCGAGAAGATTGGTAAAATTCATCCGTTATGAGATAAATCTCCGCCTGGGTGTGAGATTACAAAGAAAAATAAAGATATTTTTTGTTGTTGGGGTGAATTCTATGGAACGCCAAATTAACAAACACTCAAATATTGAGAACAAAAACTTAATAGTGCGAGCTTCAATTGAATTTGTGCGCGCACTAATTCAATCAGTGTGCGCACTAATTATATTGAAGAGCGCAATAATTGAATAAGTGCGCAAGCTAAATTAAATTCAAACAATTAATGCCCGTTTTAATTCAATTAAACCGCACACTTATTGAATAAGTGCCAAATAGTATTTTTACAAGAATACACAGTACTCGGTAACCATAGTCGCCTGAACGCAAATTCAATATTCTATACTTGCGCTAAAATCCCTTGAATTAGTTCATCGTTGAATTTAAATTTTAAAAAAAGTACAAGAGAGCTTAATTTCTTCATGAGTAGAAGAATTATTCGTCCTCTCTAGTGAATTATAATAGCGGAACTTTAGTTTAATCATTATTTTGCTCCAAGGCTAAAAGAACGCTAAAAAGGCAAAGAACGCCTGCTTTTTCGCCATGATTATCAAGAAATATCTGCCAAAAAATAAAAATAAAAAACAAGCAATAGCCGATGTGAAAATTATTGCCTGCATCGCCTTTTTTCTCAAGATTTCCCAATTTTCTACACAAAATGACAATTTTACAAGCATACGTTAACATACAAAGAAAGACAACTCAGTCTACCCAGTATACACAGTCTGCCACGTGTGCCATTACCTAATATCTATTTTAGCCATACAACAGATCTCATTCGCCAACTCAGCCACACCCACATGTTACTTCCTTTTCTAAATTTAGGAACCAATACAACTTTTTACTACCTCATATCACGATCCCGTGTAGCTCAATGCGAAGAGCTTTGGTCTCTTAACCATGAGGTCGCGAGTTCGAATCCCGGGTGTAATGATTTTTTTTTCTTAATGCTTTGATCAACCCAGCAGACATTTGACGTCAGTACGACGTCGGAATGACGTTTGACTCTGACGTTGGATTGACCTTGGAATCAGGTTGAAAATGAAAGTTTTCTAGACGTCGGATTTTGGTTGGATTGGTCGCGACCAAAAATCAACCTGATTCCAACGTCTTTACAACGTCGGATTGGTCGCGACCAAAAATCAACCGGATTCCAACGTCTTTACAACGTCGTGTGCCTGCTGGGTTATCTTTCATAAAAGTCAGAGAATCTATGAAATGCGTATTTCCAGGACTCGAAGTGTGTGAAATGTCGAGTTATCGCCAACATGCTAAAATATCGGGTAATATAAGTCAATCGAGTCTATATTTATGAAATAAAGGATTCATAAAGCATTTTGTTGTTTTGCATTAAATTGGACTAAAACAGTTAAATTTTTGATATCATGACACATAGAAATAAAATGTATGCCAAATGACTGATCGAGTCGAACATCATACACAGTCAAGAAAGAGAACACATTGACAGTATGTGTTTTGAAACAAGGTACGTTCTACGGCGAAGAAACATGGATTGAAATGCACTTAAACAGAAATAACTACTCACGCTTCTTTTGTTTCTTGGATATTTGTTTCCAAATAAATCCAACCTCTAGCAGAATAAATAAATGTTAATAACACATTTTGGAGATACAATGGCCTCAATAGATATCCATATTTGTCATGAGAAGTACAGTTTACTACATTTTGCGTGAGCACCAACTGCATTGTGTTCACTGTTTACACCACGTGGTTACCGGAGTCGACTGTTGGCAATTCGCTCTTGGTCACCTCGATATCTGTCCGAGCATAGATCTTTGTTTGCACATTTTTTGGTTTTAAATGTGGGATTTGAACCGCACCATCAAAGGAATCAAAGATGAGGAAATTTGTATTGGTTGGATGGGGGAGTACGTTCAAACTCGTGATTGTTTCATTAAGTCGTTGGGTGAGGGAGATATGGTTTGGAAGACAAAACGGCCCGATTTTTTTTTTGTTTTAGTGTATCTGAGCCGAAGGTTCAAGTGCACTATTGTTATCATGCGTTGTCCGTATTCCGTCCGTCCGTCGTTAACTTTTCACATTTTCGACTTCTCCTGTGAAAGCGCTGAACGGAATTGAACGAAACTTTACAGGAAGCTAGGTCTCAACGTCTTCTACCAAGTTTGTGTTTTTCGGACCGATCGGAAAAACAAGATGGCCGCCCTGGCCTCTTATTGGCTGAAACATTTTCCACTTACCCTCTGCAACCACTGAACGGTATTAAACAAAATTTGACAGAGAGCAAGATCTAAACATCCTCTACCAAGTTAGTGTTTTTCGGGACGAGCAGAAAAACAAGATGGTTGTCCTGTCCGATCTGTCAATAAAGGTGGCACATTGTACTCAGGTGCGCGATGTGTAGCCCTTTGGGCCTCTTGTTTTTTTTTCTTTTGCCGGCATAATTTATTTCTCGTTGTTTTTAGTTTTAATTTTCAATTTGAAATTGACTTTTTGTTTTCAGATTAGTGATATCTATAATCGAATTATTAATTTGCATTGTAATTGATATCACCTAATAGGTAATTTGTAGTATAAGCGGTGCAATATGGAATTCCACTGTACATGCATTTCATTGTCATAAAACTTTAATTATACACGGGAAGAAGAACGGGGTGTTTTATACACAAAGCAATGGCGAGAAGATTGGTAAAATTCATCCGTTATGAGATAAATCTCCGCCTGGGTGTGAGATTACAAAGAAAAATAAAGATATTTTTTGTTGTTGGGGTGAATTCTATGGAACGCCAAATTAACAAACACTCAAATATTGAGAACAAAAACTTAATAGTGCGAGCTTCAATTGAATTTGTGCGCGCACTAATTCAATCAGTGTGCGCACTAATTATATTGAAGAGCGCAATAATTGAATAAGTGCGCAAGCTAAATTAAATTCAAACAATTAATGCCCGTTTTAATTCAATTAAACCGCACACTTATTGAATAAGTGCCAAATAGTATTTTTACAAGAATACACAGTACTCGGTAACCATAGTCGCCTGAACGCAAATTCAATATTCTATACTTGCGCTAAAATCCCTTGAATTAGTTCATCGTTGAATTTAAATTTTAAAAAAAGTACAAGAGAGCTTAATTTCTTCATGAGTAGAAGAATTATTCGTCCTCTCTAGTGAATTATAATAGCGGAACTTTAGTTTAATCATTATTTTGCTCCAAGGCTAAAAGAACGCTAAAAAGGCAAAGAACGCCTGCTTTTTCGCCATGATTATCAAGAAATATCTGCCAAAAAATAAAAATAAAAAACAAGCAATAGCCGATGTGAAAATTATTGCCTGCATCGCCTTTTTTCTCAAGATTTCCCAATTTTCTACACAAAATGACAATTTTACAAGCATACGTTAACATACAAAGAAAGACAACTCAGTCTACCCAGTATACACAGTCTGCCACGTGTGCCATTACCTAATATCTATTTTAGCCATACAACAGATCTCATTCGCCAACTCAGCCACACCCACATGTTACTTCCTTTTCTAAATTTAGGAACCAATACAACTTTTTACTACCTCATATCACGATCCCGTGTAGCTCAATGCGAAGAGCTTTGGTCTCTTAACCATGAGGTCGCGAGTTCGAATCCCGGGTGTAATGATTTTTTTTTTCTTAATGCTTTGATCAACCCAGCAGACATTTGACGTCAGTACGACGTCGGAATGACGTTTGACTCTGACGTTGGATTGACCTTGGAATCAGGTTGAAAATGAAAGTTTTCTAGACGTCGGATTTTGGTTGGATTGGTCGCGACCAAAAATCAACCTGATTCCAACGTCTTTACAACGTCGGATTGGTCGCGACCAAAAATCAACCGGATTCCAACGTCTTTACAACGTCGTGTGCCTGCTGGGTTATCTTTCATAAAAGTCAGAGAATCTATGAAATGCGTATTTCCAGGACTCGAAGTGTGTGAAATGTCGAGTTATCGCCAACATGCTAAAATATCGGGTAATATAAGTCAATCGAGTCTATATTTATGAAATAAAGGATTCATAAAGCATTTTGTTGTTTTGCATTAAATTGGACTAAAACAGTTAAATTTTTGATATCATGACACATAGAAATAAAATGTATGCCAAATGACTGATCGAGTCGAACATCATACACAGTCAAGAAAGAGAACACATTGACAGTATGTGTTTTGAAACAAGGTACGTTCTACGGCGAAGAAACATGGATTGAAATGCACTTAAACAGAAATAACTACTCACGCTTCTTTTGTTTCTTGGATATTTGTTTCCAAATAAATCCAACCTCTAGCAGAATAAATAAATGTTAATAACACATTTTGGAGATACAATGGCCTCAATAGATATCCATATTTGTCATGAGAAGTACAGTTTACTACATTTTGCGTGAGCACCAACTGCATTGTGTTCACTGTTTACACCACGTGGTTACCGGAGTCGACTGTTGGCAATTCGCTCTTGGTCACCTCGATATCTGTCCGAGCATAGATCTTTGTTTGCACATTTTTTGGTTTTAAATGTGGGATTTGAACCGCACCATCAAAGGAATCAAAGATGAGGAAATTTGTATTGGTTGGATGGGGGAGTACGTTCAAACTCGTGATTGTTTCATTAAGTCGTTGGGTGAGGGAGATATGGTTTGGAAGACAAAACGGCCCGATTTTTTTTTTTGTTTTAGTGTATCTGAGCCGAAGGTTCAAGTGCACTATTGTTATCATGCGCTGTCCGTATTCCGTCCGTCCGTCGTTAATTTTTCACATTTTCGACTTCTCCTGTGAAAGCGCTGAACGGAATTGAACGAAACTTGACAGGAAGCTAGGTCTCAACGTCTTCTACC
>CBDDTI010000306.1:0-3087 GCA_965233585.1 bacterium
CACCGTAGTTACGCCATTCCTTGGTGGTGCCCCCCACCCCGCCCATCCGAAAAAAATTCCTGTATCCCCCTCTGGAACTGATTCTCAGTTAAGATGATAGCGACTCGTTGCAATTGTCGCTCACAGGGAACACAAGGCTCTCTTGAAATTTTCCTATTTAACAATTATTCCATGAGCGCGCGTTGGATATGAGATGGTAAATAGCCAAAGAGGCCAGTAGGGCCGAGTTAGCTATAACCAATCTCATATCCAACAAGCGCGAATGGAATAATGAAAAAACGACCCAAAATGTATAGAAAATTAGACGAAACTAAAAGTAAAAACGACCCAAAAATCACGCGTTTACTTACCATATTTGCAGAGCATGGTATAATGGCTCATATACCATGATGGCTAAGACCATGAAAACTCTCGAATATGCATTATCCAATGATACAGTTTTTAATAATTTATAATATATATTCCTATTCTTGGCTTTAACCTATTAAAATACGACTGAGTGACACAATTTTAGTAGACAAGATGAGGCGATAGGAAACAAAACGTCTTGTTGGGCACGCCTAGAGAGTAGCCTTTCTTGTAGCGAGTAATGATAACGATTATCGAAAAACCTACCTTTAAATTGCATAATTTTACACTCGCCGTTCTCTTTCCGTTACGGAAGTGGCAGCCACCAGCAGCAAGGATCTATTAAGAGAGACAAACAGAGACACACTGCAGCTGCCAGTGTTTGACACTAACCTGAATAATTAATAATCTCGAACAGTCGCATTGGCAAAGTTCCTTGCTTTCAACACTGTCTAAAAAAGCGACCATGAAGAAGATGTACCGCTTAGTTTAAATCTTGCCTATCTTTGTCGCATCCACGCGCCGTGTCCACCAACACTTTAGATTCTGAGACTATCGACTTATTGAGTTTGAGAGAGCTAGAATTTCAGTTTAGGCACCATTTATCTTGTTTGTGTGTTATTTTCCCCCTTATTGCCAAAATTAGTTGAGGATTTTTACGTCCTGTTTGTGCTCTTTTAGCATTTTTTGTCAGACTTGAAATTGGGCCACCAATCCACTCTGCAAGTGGATTCTTCGGTTCCTTTGACGCACTATGATCCGAGAAATCTTAGATTAATCTGTTTAAAAATGAAACGCAAAAACCGTTTTCGGATTCTTTCGGATTTAAGAATCCAATCTTGGATACTGATTCATAGAACAAAACAAGGACGGTGACTCTGGACGACGTCTTCATACATATCGCTTTCGCGTCTCGAAATACGCAATCGCTATTAGACTAGACTTTTAAACCTGGGTTAGCGTTAACCGGCTTTCGAACAACCCGGCCCTGAAGTCACTAAAAGCTACCGATTTTGGGCAGGGTCTCCCCGTATAAACCATCCTTAGGGAGTACCTTACGGATCATCTCAGGTCTGGTATTAACCATCGCGTAGCAAAAATGCAAATGTGACCGGCGGACCTAGTGGCCAAGAATATTAAACTATGGCTTTTAGAGTTCTTTTTTTGTCTCAGGGGAGAAGAGTCGAAAAAAGAAATAGATAATCATAATTCGCCGGTTAGAATTTCGTCTTCATATTGTCCTGTTTTGGAGGGCTGATGTTGTCAGGTGCATCGAACGGATCGTTGTGGTAAACTGTCTATGATCGGAAGGCCTTTAACGGCCCTAGTACTTTCTTAAGAGAATTGTCACCTCGAACTTTCATGATAAGGGAAATGTAATGCCTGGTGTTTTCGGATTGATAAAAATGCCGTTTTGGGTACCGAGAAAAGGCCAGCGATGATTTTGAGAAGGGCAATAAGATCAAGGGTTCTCGAGAATTGGACAAAAAAAAACCCTGGCTGAATCCCTAAAGCTGAATCTATATAGCCTAAAATAACATTTTAAAGTATTTGAGAGACAATCGTCGCTGGGTGCCCCGTTGATGTCCCTTTTAGGTTAAAAGATAAGGAATTACGGTTTATTGTCCAAGGGACGGCACATACATGATATTAAGCCCACTAGGATAATTGTAAACGGCCGAGCGGTCATATCCCAGAGGAAAAGATAGCAAGTAATTCCAAGCAACTATCGTTCAAATTATGTGAGAGATATATAGCGGTAATCTACTCTACCTTAGTCAGTCAAAGATGGTAGGTTGATCCAGGGATTGGCTTTAGTTTAACTTCTTTTCGTTCACCGAGTTAGCCTTCGAAGCCACCAGCGTTTTTAGAGGAAGTTAATTGCATTGGCATATAAAGAAAAGAAAACATCTCTTACGGAACCATTTCTACAATTCTGACATTTAAAATTTACCTTCTGTCTCTACCTTGACTTGTAACTTTAAACGGGAATATTTAATAAGTTCTAGCCTGAAAACGGCTCAGTTCAAATTCCTCGATTGTTTGTTTCAATCTACGTGCAATCACAATGAATGTGTGAAAGACATTCATTGCGTCTCTAGTTTGTGAGAAAACGGAATGTGGGCCCGTACAGCTCTAAATTCCGGTTGTGGTTCAGCAGCTGTTTTTCTTCAGTGCTACCACCAACCCAGCATGCCATTACGGTTCCTTAAATAGACTGTTTACAGCTTATAACATCAACGTTTATTAACATTTGAAGCACAACTCGTCAATCTCTCCAGAGTTCAGTCACTGTCATAACAAGCCTTTAGCCTACCGGAATATTAATCAGCTCGACATACTGGGCACTTCTTCCACACCTGGATTTTCATTGGTTCTACTAATCAATCGATTTCATTGCTTCTAGCAATCAATCAATCAATCAGATGGCTGCACAAATGCATGCATCAGAAGAAAAAGAGGAAGAGGAAAAAACGCTATTTCTACGCTATGAAGGAAGTCTAAAATATTTAAATTTATATGTGAATACAGAACATTAATATAAAAAGAGCAAACAATAGCTATGGCAACCAATAGCAAGCTATGTATTAAACTTTTTAATATAGGTAGGGCCCTGAACGCGCTCTGGTTGGTCAAAAAGCATGCTTTATTAGAGTAAAAAACATGATAGAAAAACCGTGTTATATTGTTTTGCGCGTGTAAAATCTATATCATAAAGTAAATGAAAAAGCCTAAGCC
>CBDDTI010000307.1:0-33359 GCA_965233585.1 bacterium
GCAATAGATTTCTCCACACATGTTGTTTCCTTTGTGACCCTAGAAACTAGGGCCATAAAGGACTTTGAACCTGCTGCCGCCAAAACCTTCCCCCATGGTACGCAGATGCCTCATGGAGATGTTGTGCCACAGACACCGCAGTCTGAAGCTGGACGTGATTTTGTTGATGACACTTCATTATTTGAAAACATGATGTCTCCCAACAAGATTGCCAAGCATGGCGATGGTCCAGGCAGTGTCAATTTGCTTGGACAACTGCGACAGATTGAGCATCTGGACATCGAGCCCGATGTTGTTTTGCAGAGCAAGATTTTGAGTTGAATCTTGATGAAGATCCTTATGAACCTGTTTCAGAGCTCAGCAACCCCATGAAGGAACTCAGTTATCCTTGCAGCCCACAAGAGCCACAACTTGAACCTGATGAACTTCAACGACTGGACAGCATTGCAGATCAAGTTGAGATTGAACGTTTGTTTGGTCTTCATGTCTTACTTGAAGACACCCTACCTGCTGATGCGAAGTGCCTGAGCACACGTTTTGTGCGCACTTGGCGCAAAAAGAAGGACGATGCTGGCAATGCAATCGGGTTGAGGAGAAGCAGACTTGTGGCAAGGGAATACACTTGGTTGCAACCCGACAGAGAAGCCTTGTTCTCACCGGCTTCATCCAACATTGCAACCAGGATCTTGCCCATTTGTTTTCTTACTTTGAGGGGAACATCAAGAGATTTTGATGCTTGCAATTGATGTGAAGGATGCCTTCTTGACAGTTGAGCAAGAGCAACCCATACGTGTCAGGTGCACTGACGCAAGTGGAACCTCGATTTCCTACAGTCTTGGCCGAGTTCTGCCAAGTCAACGTGATGGTAGCCTTCTCCGGCACAAAGATCTACTGTCAAGATCCCTTTATCGCAGCCATGTTTTGACCACTTTTTTGGGCCCTGTTTTAGGGGCCATGATGAAGCAGGTTTGTTGGCATTCGAGGCGCACCAAGGCTTACCGAGGCCTGCCCGAGGCACGAGGACAAAGCGAGACTCACGGGGACTCGAATCTGTATGATTGTTGGGGTCCCTTAGCAACGCCTCAAGGTTGCTGCGCATGTGTTGGTCAAGCCGTGGTTTGCCGCGCCTCCTCCCACTGCTTCGTCAGAAATGAAAAAATGTCCATAGAAGATATACATCTTGCGCTGGCTCCCAATCCAAGAGTTTTACTTGATTTCTGTGCACCTTCTAACTTCTAGTGTAGTTTCGGTTGCAGGCGGTTGGTGGGTTGCTGCAGTAGGTTTTGTTGTTGTCTTGCAGCGATATCGCTCATGTGGCTCTTGGGCGTGTCCTGGTGGGTTAGTTAGTGGCTGGACATGGTGTTGGGGTCGCATTTGGGGGTACCTTGCGGGTTGGATCTGAAGTCTCAAAGTCTTGTGATTGAAAGCTTCTCTGTCGGGAGTAGGGCGGTACTTAGTATCAGCACCTTCAGAGTGAAGACGTTTTGAATCCCCACCTGAGTCCTCATGTTCTGTGTCGCGCTTGCTCGATCTCGGCACAACAGATGATGCTGCAGCAGCACTTTGTTGAGGTTTATTTCTTGGACCAATACATCTGCGGTTTCTTGTTTCAAATTTATAAGAACCAAAAATGAATCAGCACTGCAGAGCGCACTTAGTAATCTTTCTTTTTGACCGCTTGGGAATTAATTTGCGTATGGTCAAGTCCGGGGTATGTGTACCTCGTAAGTTGCCACACACCAGGTTGTGTATGGATCGCCGTTTGGAAAGTGAAGCCAGGCTGGCTTCATCAAACTTTTTGGGTAAGGCATTTATAATTGACCCTGTGCTGGTGGTCACTGGATTTGGCTTATGACTTATTTGGACTAAAAGGGAAAGGACCATGAGCAGGGAGTTCAAGTGCAAAGACCCCCGTGGGTAGTGGGTAAGGGCTTAGGGTGGCGTGGGTGGGACAAAAAGTCCGTTCGAAACAAACACGAACCCACCTACCCACCACTTGAAATGGAAAACACCACAGGTAGAATCAAGAGATGTCAAGTGTTCACAAGTGAAGTTTCAGCATTACAAGTCAAAACATGAATGCACTGAAGGTTCAACTGAAACAGGGTTTGGCTGTTGGAAAAGATTTGAACCCTCAAACAAGTTCCGAAGACAGCGCAGAACCCGAATGCAAAGAGCGAGGGTAAAAGGAAAAGCACTGGCAGTGCAGGAGCGCTGGCAGAGATAACAAGCTGTCGAGAAGGGAAACCGCAGCAAGAAATTTTTCAGCACAGAGAGGAAAAATTCCTTTTGGTTTTTATTGGTTCCGCGAAATAACAAACTATCACAAGTGACAGTCCATTTATTTCTTGGACCAATACAGCTGCGGTTTCTTATTTCAAATTTATTTGTTCCATTTTAAAACCTATTACGCTACGCCGCTACGCGTGCACGTAAATTCAAGTTTACAAAAGCAACTGAAGCACGTGAAGACAACCAGAATGAAGCGCTCCTCTCTTTTTAACTGCAAAGGTGGAGAAATGTCATCTCTGTCAAGTGACGGATGCGTAAGAGCATCGATCAAACTGGATTCTTTCGTAAAAGAAAAGCCGCAGCTATTTTGGCCGGGATGAAATGGGAGAGCTAAAACCCCCAACCCTAGGAAAGAAATGGCGCGAACGGTTTCATAAAAGAAACAACCAAAAGGGTGGCCGAGGGTGGGTGCCAAATTTCTCAGCCATACTGCACGAAATCAAAATGTCAAAGTTCAAGCTGAAGATGCACATCAATCTGAAGCTGACAAGTGAAACAAGATGACATCACAAGCACAGCAGTGAAAATTGAAACATCAACTGACAAGCTGTTGTTCAAGTATGTTGGGGTAAAACCCAATTTGTTTGACGCCGCGGAAACGTGTCGCTATAATGAACGTCGCAACGCAAACGAAAACGGAATTACTAGCGGGTAAAACCGCAAACGAATAAATCAAACGTAAACGTAAAAAGTTGGATAAGACTCCAGGTAAAACTGGGTGACTACGTGAGACGGTTACTATGTACAACGTTGTTGAAACGAAATCATTTGTCGCAACTGTGGTAAGGGCCAACGTACGTGAGTGTAACAACCCACCCCCCACCTGAGGTTTCTAAGAAACAAACACGTTGGTACGTTACACTACCCAACTGGGGCTTGTTCCATTTTAAAACCTATTACGCTACGCGTGCACGTAAATTCAAGTTTACAAAAGCAACTGAAGCACGTGAAGAAAACCAGAATGAAGCGCTCCTCTCTTTTTAACTGCAAAGGTGGAGAAATGCCATCTCTGTCAAGTGACGGATGCGTAAGAGCATCGATCAAACTGGATTCTTTCGTAAAAGAAAAGCCGCAGCCATTTTGGCCGGGATGAAAAGGGGGAGCTAAAACCCCTATGCCAACGAGACCATCATCCCCATTCTGATTTCTGAAACTTGGCATTTCCTCCGGTATCCTTTGCAGTGGCTGGCAGCTTCAAATTTTCTCTTCGAGAAAGATTCAGTGAAGGCCATCAAGAGGTCGATCATCGGAAACCTTGTTGAACGACCTGGCGGAAGCCATGAAGGCGCTGGACGGAAAAAAGCATGGAATGTCCAATACGTTGTCGTGTTCGTCCCTGCATGGATGATCCCCCCTATGTACCATAGCCTTCGCCGTGAAAGTGTCAAAAGCACGGATTCCGGAAGCGTGACAGGGGCTGACTAAGGTGCGATGACAAAGGGAAGCAAGCTGCCGAGGGGAAACATTTAGGTGGATCTACAGCTTCACAGATATCACGTCCACAGCTCAAAGTGGTCTACATCTTTGCAGGACATCGCCGAAGAGCGGATGTTCGTGAACATTTGGAAGCCGCAAAAACAGGGTTTGAGCTGGTCATGCATGAGGTTGATTTGGTCAGAGGTGAAGATTAAGATGTTTTGGATGAGTCTTTTTGGTGTGAGTTATTGCGGTTTATTCGGGATTTCAGACCATTTTGCATCATTGCCACCCCACCTTGCTCCACATACTGTGGAAATATCCAGTATTTGTGGCTGGTGAGCGAGGAAAGCTTCTGGCTTTGTGCATATTTGGATAAACGAGCTGAAGTGGTACAGTGTGCGAGTTCTGCTTTGGTGGGGTGTGCATATTCTGCTTTGGAGAATTCAATGCTGGCATTCTTTGAGGAAGCAATTTGGAATTCGTGACTCCGGTCACCGGAAGAATGCTCGGGTGAGACTACATCAATTGGCCCGACCAATTGAGGTAGTGTCATCTTAGTGTTCAGGATTGTGTTTGGATATTGCATTGATATAACATTCGTGGATGCGGTGAGACTGTTATCTGTTGGGATCTGTCTTATGGTAACCATGAATATTTGTAAATAGATGCGAAGCCTGGAGCACTTTTCGGACATGTCCTGATGACACTGAAGAGTTCAGGATTGAGCTGTGAACGCTTGCATGCATTTGGAATCAATCTGAATTGAGGACGTTTGAATGCATGAGTGCATTTGAAGTAATTCAAGAATGTGGACATTTGAATGCAAGTGGAATCGTATGCATAGAAAGTGTTTATGAATTCAAAGAACCTGGAATGGAGTTTCCAGAAACCCACAGAATTTTTCAGCGAAAGTTGCGTTCTGTGAACTTTACTTTTGTAGGAAACTTTCATAGAAAGTTTCCGGACTGTGGTGAACCAATTTGAACTTTGAACTTTGGACTGAACTGAGTTTAGAGTGGCTGCTTGTTAGTAGCTGTGTGTGTAACTGTGAATAGTCGACTTGTGGTTGGAGTTTTTGTTGGCTGACAGGTTAACATCGAGACGGTGGTTGCCGATGTCCCTCAATGATGACAACAGACCGAGCACCCGTCATCATGGTGAGATGACAAAATGGGTTGCCGGTCGTCTGAGGGGGGCATCAGCGACCGCAGTGTCGATGTTGCCTGTCTCTGGTTAGTGGAAGAAAGTTTTTGAGAGAAAGATCTTCGGATCTTGAATGTTTAAACAATTGTTGCAGTCGAGCTGTATGGTTGATGTTGGCTCAAAGCCAAGGAAACTGCAATGAAGTAGTCTAAGACAGTCACGTGGTTTAGTCCAGCTTGTTTTGCTTTGGTTCGTGTTTTGCTACCGCACCTCTGAGTGAGTGTCCAAAAGGGTTGAGCTGTTCCGAACCTGAGAGCTTGTGTGGGAACCGCGTTTTTTGCGTAAGCTTCGCTTTGCGTAGGTTGTAGGAACTGCATCTAGGTGTAGGTCCTGGGATTTACGTAGAAAGGATTTTTAAACCAACTTGGGTTTAAATTTTCCGCATGGTAGCCATCAATCACCTTCTCCGTTGTGACCCAACGGCATGGTATGATGCGAACACCATACTCATCCGCCTTTGCAGTGGCTTCAGACTGCCTAAGTGGTTTTCCTGCACAAACCCTATCCAGATTCTTGACTTCAGTCAACATCCCTGAAAAAGTAAGGTTACCATCTAGGGTATTCGACGTAGAATCATCAACCGCATAGTCTGGTTTCCAAACCTTAATTGAGGATCCACAAAACGACACTGTCTCTGACTTAGAACTGCCTTGGTATACAACAGACTGCAACGATTGGTCTTCGAAGAACATGTCAGCCCCCGTGAATCCCTCAGAAAGTTGCATGATTCCATGAATTATGCTACAATCATCGGTAACACAAACACCAACATTGTCCAACATACCCTCATCATGTTCAAGAGGTCGTTTCCTAGATTCCCCAACATCCAAGGATTCAAGTTCTGGTTCAAGCTGTGCATCAGCTACACGTTTCGTTCCACGAGTTGAAACGTGGGAGCCATCAGCTATCTGTGCATCTTCAACATTTTGAGAACTCGAGAACCGAGCCTCTTCTTCATCATGCATGCTTGGGTACGCATCGCGTTCAGGCAAACCTGTAGGAAAGAGGCTGAGGTTTGTGTGTGACTCTGAGGAGTTTGTCAAACCGTTGAGGCGTTTCCAGGCATGCAGGTGTAAGGAACATGCGCATCTGAACGATGTGAACTGGAACGAGACTGGTAAGTACAACAAGTCGCTTGCGTTGGCGCTGTGTAACGCGGCGTATACGTGTGCGCGAGCGGGGGGCGTACACTGAATCACATACATGTGCGTGTGCATCAGTTGATGTATTTGCAGTTTTGTTTGTGATGAAATGTCACAGAGAGTCAAACAGAGTGTGACAGTTGAACAGCTGTATGGACAGACAATGGACGCGTTGTTTGTTGCGAGTAATCTAAGAGGGTAGCAATGCTAAATTTCAGAATTCAAGCGAGAAATTTTTTCAACTGCAGTTAAGGATTGGCAACTGCAGTTAAGGAGCTCTCAGTGTCGAAATTGAAGAAGAACCAGATTAGTATTTTTGGTTGAAAAACCACTTTTCATGATCTGAATTTCCTTCATTTCAGGCAATTTGAGCATCATTTTAGCTATAAAATCATGTAATTTTGATGTTTTTTGTTTTTTGTGAGAAAATCAATCAAACATTTTGCTTCTGTTCTGGAATAGAGCAGGGTAAAAACATTTTCAACTTAACAACAAAAACACAAAACTGAGTAATTTTAGTAATTTAAGCATCAAAAAGCATTAAAATTGTGATTTTATATGCTTTTGAACAGATGAAAACAACATTTTGCTTCTGTTGTGGAATAAACCAAGGTAGACTCATTTTCAAAGGAGCCAACAGTGATGACCATTTCCCAAAAAAACAAAAATGAATATTTCAGGCATCAAAAGCATTCAAAGTGTGGTTTTGGATGCTTTGGGACATTTTGGAATTCATTGAAATTGATTGAAACACACATTTTGTTTCTGTTGTGGAATAGAGCAGAGTAGGCTCATTTTCACAGGAAGGAACAGTGACGCATTACACAAACGATACAAATTAAGGAAAAACAACATTCACAGTGTGATTTTGGATGCTTTTGACATTTTGGAACACATTCAAACAAAACGATGTACTTTTGTTGTGGAATAGAACAGAGTAGACTGTAGACTATCCATTTCAAAGGAGCGAACATTTACCACAAACCATAAAAATGAAGGAAAAACATTCACAGTGTGATTTTGGATGATTTTGGAATACATTAATGCATTGGAACAAAAAAATGTAGGGGCCAACAGTGATGAACATTTACCACAAAAATTGCACTACACTACAC
Organism: bacterium; assembly: GCA_965233585.1. Classification (GTDB taxonomy): domain Bacteria; phylum SAR324; class SAR324; order SAR324; family NAC60-12; genus CBDDTI01. The sequence goes on from CBDDTI010000307.1 coordinate 7,172, forward strand.
TCCGCTACACTACAACTACAACTACACAACTACACTCCACTACACTCCACTACACTAAATTACACTACACTACATTACACTACACTACATTCCACTACACTCCACTACACTACACTACAATACACTACACTACATTACACTGAATGACAGACAGGTAGACAGACAGATAGATGGATAGATAGACAGATAGACAGCTAGACAGATAGACAGCTAAAAGAGAGAGAGAGATAGATAGATAGATAGATACATAGATAGATAGATAGATAGGTAAGTAGATGAGAGAGAGAGAGAGAGATAGACCGATAGATAGATACATAGATAGATAGTTTGGAAGTAGGTAGGTAGGTAGAAAGTCAGAGAAAGTGGATTCGCCCTGCCATCCATGATTCACAACAACCAATCTCTCCTATAGGTTTCCTATTTTTGAAACTTCCGCCACCGCCTTGTGCGGTACTACTGGTATATATAATTTCGGAACCAAGGATAACATGCCATTTCTTTTAATTGGGGTACCCCCGATTTGTTTGGTTTCAAGGTTCCGAGGTTCCATCACTCACGCGTTTCCCCAGATGGGGGTAGTTTTGATTTCCAAGGCTGATTAATCAAACAAAATTGACATAAATATTTTTCAGTGCTTCGCACTTTCAGGCTTCCCCCGGTTTTGTATGTATATAGGTTTCTTGAAATACATTTGATTTGTTTGAATGATAGATATACATCTATATATATATACATATATATACATATATATATATATATATATTTATATCGATGAAATATTTTGATATAGTAACGAAACCCCACCCACCAACCCTTTCACCCCCCTGAGCAGTTCCTCGTCGACTTCAGCCAGAGTGTGGGTCTTGAGCTCGGGAATTATTAAATAAACCCTCCCATTTACCCCCTTTTGTGGCAGGGTGCACTGTTGTTCCGTGGCAAAGCGCAGACACGAAATAAGACACGCAGTATGCATAGCATACATTATTTCCTGCACTAACTAGTTCAGGTATTTTTTTATCTAAAATGGCATTTGCAGTGTCAAAACTGATATATGGATTTTGCATCGCAGGTTTGATGATCTTCTTGAGGGAATTTTCGGATCTCTTTGAAACAAAATACTTGGGGAGGGGCAAGTATATACATGAAATATGATGAAACCTAAAAATAAAACAATTACAAATGATCAAAATTGATGAACAAATATATCACAATAAAGGCCATGTAAAGACAATGCCAAAAGGATAACAGGTGATGACGAAATAAAAATGGATGAACATAAAAAGTGAAAAACAATGACACAATGATGAAAGTTGATGAGACAAAGAACGGAAGAAAAAAAATGATGAAAACCAATCCTGGAAGTGGAAAAAATGCATGAACACTCGCGGTAAGCTGCTGAAATATGCGGAACAATGATTGCAAACCAGTGGAAATGCTGAAATAGGTTGTGCAGTTGCTTGGAAAACAGTGGTAAAATTCTTGGCATAGGTTTGAACTTGATAAGAATTAGTGGTAAAATCTTTGGACAACTGCTGAAAACCACAGGTAAAATGCTGAAATAGGCTGGACATGGATTAAAACCAATTCTTAAATCATGAAAGCAGGTTCAAAACCAGGGGTAAGATGCTGAAAGAAGCTGGACACTTTTTAAAACCAATGGTAAGCTGATGAACTAGTCTAAAATATGCGGAAAACTTTGCCAAAAACATGAAGTAAATTGAACTATGTAAAAAAAATATCCTTAAGCAACTTTGTGAGTGCCGTTGTTGTGTGCCTCAAAAATTCGGATGTGCAAATGCTTGCACATGTGAACAACTGTAAAGGGAAATCAAACATTGCGATCTCAAATTGAAGTAAAAAATTGAAAACAACAACATGCAGTATAATATAAATGTGGTGTGTGCCGTGTCCAAAATTTAGATAAAGACTTCGAAACACATACACGGCACACATTAGCAATTTTCTATCTGTGATTTTGTGTCTTTTTGAAATGGAGAACCATCAGAATCAAAATGTTCAGGTATATTTTTCCTTCCAGGATATGTATCCGGAATGTATTCGAGTCTTATATCCTTCTCTCTATGTCATTCAGCAACAGGTTTTTAGATGCTTGAAATTATAGATAGATTAGATAAAGAGAATGCATAATACACACATTGCAATAAGACGGGAACGTGATGAAATCCACGGAGAAAAGGAAGAAATGGAAGAAATGGAGAAAACCAATGAGGTGGGAAAACTGATTGAAATCTCATGATAAAATCAAGGAATGGATGGGCAAAATGATGAACGCCAATGATAAAATTAACAAGTAGTTGGGGAAAACGGATAAAATCTAGTGACTAGTGAAAAAAACAAGTAGGTGGGAGCAAACTGATGAAAATGAATGGTACAATGAAAACTTTGGTGAGGAAACCTGACGAAATCAAAAAATACAATGAAGGAACGGACAACCAAAACTCATGAAACATCATGATAAGCTCAAAAAATCGGTGGGAAAAACTGATAAAATCCAATGATAACATGCACCAATAGGTTGGGAAAACTTTGGAGAACTGAAGAAAAACTGCAATGGTCAACTGGAGAAATAGATTGGGAAAACTTGGGACAGCTGATGAAACCGAATGATAAAATGAACAAATAGGTGGGAAACATTTTTTTCTTTTTTAAATTGATCAAACAGGTTTGGAAAACTGATCAAATCCTTTTATAAAATGAACAAATAGGTGAGGAAAACGGATGAGATCTCCTGGTGAACTAATAGAAAAACGGAGGAATACTGATCAACATGTTCTACAGCATGGAGAAATGAGGTGTGAACATATATTTATGTAAATACAGTTATATAAGATAATATATATAAGGTCCTCCACCCACATAGAATATGGAATTGAAATTTTGGCTTCCCTTGGCATCCCCAGAATTGAACTTGAAACAAGATACTTAGAATACAGTTGACGTCAAAAAACCTATACTTAGAATATCATTGTGCCATATAAATTCTTTCACTTTTCCAGACGAATTCGTCATTTTTCCATAGAAATTCTTCACTTTTCTTTATAAATCCTTCACGTTTCCATACAACTTCTTCACTTTTCCTTTTTTTTTGCCATACAAATTCTTTCACTTGTTCAGTCAAATTCATCATTGTTCCATATTTTTTTCATTTTTCTTTATAAATCCTTCACATTTCCATGCAAATTCTTCACCTTTCCATATTTTTTCCAGATAAATTCTTCATAGTTCCAAACACATTCATTATTTTTCCATACAAATTCTTTACTTTCCTATGAAAATTCTGCACGTTTCCATGCAAATTCTTCAGTTTCCATATTTTTGCCATATATATTCTTTTCCCTTTTCAGTCAAATTCTTCATTTATTCCATATATATTTCTTCATTATTCTTTATAAATCCTTCACATTTCCATACAAATTCTTCACTTTTCCATATTTTTTCAGTATAAATTCTTCCCTTCGGTGAGCTCGAAAACTTCATTTTTTTAATGCAATATAAAAAGAAATTGATCATGTCAGGGACCTGTTTTTTTGTTGAAACGTTCTAGTTTAGGAACTTCAAACATCCAGGGTTGCTACTCCCCAAAGGGAATTACGTATATAGTAATTATACATGAAGGGGACCCAATTCCTTGCAGAACTACATACATAGAATATAGGTCCCAGTGAAAATATTAGTGCATTTTTTCAGGAACGCCACCTAATTCCATTGGCCTTCATTGCAAAATAGTTTTTTTTCTTTCATAGTTCCTCGACACCGGTCGTGGTGGGTACCCTTAGGTGAGCTTGAACAATTTCATAAAGGATTTTATGGTGTTTTGGTGGATTTTAGTGGGGTGAAAAAAATTGAAAAATGTTCATTTATGTCCATTTATGTTGCAGTATGGGTGATATGTTGATAATTCAAAAGATTTTTGTGGGGTGAACAGTGAACACTTGAAACATGTTCATTTATGTCCATGTATGCTGCAGTACGGATGATATTTTGATAATTCAAAGGATTTTGGTGGGGTGAAAATTTGAAAAATGTCCATTTATGTTCATTTATGCTGCAGTATGGTTGATATGTTGATATTTTACATTCTAGTGGGATGAGAACTTGAAACATGTCCATTTATGTCCATTGATGCTGCAGTATGGGCGATATTTTGATAATTCAAAAAATTTAGTGGGGTGAAAGCTTGAAAAATGTTCTTGTATGTTGCAGTACGGATGATATTTTGATAATTCAAAGGATTTTGGTGGGGTGAAATTAAAAAAACGTCCATTTATGCTGCAGTATGGGTGATATGTTGATAATTCAAATGAGGAGAAAAAATGAAGTTTTTCACGAAATGGGGAGAAAAAAATGAACATGAAATGGGGGAATATTCTAAGTTTATTACCGATCAAATTCAACTGCAACATCGAAAAAACACATATTCTATGTGGTCGGAGTACATTATATATATTTCCATGTGTTTTGTATTGTTTTGTTCTTATGTTGACTCAATGCTGGTTGTTCCCATGTGTTTTCTCATTTTTCGTTCAGAAACGTTTCTTGTCTTGCTCTTAACTAATTCACATTCCACAAGATTTAAACCAATTGTAAATTATGTCAAGAGTATGATGAAATTGAATCGACATTACTTTAGATTTGATTTTATTAGGATTGAAGTTTAATCAAAACATATTTCACTTCAAATCGACATCCTTTTTAGGAATCAACTTATTTCTCAATATTGGATGACTTTCAATTTAAAAGGGCAACAAAAATCACAGATAGAAATGTTTTTATATTATAATCATAAAAAAAAGGGGAAAAACATAGCACAATTTCTAATGTTGTACAATAAATATATTGCACATTTCTAATCATTTCTGTCTGTCATTTTTCTGGCATCGGACAATATGCAAAAAAATAGGCCCTGTTCTATCTGTAGGCTAAACTGAGGTTTCACGTGTATATATATATATATATGTATACGCGAAATGAAACCGGCAAAAGAGCTGCAACTTTGCCTTTATGAAAACGTCAAGACTACGTATATAATATATATATATATATACACGGTTTTGTGATGTTTTTAATCATTTTTTGCAGGTATTTCTATCTGTAGTTTTTTAGGCATAGAAAAGTGAGAAAAACGTGTATATATATATATATACACGTAATCTTGAGTTTTTTTCATTCATGTAAGATTTCTATTTGCAAGACTGGAAAAATGTGTTCTATGTGTCATTTTTCACACTCGTAGTGAAATTTGCATTTTCTATCTGCAAGATTGTGACTATATTTTCTAATCATTGCATTCAAGAAACTATCAATGAATTCATTTGATTTTTGGGTCAATATGAGTGTCAGCTGATCAAACCTTAGCTGCATTGAAAAAATCCTTAACTGCAGCTCCAAAATTTTAAGTTTTTTTTCCAACTGCAGATAAGGGTTTTCAATTATTTTTTTTTTGCCGCAGTTGAAAAAAATCTGAAAATTCAGATTTTTTTTCAACTGCGGCTAAGGTTTCTGAGATCATTTTGTTGCCGCAGTAGCGCAAAATCCTTATTCGCAGTTGAAAAAAAGTCTAAAATTTCAGAGTTTTTTTCAACTGCGGCTAAGGGTTTTAGATTATTTTTTTACCGCAGTAGAGTTCGCCATTTTTTGGGCATCCACAAAAAAACCTTAGCCGCAGTTGAAAAAAATCTGAAATTTTAGAAAAAAAATCAACTGCGGCTAAGGGTTTTAGATTTTTTTTGCCGCAGTAGCGTTGGCCATTTTTTTGGCATCCACAAAAAACCCTTAGCCCCAGTTGAAGAAAAATCTGAAATTTTAGAAAAAAAATCAACTGCGGCTAAGGTTTCTGAGATCCTTTTTTTGCCGCAGTAGCGCAAAATCCTTATTCGCAGTTGAAACAAATCTGAAATTTCAATTTTTTTTCAACTGCGGCTAAGGTTTCTGAGATCATTGATTGACAAGTGAGTGGTTGATAAAAGTTGATTTTTGAATTAAAAAACAGAAAAAAAAACGGAAAAAAATGAAAAAAAATGGAAACTTTGGTTTGCATTTTTTCAAACCTTAGCTGCAGTGAAAATTCCTTAGCTGCAGTTGAAAAAAATTCAGAATTTTTTTCAACTGCAGTTAAGCTTAGCTGCACCTATAGGGGCTAAGATAGCCCCTAAAAGCTTAACTGCAGCTGCAAATAAGCTTTTAGGGGCTAACTTTTCAAAAAAAAGTCAAGGAAAACCTTGACTTTTTTTTGAAATCTTAGCCCCTATAGGTGCAGCTAAGCTTAACTGCAGTTGAAAAAAATTCTGAAATTTTTTGAGCTGCAGCTAAGGAATTTTCACTGCAGCTAAGGTTTGAAAAAATGGAAACCAAAGTTTCCATTTTTTTCCCTTTTTTTTTTGTTTTTTTTTTTTAAATTTCACAATCAACTTTTATCAACCAGTCACTCAGCCACTTGTCAAGCAATGATCTCAGAAACCTTAGCTGCAGTTGAAAAAAATTCTAAAATTTTAGAATTTTTTTCAACTGCAGCTAAGGATTTTTTTTTTGAATGCCAAAAACTGCGGCAAAAAAATCTAAAACCCTTAACTGCAGCTGAAAAAAAATCTAAAATTTTAGATTTTTTTTCAACTGCAGCTAAGGATTTTTTTTGGATTTTCAAAAACTGCGGCAAAAAAATCTAAAACCCTTAACTGCAGCTGAAAAAAAATCTAAAATTTTAGAATTTTTTTCAACTGCAGCTAAGGATTTTTTTTTGATTTTCAAAAACTGCGGCAAAAAAATCTAAAACCCTTAACTGCAGCTGAAAAAAATTCTAAAATTTTAGAATTTTTTCAACTGCAGCTAAGGATTTTTTTTTTGGATTTTCAAAAACTGCGGCAAAAAAATCTAAAACCCTTAACTGCAGCTGAAAAAAATTCTAAAATTTTAGAATTTTTTTCAACTGCAGCTAAGGATTTTTTTTTGGATTTTCAAAAATTGCGGCAAAAAAAATAAAAACCCTTAACTGCAGCTGAAAAAAATTCTAAAATTTTAGAATTTTTTTCAACTGCAGCTAAGGATTTTGTCCTGTTGGAGTTGGAGTTGGAGAGATCAGAGATCTTGAATTTTTTTCTTCGGCGCCTTCGGCGCCAATCTCTTTGAAAAAGAGTTTTACAAGAAAAAAGTATGCCAAAAAATTCGCGAGCGCTCCCGCGGGGGGGGGGCCGAGCCCCATTGCAAAAGTTAGCAAACAAAAGGCACAAAATCCTTAGCTGCAGTTGAAAAAAATCTAAAATTTTAGAAAATTTTTCAACTGCAGCTAAGGATTTTTTTTTTGAATGCCAAAAACTGCGGCAAAAAAATCTAAAACCCTTAGCTGCAGTTGAAAAAAAATCTAAAATTTTAGATTTTTTTTCAACTGCAGCTAAGGATTTTTTTTTTGAATGCCAAAAACTGCGGCAAAAAAAATCTAAAACCGTTAGCTGCAGTTGAAAAAAATTCTAAAATTTTAGAATTTTTTTCAACTGCAGCTAAGGATTTTTTTTTTGGATGCCAAAAACTGCGGCAAAAAAATCTAAAACCCTTAACCGCAGTTGAAAAAAATCTAAAATTTTAGAAAATTTTTCAACTGCGGCTAAGGATTTTGTCCTGTTGGAGTTGGAGTTGGAGAGATCAGAGATCTTAAATTTTTTTCTTCGGCGCCTTCGGCGCCAATCTCTTTGAAAAAGAGTTTTACAAGAAAAAAATATGCCAAAAATTTCGCGAGCGCTCCCGCGGGGGGGGCCGACCCCCATTGCAAAAGTTAGCAAACAAAAGGCACAAAATCCTTAGCTGCAGTTGAAAAAAAATCTAAAATTTTAGAATTTTTTTCAACTGCGGCTAAGGATTTTGTGCCAAAAAAATATCTAAAACGTTTAACCGCAGTTGAAAAAAAATCTAAAATTTTAGAATTTTTTTCAACTGCGGCTAAGGATTTTGAGATCTAAATATTGTTTTTCTTCGGCGCCTTCGGCGCCAATCTGATTGAAAAAGAATTTGACAACCAACAAAAATAAAATATATGCCAAAAATTTCGCGAGCGCTCCCGCGGGGGGGCCCGACCCCCATTGCAAAAGTTAGCGAAAAAATGATCCGAAACCCTTATCTCAAGTTGAAAAAAAACCAGAAATTTTAGATTTTTTTCAACTGCGAATAAGGATTTTGTGCCTGTTGGAGTTGGAGCTGGAGGTGAGAGATCTACATATTTTTCTTCGGCGCCTTCGGCGCCAATCTTTCTTAACCCTAATTCTAAACTTAAGCTGAAACTCTATGATTTTTTGTTGTTTTTGTTTCTGTCTCTATGGAGTTTGTGTGACAATGTGTGAATTGTAGCGAAAAGGGGGGGGGCAGGGCGGCCTGCCGATGCACCAGGTCTTCTGACGTCTTCACCCAAAAATGATTTGTCATTGAGTTCAGGCACCAGGGATGTAGTGCAGCACTGCATGATCTGTAAGTAATCATCATTTGTAACGAAAAGAACAGAGTTGTGTAGTAAGTTGTAAGTTTCTTCAATCAGCTCGACTGTCACCATTCATCCAGCACTTAATAATTTAATGCACTTTTCACTCACTGCTAACTGCTAGCAGCTAGCCTGTAGTGAGTAGAGTAGTGTGTGTGTGTAGCCTGTAGACTGTGACTGTAGCCTGTAGTCTTTAGTCTGTAGTACGTAGTAGCCTCAGTGATTTTTGCCAGAACAGAATATTGAACAGAACGCTCCATTTCCGTTGATGCCATCATCATGTCATCAGGCTGATCAGACCAGCAGAACTCGGAAGCGGCGATGGGATCGCCACAAAGACAAAGACCACCACCACCATTGATCAGGATCTGACAATAAAATCGACAAGTACATGAAGTTCAAATGAGCAAAGCACCCGGTGAATCTTTGAGCTGTGAGAGCCAGCAGAACATTGGTGCATGCTGTGCCACGGTGCCACTGGCCACGACTAGGGGGGGCTCTTGGAACTTTGGACTACGCCGCTACGGTACGGTAATGACATTTAAGTCCAGACCACAACTATATATGTTTTGATTTAAATGTCGTTACTGTAGAGTCACTGTAGACACTGTAGAGTAGAGTCGGCGAGTCGAAATCCTTGTTTTGAGTTTGAGGCTTGGGGGTAGGCTGCTGTAGGAGTAGGAGGTACCGTACTCCGTTCAACTGTCACTGTCAGAGCTCCAGGCTCCAGCTTGGAGCTGCAGACTGCAGAATCCAGGTCTATTGCCATTTCCACTGGGGGATCACCAATCACCGAGCAAAAAATGAACTTCATTCACAAATCACAAAAAATGAAAAACATAGTCATAGTCAGAGTCAGAGTCATAACAATAGAAACCAGGGCTCTTGAAGAGAGCTGTGAGCCGTGAGCCCGTGAGCCTGTGAGCTTTTCTCTGACCTTAAATTTCAATGCCCGAAGCCATAGCCATAGACTGCTTCGGAACTTCCCGCCGACCGAAGGGTTCAAAAAAAGTATGCGTGGCCGTGGGCCGTGGCTGTGCGACCCTTCTATACCATGATTAGAGGTAAGTTAAGTTACCATCTTTATCGTGCATAAGGTACCATCTTTATCGTGCATAAGGGCGCATCTATACCATAGCAAGCTGTTCAATAACTAGAGGGTACAGTAACGGGCCCCTAATTCTTTTACTTTGCAGGTTCTTGCACAACATGCCCACCACCACCTTTAAGGGTGGCAAGTTGGATGGCCATTGCATAAATGGAGAGTGCATGGTAAGTAAGTGCAGTGCATTTGGTCGCTACGGAGAGGAGAGGTAAGCGCATGTGCTTTTTTATTCCGTGTCCTACTACCTACCATGCATGCCCCCCCGGGGGGGGATGGCATTTGGTGTTACGGAGAGTGCAGAGGCAAGTGCAGTGCCTCATTTGTTTTTTCCGCCTCTCACTACCATGCATGCCGCATCCCCCCGGGGTAAGAGATGGCATTTGGTGCTGCGGAGCGTGCAGAGGCAAGTGCAGTGCTGCAGTGCGTAATTTTTTTCTGTGTGGGCATTTGGTCGCTATGGAGAATGCATGAGGCAGTGGAAGCAATGCTCGTGATCTTGTGGGTCGTTGTCTTGATTTGAGGCAAGCTTACAAACAGTTGGTGCCGTCATCCAAAACACGCGTGGGCATCCATTCTGGCGGTTGTCAACCCTGAAGACTAAGACGGGGTTGTGTATTTCTTTGAGGCAGTTGCGCCGCCTTTTGGCTCGATCAGCTCTGTCCTTGCTTTCAACAGAGCAGCAAGGGCCCTTAGGATGATACTTGCTCGTCTCTTTAAGTTGGTGGGTGGTGACGATTTTTTTCGATGACTTTTGTCGACTGGAGTTAAGCCCGCTTGCTGGAGGTGCTTGGAAGGTAGCAGAAGCAGTTTTGGAGTTGCTTGGATGGCGCATATCGATGGGTGACGACAAGAGGAAACCATTTGCCAAGTCGTTTGAAATTTTAGGTGCAGTCATCTCTTTGCCAGCCGCAGGGGAGTCGACAATTGAGGTGACCAACAAGGAGTCGAGACTGGCTCAGCTGCATGAGCAGGTTTCTAGGTTGAAGGCCTTGAAAGGCCTCAGTGCGCAAAGATCGAAACTGGAATCACTTAAAGGTCGCCTTCTTTACGCTGCTGGTCATACCTATGGCCGATGCACGCAGCTAGCATGCCAGTTGTTACATAAGTTTGGTGGCGAAGGCCCCGCTCTGAAAGTTTCTGCAGAACTGATCCATGTGGTGACAGAGGCCCTGGACTTGCTTGTGAACGCAAAGCCCCGTTTGGTACAAGCATGGTCCCAATGTCCACCCGTTTTGATTTTTACAGATGGAGCTGAGCTGTGGACGAATCTCTTGAGAAGGTAACGCACGGGGCAGTTCTGGTCGATCCGTGGAAGGGTCGCAGCTTTTTCTTTGGTGACTTTGTGCCCCCCGAGTTTGTCAGTTTGTGGACCAGAGCTGGAAAAAAGCAAGTGATAGCTCAAGCGGAAATTTTCCCGGTTGTCATTTCAAAGGCAACCTGGGGAGAGCTCTTGCGAGGGCGCAATGTCCTCCGGTTTTTGGACAATGAGTCGGCACGGATGGCGCTGGTGCGAAACTTCTCACCGGTCTTGGACCAATGGATAGTTTCTTTCTTTTACAGATGAACTCAAAGTTAGATGTACACATGTACAAGCCAGACATTGGTACAGCCGAGTGCCTTCTCGAAGCAACCCGTCTGATGACGCTTCGAGGTTGCTGTTTTCTGGGTACAAGAACTCTGCAGTGCAGTGCGCTCCAATTTTTGAGTCAGCACTGAAATCACTTGAAGATTCCTGGAAGCTGTTGGAAATGATCAAATTGGGGAGGTAGGCAGCTACCAAAAATCGATCTCTGGAAAACCACCTTTTATTTCTGGTTTGGTCGAAGGACCATGGATGCTTCAGTGCATTTTTTCCTGGGAACCCATTGCGTTGCGGCTTCGTTGGTTTCTCAGGCAGTTGGTCAAAGCAATCAACGCAGTCCAATTTTTTTTGGTGGTGATCGAGTGGGTGCACTCTTCGGAACTTCCCCTATTATTCAAGCAGGAGAAAAAGCAAACATTATTATCAAGCGCGCTTGTGCTGAAGCCGTCTCACGTCGTCGTTGTGTGTTTTTTGCAGTTTTTAATTTTGCGTAAGTTTTGTAAGCGCGCGTAACCCCACAAAACGCGATAATGGCAATTTCACCAAAGGTGATGTTGCTTTATCGAAAGAAAAGTGGGTTAAACAATGTTTTGGATTAAGTCATTAAGTTCCAAAGCCTTTGTAATGCGCGCTTACAACCAAACAAACAATGCGTTTGTTTCCTGTTTTTTGTTTGGTAAAGTTTCCAAAGTGGGTGAGGGCTCACCGCCGGTTTGTTTTGTTTCACAACCTTGGTTTGTTGAGTTGCTACTGAGGTAACAGGTCAAGGTTGTTTAGCTCCTTTTTTGGAGGTTGTAAATTTTAACCTCTGTGAGCTTATTTTCAAAACAAACCTCAAGTTGTTTTCCCTAGTTGTGTCTAGGGTTCTTCTGTTTCCTACTTCAAAACCTCAGGTTTTGTTTTGAAGTTTATGTCCCGCGCTCGCCTCAAGCAAGGGTGGGTAGTGGGTGCAACATTTTCCACCTAGTTAGGAACTCGCGACCCGCCCAAATCCCACCCCGCGAGTAGGGGAGGTAGGGAGCTACCAAAAATCGATGTCTGGAAAACTACCTTTTATTTCTGGTTTGGTCCCTCGGATGCTTCAGTGCATTTTTTCTGGGAACCCATTGCATTGCGGCTTCGTTGGTTTCTCAGGCAGTTGGTTACATATCATACAATATAATATAATAACTAAATACATATATATATATATTATGTAGTACATTAAGTCATTACGTTATATATATATAATTTCACATTGTCACATTGACATTGACATAGTCAGCCATTGCCAAGCTTTGGGTAATACTGCGCTGCTTGACTGCTTGGCAGTATTTATAGGATGGCGACCAGGGCCCAGACTCACAGACTTATGTCAAAAAGCATCCTTTGGGAAACATTTCAGTGAAGTTTCCAGCTTTCCCAATGTCTACCAGTGTACGATTGAGAATTCAACTCAGCTAAGAAGAATTCCAACTTTGACAATGTGACACAACATTGACAACTTTGATATTTTTATGTTATTTCTGGCCAAAGTAGATGGGAAAACAGCTGAAAAACACAAGTTTTTCAATGTAATTTGCATGTTTTGTTGATACATGTGAGGAAATCCACACAAGGGGAACTTTAAAAGTGACAACATGGACAACTTTGATATTTTTATGTTATTTCTGCCCAAGTAGGTGTGAAAACAGCTGAAAAACACAGTTTTTCAATGTAACTTGCATATTTTTTAATACATTTGAGGAAATCAACACAAGGGGAAGTTTAAAAAATCAGTGAATTTTAGTTAATTTCTGTCCAAGTAGGTGTTAAAAAAGCTTAAAAACACCTTTTTTTGGTGTATTTTTCACATTTTTTGAAGAAATCCACACAAGAGACTCAACTGCAGAAAAAGTGGTGTCACATCCCAAGCCATTCTGAAGTGGAACAGCCTTAACTACAGTTGCCAATCCTTAACTGCAGTTGAAAAAAATTCTCCAGCTAAAAAACCTTGAATTCTGAAATTTAGCAGGTAGCAATGGAAGCTTTTTGGATCTAGCTAGACGAATTGTTGCGTTTCCACTCTTTTTGGGAATCTTCCGAATGGAAGAACTCCTGGTGTTTTTGATGATGGTCTTCCTTGGTGGTTGGCTGTCTGGAGTTTTCACCTGTTGGCTGTTTGCCAAGATGAGGAAGATGTTTTTTGTTCCTTTGAAACCACAAACGGATGTGATGATTCAGACTGATCCGTTTGTCGCACCCGGAGTGTGTGACCTTGCTGTTTTTCCCACGGGAGCTAAGTATCATCTCCCGGGATGTAGACATGTACAGAGAAGGCCAAGAAATGCCACGCTTTTAGGGCCTTGTATGGACTGTTTTGAGTTTCAGCTGAAGTCACGCAACGCGTAACCATGCTAACTTGAGGGTAAGGAAGTGTTTGATCCTGGCGGGTCTTCTTAGGGGTGCTGGTAGGGGGTTGAAACAGTTTAAGCTCTGTATGGGTATCCGTTCGAGCGACGCCATGGATTGACGAAGCTTCCCTCGAAAGGGGGTGTGGAAATATCCAGTATTTGTGGCTGGTGAGCGAGGAAAGCTTCTGGCTTTGTGCATATTTGGATAAACGAGCTGAAGTGGTACAGTGTGCGAGTTCTGCTTTGGTGGGGCGTGCATATTCTGCTTTGGAGAATTCAATGCTGGCATTCTTTGAGGAAGCAATTTGGAATTCGTGACTCCGGTCACCGGAAGAATGCTCGGGTGAGACTACATCAATTGGCCCGACCAATTGAGGTAGTGTCATCTTAGTGTTCAGGATTGTGTTCGGATATTGCATTGATATAACATTCGTGGATGCGGTGAGACTGTTATCTGTTGGGATCTGTTTTATGGTAACCATGAATATTTGTAAATAGATGCGAAGCCTGGAGCACTTTTCGGACATGTCCTGATGACACTGAAGAGTTCAGGATTGAGCTGTGAAGTTTGCATGCATTTGGAATCAATCTGAATTGAGGACGTTTGAATGCATGAGTGCATTTGAAGTAATTCAAGAATGTGGACATTTGAATGCAAGTGGAATCGTATGCATAGAAAGTGTTTATGAATTCAAAGAACCTGGAATGGAGTTTCCAGAAACCCACAGAATTTTTCAGCGAAAGTTGCGTTCTGTGAACTTTACTTTTGTAGGAAACTTTCATAGAAAGTTTCCGGACTGTGGTGAACCAATTTGAACTTTGAACTTTGGACTGAACTGAGTTTAGAGTGGCTGCTTGTTAGTAGCTGTGTGTGTAACTGTGAATAGTCGACTTGTGGTTGGAGTTTTTGTTGGCTGACAGGTTAACATCGAGACGGTGGTTGCCGATGTCCCTCAATGATGACAACAGACCGAGCACCCGTCATCATGGTGAGATGACAAAATGGGTTGCCGGTCGTCTGAGGGGGGCATCAGCGACCGCAGTGTCGATGTTGCCTGTCTCTGGTTAGTGGAAGAAAGTTTTTGAGAGAAAGATCTTCGGATCTTGAATGTTTAAACAATTGTTGCAGTCGAGCTGTATGGTTGATGTTGGCTCAAAGCCAAGGAAACTGCAATGAAGTAGTCTAAGACAGTCACGTGGTTTAGTCCAGCTTGTTTTGCTTTGGTTCGTGTTTTGCTACCGCACCTCTGAGTGAGTGTCCAAAAGGGTTGAGCTGTTCCGAACCTGAGAGCTTGTGTGGGAACCGCGTTTTTTGCGTAAGCTTCGCTTTGCGTAGGTTGTAGGAACTGCATCTAGGTGTAGGTCCTGGGATTTACGTAGAAAGGATTTTTAAACCAACTTGGGTTTAAATTTTCCGCACATACAGCAGAGTAAGGGATCTTTACAAAGAATTCCTGGCCCAAGGCCGATTAGGTCGAGAGAGCACCCTGATTCCCTTGGCTCACTAAGAAACTACAGCAAGCCGCACAGGGCACAGCGTTTGCAAATAAAACTTGGGAGTTGGCCGACTTGGCCCACATTGGGTGGTTGGAATTTAGTTTGCGGGTGCAGGAAGAGGCGTTGTTCCCGTGCGGTTGAATCAGACATCACGAGGAAAGTGACACGCTCAAATGAAACAAGCGACAATGACATCCGCCCTGATGCGTTCCTCAAAGCATTAGCCACCCCGGGAGCCGAAACTGCGCCACCACAAACTGGATCACTGGCACGTCAAGGCAGATGGTGCACCAGGTGCAGGAGTCGGTCAACAAGGCAATCGGTGAAGGAGTTCCGAGCTATGATGAATCAGAGCTTATGAAGGACTTTGCATGTTACCTCACAACCAAGGGGAGGTCGCCAGGAGAATGCAGTGTGGAAGCAGGTTGATGGCAACTACCTGATTGGTGACAAATGGCCAACCTTGGGAGAAGATGTCTCGAAGCGGAGATCTGGGCGGATCAGAGCGAACCAGGTTGTGGAGGCAGCATTGGAAGAGCAGCCCACTGACTCGGTTGTGACCGAAGAGATCGTGCAGCCCAAAGTTGCATTCAATTCAGCACCATTCGGACGTGTCTCACTCTTGAGCAGTGTTGAATCATTCAGTTCAGCAACACATGGTTTTTGGCTAGTGAGATGTGGCTCAGAGATCTACTTAGTGAATATGACTTCAAAAGGGACCTGGTGGAACTCAATCGCAAGGCAGCCCAGTGGACGCACAAAGCAGTCTGGAACAAATGGTGCATGGAACCCAGGACAGGCTTCACCCTGAGCCGAATGTGGGCGGACTCCGCTTCGATTGTCCGATGAGCCACATTCAGATGGCGGCAAGTCATCCCTTACATCAGGATGGATCATTTGCGCGATGACTGGGTGTGCGTGTTTATCCTGTATGATCTGTGCTGTTTCTCTGATGAAAGCATCGGGGTCGTCCACTAATAGTCAGCAGACTGGTGCAAGTTGACGTGCCACCTTCCAACGTTGTCACGTTGTTCCTTTTTGATGTTGATAGCTGCGGCCACCGTTGGTAAAAAGTGGCGCATTGAATGACCCGACCAATAGATCATCCCGATCGGATCAACCATGCCTGCGCCCTCTTTGAACTTCCAATTTTGAAACCTTGGCTTCACAGGGTTCTGCAGTGCTGGCCTACACTGCATCCAGTGTAAGTTAGTAGTGACTTTCATAACCTCTTACTACATATGCAACCTAGTTGTTAAGAGTGGTAAGTAGGAAAAGGTTGGGGTCCTTCGATAACACTATTAAGTAAGGGAGGGATGGTCTAGGGAGGGAAGGGTAACTAACTAGCTGTAGCTAGGGTAGATGATGTCAAAGTACATCCGCGCCATGGCGTCTTGGAGTTCCTCATTCAGCACTTGCTAGCGTAATGGTACAGCACTGTCTTCGAGTGTCAGACCATGCAGCCATTTTGCAGACCGTGGAATACCTCCCTGTCTTACATTGCCCGCTAGCTTGCCTGCAATGGAAGAGGCTGCTGTCAACCGTTTGGCAACATCGATTACTCGTTTGACACTGAGCCAAGTCACTTCAGATGAGATTGATGCTGCCACCAAACTTCTTGATAAGGCATGTCAAAAACTCCGAGGTATCCCAGATTTACCACCTCAGAGAATCACTGACCTTGAGACTGCCATACGTCAACTACGTCAATTAAGCTGCATTTTGGACAGTTGCACAATTGCTGCAAGCTACGAAGTTAGTCAAGCGCAAAAAGCACTGCTACTCATGCCGCGTACAGCTAGGGGTGCAAGCACATCATCCGGTGAATTGAACGCACAGGTGTCACTGCCAACAGATGATCAATATCACGCCCTTCAAGATCAAGACCAGCTCCAAGAACACTAGCGCACTGTGGAAGCTAGGGAACATCATACATCTCGCAAGAAGGCCATCTTCAAGCACTGATGTACTCCCCACGTTGTATGATGATTGGAAAAGCACTACTGAGCGGATTCTGAGAGTGCCCTGAGTGCCTTAGTTTAGCTCGCTCGACACCATTTCTCACCCTAGATCCGTCTCACCGCCGTTTTCACTGTTGTCTCACCACTTCAGTTGCTACACGGCGTTGTCGTTGCTAGCATCGAAGTGTTTATGATTGTGAGTTGTTATGCCTTGATGGCTTGCTCTATGTGATCTCGGGGATCCTGGCTGGGGGGATCCCTGGTTTCCGCATAGTGCTGTGTTGCTTCACTCACTCGACGGTATGGCAATGTGATTTTTGTGTTTCTGTGTTCTCTTTTGTCTTGGTTTTGCCATACCAATACCTGAGTTGATACAATGCTATCACCTCACCCTCATCTTTAGTCTCTGAACTGGACCGCCGATCACTTTCCACTTTGCCTTTTTTGTTGTGGGTTTTTTTTGGGTTTGTTTGGTTGTTTTTGCGTTGTTTTTGTTGCTCTTGGTGTGGTTTGGCTGTTTGCTGTTTTTCTGCAATGGAATCGTGACGGCTGCTGGACTATGTACAGGTCCCATACCAGTTCACTTTGGTGGCCTCCATACCTGATGGCGGCTATATGTATGCATTAATTAGTTAATTTACCGGTTCTATGCAACATGCAACTGAACGTGTTGAACGACCTGGTGAAAGCCAAGAGGCGTTGGACGGAAAAAAAATCACAGGGGTCTGCAGTCCTGGGAACACCTGTCGGATGTAGATGCCAACTCTTTCGACTGAGGCGTACTTGGCCAAGGGAGCCTCCAAGTTTCGATCAGAGGCCATCACAAAATAGTCTCTGAAGCCATCCCAGAGATCATACCCGCAACACAGCCAGTCGCATCCAGTTAAAGAAATGCGACGCGACACAAAGATTGGCGTCTCTTTTCACAGGCTTCCCAGGTCCTGTAGTTTTTGTGCGTACCAGCACTCGTCTAAGCCTCTCTCAAACGCCCTGGGTCCAGGCCTTCCAAGTCAGATACATGTCTGCAACATCTCGCGGGTGCGCAGAGGAGGCCCGCACATGCGAAGCCTGATTTCAATTGACTTTCTGGCCCCAGACATGGAACCTGAAAGCGCACATGTGGTATCAGCTGTTTCCGTTCCCTAGCTCCAATGTGGCGATTTGCGATGCAGCAACACCCAGGCAACATTCACCAATCCTTCGCTACTCCGCGCTACTCCGTGCTATGTTTTAATTCAATTACCCAATGTAATTGACATGATATCGAAACGATGGCGGAGTAAGAAAGCCTTCAATACTTCACCTTCCCACATCTTTTCCTAAGCAGATTCCTACTCCATCCGTTTTAAGTTTATACTATTAATTAATAACGGGATTGACTGAAAAGATCATGATTCATCTTCTTTCTGGGCTGAAAACTTCGGTAGGAGTCTAGAGGGGCAAGGGGGGCCAACAAGGGGCAGTAGAGTATTCAATACAATCATTCAAATGGAAGCCGGCCACCTGCGCGAAAACCCACAAACTCCGCAACAGCAAGAAACACCTCAAGCAATCACCTAAGGGCTGCAAAAGGCTGGGCCTTCTTTTAGCGGCAAACAATCAAGCCACCAGACGCAACGAAATAATAAGAAGCTAACTTCAAGTGGGTTCAAGCAGCAACCGATATGCACCCCGCTTGCCCCAACCAGAAACAAAATCATCACAAAACAGCTTGCTCCGACGGACCCAATTCTGGGTCCGGAAAACCTTCTCAAAACCGGCTTCGCTCAAAAGGGCCTCCCTAGTGGGTCCCCCGTGAACATTATCATCCAATCTCGAGCCTTGCTCCAAGCTCGTGCTCGATTCCAGAGTTTTCATTCTCCTTGTATCAAATGCCCTTCGCATGATATCTGCCGGGCTAGACGTGGCCTTGGCCACAGCAACAATCGGAAGAGCCGCCTCTTCCAAGTGGCCCACAAGCACTGTGAGCCAGTATTCACGCGCTGCTTGCTCGATCTCCGCCCAGCGGGTGAAACAGTTTTCTTGACACAACAGTGCTTTAGTGTAATTAGGTTTGTGACTACACGTGCTGCGCTTGTGTTCGGTGTGCGTGGTTGACGTACGCGTCTGCCTGCGTAGTTCTGGAGGAATTTTGATGAAGCGTTGGGCGCACTCATTGCAAAGCAATGATGATCCCTTTATTTGTTTAAAGAAAAAATTTGTCTTGGACAAAATTAAGCAGTTTCCTTCCAGTAACTGGAATCGTTGACTGACCTAAACCCTGAAACCTTAAATGCAAACACAAACAAACAATTTGCTGAGTTGTTTGAAGTTTGTCGTTCTTTTTGCGAGGTACAAGGTACGAGGTTGTTTGTCAAACAAACTGAACCTGAATTCACCTCATGTTCTTTTTAGAACATGTTTTTTAAACAATTGTTTGTACCGCGCTCGCCTCAAACAGGGAGGGTGGAGTGGGATTCGACTTACACTTTTGAAGTGTGAGATGTAGCAAGGGGGTCGTAGTTTGTTTGCCATGGATTTACCTGACACTGCTGGTGAGGACGATGGTTCTTGGACACATGTTGGTGACACTGGTTTACAAGATGCAAACACAGAATATGAACCTTCAATTAGAACTGACTTTTCAGGTATGCTGCCGTTTGCAACAGGTCTGGAAGAGTCGTCAGTTTCAGAAAAATATGACCCAGATGTGATCGTGCAGTCTGCGTGGAAGTCATTGCCTAGTCGTGAATTGGAGATGCCTTGGGAGAGCGGATTTTGGGACAAATTTTTGGACCCGAACGTTTCAGCTGTGGAAATGATGACACGTGGTATCAAAAGGCCAGCTCCTTTCCATGTTGAACCAATGACTCATGACGTGCATGATGATACAGTAGAGCAACGTGTGATGGCAAAGCAGACAGTGGAGGTCAAGAATTTTTTGCAGCACATCAAAGATGTTCCGGAGAAAACATGGAGAGAAGAACGTGAAGCCCTTTGGGAGACATCCATACGCAGGTGGATTTTGTTGCTGGAACAGTGGGAGGCTCCTGATGTTCCGTTAATAGCTGCAATTCAAAGCAAGGAAGCGTTTGTAGAGAAGGCTCAGATCATGGTTGATGTTTTTTACAACAAGGCGCCTCAGACGCTCATGAAGAGAGTCAACAGCCTTGCAAAACTTTGTCATACTCTGCATGGACTAGGTGTACGTTTTCCTTGCAATGAAGAACAGTTTTACATGTTCCTGAAGGGTGAATCCTCCAGGAAAGCGCCGGCCTCAAGACTGAAAGCCTTTTTTGAGTCTTTGGTTTTTTGCAGACATGTGCTTGGTGTTGAATCTCTGCAGCAGGTGGTTTGCAGTCGCAGGTGTTTGGGAGCTTCATCAAATGCAGCGTTGTCATGTCCACGTCAAGCTGAACCTTTCAGTGTACCGCAGTTGCGCAAGCTCCATGAGGTTTTACGTAATGGGCCTGAACTGTGGGATCAAGCAATGAGTGGAATGGTGCTTTTTTGTGTGTATGGCAGATCGCGTTGGTCGGACTCACAGCACGCTGAAAACTTGTTGCCTGACTTTGACAACCAAGGGATGTTACAATTCTTGGAGATTACATGTTTTTGCCAGTTGCTGCCCCGGCCACAGGGGTTACTGATGACTGTTGGGGTCAACAATGGATGCAAGTCAGGGAAATGTTACGTATCAATGATTTGTCCATTTACCCTTTGATGCCGGCGCCTGACAGCGCATTGGAGCCTACAAGAAGGCCGATATCGACAGCAGAGGCAAAACGTTGGATACACCATTTGCTGGGGCCTGAGTTGGTAAAAGCTGGTGCAAAGTTGACTAGTCACTCTTGCAAATGCACTTGTTTGAGTTTCATGGCAAAACGTGGTGTTAACTTTGAAGACCGTTTAGTCTTGGGATCCCACACAAACAAGTTGCGCATGGCAATGACATATAGCAGGGACAGTGCGGCCAGACCACTGGCAATCCTGTCACAAGTCTTGACGGAGATCAGGGAAGGCACCTTTGACCCTGACTGCACTCGGAGTGGACGCCTTAAGCCAGGGGCAAAACCTTTGGACAGTAATTGGACGACTGCAGCTTTTGGAAGTGGAGAAATGCAGGCAGGCCAAAAGGCAGGCTCTGAGGAAGTCCAAACAGAAACCAATGTGAGCTCGCTTGAACCTCAACCCGTTTTGCAGGAGCAGGTTGGTGAAGGTGCGGTAGATGTTGAAGAGGGACACGTCACCACAGACTCCAGTTGCTCATCTGGAGATGAAATTGCGGCGTGGGCCCCGGTGGTAGGTCACTGTAAGGTAGACATACCTGAAAGCAAGCGTTTGTGGTTGAATAGCAACACAAAGATGTTTCACTTGTCACATGCTGAGCATGTCAGAGTTTTGTTGTGTGGTAGGCGCATCACAGGTAGCTTTAAGAGACACTCAGAGCCTATCAGGTTTGATGCCGCAAAATGCAGGCAGTGTTTCAGGCTTAAGGATTCATCGCATTGAGCCTTGCAAGAGCGTGGAAACACAGTGGCGGCAACTGTCATGACATGTTCAGCTTGGTTTGTCGATTCAGAGTTATTCACTGAAAGAGTTTTGCATTTCGAACATTCAGACATCATGCTGCGAGAGAGGAGACATGGTCACGCAAGTGACGGACTGATCAAGGAATTGCCGTGATCTGTGGTTCAGACAGATTTGGCGATAGGTTGATCGTGTTGAACTTTTGCACATTTTCAGGCACTCAGAAGATGGGTTTCAAATCTTTATGTGAAAGAATTTGAAGCTTTTCTTAGGAGTGGGCAGCATGAATTTTCACTATACTTCGAGTTTCTTTTGTTTAAACAAATTTTTAATTGGTCAGCTTAACATAAAGGGTGCACGAGACTTTTGTTGTGGACTGAAGTCAACCTCAGGGCAAAAGTGCAGTTAGGTTGTCAAAACATCGGAAAGAGCCAACGCAATGTCGTTAGCAGATTCTGGTGCGGCGTTTGAACAACACTGCAGAAAGATCAGCTCTGATGGGCACCTACATGGATTGCTGACCCGGCAGAACATATTGAACTTAAGTTCACTTGCTTTTGCAGTGGGCACTCCACAAAGCCCACCTACCGACGATCAGTTCAAGGAGTTTGCAACTGGCCTCAACAATGACCAGGAGATGACTTTTGGCGAGCTAGCTCAGCTTAGAAGGCTTCATTTTGAAGCGTCGGCCATAGTTATGGCAGAGCTAAAGTCAAAGGCCACAGACACGACAGGTGATGGTGGACGAAAGTTGCCGGTGGCAGAGAAGAACGCGAGGTTGTTGGAACAAGAAGGCCGTTTGCCTGGCTTGAAGATCAGAGGCGAGATGCAACCATCTTTTGCTCTCATAGATCTAGTAGCACAGATGAAGGAGACAAACTGTGTGACATGGATACCACCTAGTAAGTGCAGTAAAAGGGATTCAGAAGTACAAAACAGCGTTAAGGAGAAGCCAGCAGTCCTTTCGCTTGAACAACAGATGGTGAAGCTTACATCAGTGGATGATCACATAGCAGTGGATACATCCACTGACTTGCAACTGCAATGGGCCCTACAACGTCGAGGATTGGCCTTCGACCAATGTGCGTTGATGAGTCACAATGAACATGAAGTTTGGGTACAGCAACTTTTGGGGCAAATGACTAGAGATGCCCCAACGGGTTTCTCTAAAGTGACAGCTGGCCAAGTGATTAGAGCAGACCGAGAATTGTTTACCCTGATGGCACAGGAACTTCAAGGACCTTTGCAGCCTGACGCAAGAGGAGAGTTGCCAATGGACAAAAAACTGAGAGAGCTTCGCACAGACCCACGAGTGACGATGTTTTTATTGC
The DNA here is from genome assembly GCA_965233585.1 of bacterium. GTDB lineage: Bacteria > SAR324 > SAR324 > SAR324 > NAC60-12 > CBDDTI01. Next base: position 30,008 of record CBDDTI010000307.1, read on the forward strand.
CACTCCCAAAGGCAACTACCAGGGACACCGAGAAGGCACAGGCTTCCTCCAGTACTCCAAAGGCGACAACACCGACACCAGTGAGACCGCAAAAGAAGGCACGTCCATCGGCGAAGGCGAAGTCCATATGCCCCCAGGAGTTGCGTGGTTTCCAACAGAGAGACCCTTCAGGGAACCCAATTTGCTGGGCTTTCAACCAGAAGGCGGGCTGCAAGAACGAAGTCAACAACGGTCGCTGTAAAAAGGCAGCCCATTGCTGTATTAAGTGCCATAAGACAAATCACAGTTTGGTGACATGTCGGGCAGACTGACTAGCTCCAAAGGAGCGAACGGGTACAGATGCGGTATTCTTGAAGAGAAAATTGCAACAGTTAAAGACAAGGTTTGCAGAAACAACTTGCAAGGCAGGGGACAACAAGTCCGCCGAGGTTTCACAGTCTGGAGTTGATACGAAACTACAGAACAGTTCAGGGCCAACTGGCAAAGCGTCATGCGACTCTGGTGCGACTTCTTCAACAAGAAGTTCAACGTGCAAATTTTCAGGGATGCCCATCTCTGAACTCCTTTTTGTGGAAGTGTTTGCAGGTACAGCCAGGCTGTGCAAAGCAACCAAAGAGCTAGGCATGGAAGTCTTGCCGGTGGATAAAACTTCAGCAAGGGCGTCACAAATCTACATCGCCCAGTACGATGTCACAGACCCAGAGCAGCTGGAAAATTTCATGGAGGTGTTACACGTGGAAAGACACCGCATAGTGGCAGTTCACCTAGCGCCAGCGTGCGGCACCGCATCAAAGGCGAGGGAGAAAAAACTAGTAAGCTGGGCAAAGAAAGGGTTCAAGATTCCAAAGCCTCTACGCTCAGCACAAAAACCTATGGGGGTTGATGGACTGGAAGGACTGGACAAAATCAGGACAGAAGCGGCAAATCAAATTTATGCAGCCACTGCTAGGATCATGCGTTTTTGTGTACAACATGACATACTGTGTTCGGTGGAAAACCCTGAAAACTCACTGTTTTGGCTTTTTCCGGACATCGTCGATGCAATGATGGAAGCAGAAGGTTTTAGCGTTTCTTTTCACAACTGCATGCACGGTGGGAAAAGGAAGAAACTGACCAAGTGGTGGTCAACAAAGGATGTTTACGCAGAGCTTCAAAGTTTGTGCGATGGCAAACATCAGCATGCAAAATGGAACCCTGTGCAACAGGGATCAGCTCTGCAGTTTCCAACAGCGGAAGAAGCAGCGTATCCTCACTTGCTATGCAAAAGAATAGCGGCCATACTGCTGAAGTATGCCATTTCGGAAGGTGCAATACAGGTTGATACACTCGAAAAGCAAGTTGCGTCGACAGTGTCTACCTCTCACAGGTGGATTTTAGATATGCTCCCCAAAGGCAAGAAACTGAAGCCTTTGGTCAGTGAGTTTCAGGGGTACTGTTTTTTCTTGGTCAACCCATCACAGGAACCCGAATCTAGCGCCTTCTTCCAACAGCAACTGAAGGGATCAAAACTGGTGCAACGACAATTGCAATGGGGGAGAGTTCGGGTCGTTGAAGATGAGGGTGCGGAGACTTTTTGGTGGGTTAACAGTTCAGATGACAAGCACTACCAACTGCACAACAAGTCCGCCACATTGGAAGGAGTCGGAATGGAGCAGGAAGTACAGGCAGAGCTGTGCACCCTGGGCATACCCAGGGAACCCTGGGACTTTGTTGAAAGAGCAGTCAAGGCTGGGCACCCCAGGTCGCTGGCCATTCACCTGAATGGAGACGTGATGGATATGTTGAAACAGAATTTCGCGGAAGAGCCATACAAAGTCATCAAAGAACGAGCGACCTTCCTCAAACGCTGGACTAGCCGGTGTAAGGAGTTGGAGGCCAGTGAGAAAGAACTACACAGCAGCTTGGAGCCCCATTTACAAGAGGTGCTACATGGAAAGCGGTTGCTGCTTTTGAAAGAAATGCTGCAAGAATTGGGCTATCCGGATACAACGCTGGTAGATGAAATTTGTCATGGTTTCAAGTTGTCAGGGTGGCTGCCGAAGTCAAATGTTTTCCCCTCTTCCTTGAAAAGACCGGCTAGATCAATGGATGCAGTCCGTAACATGGCAAAGGGGCTCAACAGAAACATCACCAAGCAAGTGGCTTCATCACAGGATGAAGAGCTAGCAGCAGAAGTTTGGGAACTGACAAAGGAGGAGCTTGACAAAGGATGGGCTTGGTTGGATGAAGGTTGTGATTTTGAAAACCATGTTCTGGCCAAAAGGTTCGGACTGAGGCAAGGGACGAAAACACGTCTCATAGATGACTGCTTGGTGGGGGGCTTCAACAGCACGTGTGGGTCTACGGAGAAACTGAAGATCCATGCCATTGACGAGATGGCAGCTTACATCGCTTGGTGCTTGACGTACCTGGGTGAATTTGCAATGGACGGCGTCGTGGGAAAGACCTATGACTTGCGCAATGCATACAAGCAAGACGGAGTTTGCACAGCGGACCGATCATTGCTTAGGATCGCTTTTTGGAACCCTGACCTTCACAAGGTGCAATTTCTTGGTTTGAATGCCCTACCATTTGGGGCTATAGGATCAGTAAACTCATTTTTGAGGATTTCAATGGCCATCTGGTACATAGGTCTCAGAGGTTTGAGACTATGTTGGACGGCCTTCTTCGATGACTACACCTTGCTTTCAAAGCGAACTTGTTCCAGCAGTGCGGCAGTGTCGGCAGAGAGCCTGTTCAGCTTGTTGGGCGTAGACTTTGCGAGAGAAGGAAAGAAAGCAGTGCCCTGGGGAACTGAAGTTTGCGCTTTAGGTGTGAAGATAAACCTAGCGGCTGGTGAAAGCGGCGACAAACAAGTGACCATAGGTCACACTGAGACCAGAGTCAAAGAGCTTTGTCAAGCACTGGAAGCCATAGAGCAAAGCGGGGTCATGTCCTTAAAGGACGCTGAAAAGCTCAGAGGGAGATTGCAGTGGTTTGAGACTTTTGCTGGCGGAAGGGTGGCGCAGCAGGCACTTCGGCATCTGAGTAGGATGTCTTCAACAGTGCGAAAAAGTGAAAGGCTGAATCTGGCCGAGCTCAACACATTCATTTTTTGCGGAAGAGAGTGATTTGCGCTCCTCCAACCAGGATAAGTGCGACCAGCCTGCAGACCTGGCTGATTTTCACGGACGGGGCTTGTGAGGGGGAAGACACAAAGGTGGGCTCCATTGGGGCCGTGCTGATTAACCCTGATGGCGTTGCAGTCGAGTTTATTTCCGAAAGAGTCCCTGACCAATGGATGTCAAAGTTCATGTCCGTTTCTGCTCACCCCATTTTCGAGCTCGAACTCCTTCCGGTGTGGATCGCGCTC